>NZ_JPQU01000030.1 GCF_000737245.1 Pseudomonas syringae | reverse complement strand
GTTGGAGCGAGGCTTGCCCGTGAATGATTCAACGCGGTGTGCCTGACATACCGCGTCGTCAAATTCGCGGGCGAGCCTCGCTCCAACGGGACAGCGTTCGCAACACTTCTCCCCGAGGCCCCCATGTCCTTCAATCTGAGCGCACGTCTGGCCGCCCGTCGCGCTGACAACCTCTATCGCCAGCGTCCGCTGCTGCAGAGCCCACAAGGCCCTGAAGTGGTAGTGGATGGCAAGCCATTGCTGGCGTTCTGCAGTAACGACTATCTGGGGCTGGCCAATCACCCCGAGGTGATTTCTGCGTGGCAGGCAGGCGCTAATAAATGGGGCGTCGGGGGTGGTTCTTCGCATTTGGTGATCGGCCACAGCGGCCCTCATCACGCACTCGAAGAAGCGCTCGCCGAGCTGACCGGGCGACCGCGAGCGCTGTTGTTCTCCAACGGCTATATGGCCAATCTTGGGGCTGTGACTGCGCTGGTCGGGCAGGGCGATACCGTGCTGGAAGATCGTCTCAATCACGCCTCGCTGCTGGATGCCGGATTGCTCAGCGGCGCGCGTTTTTCCCGTTACCTGCACAATGATGCTCAGAGCTTGAGCACCCGGCTTGAGAAGGCGGTCGGCGATACGCTTGTTGTCACTGATGGCGTGTTCAGCATGGACGGCGATATCGCCGACTTGCCCGCGCTGGCGCGAACCGCCAAAGCCAAAAGCGCCTGGTTGATGGTCGATGACGCCCACGGTTTTGGACCGCTGGGTGCCAATGGCGGCGGCATCGTCGAGCATTTCGGTTTGGGCATGGATGATGTGCCAGTGCTGGTCGGCACCCTGGGCAAGGCGTTTGGCACTGCCGGAGCCTTTGTGGCCGGGAGCGAGGAGCTGATCGAAACCATGATCCAGTTCGCTCGACCCTACATTTACACCACCAGCCAGCCCCCGGCTTTGGCCTGTGCGACGCTGAAAAGCCTGGAGCTGCTGCGTACCGAGCATTGGCGACGTGAGCGTCTGACGCGACTGATTGCCCAGTTTCGCGCTGGCGCGCAGCAGATCGGACTGACCTTGATGGACAGCTTCACACCCATTCAGCCGATTCTGATCGGTGACGCAGGGCAGGCCGTGCGCTTGTCGCAAATGCTTCGTGAGCATGGGCTGCTGGTGACTGCGATTCGCCCCCCTACAGTGCCCGCTGGCAGTGCCCGCTTGCGGGTGACCTTGTCAGCTGCCCACAGCGAAGCCCAAGTGCAGCTATTGTTGAATGCATTGGCGCAGTGTTATCCGCTGCTGAAGGCGAGCGAATTAGTGGAGCCAAATCATGCGTGATCGGTTGATCCTGTTGCCGGGCTGGGGCCTTGGCATTTCTCCGCTGGAACCCTTGGCGGCCGCATTGCGTGGTCTGGACGAGCATCTGCGGGTAGAAATCGAGCCGCTGCCGGAACTGGACAGTAGCGACCCCAAGGAATGGCTTGAGGAGCTGGACTCGCTTTTGCCTGACAACGCCTGGCTGGGCGGTTGGTCGCTGGGCGGCATGCTCGCCGCTGAACTGGCGGCACGTCGTGGCGAGCGCTGCTGCGGTCTGCTGACCCTGGCCAGTAACGCCAGCTTCGTAACCCGCGGCGCCTGGCCCAATGCGATGCCGTTGGGCGACTTCGAAGCGTTTCTGACCGGCTGCATCGATGATCCTGATGCGACGTTGAAGCGCTTCAGTCTGCTGTGCGCGCAGGGCGCTGAAGACCCTCGCGCTATTTCCCGTTTACTCAAGGCTGGCGCGCCCCATGGATCGACCCACGCGCTGGTCCATGGGCTGCAATTGCTGGAGCAACTGGACACGCGCAGTGCGTTGCAGACTTTTCGCGGCCCGCAGTTGCACCTGTTTGCCGGTCACGACGCCTTCGTTCCCGCTGAAGCCGCTGGAGATTTGCTGGCACTGTTGCCTGATGTGGAAGTGGGCGTGATCGAGCAGGCCAGCCACGCGTTCCTTTTGGAAAACCCCCATGGAGTGGCTGCGGCCATCCAGGCTTTTTTGCATGAGTCCGGTGATGACTGATTTATCAAATCCACGGCTGCCGGGTGGCTTGCCTGACAAACGCCAGGTAGCCGCATCCTTTTCCAGGGCAGCGGGCAGTTACGACAGTGTCGCTGAGTTGCAGCGTGCAGTTGGTGGTAAGTTGCTGACGCGATTGCCTGCTGAGCTTAACCCCGCACGCTGGCTGGATCTGGGCTCTGGCACCGGTTATTTCAGCCGTGTCCTGGCGCAGCGATTTGATGACAGCGAAGGTGTGGCGTTGGATATTGCCGAGGGAATGCTGCGGCATGCCCGGCCGTTGGCGGGTGCTGACCATTTCGTTGCAGGAGATGCCGAGCGCATGCCGCTGCGTGATGCCAGTTGCGAGCTGATTTTCTCTAGCCTGGCGGTGCAATGGTGCGCGGACTTCGGCGCCGTGCTGAGCGAGGCTGGGCGCGTCCTGCAACCGGGCGGGGTGTTTGCCTTTGCCAGCCTGTGCGTGGGCACCTTATATGAGCTGCGCGACAGCTGGCAGGCGGTGGACGGCATGGTTCACGTGAACCGCTTTCGCCAGCTGGAGGATTATCAGCGGCTGTGCGCGGCCAGCGGCTTGCGGGTCCGCTCTCTTGAAGTTTGCCCCCATGTGCTGCATTACCCGGATGTGCGCAGCCTGACACATGAACTGAAAGCTCTGGGCGCGCACAATCTGAATCCGGGGCGTCCGGGCGGTCTGACCGGTCGTGCGCGGATACTGGCCCTGATCGAGGCTTACGAGCACTATCGTCAAAGCGACGGGTTGCCAGCGACCTATCAAGTCGTCTACGCGGTTCTGGAAAAAACCGTTTGAGTTCATCACGCCATAGAGGGCTACCGAGATGAGCCGTGCGTACTTCATCACGGGCACCGACACCGATGTCGGCAAAACCACCATAGCTGCAGGTTTGCTGCATGCCGTGCGTCAGAGCGGACTGAGCACCCTGGCCGGCAAGCCGGTCGCTTCGGGTTGCGCAGTAACGCCCGGCGGCTTGCGCAACCCCGATGCCGTGGCGCTTATGGCTGAAAGTTCTATCGCGCTGAGCTATGAAGAGGTCAACCCGTTTGCCTTCGAGCCCGCTATCGCTCCACATCTGGCGGCTCGTGAGGCAGGAGTGGCATTGACGGTCCAGGCGCTGCTCGGCCCAATGCGGTTGGTGCTGGCGCGTAACGCTGACTTCACCCTTATCGAAGGCGCTGGCGGCTGGCGCGTGCCGCTGGCTGATCAGGCCAATCTGTCGGATCTGGCGATTGGCCTGCAATTGCCGGTGATTCTCGTGGTGGGCGTGCGCCTGGGTTGCATCAGTCATGCCTTGCTCACCGCTGAAGCCATCGCCGCAGATGGTTTGCAACTGGCCGGTTGGGTGGCCAACATCGTCGACCCCAAAACCTCGCGCCTGGAAGAAAACCTTGCGACCCTGGCGGAACGGTTGCCTGCACCGTGCCTGGGGCGCGTGCCCCGGTTGAAGAAGCCGGGAGCCGAGGTGGTGGCGGAGTATCTGCACTTGGAATTACTGGATTAAGCGAATGGCACCGGCACGCTGCTTCTGTTGGAGCGAGGCTTGCCCGCGAAGAACGGTGCCTAGGTATATCTGATAAAACGTGTCGTCTGATTCGCGGGCAAGCCTCGCTCCAACAGAGTCAACGTGCTCAGGATGTGGGCCAGTGCACAAAATTTGATCAGCAAGGTGCCGTACAATAGCCAGGCCGAAAAGGCTCAGCCTATGAGCAGGCCTAGTGCTATTAGTCTTTTTGTCGGGTATTTCAGCCGTTTTACTGCTTCAATAGCCTTGTTCGTTTTATGAACACGAGGATCGATACATGCAAATCACTATGAACAACACGCTTTATCCAGGCCTCAGCGCAATGGAAGTTGGGCAGTCGCGTGTCGATCAGGCGGCTACTCAAATCGCCAGCAGCAATATCGAAGTATCTGGCAGAAGCCAGTCTTCGGATTTTCAGCTGGAGAACCTGCGTTCCGTAGATCGCTCTCAGCGCACTGATCTTTCTGCCAACCTGGTGGAAATGGCCCAGGGCAAAAACCAGGTCGAAGCTGGTGTTGCCGTGCAGAAAGCCAGCGATGAAATGCTCGGTACGTTGATCGATACTTTCGCCTGATTGTCCTTTCGGCCGTGCGATCCGCGCAGCCTTGCGTCCTGAATTCCCCGCCATTCCCCGCCCCTATTTACTCCGCTACTCCACCGCCCTGAACTAGACTCAAGCCATCGAAGGACCATCCGTCCTGCGCTGCACGCCTTTATCTGCGTACCTTGAAACAGGTTCGATGATGAACGGTTCGTTATGCACGCTTGACAAGGTTTGGGCGTAAACGTATGTTTCAAACACCTGTTTGACCGCTAGGCATCCGAGATTGTCCGGTGGTTGGGGAAGGTCCCACAGCGACCGATCGGTCACACATTTCCAGGTTTCATCAGCAGAGGTTTATCGCTATGCCTGACTACAAGGCCCCCTTGCGTGATATTCGCTTCGTTCGTGACGAACTCCTCGGCTACGAGGCGCACTATCAAAGTCTGCCCGGCTGCCAGGACGCCACGCCTGACATGGTTGATGCCATTCTTGAAGAAGGCGCCAAGTTTTGTGAGCAGGTGCTGGCGCCGTTGAATCGTGTCGGCGATACCGAAGGCTGTACCTGGAGTGAGTCAGGCGTGAAAACGCCGAGTGGGTTCAAGGAAGCTTACAAACAGTTCGTCGAAGGCGGCTGGCCGAGCCTGGCCCATGACGTCGAGCACGGTGGTCAGGGCTTGCCCGAGTCTCTAGGCCTGGCAGTCAGCGAAATGGTCGGCGAAGCCAACTGGTCGTGGGGCATGTACCCAGGTCTGTCCCATGGCGCGATGAACACCATTTCCGAGCACGGCACCGACGAGCAGCGCGATCTGTACCTGACCAAGCTGGTGTCCGGCGAGTGGACCGGCACCATGTGCCTGACCGAGTCCCACTGCGGCACCGACCTGGGCATGTTGCGCACGAAGGCCGAGCCTCAGGCTGATGGCTCATACCGCGTGACCGGCACCAAGATCTTCATCTCCGCTGGCGAGCACGACATGGCCGATAACATCGTCCACATCGTGCTGGCGCGTCTGCCGGATGCTCCGGCGGGCACTAAAGGCATCTCGCTGTTCATCGTGCCTAAATTCCTGCCGAACGCTGACGGCAGCATCGGCAATCGCAACGCGGTCAACTGTGGTTCCCTGGAACACAAGATGGGCATCCACGGCAACGCCACGTGTGTGATGAACTTCGACGCGGCAACAGGCTTCCTGATCGGCCCGGCGAACAAAGGTCTGAACTGCATGTTCACCTTTATGAACACCGCGCGTCTGGGCACCGCACTGCAAGGTCTGGCTCACGCTGAGATCGGCTTTCAGGGCGGTTTGAAATACGCTCGTGATCGTCTGCAAATGCGCTCCCTTACTGGGCCGAAAGCGCCGGACAAGGTTGCCGACCCGATCATCGTTCACCCAGATGTACGTCGCATGCTGCTGACCATGAAGGCCTTCTCTGAAGGCACTCGCGCCATGGTGTATTTCACCGCCAAGCAGGTCGACATCGCCAAGTACAGCGAGGATCCAGAACACAAGAAACAGGCCGATGCATTGCTGGCGTTCATGACCCCGATTGCCAAGGCGTTCATGACTGAAGTGGGCTTTGAGGCCGCCAACCACGGTGTGCAGATCTATGGCGGCCACGGTTTCATCGCCGAGTGGGGCATGGAGCAAAACGTTCGCGACAGCCGTATTTCGATGTTGTACGAAGGCACCACCGGTATTCAGGCGCTGGACTTGCTGGGTCGTAAGGTCCTGATGACTCAGGGCGAGGCGCTCAAGGGCTTCACCAAGATCGTCCACAAGTTCTGCCAGAACAATGAAGGCGCTGAAGCCGTTCAGGAGTTCGTCACTCCACTGGCTGCACTGAACAAGGAATGGGGCGAGCTGACCATGAAAGTGGGCATGGCCGCCATGAAGGATCGTGAAGAAGTCGGCGCCGCTTCGGTGGATTACCTGATGTATTCCGGCTACGCCTGCCTGGCCTATTTCTGGGCTGACATGGCGCGTGTTGCCTCGGAGAAACTGGCGGCCGGCACCAGCGAAGAGGCTTTCTACACGGCCAAGCTGCAGACTGCGCGTTTCTACTTCCAGCGCATCCTGCCGCGCACCCGTACCCACGTTGCAACCATGCTGTCCGGTGCCGCTAACCTGATGGACATGAAAGAAGAGGATTTCGGTCTGGCTTACTAAGCCGTATCGGGATTCACCAGAAGCCGCTTTTCCTTTGGGAGAAGCGGCTTTTTTGTGGGTCGGATTTGATGGCTCTGGAATGAGAACTGTGGGAGCGAATTCATTCGCGAAGAGGCCAGTACATTCGAATACCTCATCGTCTGTAGCAATGCCTTCGCGAATGAATTCGCTCCCACAGGTTTTGATTTCCAGTCGATTTTATGTGTGACGCCAGCCTTCGCTCCATCCTCATATCCCACCAATAAACATTTTCGGGAAGCTGCCGTTAAAGAAAGTAGCCTGCTGGTCAGTTCTGCTGAATGCATATTCAAGTGGATGAGGGCACAATGCCATCAACTACGTTCTTAGCCCTGTGATGGGTGGGAGACATCCCCTTTGCTGCGTTCTTCAGCTTTACGCTATAGCCACTTTCTGCCTTCGCTGGTGTTGCTGCTGGCCGGGCTGGCGGCTGCGTACGTCAAAGATCTGAGCGTTTTCTTCACGTCACTGTTCAATGTATTACCAACTCTGGTTCTGCTGCTGGGCGGCGCGTATTGCGGGGTTTATCGCCGCCAGCGCGAGCTATTTTTGATGATCACGGTGTACGTTGCCTATTTCCTGCTAGACGCCCAGACGGATTATTTCCGCGATAACGGCAAGGTCCGCGAGGATGCGGCGGTGGTGTTCCATCTGGTGTGTCTGCTGCTGCCACTGCTGTACGGTGTATTCGCCGCCTGGGAGGAGCGCACGCATCTGGTTCAGGACATGGTCGCCCGGCTCGCGGTGCTGGTCGCGGTGGGCGCGGTTGCATTGGGGCTGGAGCAGAGTTATCCCGACGTGTTACTGCGCTGGCTGGCCGAGATTCGCTGGCCAGCGCTGCATGGTTCGTGGATGAGTCTGATCCAACTGTCCTACCTGACGTTCCTGATTGCCTTCGGCCTGCTGATTGCCCAATACATTCGCAAACCTCGGCCTTTGCATGCTGCGCAATTGATCGGCCTGCTCGGATTGTTCTGGGCCTTGCCGAAAACCTTCATCCTGCCCTTCACCCTGAACATCATGTGCAGCCAAGTGATGTTGATGATTGCTGCCGGTGTTGCCCACGAAGCCTATCAAATGGCGTTCCGTGACGAACTCACCGGCCTGCCTGGACGTCGCGCGCTCAATGAGCGCATGCAACGTCTGGGGCGCACTTATGTGTTGGCCATGGGCGACGTGGATCACTTCAAGAAATTCAACGACACCCACGGCCATGACGTTGGGGATCAGGTGTTGCGGCTGGTGGCGAGCAAACTGTCGAAGATTACCAGTGGCGGCGGCAAGGCTTATCGCTACGGCGGTGAAGAATTCGCCATTGTCTTTGCCGGTAAATCCATAGAGGAATGTATCCCGCATCTGGAAGCCATTCGCGAAGTCATCGCCAATTACGAAATTCAGCTGCGTAACCCCGAGAACCGGCCACAGGATGATCAGCAGGGGCGTCAGCGTCGCGGCGCGGGGCCGGCGACCAGCGTTTCGGTAACCGTGAGCATCGGCGTCGCCGAGCGGCTGCCGGAACACCGTACGCCTGAAGAAGTGCTCAAGTCTGCCGACCAGGCGCTCTACGCCGCGAAAGGCGCCGGTCGAAATTGCGTCATGTCCCACGGACAGACCACCCGGCGCGGTGCGGTGCGTACGGCGGCGGGTGCGGTTGGCTGATGGCTTGACGTCCCGCAGTTCTGCTTTGGATTGCGGATTCCTGTGGGAGCGAGGCTTGCCCGCGATAAGGGCGCCGCGATTCTGCAGGCCGATCACCCAAACTTTATCGCGGGCAAGCACCGCTCCCACAGGGGAATGCAGTGTGTCTGACTTATCGGGATACCTGACTTGCAGGTCGTGACCATTAATTATATTTCGGTCACGAATCGACCCTATGTGTCGCATTCGGTGTTCGGTTACACTCCGGTCATCGACACCAAGTCCCGTTTTGCTTAGGCGGGATTACTCTCTTCAGGTGTACTGCCCCCTGTTCCTGCGAGGTTTGCCATGGCTGACTACAAAGCGCCCCTGCGCGATATGCGTTTCGTCCTCAATGAAGTCTTTGAAGTCTCAAAGCTGTGGGCACAGCTCCCGGCACTGGCCGACACGGTTGACGTAGAGACGGTCGAGGCCATCCTTGAAGAAGCAGGCAAAGTCACCAGCAAAAGCATCGCGCCGCTCAGCCGCAGTGGTGATGAACAGGGTTGCAGCTGGAACGATACCGTCGTGACCACGCCGACGGGTTTCCCTCAGGCCTATCAGACTTACGCCGATGGCGGTTGGGTGGGTGTGGGTGGCAACCCTGATTTCGGCGGCATGGGCATGCCCAAGGCGGTGTCTGCTCAGGTCGAAGAGATGCTTAACTCGGCCAGCCTGGCGTTCGGCCTGTATCCGATGCTGACCTCAGGTGCCTGTGTTTCGATCAACACCCACGCCACTGAAGAACTCAAGGCAGCCTATCTGCCAAGCATGTATTCCGGCGCCTGGTCAGGCTCGATGTGCCTCACCGAAGCTCATGCCGGGACGGATCTGGGGATTATTCGCACCAAGGCCGAACCTCAGGCGGACGGTTCCTACAAAATCTCTGGCACGAAGATTTTCATCACCGGCGGCGAGCATGACCTGACCGACAACATCATCCATCTGGTGCTGGCCAAGCTGCCGGATGCGCCTGCCGGTCCCAAGGGTATATCCCTGTTTCTGGTGCCCAAGTTCTTGGTTAACGGCGATGGCAGCCTCGGAGAACGCAACACCGTGACCTGCGGTTCCATCGAACACAAGATGGGCATTCAGGCGTCAGCAACCTGCGTGATGAACTTCGATGAAGCCATTGGCTACCTGATTGGCGAGCCAAACAAAGGGTTGGCGGCGATGTTCACCATGATGAATTACGAGCGCCTCGGCGTCGGCATACAGGGGCTGGCCTCGGGTGAGCGTTCCTATCAGAGCGCCATTGACTACGCTCGTGATCGTCTGCAAAGCCGCTCACCTGGTGGTGCGCAGCAACCAGAGAAAATGGCCGATCCGATTATCGTGCATCCCGATGTACGCCGGATGTTGCTGACCATGAAAGCCCTGAACGAAGGCGGCAGGGCGTTTTCCACTTACGTGGCCATGCAGCTTGATATCGCCAAGTTCAGTGAAGACGACACCGCCCGCCAGCGCGCTGATGAGCTGGTAGCGCTGTTGACGCCGGTCGCCAAAGCGTTCCTGACCGATATGGGCCTGGAAACCACGATTCATGGCCAGCAGGTGTTTGGTGGCCATGGCTATATTCGCGAGTGGGGCCAGGAGCAACTGGTTCGTGATGTGCGCATCACCCAGATTTACGAGGGCACCAACGGCATCCAGGCGCTGGATCTCGTCGGTCGCAAGATTGTCGGCAGTGGCGGCGCGTATTACACCCTGTTCGCCAACGAAATCCGTGAATTCATCGCTGGCTCGGATGCATCGCTTGGTGAGTTCACCCGGCCATTGAGTGCGGCACTGGATTCGCTGGACGAATTGACCAACTGGGTTCTGGATCGCTCACGCAGCAATGCCCAGGAGATCGGCGCGGCATCTGTCGAATATCTGCACGTTTTCGGTTACACCGCGTACGCCTACATGTGGGCGATGATGGCCAAG
Source organism: Pseudomonas syringae (assembly GCF_000737245.1). Taxonomy (GTDB): domain Bacteria; phylum Pseudomonadota; class Gammaproteobacteria; order Pseudomonadales; family Pseudomonadaceae; genus Aquipseudomonas; species Aquipseudomonas syringae_J. The sequence goes on along the minus strand of NZ_JPQU01000030.1, from coordinate 85,501 downwards.
GCTGCCTTGGGCAAAGAGGCCGACGAGGACTTCTACGCCAGCAAGATCGGCACCGCACGCTTCTACTTCGCCCGTTTGTTGCCGCGTATTCACTCGCTCAATGCGTCGGTCCGGGCGGGTAGCGAATCGCTGTTCCTGCTGGACGCGTCGCAATTTTGACGATGATTAATTTGTAAGCATTTGCTTACGCAGCGTAGTGCTGTTTGGCCCTATCACCCGAGTGGATCCAAAGTTAATCTAAATCCATGGACGTAGCGCAGGAAGCGCAACAAATAACAGGGACACGTAGGGATGCCTGCCAGGATGGCGGGAAGAAAAGGAAGTCAGGGAAACCAACTGTAAAGCCCCGCCTCGGCGGGGCTTTCTTATTTGTGCCGGATCTTATCTCAGCTATTCTGCTCGGTAATGGCTTGCTGCCAGATCACATGGAACCTCTTCCAGCTCGCACAGGTCAATTCGCTGTGTGGCTTATGAGAGCCATTTTCAATCTGGAGCTATCCCATGGACATTATCCGCATCATCTTCGCCATTCTGTTGCCGCCCGTGGGTGTCTTCATGCAAGTTGGTTTTGCCGGTGCATTCTGGCTGAACATCCTGCTGACCCTGCTGGGCTACTTCCCGGGCATCATCCACGCTGTGTACATCATCGCCAGCCGGAAGTAACCGCTGAATTTTGCGCCGAGCTCAGTCCATGTGGGAGCGGTGCTTGCCCGCGACAAAGACACCGCGATCTCGTGTGAATCGCGTCCAGCCTTATCGCGGGCAAGCACCGCTCCCACAGGTCAGAGTCTCCTTTACGCCTAAATCCCCCGAAACTTCGCCACCAACCCCTGTAAATGCGTGCCCAGTCGCGCCAGCTCCACGCTTGAGGCGGCGGTTTCCTCGCTAGCCGTGGCGGTCTGCTCGGAAATATTGCGCACGCTGATGATGTTGCGGTTGATCTGTTCGGCCACGGCGCTTTGCTGTTCACCTGCGGTAGCGATCTGTCGGTTCATGTCCTGGATGGTCGAGACCGTGCGGGTGATCTGCTCCAATGCGTTGCCTGCACGACGACTCAACTGCACGCTGTTGTCGGTCAGGCTGCGGCTGTTATCCAGAGTCGTGGCGACCTGTTGAGTGCCGTTTTGCAGGGCTGCGATCAGCTCTTCGATTTCCTCGGTAGACTGCTGCGTCCGCTGGGCAAGGCCGCGAACTTCATCCGCGACCACCGCAAAACCGCGTCCCGCTTCCCCGGCTCGCGCGGCCTCGATGGCCGCATTGAGCGCCAGCAGATTGGTTTGCTGGGAAACCGACTTGATCACATCCAGCACCCCACCTATTTTTTCGCTTTCGAGCTTCAGCACGTTCATCGCCTGAGTCGAGCTGAGTACCTCGTCGGCCAGTAGCTCGATCTGCCCAATGGCCTCAGCCACCACCTGATCGCCTTCGCGCGCCTGCTGGTCGGCATGGGCTGCTGCCTGGGAGGCGTCCTGAGCGTTGCGTGCGACCTCAAACACCGTGGCGGTCATCTGGTTCATCGCCGTGGCAACCTGATCGGTCTCGTCCTTCTGGCTATTGACGCCAACGCTGGTCTGCTCCGTGACGGCGGACAATTGCTGCGCCGCGCTGCTGATTTGTGTAACGCCATCACTGATCCCGCTGATCAGGTCCCGCAGGCTTAACGTCATGGACTGCATGCTCTGTTGCAACTGGCCCATTTCATCTGCGCGCTGGATCAGCAGGTCTTTGCTCAGATCACCTTTGGCGATACGGTCGGCGGCAGCCAGGGTCTCGCGTAGTGGCGTAATGATCTGCTGGGTCATGACCCACGCCGCCAGTAACCCCAGCACAATTGCGAGCCCGGCCACCGTGCTTAACGTCGCACGGGAGAGCCCGGCCTCGCTGTCCCGATGAGTGCTTTGCAGGGTAATCAGATCTGCAACGCTGACCAGCATCTTGTCGCTAAGAGCCTCCAGGGTTTCCTGAGCGGCTTCGAGTTTGACTTGAGCGTCCTTGAATTTAGTCAGTTGGACGCGATAGCGCTCCAATGCTTCTTTGGCAGGGATCAGGCCTTTGAGGTTCTCGTCCGCCTGATCCTGGGCGATCTGCTGAACCTCCTTGAGAGCTTCATCAATGGCACCGATGGCTGCCGCTTCGTACGTGTCCAGGCCACTGAAGGTATAAGCCTGAACTTGAAAACGGGCGGTCTGAATCTGCTGTTTGAGCTGGGTAATATTAGTGAATTCGTCCAGCCGCTCGCCATTGTCCTGCTCCTGGCTGACCGATTTGAGTACTTCGCTCTCGACTTGCGCCACTGCCTGCACGGCCTGTTCGGATTGTTCTTCCAGCAGCGTGCGTGATCGCTCTCGGGCTTTGTGGTCTTCGCCAAGGCTGGTAAAGGTTTTCTCCATGTCGGCGACCAGCGCACTTTGCTCGGTCAGCATGCGTACGCTGGCCGCATCGTCTGTTTCTTTGCGCAGCAGCGCCAGATGAGCTTCCAGTTCGTTGAGCCGATTGACCACATTGGTCGAGTTTTCGGTGCTGTTGTCGGCGCGATAGATGATGCGTTCGGCGCGCAGGTCCTTGGTCATACTGCTGAGCTGGCCGATGGCCGTGAGTGATTCTGAACGCTCGATCATGGTGTCCAGCCCATGCCAGCCGGTCAGTGTGATTGCCATGGTCAGCATCAGGATCAGGCCAAAACCGAGAGACAGTTTCAGTTTTACGCTGGTGTTGCCCAGGGTGTTATTGATCCATCGAAACATGTAAGTGCTCCTGCCAATGTGCGTTGTAAGCGCATCGGCTGGAGCTTCGAGAACGCGACCTGAGTCGCTTGTAGGGGGATTCCGAGTAAAAGGAAGGATGTGACTGACGCTTAGATAACTGCAGGAGCGCGCTTGCCCGCGATGGCGTCCTGTCAGTTGATTCTAAGGCTGCTGACAGAACGCCATCGCGGGCAAGCGCGCTCCTACTGGTGGGGTGTTAAACCTTGAACTTGCTCACCATCACTTGCAGATGATTGCCCAACCGCGCCAGTTCAACGCTGGAGGCGGCGGTTTCTTCGCTGGCGGCGGAGGTTTGCTCGGAGACGTCGCGCACGTTGAGGATGCTGCGGTTGATTTCCTCGGCAGTGGCGCTTTGTTCTTCGGCAGCGGCGGCGATTTGCTGGTTCATCGCCTGGATCGCTGAAACGGTCTTGGTGATGTTTTCCAGTGATCCACCGGCTCGGCGGGTCAGTTCCACACTGCTCACGGTCAGCTCGCGGCTGTTATCCATGATGGTTGCCACCTGCTGAGTGCCGCTCTGCAAGCCCGCAATCAGTTGTTCAATCTCTTCAGTGGATTTCTGCGTGCGCTGGGCAAGGCTGCGCACTTCATCGGCGACCACCGCAAAACCACGACCAGCTTCACCCGCTCGGGCTGCTTCGATGGCGGCGTTGAGGGCCAGCAGGTTGGTCTGTTGCGCGACGGATTTGATTACATCCAGCACGCTGCCAATCTTGTCGCTTTCGCGCTTGAGTTCGTTCATCGCTTCGGTTGAGTTGCCCACTTCCTTGGCCAGGCGCTCGATCTGGACGATGGCTTCGTTAACCACACGATCACCTTCCCGTGCCTGCTGATCGGCGGCAACGGCTGCTTCCGAGGCTTCTTCGGCATTACGCGCGACTTCCTGCACCGTGGCCGTCATTTCGTGCATGGCTGTGGCGACCTGGTCGGTCTCAACCTTCTGGCTGTTGACCCCGGCGCTGGTTTGCTCGGTCACGGCGGACAGCTCTTCGGCAGCGCTGGCGATCTGTGTCACGCCGTCGCGAATGCCACTGATCAACTGGCGCAGGTTGACGGTCATGCGCTGAATGCTGGTCTGTAGCTGACCCATTTCGTCGCGGCGATCAATGGCCAAATCGTGGCTCAAATCACCCGAGGCCACACGCTCGACAATGTTCAACGTCTGCTGCAAAGGTGTGACGATCTGGCGGGTGATGACCCAGGCGGCGAGGACGCCAAACAGTAAGGCCAGCACCGTCGCCAGGCTGATCGTCGACTTGGCTTGCTGGCTTTCCGCCTCACGCTTGCTAAATTGATCTGAATTCAGTTTTGCACTCAGGTCGAGTAAATCCTGACCTTCTTTGGTCATGGTTGCCAAGGCTTGTTTACCGGCGGCCTGAGCATCGCGATATTGACCCACTGCAGCCTGATAGGCCTTCAGGCCAACGGTGGCAGCCTGCAAGCCGGGCAGGTAAGTCGAAGGGATGCTGCCCGCGAGGGTATTGATGCCGACCAGGGCCTGATCGATGCCAGCATTGGCATTCTTTTCAAACTCGGCCTTGCCGCTGTAGGTGTAGCCACGTACTTGATAGCGCGCTTGCTGGATCAGTTTGCTGACCACGACTGTGTCGCTGTATTGCAGGATGTTATCGCCCAGCAGCAGCGCGGCTTCGATCTTGTCGATCTCGGCGACGGCCTTATCCGCCGCATCGCCCATCAAGCCCCGGCTTGCTTCGCGGGAGGTGATGGCTTTGGTCATGTCGTTGAAGGTTTTGCGGTATTCGGTCGCTGACTGCTGCTGCTCCTCCAGCCACTTCTGGCTTTCCGGGCTGGCCACCATCGCGCGGGCTTTCTTGATGCTCGCGTCAACTTTATCCAGCGTTGCAATCATGGAGGTTGCCGATTCAGCGTCGTACTGACGCTCGTAAACCAGGCGCTTTATACGCAACTCCATGGTCAGGGTTGCGACCTCGGAAATCGCCGTCAGCTTGTCGCCGCGCTCAATCACTGAGGCGACGCTCAACCAACCGGTGACGGTGATCACAACCGTCAATAACAGTACGAGGCCGAAGCCGAGTCCGAGTTTCAGGCTTACGCCCATGTTTCCGAGACTTTTACCGAGCAGACCCATACCGAACTCCTGAGGTACTTATTTGTTGTAGGTTTTTCCTTACAACATACATCGGCAGGGTCATGTGTAACTGTAGGAGCGAGCTTGCTCGCGATCGCGCTTTGATTGTCGACACATCATCGCCTGACTGGGCGCTATCGCGAGCAAGCTCGCTCCTACAGGAGTGGATTGCCTCGATATGTTTAGAACAACCGCGCCAACAGCGCCGTGACCGCCGTTTCAACCCGCAGGATGCGCTCACCCAACTGGACCGGTTGCAGGCCGGCTTTGCTCAGCAGGTCGACTTCGTAGGGTATCCAGCCACCTTCCGGACCGATCGCCAGGGTCACGGGGTCGGTCACGGCGCGGGGGCAGGCTGGAAAATCGCCAGGGTGGCCTACAAGGCCAAGGGTGCCATCGACCAGTTGCGGCAGACGATCCTCAACGAAGGGCTTGAAGCGTTTCTCGACGATGATTTCAGGCAACACGCTGTCCCGGGCCTGCTCAAGCCCCAGGATCAGCTGTTCACGGATGGCCTGAGGTTCGAGGAAAGGGGTCTGCCAGAAGCTTTTTTCGACCCGATAACTGTTGACCAGAATGACCTTGGGCACGCCCATGGTTGCAATGGTCTGAAATACCCGGCGCAGCATTTTCGGTCTTGGAAGCGCCAGCACCAGCGTCAATGGCAGTTTGGCGGGCGGGGCGCTGTCGAGGGTGATGCGAAGCTCGGCTTCATGGTTCTCAAGGCGCAACAACTCGGCACTGCCCAGCAACCCACCGATGCGGCCCACGCGCAGGCTGTCGCCCACCTCTGCGCGATGCACCTCTTGCATATGCTTGAGGCGCCTGTCGCGCAGCACGACTCTGTCAGGCGCGATGAAGTCCGCGTCTTCGAGCAGCAGCAGATTCACGGCTGGGTCGCGGGTGGCTGGTCTTGCTTGTCTTGCTCGGACTGGTCATCGGCATGATCGCCACGCTTGGTGATCAGCGAACTGCACAACACGCCGATTTCAAACAACAGCCACATGGGGACGGCGAGCAACGTCTGGGAGAAGATGTCTGGCGGGGTCAGGATCATGCCTACCACGAAGCAGCCGATGATCACGTAAGGGCGGATCTTCTTCAGGTACTTCACGTCGACAATGCCGATCCACACCAGCAATACCACAGCCACGGGGATTTCGAACGCTACGCCAAAGGCGAAGAACAGCGTCATGACGAAGTCCAGATAGCTGGCGATGTCCGTCATCATCGACACGCCTTCAGGCGTGACGCTGGCGAAGAAATGGAAGATCAGTGGGAATACCAGGTAGTAGGCGAACGCCATACCCGAGTAGAACAGGATGATGCTTGAAACCAGCAATGGCACCGCCACGCGCTTTTCATGCTTGTACAGGCCCGGCGCGATGAAGCCCCAGATCTGATGAAGGATCACCGGCATGGCGAGAAACAGCGCCACCATCATGGTCAGCTTGAACGGCGTGATGAACGGTGAGGCCACGTCTGTGGCAATCATCGTCGCGCCTTCAGGCAGAAAAACCCGCAGCGGCGCGGAGACGAAGGTGTAGATCTTCTGCGTGAAGTAAAACAGGCAGGCGAAGATCACGAAGATCGCCAGGACGCATTTCAGCAGGCGCGAACGGAGTTCTGTGAGGTGCGAGACCAGCGGCATTTGCTGGTCGTTTTCCGGAATATCGCTCATGGGGCTCGCGGCGGCAGTGACGAATCGTTGGCGGAAGGTGCGTTTGGCTCTGGAGCGGTAGCAACAACGTGTGGCTCGGCGTGCGGCACCGACTCCGCTGCGTTAGCGGTTGTGCCTGCTGGCGCTGCAGGGCCGAGATCAGCGACGGGCGCTGATGGCGTCGGCGGCACAGTCGTCACCACATCGGCGGCCACAGGTCCTGGTTCGGCAGCCGCTGGCGGGGTCGCGGGTGGCTGCTGTGGCGACAGGATCTTGCGAGCTTCCTGCTCCAACGAAAGAATGTGTTCGTTGTGCAGTTGCCGACGGATTTCGTCTGCGCCGATTTCGCGTTCAACTTCCTGTTTGATCGCATTGAAGCTGCGCTTCAGACGGCCGATCCAAAGACCTGCGGTGCGCGCGGCGCCGGGCAGACGTTCGGGGCCAAGCACCAGCAAGGCCACAAGACCGACCAGCAGCAATTCAGTGAAGCTGATACCAAACATTCAATATGACCTAGTCTTTGCGAATGGGCTCTTCGACTTTGTGCGCTTGCGCGTCGATGGTGTGCGGCTGATTCAGGGGCGAGCCCTGTGGTGCGGCCTGCGGCGGCTGTTGTGGCGGAACGGGTGGTTGCTCTTGTGGTTTTTCATCGTCGTTCATGGCTTTGCGAAAGCCCTTGATCGACTCACCTACATCGCTGCCCAGACCTTTGAGTTTCTTGGTGCCGAATACCAGTACCACGACAACCAGAATAACGATCCAGTGTTTCCAGTCAAAAATACCCATGAAGCATTCCTCGTAGAAGTTTCAAGCTCGAAAAGTGAGAGTCAATCGGCTGAGCGCGCGGCTTTTTCCGCATGCCCGGACAAGCCGAAACGGCGGTCCAGTTCATCGAGCACTGACTGTGGATGCTGACCCAGTGCGGCGAGCATTACCATGCTGTGAAACCACAGGTCAGCGGTTTCGTAGATGACATCGCTGCAATCACCGCTGACAGCGGCATCCTTGGCGGCAATGATGGTTTCGACCGACTCTTCGCCGACCTTTTCCAGAATCTTGTTCAGACCCTTGTGATACAGGCTGGCGACGTAAGAGCTATCGGCAGCGGCGCCCTTGCGCGATTCAAGCACTTCGGCCAAGCGGGACAAGGTATCGGTCATGTTTCAGTGTCCTGCGTGATAAATTGCTTCCGGATCTTTCAAGACCGGCTCAACGGTTTTCCAGCTGGCGTCTTCATAAATCCGGTAGAAACAGCTTTCGCGTCCGGTGTGGCAGGCGATGCCGCCAATCTGTTCAACCATCAGGATGATTACATCGGCGTCGCAGTCCAGACGCATTTCATGAAGCTTCTGCACATGGCCTGATTCTTCGCCTTTGCGCCAGAGTTTGCCACGCGAACGCGACCAATAGATTGCACGGTTCTCTTCGGCGGTCAGGCTCAAGGCCTCGCGGTTCATCCATGCCATCATCAGCACGCGCCCGGTCTTGTGGTCCTGAGCGATAGCTGGCACCAGACCGTCGCTATCCCACTTAATCTCGTCCAGCCAGTCTTTCATATTTACTCCGGCAGCCGGGCGTCAGGCCTCGGCGGGTTGAACAGTGTGCCAGCGGGCGGCGCTGATGGCTATCTGCGGATGACCAGATACAGGCCCGCAACCAGCATGATCCAGGCCGGCCAGGCGACCGGTGCGACCAGTGCGGTGCTCTCTGCCACCAGGGTCGAGGCCAGTACCGCGCCACCGGCCAGCAGCGCAGCCCCCAGCAGGCGCAGGGCCCAGCCATCACCGCGCTCACGCCACGGCGGTGGCGGATCTTCCTTGTGCGGCTGGGACATGCGCTCCAGCAAGTCGCGGGTCATGTTGGCCAGATGCGGGATCTGCTCGACCTGGGACTGCAGATTGCCAAACAGGGTTTTCGGGCTGACCCGATCACGCATCCAGCGCTCCAGAAACGGCTGCGCGGTGCTCCACAGATCCAGATCCGGATACAGCTGGCGGCCCAGACCTTCGATATTCAGCAGGGTTTTCTGCAGCAATACAAGCTGCGGCTGGACTTCCATGTTGAAGCGTCGAGCGGTCTGGAACAGACGCATCAGCACCTGACCAAAGGAAATGTCCTTGAGCGGCTTCTCGAAAATCGGCTCGCACACGGTACGAATCGCGGCCTCGAACTCGTTGAGCTTGGTCTCGGCAGGCACCCAGCCTGAATCGATGTGCAGCTGGGCGACGCGCCGATAATCACGCTTGAAGAAGGCAAACAGGTTGCGCGCCAGATAATCCTGATCTTCAGGGGTCAGGCTACCGACGATGCCGCAGTCGATGGCGATGTACTGTGGGCTCCACGGACTGACGGTGCTGACGAAAATATTGCCGGGGTGCATGTCAGCGTGAAAAAAGCTGTCGCGGAACACCTGGGTGAAGAAAATCTCCACACCGCGTTCGGCGAGCAATTTCATGTCGGTGCGCTGGTCCGCCAAGGTCGCGAGGTCGTTGACCTGAATTCCGTAGATACGCTCCATGACCAGCACTTTCGGCCGGCACCAGTCCCAATAGACTTGCGGCACGTAAAGCAGCTCCGAGCCTTCGAAGTTGCGGCGCAGCTGGCTGGAGTTGGCGGCTTCGCGCAGCAGGTCGAGCTCGTCGTAGATGGTTTTTTCGTAGTCTGCGACCACATCCACCGGGTGCAGCAGGCGGGCATCGGCCGACATGCGCTCAGCGGTGCGGGCCAGAATGAACAGCCACGCGAGGTCCTGACTGATGATCGGCTTGAGGCCCGGTCGCACAACCTTGACCACCACTTCTTCGCCGCTCTTAAGACGTGCGGAGTGCACCTGAGCAACCGATGCGGAGGCAAGCGGCGTCACGTCGAAGCGGCTGAATACGTCGCTGATCTTCGCGCCCAGCTGTTCTTCGATCAGCTTGATCGCTACCTGCGAGTCAAACGGTGGCACACGGTCCTGCAACAGCATCAACTCGTCGGCGATGTCCTCGGGTAGCAGGTCCCGGCGAGTGGACAGTATCTGTCCGAACTTGATGAAGATCGGTCCAAGATCCTGCAATGCCAGGCGCAAGCGCGCGCCACGGGGCAGTTCGCTGATCTTGCGCGGGATCAGCCGCCAAGGCATGACATAACGCAGGGCCATCATCCACAACGGCAGTGGCAGGGCGAACAGCAAGTCATCGAGACGGTAGCGGATCACGACACGCTGGATACGAAACAAACGGCGGACGGCAAGCAGTTTCATGCGTTATCGCTGGAGTCAGAGGATTGGGCGAGGCGCTCGAAGCGGGCCTCAAGGCGTTCCAGATCAAGCTTGATCCGGTCAAGTTCGGCAAAGCGGGCTTCGGCTTCGTGCTTGCCCACAAGGGTGCGCGACTCTTCATTCAAATAGTCGGCAAGGCTCTGGCCAAGGCTGGTGAAGCTGTCTTTGGTCCAGCGGGCGCGGCTGCGCAGATGATCACCCAGCAGCGGGCTGGCGACCGGGCCGAGCCAGCGGGACAGCTCGTATTCCCAGTCCAGTTCGAGATCCTGAAGGACGCCGACCAGTTCGAGCAAAACACCGCTGTCGCCATCAAGCTCGACATCCGGGCCGTGCAACACCGCGCTCTTGTCCTGGCTCAGCGCCAGTCGTACCAAGCTTGCAGCCGGGGCGCGCAGGGTGCAGTCAGCCTCGACTTCCCAATGCGCGGCCAGCATCAGGCCTTCATCGCTGGGCAAAATGAACAGCTGCAACGCCGGATTGCGGCAGTCCACCGCAATCACCTTGCCGGACAAACGTTCCAGGCGCGGCAATGCGGTGGCGTCCAGACGCAACACACGGTTGATGCCGTGCTCGACACTGGCGAGCAAGCCGCTGAGTAACATCAGGGTTTGATGCCGCGATGCAGCGCCACAACGCCGGCAGTCATGTTGTGATAGGTCACACGGTCAAAGCCGGCTTCTACCATCATCGACTTCAGGGTTTCCTGATTCGGGTGCATGCGGATCGATTCAGCCAGATAGCGATAGCTTTCCGAATCGTTGGTAACCAGCTTGCCCATCAGCGGCATGAAGGCGAACGAGTAGGCGTCATAAGCCTTGGACATCAGCTTGTTGGTCGGCTTGGAGAACTCCAGCACCAACAGACGGCCACCCGGCTTGAGCACGCGCAGCATCGAGCGCAGCGCATCTTCCTTGTGGGTCACGTTACGCAGGCCAAAGGCGATGGTCACGCAGTCGAAATGGTTGTCCGGGAACGGCAGCTTTTCAGCATCGGCCTGAACAAACTTGACGTTGCCCGCTACACCGAGGTCCAGCAGGCGGTCGCGACCGACCTTGAGCATGGAGGCGTTGATGTCAGCCAGCACCACTTCGCCGGTCGGGCCAACCAGGTGGGAAAACTTCTTGGTCAGATCGCCCGTGCCGCCGGCGATGTCCAGCACGCGGTTACCCGTGCGAACGCCGGACAGCTCGATAGCGAAGCGCTTCCAGAGACGGTGCATACCCCCTGAAAGCAGGTCGTTCATGAGGTCGTACTTGGCTGCGACGGAGTGAAACACCTCCGCAACCTTCTCGGCCTTTTGGCTTTCCGGCACGTTTTTGTAGCCGAAGTGAGTAGTAGGTTCGGCATCGCTGCCTTTGCGCGGATCATTCATATCGCGGTCACCGGAATAAAGTGCGGCCATTCTAATCGTCGTGGCGGGCTTTGTCTTGACAAGGCTCATCGCCAACAGTTTCTTCATTCCGAGCGGCTGTTATAGTTGCGCGACGATTTACCTTGCGCTGAAGGAGCCACTGAATGGCCAAAATCACTGTTGAACGCCCACATTCGCTGGGCAAGGAAAAGGCCCGCGAGAAGGCCGAACTCCTGGTCGAGAAGCTCGCCGAAAAATACGGCATCCAACATGAGTGGCAGGGCGACAGCGTCAAACTTGAAGGCAAGGGCGCCAAAGGAACCGTCGCAGTTGAAGACGCCTTGGTTCGCGTAGATCTTGATCTGAATTTTTTCCTGTCGGCCATGAGCGGGCAGATCCAGGCGGAAGTTGAGCGGCAACTGGATAAAGCGCTGGTTTCCTGATCTTCCCAAGATAAGCGCCGGATTCTGTGGGAGCGAATTCATTCGCGAAGAGGCCATTACATCCGACAGAGATTTTTCGTGTGTAATTGCCCGTTCGCGAATGAATTCGCTCCCACAGGGAAAAAGCATTCCAACCGGAAGACCAAGTCCTACACCTCCTTCCTACACCCCTTCAACACCACCCAAACCTAGGGTGTGCATTCTAATTTTTCCGACTACTTTCGTGCTCATGCCCCATTCCCTCGGGGTGATCCTCCAACATTTCGAGCGTGAGGTGCACCATGGCCAAAGTCAGGTTGTTGAAGAAAAAAGTTGAAGATGAACAAGAGACGGTGATCTCCGACGTCCGGCTCTACGCCCGCAAAATCTGGTTGGCCGGGCTGGGTGCTTATTCCTGGGCCGAGCAGGAAGGCGGTGAGTACATCAAGGAACTGATTCGTACCGGCGAAGAAACCGAGAAAAAAGCCAAGAAACTCATCGACGAAAAAGTCGAAGCGGCCAACGCCGAGCTCGATGAGTTCAACGAGGACGTTGCTCAAACCGTTGATGCCGTTGAAACCCGCCTGGGCAAGATCGAAAACGCTTTTGACCGGCGCGTCGCCAGTGCACTGAATCGCATCGGCATCCCGTCCAGACATGACGTCGATACGCTGTCTGCTAAGCTCGATGGGCTGACGGCATTGCTTGAACGTGTAGTAAACAAAAAATAAGGAGAGCGGGATGGCTGGCAAGAAAAAAATCGAAAAAGAAGGCAGCTCCTGGATGGGCGGAGTCGAAAAATACTCTCGTCAAATCTGGCTGGCTGGCTTGGGTGCTTACTCCAAAATCAGTAACGACGGCAGTAAGCTTTTTGAAACCCTTGTCAAAGACGGCGAAAAGGCTGAGAAAGAAACCAAAGCCGAAGTCGATAAACAGGTGGATGAAGTCAAGGGTCAGGCCAAGGCTGCGAAGTCTCGGGTTGGCGATGTAAAAGACCTGGCGATGGGCAAATGGAGCGAGCTCGAAGGGGCTTTCGACAAGCGCCTGAACAGCGCCATTTCCCGCCTGGGCGTGCCGAGCCGTAATGAAGTCAAGGCACTGCACAGCAAGGTTGACCTGTTGACCAAGCAGATCGAGAAGTTGACCGGGCAGAGCGTGCCGCCGGTGGCGCGTGCTGCGGCGTCGAAACCTGCGCCAAAGACCACGGCAAAACCGCTGGTCAAGGCCGCCGCCAAACCAGTCGCCAAGGCGGCTGATAAAGTGGCGGCCAAAACCGCAGCGGCCAAGCCTGCAGCAAAAGCAGCAGTGGCCAAACCCCTGACGGCTGCAAGCAAGGCCGCAAGCAAAACCGCAACCAAGGCTAAATCCGTAGCAGCCAGCAAACCTGCTGCCGCGAAGAAGCCAGCCGCTGCGAAGAAGCCTGCTGCACCGAAGGCGGCACCCAAGGCCGCTGCCAAACCGGCAGAGTCGACAGCATCTGCGGCGACCAACACCGCCGCAGCGCCTGCACCGGCTACAACTTCGACAACGTCGCCGACCCCAGCCAGCCAATCCTGATTCAGGGCTGGCAATACAAAGCCCGACCTGTGCAAGCAGGTCGGGTTTTTTGTGGGTATGGATTTGACGACGTGGGACCGGCTTCAGCCGGGAATAGGCCAGTACATCCCCTCCATACTTATCGTCTGGAATACCGATTTCCCGGCTAAAGCCGGTCCCACGTCTGCTTGCAGGCAACCATAGAATGGCCTGCAGGATAATCAGCCCTCCAGATAATGCATCGCCAGCCGCTGCGCCGCTTCGCGGGAAGGGGGAATGAGGTGTGGGGCCACCAGCATCATGATCTGGTAAACCACCACCCGTACCTCTGCCTGGCGGTCGAGGATGCGTTGGTAGTCCAGCGAAAACAGCAGGGTCATGGTGATTTGTTCCACCAGTTGCCCGAGTGCCTGGGTGTCGCTGATCACTTGCCCTTCCGCTTTCAACCGCGCCAGCAGCGAGGCCAATGTGCGTTTGAGGCTGTTGAGCAGGTTACGAATGCCACGCGCCAGCTTGGGCAGCCGCCCGGCCAGGTTGGACAAGTCTTGGAACAGGAAGCAGTACTCCGCCACCCGCTCGACGATCAGGTGCAGGAACAGCCAGTAATCCTCCGCCGCCAGCTGCGCATTGTCCGGTGGGTCGAGCAGGGGTGTCAGTTCCGCCTGGAAGCGTTCGAACAGCCCTAGAATCAGTGGCTCCTTGCCGTGAAAGTGGTAATACAAATTGCCAGGGCTGATGCCCAGTTCGTTGGCGATTTCCAAGGTGGAGACATTCGGTTCGCCCTGCTGATTGAACAGCATCAGGGCACATTCAAGGATACGGTCGCGGGTTTTCATCCGGTCTTCTTGTTTGGAGTTAAGCAAGGGGTTCGTAACGTTGTGGGAGCGAATTCATTCGCGAATGGGCCGGTACATTCGATACAGATTCGTCGTCTGTAATGCCGCATTCGCGAATGAATTCGCTCCCACAAGGGGATTTCCCAGCACCCGTCTTCACCGCACATGCACATAAGTCCCCGGCGCTGCTTCCATCGGCGGGTAGGCGGCGCTGCCCAATGCCATCCGGGTTTCGTGCTGGGTGCCTGAGCGGACCTGAACCCATTCCAGCCAGGTCGGCCACCAGCTGCCGTCATGGCTTTTCGCGTCGTAATACCAAGCGCGGGGGTCGCTGCTCAGTTTGCCGTTCTCGACGTAATTGGCTTTTGGGTTGCCAGGCGGGTTGAGGATGCTTTGCACATGACCGCTGTTGGACAGCAGGAAGCGTCGCTCGCCGCCCAGCAGCAGGGTCGAGCGATACACCGCATCCCATGGCGTGATGTGGTCGTTGATGCCCGCGACGTTGAAGCTGTCTACCGTCACCTTCTGCAAATCAATGGGCGTGCCGCACACCTCAAGACCGCCCGGATGGCTGAGGGGATTGTGTTTGAAGAAGTCCAGCAGGTCGCCATGCAACGATGCAGGCAGGCGTGTGCTGTCGTTGTTCCAGTAGAGAATGTCGAAGGCTGGCGGTGTCTTGCCCAGCAGGTAGTTATTGATCCAGTAACTCCAGATCAGATCGTTGGGTCGCATCCAGGCAAACACCTTGGCCATGTCACGCCCGTCCAGCACCCCTTGCTGATAAGAGCGTCGCTTGGCGGCTTCGAGGGTTTGCTCGTCGATGAACAACGTGGCCGGGCTTTCGATCTGGCTGTCCAGCAGGCTCACCATGTAAGTGGCACTGGAGACCCGGCGCATCTGGCGTTTGGCTTGCAGGTGCCCTTGCAGCGCGGCAATGGTCAGGCCGCCAGCGCAGGCTCCGACCAGATTGACGTCCTTGGCGCCAGTGATCGTGCGGCAGACATTCAAGGCCTCTTCGGTCGCCTGAACGTAGGTTGACAGGCCCCATTCGCGATGCCGCACGTCCGGATTGCGCCAGCTGATGACGAAGGTCTGCAAACCGTTCTTGAGGCAGTACTGCACGAAGCTGTTGTTGGGGCTGAGGTCAAAAATGTAGAACTTGTTGATTTGCGGCGGGACGATCAGCAGCGGAGTGGCGTACTGCTTTTCGCTCATGGGCTTGTAGTGGATCAGCTCCAGCATGTCGCTGCGAAACACCACCGAGCCTTGAGTTGCCGCCACCGTGCGGCCCACCTCGAAAGCGTCCTTGGTGGTCTGGCTTGGGAGGCCGTTGTTGTGCAGGAGGTCATCGAACAGATGACTCAAGCCCTTGACCACACTGCTGCCGCCGCTGTTGAACAGCTCTTTGACGGCCATTGGGTTGAGCAGCGTGTTGGAGGGGGACAGGGCATCGTTGAGCAGCGAAAAGATGAAGTGCGCCCGAGCGCGATCATCTTTGCTCAGTTCGCTGTCGTCGATCCAGCGCCGGGTCTGGTGCTGCCAGGCCAGGTACGTTTGCAGCGCGCGACGATAAACCGGGTTGAGGCTCCACGTGGGATCTGTAAAGCGGCTGTCTCGGGGGGGCATTGCGTAAGGCGTCTCACCCAGCAACATCACCCGGCCGACTTGCTTGCCCAAAGTCAAAGCATGGCGGGCGCTGCGAAACGGGTGGCGCCAGCCTTGGGCTGCTACCTTGCGCAATGTGGACAGCAGGTCCTGGCCGCGCAGGCCGATCATCGCGCTTTGCGCATTGATGTAAGTCGCCGGTATGTTCTCGACGCCTTTCGTTGATTTTTCTCGCATGGGGGCAACACTCCTTCGTCGTGCCATCAACCGATACATCTGTGCGATACAAGGCCCGCGAGCCCTGCGTCGTTCTGTGCCGTACAACATCCAGTCAAATCGGCACAGTCAGTGAAGCGTCTAGCTGTTGCGAAAATCTGATTCGTCGTTATGTTCGAAGCTCAATGTGAGCCGGGCGCAGGATGCGGATGCATTACCGCGCGCTGACGTTCCTCTTCGAGAAATTTCATGATGATGGGCGCCACTGCTTCGGCCCGGGTGATGAGGAACAAATGACCGTCATCGATTATGTGTAGCTGGGCGTTGGGTATACGCCAAGCCAGCAGGCGCATATTTATCAGCGGGATCAAGGGATCATCGTCGCCAGCCAGGATCAGCGTGGGCTGATGAATCTTGTGCAGCCAGTGGATGCTGGTCCAGCCCAAGCCTGCAAAGAGCTGCCAGTAATACCCCATCTTGCCGGACGAACGGACCTTCGCCGCATGGTTGGCGGCCAGGTGCGGATCGCGCCGGAAAGCGCCTCCGTATATTTCCGGCGCGATGCGGATCACGTGGGATGGCTGAATGTAGCGCCTCGGGCTGGCCATCAACCACAGCACCCGCGGTTTGCCGGGCACCATGACGGCGCCCGCTGCCGTGGCGGCCAGCACCAGTTTTTTACAGCGCTCCGGGTAGTCATAGGCGAACTGCTGAGCCAGCGCCCCGCCCCATGAAACACCAATCGCGTTGACCTGGCCGTAATTCAGATAATCGAGCATCCGCGCAGCCAGTTTCGCCAGGCCAGGGAAGCGGTACGGACGTACAGGCGTTGACGAGCCACCGACACCTGGCACATCGAAAGCGATGATTTCCAGGTCCGGATCAAGGGCGTCAACGAATGGAAACGTCAACTCCAGGTTGGCGCCAATGCCATTGAAAATCAGCAACGGCGTCAGATGACTTTTGCCAGGCCTGACCGCAGTGCGGATGCTGTGGCCATTGAGGTCGATGGTGCGAAAAATAAACGGATGCGGCATGCGCGAGGCCCTGTGGGTTAAACCGCTGGAAAGCTGTCCTGCGCTTTGGTCAATTGATAATCCGAATCGAAACAGGTTCTGTAGGAGCGCGCTTGCCCGCGATTCGATTTCAGCCGCGACCTATCTCTGACTGAACTGGATCTATCGCGGGCAAGCGCGCTCCTACAGAGGATCTACATATTTACCTGTTTAACGGCAACGGCCGGCCGTTCCTGACGCCATCCGTCGCCACCCTGGTTTAACGCTCGTGTACATAAGTGCCCGGCGACGCTTCGCTGGCGGGATATGCCTTGCTGCCGAGGCTGGCCGGAGCTTTCTTCAGTTTGCCGGAGCGTTCAGTCAGCCAGTTCTGCCAATGCAGCCACCAGGAATCGGTGTGTTTGGTGCCGTTCTCCTGCCAGACCTTCGCTTCGGCCGGCATTTCGCTGTTGGTCATGTAGCGCGATTTCGGGTTGCCCGGCGGGTTGAGGATGCTCTGGATGTGGCCACTGCTGGACAGCACGAATTCAGTCTTGCCGCCGAATAGCCGCGCCGATTTGTAGCAGGATCCCCAAGGCGTGATGTGATCGTTGGTCCCCGCCAGGCAGAACACATCACTGGTCACTTGTTTGAGGTCGATGGGCGTGCCGCAGACCTCCAGCGCATTGGGGCGGATCAGCGGGTTGTTCTTGAACATCTCGATCAGATCGCCGTGGAAAGCAGCGGGCAGGCGCGTGGTGTCGTTGTTCCAGAACAGGATGTCGAACACCGGCGGCTCATTGCCCAGCAGGTAGTTGTTGACCCAGTAGTTCCAGATCAGATCGTTGGGACGCATCCAGGCAAAGACCTTGGCCATGTCGCTGCCTTCCAGCACCCCCGCCTGATAGGAGTGGCGCTTGGCCGACTCCAGCGTCTGCTCGTCGACAAACAGCGCAACGTCGGTGTCCAGGGTGGTATCGAGGACGCTGACCAGCAAGGTCAACGCATGAACCCTCTGATCCCCCAGCGCTGCGTAATGCCCCAGCAGCGCGGTGCAAGTGATGCCGCCCGAGCAGGCGCCGAGCATGTTGATGTCTTTGCTGCCGGTGATTGCCGCGACGACATCCACTGCCTCTTTCAAAGCGTCGATATAGGTCGACAGGCCCCATTCGCGTTGCGCCTTGGTCGGATTACGCCAGCTGACGATAAACGTTTGTACCTTGCTGCCCAGGCAAAAGCGCGCGAGGCTTTTTTCCGGGCTCAGGTCGAACACGTAAAACTTGTTGATCTGAGGGGGGACCACCAGTAACGGGCGCTCGTGGACTTGTTCAGTGGTGGGTTTGTACTGGATCAGTTCGAGCACGTCGTTGCGAAACACCACCGAACCCTCGGTGGTCCCCAGGCTTTTGCCCACTTCGAAGGCGTCCATGTTGACCTGACTGGGCATGCCGCCGTTGTGCACCAGATCCTTGGCTAGATGGGACAGGCCATCCAGCAGGCTCTTGCCGCCGGTTTCGAAAAAGCGTTTGACTGCTGCCGGGTTGGCCGCGCTGTTGGTGGGCGACATGGCTTCGGTCATCAGGTTGATCACGAAGTGCCCACGATTGATGTCCTGGGGGGAAAGGTTGCTGTCGCCGATCCAGTCGTGCAGCTCTTTGCGCCAGGCCAGATAGGTCTGCAGATAACGGCGATAAAGCGGGTTCTGGCTCCACGCGGGGTCATTGAAACGGCGGTCGTCGTCCGTCGGTTTCAGCACCGATTTACCCAGCATGACGTTCTTGAGTTCCACGCTCAGATGCGCGATGTGTTTGACGCTGTGGAACGGTTGTCTTAGCGCCTGACGCAGCACCATACGCGCGGTAGTCAGCAAATCCTTGCGCCGCAAGCCCACCACCGGGTTGAGGCCCAGCGTGTGTTCAGAAGCCTGTTGCAGCAGGTCATCGTTGTTTTTGCTACTCATTCACGACGCTCCATTGTCCTGAGACGAGTACTGACTTCCCTGTGAACCAGTGACACAGGCAAATGCCGGTACTACTGCTCGGGTGACCGATGATGGCTAAACCACTTATTCCGTTAGAGGTACTCTGTCGCCAGGGCGCATCACGTGAACAGCTGCGCTTCTTGCGACGGCTTCTTGCACACCCTTAGTGCTGCATTCATTGATGCAGGGAACTTGCCAATGCCATTGGTTACGCGAGATTCAAAAAAATCGCAAGCAGCGCCAATCATTGGCCGCCGCGCGGCATATTTGAGCAAAAGGAATTAGAAAGTGCGTCCTAAAACGCCCGGCGGCTCTGGGCCGCGGGTTAGAGCATCAGCCGAATGACTTGCTCGGAAGGATCACGGGATTTGCCCGCGTTTTTCAGCTCCTGCAAATAATCTGTCCACAGCGCTTCCTGACGTTGCGCCAGTTGGTAGAGATATTCCCAAGTGAACAATCCGCTGTCATGACCGTCGTCGAAGGTCAATTTCAGTGCATATTGTCCTGCCGGTTCAACCTTGCTCAGGCCGACACCGAGCTTGCCAAATTGCAGGATCGGCTTGCCATGCCCCTGAACCTCGGCAGACGGCGAATGCACCCGCAGAAACTCGGCAGGCAAATGATATTCCTCGTCCGGCCCGTACTTGAGGGTCAGGGTTTTTGAGGCTTTGTGCAGCTGAATGGCTGTGGGGATTTTTGTCATGTTTATAGTCTCTGTTGGAGCGAGGCTTGCCCGCGAACTGGACGACGCGGTGTATCAGATATATTTCGTCGTCCAGTTCGCGGGCAAGCCTCGCTCCAACAGAATTCCTCAACTTAAAGGATATACCGTGACAAATCCTCATCCTTGGCCAGTTCGCCCAGATGACTGTTCACGTATTCGGCATCGATCAGGATTGGCGCTGCATCCGGAGCGCTGGCCAGGTCACCTGCGCTGAACGACACCTCTTCGAGCAGGCGCTCAAGCAAGGTGTGCAGACGACGGGCACCGATGTTCTCGGTCTTCTCGTTGACCTGCCAGGCAATCTCCGCGAGCCGCTTGATACCGTCGGCCTGGAACTCGATGTTCAAGCCTTCGGTCTTGAGCAAGGCGCAGTATTGTTCGGTCAGGGACGCATGCGGCTCGCTGAGGATACGTTCGAAGTCCTGTGGCGACAGCGCCTTGAGTTCGACGCGGATCGGCAGACGACCTTGCAGCTCAGGCACCAGATCGCTCGGCTTGCTCAGGTGAAACGCACCGGAGGCGATGAACAGGATGTGGTCGGTCTTGACCATGCCCAGTTTGGTATTGACCGTGCAGCCCTCGATCAGCGGCAGCAAGTCGCGCTGTACACCTTCGCGGGACACATCAGCGCCGCCGACGTTGCCGCGCTTGGCGACCTTGTCGATTTCGTCGATGAACACGATACCGTGCTGTTCAACCGCTTCCAGCGCCTTGACCTTCAAGTCTTCGTCGTTGACCAGGCGGCCGGCTTCTTCTTCGCGCACCAGCTTGAACGCTTCTTTGACCTTGAGCTTGCGAGCCTTCTTCTTGCCCTTGCCCATATTGGCAAACAGACTTTGCAGCTGGTTGGTCATCTCTTCCATGCCGGGCGGCGCGGAAATATCGACACCAACGGCTTCGTTGATTTCGATCTCGATCTCCTTGTCGTCCAGTTGGCCCTCACGCAGACGTTTGCGGAACAGCTGGCGAGTATTGGTATCGTGGCTCGGCGAGGCTTCGTCCTGGAAGCCGGTGCGTGCCGGCGGCAGCAAAGCATCGAGGATGCGATCTTCGGCAGCGTCTTCAGCACGGTGGCGAACCTTGACGATTTCCTGCTCGCGCAGCAGCTTGATGGCGGCATCGGCCAGATCACGAATGATCGACTCGACATCGCGGCCAACATAGCCGACTTCGGTAAACTTGGTCGCTTCGACCTTGATAAACGGTGCGTTGGCCAACTTGGCCAGACGCCGGGCGATCTCGGTTTTACCGACACCGGTCGGGCCGATCATCAGGATGTTCTTGGGTGTTACTTCAACGCGCAACTCTTCAGGCAGCTGCATCCGGCGCCAGCGATTGCGCAGGGCAATGGCGACGGCGCGTTTGGCATCGTCCTGGCCGATGATATGGCGGTTGAGTTCGTGGACGATTTCACGGGGAGTCATTGACATGGTATTTGGCGGTCCTCCAGCGGGTTCAGAATCGGCATGGCCACTTTCGCAGGCGGCTAGGGCGAGGCTTAGTCCGCGAGGTCCTGCTCCTCAATGGTGATGTTGTGGTTGGTGAACACGCAGATATCGCCAGCGATATGCAATGCGGTTTCAGCGATTTCACGTGCCGAAAGGTCGGTCTTCTGCAGCAGGGCGCGGGCGGCGGCCTGGGCGAAGGCACCGCCTGAACCCATGGCGATCAGGCCATCCTCGGGTTCTACGACATCGCCATTACCGGTGATGATCAGGGACGCGTCTTTATTGGCGACTGCCAGCATGGCTTCCAGACGGCTCAGGGAGCGGTCGGTACGCCAGTCTTTGGCGAGTTCAACGGCGGCACGCACCAGATGACCTTGGTGCTTTTCAAGTTGCCCTTCAAAGCGTTCGAAAAGAGTGAACGCGTCGGCCGTAGCGCCAGCGAAACCGGCAATCACTTCGCCGTGATACAAGCGACGCACTTTCTTGGCGTTGCCTTTCATGACGGTGTTGCCTAGAGAAACCTGGCCGTCGCCAGCCATGACGACTTTGCCGTGGCGGCGCACTGAAACGATGGTGGTCAAGGGAGAGTCTCCACACAGCGGGGCGAAAATGCCCTGGTGAAAACTCATATGGGGGTGGGGGTGGGGATTTCAACCTTGGAGGATGAGTGGTTGGGAATTGCATGTAGGAGCGCGCTTGCCCGCGATAAGGGCCGAAGGACCTTCAAAAAATAGTGGATTCACCATTTTTACGACTGCTTCGCAGCCGATCGCGGGCAAGCGCGCTCCTACAGACTGCGCATACACGTATCCGTGGGACCAGCTTAAGCCGGGAAGGCGGGGTGGTGAGGGGGGGCGTGACAACTGTAGGAGCGAGCTTGCTCGCGATCGGCTGCGAAGCAGTCGTAAAAACAGTGAATTCGCCATTGCATGAAGGTCGTACCGACCTTATCGCGAGCAAGCTCGCTCCTACAGACATGCACTTTGGTGTTGACCTGCGGGAGCAAATTCATTCGCGAAGGCGTTGAATCCGGTCCCACAGGTTTCAGTGTTGGCCGTTACTTACTACGCTGTTGCAACAAAAGGTTACTGAACCCGCCGCTCGCCAATTGCTTCTGGGCGATGGTCAGTTGTTCGCGGTTGCTGAACGGCCCGACCAGTACGCGGTACCAGGTTTCCTCTTTAACGGTCCCTGACTCAACCGCAGCGCTTTGGCCCAGCAGAATGATTTGCGCCCTGACCTTGTCAGCGTCTTCTTTCTTGCGGAACGAGCCCGCTTGCAGGAAGAACTGTGTGACCGCTGCCGGCTTGACCACGGGTGGCGCTGGCGGTGGCGTCAGACCGCTGAGAGCTGCCTGAGCCCGAGCCGTGTCAATCTTCGCTGCCTGCTCCGGCGTTACCGGGGCAACCACTGGCGGTGGCGTTTTCTCTGGCACCGCTTCGTTAGGCACGATGACTTCCGATTCCGGCAGCAGCGTATAGAAGTCGTATTTGGGCTTCACAGGCGCAGTCGGGCTGGGTGGTGTCTTGTTGGCTTCGGCGATTTTGGCCGCCTTCGCCTCGGCCTTGACCCGCTTGACGTCATCGCCACCGGGCTCCAGCTTCATCAAAAATACAATGAACGCACCGACCGTGAGGCCAACCGCCAGCCACATCCATCCCGGGATCGGCTTCTTCGCAGGTGCTTGATAACGGCTGGCGCCGCGCTTGGGTGCAGGTTTCTTTTTCGCAGCAGCCAACTTACATGCGCTCCAGAGTTTCCAGACCCAAGAGATCCAGGCCTTGCTTGAGGGTACGGCCGGTCAGCGCAGCCAGACGCAAACGGCTTTGCTGTTGTTCGGCACTGTCCGCACCCAGGATCGGGCAGTTCTCGTAAAAGCTGGAGAACAGACCGGCGAGGTCGTAAATGTAAGCGCACAACACGTGTGGCGTACCTTTTTCGGCGACGTTATTCAGGATTTCCCCGAACTGTGCCAAACGTGCAGCCAGTTCCTGCTCCTGCGCGGCCTCAAGGACGATCTGGCCCTTGCTGGCATCGAACGGAGTACCGAGTTTGCGGAACACGCCGGCAACCCGGGTGTAGGCATACAGCAGATAGGGCGCAGTGTTGCCTTCGAAGCTGAGCATCTGATCGAAGTTGAAGCTGTAATCGCTGGCACGATGCTTGGACAGGTCAGCGTATTTCACTGCACTGATGCCCACGGCCTTGGCGATGGTGCGCAGTTCGTCTTCAGCCAGTTCGGGGTTCTTTTCCTTGACCAGGGTGTAGGCGCGTTCTTTGGCTTCTTCAAGCAGGTCGATGAGTTTGACCGTGCCGCCATCGCGAGTCTTGAACGGGCGGCCATCGGCGCCGTTCATGGTGCCGAAGCCCATGTGCTCCAGCTGCATGCCGTCGTGAACGAAACCGGCTCGACGCGCCACTTCAAACACTTGCTGGAAGTGCAGGGCCTGACGTTGATCGACGAAATACAGTGCGCGATCAGCCTTGAGCACCTTGCTGCGATAACGGATCGCCGCCAGATCGGTGGTCGCGTACAGGTAGCCACCACCGGCCTTCTGCACGATGACTGGAAGCGGCGTGTCATCGGCAGTGCGGAATTCTTCGAGGAACACGCACTGGGCGCCGTTGCTTTCAACCAGCAGGCCTGTGGATTTCAGATCGTTGACCACATTGGCCAGATCGTCGTTGTAGGCGCTTTCGCCCATCACGTCGGCCGGCGTCAGTTTCACGTTCAGCAGGTCGTAAACTTTCTGGCAGTGGGACAGCGAGATGTCTTTGAATTTGGTCCACAGGCTCAGGCATTCAGCGTCGCCAGCCTGGAGTTTCACCACCAGCCCGCGAGCGCGCTCGGCGAACTCTTCGGATTCGTCGAAGCGTTTTTTCGCGGCTCGGTAGAAATCTTCCAGGTCGGAGAGCTCGTCGCTGGTCGCTGGCTGCTCTTGCAGGTAGGCCAGCAGCATGCCGAATTGCGTACCCCAGTCGCCCACGTGGTTCTGGCGGATGACGGTGTCGCCGAGGAACTCCAGAACATTGGCCACGCCATCGCCGATGATGGTCGAGCGCAGGTGGCCGACGTGCATCTCTTTGGCCAGGTTCGGTGCCGACAGATCGACCACTGTACGTTGCGTCGGGCCTGTTTTACGCACCGACAACTGGGCATCGGCCAAGGCCGCGTCCAGGCGCGCCGCCAGAGCCTGGGTGTTCTGGAAGAAATTGAGGAAGCCGGGACCAGCGATTTCGACCTTGCTGATCTGCTCGTCGGTCGGCAGTGCGGCAATGAGTTTTTCAGCCAGATCGCGAGGCTTCATACCGGCCGGTTTGGCCAGCATCATGGCGATGTTGCTGGCGAAGTCGCCGTGGGTCTTGTCCTTGGCATTCTCCACCTGAATCGCTGGCGACAGGCCTTCTGGCAAGACGCCCTCGGTGACGAGTTGGCTCAGGGCTTGTTGGATCAGCTGGCGAATGGTGTCTTTCATGATGCTCTCTTTCGACCGCAAGCGCGGCAGCGCCTGGATGCGCGGGTGGAAAAACTGGGCATTATCCGTTGCCGGAGCCACCTTGCCAACCGCGTTGGATGCACGGTTGTGATGCGGTCGCAATTTGTAGGAGCGCGCTTGCCCGCGATAAGGGCCGCAGGACCTTCAAAAGATAGTGAATTCACTATTTTTACGACTGCTTCGCAGCCGATCGCGGGCAAGCGCGCTCCTACAGATGTTGCGATTAATACAAATCCACCGGATCGACATCCAGCGACCATCGGACCTGTCGCCCGCTGGGCATTGACTCAAGCGCCAGCAGCCAGGCGCTGAGTAATTTGTGCAGCGGCGCGCGGGCGTTGGATTGCAGCAGCAACTGGGCACGATAGCGCCCGGCGCGACGCTCCATGGGCGCCGGGACCGGGCCGAGCAGTTCGATGCCGCCCAGGTTCATGTCGATCAATAATTGTTCAGCTTCAGCGCAGGCCTGATCGAGAAAACCTTCGGCCTGGCCCGGTTTGTGAGCTTCGGCGCGCAGCAGGGCGAGGTGCGAAAACGGTGGCAGGCCCGCTGCACGACGCTCACTCAGCGCCTGTTCGGCGAAAGCGAAGTAACCCTGTTCGGTCAACTGGATCAGTAACGGGTGGTCGGCCAGATGGGTCTGGATGATCACGCGCCCCGGCTCTTCCGCCCGACCTGCGCGCCCGGCGACCTGCACGATCAGCTGCGCCATGCGTTCGCTGGCACGGAAATCCCCGGAAAACAGTCCGCCATCGGCGTCCAGAATCGACACCAGCGTCACGCGTGGGAAGTGGTGGCCTTTGGCAAGCATCTGCGTGCCCACCAGAATGCAGGGCTGGCCGCGCTGAATGGTGGCGAACAGCTGATTCATCGCGTCCTTGCGCGAAGTGCTGTCGCGATCAACCCGCAGCACCGGGTAATCCGGGAACAGAATCCCCAGCCGCTCCTCGGCGCGCTCTGTACCTGCGCCCACCGGTCGCAAATCGACCTTGCCGCAAGACGGACATTGGCGTGGCACTCTCTCGACGTGGCCGCAATGGTGGCAGCGCAGCTCGCCGGAGCGCTGGTGCACGGTCATCCGCGCATCGCAACGCGGGCAGCCGGACAGCCAGCCGCAATCGTGACACAGCAAGGTCGGCGCAAAACCACGGCGATTGAGGAAGACTAAAACCTGTTGCCCGGCGGCGAGGGTCTGGCCGATGGCTTGCTGCATCGGGCCGGAGATGCCGCTGTCCAGCGGGCGGCTCTTTACGTCCAGGCGCAGAAATTTCGGCTGTTGCGCACCACCGGCTCGCTGGTTGAGGCGCAACAGACCGTAACGACCGGTGTAAGCGTTGTGCAGGCTTTCCAGTGATGGCGTGGCCGAGCCGAGCACGATGGGAATGTTCTCCTGCCTTGCTCGCACCAATGCCAGGTCTCGGGCGTGATAGCGCAGACCTTCCTGCTGTTTATAAGAGCCGTCGTGTTCTTCGTCGATGATGATCAGGCCAGGATTTTTCATGGGCGTGAACAGCGCTGAACGGGTGCCGATAATAATGTCGGCCTCGCCATCCCGCGCTGCCAGCCATGCGTCCAGTCGGTCGCGATCATTGACCGCCGAGTGCAGCAGGGCGATGCGGGCATTGAAGCGCTGCTCGAACCGCGCCAGGGTTTGCGGGCCGAGGTTGATTTCCGGGATCAGCACCAGCGCCTGCTTGCCGGCTTCCAGGGTTTCGCGGATCAGTTGCAGATAGACTTCGGTCTTGCCGCTGCCAGTGACGCCAGCCAGCAGAAACGCGTGAAAACTGTCGAAGCCTGCACGAATCGCTTCGCAGGCTGCGCGCTGCTCGGTATTGAGGGGTAACTCCGGTTGCGCCAGCCAATGCTCGTGACGTGCGGTCGGCGCATGACTGCGCACTTCCACGTGTACCAGCTCCTTGGCCAGCAGCAGGTTGAGGCTTTCCTTGTTGAGCATCAGTTTGCTCAACAGTTGATGCGCCACCCCGTGGGGATGCTGAGCAAGGGTGGTCAAGGCCTCGCGCTGCTTGGGCGCGCGGGCGATGCGCGGGTCGTCGACGCTGGCGTTGGGCGCCACTTGCCAGAAACGTTCCTGACGCGACTCGGCCGGTTCGCCCTGGCGCAACAGCACCGGCAGCGCCCAGCTCAGGGTGTCGCCAAGGCTGTGTTGATAATACTGGGACGTCCACAGGCAGAGCTTGAACAGCGAAGGCGGCAGCGGCGCGTGCTGGTCGAGTACGGCAATCGCAGGTTTGAGCTTGTCGGCCGGGACTTCGCTGTGGTCGGCGATCTCGATCAGGATGCCAATCATTTCCCGGCGACCAAACGGCACTCGCAGACGCATGCCAGGCTGCAAGGCGCTGCGCAACACTCCGGCGGGCGCGCGGTAGTCGAACAGACGCCGCAATGGCGAGGGCAGGGCAAGGCGCAGAATGGCGTCGGGCACGCGGGGTTTCCCTGTTACGGTCTGTGACGGATGCGCGATCTTAGCAGACGACTGGTCTAAACGGCCGCTTGCGTGATTTGCATTGTCTGTTAATATTCGCGGCCTATTTACGTGCGGTATTCAACAATAGTGTTGGATGGCGGCACGCTAGCCCGAGGAAGTACCGATGAAAGCTGATATCCATCCAGTTTACGAAGCCATTGACGCTACTTGCAGCTGCGGCAATGTCATCAAAACCCGTTCGACTCTCGCCAAGCCTCTGAGCCTTGACGTTTGCAACGAGTGCCACCCGTTCTACACCGGCAAGCAGAAGACGCTTGACGTTGGCGGCCGTGTTGACAAGTTCAAGTCGCGCTTCGGTGCGTTCGGTGCTACCAAAGCTCCTGCTGCTGCAGAGTAAGGTTGGCCGATCTGGAAAATCCAACGGGTTTCTCCAGGCTGCTTAAGAAGGCGTCCCTTGCGGGCGCCTTTTTTGTGGCCGCTATTTGGCTGCCCGCCGCGCAAGCGCTGTGCTCCGCGCCATCTTCACTGCCGGTTGCTCAGGTCGAACGTGTTGTCGACGGCGATACCTTGCGCCTGAAAGATGGACGTAACGTGCGGATGGTCGGCCTCAATACCCCCGAGACCGGCAAGCAAGGCCAGTCTGCCGAGCCCTTTGCCGAAGCCGCCAAACGGCGCCTGCAGGTATTGGTTGCTGAAAGTGATGGTCAGGTCAGTCTGGGCGTCGGGCAGCAAGGCAAGGATCGGTACGGTCGGGTGCTGGCCAATGTTTACGGGCGTAACGGCGCCAACTTTGAAGCGCAGCTGCTGAGCGAAGGGCTGGGATATCTGGTTGCTGTAGCGCCGAATGTGGCGTTGGTGGATTGTCAGCAGGCCGCCGAGCGCGTGGCTCGCAATGCCCGGATTGGCCTGTGGCGGGATTCGCCGGTGCAGGCTGCTGCGCAGATCAATCAAGGCGGTTTCGCGCTGGTTGCCGGGAAAGTCGCAGACGTGCAGCGTAATGGCGGAGGGGTCTGGGTCGAGCTGCAAGACGGTCCTGTGCTTCGAATTGCGCCGCAGTTGGTCAGCCTGTTCGACGTCCCGGCTCTGATGCGCATGAAAGGTCAGCGCATCGAAGCCCGCGGTTGGGTCGTCGACCGCTCACGGCGCGGCGGCCTCAAGGCCGGACAGGCACGTTGGATGATGCCGATTACACATCCGGCGATGCTTGGTTCGTCATCCCGCTGACGCGCATTGGACCTGTAGGAGCGCGCTTGCCCGCGATAGCGGTGGTTCAGTCGACAAATTATTGCCTGACCGAATGCTATCGCGGGCAAGCGCGCTCCTACAGGGGTCATGTCTGCTGCAGGGTTGTGCCGTGTCAGATACACGGCGATTCGCAGCCTTCGGCAGCTCCTACAAATTCGTCGCGCGCAGATGCAACACCCCCAATCTAAGCGTAAAGTCGTAGCTCCCGCCTATTGACAGTAGTGACTGGTCAGTCTTGTTAGGACTTTGCATCTTGCGTATCCTCGGCGGTCCGTCTGTCCCACAGTAAAAAAAAGCGGAATGCCCACATGTCTGATTTGAAAACTGCTGCGCTTGAATATCACGCCAATCCTCGTCCGGGGAAACTGAGCGTCGAACTCACCAAGCCAACCGCAACTGCTCGTGATCTGGCCCTGGCTTACAGCCCTGGCGTCGCTGAGCCGGTGCGTGAAATCGCCCGTGATCCTGAGCTGGCCTACAAATACACCGGCAAAGGCAATCTGGTAGCAGTTATTTCTGACGGCACCGCGATCCTTGGCCTTGGCGACCTGGGCCCATTGGCTTCCAAGCCAGTGATGGAAGGCAAGGGCGTTCTGTTCAAGCGTTTCGCCGGCATCGACGTTTTCGACATCGAAGTCGATTCGGAAAGCCCGCAAGCGTTCATCGATACCGTAAAGCGCATTTCCATCACCTTCGGCGGCATCAACCTCGAAGACATCAAGGCGCCTGAGTGCTTTGAAATTGAGAAAGCCCTGATCGAACAATGCGACATCCCGGTTTTCCACGATGACCAGCACGGCACCGCGATTGTGACGGCTGCGGGCATGATCAACGCCCTGGAAATCGTTGGCAAAACCCTGCAGGACGCCAAGATCGTCTGCCTGGGCGCTGGCGCTGCGGCCATCTCCTGCATGAAGTTGCTGGTGAGCATGGGCGCGAAAATCGAAAACATCTTCATGGTTGACCGTACCGGCGTGATCCACTCCGGCCGTACCGACCTGAACCAGTACAAGGCTGTGTTTGCTCACGCCACCGAAAAACGCACACTGACTGACGCCCTCGACGGCGCGGACGTGTTCGTGGGTCTGTCGGGTCCTAATCTGCTGAGCGCAGAAAACCTGCGACTGATGGCCAAAGATCCAATCGTGTTCGCTTGCTCGAACCCGGATCCGGAAATCTCCCCTGAGCTGGCTCACGCCACTCGCAGCGACGTGATCATGGCCACCGGCCGTTCGGACTACCCGAACCAGGTCAACAACGTGCTGGGCTTCCCGTTCATCTTCCGTGGTGCTCTGGACGTTCGCGCCAAGCGCATCAACGAAGAAATGAAGATCGCCGCCGCCAACGCCCTGCGTGAACTGGCCAAACTGCCAGTGCCTCAGGAAGTTTGCGACGCTTACGGTGGTATCAAGCTGGAATTCGGTCGTGAGTACATCATCCCGAAACCAATGGACAGCCGCCTGTTGGGCCTGATCGCCGATGCCGTTGCCAAGGCAGCCATCGAGAGCGGCGTTGCAACCCTGCCGTATCCAAAGCATTACCCGCTGACCAGCGTTGAAGATGTTTTCAAGGGCTAAACGCTGATTCGGATGCACAAAAAACCCTGCAGCGATGCAGGGTTTTTTTGTGGGTGTCCCACAGGTTGCGCTGAATCAATGATAACGACGTGGGACCGGCTTTAGCCGGGAAGGGGTAGGCTCTACCGATGCTTGTGTATTGCCAGAAACGCAGTCTTCCCGGCTAAAGCCGGTCCCACGTCGGATTCAGAGACGGGAGCAAAAAACCTGCATCGCTGCAGGTTTTTTGTGGGGCAAGGTCGTGGATCTTTAGAACAGATCTATCGGCGCTGACTCATCCGCTGGCAGCGGGCTGCCTGGGGCGCTACCGCCTAATTCATTGACGCTTGGCGGTGTGTCTTCGCTCTTGAACAGTTCGAAGAACGCATTTGGCGTGCTTGGTGTGGCCGCGCGGCCGCTGATCGGGTCGACCCGCAGGCTGAGAATGCCATCCGGCTCGGCCTGTTGATGCGGCGGTTTGTCCTTGAGCGCGGCGCTCATGTAGTTCATCCAGATCGGCAGGGCGACCGTACCGCCAAATTCATGGCGGCCCAAGCTTTCCGGCTGATCAAAACCTGTCCAGACGGTGGTCACGTAATCAGCGTTATAGCCGGTAAACCACGCATCCTTGGATTCGTTGGTCGTGCCGGTCTTGCCTGCGATATCCGGGCGGTTCATTGCCAATGCACGGCGGCCGGTGCCGCGTTTGATCACGTCCTGCAGCATGCTGTTGAGGATAAATGTCGTGCGGCCATCAACAATACGCGGCGCAACCGCTGGCGCAGCTGGATCAACCGGGGTGGCAGGCGCAGGCACACCTTCAACGGCATTGGTGATCAGCGCTGGACCATTGGCGACGGCTACGGTCTTGGTGTCTTGTGCAATCGGGCTGTCCACCGCGGGTACAGTTGGCGGGTTGGCTTCGAACAGCTTCACGCCATCGCGGCTTTCAATACTCTGGATCAGGTACGAGTTGACCTTGTAACCGCCGTTGGCAAATGCGCTCCAGCCGCTGACGATTTCCATCGGCGTGAGAGTAGCTGTGCCCAGCGCCAGCGACAGATTGCGCGGCAGATCGCTCTTGTTGAAGCCGAAGCGGGTGATGTAGTCGATGGCGGTGTCGATGCCCAATTGTTGCAGCAGGCGGATCGAGACCAGGTTTCGCGACTTGTACAAGGCTTCCCGCAGGCGGATCGGACCGAGGAAGGTGTTTGTGTCGTTTTTCGGACGCCATACCTTGTCCAGATACTCATCGACAAACACGATCGGGGCGTCGTTGACCAGGCTGGATGCGGTGTAGCCATTATCCAAAGCGGCGCTGTACAGGAATGGCTTGAAGCTCGAACCCGGCTGACGCTTGGCCTGCAAGGCACGGTTGTAGTTGCTCTGCTCGAAAGCGAAACCGCCCACCAGGGCGCGAATTGCGCCGTTTTGCGGGTCAAGAGAAACCAGCGCGCTCTGAGCGACGGGAATCTGACTGAATTTCAGCGAGCCATCTGGCTGGCGTTGCAGGCGAACTAGATCACCCACATGCGCTACGTCAGCAGGTTGCTTCGGGTTTGCACCCAGACTGTTGGTATTCAGATAAGGACGCGCCCATTTCATGGTGGCCCATTCGACGGTTTCTTCTTTTTCGCCATTGCGGGTCAGCACGCGCAACCCGGTCTTGTCGACCTGGCTGACGATACCCGGCTCAAGACCGCTGATTGTCCGTTGCTTGATCAGTTCCTGTGCCCAGCCTTCACGGGTCATGCCCGGGAAGCGGCTTTCAGGGCCGCGATAACCATGGCGCTGGTCGTACTCGATCAGGCCTTCCTGAACGGCGGTGTTGGCGTGCTCCTGAAGATCACTCGGTACCGTTGTAGTGACCCGGAAGCCCTCTGTATAAGCATCGCTGCCATAACGACCGACCATTTCGGCGCGGGCCATCTCAGCAATGTAAGGGGCGTTAACTTCAGGGGTCGGTACGTGATAGCTGGCATTGATCGGCTCATTGAGCGCGGTCTGGTAGGCGTTCTGGTCGATTTTGCCCAGTTTGTACATGCGCCCCAGGATCCAGTCGCGGCGTTCCTTGGCGCGGGTCGGATTGGCCAGGGGGTTGAAGCGTGACGGTGCTTTTGGCAGGCCGGCAATCATGGCCATTTGCGCAAGTGTCACATCACGAATCGACTTGCCGTAATAAACTTGCGCAGCTGCCTCGATACCATAGGCGCGGTTGCCCAGGTAGATCTTGTTCACATAGAGCTCAAGGATTTCGTCCTTGGTCAGTTGGCGCTCAATTTGCAAGGCCAACAGAATCTCGGTGGTTTTCCGTGAAAAGCTCCGCTCGCTGGTCAGGAAGTAATTTTTCGCCACTTGCATGGTGATGGTGCTGCCGCCCGACTGGATGTGACCACTTTTGACCAGTTGAGACGCTGCACGCATCAGGCTGCCAGGATCGACGCCGTAGTGATTGGCGAAGTTATCGTCTTCGGCAGACAGCAGGGCATTGATGAAATTGGGAGGGATCTCGGCAAAGCGGATTGGGGTACGGCGCATTTCGCCAAACTCCGCAATCAACTTGCCATCACTGCTATACACTCGCAGCGGAATTTGCAGCTGGATGCTGCGCAACGCCTCCACGGACGGCAGGTTAGGGCTCAGATAAAGGAAGGCGCCGCTTATACCGAGCAGCAACGCACAGAATACGGCGACGAGAGACCACCACAGAAACTTCAGCAGGCGTATCAAGGCTTTTGGTTTTCCAGAAAAAAGAACATAAAAAAGAATGAGTTAAGCGTAGGCATTAACAAGCGGACACGCCTTGAAGCTTGGTTAAACGAAAAAAACGCTCGGCATTATAAGCATTTTTCGTCTCCGAGCGTGATTTGCGCTACTGTCAAGGCTGCCGACAGAGGCGTTGGACAATAAATAATCCGTAAGTGACGGAAACTCATAGGAAATAGGTTGTGTTCGAACTCTTTAGTAAGAAGGCCAACACCCTTCTGGGGATCGATATTAGCTCCACATCGGTAAAACTCCTTGAATTGAGTCGTTCCGGCACCCGCTACAAAGTCGAGTCCTACGCGGTTGAACCGTTACCGGCAAATGCCGTAGTCGAGAAAAACATCGCTGAGCTGGAAGGCGTCGGCCATGCACTGGCGCGCGTGTTGGTTAAGGCTCGCACCAGCGTCAAATCTGTGGCGGTTGCTGTCGCTGGCTCTGCGGTGATTACCAAGACCATCGAGATGGATGCCGGGCTTTCCGATGACGACATGGAAAACCAGCTGAAGATCGAAGCGGACCAATACATTCCCTATCCCCTGGAAGAGGTCGCCATCGACTTTGAAGTCCAGGGCTACTCCGCGCGTAACCCGGAGCGGGTCGAAGTCCTGCTGGCTGCCTGCCGCAAGGAAAACGTCGAAGTGCGCGAGGCCGCGTTGGCCCTGGCGGGCCTGACCGCCAAGGTTGTGGACGTCGAAGCTTACTCCCTGGAGCGCGCCTTCAGCCTACTGTCGGCCCAATTGGGCAGCGGTCATGAGCAATTGACGGTTGCCGTGGTGGACATCGGTGCAACCATGACCACGCTGAGCGTGCTTCATCACGGACGAATCATTTATACCCGCGAACAGTTGTTCGGCGGGCGTCAGTTGACCGAGGAAATTCAGCGCCGTTATGGTCTTTCGGTGGAAGAAGCCGGTCTGGCAAAAAAACAGGGCGGTTTGCCGGACGACTACCTGACTGAGGTATTGCAGCCGTTCAAGGACGCCGTCGTGCAGCAGGTTTCCCGCTCGCTGCAATTTTTCTTCGCCGCAGGGCAGTACAACGCAGTGGACTACATCATGCTTGCCGGTGGTACGGCTTCGGTTGCCGGCCTGGACAACCTCATTCAGCAACGCATCGGCACGCCAACGATGGTTGCCAACCCGTTTGCCGACATGGCCCTGAGCTCCAAGGTCAACGCCGGTGCTCTGGCCAGTGACGCTCCCGCCTTGATGATCGCTTGCGGTCTGGCCTTGAGGAGCTTCGACTGATGGCTCGGATCAACCTTCTCCCCTGGCGCGAACAACTTCGCGAAGAGCGCAGAAAGCGCTTCCTGACCGTCATGCTCGGTGTGGTGATCGCCTCCGTTGGGACGCTGTTCATGGCTGATCGGTATCTGAGTAACGCTATCGACCATCAGACCGCGCGAAACGCGTTTATCCAGAAAGAGATTGTTCAGCTGGACGGGCGAATCAAAGAAATCAGTGAATTGAGATCACGACGCAAGCAGTTGCTGGAACGTATGAAAATCATTCAGGACTTGCAGGGTAACCGGCCAATTATCGGCCGTGTCTTCGATCAGCTGGCGCGCACGTTGCCCGATGGCGTGTATTTCTCCGAAGTGAAAATGGCCGGCAACCTGATCAGCATCAACGGCGCTGCGGAATCCAATAACCGCGTCTCGGACCTGATGCGTAACCTGGATGCGTCCGATTGGCTGGATGCGCCGAGCCTGACTGAAGTCAAGGCAACCACCGCTGGCGCTGTTGATCAGGCCAACGTGTTTCAGTTGACGGTACGCCAGACTCAGCCAGCGGTTGAAGGAGCCAAGCCATGAGTTTTTCAGAATCTCTGGAAGGCCTGCGCAAGATCGACATCGGCGACCTGGATCTGAATAACCTCGGCTCCTGGCCGGCGCCGGTGAAGGTGATCTCCGGGGTGCTGGTCGCGGTTCTGATGCTGGCTATGGGTTACTTTCTGTTCATTCAGGACATGGAAGCTCAGCTTGATGCGGCCCGTACCAATGAGGCCACGCTCAAAGAGCAATTCACCACCAAGGCTTTTCAAGCGGCCAACCTGGAGCCTTACAAGGTCCAGATGACTGAAATGGAGAACACCTTTGGTGCCCTGCTGCGGCAGTTGCCCAGTGACACCGAGGTGCCTGGCCTGCTGGAAGACATCACCCGCACAGGCTTGGGCAGCGGCCTCGATTTTGAAGAAATCAAATTGCTGCCTGAGGCCGCCCAGCAGTTTTACATCGAATTGCCGATACAGATCACCGTGGTGGGCGCGTATCACGACTTGGCGACATTCGTCAGTGGTGTCGCCAGCTTGCCGCGGATCGTGACCCTGCATGATTTCGACATCAAACCGCTTGAAGGGGGCAGCCCCGGCAAGCTGCGCATGAGCATCCTGGCCAAGACTTATCGCTACAACGATGAAGGGTTGAAGAAATGAGGGCGGCGCGATTGTTGTGCGTCAGTGCGGCATTGATGGTTCTGGCCGGTTGCAACGATGACCGCTCGTTCAGTGATCTGAGCACTTTTATGGACGAGGCGCGTACTCGGCCGACCGGTATCATTGAGCCGCTGCCGAAGTTTCGCCCGTACCAGGCGTTCACCTACAACGCCTCGAACATGCGCAGCCCGTTTCAGCCGCCGGTGAAAATCGATCTGGTCAATCGCCAGAAAGGCTCTCGGCTGGTCAAGCCGGACGAAACACGGGCCAGGCAATTTCTTGAAGGCTTCAACATCGAGTCCTTTGAAATGGTCGGCACCATGGCCAACGACACCGGTACATTTGCCTTGCTCAAGGGCGCAGGTGGGGTTCATCGGGTGAAAGTGGGGGACTACCTGGGGCGCAACAATGGCCGCATAGTTTCTATCAACGAGTCCGCTGTGGATGTCGTTGAAATAGTTCCTGACGGAGAGGGGGCATGGTTGGAAAGGCCGCGCAGTATTTCCCTGAAAGAACGCTCATGAATTGGGCAAAGCCAAGCACGCAAAACACCCTCGGGTTCGCAGGACGGAAAATGATCATGATCAGGATTTTCTCGATTATCGGTGTATCGCTATGGATGGCGATGGTTTCACCGGTTCTCCAGGCCGCCAATCTCAAAACGCTGGATGTCGCGGCGCTCCCGGGAGACCGGATCGAGCTGAAGCTGACATTCGATGGGCCCGTTCCTGCGCCGTCTGGCTATACCACTGAGCAACCGGCGCGCATCGCGCTGGACCTGCCGGGCGTATCCAGCCAACTGGCGACCAAGAGCCGCGAGCTGGGCACAGGCAATGCGCGCAGTCTGGTGGTGGTCGAGGCCAAGGATCGCACACGGGTGATCGTCAACATGACGACGCTGGTGCCTTACAGCTCCCGAGTCGAGGGCAATCGTCTGTTCGTGGTCATCGGCCAGGGCGCCGCAGCGGCTCAGGCTTCCCAGCCAAGCACCGCCGCAGGTGCTGCCCGGGTCAGTGTGCCGCCAGCGGCCGCAGTGAAACCAAAACCCACTGTGCCGGTTGGCAAAGCCATACGCAGTGTCGACTTCCAGCGCGGTGAGCTCGGTGAAGGCAACGTGATCATCGACCTGACCGATCCAAGTGTCGCGCCTGACATCCAGGAGCAAGGCGGCAAGATTCGCGTTGATTTCGCCAGGACTCAATTGCCTGAGAAGCTGCGCGTGCGGCTGGACGTCAAGGATTTCGCGACCCCGGTGCAGTTTGTCAACGCCAGCGCCACTGCCGACAAGGCAAGCATTGTCATTGAGCCTTCGGGCGCCTACGACTATTCCGCCTATCAGGCCGACGGCAAGCTGACCATCAGTGTGCGGCCGTTGACCAACGAAGATCTGGACCGTCGCAACACCGAGAAACCGGCGTACAGCGGCGAGAAGTTGTCGCTGAACTTCCAGGACATCGACGTGCGCTCGGTGCTGCAACTGATCGCCGATTTCACCAGCCTCAATCTGGTGGCCAGTGACACAGTTCAGGGCGGCATCACCTTGCGCCTGCAAAACGTACCGTGGGATCAGGCGCTGGATCTGGTACTGAAAACCAAGGGTCTGGACAAGCGCAAGATCGGTAATGTCTTGCTGGTTGCTCCTGCTGACGAAATCGCCGCCCGCGAACGTCAGGAGCTGGAATCCCTCAAGCAAATCGCCGAACTGGCTCCGCTGCGTCGCGAACTGCTGCAGGTCAACTACGCCAAAGCGGCTGATATCGCCAAGCTGTTCCAGTCGGTGACCAGCGCCGAGTCGAAAGTCGACGAGCGGGGTTCAATCACGGTAGATGACCGCACTAACAACATCATTGCCTACCAGACTCAGGATCGTCTCGACGAGCTGCGCCGCATTGTCTCGCAGCTGGATATCCCTGTGCGTCAGGTGATGATCGAGGCGCGCATCGTTGAGGCTACCGTCGGTTACGACAAAGCGCTGGGTGTGCGTTGGGGCGGTTCCAGCACCCGAGGTAACTTCACAACCAACGGCGGCACTGCCCAGCCGACGACCTTGACTGGGCAAAGCACCTCGGCACCTTTTGTGGACCTCGGCGCGGCGAACGCCACGTCCGGGATTGGTATCGCGTTCCTGACCGATAACACGATGCTCGACCTTGAGTTGAGCGCCATGGAAAAAACCGGCAACGGTGAAGTGGTGTCGCAACCCAAGGTGGTCACCTCGGACAAGGAAACCGCCAAGATCCTCAAGGGCACCGAAATTCCTTACCAGGAATCCAGTTCCAGCGGCGCCACCACCGTGTCGTTCAAAGAGGCATCCCTGTCTCTGGAAGTCACCCCGCAGATCACCCCGGACAACCGCATCATCATGGAGGTCAAGGTCACCAAGGATGAGCCGGATTACCTCAACGCGGTGCTGGGTGTACCGCCGATCAAGAAAAACGAAGTCAACGCAAAAGTGCTGGTGGCCGATGGCGAAACCATCGTAATCGGTGGTGTTTTCTCTAATACGCAAAGTAAAACGGTCGATAAGGTGCCATTTCTCGGCGATGTGCCGTATGTTGGCCGCCTTTTCCGGCGCGACGTGGTTTCGGAAGCCAAATCCGAGCTGCTGGTGTTTCTCACTCCGCGTATCATGAATAACCAGGCGATTGCTGTGAGTCGTTGATTCTGTGCGAAATTTAATACTTGTAGGGCCAATGGGGGCTGGCAAAAGCACCATTGGCCGTTTGCTGGCCAAAGAGCTGCGCCTGCCGTTCAAGGATTCCGACAAGGAAATTGAGCTGCGCACGGGCGCCAATATCCCGTGGATATTTGATAAGGAAGGCGAGCCGGGCTTTCGTGACCGCGAGCAGGCGATGATCGCCGAGCTTTGTCGTGTCGACGGTATTGTCCTGGCGACCGGTGGCGGCGCAGTGATGCGCAGCGAAAACCGCCGGGCGCTGCACGAAGGCGGGCGGGTGGTTTACCTGCATGCGTCGGTGGAGCAGCAAGTCGGGCGCACTGCCCGCGACCGCAATCGTCCGTTGCTGCGCACCGCTGATCCGGCCAAAGTGCTCCGCGAGCTGCTTGAGTTGCGCGACCCGTTTTACCGGGAGATTGCCGATCTGGTGATCGAAACCGACGAGCGGCCGCCGCGAATGGTGGTTATTGACATCCTCGCGCGATTGGCAGAGCTTCCTCCCCGTTAAAGCGCAGGCGGAAATGCGCTATCCTCGTCGACCTTCAAAAGAGGGCGGGACATGGCCTTGAGCCACTTTTTCGCGTGAGTGCCAGGCCCGGCTCATACGTAAGCATTCGGTAATCAATGTGGGGAAAAATGCAGACACTTAAGGTCGAGCTTGAAGAGCGCAGCTATCCGATCCATATCGGGGAAGGCCTGCTGGATCGCCTGGAATTGCTGGCCCCGCATATTGTCGGGCGGCAGGTGGCGATCGTCTCCAACACCACGGTGGCACCTCTTTACCTTGAGCGCCTGACCCGCACCCTGGCTGGCTATAACGTACTGCCAGTGATTCTCCCCGATGGCGAAGCGTTCAAAAACTGGGAAACCCTGCAAACCATATTCGACGGCCTGCTGACTGCCCGCCATGACCGCCGGACCACTGTGATCGCGTTGGGCGGCGGTGTGATCGGCGATATGGCGGGGTTTGCGGCTGCCTGCTACCAGCGTGGGGTCAATTTCATCCAGATCCCTACCACCTTGCTGTCACAGGTTGATTCTTCAGTGGGCGGCAAGACGGGCATCAACCATCCGCTGGGCAAGAACATGGTAGGCGCGTTCTATCAGCCGAGCGTTGTGCTGATCGATACCACCAGCCTGAACTCACTGCCGGAGCGGGAGCTGTCTGCCGGGCTGGCGGAAGTCATCAAGTACGGTCTGATCTGCGACGAGCCGTTCCTGACCTGGCTTGAAGAAAACGTTGATCGTCTGCGAGGTCTGGATCAGGCCGCACTGACCGTCGCCATTGAACGTTCCTGCGCGGCCAAGGCGCTGATCGTCGGCGCGGACGAGCGAGAGTCCGGCGTACGTGCCACTCTGAACCTGGGCCACACTTTCGGTCACGCTATTGAGACGCACATGGGCTATGGCGTCTGGCTGCATGGCGAGGCCGTTGCGGCCGGGACGGTGATGGCGCTGGAAATGTCCTCGCGTCTGGGCTGGATCACTGAGCAGGAGCGTGACCGTGGCATTCGACTGCTGCAGCGCGCCGGATTGCCGGTGGTGCCGCCACAGGACATGACGCCAGAGCATTTCCTTGAACACATGGCGGTCGACAAGAAAGTGATCGACGGCCGCTTGCGTCTGGTGTTGCTCAGCCGTATGGGCGAAGCAGTCATCACTGACGAATATCCAAAAGAAGTTCTACAGGCCACGCTGGTTGCGGATTACCGCGCCCTCGTGGATCAGCTCAGAGGTTAATGAAAATCCATGACTAGTTTGCACGCGGACGAGGCCTTTCTCGGCCATTACCAGTTGAGTCATGACCCCTTTGCTGCGCGGGTGCCAGGCTTCAAGTTTTTCCCGGCGCAGCGTAAGCCCGTATTGGGCCAGCTTCATCATCTGGCGAGATACAGCCAGCTGTTACTGGTGGTCACCGGTCCTCAGGGCAGCGGCAAAACGCTGCTGCGCCAGGCCCTCGTCGCCAGCACCAATAAGCAGTCCGTACAAAGCGTGGTGGTTTCAGCCCGTGGTGCCAGCGATGCGGCGGGCGTTCTGCGCCAGGTCGCTCAGGCGCTGAATGTCGCTCAGGCAGAGATGCAGGCGATTCTTTCCCAAATCGTGCAGCTGGCCCTTACTGGCCAGGAAGTCTATTTGTTGGTGGACGACGCCGAACAACTTGGCGAATCGGCACTCGAAGCTTTGCTCGGTCTGGCCGATGGAACGCCTGAAGGTCGCCCGCACGTGTTTCTGTTCGGTGAAGCTTCGCTGATTGATCGCCTGGAGCAGCTGTGTGCCGACGCTGAAAGTGAAGGCGAGCGCTTTCATGTCATCGAGCTGGCGCCCTACACCGAAGACGAAACCCG
Organism: Pseudomonas syringae; assembly: GCF_000737245.1. Taxonomy (GTDB): domain Bacteria; phylum Pseudomonadota; class Gammaproteobacteria; order Pseudomonadales; family Pseudomonadaceae; genus Aquipseudomonas; species Aquipseudomonas syringae_J. Next base: position 45,625 of record NZ_JPQU01000030.1, on the reverse strand, counting down.
CGAGTATCTGGAACAACGGCTTGAGGGTGCTGGCCAGGGCATCGAATTATTCACGGCTGAGCAAATTACCGATATTCACGAGCATTCCAATGGTTGGCCAGGGGCTATCAACCAGGTTGCACGTGATTCAATGATCGAGGCGATGATCGCTAGCCGTTCGGCGGTCAAGCGCCCTAGTGTGGGATTTAAAATGCCGAAGAAATACGTATTGGCGCTCGGTGGTGTGGTTGTGGCTGGTGTTTTGGCCGCGGTGCTGATCCCCGGTCGCGGTGGCAACACCAGTGCTCCAGCGACACAGCCAGCCAACGCTCAGGCGCAACTGCCGCTGGGCCAGGGCAAGCCAGCCACCCAGCAGTCGAACAACGGTGGCCCAGCCATCGAATTCGCAGGTAACTCGCAGCCAATGCCATTGCCGCTAGTGGGTAATTCGCAGCCGGTGATGCGCGGACCGCTGGCTGAAGCCGCAGGTTCGGGCGATGGCGACGATGATGGCGTACCTGTTTCGTCCATCGAACGTCCGCCAACCGTGACAACTACTGCGCCGCCTGCGGGCGCTGCAGCAGGCCCGGCAGCCGCACCCGCGGCCCCTCGCTCTTCAATCGCGCCACCACCGGTAGCGGCTAAGCCAGCGTCCGCGCCTGCTCCGGCTGCCGCTCCTGCAGCGAAGCCGGCACCGGCACCGACCCAGGTCGCAACCGCCAAGCCAGCTCCAGCTGCCAAACCCGCAGCGGGTGGTAGCTGGTACAGCAGCCAGGCGCCGGGCCACTACGTGGTGCAGATACTCGGCACCAGTTCGGAAACCACCGCTCAGGCATTCGTCGCAGAGCAGGGCGGCGAGTACCGTTATTTCAAGAAAACGCTGCAAGGCAAGCCGCTTTACGTCATCACGTACGGCAACTTCAATGACCGCGCTGCCGCCCTGGCAGCGATCAAGGGATTGCCAGCGAAGGTTCAGGCTGGTAAACCTTGGCCTCGTACTGTTGCCAGCATCCAACAGGAGCTCGGCGCAACTCGCTGAAGTCGCAGCGGCCTTACCCTGGCCGCTCACCCCAGCAACCCTGATTTAACCTCAAGCGCGCTGCCAGTGGGCAGCGCGCCTTGTGGTGTCCGCGTTACAGACACGCGGCAAAATCAGCGCGCTTCTAGTCAGATTGATAAAAAGCTTTCGGCTAGCACAGCATCCAGCTATAAACGTTCATAAATGCGACACGAATTTACGCCTGTTCGTCGTTAAATTTGTGAGGCTTTGTGTCGCTGTGTACAATGACCTCCCTTTTGCCCCCGCGAAGCTGGCGTACGTTCAGCGCGAAAGGTAACTGGTTGAATTGAAAAGAAATTTGCCTCGCATAGAGGCAGCCTGGTGAGAAAGTGTCTATGAAAGCAGGTCTGTACCATCCAGATGAATTCAAGGATAACTGTGGTTTCGGCCTGATTGCTCACATGCAAGGCGAGCCCAGTCATCACCTGTTGCAGACGGCCGTCCAGGCTCTGACCTGCATGACCCACCGTGGCGGGATCAACGCTGACGGCAAGACCGGCGACGGTTGCGGGCTATTGATTCAGAAACCCGACGGCTTCCTGCGCGCCGTTGCCAAAGAGCATTTTGGCAACGAGTTGCCACGCCAATACGCCGTGGGCATGGTCTTCCTCAATCAGGACGACGCCCGGGCTGACGCCGCGCGCGAGAACATGAATCGTGAAATCCTTGCTGCCGGCCTGACCCTGGTCGGCTGGCGTCAGGTGCCCATCGACACCAGCGTGCTGGGTCGTCTGGCTCTGGAGCGTCTGCCGAAAATCGAGCAGGTGTTCATCGGTGGTGAAGGCCTGAGCGATCAGGAAATGGCCATCAAGCTGTTCAGCGCCCGTCGCCGTTCATCGGTTGCCAACGCTGAAGATACCGATCACTACATCTGCAGCTTTTCTCACAAGACCATCATCTATAAAGGTCTGATGATGCCGCGCGACTTGACGGCATTCTTCCCGGACCTGAGCGACGAGCGCCTGCAAACCGCGATCTGCGTGTTTCACCAGCGCTTCTCGACCAACACCCTGCCGAAATGGCCGTTGGCGCAGCCGTTCCGCTTCCTCGCCCATAACGGCGAGATCAACACCATTACCGGTAACCGCAACTGGGCTCAGGCGCGGCGCACCAAGTTCGCCAACGAACTGATTCCGGACCTGGACGAACTGGGCCCGCTGGTCAACCGCGTCGGCTCCGACTCCTCCAGCATGGATAACATGCTAGAGCTGATGGTCACCGGCGGCATCGACCTGTTCCGTGGCGTGCGCATGATCATTCCGCCTGCGTGGCAGAACGTTGAAACCATGGACCCCGATCTGCGGGCGTTCTATGAGTACAACTCCATGCACATGGAGCCGTGGGATGGTCCGGCTGGCGTGGTGATGACCGAAGGTCGCCACGCGGTCTGCCTGCTCGACCGTAACGGTTTGCGTCCAGCGCGCTGGGTCACCACCAAGAATGGCTACATCACCCTGGCGTCGGAAATCGGCGTGTGGGACTACAAACCAGAAGACGTGATTGCCAAGGGTCGTGTCGGCCCGGGCCAGATCTTTGCCGTGGACACCGAAACCGGCCAGATCCTCGACACCGATGCCATCGACAACCGTCTGAAGTCGCGTCATCCGTACAAACAGTGGTTGCGCAAGAACGCTCTGCGCATCCAGGCGACCATTGAAGACAACGACCACGGTTCGGCTTTCTACAATGCCGACCAGCTCAAGCAGTACATGAAAATGTACCAGGTCACCTTCGAAGAACGTGATCAGGTGCTGCGCCCACTGGGTGAGCAAGGTCAGGAAGCGGTCGGCTCCATGGGCGATGACACGCCGATGGCGATTCTGTCCCAGCGCGTGCGTTCGCCTTACGACTATTTCCGCCAGCAGTTCGCGCAGGTCACCAACCCGCCGATCGACCCGCTGCGTGAAGCCATCGTCATGTCGCTGGAAATCTGCCTCGGTGCCGAGCGCAACATTTTCCAGGAGTCGCCAGAGCACGCCTCGCGCGTGATCCTCAGCTCGCCGGTCATTTCTCCGGCCAAGTGGCGCTCCCTGATGACGCTGGAGCGCCCGGGCTTCGAGCGGCAGATCATCGACCTGAACTACGACGAAAGCATCGGCCTCGAAGCGGCGGTGCGTAACATCGCTGATCAGGCTGAAGAAGCCGTGCGTGCCGGGCGTACCCAGATCGTCCTGACTGACCGTCATATCGCTCCAGGCAAGTTGCCCGCTCATGCCTCGTTGGCTGTAGGCGCTGTGCACCACCGCCTGACCGAAAAAGGCCTGCGCTGCGACAGCAACATCCTGGTCGAGACCGCGACAGCCCGCGATCCGCACCACTTTGCCGTGTTGATCGGCTTCGGTGCTTCGGCGGTCTATCCGTTCCTGGCTTACGAAGTGCTGGGTGACCTGATCCGTACCGGTGAAGTCCTTGGCGACCTCTACGAGGTGTTCAAGAACTACCGTAAAGGCATCACCAAAGGTCTGCTCAAGATCCTGTCGAAGATGGGTATCTCCACTATCGCCTCGTACCGTGGCGCGCAGTTGTTCGAGGCCATCGGTCTGTCCGAAGCGGTCTGCGATCTGAGTTTCCGTGGTGTGCCGAGCCGTATCAAAGGTGCGCGCTTCGTCGATATCGAAGCGGAGCAGAAGTTGCTCTCGAACGAAGCCTGGAGCCCGCGCAAGCCGATCCAGCAGGGTGGTCTGCTCAAGTTCGTGTTCGGTGGCGAATACCACGCCTACAACCCGGACGTGGTCAGCATGCTGCAAGCGGCCGTGCAACAGAGTGACTACGCCAAGTTCAAGGAATACACCACGCTGGTGGACAAGCGTCCGGTGTCGATGATTCGCGACCTGTTCCAGGTCAAGACCCTCGATACGCCGCTGCCCATCGACGAGATCGAGCCGTTGGCAGACATCCTCAAGCGTTTCGACTCGGCAGGTATCTCGCTGGGTGCCCTGTCGCCGGAAGCTCACGAAGCCCTGGCCGAGGCCATGAACCGTCTGGGCGCACGCTCCAACTCCGGTGAAGGCGGCGAAGATCCTGCGCGCTACGGCACCATCCGCAGCTCGAAAATCAAGCAGATCGCCACTGGCCGTTTCGGCGTGACCCCCGAGTATCTGGTCAACGCTGATGTGTTGCAGATCAAAGTTGCCCAAGGCGCCAAGCCGGGTGAAGGCGGGCAACTGCCGGGCGGTAAAGTGAACGGTCTGATCGCCAAGCTGCGTTATGCAGTGCCGGGCGTGACCCTGATTTCGCCACCGCCGCACCACGACATCTATTCCATCGAAGATTTGTCGCAGCTGATTTTCGACCTCAAGCAGGTCAACCCGGCTGCGCTGGTTTCGGTCAAGCTCGTGGCTGAAGCGGGCGTCGGTACGATTGCTGCCGGTGTGGCCAAGGCCTACGCCGACCTGATCACCATTTCCGGCTATGACGGCGGCACCGGTGCATCGCCGCTGTCGTCGATCAAATACGCGGGCGCTCCGTGGGAACTCGGCCTGGCCGAAACCCACCAGACCCTGCGTGGCAACGATTTGCGCGGCAAGGTTCGGGTACAGACCGATGGCGGTCTGAAAACCGGTCTGGACGTGATCAAGGCAGCGATTCTCGGTGCTGAAAGCTTCGGCTTCGGTACTGCGCCAATGATCGCTCTGGGCTGCAAATACCTGCGTATCTGTCACCTGAACAACTGCGCCACTGGTGTTGCGACCCAGAACGACAAGCTGCGTAAAGATCACTACATCGGCACCGTCGACATGGTGATCAACTTCTTCACCTACGTGGCCGAAGAAACCCGCGAGTGGCTGGCCAAGCTGGGCGTGCGTTCCCTGGAAGAGCTGATCGGGCGTACTGATCTGCTCGACATCCTGCCGGGTGAAACCGCCAAGCAGCAGCATCTGGACCTCACTCCGTTGCTGGGCAGCGACCACATTCCGGCTGACAAGCCTCAGTTCAGCCTGGTGGATCGCAACCCGCCGTTCGACAAAGGCCTGCTGGCCGAGCGCATGGTTGAAATGGCCAAGCCGGCCATCGAAAGCATGAGCGGCGGCGAGTACGAACTGGACATCTGCAACTGCGACCGTTCCATCGGCGCGCGGATTTCCGGCGAAATCGCCAAGCTGCACGGCAACCAGGGCATGAACAAGGCACCGATCACCTTCCGCTTCAAAGGGACGGCCGGTCAAAGCTTCGGTGTGTGGAACGCCGGTGGCCTGAACATGTATCTGGAAGGCGACGCCAACGACTACGTCGGCAAAGGCATGACCGCCGGCAAGCTGGTGATCGTTCCGCCTAAAGGCAGCCCGTTCAAGACTCAGGACAGCGCCATCATCGGCAACACCTGTCTGTACGGCGCTACCGGTGGCAAGCTGTTTGCGGCGGGTACCGCAGGCGAGCGTTTCGCCGTGCGTAACTCCGGTGCCCACACCATCGTGGAAGGCACGGGCGACCACTGCTGCGAATACATGACGGGCGGCTTCGTTTGCGTGCTGGGCAAGACCGGTTACAACTTCGGCTCCGGCATGACCGGTGGTTTCGCCTACGTGCTGGACCTGGACAACACCTTCGTTGACCGGGTCAACCACGAACTGGTTGAGATCCAGCGGATCAGCGGCGAGGCGATGGAGGCTTATCGCAGCCATCTGGAGCGTGTTCTGGCTGAGTATGTCGAGGAAACCGACAGTGAGTGGGGCCGTAACGTCTGGGAAAACCTGGACGACTACCTGCGCCGCTTCTGGATGGTCAAGCCAAAGGCTGCTTCGCTGAAGTCCTTGCTCTCCAGCACCCGCGCGAATCCGCAATAAGAGCAGCCACAAGCTGCAAGCTTGAAGCTACAAGCTTGCAGCTCAGTGGGTTGAACAGAATTTGATTTCTTGCAGCTTGAAGCTTGTCGCTTGAAGCTGCCCGAAGAGGCACCAAATGGCCGAACGTCTAAGTAACGACTTCCAGTTCATCGATGTCGGGCGTAAAGACCCGAAGAAGAAACTGCTGCGTCAGCGCAAGAAAGAGTTCGTGGAAATTTACGAACCTTTCAAACCCCAACAGTCGGCCGATCAGGCTCACCGTTGTCTGGGTTGCGGTAACCCGTACTGCGAATGGAAATGCCCGGTACACAACTTCATCCCCAACTGGCTGAAGTTGGTGGCCGAGGGCAACATCCTGGCTGCGGCCGAGTTGTCGCACCAGACCAACACCCTGCCGGAAGTCTGCGGCCGCGTGTGCCCGCAGGACCGTCTGTGTGAGGGTGCCTGCACCCTGAACGATGGCTTCGGCGCAGTGACCATCGGTTCGGTTGAGAAGTACATCACCGACACCGCGTTCGCCATGGGCTGGCGTCCGGATATGTCCAAAGTCGTGCCGACCGGCAAGCGCGTGGCGATTGTTGGCGCGGGCCCTGCTGGTCTGGGCTGTGCCGACGTGCTGGTACGTGGTGGCGTGACCCCGGTGGTATTCGACAAGAACCCTGAAATCGGCGGTCTGCTGACCTTCGGTATCCCTGAGTTCAAGCTGGAAAAAACCGTCCTGAGCCATCGTCGCGAAGTGTTCACCGGCATGGGTATCGAGTTCCGGCTCAATACTGAAGTCGGCAAGGACGTGACCATGGAGCAGTTGCTCGAAGAATACGATGCCGTGTTCATGGGTATGGGCACTTACACCTACATGAAGGGTGGCTTTGCCGGTGAAGACCTGCCTGGCGTGCACGATGCTCTGGATTTCCTGATCGCCAACGTCAACCGCAATCTGGGCTTCGAAAAGTCGCCGGAAGATTTCGTCGACATGAAGGGCAAGAAAATCGTCGTGCTGGGCGGTGGTGACACCGCCATGGACTGCAACCGTACTTCGATCCGTCAGGGCGCCAAGTCGGTGACCTGTGCGTATCGTCGCGACGAAGAAAACATGCCGGGTTCGCGCAAGGAAGTGAAAAACGCCAAGGAAGAGGGCGTGAAGTTCCTCTACAACCGTCAGCCGATCGCCATCGTGGGCGAAGACAAGGTCGAAGGCGTCAAAGTCGTCGAGACTCGTCTTGGCGAACCAGATGCCCGTGGCCGTCGCAGCCCTGAGCCGATTCCGGGCTCCGAAGAGATCATCCCGGCCGACGCCGTGGTCATCGCCTTCGGCTTCCGCCCAAGCCCGGCGCCGTGGTTCGAGCAGTTCAGCATCCAGACCGATAGCCAGGGCCGCGTCATTGCTCCTGAACAGTCGCAGTACAAGCACCAGACCAGCAACCCGAAAATTTTCGCCGGTGGCGACATGGTGCGCGGTTCTGATCTGGTGGTGACCGCAATCTTCGAAGGTCGTAATGCGGCTGAAGGGATTCTGGATTACCTGGGCGTGTAAGACGAAAATGTAGAGCCTGTAGGAGCTCACGAGCAACGCGAGGCAGCGATAGCGGTATGCCAGACAAACCGCTATCGCTGCCTCGCGTTGCTCGTGAGCTCCTAGAGCGATCGCGTAAATCGTTGCAACAAATTGCCCCACGACTACCCCATCTGAACAAATTAACTATTTTCAAGCCAACGGCAGCCGCCCCGGCGTTTTCCCCCTTTCTGAACCCCTCTGCGCCACTACCTGCTGGCTCGCCAACTTCTTTGCTGTTCATTTCCCCAAGGGTTTTCCGGACTCAGGACGAGCTAGGATTTGCCTCGATTCACCGGGAAACCATCTGCCAGATTGATTCCCTTTCCCCACATGTCGCTATAAGGAAGTAGCCATGTCTCAAGATGCATCCTCCATCACTGAAGAGCCCACGACATTCACCCCAAGCATCAGCGCAATTCGCGAGTACCGCGACCGCCGGCAGGCAAACCTGATCCTCGATCAGTTTGCCGAGCGCTTCACTGAACGAAATTATTTCCCCTACGGTGGCGACGGTTTGTTGTTCGCCATGCTGACGCAGCTGCCCCATTGGCCTGCGGACACAGAGCTGTCCGTCGTTGATGAAGAAGGGGACGAAATCGCCTGTTATCTCAAAGGCAGCGACGCAGCAGACATCCAGCATGCCGTCACTCTGGTGCAGCATGCAGATGGCAGTTACGCCGGATTGGGTAATACCAACACCTACATTATCGAACCGATGTTTCACGGTCTGTTCAGGCAAATTCCTGCTAACTCCGAACTCGGTAGCGGCGGAGATGATTTCACCGACCACAGCCGGATCAGAGTCGTACGCGGACAAATCGCAGAGTTGGCGATAGCAAAACGTGCGCAGCTTCTGGAAGCATTGCTGGCTGATGCCGATCTGTCGAAATCGGAAAATCAAGACGACGATTCGAATCCATTCCTCCCTTTCTGGACGCCCACGCCGCCAGACCGACCACTGCCGTTATGGGCGTTGCGCGCACTTAACCCGCAACTGCCGATCGAGCGCCTGGAGGATCTGCTCAACGTATTGCCACTGACCCATGCTCAGGAAATCGACTTAATACATCACGACGTATTACCCGAAGCCTTTGCCCTAGCCCTTGAAGACTCTAAAGCGGAATGGGCACGTAGCCGCGAAATCGATGAATTGCTGGATGCACAGGCCGACGACGTTGATACAAACAACGCGCTCCCTGACTGGCTCAAGCGGCTTTCGGATGCTGATCGGCATCAGTGGAGCGTTGCACTCCGCGACTACAATCTGACGGTACTCAGTGCGCAAGAGCCGGGCTTACCGGATGTCGAGATGTATGGCGAGTCCATGCAGATACGTGACTATGCTCGTATCAAACTACGTGAGCGGCTCGTCATTGATCATGGCCTGTTAATCGAACCTGACGATGTGATTATCGAAACATTTCATACCCAGGTAACTGGAGTCGTGGTCACTCCATCTTTGGCTGGGCCGGGGAATAATGTTGAGGTCGTACATTCTAGTCGCGAGCAACGCCTTACGGATTTGAGCCTGAGTAATGTTGCGTTCACGAATATTAATTTCCTGACGACGGCAGTTGTTAAAAATGCCCAGGGAGAACCCGTCAGTGGGCTTACGGCTTCCTATATCTATGATCTTGTTCGTGGGCTGAATGTCGGTGAAGAGTATCCGAGATTCGTGAAATCGAGTTTGCTGACCTCGGCTCAGGGACGATTGTATGCAACGCGGTACGCTCGGGTGATGCAGGCGCAAATGCGTTTTGATGCGCTGGAAGCCAAGATGGCCGGAGATTTCCTTGATGACGGCACTTCGCCGGCAGGCCAGGAAGATCGTGGCTACAAATGGGTAAAGGCCGTTGTCGATCATCCTGTTGACGACGGAAATCGCGGGCTCGTAGAACGCCATCATATTCAGGTCCAGAAACTGCGCCTTAACGGAATACAGCTGGATGGCCTGCTGATTATCGGTACGGAATCAAGCCAGGCCGTTGCTACGGTTGTGGTCTACACCCCTCAAGCGCCGGACGGGAAGTGCTTGCGCGAGCTCAACAACCTTGAGGAGCTTCGGCCGATCTTGCTTGACCCTGTTTATCTGCAATACCTGGTAGGCATGGCCCCGCTCAAACAGCAGCGCGACGTCCGAAATGCACTGGTCAACAACTGGCGCACCCTCATTATTGATACCAGGCCCTACACGGGAAACTTTCTCGAAGCAGCATATGAAGCGCGCATTGACAGAGTGATCGAGAAAGTCGACGAGCAGACCAATACGACCTCGGAAGTAAATTGGCAGAGTGCCTGGGACATCATCAGGATTGCTGGTGAAGTAGCACTGATTTTTACGCCATTCAGAATTGCGTTGCCCATCGCTGCGATTCGCAGTACGTATGCGGTCGCTCAGGGTTTGCGCGACGCCGCCGCAGGCAAGGCAAAAGAGGCAGAGAGTTATTTTGTCGAAGCAGCCCTTCTGTTGCTCGATATGATTCCCTTTTCCAAAATATCGAAGGCCAAGCCTGCGAAGATCAAACCTGCGCAGCCCAAGCAATTTATAGACAAGTACACCGGGGTCCTTAACTTCGACGCCAGGCCGGCGATGCCCCAATTGCCGAGTGGCTTGAAACTGCGTACCGACGGTTTTTACAACGGCGTCCATGAACGGGTCATTGATGGCCAGTCGAGTTTCTATCTGGTGCGCAAAGGGAAGGCTTATCCCGTCCAACCGGACCACGCGAGTCATGTGTGGCGGATGATTGATCTTCGGCATCCTAATGCTTCCAGTAAAACACCTATGTTTCCCGACGAGCAGAATGTGTGGCGCTACCATCCGCCGGGTGGCGCAGGGGGTGGGGTGTACAAGCTGGATTTGACAGGCCTGGAGGACGCGAAGATTTTCAAAAAACTGGATCAACATATTGAGGACCGGGTACTCAAGTCCATCGAAACGATCAAGACAGATTTCCCGCTGGACCACGGCAGCCATGGATTCCATAGCGTCGGGAAAAACCAGGCCAAGGAGAAACTGTATACCTTCAACATCGCGGGTATACCCAATGACAAGGGCAAAGGCGCGTGGCGTTTGAAGGTCAGAGAGCCTGCCGATAACAAAGGCGTTCTGGTGTTTGAAGAAATCATGCCTTGGCATAAATCCAAGCACTGAGTTTGACGCGGTCCCTCTGTAGGAGCTGCCGAAGGCTGTGAAACGATCTGAAGAAGGGTGCAGTGTGTGGTTTTTTCGCAGCCTGCGGCGGCTCCTACAGAGTTCCGCTGCCGCGACAAATCGTCCCGATAGATAAAAGGCACGGCTCGGTCCGTGCCTTTTACGTCTGCGTCTGAGAAAATGCCCGCACTTTTTTTGCGGATGCCGACATGACTGCCTTGAAGAACGACCGTTTCCTTCGTGCCCTGCTCAAGCAACCCGTGGACGTCACACCCGTCTGGATGATGCGCCAGGCCGGTCGCTACCTGCCGGAATACCGCGCCAGCCGCGCCAAGGCCGGGGACTTCATGAGCCTGTGCATGAACCCGGAGTTCGCCTGCGAAGTCACCTTGCAGCCTCTGGACCGCTATCCGCACCTGGACGCGGCCATCCTGTTCTCTGACATCCTGACCATCCCCGATGCCATGGGCCTGGGATTGTATTTCGAGACCGGCGAAGGCCCGCGCTTCAAGAAAACCGTCAATACCCTGGCTGATATCGAAGCCCTGCCAGTCCTGGACGCGCAAAAGGACCTCGGCTATGTGATGGATGCTGTCAGCACTATCCGCCGCGAGCTCAATGGCCGTGTGCCGCTGATTGGCTTCTCTGGCAGCCCTTGGACTCTGGCGACTTATATGGTCGAAGGCGGCTCGTCGAAAGACCATCGCAAGTCCAAAGCCATGCTCTACGAAAACCCGCAAGCCATGCACCTGCTGCTGGACAAGCTGGCCGATTCGGTCATCGCTTACCTCAATGGCCAGATCATGGCCGGTGCGCAGGCGGTGCAGATTTTTGACAGTTGGGGCGGGAGTCTTTCCGATGCGGCATACCAGGAGTTCTCTCTGGCCTACATGCAGAAAATCGTCAACGGCCTGATTCGCGAGAACGACGGTCGCAAGGTCCCGGTGATTCTATTCACCAAAGGCGGCGGCTTGTGGCTGGAAAGCATGGCCGAAACGGGCGCTGATGCACTGGGCCTGGACTGGACCACCAACATCGGCGACGCCCGTCGTCGTGTGGGTAGCAAGGTCGCGCTTCAAGGCAACATGGACCCTTCGGTGCTGTACGCCAGCCCGCAAGCGATCCGCGCCGAAGTTTCACGCATTCTCGCCAGCTATGGCAGCGGCGACGGCCACGTCTTCAACCTCGGCCACGGCATCACCCCGGAAGTCGACCCGGCTCACGCCGGCGCGTTCATCGAAGCAGTGCACGAGCTGTCGGCGCAGTATCACGGGTAAAGCGATTACCGATTGAAATGCAATCCTGTGGGAGCGGTGCTTGGTCTGGGCGGCAATCCGACGATAAGGTTTAGGTGATCGGTTTGAAGATCGCGGTGTCCTTATCGCGGGCAAGCCTCGCTCCAACAGGAGAACTTCAGATCTGGGTTGTCACCTGCAACGGTGGCAACTTCTTCAGCCTTAACGCCACAGCCAGCGCAATCAGTAACAGCACCCCAATAAACAACCCGATGCCGTTCCATCCGCCGTAGTGCCAGCAAATCCCGCCCGCAGTTCCCGCCACACTTGACCCAGCGTAATAACTGAACAGATAAAGCGAGGACGCCTGACCTTTGGCCTTGAGCGCCCGTCGACCGATCCAGCTGCTGGCAACTGAATGTGCGCCGAAGAAACCAAAGGTAAACAGCAGTACGCCGATGATCACCAACGCAAGCGGTTCAAACATGGTCAAGACGATGCCGACCAGCATCAGCACAATGACCGCCCACAAGACTTGGCGTCGCCCCAGTCTGTCGGCCAGCGAACCAATCTTCGCCGAGCTGTAGATGCCTGACAGGTAAACCACTGAAAACAGCCCGACCAGCGCCTGACTCAAGTGATAAGGCTCGGCCAGCAGGCGATAACCGATGTAGTTGAACAGAGTGACGAAGCTGCCCATCAACAGGAATGCTTCAAGGAACAGCAGCGGCAGGCCAGCGTCGCGGAACTGCATGACAAAGCCATCGATCAGGCTGCGCGGTTGCAGCGAGCGTGCACGAAAGTTGCGGGATTCGGGGAGGATCTTCCAGAACACGCCCGCCGCGATCAGCGCCAGGACACCCACTACCATCAGCGCTGCGTGCCAGCTTATGTAATCGATCAATACCCCGGTAATCACTCGGCCGCTCATGCCGCCGATGGCGTTGCCGCCGATGTACAAGCCCATCGCCAGGCCAATGTGGTTGGGGTGGATCTCTTCGCTGAGGTAGGTCATGGCCACCGCTGCCAGACCGCTGAGCGAAAGTCCCACCAGCGCTCGGGTGACCAGCACTCCTTCCCAGGTCGGCATTAGCGCGCTGGCGAGGGTGAAAATCGCCGCGCAGAACAGCGCCAGGACCATCACTGGCTTACGTCCAAGACGGTCGGAAATCGGCCCGGTGATCAGTAGGCCGATGGCCAGCATCGCGGTAGAAACCGAAAGAATCAGGCTGCTCTGCGCCGCGTTGATCGAGAACTCCCGAGACAGCACCGGCATCATCGGCTGTACGCAATACAACAGGGCAAAGGTCGCGAAGCCGCCGGAAAACAGCGCCAGTACCGTGCGCATGAACATAGGCGTGTCTTTTTCGATATAGGTGTCGCCCAGGGGGATGGCCGCTTCAATCAGGGTCGATGAAGTGTCTGGGGCGGACGAAGCGACAGCAGGGTTCAAGATAGACCTCGGGGCAGCGTTTAAGCGGGCGTGAGAAAAAGAATATAGCTCGCCAATCATTCTTTCCAATATATTGTTCGACCTGTTTGATAGGTAAAACGACTCAATAGGAAAGCCATGGAATTACGTCATTTGCGGTACTTCATCGCGGTGGCCGAAGAGCTGCATTTTGGTCGCGCCGCTCAGGTGCTGGGTATTTCGCAACCGCCATTGAGCCAACAGATCCAGGCTTTGGAGCAGGAACTGGGAGTCCGCTTGTTCGAGCGCACTAATCGTCGCGTGGCGCTGAGCGAGGCGGGGCGGCTGTTCCTGGATGAGGCGCGTCTGGTGCTGGCGCAGGTCGATAAGGCGTCGGATGTCGCCCGTCGAGCGCAGTTAGGTGAGCTGGGTGAACTGAAGATTGGTTTCACCACCTCGGCACCTTTCACATCCAGCATCCCGCAGGCGATCTTCGCTTTTCGGCAAAGCTTCCCCGCCGTGCACTTGGCCTTGCAGGAAATGACCAGCAAGGAAGTGGCGGCAGGGCTGGAGGATGAGTCGATTCAGGTCGGGATCATGCGTCCGCTGCCGTTACCTGATTCGCTGCTGGTGGTGGAACTGCTGCGCGAGCCGCTGGTGGCGATCATCAATGCCGATCACCCGCTGGCTCAGGGTAGTGAGCAGGGTTTGTATCTGTCGGAACTGGCGGCCGAACCGTTCGTATTCTTCCCGCGAACCTACGGCAGCGGGTTGTACGCACAACTGATGGATCTGGCCAGAGCCGCTGGATTCAGCCCGTTGATGACTCAGGAAGCAGGAGAGGCGATGACCATTATCGGTCTGGTCGCGGCGGGGCTTGGGGTCACGGTATTACCCGCTTCCTATCGCCGTATGCGCATCGACGGCGTGGTCTACCGAACCCTCCTCGACCCGGACGCCACCAGCGCGGTGTGGCTGGTTCAACGCAAGGATCAGCAATCGCCCAGGGCTAAGGCGTTCATGGAATTGGTCACCCAGAGGGCGGGCTGAAAAGCTTTCTGTAGCAGCGCGAGGCCGCGATGGCGATGTGTCAGATAGAGCGCAATTCGCAGCCTTCGGCAGCTCCTACAGGTCCTGAGTTCTTTCAGGCACGCCGCCGTACTGTAGGAGCAATCGGAGGTTACGACGGTCGCGATGCGGTGTGTCAGATAACGCGCAATCGCAGCCTTCGGCAGCTCCTACAGGTCCTGAGTTGTTCAGGCACGCAGCTGTCCTGTAGGAGCAATCGGAGGTTACGACGGTCGCGATTCGGTGTGTCAGATAACGCGCAATCGCTGCCTTCGGCAGCTCCTGCAGGCGGAGTGTTTGTGGTGTGACCGCGCCTCAGGACTGTCATTTCTGACAGTACCGTTGCATCCATCCAAGGATTACCTTTAATGCTCAGGTAGTTAATTCAGATGCTGGACATGGATTCAAGGAGAGAGCCATGAACAGAAATATCCTGACGCTGAGTATGTGTGTGATTGCCCTGGCAGCTTTCGCGGAGGAAAGGATTGTCGGCGGAACCCCCACGCCTCCGGGTGCGTATCCGTTTTTCAGTACGGTGACGGAGCAGAGTGGAAGGCATATTTGCGGTGGCGCGTTGGTCGCTCCAAGTTGGGTGCTGACCGCCGCTCACTGCATTCGTGGCCAGTTGCCCTACCAGGTTCAGATCGGGATGGAGCAGTACCGTCCGACAGTGATAAGCCTGGACACCGTTGAAATTGAGCAAGCCTTTATTCCGGCAGATTACAAAGGTTGGGAGCCCTATTCCCGCGAGGCACAGGCTGACCGCAGCAAAGGACAATACGACATAGCCCTGTTAAAACTGAAGCGTCCTGCTCAAAGCACTTACCTTCTCAAACTGCACAATGGCGAGGGCCAGGAGATGGTCGGCGATGCTGTGTTTTTGGCCGGGTTCGGGTTAACGGAATCCGGGCAAATGCCAGATCACCTCTATCACGCCAATGGACAAATTCTTGAAACCCAAAAGTGCATCGATGTGCCCGAAGGCTTTCCCGATACCAACTATGACCCGGCCCTCAACGTGTGTGCCAGTGATATAGCCAGAGGAGGGGATTCGGGCGGGCCGCTGCTGTATATCCAGAACGGCGAGTATGTCGGGCTGGGATTGGTGAGTCGCGGGCTGGTTGATGCTGGGCAGTACACGCGTATTGGATTTTTCCGAAACTGGTTTGATACGGTGCTGAGCGCAGGTCAATGCGATCAGCCAGAATTGCTCGTTAACGGAGTGACTGTGTGCAGTGGCATTGCGGTGCCCGAGAAATAGCCCAGCAGGCCCTGCGTTTCTTTCAGGCACACCGCTCTTCTGTAGGAGCAATCGGAGGTTACGACGGTCGCGAAATCGGTGTGTCTGACACACCGCAATTCGCTTCTACAGATATCAATAGCAGCGGTGGATCAATCCATCTTACTCAAGTCGCCCTTGAGCGCGACGCCGGCGATGATTGCGCCTGCATGGCATTCATAGGTCTGTGGGTCTTTGCGTTCGATGCTTTTGTAGTAGCTGGCGATGTTGGTGACGGCGTTGGCGTTGACCTTTTTCGCGGCGCTGTACATTTGCAGGATGGCTGATTGCAGTACCCACTCACAGGCTTCGGTGTCGGATTTGTTGAAGGCGTTGGTCTTCTTGTTGGTCACGGCACCAGCACTGAGGACGGTGACTTTGCCCTTGGGTTGCACGCCGGCCAGATAGAACTTCACGCTGCCGTCGATCTTGCCGGCAGTGGTCATGTCATTGATGACTTTCTGGAACGGCAGATACAGCGCCGTATCGCGGGCCTGGCTAACGGCGGGTAGTACAGACAACACGATGGCCGTGGCGGCGATCCAGGGTTTCAATTGCATGAGTCTCTCCTTGAGAGTGAGTTAAAGTTTCAGGACCAGCGGCGAAAAATCAACGAGGTATTGACTCCACCAAAAGCGAAGTTGTTGTTCATGACGTACTCATGGCTCATCTTCCGGGGTTCACCACGCAGGTAATCCAGCTCGCCACATTGCGGATCGACTTCGTCGAGATTGAGCGTGTGAATGTAGCGGTCGCGGTTGAGCATCTCGATACAGAACCACGACTCCAGCGCCCCACAGGCGCCCAAGGTGTGGCCGAGAAAACTTTTTTGCGAGCTGATCGGCATGCGCGAGCCGAACAGGCTGCTGGTCGCCAGGGTCTCGGCAATGTCGCCTTGTTCAGTGGCGGTGCCATGGCCGTTGACGTAGCCGATGGCTTCGGGCGGCAGGTTGGCGTCTTCCAGGGCTAGCTCCATGGCGCGGCGCATGGTGGCCTGTTCCGGGCGGGTGCTGTGAGCGCCGTCGGCGTTGCTGCCGAAGCCCACCAGCTCTGCGTGAATATGCGCGCCACGGGCCAGTGCATGCTCCAACTCTTCCAGGACCAACATGCCGCCGCCTTCGCCGATCACCAGACCATCGCGGCCGCTGTCGTAAGGGCGCGGGCTGGTCTGCGGTGCATCGTTTTTCAGGCTGGTGGCGTACAGCGCATCGAAAACCATGGCTTCAGTGGGGCACAGCTCTTCTGCGCCGCCAGCCAGCATCAGCGGCAAGCGCCCGAACTTGATGGATTCGTAGGCATAGCCGATGCCCTGGCTACCGCTGGTGCAGGCGCTGGAAGTGGGGATCAGGCGACCGGTCAGGCCGAAGAAAATGCTGATATTGGCCGCGGTGGTGTGCGGCATCATCCGCACATAAGAATTGGCATTGAGCCCTTCAGCCACCGAATTGAGCAGCATGTTGCCGAAGGCTTTGATCTCGTCGGTGCTGCCGGTGGACGAACCACAGGCTGTGCCCATGCGCCCGTCGCGGATGATCGGATCGTTGAGCAAACCGGCATCGATCAGGGCTTGCTCGGAGGCTCCCACGGCCAGCCGGGAAACTCGGCCCATGCTGCGCAGTTGTTTGCGGGTCCAGTGAGAAGGTACGACGAAGTCGTCAATCGGGCCTGCCAGCCGCGTGTTCAGTTCAATGAAACGATCCCATTCGCCCATGCGCCGAATACCACTGCGGTTGGCGTCGAAGTTGGCGGCAATGCTGTCCCAGGTGCTGCCCAGTGAGGTGATGCCGGCCATGCCGGTGACGACGACGCGCTTCATCAGCACAGGCCTCCATTGACGGCCAGCACCTGGCGGGTGATGTACGCCGCTTCAGCCGACATCAGGAAGTTCACCGCGCCAGCAACCTCTTCGGGTGTGCCCATGCGCTGTGCCGGGATCATTTTCATCAGCTCATCCACTGGAACGTTTTCGTCAAGCATGGCGGTATCGATCAGCCCGGGGGCGACACAATTGACGGTGATCTTGCGCTTGCCCAGTTCAATGGCCAGCGCCTTGGCGGCACCGATCACACCGGCCTTGGACGCGCTGTAGTTGACCTGCCCGCGATTGCCGATCAGCCCCGAAACCGAGGTGATACAGACGATCCGCCCTGCAGCCCGACGACGAATCATCGGCATCATTACCGGATGCAGCACATTGTAGAAGCCGTCGAGGTTGGTTCTGAGCACCACGTCCCAATCCTCGTCGCTTAAAGCCGGGAAGGCCCCGTCGCGAGTCAGACCGGCATTGAGCACCACGCCGTAATAAGCGCCGTGGGTTTCGACGTCTTGTTCAAGAATGGTTCTGCACGCTTCACGGTCCGCCACATCGAATTGCAGAATCCGCGCCTGGCGTCCCAGAGAAACCACCTCAGCCTGAACCGCTTCGGCTTCGCTGCGGCCGTTACGGCAATGCAGAATCAGATCAAAACCTGCCGTTGCCAGGCGTAAGGCGATTGCCCGGCCAATGCCACGACTGGAACCTGTGACCAGTATTGAGTCAGTCATGCCGGGGTTCCTTCAGTCAGGTAATTTGCCGCTTCTGGCGGGCAGTAAACGTTGAGGCGGGCAAAGGCTTCAAAGGCCGGGCCGGCTCGGGGCGTGCCTGTCAGGCGGCATTCGAATACGCCCATGCCGTTGTCATCCTGCAGTGAACGCAGGGCATGGATTGTCAGGTCGCTGCCCGCAGGAAAGTGTTCCACGCTGCATTCGAACTTGCGGCTGCCCAGCAGGAAGCCCAATGCTACCGGTTCGCCCCGGCTGCGCGCCTGGCAACCTGCATAGGCCGCGACACTTTGAGCCATCAGCTCGATACCAATCCAGGCTGGCATGTCGCCGTTGGCGCGGTTGAACAGGCCGCCGGGCGTGACGGTTGTGCGGGTATGAATCTGTTCTTCATCAAACGACACAACCTCGTCGATGAGGATCATGTCGCCAGCGTGGGGGATCAGTTCGGCGAGCGGCCAATCGATCATGCTGCGTCTCCGATAATCAGGCTGATGTTATTGCCACCGAACGCGAACGAATTGCTCATCAGGTAGCGCTGCGGGGTTTGCGCCAACCGCGACTGACAGTCGGTGAACCGCAAGGCTGGCAGCTCGGGGTCCGCCTGCCCGTCCCACACCTGGGGCGGTAAAGCGTTGTTAAGGTTTTCCGGGGCCAGGCTCAGCCAGCAAAACGCAGCTTCCAGCGCTCCCGCCGCGCCCAGGGTGTGGCCGGTCAGCGGCTTGGTGGATGAGCAGGGCACCCCATCGGGGAATATCGCGTCGACGGCGAGGCTTTCCATGGCGTCGTTGTGCTGGGTGGCGGTGCCGTGCAGGTTCAGATAACCGATCTGCGCGGCATCGACCCCGGCATTATCCAGTGCTTGCTGCATGGCTTGGCGGGCACCCCGACCAGTGGGTTCCGGTGCGGAAATATGGTGTGCGTCGCAGGTCGCCCCGGCACCCAGCAGAGCGATGGAATGCTCGGCGCTTTTTTCGCGAGTCATCAGGAACAGCACCGCCGCCTCGCCGATATTGATCCCGTTCCGGTTGCGCGAGAACGGATTGCAGCGTTGTTGCGACACTGCTTCAAGGGCGGAAAAGCCATTGAGCGTCAACTTGCACAAGGTATCGACGCCGCCGCACAGCACGGCATCGCACAGCCCCAAAGCCAGCGCACGACGGGCGCTGAGCAATGCCCGAGCGCTGGACGTGCAAGCAGTGGAAATCACATAGGCAGGGCCGCTCAGTTGCAGCCAGTCAGCGAGAAAATTGGCCGGGGCACCCAGTTCCTGTTGCTGGTAGTGATAATCCGCCGGGAACTGCTGATCGTTGAGCCAGGCACCAATGCTGCGACCGGCTTCATCGATGCCGGAGGTGCTGGTGCCCAGAATCACGCCAATACGATCGGTGCCATAACGCTGGATTGCTTCACGAATATGAGGCTCGATTTGCAGCGCAGCGGCCAGTAGCAACTGATTATTGCGGCTGCTGTGATCGGCCAGTTGAGCAGGGATTGCTGGCAATTGCGCCTTCACCGCGCCCACCGGCAGGCTGCGTTCAGGTACCCAGCCGCTTTCCGGCACCATGCCCGAGTCGTCAGCGGCAAACAGTCTGCGGGCGACTTCGCTACGGTCATTGCCCAGCGCGCAGATCAGGCCCAGCGCGTTCAGATAAGCCGTCATGGCGCACGCTCGATGTTTAGCGGGCTGACGCTGTAGTCCAGCCGCTGACCGTTCTTGTCGCCAAGAATCACCAGCCTGAAGGTGTCGGCACTGCTGTACTCCACGCCCCAGCGTGCCTCGAATATACGTTGCGTGCCGCGACGCATGGCCTGGGGATAACCTGCGTTCAACTCGTTGTCGGGGGTCAGGGCGAACAGCAGGGCCGCGAACAATTCCCGGGCCTCGGCGTTCGGGGGTAACAGGCCGTCAGCCTGCCATTGGCCATTGATCAACTGCTGGCGGGCGAGGGGAATGCCCAGCGGGTCCATCAGCGACCAGCGCAGGCCGGTCGCTTCCTGTTGAATCACCAGCAGCCAGTCCTGCCGTTGCTCGGCCAGTTGGCGTTGAATATGCAGCTGCATCGGCAACTGCAAATGCGGCATCGAAACAGGGAGTGGAGTCTGGCTGGCGCAGGCGCTCAGCAACAGGATGCAGCCAATCAGCAATGCACGAATCATGGGTTGCCCCCTTCAAGCGGTTTGCGGGCCACGACATTGACCAGGGTTTCTTCACGCTGGCCGACTGGCGCAGGCTTGCGCAGTTTAAGGCGCTCCAGCAGGCCGAAGTCTTTGGATCGGCTCCACCACAAATACGGGTAGGACACATTCTGCGGCCCGAACTGGAAGCCCTGATCACGGATCATCTGCAGGTATTGCCCGGCACTTTTTTGCACATGCATCGGATGGCGGAACAGCCAGCGGATCACCCAGGTGTCGATGTAGGCTTCGGTGGACTCGGCAAACAACAGATAACCGCCGGGCTTGAGCACGCGATAGAACTCCGCCAAAGCTTGCTCCTGCTTCACCAGATGATGAAAGGTCTGATGGCAGAACAGCATGTCGACACTGGCATCGGGCAGTTGCAGCGCTGCGCAGTCACTGCCGATCAACTCGACATTGATACCGTGGGCGCGGGCTTCTGCGCGGCTCATGGTCAGGCTGTCGGGATCCGCGTCCAAGCCCAACAGGCGGGAGGGGGCGAACACCTGACGCAGGTGCTTGAACGACTTGCCCTGGCCGCAGCCGGCATCCAGCAGCACCGGCGCAGCGGGTAGCGGCTTATCGAACAGGCTGCGCAGGTCGTCGATCGCCACCCGCAACACGCGATGCTGCCAAGTGTGGCTGCGCAGGAACCACAGCCCGAAGCGGGTTTCTTCCACATAGCTGTCGCTCAGGAACGGCCCGCTCATTGTGTCTTGCTCGCGCAAATTTCAGACAACATGCGCAGGCGACGCTTGGGTTCGCTGACGAACGGATTGCGCTCATCCCATGCATAACCGGCGAGGATCGAGCTGATCATGCGGCGGATCTCGTGCGTGCCTTCCTGATAGAAAATCACATCCTGAAAAGTGCCTTCATACCAGCCTTCGACATAGGCACGGAAGGTGTCTACTCCGCGCTTGAGTGGTTTGGCGAATTCGGTTTCCCAATCGACGCTTTCGCCTTGCAGCTGGCGATCCAGTACATCCGCCGCCATGCTCGCTGAGCGCATCGCAATGGTCACGCCTGAGGAGAACACCGGGTCGAGGAATTCAGCTGCGTTGCCCAGCAGAGCGAAGCCCGGGCCGTGCAGGGTCTTGACGTTGGCCGAGTAGCCACCGATGGTCCGCGCCGGGGTGTCCCAGACCGCATCTTTGAGCAGTGCTTTGAGGTGCGGGGTTTCGTCGATGAACGCACGCAGGCAGGCGTCCAGATCTTCAGGTTTGTCTTTGAAACGCTCGGCATTGGCGACCACGCCCTGAGAGCAGCGGCCATTGCTGAACGGGATCGACCAGAACCATACATCGCGATGCTCGGGGTGGATGCTGACCAGGATCTTCTCGCGGTCGAAATTCGCCGGGTCGATATGGTCTTCGATATGGGTGAACACCGCCTGGCGCACCGGGAAGTTGGAGGGTGCTTCAAGGTCAAGCAGACGCGGCAGTACCCGGCCATAACCGCTGGCGTCGAGCACGAATTGCGCTTGCAGCTGGTATTCGCTGCCGTCCTCGCGACGCACGCTGAGCACAGGTTGCGGGCGGCTGAAATCCCCCGCGATGATCTCCTGCTGATAGCGGATTTCCACACCTTGCAACTCGGCCTGATCGGCCAGCAGTTTGTCGAAGGTGCCGCGCTCAACCTGAAAGGTCGAAGGCTGGCCCTGAGTGAAGGTGTCGCCGAAATCGAACGCGCTGTACTGATCCCGCCAGGCGAACGCCGCGCCGTTCTTCTTCTGGAAACCAGCGGCCTGAACGGCTTCGAGCATGCCGGCTTCTTCAACGAAGTCCAGGCAATGGGAAAGCAGGCTTTCGCCAATGGAAAAGCGCGGAAACAGCTGGCGCTCGATGATCAGCACGTCGTGGCCTTTGCGCTTGAGCAGCGTCGCGGCAATTGCACCGGCCGGGCCGGCACCGATGACGACGACGGTGCGGCTTTCCCTATCAGTTATGGGCACAAGATTTCCTTACTTGTTCGACGGTGTCTGGACGCGGCAACGGCGCACGACCCATGCCCAGCAGGGCTGGCAGCAAGGTCGCGAGCAGGCTCATCAGCATCAGTGCGAAGTACAGCGCCGGGCTGATCAGTTGTTGTTGCAGCAATAGATTGAGGAAAACGATTTCACTCAAGCCACGAATATTGAGCAGGACACTTTCCCGCCAGCGGCTGGCGCCGGGGAACGAGGGCGTCGCCCAGCGCAGGCCTAGCCAGTTACCGAGCATCTTGCTCGCAATAGGCAGCAGAATCAGCGCCCCCAGTTGTACCCCGGTCAGGCTGTCCATCGCGCTGTGCACATTGATCTGCACGATGCCGAAGGTCAGGATAAGCGGGATCGCCAGCCAGGTTTGCACTCGCTTGAACCATTGCGTGCTGATCGGCAGCACCCATGGCTGCTTCAGGCGCGCCATGCACAGCAGGTAGCCAATGCCGAAAATCAGCGCATTGAGTTTGTAGTGCTCGGCCACCATCAGCAGGGCAAAAAAGCTAACGCTGTAAACCACCGGCTGACGCACTCGTATGCCGCGCAACAGCAAAGGCACGCAGGCACCCAGTAACGGCAGCAGCAGGCTGGTCAGGCTCAGACTGCCTTGGGCGATGCCGAACAGGCTCCAGCACGCCAGGTCGATGATGATCGCGGTTTGCACCAGCCGCCGGGTCGCTTCGGGTGGATAGCCAATGTGTTGCAGATACAGGTACAGCACCGGAATGGCCGTAATGGCAAACACCAGGCCCAGAGCCAAGGAGCTGATCCAGGGTTGAGCAGGGAAAAACAGCATCGCGCAAGCAAGGCCTGCCAGGAAGGGTACGCCGAAACTGGGCACGGCGACTTTGAGGCTCTGGCGGTCCAGCTTCACGTCGATCACGTCGCTGAGAATGTGCCCCAGCACCATGGCGAAACTCAGGCCGTACAAGGTTTTCAGCCAGATCGGGGCAATCAGTTGCGCACCGCTCAGTTGCCAATCTGGCTCAACCCAGAACAGCATCAACAGCGGCAGGCCAAACGTCGCCACCAGCAACTGACTGACAATCGGGATCAGGCCCAGATAGCGACCCAGGCGAGTCGCTAGCGCAAACATCAGCAGGGCCATCAGCCAGAACAGCAGCGTCATCACGAGAGGGCCTCGCTTTGCGTCGCGGCGGGCGCAGGTCGTTTGCCGGCCCAGGGGGCGAGCATGAAACTGAAGGCCAGCCCCAGGCTGACCGACAAACCGAAGTTACTGATTGCAGGCGTGCCTGACACTGCCAGCAAACCGAACGACAGCCAGGTGGTGACGGCCGCCAGCAGGGTGCCAAGCAGGCTGACCGCTGCGCCACCGATCTGCTCGCGCATCAGGATCGCGTAATCGACACTGATCGCCGTCACCAGCAGTAAGCCGAACAGGCTGAATAGGGTCAGCGGCTGGCCGAGCCAACCGAGGCTCGCCAGACTGCACAGCGCCGCCAGCAACGGCAGGGCGACGATGCGCAGCGCACCGCCGAAGCCGAAGGGCACCACCAGCAGCAACACGATCAGCACGCAGGACAGCAGTTTCAGTTCGGCGGCGCTGATCTGCGTCGCGGCGAATACACTGTTCAGTTGCCCGAGACGATCAACCAGTTGCACGCCAGGCAGGTCCTGAGCCTGCAATCTCAACAAGACGGCATCATTCAGGCCTTGCAGACTGACCAGCCCCGCGACGCCGTCTTCCGTGTCGCCCAGCCACAGCGTGCGCCAAGGCTCGCCCAAGGGCCCGGCCAGTACGGCTGTAATATCCTGTTGTGGCAGCGCTTGCAGTTGAGTCAGTTCCGCCTGCAAGGCCGTGACCGGTACGCCTAATTCCACCAGTGGCTGCCATCGCCTCGCCACTTGCCCCAGCGCATCGCGTAATGCGTTTTGCTCTGCCTCAGAGGCGATGAGCTGATTCAGGGACAGATAGCCTTTCAATTCCTCAAGACCCACCAATTGATCGAGGCGCTGAGCCAGCGCCGCTTGCCGCTCGAGCAACTGCTGCTGGTCTTTGCCGCGCACCAGAAAAAACTGGCTGGTGGGCTGGAAACCGGTAATACGGGCGATGGTGCTGGCTTCGTCGGTGAGCGCCGGTGGGGCTGAAACCCACTGGCGGATATCGTTTTTGGTGGTGAGTTGCCACAGCCCTGTGGCGCAGAACACCAGTAGCAAGCCCAGCAGAATCGGCGTGCCGATGCGCTGCAGCAACACCTCGCGCCAACCCAGCATGCGTTCTGCCAGGTCCAGCGGCCATTGCGCCGGACGCAGCTCAGTGTTCTTGAGCAAAGCAGGCAACAGGCAGACGGCGGTGAGATAAGCGCCGACCAGTCCGGCTGCGGAGAACACCGCGATTTGTGTCAAAGCCGGGAACGGGGTCCAGGCCAGCGCCAGATAACCAATGCAGCTGGTCGCCAGACTCAGGCTCAGGCCGGGCAATGTCAGGCGCAAGGCGGGCCAACTGCGCCAGGGTTTCAGGCTCCAGCTTTTCGACAGGTAATGCAGCGGGTAATCCACTGCGACACCGATCAGGCTGGAACCGAGTACCAGTGTCATCACATGCATATGGCCGAAAAAGGCGACACAAGTCACTGCGCCGAACAGCATGCCCACCAGCACCGGCACGAACGCCAACAGCACGCGCCAGCGCCTAAACGCCAGCAACAGCAGCAACAGAATTCCTAGCGTGGCGCCGCCGCCGACCCAGGTGATTTCCCGACTCGCCTGACGTTGACCATCGGCTGCGTACAGCAAACCGCTGGCGGCCAGTAATTGACCGTTAACCTGCGCTGCTTGTTGCCGGGCCGCGCTAAGCAAGTCTGCGACGTGCAACGGCAGCTGCATGTCGAACGCATTGCCTTGAGTGCGGGCACGCAGCAGCACCCAGCTTTTGCCGTCGGCATCGGCAATCAGCGCGCCGCTGCCGATATCCGGTTGCACCGAACCGTGTTGCGGCATGCCGTTCTGAATGCGCCCGGTCAGCCCGAGCCAGTCATCCTGACTTGGCACCAGGCTGAAACCGGTAAACGGATCGAACAGGCTCTGCACCCGTTGCTGAATGAAGGCTTGTGGATCCTGAATCAGTTGGGCTCGATCAGCAGCCGGCAGCATCGCCAGGCGGCCTTGCAACAGCTGCGTGCGCAAGGCGGGCAGGTCAGCTTGAAGGTTCCATTGCACCTTCTCGAACAAGCCGCTGGCCTGCCATTGCTCGCCAAGTTGTTTGGCCAGCGCAATCGCCTGTTGCCGATCGGTATGGCCGACGAGTACCAGCATTTCGCGATTGAGCGGTTCCTGCATGCGCTGTTCTGCACGCAGCTCCAGCGGATCGGGGCTCGTGCCGGGCACCAGTTCCATCAAGTTGGCGGACAGCGGCGCACCATCACGCCATTGCCAGCCCGCCAGCGCCAATACGGCCAGCAGGAGGATCAGGAACAGGCGCGGTAAAAGGCGTTCAGTCTGCAAAATCTTTACGCTCCGCATCGCTCAAGGCTGGCACGCTCTGGCTGTCGATCATTTTAAGCAGCGTGCTGTCGCCCTGGGTTTCCAGCAGTTCGATGCGTTGCACCAGTTGGCCGCCATCGATGTTGATCTGTTTGAACACTTGTTGCAGCAGCATTGAGCGCGGGGTCAGAGTCAGCTGCCATGCACTGGCATCGCCCTTGAGCTGCAAGTCGAAGTCTCGTTGCAGACCGCTGCTGTCACCTTGCAAAACCGCGAGGAACAGCCGGTTCTGTTCGGCACCGGCGCTCTTGTTGGGCAGCAATTGCCAGCCGTTCGCCGCGTCACGTCGGGCAATACCCGATGGGCTTATTCGGTAATCCTGTTTGAGTGGCGTGTTCAGCAGCCATAACAAGCCGAACTCCTTGGCCAGCACAAAACGACCTTTGCTGATCAGGGGTTGGGGCAAGGCACGCAGGTGTTTTTCCTGAATGAAATCGCCGCGCACCACTACCGGTTTGGCCAGTTGATCGCTGAGCTGCTGCAGGTCGAAGGCCTGGGCGAGGGGGGAGAGGCAGAGCAGTGCCAGGAGGCACGCAAAATGGCGCATGGCTGGAATGATATCTCTGTGGGAGCGGTGCTTGCCCGCGATGAGGTTTGACGCGGCAGACCTGACATCTGCGGTGCCCGTATCGCGGGCAAGCCTCGCTCCCACAGGACTGCGGTTATCCGTGGCATCTCGATTCATTCCAACACCCGCTCAACCGCTTCGGTAAAGACTTTTGGCGAGGCCAGTTGCATCTCGCGGGTTTCGATATCCACGGCCACCTGGACCGAGCTGGCGCGGGTCATGCGCTCGCCGGTTTCGGCGTCGCTGATCAGGTAATTGATTTTCAAACGGCTCTCCCACTCCACCAGACTGGCGCGTACGCTAAGACGCTGGCCGAACACCGCGCCGCGCACGTAACGAAGCTGGATGTCGATCACTGGCCAGCCGTAGCCGGACTCGAGCATCTGTGTGTAGTTGTGGCCGATGTGGTCCAGCAGCGCGCAGCGGGCAACTTCCAGGTATTTGATGTAATGGCCATGCCAGACGACATTCATCGAATCGACGTCGAAAAACGGCACCAGCACTTCGGTATCAACGTGAAGTACGCCTTTACTGCGCATGCAACCTCCAATGGCGATCAGCGATACGTTGAAGGCACAGACGCAATTCGGCTTCCAGTGCCCGGTCTTCAATCACCGGCGGGAAATCTGCAGCCAATTGCTCGTGCATGGCGGCCAGTGCTGGAGGCAACGGACGGGCGTCCGCAGCCTTGCTGCGCAGCCAGACGCCCTGATTGGCGGCAATCAACGTGGCGGCGGCAACTTGCTCGGTCAGTTCCAGAACGCGAATGGCATCCCGGGCCGCGATAGTGCCCATGCTGACCTTGTCCTGATTGTGGCACTCGGTAGAACGTGAAAAAACGCTGGCTGGCATAGTGTTTTTCAGGGCTTCGGCAGTCCAGGCGCTGGTGCCGATCTGGACCGCCTTGAAGCCATGATTGATCATCGCCCGATCAGCGGGCGCGCCGGACAGGTTGCTCGGCAATCCGTGGTTGTAACGCTCGTCCACCAACAAAGCCAACTGGCGATCCAACAGGTCGGCGACGTTGGCCACCAGGGTTTTCAGGCTGTCCATGGCAAAGGCGATATGCCCGCCGTAGAAGTGCCCGCCGTGCAGCACGCGCTCGGCTTCAGCGTCGATGATCGGGTTGTCGTTGGCGCTGTTCAGTTCGATTTCTATGAACGAGCGCAGCCAGTTCAGGCTGTCTGCCAGCACGCCGAGTACGTGAGGCGCGCAGCGCAGGGAGTAGCGATCCTGCAAGCGATGCAGCGGCGCGGTCGGCGCATCGATGGCCAGATCCTTACGCAGCCAGGCCGCGACCTGCATCTGCCCAGGATGCGGTTTTGCCGCGAACAGACGCTCGTCGAAATGCTCCGGATTCCCCTGCAACGCAACCACATTCATCGCCGTGATGCGCGTCGCCAGTTGCAGCAGGTAATCGGCGCGAGCGAAGGCCAGGCAGGCAAGACCGGTCATCACCGCTGTGCCGTTCATCAGCGCCAGGGCTTCTTTGGGACGCAAGACCAGCGGGTCCCAACCCAGTTCGCGATGCACGTCGCTGGCCTGGCGGCGTTCGCCACGGAACATCACTTCGCGCTCGCCGGACAAGGTGGCGGCGACGTAAGACAGCGGCGTCAGATCGCCACTGGCACCCACTGAGCCTTCTTCCGGGATCAGCGGCAATACGTCCTGATCAATGAACGCCTGCAGGCGCTCCAGCAGCTCAATGCGCACCCCGGAAACCCCGTGGCACAGCGACTGCAAGCGCGCGGCGAGCACGGCGCGGGTTGCCTGGGCATCCAGCAGTTTGCCCAACCCGCAGCCGTGGAAGGTATACAAATGACGCGGCAAGGCTTCGACGTGTTGCAACGGCACCGCTACCACGCAGGAGTCGCCGTAACCCGTGGTGACGCCGTAGATCACGCCTTCCTTGTCCAACAGCGAATCGAGAAACTGCGCGCCCTTGGCGATGCGCTGGCGATAGGCGCTGTCGCTTTGCAGAGCAGTAGCGACCTGGCGATTTGCCAGGGCCAGTACGTCTTCGATCTGCAACGCGCGCTCGCCGAAAGTAACCGGCTCAGGAACTTGATTCGTCATCGGACTTCCAGAATGGGTAGAAATTGAACCACTGCTGCGGAGCTTGCAGGCAGTAGTGGCCGAGGCGGTCGGCATAGCGCTGGGCGCAGTGGGCAATGACTTGCTGCCGATCGCTGCGACGCCATTCGATGGCGTCGGCGAAGGGTTCCAGCGTCACTTGATAACCGCTTGGGCGTTTGAGGCAGAAAATCAGATTGATCGGGCACTTCAACAGCCCGGCCAGCAGCCACGGACCTTGCGGGAACGCGGCCTGGGCGCCGAGAAAATCGACCCGCGCGTTGCGCCCGCCGTGCAGCGCAACTCGGTCGCCAGCAATGGCCAGCCATTCGCCGTCATCCAGCCGCTGGCTCAGTTGCAGCATGACCGCCGGGTCCAGCTCGCTGACCTGAATCAGCCGCAGGTTGGTCGCGCCCGCTTCGCCCAGCAGACGGTTGAAGCGCTCGGCGTGCTTGGTGTGGACCAGCACGTTCATGGTGACTTTTTCACCGAGTTCTGCCAGTGCGCGACAGACTTCCAGATTGCCCAGATGAGCGCCGACCAGCATCTGCCCGCGTCCGCTGCGGAGTTGTTTGCGTAACAGTGCCGGATCGACGATTTCGATCTGCTCCAGGCGCAGCTTGCCGTTCCACACATCGAGCTTGTCCAGCAGCGAATCGGCGAAGGCCATGAACTGGCCGAACACACTTTTATGGGTGGGCATCAGCTCTGGCCTGGCGCTGGCTTCGGACAAACGACGTTGGTACTCCCAGGCACTCTTGCGCGCACTTCGGCCGAACAGGAAAAAATACAGCACGATGCCATGCAGCACCGGACTGAGGACCCGCCGCCCCAGATGACGCACGCCCCAGGCGGTGAGCTTCATCAACAGGAAACTGCCGCGCTCTTCGTGTTTGGCCCAGTGTTTGTCATTCATCGAGGGACTTCTCGGTAGGAGCGCGCTTGCCCGCGATGCGTTGTGTCAGCGAAAAAATGCATTGCCTGACCTGACGCCACCGCGGGCAAGCGCGCTCCTACAGGGGTTGCGGAAAACATAATGTTCATGGCAACCACCGCCGCCAGAGGATCAGCGGCAAGCGCGCGAGCATGCCGAAGAACAGCTTGGTATGCATTTTCGAGATCAGCGCGTTGTCGTGGAACATTCTGAAGTGCGAGAGGCCATCCTGAGGGTAATGCACCTTGGTTGGCAGCCAGTGCATAGGCTGGTTGCGCCATGACAGGCGCACGAGGATTTCCGAGTCGAAGTCCATGCGTTTGCCGATCTGCACGCTATCGATCAAACGCAGGACCGGGGCCAGCGGGTAGACCCGAAAGCCGCACATGGAATCCTTGATCTGTAACGACAGGCTGTTGACCCAGACCCAGAAATGCGTGAGATAGCGCGCATACAAACGACCTTTGGGCACGCTGGCATCGTATTGCGGATAACCGCAGATTAAAGCCTCGGGTTGCTTTCGTGAGGTGTCGATAAACAGCCCCAGATCTCCCAGATCATGCTGTCCATCGGCATCCACTTGCAGGGCATGGCTGAAGCCCAGCCGGTGAGCCTCTCTGAATCCCGCCATCACCGCGCCGCCTTTGCCTTGATTGACCGGCAAGGTAACCAGGTAGATTTCATCCGCCTCGGCCAGTTGCCGCAGCACCGCCGCGCACGCCGGGCTGCTGGCGTCGTCCACCAGTACACAAGGCAAGCCCGCCGCCCGCACCGCTTGGACGACCGCAGGTACCGCCAGTTCGTGATCGAAGACCGGGATGATTGCGCAGGGGTTATGCATGGCAGGAGCCCTGTTTGCAGATCATTGACAGTGGTGAAACCGGTGTGGGAGCGAATTCATTCGCGAAGGGGATCGACTTGAAAAGCAGCTGCGCCTGACACACCGCTTTCGCGAATGAATTCGCTCCCACAAGGTTGCTCATATGAAAGATGGCCGCGTGGCACACCTGACTTCTGTAGGAGCGAGCTTGCTCGCGATGGCGGCGTTTCTGCCTGCAGAGAAGTTCAGCCTGTCCCGGCCCTATCGCGAGCAAGCTCGCTCCTACAGGTACTGCGCTGTGCTTGAGATCAATCACCAGCCACCTCCAGCAATATCCGGCCACTGGAGCAGGGCGCGTTGCCGTTGCGGAAGGCGAAGTACAGCTTGCCGCGTTCGGCGTCGAAACGCAGGCTCAGGCTGATCCGGTCGCCGGGGCGTACCAGTTGCTGGAACTTGATGACTTCCATACCGGCAAATTTGACCGGTAGCGCCAACAGACGCTTGCCGATTGCCAATGCCCAGTCGACCTGAACCACGCCTGGCAATACCGGGACTTTCGGAAAATGGCCGCTGAAGTACGCCAGATCAGGTGGCACGCTCAGCTCCAGATGCCACTCCCCGTCAATGTGTTGTTGCCCGAGCACTTCCGGCTCTTGCCCGCGAGGGTTGAGCAGCAGTGCCTGCACATCGGCTTGTGGCAGCTTGCCCTGAGCGTTGAGTGGTAACTGCCGCACTATGCGCCAGCGACGTGGCAGGGCGATGGCTTCACAGTGGCCGCTCAGGTGCTTGCGCAAGGTCTCGGTCAGCGTGCGTCGGCCCTGATTGCGCAAGGCATGCAGGCCGCTGTCGCTGAGCACCAGCAGCGCACCCAGTGAGGCGCGGTTTTCCTGCACCACCCCGAGACGCGCTTCGCTGACCCATTCATGCGCCGCCAGTGCTTGCTCCAGCAGCGGCAGGGAAATGCGTTTTTCTTCCAGTTTCACCACCCGGTCCAGCCTGCCGAGCAGCTCGAAGCGGCCGTCAGCACTCATACGGATGGCGTCGGCAGTCTGTTCGATGTGGCCGGCTGGCATGTAAGGCGAACTGATCCGCAGCGCTCCGTCGGCGTCCTGCCCCAGTTCAACGCCTGCGAAGGCTTGCCAGAGGTTCTCACCCTGACGCCAGGCGATCCCGCCGGTCTCGGAGCTGCCGAGAATTTCGGTGGGCCATTGCCCCAGTCTTTGCTGGAGAGTGCTGGCTGCCTCAGTCGGCAATGCGCCGCCAGATGAGAATACCCGCCGAACCTGGCTCAGGTAGGGCCAGTCGAGGTTGTCGCCCATGCGCTTGAGCAGTGCCGGGCTGGCAACCCAAGCGAAGGCCGGATGTTCGCGGCTGGCACGTTGCAGGTCTTCCGGGAAAGGCAGTTGTCTACGCACGAAGCTGCGTCCGGCACTCAGGGGCCACAACACGCGGAACAACAGGCCATAGATATGCTGCGTCGCGACGCTGCCAATGATGCAGGCTGCCCCCAGTTCCTGGCCCCAAAGGTCTTCCAGGGCCTGGACTTCGTTGGCCAGCTGACGCAGACGTTTTTCGATCAGCTTGGGTTCACCGCTGGAGCCGGAGGTACACAGGCTCAGGCTGCATGCGTCCAGATCCAGCAGGGCTGGCGGCAGTGGATCGGCGAGCAGCTCGTGCAGCTTGCCGTCGTCCGGCTGGTCGGTCAGCCACCAGTCCACATGTCCGGACCAGCGCTCGCGGGTCTGGGCTTGCAAGTCGGCGGGCAGGAGAACGCTGACGCCCGCTCGCCACGCAGCAAACAGGGCAACCGCCAGCTCGCCCGCATCTTCGAGGTGCAAGGCCAGGCGCTTGATCCCGCGCGTCTGCAGTCCGGCCGCGATGCTCAGGGCCTGGGTGCAGAATTGCTCATGGTTGAGCTCGGGTGCCTGGGTCAGCGCGCGGCCTGGCTGCAGGTTGAGCAACAAACGCTCAGGGTCAATCCAGTCAACAACCATCTGGTTCATGCATTCCATTTCATGCCGCGCCTCTGACTCGGCGGCGGACCAGCCATTCGCCTGCAAACAGCAGGCCCATCAATCCGTAAGAAATCAGCCCGGTATACAGCGCCCACCAAGTGAGCGGAGCCCAAAGTGTCAGGGCTGCGGCCATGAATCCGTTGGCCAGGAAGAAGCAGCACCAGACCTTGGTGACCTGCCGGGTATAGCGAATCGCGACCTCAGGCAGAACCGGCTCGCGGATGCGGGCCAGGCGTTCGACGATGGGCGGACCATAGATCAGGCTCAAGCCAAACAGGCTGAGCATCGAGGCGCTGATCAGTACCGGGTACCAGCGCAGAAGCTCTGGACTGTCGAACAGCCCCAAAAGCACGCAGAAACCCAGAGCAATCAAGGCCGTGGTCAATGTGCCAGGGCGCTTCGCGGCGGTCACCGCACGTCCCAGCCATAAAGCCCCCAAAAGCAATGCGAACTGCCAGGGTGCAAAGTGGCCGCTGCCGTAATACACCGCGAACGGGTACAGCACGCCGGCTAGCAACAGACTCAGGCCAATCAGCCGCTTCATGCGGCGGTGTTGACCAGACGGTATACCGCCTCGACGACATCATTGACGGTGCGTACCGATTTGAACTCTTCGGCGGCGATCTTCTTGCCGGTTTTGCGTTTGATGTGGTCGATCAGGTCTACCGCATCGATGCTGTCAATTTCCAGGTCCTGATAAAGGTTGGCCTGCAGAGTGACTCGTTCAGGTTCAAGTTCGAACAACTCAACCAGCGCCAGGCGCAGGGTTTCGAAGATGTCTTCACGGGTTTGCATGTCCAGTCCTCAGGCCGCTTGCCGAGCGCTGACGAAGGCCGCAAGGCTGTCTACGCTGGTGAAATGATTGCGGGTGTCCTTGGCGTCGGCGTCGATCTTGATGCCATAACGTTTCTGGATGGCCAGACCCAGTTCCAGGGCGTCGACCGAATCCAGGCCAAGGCCTTCGCCGAACAGGATCTGATCGTTGCCGATGTCATGGGTGCTGATGTCTTCGAGGCCCAGGGCGTCGATGATCAGCTGTTTGATGTCACTGTGTAGATCGCTCATCTAAGGCGAGCTCCCTGATGAAATAGTGGTGCAGGTGATCGTTGAGCTTGCGCGACGCAATGGGCGCCGGCCCAAGCTCAGCAAAGGTGTATGGATCTATATCGGCACCGACACGCAAACTGAAGTGCACGCGCTTGAACGGGATGCGATACCAGGGCTCGGCCTTGGTCAGTGTTGTCGGGCTGACTTGGATGACGACCGGCGTGATCACCGAGGCACCACGCAATGCAATCGCAGCCGCACCACGATGCAATTGCGGGGCGCAACCGGGTTGGGTGCGGGTGCCTTCGGGGAAGACGATCAGGGTCTGGCCTTCACGCAGGGCGTCGGCGGCCATGTCGAGCATCTCGGCGCTGCCGTCGTTGCTGATGTAGGCGGTGGAGCGCACCGGGCCACAGGTGAACGGGTTCTGCCAGAGGCTGTGCTTGACCACGCAATTGGCGTCGCGCACCAGCCCGATCAGAAACACCACGTCGATCAGCGATGGGTGGTTGGCGATGATCATCTGTCCGGGCCGTCCCAGCCGCTCGGCACCCTCGATCTTGTAAGTCAGGACGCCGCTGCGTGCCATGCACTGGATGAAAAACCAGAACAGACGGCTGATGGTGCGTCGGGCCTGATCGCGTTTGTGAGTCGCATTCCCGGGCAGGCAGCGCAGCAACGGAAAGTAGAACAAACGCAGGCACAACCCACCCAGCCCGAACAGGGCAAAACACATTGCGGTGGCCAGTAGACGCCAGTAGTAGGCGTCGCGCCTTTTGTTCAAGGACTGCGTTGCCAATTCCATAACCGGTTTTTCCAAGGGTGTTCGCAGGCGCTCTGGGCGGTGTTCAATATTCGCAGCAAGTTCAGGGCATGTGGCCATTGGGCGCGGGCCAAGGTTTCGCCGCCAGGTTTCAATGACAGCTGCCAATCCGTACCGGGTGTCAGCAGCAGGCCCACGGCGTACGGGAATGGAACGTCGTCAATCCAGTCGCAGTAGGCTTGTGGCGGTTGCTCTTCGGTCACGATCACCAGCACCGCAGGCGCGCCCTCGGCGAGCAGCGCGGCGGCTTCGAACACGCCATGCTCAAGGCCGTCACCGGCGGCTGCCAGTGCAGTCATTTCGCTGGTTTCACCGCGCAGGATCGACCACAGGCCGATCACGGCGTTATGCACCGAGAGGCTGAACTGGGTTGGTGAAAGGGGCTCGTTGGCGGCCACGTCGCAGAGGATTTCAAAGGTGCGCGGTGTTTCTCCGTGGCGCGAGACGAAGACCAGCGGCAGCCGTGCATGACCTTCAGCCAGTGGCCAGCCCACCGCAAAGGCCATGCGTGCCAGGCGTCCGAGACGACGGCGCTGCATGGCCGGCAGGAACGACACGTCCGGCGCCTCATCGCTGTTCTGCACAGGAGTCGGATGCTGGCTCCAATGCTGCCAATCTTCGACGTTCGTCAGACCGGGAGCCCAGGCGCGCCATTGTGCGATGTTGAACGTGATCAAGAGTTAACTTCCCGCCCCTGCGGGCTACTGCTATTACGACATCTCGGTGATATTGCGAGCCATCATCCGTGTTTCATCAGGTGTCGGGCATTATCCCGGTGAGGGTGAATAGTAGCAATTTGTAAAAAAGAAAAATGTCCGTGGATACTGCCTCTTTGGTCGGAATTGTTACCTATTGCGCTCGGAATGCCCCACCTGAACAGGTAAGCACTCGCCCTTGTCATGTGCTTTGCATAGACTCCAGAGCCTCTATGTTTTTTAACCAACTGTTTTCAGGCACCAAGGAGGTCATTACATGCGTCGGGTGGTATTCAATCAGAAGGGCGGTGTGGGGAAATCCAGCATTGCCTGCAATCTGGCAGCGGTCAGTGCCCATGAAGGGTATCGGACGCTGTTGGTCGACCTCGATGCTCAGGCGAATTCGACCCATTACCTCACGGGGCTGACCGGCGATGACATCCCCATGGGTATCGCCGATTTTTTCAAGCAGACCCTGTCGTCCGGTCCGTTTTCCAAGAAAAACCAGGTCGACATTTATGAGACTCCGTTCGACAACCTTCACGTGGTGACCGCCACTGCCGAGTTGGCCGACCTGCAGCCCAAGCTTGAGGCCAAGCACAAGATCAACAAGCTCAGGAAGTTGCTGGATGAACTGGATGGCGACTACGAGCGGATTTATCTCGATACGCCTCCGGCCCTGAATTTCTATGCGGTTTCGGCGTTGATCGCGGCAGATCGTGTGCTTATTCCCTTTGACTGCGACAGTTTTTCCCGGCAGGCGCTGTATGGTCTGATCAAGGAAGTCGAAGAGCTCAAGGAAGATCACAATGAGAAGCTGGAAGTCGAAGGCATCATCGTCAATCAGTTTCAGCCGCGGGCGAGCCTGCCTCAGCAGATCCTCGACGAATTGATCGCCGAGGGTTTGCCGGTACTGCCGGTTTACCTGAATGCTTCGGTAAAAATGCGCGAGTCCCACCAGGCCTGCATGCCGCTGATCTACCTGGAGCCGCGACACAAGCTGACTCAGCAGTTTGTTGAACTGCACCATATGCTGGAAACCAATGCGCAGGTTTGAGTTGATTGAACCGCTGCGCTGGGCCTGGATTCGCAGCACAGGTGTAATCTCGATATTGGCGAGATGTCGTGGGACCCGCTTCAGCCGGGGAGAGGCCTGAGCGGTCACTGATAATGGATCGTCAGAAATGCCGCTTTCCCGGCTAAAGCCGGTCCCACGTCGGCTAACCAGCCTTGCGAGCCTGAGTCATTTTCTCAGCTCTCAACTTTGCCTCAGTCGCCATATCTGGCGGAATTTCAATAGCCGCATCCATATCAGCCGCATGGCTTTGTTGGCTGGCGATCAAGGTGTGAGTCCCACGGTCGCAGTCGCACTGCACCTCATGGCCATGGGTCGCAACGGCAACATATTCGTCAATAAAGGTCGGGTTGCCCTGGGCGATGTAACCGACCTTTTCACAGGCGGGGCACCACACGGGGTCGCCCATCCGCGCGAGTCTGCGCTCTTCAATCAGCTGAGTGCCCGAGGCAGATATCACAAAACCGCCGGTGCTGGTCGGATCGCCTTCCCTGACTGCGTATGCCATGACTTGTACTTCCCTTGATGCTCATCGGAAAGCACAGCGTAGGGGGATAAGGCCCGGGTGTGGCGCCCCAAGTGCTGAATAGGACATGTCCTACAGTAAAAGTCTAAAGAGCTATATCCCCTGACTTTTCAGCCACGCCAGCAGCTGTTGCAGCGGGAACGCGCCACTCTGGCGGGCGACTTCCTTGCCGTCCCGGAACAGGATCAGGCTCGGGATTGAGCGAATACCCAACTGGCCCGACAGCTGCTGATTGGCTTCGCTGTCCAGTTTGGCGAGCCGACAGCGCCCGGCCAACTGTGCGGCGGCCTGTTCGAACACCGGCGCAAAAGATTTGCACGGCCCACACCATTCAGCCCAGACATCCACCAGCAACGGCAGATCGCCCTTGATCTGACTGGCGTAATCACCTTGGCCCAATTCGAACGGCTTGCTCAGCAAGACCGGCTGCTTGCAGCGCCCACATTTGGGCTGATCACCCAGCCGCTCGGCTGGAATTCGGTTAAGCCCGTTGCAGTGCGGGCAGGGAATCAGCATGGCTTCGCTCATGAGGCCTCCAGTGAAGTGAGTTGGGGGGATTGTACTGCGCAACGGATGTTGGCTGTTCACCACTTTCATAACCCTAATTGAACGGCGTTTTGTAATACATCCCTTAGTAAACCTGGCGCAGCGCTGTCTTGCAGCGAATATAGACCCTGTAGGAGCGCGCTTGCCCGCGATAGCGGTGGTTCAGTTGAAAAATCAGTGCCTGATCCAACGCCATCGCGGGCAAGCGCGCTCCTACAGGGGGTAGTGGTGTTAGATAGATATATATTTAGTTCTGTAGAAATTGATGTTCTTGTAGGGCGCTTCTTACAACTGAAAACGATGTTTCTGAAAATGAATTTATTTGAGGTCGTGATTTGCCCGGAAATGCTGGGTGAAACCTGAATTCTATCCCTTCGGATAGTTGTGGGTGATTTTGTGGTTGGTTATATTTTTTTCAGGTTTCAATGGAAGACAAAACAAAATTTATATAGGTATATCGAATGAAGCTGAGCTACGCCACTCATGCTTAGGTGGTTGAGCTTAAGCTGAGGTAATGGATATCTAATTATTCAGATAACAGTGCGGTGCTGAGTGTTCTGGCGTGTTGCACTGTTATTAAGTGATTATTCCAGGAGGTTGTAACAATGCGTGATGTCAGTTTTTCTGGTTGCACTGCTGTTGCTATAAGCACTATTAACGCGCGTATCGAAGAGCGATACTCGGCGACTGAATTGAAAAAAACAACACAAGCGGCAGCGGTTAAGACCGATACGGCCAGCGTATCCACACTTTCCCGTCAACTCGGCGAAAGTGCCATTCGCGCCGAGGCCCGTGACAAAAGCATGACTCGCCAGCAGCTGGGTGAGTTTGCAACTTCATCGATTGCCTACTTCTCGCCTGAATCCAGCAGTGCGAAAAAAGCCCTTCACGACGCGGAAATCCCGAAAACCGATGACCCCGAGCTGCTTGAGCGAGCCCGGCAAGCGACGATTTACGTCAATAAGGCCGCTGCCCAGGATCCCACTGCCAAAAACCCATTCGCAGGGCTTACCCGCGAACAGGCTGCACTGATTGCTTATGACGACAAGGGGCCTTATACAGCCAACGAAAGGTGCGCTGCCTTGCGGCATGGCAATAATCTGGAAGAGCAATGGCGAGCTGGTTTAATGGCTCGGGGCTGGCAGGAGTCCAATAGTAATGGTGGTCGAGCACCCAAGTTCATGACTGAATGCCTCGACCACTACAGAGCTTTGCCAGCCATTGAGCAAGCGCGCTATGACGAAGGCTACGAAGGACGGCTTCTTACCAGTATCAAAGAGCATGGAGGTCCGGCGAAGCCTACCGAGCGGAATCTGAACTTATATGAAATTCTGGCCGGAATTGAGCAGCCCGGAAAGAAAAAAGAAGAGCAGACCGCTGTCGCGAAACAACCCCAGAGCGCAAGCAAAGTCATCAAGGATGAAAAGGCTCCTGCTCCTGCCTCTGCCCCCCTCAACGCCAAGCAAGACGAATTCCGCATCCTGAGCCTATTCGAAATCCTTGCCGGGCATCGCTACCCGGATACCAAGGATGCCAAGAAGCAGCCAGACAACGCTGCAAAACTTGCTGCCTCGCAGACTGATCCCATCGCACCCAAACCAACACCTACGACGAACAGCTTATCTCCAGGTGCTTCCCCCACTCCGGCGGACGCTCGGCGTAGCTAGCCATGCCTGGTTGTTCGGTGAATGGATTGCAGAGCACTTTGTGCAGGCGGCGGACTTCTTCGTAGTCGCCGTCTTCTGCGGCATCGATGGCTTTTTGCGCGAGATAGTTGCGCAGTACATACAGCGGATTGACAGCATGCATGCGGGTCTGGCGTTGCGCTTGGCTGCCGTTGTCTTCCCTGGCGATTCGCGCCAGGTAGTCTGCGCCCCAGGCATCAAAGCCTTTGATGTCGACGAAGTCATCGCGCAACCGGCTTAGTGCATCCGCCGCCGTGGCATCGCCGAGGCGGCGGAAGAACAAGGTGTAATCCACACCGCTGTTCTGCATGAGTTTGAGCAGGCCGCTCAGTAGTTTTTCGTCGTCTTCTTCGGCGCTGGTCAGGCCCAGACGGCGGCGCATCAAGTCCAGGTAATGGGTTTGGTAAAGGGGCAGGAACAGGCCGATGGTTTCCCGTAGCGCCTCGACGCTGATGAACGGCGTCAATGCCTGAGCCAGCGCGCTGAGGTTCCACTGCGCAATCGGCACCTGATTGCTGAAGGAATAACGGCCTTCGTGGTCGGAGTGGTTGCAGATGAAGTTCTGGTCGAAATCGTCAAGGAACGCGAACGGCCCGAAGTCAAAGGTGATACCCAGAATCGACATGTTGTCGGTGTTCATGACCCCATGACAAAAACCATAAGCCTGCCATTTGGCGACCAGTTCGGCGTTGCGCTCGACGATTTCCCGGAACATCGCCAGGTAGGGTTCGTCCTGCTCAAGGCACTCGGGGAAATGCATGGCCAGCACGTGCTCGCCCAGTTCCTTCAATTGTTCAGGCTGCTTGGTGTAGTAGAAATATTCGAAGCTGCCAAAGCGCACGTGGCTTTGCGCCAGGCGCAGGACCATCGCGGCGCGCTCCTGTTTCTCTCGCCACACTGGAGTGCTGGAGCCGATGACGCAGGCGGCGCGGCTGCTGGGGATGCCCAGCGCGAACAAGGCTTCGGACGCGAGAAACTCGCGGATCGACGAGCGTAGTACGGCGCGACCATCGCCCATCCGCGAATACGGGGTTTGTCCGGCGCCCTTCAGATGCAGGTCCCAATGTTCCCCGGCACCGTTGTAAACCTCGCCCAGTAACAGGCCTCGGCCATCGCCCAGGCGCGGGTTGTACGAGCCGAACTGGTGACCGGAATAGACCATTGCCCGGGGATCGGCGTCTGCCCAGAGTTTATGGCCGCTGAAGATTTCGGCGAACAGGGGGAGTTCGGCTTGGGTGGGATCCAGGTCGAGCAGCGCCAGGGCCGCATCGCTGGACACCACCAGGCGCGGTTCGGCGATGGGCTCGGGCAAGACCGAAGTAGAGAACGCATCGCCAAGGCGGGCGAAACGGTTGTCGAAGGTCAGTTCGTCGAGGGCTTTCAAGGGCCATCTCCAGCAGAATGTCCGAGCATTCTGCTGGGTTACCTGTGGTAGGTCAAAAAAGCGCGATGGCGGGTGGCACACAGTTCCTGTGGGAGCGGTGCTTGCCCGCGATAAGAGCACCGCAATTCTAAACCGAACCGCGTCTAGCCTTATCGCGGGCAAGCACCGCTCCCACAGGTTCAGCATCCCAGGTCCACTGTGTTAATCCAACCGCAACTCCGGCGGCTCGGGCGCATCTTTAGGTGCTGGCTTGATCGGCTGGTCAGGTTCGAGCTTCAGCGGCCCGCTTGCCTTGGGCTCTTCGTCCGTAGGCACCAGTTTGTATTCCTGGCCGTGCAGGTTCTTGAGGTAAACCTCCATCTGCCGGAACGAGATGTTGATGTGCTGCTTCTTGAATTCTTTATTGATGAAGCGGTTGATCTCGTCGAGCACCGGGTTTCGGTCGCCCAGGTCGCGCACGTGCATGCGCAGCTCGTGGTCCAGCGTGCTTTCACCGAAGTTGAGGAAGTAGACGATCGGCTCAGGGTCCTTGAGCACTCGCGGGTTATCCCGGGCCGCCTTGAGCAACAGGCTGCGCACCAGATCCAGATCAGAGCCGTAATCCACACCCAGCTTGAGCGTCACTCGGGTGATGGTGTCGGTCAGGGACCAGTTGATCAGTTGTCCGGTGATGAACGTCTTGTTCGGGACAATGATGTCCTTGCGGTCGAAATCGGTGATAGTCGTGGCGCGGATCCGGATCTTGCTGACCGTGCCTGACAGGTTGCCAATGGTGATGGTGTCGCCGATCCGCACCGGGCGTTCGAACAGGATCATGATGCCGGAGATGAAGTTGGCGAAGATTTCCTGCATGCCGAACCCCAGCCCGACCGACAGCGCCGCCACCAGCCACTGCAATTTGTCCCAGCTAACGCCAAGGGCCGACAAGGTCGAAACGAAGCCGATACCGGCAATGGCATATGAAAGCAGGGTCGTGGTCGCATAGGCACTGCCCTGAGCCAGGCTCAAGCGTGATAACACCAGCACTTCCAGCAAGCCAGGCAAGTTGCCGGCGAGCACGAACGTAATGCCGATGATCAGCAGTGCGCCGATCATGTCGCCGAGGCTGATAGGCACCATGCTCATGGTTGCGCCGGTGCCGCTGGTGTATTCGTACAGGGTGATGTTGTCCAGATAGGAGAACACGGTGATCAGGTCCGACCAGATCCAATACAGCGCCCCGACAAAACCGGCCAGCAGCGCCAGACGAATCAGGCGCAAGGACTGCTGATTGACCTGTTCGATGTCCAGAGTCGGTTCTTCGATGGCGATCTCGCCGTCACCGGCTTCCTTGGCCGCCTGGCGCTTGGCCAGCGCACGCTGGTAAGCCAGACGCCGTGCGGCGACGCCCAGGCCACGCACGAAGGCGGCTTCGACCACCAGCCAGAACATCACCAGATACAGCGTGTCGAT
The DNA here is from genome assembly GCF_000737245.1 of Pseudomonas syringae. Classification (GTDB taxonomy): domain Bacteria; phylum Pseudomonadota; class Gammaproteobacteria; order Pseudomonadales; family Pseudomonadaceae; genus Aquipseudomonas; species Aquipseudomonas syringae_J. Next base: position 4,253 of record NZ_JPQU01000030.1, on the reverse strand, counting down.
AAGCCGGTCACTGAGTTTCAGCGCGGTGTAGTAATAGCCAAAACAGACGCCCAGGAACAGGGCCACGGGCAGCGCGGTAAAGGCCAGGCCTAACGCCCTGCGGAATAGCGAGGCGTTGTGATGAGTCGGGCTGGTGAGCAGCAGGCGGGCGAGCAGCCAGGTCATCAGCGCATAACAGGTCAGAACCACACCGATGCCCAGCACGTCGTCAGCCAGTGCTGCCGGCTGATGCTCGGCGACCGCAACGACGGCAACCAACGCCAATACCACCAGCCCCAGACGGCGGATCCAGCCTTGAAGGAATTCGACCTGGGCCTTTTCCCATCGGAAATGCAGTTGAGCGACGCCGCCCGGCGCCAATATCCGGTACGCGGTATAGAACACCAGCCAGGCCAGGCCGATCTGCAGTAAGGCTTCGCCGAGGTTGGCGTTTTGCCCGCGAGCATCGATCTGCAGCGCGTAGCCACATAAAGCGAGGGCCAGCGCCACCGGCACGGCCAGCAGCACGTTGATCAGAATCGCCAGTGGCGTCTGCCACTGGCTGTCACGTTTGAAATGGCCGATGTCGGCGTGCAGCTTGTTGAGCTTGCTGTAGAGCGCCTTGCGTTTCCAGGTCAGTACACCGATCAGCAACAGCAAGGGCAGGAACAACAGCGGGCGCTGGGTCAGGCCATCGCTCAGTTCGCTGGCACTTGAGGCCAGCGGCAGGGTGGCGACCTGTTTTTCCAGGCGCGGCCAGATGCCCTGGAACCATTCGAGATCCAGCGGCTTGTTGCTGGGGATCCAGAACATCTGTTCATCAAGGGTGGAACGCAGGCTGCTAGCGGTGCTCACCAACTGCTTCTGGTTGAGCTGCAGAGTGATGGATTCATTGAGCAGAGAGCTGAGTTCGCGGTTCAGGCGCTCAAGCAAGTCGCTGCGCGTGACAGCCAGGTCCAGCAAGGTTTTACGCAATTGCGGGGTGATGTCTTCCGGCGGCTGAGTCGCCAACAGTTTCTCCACATAGGCAACCGGGCTGCTCATCTGCTCGCGCTGCTGATTGACCTCGAACTGATACAGGCGAATGTCGGCAATTTCGTCAGCCAGGCCTTTATCCAGTTGCAGGTGGGGCAGCGACTGCTTTTGTTTGTAGAGAATCTTCGATAGCAACAGGCTGCCGCGCAGCACGTTGATCTGTTCGTCCAGTGCCTGATCGCTCTGAGTCAGGTTATCCAGCTGCTGCTTGGTCTTGAGGTTCTGTTGCGTCAGTTCGTTGAGCCGATCAGTGCCGCGCAGCAGGTAGTCGGAGAGCTTGAGGTTGGCGGCGCTTTCGGTGGCCAGAAGACTGCTGCTGCCGGCTTTCTGCGCTTCAAGCGACAGCTGCGTGACGGTCTGCTGGGACTGGGCGCGACGCTTGTCATTGATCAGGGTTTGCAGCTCCTGGATTTCCTGCTCCTGACGGCTGACTTTTTCAACCAGCAAGTCGTGCTGGCTGTTACCCAGATCCTGCAACTGGCTGTTGCCGGCCAGTTCCTGACGGCGCAGAACGGTCAGGGCATTGATCGACGCCAGCTCCGCATTGAGCAGGTTACGTTGATCGGCGCTGACGGTCTTACCGTTGTCCTTGCCCAGCTTGAGAGTGGAGTTGATCTGCTGGACGCGGGTCTGGTTGGCGCTGATCTCGGCTTGAGCCCGTTCCGGACGAGTCTGGGCGGTGATGACCATGCTGCTGGCATCGCTGAGCGCCTTTTGCAGATCACTTTGCTGGGTGCTGCGCTGACTGAGCATTTGCTCCAGCTGCGGCACGTCGAGGCTGCCGTAGCGTTGGGCGACGGGGATGATCCGGGTGCCTTTGAGGCGTGTCAGTTCGCGCTGGTTTTCGTTGATCTGCTTGGACGCTTCGGCCAGCTGATGCTTGAGCGCGGCCAGCTTTTGTTCGTCTTCTTTTTTGCTGGCCAGAAATGTCAGGGTCTGTTCGAGGACCTGCTGCAAGGCTTTTTGATCGGCATCCGGCAGTTTGCGGTCGGCGATTTTGTCCAGGCTCTGCTGGACGGCTTCACTGCTGGGCGGGTCGGCAGCCACAGCAGGGAAAGAAGAAAGGCACAGGCCGATCAGGAGGGCAGCTAACAAAGTACGCAGGGGCAACATAGACACCGGTCGAGCTGATCGAATAGAAGGGCAGTTTAGAGGAACAACCCAGGGCCTGGGCTACTTCCTTCGGGGAATCTGACGCCGACTTTGAGAATCTTGTTCCCCTCCATCACCGCAACTGTCCAAATAGTTCCATTCCATTCAATCTGGTCACCCACAACCGGTGCGCCGCGATTTTTCTGCACGATGAACTGGCTCAGCGGAATGTTGCCGTTCTGGCCATCCAGCTTGAGTCCGTACAGCGCTGCCACCGCACCCAGCTGGGCGTCGCCTTCCAGCACGAAATCACCAAAGAAGCGCAGATCCAGACCCCGTTGCGGCGCCTGGCTGAACAGTTTGCCCAGTGCTGGAAGATCATGTTCATGGCCTATCACGCACAGCAGGTCACCGACTTCCAGCGTGGTACTACCCGACGGGTGGAGCAGTTGCTGACCACGGAACAAGGCAGCGATACGCGTCCCTGCGGGCATTTTCAGTTCGCGCAGTGCGGCACCGATACACCATTTCTCGGCGCCCAGGCGATAGACAAACAGCTCCCATTCACTGGTGACATGCACTTCCAGCGGTGCTCGGGAGATCGGTGCCGGCTCAGGCGGAACCGTGACCTTGAGCAACTTGGCGACCCACGGCAGGCTAGTGCCCTGGACCAGCAGCGAAACCAATACGATAAAGAACGCCAGGTTGAAATAAAGCTGCGCGTTGGGCAGGTTTGCCATCAGCGGGAACACCGCCAGAATGATCGGCACAGCGCCGCGCAGTCCAACCCAGGCGATGAAAGCTTTTTCACGGGTATGGAATGCCTTGAACGGCAGCAGCCCCACCAGTACCGACAGCGGCCGGGCGAAGAGAATCATCCACAGCGCCAGACCCAGCGCCGGGATCGCAATCGGCAGCAGGTCGTGAGGTGTAACCAAAAGGCCCAGCACCAAAAACATACCGATCTGCGCCAGCCAGGCCATGCCATCGAGCATGTGCAAAATACCGTGGCGGCTGCGGATTGGACGGTTGCCCATCACCAGACCGCACAGGTAAACCGCCAGAAAACCGCTACCGTGGATGGCGTTGGTCAGGGCAAACACCGCCAGACCGCCGGCGATCACGAGAATCGGGTACAGGCCGGTGGCCAGATTGATGCGGTTGACCAACTGCAGCATGATCCAGCCGCCGCCAAGGCCAATGATGCCGCCAATCCCGAACTCGCGGATCAGATGGCCCAGCAGGTTCCATTCCAGAGAGGTCTGGCCGCTGGCGAGCATGTTGATCAGGGTCACGGTGAGGAACACCGCCATTGGGTCGTTACTGCCGGATTCGATTTCCAGGCTGGCGGTCACCCGCTCGTTCAGGCCTTTGCCGCCCAGCAGGGAGAACACTGCTGCGGCGTCCGTCGAGCCGACAATTGCTCCGATCAGCAGGCCTTGAATGATATTCAGATTGAACAGCCAGGCCGCGGCCATGCCAGTCAGGCCCGTGGTAATAAGCACGCCAACGGTGGCCAGCGATAAGGCTGGCCACAGTGCCACCCGGAAGCTTGAAACCCGCGTGCGCAGGCCGCCGTCGAGCAGAATCACGGCCAGCGCGAGGTTGCCCACCAGATAAGCGGTGGCGTAGTTGTCAAAAATGATCCCGCCGCCGTCCACGCCCGCCACCATGCCGACGGCCAGGATGATCACCAGAATCGGAATGCCCAGACGTGACGAAAGCGAACTGACCAGAATGCTTGCACCCACCAGCAACGCGCCGATCAAGAACAGGCTGTTGATGGTCGTAGCATCCAAGGGCGGTACTCCAGACAGAAAAACGAATAAAAAGAGGGGTGTACGTAATGACCATGCAGTCAGCGTGCCAAGGGATTCTAACCTGTTGAATTGGTTGGCTGTCAAAGCATTGCTGTTGATTGCCTGAACAGGGTTGTTTATTGCGGTGTGAGGCCCTTTAGGTGGGGCGTGTCCCAAGGTCTGTGGGAGATTCTATGTTTGCTCGCAAGCGAATTTGACGACGTGGGACCGTTTAGCCGGGAAGGCGGCATTTAAAACGATAAATATCGGGTGGATGTACTGGCCTCTTCCCGGCTAAAGCCAGTCCCACGTCGTCGCGCCAATACTGAGATCACTCCTGTGGGAGCG
>NZ_JPQU01000029.1 GCF_000737245.1 Pseudomonas syringae | reverse complement strand
CACGGTGCCGGAGCGAAGGAACCCCTGGGAACCAGGGGCCGGACGTCAGCGAAAATGGTTTTGGTTACTTTTGTCGAAACAAAAGTGACCCGGCCGTCAGGACGGAACCAGAATTCAGCAGCGCCGCAAACGTTATGGGTGCCACTCGATTCAAAGATCTAGCGCTTCAAGGCTTGGCCGCGGTCTGCTGTGTCTTCCCCCCCGTAACCCGCCAAATCTTATTCCCCACATCATCTGCCACCAGCAACCCACCCTGATGATCATTGACCACCCCGACCGGCCGACCCTGGGCTTTTTCATCGGAATTCAGGAAGCCAGTCAGCAGGTCGATGGGCGCGCCGCTAGGCTTACCGCCGCTGAAGGGCACAAACAGCACCTTATAGCCGCTGTGGGGTTTACGGTTCCATGAGCCGTGCTGACCAATGAACAGCCCTTCGTTAAATGGCGCAGGCAGGGTTTTGCCGTCGGCGAACACCAGACCCAACGACGCGGTGTGTGGACCAACTGCGAAGTCCGGGGCGATAGCCTTGGCGACCAGTTCCGGATTTTGCGGTTTCACCCGCACATCCACGTGCTGGCCGTAATAGCTATAAGGCCAGCCATAGAAGCCGCCGTCCTTGACCGAGGTGACGTAGTCTGGGACCAGATCGCTGCCGATTTCGTCGCGTTCGTTGACCGCCGTCCACAACTTGCCGGTGTTGGGTTCCCAATCCATGCCGTTCGGATTGCGCAGGCCCGAGGCGAAGATACGATGTGCGCCGGTGGCGGCATCGACTTCCCAGATGGCGGCGCGACCTTCTTCAGCGGCCATGCCGTTTTCCGCCACATTACTGTTGGAGCCAACAGTCACGTACAGCTTGCTGCCGTCCTTGCTGGCGATGACGTTTTTGGTCCAGTGGTGATTCAGCGTGCCGCCTGGCAGGTCGACGACTTTGGTAGGCGCAGCGCTGATCGACGTCTGGCCGTCCTGATACGGGAAGCTGATCAGGCGGTCCGTGTCGGCCACATACAGCTTATTACCCACCAGAGTCATGCCGAACGGCGAGTTGAGGTTTGCCAGAAACACCGTGCGGGTCTCGGCCACGCCGTCGTGATCCTTGTCGCGCAACAGGGTGATGCGGTTGGCGCTGGGCACGCCCGCTCCGGCCCGGGCCATGACTTTTTTCATGACCCACCCTCGTACGCCCTGGTCATCGTCGGGTTTGGGCGGCGAATTGGTTTCCGCCACCAGCACGTCGCCGTTGGGCAGTACATACAGCCAGCGTGGGTGATCCAGATTCTCGGCGAAGGCGGCAACCTGGGTGCCGGGGGCCGCAACGGGTTTGGCATCTTTCGCCCAGCCGACCGCCGGGGCGATGTTCACCGTCGGGATCAGGGTCTTGTTCGGTTCAGGCAGCTTGGGCGACGGACCGGTGCCGTCGTTGACCTGCAAGGTAGAGGACTCGCCACAGCCCGCCAGGCCAGCAGCAAGCACGAGCAACACAGCGTAATGCGGTTTGAGCGTGAACATGGTGGATCTCCGTAACGGGCAGGGTGCAATAAGAGATAGAGACGCTCATGCGGGGGAGGTTCAACCCCGTGTTTGATTGACGCTCCCAGCCCAACCCTCTAATCTGCGCGCTTTGTTTCAGGTGCTCGAAATCCCCCGGATTGATTGAGTGAAACAGGGAAACCGGTAAAGCCGCTTAACGCGCTTCATCCCGGTGCTGCCCCCGCAACGGTAGATGAGTGAAGCTGTGCTGATGCCACTGTGTCTGAAAAGCCATGGGAAGGCGCGCAGTCGGGTTCGCCCGCTCATGAGCCCGGAGACCGGCCTGATCCATCCAACAGCATCACGGCGGGCGATGCTCTGCGCATGATCTGGCCGAGCGGCCAGTCAGTGCTGCCGCCTGCCGTCTGCTTTCGCGTGCCCTCAAGCGGAGAGCTGAGATGAACGAATCCCCCGAACGTGACGAACGCCATCTGGCGCGCATGCTGCGCAAAAAAGCCGTGATGGACGAACGTATCGCCAGCGCCCCCAATGAATGTGGCTTGCTCCTGGTGCTCACCGGCAATGGCAAAGGCAAAAGCAGCTCGGCCTTTGGCATGCTAGCCCGGGCCATGGGCCATGGCATGCAATGCGGCGTTGTGCAGTTCATCAAGGGCAGCAACAGCACCGGCGAAGAATTCTTTTTCCGGCGTTTCCCGGAGCAGGTGCGTTACCACGTGATGGGCGAGGGCTACACCTGGGAAACCCAGGATCGTCAACGGGATATCGCCGCTGCCGAAGCCGCTTGGGAAGTGTCCCTGGAAATGCTTCGCGACCCGGCCATCGGCATGGTCGTGCTGGATGAGCTGAATATCGCCCTTAAACACGGCTATCTGGACATCGAGCGGGTGCTCGCCGATCTGCAAGCCCGTCCGCCCATGCAGCACGTGATCGTCACCGGTCGTGGTGCCAAGCCGGAAATGATCGACATGGCCGACACTGTTTCTGAAATCACCGTGGTCAAGCACGCCTTTCAGGCAGGCATCCGAGCGCAGAAAGGCATTGAGCTGTGAGTGATTTTTCATGAGTGAGCCGCGCCATTGTCCGGCCGTATTGATCGCTGCGCCCGCTTCGGGTCAGGGCAAAACCACTGTCACCGCTGCGCTGGCTCGTCTGCATCGCAATCAGGGCCGCAAGGTTCGCGTGTTCAAATGCGGGCCGGATTTTCTCGACCCGATGATTCTTGAGCGGGCCAGTGGTGCGCCGGTGTATCAGCTGGACTTGTGGATGGTCGGCGCCGATGAAAGCCGCCGTCTGCTCTGGGAAGCGGCAGGCGAAGCGGATCTGATTCTGATTGAAGGCGTGATGGGCCTGTTCGACGGCACCCCGTCCAGCGCCGATCTGGCCCGTCATTTCGGCGTGCCAGTGCTGGGCGTCATCGACGGCACGGCGATGGCCCAGACGTTCGGCGCCCTGGCGCTGGGGCTGGCGCGGTATCAACCGGATTTGCCATTTGCCGGCGTGCTGGCCAATCGGGTCGGCACCGTGCGCCATGCGCAATTGCTCGAAGGCAGCCTCACCGAAGGTCTGCGCTGGTATGGCGCCCTGTCCCGGGAAACCGGAATCGAGCTGCCCAGTCGTCATCTCGGGTTGGTGCAGGCCAGCGAGCTGAACGATCTGGACCTGCGTCTGGACGCGGCTGCCGAGGCCTTGGCCAGTACCTGCGAAGTGGCCTTGCCACCGGCAGTGACGTTCGCCGCGCCGGAGATCATTCCCGCAGAGCCTTTGCTGGAAGGCGTGCGTATCGCCATAGCCCATGACGAAGCCTTCGCCTTTACCTATGGCGCGAGCCTGGACCTGCTACGGGCCATGGGCGCCGAGCTGTCGTTTTTCTCGCCGATCCGCGACAGCGTAATACCGGATGCCGACAGCCTGTATCTGCCTGGCGGTTATCCGGAATTGCACCACCAAGCCTTGAGCCAGAACGCGCCGATGCTGGCAGCGATTCGCGCCCATCACCAGGCAGGCAAACCCTTGCTGGCCGAATGCGGTGGAATGTTGTATCTGCTTGATGCCTTGACCGATGTCGACGGGCAACGCGCTGAACTGGTCGGGTTGCTGAGTGGTGAAGCGGTGATGCAGAAGCGTCTGGCGGCGCTGGCGCTGCAGAACGTTGCATTGCCCGAAGGCGAATTGCGCGGCCACACTTATCACCACTCGCTGACCAGCACCGAGTTGCAGCCCATCGCTCGCGGCTTGAGCCCTAACGGTGGGCGCGGCGCAGAGGCGGTTTATCGCGATGGGCGTCTGACCGCGTCTTACGTGCACTTCTATTTCCCTTCCAATCCTCAGGCGGTTGCGGCGCTTTTCAAACCATGAGTGATCAAGCGTACAGCGACCAAGAGCGTGCTGCGGTCTACCGTGCCATTGCCGAGCGTCGTGACATGCGGCATTTCAGCGGTGGCAGCGTGGCCCCGGAATTACTGGCACGTCTGCTCGACGCTGCCCATCAAGCGCCCAGCGTTGGCTTGATGCAGCCTTGGCGCTTCATCCGCATCACCGACCGAGCGTTGCGTGCCAGCATTCAGGCCCAGGTCGAGGAGGAGCGGATTCGCACCGCCGAAGCCTTGGGCGAGCGCGCCGATGACTTCATGAAGCTCAAGGTCGAAGGCATCAGCGACTGCGCCGAAGTGCTGGTGGCGGCTCTGATGGATGATCGCGAGAAGCATATTTTTGGTCGTCGAACCTTGCCCGAGATGGATCTGGCGTCGCTATCCTGCGCGATTCAGAACCTCTGGCTGGCGGCCCGCGCCGAAGGTCTGGGCATGGGCTGGGTATCGCTGTTCGATCCCCAGGCGCTGGCGGATCTGCTGGGCATGCCAGCGGGTGCCAAGCCGCTGGCGATTCTGTGCCTGGGGCCGGTGACGGAGTTCTATCCCGCACCCATGCTGGTCATGGAAGGCTGGACAAAAGAGCGACCGCTGAGCGAAATGCTGTTTGAAAATCAGTGGGGAGTCAGTCAATGAGTATGGCGCTGTTGAGCGTCGCCGGGGTGGCGCTGGATGCGTTGCTCGGCGAGCCGAAACGGTCCCATCCGCTGGTCGCGTTCGGGCGCTTTGCCGACCGCATCGAGCAGCGCTTCAATTCTGCGGGACGCGGCTGGCGCAGCCACGGTGTCACTGCATGGGTGATCGCGGTGGTGCCGTTGACCCTACTGGCCACCTTGCTCAGTTGGCTGCCTTACATCGGCTGGCTGGTTGAGATCCTCGCCTTGTATTGCGCCCTGGGTTTGCGCAGCCTGGGCGAGCATGTCGAGCCGGTGGCTCAGGCGTTGCGCTCCGATGATCTGGAAGAAGCGCGGCGTCGGGTGGGGTACTTGGTCAGCCGTCAGACCAGCGAACTGGACGCCACCGAAGTGGCCCGGGCTGCCACTGAGTCAGTGCTGGAGAACGGCAGTGATGCGGTGTTTGCCGCGCTGTTCTGGTTTGCGGTCGCCGGTGCGCCGGGGGTGGTCCTGTATCGCCTGAGCAATACGCTGGACGCCATGTGGGGTTATCGCAACGAACGTTTTGAACGCTTCGGCTGGGCAGCGGCAAAGATCGATGACCTGCTCAACTACATTCCTGCACGGCTGGTGGCGCTGACCTACGCGCTGTTGGGCAAGACCCGGCTGGCGCTGCGCTGCTGGCGCACTCAAGGCCCGACCTGGGACAGCCCCAATGCCGGACCGGTGATGGCAGCCGGCGCTGGTGCGTTGGGGGTGGAGCTGGGTGGCGCGGCGATTTATCACGGTGAGCTGCACCAACGTCCGCAACTGGGCGAAGGTGTGCCGGCGGATGCGAACGCCATCGACCGAGGCTGGCAGCTGGTGCAGCGCGGTGTGTGGTTATGGTTGCTGGTGTTGTGCGTAGGAGCTGAGTTTTATGCTTGAGCACGGTGGGCGCTTGCGCAAGGCCGCTCGGCAATACGGCATTGCCGAAGCGGACTGGCTGGATCTCTCCACGGGCATTGCGCCGTGGGCCTTTCCCATTCCGGCCATCCCGCCCGATGCCTGGGCGCGACTGCCTGAAGCAGATGATGGGCTGGAGCAAAGCGCTTGTGTTTATTACGGCGCCCCCGGTGCGCTGGCGGTGCCCGGCTCCCAAGCGGCCATTCAGGCGCTGCCTAGATTGCGCAGTACCGGCAAGGTCGGCGTGCTATCGCCCTGTTACGCCGAGCACGCCCATGCCTGGCGCCATTCGGGGTTTCTGGTGCGCGAGGTGGTCGAGCATGAAGTGGACTATTTTCTCGACAGCCTCGACGTGCTGGTGGTGGTCAACCCGAACAATCCTACAGGGCTGATGCTCAGTGCCGAGCAACTGCTGAAATGGCACACCCGGCTCGCCCGGCGCGGTGGCTGGCTGGTGGTGGATGAAGCGTTCATGGACAACACGCCAGAATTGAGTCTTGCGCAACACAGCGATGTGCCCGGTTTGATCGTGCTGCGTTCTTTCGGAAAATTCTTCGGCCTGGCTGGGGTGCGACTGGGTTTTGTCCTGGCCGAGGCCCGCTTGCTCAACCTGTTGCGCAACGAGATCGGGCCGTGGGCCGTGAGTGGGCCTACGCGCATTATCGGTCAGGCATGCCTGGGTGATACCGAAGGACATGACATGCAGCGCCAGCGCACCGAGCAGGCGAGCCAGCGTCTGGTGCAATTGCTGACCCGCCATTGCCTGACGCCACAGGGTGGATGCGCGCTGTTCCAGCGGCTGATCACCCCTCGTGCTGCGCAACTCTATGAATTCTGCGCCGTGCGCGGGATCCTGCTGCGCTTGTTCGTCAGTGACGACCCGCTCAAATGCAGCCTGCGATTCGGCCTGCCTCGGGACGAGGTGCAGTGGCAGCGTCTGGATGCCGCACTTTTGGATTTCAATCGGGAGCAGCCATGACCACCTTAATGGTGCAGGGCACCACGTCGGATGCCGGCAAAAGTACCCTGGTGACCGCGCTGTGCCGCTGGCTGACGCGCCAGGGCGTTGCCGTGGTGCCGTTCAAGCCACAAAACATGGCACTCAACAGTGCGGTCACTGCCGATGGTGGGGAAATCGGCCGCGCTCAGGCGGTACAAGCTCAAGCCTGTGGCCTGCAACCGCATACCGACATGAACCCGGTATTGCTCAAACCCAACAGCGACACCGGTGCGCAAGTGATTATTCACGGCCGTGCAGTGACCACCATGAATGCGGTGGCGTATCACGGCTATAAAGAGATCGCCATGCAGGCGGTGCTCGAATCTCACACGCGGCTGAGCCAGACTTACCCGGTGATCATGGTCGAAGGCGCCGGATCGCCTGCCGAGATCAATCTGCGCGCCAATGACATCGCCAACATGGGCTTCGCCGAAGCAGTGGATTGCCCGGTGCTGTTGATTGCCGACATCAATCGCGGTGGGGTTTTCGCCCATCTGGTGGGCACCCTCGAGTTGCTGTCCCCAAGCGAACAGGCGCGGGTCAAAGGTTTCATCATCAATCGGTTTCGCGGCGACATCGCCTTGCTGCAACCGGGTCTGGACTGGCTTGAAGCCCGTACCGGCAAGCCGGTGGTGGGCGTGCTGCCTTACGTGATGGACCTGCATCTGGAGGCGGAAGACGGCCTCGATCAGCGCCAGACCGATAAGGTCGAGCAAGTGTTGAATGTGGTGGTGCCGATCTTGCCGCGCATCAGTAACCATACCGATTTCGACCCGCTGCGCCTGCATCCGCAGGTCAATCTGCAATTCATCGGGCCGGGCCAGGCGATCCCTGCGGCTGACCTGATCATCCTGCCCGGCTCGAAAAGTGTGCGCAGTGACATGGCGTACCTGTGCGCCAATGGCTGGGACAGTGCTATCGCCCGCCATCTGCGCTATGGCGGCAAGTTGCTCGGGATCTGCGGTGGGTTGCAGATGCTCGGTGAGTATTTGCATGACCCGCTGGGGCTGGAAGGTGCACCGGGCTCCAGTGCAGGCCTGGGCTTGCTGGAGATGAGTACTGTGCTTGAAGAGCACAAACAGCTGCGCAATGTGACCGGCCGTTTGTTGCTGGAAGGCGTGCAGGTCAGCGGTTACGAAATTCATGCCGGAGTGACCACCGGCGCGGCTCTGGAGAATCCGGCGGTGGAGCTGGGTGATGGTCGTTTCGATGGCGCGCAAAGTGCGGACGGTCAGATTTTCGGCACCTACCTTCACGGCCTCTTCGAAACCCCCGAGGCGTGCAGCGCGCTGCTGCGTTGGGCGGGCTTGCAGGATGTGCAGCAAGTGGATTATCACGCCCTGCGCGAACGTGACATCGAGCGCCTGGCAGATCTGGTGGAAAACCATCTGGATGGCGGCTTGTTGCGGGAGTTGTGTGGGGTTGGAAAAGGGACGGTTCCTGTGGGAGCGAGGCTTGCCCGCGATGAACGATAGCGCGGTATCTCCCATGGACCGTGGTGCCTCAATCGCGGGCAAGCACCGCTCCCACAATCAATCCCATTCCACTCGGATGGTGATGTGCTTTCTGATGAAAGAGGACCACTGACATGCTGCAATTAATCCTCGGCGGCGCACGCTCCGGCAAGAGCAAACTGGCGGAAGGGCTGGCCAGTGGTTCGGGGCTGGAGGTGGTGTATATCGCCACGAGCCAACCGGTGGATGGCGAGCTGAACCAGCGTGTCGCCCTGCACCGTGAGCGTCGGCCCGCCAGCTGGGGACTGATTGAAGAGCCCATCGAGCTGGCGAGAATACTTCGTGATAACGCCTGCGCCGAGCGCTGCCTGCTGGTGGACTGCCTGACGCTGTGGCTGACCAATCTGCTGATGCTGGAAAACCCCACGCGTCTGGCGCAAGAGCGCGAGGCGCTGCTCGACTGCCTGGCGCAACTGCCAGGCGAAATCATTTTTGTCAGCAACGAGACCGGGCTGGGCGTAGTGCCCCTCGGTGAGTTGACCCGGCGTTATGTCGATGAGGCCGGCTTGCTCCATCAAGCCCTGGCCGAACGTTGCCAGCGCGTGGTGTTGACGGTTGCCGGCCTGCCGCTGACATTGAAAGGATCCGCATTATGAGTAATTCCTGGTGGCTCGCGCCTGCACGGACGATCAATGTTCCGGTCCGCGAAGAGGCCCTTGCCCGACAGCAACAGTTGACCAAACCCACCGGTTCACTCGGCCAGCTGGAGCGCGTTGCGGTGCAACTGGCCGGATTGCAGGGCCGGGCAAAACCCAAGGCCGATGCGCTCTGGATCGCCATCTTCGCGGGGGACCACGGCGTGGTCGCCGAAGGCGTCTCGGCCTATCCCCAGGAAGTGACCGGGCAAATGCTGCATAACTTTGTCACAGGCGGCGCGGCCATCAGCGTCTTGGCGCAACAACTCTCAGCGCAACTGGATGTGGTCGACCTGGGCACGGTCGCGCCACTGGATCTGCCGGGTGTACGCCATTTGCGTATCGGTGCCGGCACGGCGAACTTTGCTCAGGCTCCGGCGATGACCCAGGCGCAGGGACTATTGGCCCTGCAGGCCGGCCGCGACAGCGTGTTGCGGGCCAAGGCGGTGGGCAGTGAATTGTTCGTCGGCGGCGAGATGGGCATCGGTAATACGGCAGCAGCCAGCGCAGTGGCCTGCTCGCTGCTCGAGTGCCCGGCGCAGTTGTTGGTAGGGCCGGGCACCGGGCTGAATGCCGCAGGTATTGCCCACAAGACTGAGGTCATCGAGCGCGCCCTGAAGTTGCATGCCGAGCATGCTGGCGACCCGCTGCAAAGCCTGTTCTGTCTGGGCGGTTTCGAGATTGCAGCCCTGGCCGGTGCCTATCTGGCGTGCGCGCAGGAAGGCATCCCGGTGTTGGTCGACGGCTTTATTTGCAGCGTTGCGGCTCTGGTCGCCGTGCGTCTGAACCCTTCGTGCCGTGACTGGCTGCTGTTCGGCCATCGTGGTGCCGAGCCTGGCCATCGTCATCTGCTGGAAACCTTGCAAGCCGAACCGCTGCTGGATCTGGGTCTGCGTCTGGGCGAAGGCAGCGGCGCAGCACTGGCGGTGCCGTTGGTGCGTCTGGCGTGCCAGCTGCATAACGGCATGGCGACTTTTGCCGAAGCAGCCGTTGCAGATCGCCCGGCATGATGTTGCATCTGGACATGCTGCGCCACGGCGAAACCGAGTTGGGCGGCGGCATGCGTGGCAGCATCGACGACGCCTTGACGCAAGCCGGTTGGCAACAGATGCGCGCAGCGGTAGCTGAATCCGGGCCTTGGGACCGCATCGTCAGTTCGCCTCTGCAACGCTGCGCACGATTCGCCGAAGAGTTGGCGCGCCAGCATTCCTTGCCCTTGAGCCTTGAGCCGGATTTGCAGGAACTGCATTTCGGCGATTGGGAAGGGCACAGCGCTGCACAGTTGATGGACACCGATGCCGAAGGCCTCGGCTTGTTCTGGAATGATCCGTACAGCTTCACCCCGCCCAATGGCGAGCCAGTGCTTGAGTTTTCGGCACGTGTACTGGCTGCGGTGCACCGGTTGCATCAGGCTTATGCCGGTGAAAGAGTCTTGCTGATCAGTCATGGCGGTGTGATGCGCCTGTTGTTGGCCCAGGCCCGGGGCTTGCCTCGTGAGCAATTGCTGCAAGTCACGGTGGGGCATGGCGCGTTGTTGGGCATTAGTGTGGCTTCGAACGGAGCCTTGGAGTCCGCTTGCTGCAACGTGGCAAACTCGGATCCCTGTGGGAGCGGAGCTTGCCCGCGATAAGGGTGCCGTGGATATCAGGCGTATCGCATTCAACCCTATCGCGGGCAAGCACCCACAGAAATAGCATTCCAATTTAAGTTGTGAGTTGTTAGCGAGGAAGTCCGCCATGTTGCCATTCTGGATTGCCCTGCAATTCCTCAGCAGCTTGCCGATCAGCTTGCCCGGCATGCCCAAGCCGCAAGAGCTGGGGCGCTCGTTGTTGTTCTATCCGTTGGTGGGCGTGCTGTTTGGTGTCGTGCTGCTTGGTTTGAATGCACTGCTCAGCGGCACGCCACTGTTCTTGCATGCCGCGTTGCTGCTGACGGCCTGGGTGCTGCTCAGCGGCGGGTTGCATCTGGACGGTCTGGCCGACAGTGCCGACGCCTGGCTGGGTGGTTTCGGCGACCGTGAACGCACTTTGAGCATCATGAAAGATCCGCGCAGCGGGCCGATCGCGGTGGTCACCCTGATATTGGTGCTGCTGCTCAAATTTACTGTGCTGCTGGCCTTGATCGAAAATCATCACAGCGTCGCATTGTTGCTGGCGCCGGTCATCGGCCGCGTCGCGATGCTGGGGCTGTTTCTTTGTACTCCCTATGTTCGAGCGGGCGGGTTGGGGCAGGCGTTGGCTGATCACTTACCGCGTCCGGCGGGGACCAAGGTGTTGCTGGTCGCTGCTCTTGGTTGCCTGTTGATTGCCGGGTGGACAGGTTTGTATGCGCTCATTGCGGCGGCTGCTGCTTTCTTTTGGTTGCGGCATTTGATGGTCAAGCGTCTGGGTGGCACAACCGGAGATACGGCAGGGGCCTTGTTGGAGTTGCTTGAGGTGGTGGTTCTATTGGTGCTGGCAATCTGATGCCGCCACTGAACCATTGTCGGAGCGGTGCTTGTTCTGGGCGGCATTCCGACGATAAGGCTGGACGCGACTCACAGCGAACGCATCCAGCCTTATCGCGGAGAAGCACCGCACATAGGGCTGAGTTCATTCTCGAATTGACACCTCCATCCCCCAGCGCGTAGCTTCCACACATTCAGTTACGGGTATATGCGCGTAACTTGTCGTCTTACTCGTGAGCTGGAGAATAAAAATGACTTCTGTCTGGCGTACCAGTGGCTGGATTCTGTTGGGCAGTGCATTGATTCTGGCTCTGTCGCTCGGCACGCGGCATGGTTTCGGGCTGTTCCTTGCGCCCATGAGTGCCGATTTTGGCTGGGGGCGTGAGGTCTTTGCGTTTGCCATCGCCTTTCAGAACCTGATGTGGGGCTTGGCGCAACCCTTCGCAGGTGCCCTGGCTGACCGCTTTGGTGCGGCGAAGGTGGTGTTTGTCGGCGGGATTCTTTACGCCGCCGGGTTGATGATGATGAGCATGGCGGACTCGCCGCTGAGTCTGTCCTTGAGCGCGGGCCTGTTGATCGGGATCGGCCTGTCCGGGACTTCATTTTCAGTGATCCTCGGCGTTGTCGGCCGGGCGTTGCCGCCTGAGAAACGCAGCATGGGCATGGGCATCGCCAGTGCGGCGGGGTCCTTCGGCCAGTTCGCCATGCTGCCCGGTACTCTCGGTCTCCTCAGTTGGTTGGGATGGTCCTCGGCCTTGCTGGTGCTGGGCGCGATGGTGGCGCTGATTCTGCCATTGGTGATGATGCTCAAGGACAATCCGACGCCGCTGGTGGGTGGCGAGCAAACCTTGCGTGAGGCGTTGCAAGAAGCCTGCTCCCACTCCGGGTTCTGGTTGCTGGCGCTTGGTTTTTTTGTCTGCGGTTTTCAGGTGGTGTTCATCGGCGTGCATCTGCCAGCCTATCTCGTGGATCAGCACTTGCCGGCCAAGGTGGGCACCACAGTGTTGGCGCTGATTGGCCTGTTCAATATTTTCGGCACCTACACCGCAGGCTGGCTGGGCGGGCGCATGTCCAAACCAAGATTGTTGACGATGCTGTATCTGCTGCGCGCGGTGGTCATTGTATTGTTCATTTCGGTGCCCTTGAGCCAGACCACGGCCTATCTGTTTGGTGTGGCCATGGGCTTGTTATGGCTGTCTACCGTGCCACTGACCAACGGCACCGTCGCTACGCTATTCGGTGTGCGAAATTTGTCGATGCTCGGTGGTATCGTGTTTCTGTTCCATCAATTGGGCGCTTTCCTTGGCGGTTGGCTGGGTGGCGTCGTTTATGACCGAACCGGGAGCTATGACTTGATCTGGCAACTATCGATCCTGCTCAGCCTGTTGGCCGCTGCGCTCAACTGGCCGGTACGCGAACGGCCAGTTGCCCGTTTGCAGGCGAGTGTCGCGTGAACAGACTCAGGTTCTGGGGCGCGGGCATGGTCGGCGGGTTGCTGCTGGCCCTGGTCTGGTGGGCATGGCAGTACGTCGGGTTGGCGGCACTGCAACTCGGTATGGGCGCCTGCTGACTAGCCGCGCTAGGCATTTCTTCGGGCGCAGGTTAATTTGTCTGACAGAAAAGACAATAACGACTGCGCCGACCGGTGCCTGGAATTCTTATGACCACTCGCTGGCTTGCTGTTCCTGTTCTATTGCTCGCCATGGGCGGAACTGCCCTGGCTGCAGACTGCCCGCCGTTGCTGCAGGGTGAATTGCCGAAGCTGCGCGCCAAGGAAAATATCGATCTGTGCCAGCGCTTCGCCGGCAAACCAATGGTGGTGGTCAATACCGCCAGCTTCTGTGGTTTTGCGCCGCAATTCAAAAGCCTTGAGGCCCTGAGCCAGCGTTACAAAGGGCAGGGGTTGGAAGTGCTGGGCGTGCCGTCCAATGACTTCAAGCAGGAGTCCAAAGACGGAGAGGAGACCGCCAAAGTCTGCTACGTCAATTACGGCGTGACCTTCACCATGACCGAGCCGCAGAGCGTCAGAGGTTCTGACGCCACGCATCTGTTCAAGGTGCTGGCCGAGCAGAGCAGCGCGCCGCGCTGGAACTTCTATAAATACGTAGTCGATCGTCAGGGCAAGGTCGTGGCCAGTTTCTCCAGCATGACCGAGCCGGACGATCCGGATCTGATTGCGGCGGTGGAAAAGGCCATCGCTTCCAAACCTTGAGGCGCAGATAACAAAAAGCCCCGCAGACCATCACTGGTTTGCGGGGCTTTTGTTTTCAGCCCGTCGCGACTAATGCATCAGAAGCGATAGGTGATCGAGCTACCGATACCGTGAGCACTGTTGCGGTAGTCCGCGCTGTAGGCGCCTTTGGTCGCGCTGGCGTCGCGAATCTTCGCTTCATCTTCACGCAGGTACGAGTAGGCCACGTCGATGGTCATGTCGTCCGTCGGGCTCCAGGCAGCACCGAAACTGATGGCCTTGCGGTCACCGGTCGGGATGCGTGGTGAACGATTCAGGTTATTGGCTGGCGACTGATCAACCGAGAAGCCGGTACGCAGGGTCCACTCTTTGTTGACTTTGTAGGACGCGCCGATGGCGTGTGCCCAGGTGTCGTGCCAGTTCTGTTCTTCGGCAATTCTGCCGATCGGGCCTGCTGAGCCACCCAGTTGCGGTGGAACGCCACTGTTGTTCACAACGATGCTTTCCAGTCGGCTCCAGCGAGTCCAGGTGCTCCCTGCATAGAGAGTCCAGTTGGCGTCCAGCTCGTGGGTAACCGAGAAATCGACAGATTCCGGAGTATCAATGTTCAGGCCAGCGTGATACTTGCCGCCGTTGAACGGGCCGAAACCGCTGCCTTCGATTTTGGTTTTGCCATCGAGTTTGTATTCGACTTTGGAGTGGTAGGTCAGGCCTACGCGGGTGCTGTCAGTGGCTTGTACCAGGATACCGGCGTTGAAGCCGATCCCCAGGTCGTCGCCTTTGATCTTCACTTCGCCGTCATTGCGGCCAGGTGTTGCAGCGTTAAGCGTGGCTGAGGTCAGCTCGCCTTCGATGCGGTTGAAGGTAGGACCGAAACCGATCGAGACCTTGTCGTTGAATGCATAGCTGACGGTGGGCTGGAAGGTGAGAACCTGAACGTGGCTCTTGTCACCCCAGTAGCGACCGGCAAAACCGCTTTCGTAGTCAGTGACCAGACCAAACGGAACGTAGAAACCAACACCAAATGCCCAGTGATCATCGATAGGCTTGACGTAATAGCCCATCGGAACACCGACGAACGGTACCATATCGCCATCATTGCTGCCGCCAAAAGTGCCGCGGCCGTTGTCAATGTCGGTTTTGGCGATGATCGCCGCTGCGCCAACGCTGACTTGTTCGCGCTTCAAACGGGACATGCCGGCAGGGTTACCAAAGACAGTGCTTGCATCATCAGCTGAGGAAGAGCGGCCCGCGAAGCCGGTGCCCATGCCACTGATACTTTGCTCGTTGATAGCGAAGCCGGAAGCAAACAATTGAGAAGTTGCCAGGCTGACAGCTAGGCCGAGTGTGGTCTTGAGCATTACTTTTTTCATTATTAGAACTCCGTGTTGATCACCGCGCGGAAATTACCAACATTTTTCGGAATGCGCTATAGGCCCAATGGCGCGATCTAGAGCGTTTTTTGTAGGACAATCCGTTTAAAATGTCGACATCGTAACGCAACGTGCGGCGGTCACATCCCGGTCATGCCGGGTGATATAGCGGAGTTACACAGGTCTGCCATGCGTCTACGAAATCACGCAGTCTGCCCTGAGGCTGAAATATTTCGCGCCATATTTTGGCCATTTCACGGGGATCTTCATCGGAGGGCAGGCACGAGCCTCTGGCTTCAACCATTAACCATGCAATGGCGGTGGAGTAACGCAGGTTCACGGTAAGTTCCAGATGGGGGCCGGTCAGGAAGGCATGTTGGCTGGCTAGCCCGCGAACGAGGCTGGCTAGCTCCGGATCTCGCGCCAGATAGCTGTCCCATAGTTGTCGGTGGCGAACGTCGGTGATGCTGTAAAGGCCGTGGCCCCGTCGGCTGTCCAGCTCTGCACCTAATGAGGACTGGCTGGCCGCGACTGCCAGCAGAAATGATTCGGCGCCCCCGCTGTGGCGGTTCAAATACAGCAGTGTGGGGCGGATGACGTGACGGGATAAATCTCTGGCTGCAATTCCCATAATGCCCTCGGGGAATCCAATGACCGCCGGGCCCTGACGTATTGGCAGCGAAGGTACAGGTCAGGCCCGTCGGAAGCGGCCGGTGCCGCTTAAGTTGAAGTGTAGTGTCAGAAATCCAGCGTAAAGGACTGTTTTTAAATTATTTCCCGACAAGCATCGACCTGCATATATCCCTTTGCGCTAGAGGGATATCAATCACGCTGCTTATTTTACGGGCGAAAAAAAGCCCCGCCGTTATTGGGCAGGGCTTTATTCATTCGTCGAAACCGGCTGTTTAGCCTCAGGCGATCAAGGCCTGGCGAGTACGATCGATCACTGCTTGCAGCGGCTCTGCGCTGGAATACTGATCGGGGTACAGGCGTTCGCTGTGGCGTGCAATGCCGTGTTCGTTGACGATGGTAAAGCTGAAGCAGCCTTTGCGAGCGGCCATGATCAGGCAGTTCATCGGGGCAAAAGCGTTGGTCAGTGTATGGATAGCGTGTTCAGTCTGGATATGAGTAGTCATGGTAAGGGTGTTTCCTGGATCGGCACGGAACAAAACCGTGCAAAATTAAAACGTTCCAGCTAAACGCGGGCCATCCTGTTGTTAGGAGGCTGGGCGAAGAACCTGTCTGGAACAAAGCAGGCAGTTGAGGCGCGCGTTATCGTATGGCGCTCATTCTGACCGGTAGGTACTTAGGAGGGCAGGCAGCACAACAAGAGCAAAGGTTCGACGCTCTAGGTGGAGATCCTGATCAATTGCAGGCTGGTTCTATCAGACCATGAAGTTGTTGCATCACCACTGCCGTCTGCGGCTAGTCGGTATGCAGGTTCATGTCTGGAAACCATCGAGGTGGTCGATCCCTTGTTGTCAGCAGCCTCTTCATTCGTGTGAAGGTAGCGTGCCGGGGGACTTTTTCGACCAGAATTGACTTTCAGCTTGGTACTAACGGCGGCAATGCTAACCGAGTTGCCGGGGTATGGGAAGAGGCGAGGTGAAAAAACCTTAGCTTAGTCTTTGGGTTGTGGGAGCGCGCTTGCCCGCGATAGCGTTGGATCAGGCATAATTTTTCGGCTGAACCAACGTTATCGCGGGCAAGCGCGCTCCTACAGAGGCGGTGTTGGCCATGGGCATTTTCAGCTCTTATCGCCGTCCGGAATCAACTTGTGCACATTGGCGCAACTAGCTGCCACATCACTGTCATATGCGCGTCTAAGAGGTTGATTTACCGTGGTGATTTATTAAGTCAATGAAAAACATCAAATTTTTTCACTGGTGAAAAAATCGTCAGTTTGACCGCAGGCCCCATTCCGTCTAGCTTTGCGGGCCTTGGATGGGGGTTGTCCACTGAGTTATCCACAGCTTCTGTGGATTGTCCCAAGCGTGCGCTCTACTAAGCGGGTTTAAGCCCCTCGTTCTTCAATACCCTCTTTACCTGCGTGAGAAAAAGTGTAGAGTTGCGCGCCTCCTGTTTTGCCCCCGCAGTGTTTATGAAGCCGTATCCTGACTCACCAAACGAACCTAATGCCTCAACGGGCGAAAGTTCGCACCTGTCATTGCGTGTCGCGTTGTGGCTGCTCGATAACCCGCGTCTGAATCAAAAGTCCAGCATCAAGCACTTCGCCGGTCGTTTGCTCAAGCAGCCTGCGCGTCGAGGCGTGGTGGTGGCGCAAAGTCGGTTGGGGCAAATGCTTTGCCGGGACTGTGGCAATACCCGGGATCGGCGCATCGGTCATGAGTTGCTGCGTCAGGCCGCACGCGCCGGTGACTGCAGCGCTCAGTTCGAATATGGACGTCTGTGTGCGCAGGCACCGATCAACGAACCGCAACGTGCCCGCCACTGGCTGGAACTGGCGTCGGCAAAAGGCTCGCTGGATGCACAGCGGCTGCTGGTCCAGATGGACCGTCGCTGACACCATCTCCCGCAATCCGCTGCCGTCCCACGCCGCAGTTCGCGCATAATGCCGCCAGCATGAATCGGGCATTCCTGGAGTTTCTATGGCACTGGACTTGAACAGCCTGCTGATCGGCCTTGGCCTCGCGGCGTTGCCATTATTGGCCCTCGCCTGGCAACTGCAGCGCAAGCTGACCCTGCTTAAGGCCGAGACAGCGCTGCTTGATGAACGACTGAGCACTGCGCAAATGGCTCAGGATGGGCTCAATGCCCAACTGGATGCCAGCCGCGATGAGATCAGCGATCTGAGCCAAGCGAATGCCGTCAAGCAAGCGGACCTCGCCGCGACCCGCCGGGAGGTCGAGCTGCTGCGTCAGGAGCGTGACAATGCTCAGGATGCCGCACAAGGCTGGAACCTGGAGCGCAGCACTAAAGAAGCCGAGCTACGTCGACTGGATTCTCAATGCGCCTCATTGACCGCCGAGTTGCGTGAGCAGCAGGAAAGCCATCAGCAGCGACTGAACGACCTGCAATCCTCTCGGGACGAACTGCGAGCGCAGTTTGCCGAAATGGCCAGCAAGATCTTTGATGAACGCGAACAGCGCTTTGCCGAAACCAGTCAGCAGCAACTCGGACAACTATTGGACCCTTTGAAGGAGCGCATTCAGTCCTTCGAGAAACGCGTTGAAGAGAGCTATCAGGCTGAAGCCCGGGAGCGATTCTCGCTGGGTAAAGAGCTGGAGCGTTTGCAGCAACTGAACCTGCGCCTGAGCGACGAGGCGACTAACCTCACCCGCGCGCTCAAAGGCCAGAAAACCCAAGGCAACTGGGGTGAGTTGATTCTTGAGCGAGTGCTGGAGCATGCAGGCCTGGAGAAGGGCCGCGAATATCAGACTCAAGTCAGCCTCAAAGGGCCGGATGGCGAACGTTTCCAGCCGGATGTGCTGATCATGTTGCCGGGTGACAAGCAGGTCGTGGTGGACGCCAAGGTCAGTCTTACGGCTTACCAGCAATACATCAGCGCCGATGACGATGTAATAGGTCAGGCTGCGCTCAAGCAACATGTGCTGTCGCTGCGCAATCACGTCAAAGGCTTGTCAGGCAAGGATTACAAGCGCCTCGAAGGTTTGCATAGCCTGGATTTCGTGTTGTTGTTCGTGCCCATCGAGGCGGCATTTTCCGCCGCCCTGCAGGCTGAGCCGAATCTGTTTCAGGAAGCCTTCGATCGCAATATCGTGATCGTAAGCCCGACGACCCTGCTGGCCACCTTGCGTGTGATCGACAGTCTGTGGAAGCAGGAGCGTCAAAGCCAGAACGCTCGGGAAATCGCCGAGCGTGCCGGCTGGCTGTACGACAAATTCGTGCTGTTCATACAGGACCTGGATGAAGTCGGCAGCCGTTTACAGCAACTGGACAAGGCGTACAGTGCTGCTCGCAACAAATTGACCGACGGGCGTGGCAATCTTGTCAGTCGTAGCGAACAGCTGAAACTGCTGGGCGCTCGGGCCAGTAAAAACTTGCCGGCAGATCTGCTTGAGCGGGCAATGACCGATGAGCAGGGGCTGGCGCAGTTGCCGGAGTAGTACACCGCGCTGGAAACGCACGACCTGAGCTCACGATCACCGCGAGGCAGCGATAGCGTCGCATCTGATACACCGCCATCGCTGCCTCGCTGAGCTCACGATCACCGCGAGGCAGCGATAGCGTCGCATCTGATACACCGCCATCGCTGCCTCGCGGTGATCGTGAGCTCCTGCAGGAAATCGTGCTGCTCTCCATCATTGAACAGGGATTTTTAGTACATGAGCATTACCCGCAAAAGCTCGGATGGTTTCGCCCTGCAAGTCATGCTCGTATTGTGTGTGGTCTGGGGCATGCAGCAGGTGCTAATCAAATGGGCGGCGCCGGATATTGCGCCGGTCATGCAGGCGGCGGGTCGTTCCGGCATCGCTGCGTTGATTGTCGGCATAGCGATGTGCTGGCAGGGCGGGTTGCGCAGCATGAGCAGTACTTGGCGAGCAGGGCTGCTGGCGGGCAGCCTGTTTGCCCTGGAGTTTCTGTTTATCGCCGAAGGCTTGCAGTTGACCTCGGCGGCGCACATGTCTGTATTCCTTTATACCGCGCCGATTTTCACCGCGTTGGGCCTGCACTGGAAATTGCCCAGCGAGCGCCTGCGGCCTTTGCAGTGGCTGGGTGTATTACTGGCATTCGCTGGCATTGCCACAGCGTTTGTCGGAGGGATGTCGTTGACCGGCATGGACACCAACATGCTGATCGGTGATGGCATGGGCGTGCTGGCTGGCATGGCCTGGGGCGCTACGACCGTGGTGGTGCGCAGCTCACGGCTTTCCGAGGCGCCGGTGACCTTGACTCTTTTTTATCAGTTGATGGTTTGCCTGGTGGGCCTGCTATTGATTGCGGTGGCCAGCGGTCAGGTGACTCATGTGCAGCTGACACCCGTCGGCGTTGGTAGTGTGCTGTTCCAGGGGTTGGTCGTCTCATGCGCGAGCTACCTGACCTGGTTCTGGTTGCTGCGCCGCTATATGGCCTCCAGTCTGGCGGTGTTTTCGTTTATGACTCCGCTGTTCGGCGTAACCTTTGGTGTGCTGCTGCTCAATGAGCCGCTGAGCATTAACTTCGTGATCGGCGCGATTCTGGTGCTGTTGGGGATTACGCTGGTCAGCGGCGAGCAGTGGATACGTAAAAAGCTCAATCGCTGGGCCAGGCCGGATTGACGGCGATTCGCCGTTGGTCGCAAACAGCGGTTACTCGGGTGAAAGAGATGTCACATTGAGCACTGTAGGAAAAATGTTTTTTCCGTGACACTCGTTAGCAGGCGTAAAGTGCGACTAGGCACTATTATCTGTAAGACGCGGCTTGAAGATCAGTCGTCGAGTATTTCCCTGAAGGGGGGCTTTATGAACACTAAACTGCAAGATTGGCTACATGACCTTGGCGTCGCACTGGGCTTGATCGAACGCCCTAAATTGCAACCCATCCCGGTACGCACAGACGATGATCGTCGTCGTCGCCAGCAGCAACGCCGATAATCCACCTTCGGCGTCAATCGGGGCGCGATGGCGTCCCGAAGTATCCCATCAGGCCAGCCTTGCCAGCGCTGGTCTTGGTTGAAGTTTTTTACCCATGAATGTTCTTTCCTGGGTCAGTCATCCCTCATCGCTAAAATGAAGTCCACCAGAAAATTCAGGGTCATGTGCTCAGGCGCCTGCGTTGCACGCTGTCTGATGGGCACGGGAAAGGTGAATTCCAGCTGGGATTCGAGATAGCTGAACAGCTCCTCGACGTCGTCTTCGTCCAGGGCGAGGTCCTCAAAAGTGGAATTCTCGTGGATCTCCGCTTTATCCACCAGAATCACGCCGACCCTGTCGAATACCAGTTGCTTGATCTCCTCGCGACTCATGAAAGCTCCCTGTGATTTATATGTTTTAGAGGATCAGCCCTAACTTCCATAAAACAGAGGGTGTTTCCATGCGAGTGATCCCACGCTACGTCGATAAATGACGCTTTTCGAAGTCGGCTGTTCTCGGCGCGGTCACTATCAAGGCTAGCTCAAAACCACCGCTGCTCAGGGTTTGTGGGAGAAATAAAAAGGGTGTCCGAAGACACCCTTTTTTTGTGACGCCGGCTCGCTTGAGGTCAGCGATGTGCTACGCCTGGCAGCACGCAGAGCATTTCGTAGAGCAGGTTGGCACCCAGAAGAGAAGTGTTGCCGGTAGTGTCATAGGGTGGCGAGACTTCGACCAAGTCGCAGCCGATCAGGTCCAGCCCCTGGCAGCCACGAATGATTTCGATACCTTGAATGGTGGTCAGCCCGCCGATCTCCGGGGTGCCGGTGCCAGGTGCCCAGGCAGGGTCGATGCCATCAATGTCGAAGCTCAGGTAAACCGGTCCTCCAGCGACTTTTTCGCGAACTTCGGCCATCAGCGGTGCCAGTGATTTGTGCCAGCACTCTTCGGCCTGAACCACGCGGAAACCCTGTTTGCGGCTCCAGTTGAAGTCTTCAGCGGTGTAACCCTGTGCACGCAAGCCAATCTGGACCACGCGATCACAATCCAGCAGGCCTTCTTCAACTGCACGACGGAAGGTGGTGCCGTGGGCGATTTTCTCGCCGAACATGTGATCGTTGACGTCGGCGTGGGCATCGATATGTACCAGACCGATTTTGCCGTACTTCTTATGCAGGGCGCGCAGGATTGGCAGGGTAATGGTGTGATCGCCACCCAGAGTCAACGGGATCACGTCGTGGCTGACAATTTCGTCGTAGGCCTCTTCGATGATGCGCACGGCGTCCAGCAGATTGAAGGTGTTGATCGCCACATCGCCAATGTCCGCGACCGACAGAGAGTCAAACGGCGCCGCGCCGGTTGCCATGTTGTAGGGGCGAATCATCACTGACTCAGCACGGATTTCCCGTGGGCCGAAGCGGGTGCCAGCACGCAAGGAGGTGCCGATATCCAGTGGGACGCCGACGAACGCAGCATCCAGCCCTGCAGCTGTTTGCAGGTGCGGCAGCCGCATCATGGTGGCGATACCGGCAAAGCGCGGCATTTCATTGCCGCCCAGTGGTTGGTGAAAAATCTTTTCCACGGGATTGCCTCAATATTGATTTCAATGGGGCAATTCTGCGAAGCGGGACCCCAAGGAACAATCGCTGGGGCGAAATACTTAGTTCAGGAATTTCAAAACTAAATGAGTTTTGGGCTAAGATTCCGGGCTTGTGGGAGTGGCGCTTGTGTGGGAGCGGTGCTTGCCCGCGATAAGGCTGGACGCGGTTCACTTTAGATCGCATCCGGCCTTATCGCGGGCGAGCACCGCTCCCACCAGTCGGCGCCAGCCCTGAATACAGTGTCCGGACCTCCCCATGCCTAACGCCTTACCCGATATAAAGCTGCTACGGATTTTCGCCAGTGTTGTGCGCCATCAAGGTTTTGCCAGTGCCCAGCAGGAATTGAACCTGTCGACATCGGCCATCAGCACCTATATGAGCCAGCTGGAAGCGGCGTTGGGCATTGTCCTGTGTCATCGGGGGCGGGGCGGTTTCAGCCTGACCAGCAAGGGCGAGTTGTTTCATCAGGAAACCCTGCGTCTGCTGGGCGAACTGGAGGGCTTCGAACTTTATGCGGCAGCCCTCAAGGGCGAACTGCGCGGCACACTCAACCTGGGCGTGCTGGACTCGACAGTCAGTGACCGGGCGCTGCCGTTTGCCGAAGTGATCGGTGCCTACAGCGCGGAACATCCGGCGGTGCACATCCATTTATCCGTGATGAGCCCTTATGAGTTGCAACTTGGCGTGCTGGATAACCGCCTCGATCTGGCGATTGGTTCATTTTCCACGCGCATGAACGGCCTGTTGTATCAGCCGCTGTACCGTGAACAGCATTGGCTGTATTGCAGCAATCGCCACGCCCTGTTTGCCGAACGGCGCATCCCGGAGCCGGTGATTGCTCAGCAGCGGATGGTCGGCCGCGGCTACTGGAGCCAGGCGGAACTTGCCCGGCATGGTTTCAAACACAGCGCCGCCACTGTGGAAAGTATGGAAGCCCAGCTGATATTGGTGCTGTCTGGCGCGTACATTGGGTATCTGCCCGAGCATTACGCCCAGGCCTGGGTGGATTCCGGGCACCTGCGGGTCTTGCTGCCTGCGACTTTCGGCTATCAGGCGCCGTTCTCCATGATTGTGCGCCGTGGCCGAAGCCGCGAACCGCTGATCCAGACCTTTCGTGACTTGCTCAAAGCACAGCTCAACCCGAGCTGAGGAAGCCTTTATGTCCGTCGTGATCTCCAAAAGGGCCCGTTGCGAGCGCTGTCTGCGTCCCGAAACCCACTGCCTGTGCGCGCTGATTCCGCAACTGGACAGCCGCACCCGCGTACTCGTCCTGCAACATCCCAGTGAGGTCAATCACGCGTTGAACACCGGGCGACTGGCCACTTTGGGCCTGCGCAATGCGCAACTGCTGGTGGGCGAGGTGTTTGAGGATCTGCAGACGGTGCTTTACCCGCCAGGCTATCAGCCGCGCCTATTGTTTCCGGGGGAGGGCGCGCAGCCGCTGGTGGCCGATCAGGTTGATACGCTGCCGACTTTATTAGTCGTGCCTGACGGGACTTGGCGCAAGGCGCGCAAGTTGCTGCATATGAATCCGCTGCTGGCGGCATTGCCGCGGGTCACGCTGGGTGAGGTGCTGCCCTCGCGCTACCGCTTACGCAAGGCACCGGGGCCGGATGCCTTGTCAACGCTGGAGGCAATCACTCATGCGTTGCAGATTATCGAGGCCCCAAAATCCTTCGTGCCGTTATTGGCGCCTTTTGAAGCGTTGATAGACATGCAGATTGAGGCCATGGGTAGCGATACTTATCAGCGTAATCACGTTGAACTGCTTAATAAGCGGACTGACTAAAACAATTCCATGTACTTTGTGTCCTCAGCTGTAGCTGTATCAGGCTGGGCTCTAAGCCTAAACTTGCTCTCTTTTGCGTCATCTGCCCTGGGAATTTTCCATGCACATTTCTTCTGGCCGTTGGCTGTATGGCCTCTGCCTTGCACTGGTCACGGCGTTTCTCTGGGGCATTCTGCCCGTCAAACTCAAACAGGTATTGCAAGTCATGGACCCGGTCACCGTGACCTGGTTCAGGCTGCTGGTATCCGGCTCAGTGCTGTTCATCTGGCTGGCCTATAGGCGGCAACTGCCCAGTTTCAAAAAACTGGGCGCCAGAGGTAAAGGGCTGGTGGCGCTGGCGGTGTTCGGGCTGGTCGGCAACTACATTCTGTACCTGTTAGGCCTGCAGATTCTCAGCCCCGGCACCGCGCAGCTGATCATTCAAATGGGACCGATTCTGTTGTTGGCAGGCAGCGTCTTTCTGTTCAAGGAGCGCTTCACTCTCGCCCAGGGGCTTGGCTTGCTGGTGCTGCTGGTAGGTTTTGCGCTGTTCTTCAACCAGCGTCTGGGGGAGTTGCTGACGTCGATGAGCGAATACACCACCGGCGTGTTGTTTGCGTTCCTGGCAGCCACGGTCTGGACCTTCTACGGCTTGAGTCAGAAGCAGTTGCTGACGGTGTGGAATTCCTTCCAGGTGATGATGGTGATCTACCTGTTTTGCGCGCTGGTGATCACACCTTGGGCGCATCCTATGGAAGTGTTCCAGGTCAGCACGCTGCAGGGTTGGTTGCTGCTGGCCTGTTGCCTGAACACTCTGGTGGCTTATGGCGCATTTGCTGAAGCCCTGGCCCATTGGGAAGCATCGCGGGTCAGTGCGACCCTGGCGCTGACGCCGTTGGTGACCTTCGCCACAGTGGCAATCGCCGCCTGGCTCTGGCCTGACTATGTAAAAGCCGAGGATATAAACGCGCTGGGTTATAGCGGGGCGATTCTGGTGGTGGTGGGCTCGGCAGTCGTAGCGCTTGGGCCATCGTTGCTGGCCGGTCTGCGCGCCCGCAAGGCCAGGCTCGCAGGGCAGGTTTAACGCTTGCCGAGTTGTTCGGCCTGCTTGAGCCATTGCTGGCGCTGTTCTTCGGTTGAGGTCTGTACCGGCGCAAACTCGGTCAGACGCTTGGTCTTGATGCCACAAAATGCCAGCACAGCGCGCACCATTTGCCGATGAGCGGGTGCGCCGTATACCCAGCGGAAGTAACGCGGCGGTGTGTCCATGGTCACCAGCAACTCTGCCGTACGTCCTCTGAGTAATTCATTGGTGGGGCTTTTGCGGCCATGGCTCTTGAAGGCAAAACCGGGCATCAGCACCCGATCCAGAAAACCACCGAGCAAGCTCGGTAGACCGCCCCACCAGACCGGATACACCAGCACCAGATGTTCGGCCCAGTGGATTTCCCGCTGGGCTTCAAGCAGGTCATGTTCCAGCACCTGGCTTTGCTGGTAGCCGTTGTGCAAAACCGGATCGAAATCCAGTTCGCTCAGCTTCAGCATGCGCACCACATGACCGCCGCTACGGGCGCCCTGGGCATAGGCTTCACCCAGAGCATGGCCGAGGCTGGCGCTTTTCGGCGTACCGAAAATCATCAGGATGCGTTTGCCGTCACCTTCCAGCCGTGTTGCGCCGTGTTTGGCATCAACCATTGCTGCCGGCCTCAAGCATGTTTTCCGGACGCACCCAGGCATCGAACTGCTCATCGGTCAGATAGCCAAGAGCCAACGCGGCTTCGCGCAGAGTCAGGCCTTCGCTGTAGGCTTTTTTGGCGATCTGCGCCGACTTGTCGTAGCCGATGTGTGGGTTCAGTGCTGTCACCAGCATCAGGCCGCGTTCCAGATGTTCAGCCATCTTCGCCGCATCGGGCTCCATGCCGGCGATGCAGTGCTCGTTGAAGTTACTGCAGCCATCACCCAGCAACCGAATCGATTGCAGCAGGTTGTGAATGATCACGGGTTTGAACACATTCAACTGCAAATGGCCCTGGCTGGCGGCGAAACCGATGGTCACGTCGTTGCCCATCACCTGACAAGCCAGCATCGACAAGGCTTCGCACTGGGTCGGATTGACCTTGCCGGGCATGATTGAGCTGCCGGGTTCGTTGGCAGGCAGCTTCACTTCAGCCAGACCGGCGCGCGGGCCGGAGCCTAGCAGGCGCAAGTCATTGGCGATTTTCATCAGCGTCCCGGCCAGGGTTTTCAACGCGCCGGACAGCGCCATCAAAGGTTCGTGACCCGCCAGGGCGGCGAACTTGTTCGGCGCGGTGACAAACGGCAGGCCGGACAACGCCGCCAGTTCAGCCGCCACCGCTTCAGCGAAACCATGCGGCGAATTCAGCCCTGTGCCAACCGCCGTACCGCCCTGAGCCAGCTCGCAGACAGCGGGCAGGGTGGCGCGTATGGCTTTCGCGGCGTAATCGAGTTGTGCGACGTAGGCGGAAAGCTCCTGGCCGAAGGTGATCGGCGTGGCGTCCATCATGTGCGTGCGGCCGGTTTTGACCAGCTTCATGTGCCGCGCCGATTGCTCGGCAAGGCCGTCGGACAGCTCGGCAATCGCGGGCAGCAGATGATCTTTCACCGCTTGCGCAGCCGCGATATGCATGGCGGTGGGGAAACAATCGTTGGAGCTTTGCGAGCGATTGACATGATCGTTGGGGTGGACTGGCGACTTGCCGCCACGGCCCTGACCGGCCAGTTCATTGGCGCGGCCGGCAATCACCTCATTGACGTTCATGTTGCTCTGGGTGCCGCTGCCGGTCTGCCAGACCACCAGCGGGAATTGGGCGTCGTGATCGCCAGCCAGCACTTCGTTGGCAGACTGTTCGATCAGGCGGGCGATGTCGGCAGGCAAGTCGCCATTACGGTCATTGACTCGGGCGGCGGCTTTCTTGATCAGCGCCAGAGCATGCAATACCGGCAGCGGCATGCGCTGATCGCCGATAGCAAAGTTGATCAGTGAGCGTTGCGTCTGGGCACCCCAGTAAGCGTCTTCCGGGACTTCGATCGGACCAAGGCTGTCGGTTTCAGTGCGGCTCACGGGGCTTGCTCCTTAAGTTAATACGCGCATGTTAGGCCCCATGATCCGTTGAGGGTTCCCCTCACGGCGGATTTAACCGCTCGGCGCGTCAGGGGTTGAGGCCGATACAAAGTTAAGCGCAGAATGGTCGGCCTTGGGGTTCTGCCTCGCATGCTAGAAAGGAAAATCGATGACCCGTCTTCGCGCCATCTGTACTGCGGCTGTTCTGGTATGTGCCAGCGGCCAGGTTCTTGCCGATACCGCCAGCCACAATGCCAGCGCTGAAACGTTCCTGAAGCTGGCTCATGCCGACAAGCTGGGCACCCCGGTGTACATGCAGGTCCAACAGATGTTTGCCCAGCGCTTCGCCGAAACCAAAGCGCCAGAGTCGAAAAAAGCTCTGCTCGAAACCTACCAGGCCAAAGCCAACGCAGCACTGGACCAGTCCATCGGCTGGAACAAGCTGAAGCCGGACATGGTCAAGCTCTATACCGCCAACTTCACCGAAAGCGAGCTTAAGGATCTGGTTGCGTTCTACCAGTCTCCACTGGGCAAGAAAGTCCTGACCAAGATGCCTGAGCTGACTCAGCAATCTGCGCAATTGACCCAGGGCAAGCTGGAAACAGCGGTGCCAGTGGTCAACAAACTGCTTGCCGACATGACTGCTGAACTGGCTCCAGCCCAGAAAGCCGCTCCTGCCCCTGCCAAAAAGCCCTGATAAGCGAAACCCGTCATGACCATGCAAACGCGAATCGAGTCAGCACTGGCTGTGTTTCAACCGCTGCATCTGCAAGTGCTCGATGAGAGCCATATGCACAGTCGTGGGGAGCAGACGCATTACAAGGCTGTGATCGTCAGTGAGCAGTTTGAAGGGCTCAATTCCGTCAAGCGGCACCAGAAGGTCTACGGCATTCTGGGCGGTTTGATGGGTGAGTTCCATGCCCTGGCGTTGCATACCTATACCCCGGTTGAGTGGGCGAAGACTGGCGCTGCGCCGGTGTCGCCGACTTGTGCTGGGGGGGAGTGATGTCGGGGATTTTGTGTTGATTTAGTCGCCGTAGTTTTGGGTGCATATCCATTCCTGCGGTAACGGCTACTTAGGGTTGCGCTTTTACAGCGCCTCACTTTTGAACAGCCGGAATGCCGGCCCAGTCAAAAGTAAGCAAAACGCTCTTGCCCCACCACTCGGTCCCTCGCCCAGGCTCGGCATGCCCGTAATCCGACATTGATTCAGGAGGCCGCCGCGAAGGGCCATCCTTGGCCCAGCGCGGCTAAACCGGCATCCATGCCGGTTCACCTCCCGAATCAATGTCGGCTTACGGCCAGCGTGGTTTAGCGGGGCGCCCCAGATCAAAAGCTGCGCGAGGCGGCCTGACAGCCGACCTAGCTTTTGTGTGTGTGCTTGCTTGGCTGTATTTGCTGTTTGTGCCATTGCCTTCGCGAATCAATTCGCTCCCACGGATGGAATGCGATTCATGTGGGAGATTCTATGTTTCCTCGCAAATGGATGTGACGACGTGGGACCGGCTTTAGCCGGGAAGGCGGCATTTCAGTCGATAAATATCGGGTGGATGTACTGGCCTCTTCCCGGCTAAAGCCGGTCCCACGTTCTCGCGCCAATACTGAGATCACTCCTGTGGGAGCGGTGCTTGCCCGCGATGAGAACAACCCGGTCTATCTGATGTACCGCAGCGCCTGCATCGCGGGCAAGCACCGCTCCCACAGAATACGCGGTACTCGTTGGAGCGAGGCTTGCCCGCGATAAGAACAACTTGGTCTGTTTGATACAGCGCAGCGCCCTATTCGCGGGCAAGCCTCGCTCCAACAGATCACCGAACCCGTGGCAGCGAATTCGTTCGCGAAGGCGATGGTGCAAACTACGGATAAAGTCAGGCAAGTACACACACACACACACACACAAGCTAGGCCGGCTGTCAGGCCGCCTCGCGTGCCTTTGATCTGGGGCGTCCCGTTAAACACGCTGGCCGGAAGCCGATATTGAGGCGGCGGCCCGCCGCATCAATGTTGGATTACGGGCATCCCGAGCACCAGCGAGGGACCGAGTGGTGGGGCAAGAGCGTTTTGCTTACTTTTGCGCTTCTTCTCAAAAGTGAGGCGCTGTAAAAGCGCAACCCTAAGCAGCCGTTACCGCAGCAATGGATATGTACTGAGATTACCGCCACCCCCCATATTTGCTAGAATCCGCCCCCACGCCGCACCCCCGGCGCTTTTTATCGAATTCCCAACATCCGGTAGGCCCTTTGCGAGGGTCGCCACCTGGAGAAACACATGACACAACAGCCGATCAATCAACCGATCGTCGTAGCGGCGCTATACAAATTCGTCACCCTCAGCGACTACGTCGACCTGCGCGAGCCATTGCTTCAGGCGATGGTCGATAACGGCATCAAAGGCACCTTGTTGATCGCCGACGAAGGCATCAATGGCACGGTTTCCGGCACCCGCGAAGGCATCGACGGGCTGCTGGCCTGGTTGAAGAAAGACCCGCGCATGATCGACATCGATCACAAGGAATCGTACTGCGACGAGCAGCCGTTCTACCGCACCAAGGTCAAGCTGAAAAAGGAAATCGTTACCCTGGGCGTCGAAGGCGTTGACCCGAACAAGGCCGTGGGCACTTATGTCGATCCCAGGGACTGGAACGCCATCATCATCGACCCTGAAGTACTGGTGATCGACACCCGTAACGATTACGAGGTCTCCATCGGCACGTTTGAAGGCGCCATCGATCCCAAGACCACGACCTTTCGTGAGTTTCCTGAATACGTCAAAGCCAACTTCAACCCCGACGTACACAAGAAAGTCGCCATGTTCTGCACCGGCGGCATTCGCTGTGAGAAGGCATCGAGCTACATGCTCGGCGAAGGCTACGGTGAGGTTTACCACCTCAAGGGCGGGATTCTCAAATACCTCGAAGAAGTCCCGCAGGAGGAAAGCCTGTGGCGCGGAGACTGTTTCGTTTTCGACAATCGGGTCACGGTGCGTCACGACTTGACCGAGGGCGACTACGATCAATGTCATGCGTGCCGCACGCCGATCAGCGCTGAAGACCGCGCCAGCGAACACTACACCCCTGGCGTAAGCTGCCCGTATTGCTGGGACAGCCTCAGCGAGAAGACACGCCGCAGTGCGATTGATCGGCAGAAGCAGATCGATCTGGCCAAGGCACGCAACCAGCCACACCCGATTGGTCGTAACTATCGTTTAGAAGACCGCCTGCAAGACACGTTGCAAGACCACCAGCCAGACGAGGCCTGATCCATGTCCGCGCGCCTGCTCTACGTAATGGACCCCATGTGTTCCTGGTGCTGGGGCTTTGCCAATGTGGCACAAGCACTGGTCGAGCAGGCGCAGGCCTGCGGCGTGTCGCTGCATCTGGTGATGGGCGGTCTGCGCACAGGCAGTGGCGCGGCGCTTGATCCTTCGACACGGCGCTATATCCTCGAGCACTGGCAGGCCGTGGCGAAGACGACGGGGCAGACGTTCCGTTTCGAAGATGCCTTGCCCGATGGTTTTGTTTACGACACCGAGCCCGCCTGCCGCGCGATTGTTGCCGCGCAGCAGCTGGATCCAGAGTTTTCCTGGAAGCTGGTGCGGCTGATTCAGCAGGCGTTTTACGTAGAGGGCCGTGACGTCACCAAGGCATCGGTGCTGGCTGAACTCGCCGAACAGGCGGGCCTGCCGCGTATCGAGTTTGCCGAAGCGTTCGACAGTGCCGATCAGGTTGCCGCAACTCAAGCAGATTTTGCCTGGGTGCAGGACCTGGGAATTGCCGGTTTTCCCACCTTGCTGGCCGAGCGGGATGGTCAGCTGGCGTTATTGACCAACGGTTTCCAGCCTCTGGATGCCCTGGCGCCGTTGCTTGGTCGCTGGCTGGAGCGTAATGCGGGTGCGTGAGCCTTCAGACGACAATGCGGACAAGCCGGGCGGGTCAAGTGCGGTCTTTGATCGGTTGAGCTGGGCCGAGATTCGTCGTCTGGCGTCACGCCACAAAAAGGCGTTGTGGATTGCCAATGGCGTTGCCGTTCTGGCGACGCTCTGCACGGTTCCGATCCCGCTGCTCCTGCCGTTGCTGGTGGATGAAGTGCTGCTTGGGCATGGCGACACGGCACTCAAGCTCATGAACCACCTGTTGCCGGACGCGCTGCACAAGCCCGCCGGTTACATCGGTTTGATGCTCTTGGTGACGTTCACGCTGCGCCTCGGCGCACTGGTGTTCAACGTCATACAAGCCAAGCTGTTCGCCCGGTTATCCAAAGACGTCGTCTACCGTGTGCGCATCCGCCTCATCGAGCGCCTCAAGCGCATCTCTCTCGGGGAATACGAAAGCCTGGGCGGCGGCACGGTGACTACGCATCTGGTCACCGATCTGGATACCCTGGACAAGTTTATCGGTGACACCCTCAGCCGCTTCCTGGTCGCCATGCTCACCCTGACCGGCACGGCCTCGATCCTGATGTGGATGCACTGGAAGCTGGCGCTGCTGATCCTGCTGTTCAACCCTCTGGTGATCTATGCCACGGTGCAGCTGGGCAAGCGGGTCAAACATCTTAAAAAGCAGGAAAACGACAGCACCTCGCGTTTCACCCAGGCATTGACTGAAACACTGGATTCGATTCAGGAAGTTCGCGCAGGCAATCGACAGGGTTATTTCCTTGGCCGCCTGGGTGTGCGTGCCCGGGAAGTGCGCGATTACGCGATTTCTTCGCAGTGGAAAAGCGACGCCTCGAATCGGGCCAGCGGGCTGCTGTTTCAGTTTGGTATCGATGTGTTTCGTGCTGCCGCCATGCTTACGGTGTTGTTCTCCGATCTGTCCATTGGCCAGATGCTCGCGGTGTTCAGTTACCTGTGGTTCATGATCGGCCCGGTGGAGCAGTTGCTAAACCTGCAATATGCGTATTACGCCGCAGGTGGCGCCCTGACCCGGATCAACGAACTGCTGTCTCGGGCCGATGAGCCGCAGTATCGCGGTGGGGTCGATCCCTTTTCCGGGCAGAAAACCGTGGGCATCGAGATCCGCGGCCTTAGCTTCAGCTATGGGGAGGACAACATTCTCGATCAAATGAACCTGAGCATTGCAGCCGGTGAAAAAGTCGCGATTGTGGGGGCCAGTGGTGGCGGCAAAAGCACCCTGGTGCAGTTGTTGCTGGGGCTCTACACCGCTCAGGCCGGGACGATTCATTTTGGTGGGGCGAGCCAGGAGGAAATCGGTCTGGAAACCATTCGGGAAAATGTCGCGGTGGTATTGCAGCACCCTGCCTTGTTTAACGATACGGTGCGCGCCAACTTGACGATGGGTCGCGAGCGTAGTGATGACGCCTGTTGGCGCGCCCTGGAAATCGCCCAGCTTGAGTCGACGGTACGCGCCTTGCCGCAAGGACTGGACAGCGTCGTGGGCCGTTCGGGAGTGCGGTTGTCGGGCGGTCAGCGCCAGCGGCTGGCGATTGCCCGTATGGTGCTCGCTGACCCGCAGGTGGTGATTCTCGATGAGGCCACTTCCGCGCTCGATGCTGCGACGGAATACAGTCTGCATCAGGCGTTGGCGCGGTTCCTCAGTGGCCGCACCACGTTGATCGTTGCCCACCGACTGTCTGCCGTTAAGCAGGCTGATCGGGTGTTGGTCTTCGATGGCGGGAAGATTGCCGAGCAGGGCGAGCACCAGCAGTTGATCGCAGATGGCGGGCTCTACGCAAAACTGTACGGCCACCTGCAGCACATCTAGCGTCTTGGATATTTAATTGGCCTCCGGCCTTGCCAAGGCTGCATTTAGCGTCTTTCTTGGTAGTAGGTCTTATCCTGTTAACACCTGTGTCTCAGTTGTTTCACACCGTTATTCCTTCTTTGTGTTGCCTGACTCCGTATCTTCAAATATGCGGGGCGGTAGCGTGCTCAAATTTGAGAAAAATGCACGCTTGCCTCTATGGATTTGGCCTAGGCTGTTGTCAGGACGATTTCTGATCCAGCGGCTTGTTGAGCATCTGGCATCGCTTATGAAAGGGAACCCATGAAGCAAGAGCGGATCCTCGGAAAGCCCCGCCTTTTGGGCATTGTTTGGCCTTTTATTGCCGTAGCGCTGTTCCAGGCCCTGCTGGGATGCGTCAGCCTGTACATGCTATCGGCCGTGCGCAGTTATGTCGGGGGAGAAAGTCTCTGGTCCAAAGGTCAGAAGGACGCCATCTACTACCTCCACCTCTATGCCAGCGATCAGGCCGAACTTGACTACCAGCGCTATGAGCAAGCTATCGCCATTCCCAAAGGCGGACATATCTTGCGCATGGCGCTGGACCAGCCGGAGCCTGATCTTGAGCTGGCTCGTCAAGGCATCCTCCAGGGTGGCAATCATCCGGATGATGTGCAGAGCATCGTCTGGTTGTATCTGAATTTCCGTGAATTCGATTACATGAAGAAAGCCATCGATCAGTGGAAGATTGGCGATGCGTTTCTATTGCAGCTCGATGAGGTGGCGCGGCAGGTGCACGCGGGCATTTCCGCTGGCCTCGCGAGCGAAGCCGACATGGATCGCTGGCGCGGACAGATCACTGCCCTGAATGAAAGCGTTACACCCGCGGCCAGAGCATTCAGTGATGCACTGGGTGAGGGCTCCAGAGGCATTCTGCGGCTGTTGCTGGTGGTCAATCTGGCGACGGCGGTGGTACTGATCCTGCTGGCGTTGTTGCGCACCCATAAACTGTTGGCCCAACGGCACGCCTTTGCTGATGCCTTGCAGATCGAGAAGGAACGCGCTCAGGTCACTCTGGCGTCCATCGGGGATGGGGTGATTACCACGGACGTCGAGGGTTCGATCGTTTACATGAACCCGGCGGCCGAGAATCTGACCCACTGGCGAAACGCTCAAGCCAGCGGCTTGCCACTGGCCGCTCTATTCAATTTGCTGGATGAAAACGACCAGAAAGACAGCTCAACCCTGATCGAGCACATTCTCAGTGGCAAGCTCAGCGGTAGCAGTGAACATTCCAAGCTGATCCAGCGCCTGGATGGCAGCACGGTTTGCGTCGCGCTGGTGGGGGCGCCGATTCATACCGATGACAAAGTCAGCGGCACAGTGTTGGTGCTCCACGACATGACCCAGGAGCGCCAATACATCGCCAACCTGTCCTGGCAGGCGACTCATGATGCCTTGACCGGGCTGGCCAATCGTCGTGAGTTCGAGTATCGCCTGGAGCTGGCACTGAGTGATCTGGCCCGCCAGCCCAGCCAGCATTCGGTCATGTACCTGGATCTGGATCAGTTCAAGCTCGTCAACGACACCAGCGGCCATGCGGCAGGCGATGAACTGTTGCGGCATATCTGCACGCTGCTGCAACAGGGCCTGCGTGAAGGCGATACCCTGGCACGGCTGGGCGGCGACGAGTTCGGGATCCTGCTGGAACACTGCCCGCCAGAGGTCGCTGAAAGCATCGCCAATAGCCTGCGTCAGTCGATTCAGAGCCTGAACTTTGTCTGGAAGGGCAGGCCGTTCGTCAGTACCGTCAGTGTCGGGTTGGTGCATATCACTCAGGTTCCCACCACGCTGGAAGCGTCCCTGCGTTCGGCGGACATGGCGTGCTACATGGCCAAGGAAAAGGGCCGCAACCGAGTGCAGGTCTATCACGCGGAGGATTCGGAAGTGTCGGTGCGGTTCGGGGAAATGGCCTGGATTCAGCGCCTGCATGTCGCACTCGACGAAAATCGCTTCTGCCTGTACGCCCAGCAGATAGCCCCATTAGGGGCCAGAGGCGAGCTCTACGGCGGCCACATCGAGATCCTGATTCGGCTGCACGATGAAAGCGGTCAGATCATCTTGCCGGACCGTTTTATACCCGCTGCAGAGCGCTATGGTTTGATGACTTCGATTGATCGCTGGGTGGTCAGGAATGTATTCAGCATCGTTGCTCGCTGCCTGGAGGAGAACCGTCACAGGGGGCCGCTCGCGGTGTGCGCGATCAATCTGTCCGGCTCAAGCATTGGTGATGAAGCTTTTCTGGATTACATCAAGCAGCAGTTCAAGGCCTTTGGTATCGCACCGTCGCTAATCTGTTTCGAAATAACCGAGACCAGTGCGATTACCAATCTCGGCAGCGCCATTCGGTTTATCAACGAGTTGAAGGCGCTGGGCTGTCAGTTTTCTCTGGATGACTTCTGCGCCGGCATGTCGTCGTTTGCCTACCTCAAGCACCTGCCCGTGGACTTCTTGAAGATCGATGGTGGTTTTGTCCAGGATATGCTCGATAACCCGATCAACCGCGCCATGGTGGAAGTCATCAACCATATCGGCCATGTCATGGGCAAACGCACCATCGCTGAATTTGTCGAGACGCCACAGATCGAAATGGCTTTGCGGGAAATCGGTGTTGACTACGCCCAAGGCTATTTGATCGAACGCCCACAACCCTTTACATGTGAAAGCCTGCATCCGCGGCCCGCTCGGCCCATCCCCCTGCTATTCAGCACGCCAGGAACATTTCGCTAAGCCAGTCATTAAACAAAAGGAGCTACACAGTGATCGATACTTTCAGCAGAACCGGTCCGCTCATGGAAGCCAGCAGTTACCCGGCTTGGGCACAGCAGTTGATCAAGGATTGCAGTTACGCCAAGGCCCGCGTTGTCGAACACGAGCTGTATCAGCGCATGCGTGATGCACGCCTGAGTCCGAAAGTCATGCGTCAGTACCTGATTGGCGGTTGGCCGGTGGTTGAACAGTTCGCCATCTACATGGCCAACAGCCTGGCGAAGACCCGTTTCGCCCGTCATCCCGGTGAAGACATGGCACGGCGCTGGTTGATGCGCAATATTCGCGTCGAGCTCAACCATGCCGATTACTGGGTCAATTGGAGTGAGGCTCATGGGGTTAGCCTCGATGACCTTCAGAGGCAGCAGGTTTCACCTGAACTGCACGCGCTCAGTCACTGGTGCTGGCACACCAGTTCGTCGGATTCATTAGTGGTGGGGATTGCCGCGACCAACTACGCCATTGAAGGCGCCACAGGGGAATGGTCTGCAGTGGTCTGTTCCAGCGGGGCTTATGCGCAGGCATTCCCTGAAGAGACCCGTAAGCGCGCTATGAAATGGCTGAAAATGCATGCCCAGTACGACGACTCACACCCTTGGGAAGCGCTGGAGATTATCTGCACCCTGGCGGGAAATAATCCCAGCCAGCAGCTGCAAACCGAGCTACGCCAGGCTGTGACCAAAAGCTACGACTACATGTACCTGTTTCTCGAACACTGCATGCAACTGGACAAGGCCAAACCCGCTCGCACTCGGGTGGCCGAGCTGGAATTGAATCCTTAGCTCGCCATGGCCAGCCGATTACGTCCTTCGCGCTTGGCGACATAAAGCGCAGTGTCGGCACGACGCAGCAGGCTGTCGGCGGACTCCGCCGGCAGCAGCGTGGAACAGCCCAGGCTGATGGTCAGTTCCAGATCGTGGTCGAGCAGTGGGTAAGCCAACTTATGCGCTGATTGACGCAATCGCTCGCCGATCAAGGCGGCTGCGTCCCGGTCGGTGTTAGACAACAACACCAGAAACTCTTCCCCGCCATAGCGGAAAACCCGGTCGATATTTCTCAGCTGACTCTTGATCGTCCTGGCGATAGACCTCAGCACTTCATCGCCCGAAGAGTGGCCGTAGGTGTCGTTGACTTTCTTGAAGTGGTCGATGTCCAGCATCAGCAAGGACAACGGCTGCATGTGCCGGCGTGCGACTTCAATCTCGCGGAGCAGTGTCTGGTCCATGGCGATTCGGTTGCCGGTCCCGGTCAACGGGTCACGCAGCGCGCTCTGTGTGGCTGCGCGGTAGAGCAGGGCGTTGCGCATGGGAAACAGCAGGAAGGCCAGCAAGGTCTCCATGGACGCTAGCTCTTGTTCACCCAGTTCTTCGTCGAGCTGGAACAGAAGCGTGCCCAAATGTTCGCCATCGTTGCTTAGGCTGTAATGTAGGCGATGGCTGCCTCGCTCGCCCAGCTGCAAGCGTAGATCGCTATCTCGATGATCGTAGGACATCGACTTGATTGGCAGCAGGCGCTTCGCGCCCTGGAAGAAAATCCCGAGGATTTTTTCCGCTTCCAGGCTGGTCTGCAATTGCCGGCCGAGCTGCACAGTCAACTGTTCGAGATCGATGGGAAGTCCCGGGGTGTTCTGATTGTGTCGAACACCAAAGCCCAGTCTCTTCAACTTGGCAGCATCAAAGTCGATAGCGTTAGTCTGGGTAGGAGAAATCATGGTCTCACTCCTCAGCACATTTGGTTGGATTGGCTGAGTTAGAGCAGGGTTTCGGCAATCCAGTTCATTTAATTATAAAAAGATCCTTTTCATAACCTCTTTGAACTGATTTGTGAAACCCGAGTCATGCCGGGCAACTGCTGCAGAAAAACCTTGGCGGC
This sequence comes from Pseudomonas syringae, assembly GCF_000737245.1. Classification (GTDB taxonomy): domain Bacteria; phylum Pseudomonadota; class Gammaproteobacteria; order Pseudomonadales; family Pseudomonadaceae; genus Aquipseudomonas; species Aquipseudomonas syringae_J. The sequence continues at coordinate 61,416 of NZ_JPQU01000029.1, read as the reverse complement.
GCGCTATTGCGCGTTGAGTGCCTGACCATTGATGTCCTGGCTGTCCGGGCCCATCAGGTACAGGTAAACCGGCATGATTTCTTCGGGTGTCGGATTGTTCAGGGGATTTTCCGCAGGGTATGCCTGAGCGCGCATGCTGGTGCGGGTGGCGCCGGGGTTGATGCTGTTGGAACGCACCGGGGCGACGGTGTCCAGTTCGTCGGCGAGGGTCTGCATCAGGCCTTCGGTGGCAAATTTTGATACACCGTAAGCACCCCAGTAGGCGCGGCCCTTGCGGCCAACGCTGCTGGATGTGAATACCACCGAGGCATCTTTGGACAGTTTCAGCAGCGGCAGCAGGGCGGTAGTCAACATGAACATCGCATTGACGTTGATGTGCATGACGCGCATGAAGTTTTCCCCGGACAGTTGCTCCAGCGGGGTGCGCGGTCCAATGATCGAGGCGTTGTGCAGCAGGCCGTCAAGGTGACCGAATTCGGTTTCGATCATCGCCGCCAGCTCGTCGTACTGGTGGGGCAGCGCGGTTTCCAGGTTGAAAGGAATCACTGCCGGTTGAGGATGACCAGCAGCTTCGATTTCGTCGTACACCTGGGTCAGATTGGCTTCGGTCTTGCCCAGCAGCAGGACCGTCGCGCCGTGAGCCGCATAGGTCTTGGCCGCAGCAGCACCAATACCGCGTCCCGCGCCGGTAACGAGAATCACCCGGCCAGTGAGTAGATCAGGGCGTGGGGAGTAGTCGAACATGGGTTACCTCTTGAAATATCCTGGGTTGCCATTTGGAATCCGGCCTGTGGGAGCGGTGCTTGGGCCGCGATAAAGCTGGACGCGGTTCACTTTAGATCACGTCCAGCTTTATCGCGGGCAAGCACCGCTCCCACAGGTTGGTGTCCGGCAAGTCATGATCTCAGCAACTACAAAGCGCGCTATCGAGCACCTTGCGAAGTTCCAGCGGGTGATCCACCACTACGTCTGCGCCCCAGTGATCGGGGTTGTCGTTGGGATGGATATAACCGTAGCGAACCGCAGCGGTTTTGGTGCCGGCATCGCGACCGGATTCGATGTCACGCAGATCATCCCCGACAAACAGCACGCTTGCCGGATCCAGATCAAGCATCTTGCACGCCAGGGTCAGCGGCTCCGGGTCAGGCTTGCTGTTGGTCACGTGATCCGGGCAGATCAGCAGCGCCGAACGCTCGGATAGCCCCAGCTGCTCCATGATCGGCTGAGCGAAGCGGACCGGTTTGTTGGTTACTACACCCCAGATCAGATTGGCCTTTTCAATATCCGCCAGCAGCTCGGCCATTCCATCGAACAGTTTGCTGTGCACCGCGCAGTCGCGCTGATAGCGTTCCAGAAACTCAAGGCGCAAGGCTTCGAATTCTTCGGCAGTGGGCGACATCGCGAAGGTCGCGGCAACCATTGCCTTGGCTCCGCCTGAAATTTCGTCACGGATCAGCTTGTCATCCACCGCCGGGAAGCCGCGCTCGGCCAGCATCGCCTGACAGATCGCGATGAAATCCGGTGCGGTGTCGAGCAAGGTGCCGTCCATATCGAATAGAACCGCTCTCAAACGCATGGCTTAGGCCTCCCGCAGAGTCTGGATCATGTAGTTGACGTCGACGTCCGAAGCCAGCTTGTAATGCTTGGTCAGCGGGTTGTAGGTCAGGCCGATGATATCCTGCACCGAAAGCCCCGCCGCACGGCTCCAGGCGCCCAGTTCTGAAGGGCGGATGAATTTCTTGAAGTCGTGGGTACCGCGTGGCAACAGGCCCATGATGTATTCCGCGCCGACGATGGCGAACAGGTAGGCCTTCGGGTTGCGGTTGATGGTGGAGAAAAACACCTGGCCGCCGGGCTTGACCATGCGGTAGCAGGCGCGAATCACTGACGAAGGGTCGGGTACGTGCTCAAGCATCTCCAGGCAGGTCACCACATCGAACTGCTCGGGCATTTCTTCGGCCAGGTCTTCAGCCGTGATCTGGCGGTATTCAACTTCGACGCCTGATTCCAGCTGATGCAGACGGGCTACCGCCAATGGAGCTTCACCCATGTCGATGCCGGTCACGCTAGCGCCGCGCAGGGCCATGGCTTCACTGAGGATGCCGCCACCGCAGCCGACATCCAGAACTTTCTTGCCCGCCAGATTGACGCGCTCGTCGATCCAGTTGACCCGCAACGGGTTGATGTCGTGCAGCGGCTTGAATTCGCTATTGCGGTCCCACCAGCGATGGGCGAGGGCCTCGAATTTGGCGATTTCAGAATGATCGACGTTGCTCATGGGATGTCCTCTTGAACTTGAAATACTTTACAGCGGATCGGCTGAACCCAGCCGCTCCGGTCTTATTCGGCGTGCCCGGCAATCTGCCTGCCCCAGGCTTTGGCGGTTTCGCACAGCGCCTGCTCGTCCATGCGAGTCAACTGGCGATTGTCGAGCAAATGCTTGCCGGCGACCCAGACGTGGCTGACACAGTCGCGGCCAGTGGCATATATAAGCTGTGACACAGGATCATAGATCGGTTGACGGGCCAGCCCGGACAGGTCGAAGGCGACGATATCTGCGGCCTTGCCGATTTCCAGTGAGCCTACCTCGTCCTGAATACCCATGGCCCGTGCGCCGTTGAGTGTCGCCATCCGCAACGCCCGATGAGCGTCCAGTGCGGCAGCCGAGCCTGCGACGGCCTTGGCCAGCAGGGCGGCGGTGCGGGTTTCGCCCAACAGATCCAGATCGTTATTGCTGGCGGCACTGTCGGTGCCAATCGCTACATTGACGCCAGCCTGCCACAGTCGTTCGACCGGACAGAAGCCGCTGGCCAGTTTCAGGTTGGATTCGGGGCAATGAATCACGCTGGAGTTGCTTTCTACCAGTAGCGCCATGTCATCGTCGCTGATTTGCGTCATGTGCACGGCTTGAAAGCGCGGCCCGAGCATGCCCAGGCGGTGCAACCGTGCCAGAGGGCGCTCTTCATAATGCTCGATAGCCTGTTCGACTTCGAAAGCGGTTTCGTGGACGTGCATTTGTATCATTGCGTCCAGCTCGTCGGCGATGACCCGGATCTTCACTAGATTCTCGTCGCAGACGGTGTACGGCGCGTGCGGCCCGAACGCCACCTTGATGCGTGGGTGGTGGATCAGGTCATTGAACAGTTGCACGCCGGTGTGCAGGGCTTCGTCAGTGTTGCGTGCCCCAGGGAAGGAGAAGTCCAGGATCGGCACGGTGATCTGTGCCCGCATGCCGCTGATATGCACCCGCTCGGCCGCCACCTTGGGGAAGAAGTACATGTCCGAGAAACAGGTAATGCCGCCTTTTAGCTGTTCGGCGATGGCCAGGTCCGTCCCGTCGCGCACAAAATCTTCATCGACCCATTGGCTTTCGGCCGGCCAGATGTGGTCTTGCAGCCAGGTCATCAGCGGCAAATCGTCCGCCAAGCCACGAAACAATGTCATGGCGGCATGCCCGTGGGCGTTGATCAGGCCAGGGCTGAGCAACGTTTCCGGCAATTCGAGGGTTCGCAGGGCGGTTTGCTTCAGGGCCTCGGCGCGCGGGCCGATATAAACGATACAGCCGTCGCGAATGCCCAGGCCATGGTCCTTGAACACTACGCCAGCGGGTTCGACCGGCACCAGCCAGGCTGGCAGGAGCAACAGGTCGAGCGGGGCAGCGGCGTTCGGCATGGCGGGGCTTCCGGGCTTATTACGGGGGACGGCGAAGTATACCCGAGCGTCTTGACGGGCGGCTCGCTATAATCGGCCGCTTTTGAGGCTGGCATGGGTTTTTTGAGTATGGAGTGTGCTATGCGCAATCGATTAATGGCTGCGGAGACGGTGAAAGCCATCGATTGGCGAGATGACGCTCTGTATCTACTGGATCAGCGTGTGTTGCCATTCACCCAGACCTGGCTCGCCTATACCCACGTCACTGACGTCGCCGAAGCGATCCGGACCATGGTGGTTCGCGGTGCTCCGGCCATCGGCATCACCGCCGCCTATGGTGTGGTGTTGGCCGCTCGGACCCGAATCGCCGCCGGCGGTGACTGGGTCGCGGCGCTGGAGCAGGACTTCCAGTTGCTGGCCGACTCGCGCCCGACCGCTGTCAATCTGTTCTGGGCCCTGAACCGCATGCGCAAACGCCTGCGCCGCGCAAGACACACCGATCAGCCTCTGGCGGCGCTGGAGGCCGAGGCGGTGGAAATCCATCTCAGTGATCGCGAAGCCAACCTGACCATGGCGCAGCTGGGCGCTGACCTGATTCGCCGCCATCAAGGCAATTTGCAGACGGTATTGACCCATTGCAACGCCGGAGCACTGGCGACCGGTGGCTTCGGCACGGCGCTGGGGGTGATCCGCGCTGCACATATGGAAGGCATGATCGAACGGGTCTATGCCGATGAAACCCGCCCGTGGCTGCAGGGTTCAAGGCTCACGGCCTGGGAACTGGCCAGCGATGGTATCCCGGTGACCATCAATGCTGATTCGGCGGCCGCGCACCTGATGCGCACCAAAGGCATTACCTGGGTCATTGTCGGTGCGGATCGAATCGCGGCCAACGGCGACGTGGCGAACAAGATCGGCACCTATCACCTGGCGGTTGCGGCCATGCATCACGGCGTGCGCTTCATGGTGGTTGCGCCCAGCTCGACCATCGACCTGGACACCGCCAGCGGCGATGACATCTTCATTGAAGAGCGCGATCCACGTGAACTGCTTGAAGTGGGCGGCCAGCGGGTGGGCGCTGAGGTCGATGCGGTCAACCCGGTATTCGACGTGACCCCGGCAGACCTGATCGACGTTATCGTGACTGAAAAAGGCATCGTTGAACGGCCAGATACTGCAAAACTCGCTCAGTTGATGTGTCGTAAACGGTTGCATTGATCCGTTTGACAATCGGGCCAGTTTGTCAGCGGCGCAGGCCCTAAGCGGCCCTGTAAGCGTTTCTCAGGCGTCTTGTGTTCAAGAAGCTCGTTTTCAGGGCTTCCAAAGGATAGGTGCCTAGCGGCGATTGTGGTAACATCCGGCGGTTTCCAGGGATGCTATCCGTAGCCATCCCTACTGCGCAGATCCAGGGCATAACTCGTTGATTTGTCGTAAGTCGTCATCAGGCACATTTGCCGCTGGCGGCGAGCTTCGTTCATCCCGAATGGATGCACGAGGTTTCACCAGAAAAAGGAATCGAGCTTCTCATGGGCGAACTGGCCAAAGAAATCCTCCCGGTCAATATCGAAGACGAGCTGAAGCAGTCCTACCTCGACTATGCAATGAGCGTAATCGTCGGGCGGGCACTGCCCGATGCACGTGATGGCTTGAAGCCCGTGCACCGGCGTGTACTGTTCGCGATGAGCGAACTGGGTAACGACTGGAACAAGCCGTACAAGAAATCCGCCCGTGTGGTCGGTGACGTCATCGGTAAGTATCACCCCCACGGCGACACTGCCGTGTACGACACCATCGTTCGTATGGCGCAGCCCTTCTCGCTGCGTTATCTGCTGGTAGACGGTCAGGGCAACTTCGGTTCGGTCGACGGCGACAACGCTGCGGCCATGCGATACACCGAAGTGCGCATGACCAAGCTGGCCCACGAGCTGCTGGCCGACCTGCATAAAGAAACCGTGGATTGGGTGCCGAACTACGACGGCACCGAAATGATCCCTGCGGTCATGCCGACCCGTATTCCCAACCTGCTGGTCAACGGCTCCAGCGGTATCGCCGTGGGCATGGCGACCAACATTCCGCCGCACAACCTCGGTGAAGTCATCGACGGTTGCCTGGCACTTATCGACAACCCGGAAATCAGCATCGATGAACTGATGCAGTTCATTCCCGGCCCTGACTTTCCGACGGCTGCGATCATCAATGGTCGCGCCGGTATCGTCGAAGCGTACCGCACCGGTCGTGGGCGCATTTACATGCGCGCACGCTCGATCGTTGAAGACATCGACAAGGTCGGTGGTCGTCAACAGATCGTGATCACCGAGCTGCCGTATCAGCTGAACAAAGCCCGTCTGATCGAAAAGATCGCCGAGCTGGTGAAAGAGAAGAAGCTGGAAGGTATTACCGAGCTGCGCGACGAGTCCGACAAGGACGGTATGCGCGTCGTGATCGAGCTGCGTCGTGGCGAAGTCCCAGAGGTGATTCTCAACAACCTCTACGCTCAGACCCAGCTGCAAGCGGTGTTCGGTATCAACATCGTTGCCCTGATCGATGGCCGTCCGCGCATCCTCAACCTGAAGGATTTGCTGGAAGCGTTCGTCCGTCACCGTCGCGAAGTGGTCACCCGCCGTACCGTTTTCGAGCTGCGTAAAGCCCGTGAACGTGGTCATTTGCTTGAAGGCCAGGCCGTTGCCTTGTCGAACATCGACCCGGTTATCGCGCTGATCAAAGCCTCGCCAACGCCTGCAGAAGCCAAGGTAGGGTTGATTTCGACCCCTTGGGAATCCAGTGCGGTGGTGGAAATGGTCGAGCGCGCCGGTGCCGATTCATGCCGTCCGGAAAACCTTGATCCACAGTACGGTCTGCGTGACGGCAAGTATTTCCTGTCGCCGGAACAGGCTCAGGCGATTCTAGAATTGCGTCTGCACCGCCTGACCGGCCTTGAGCACGAAAAACTGCTCACCGAGTATCAGGAAATTCTGTCCCAGATCGGCGAGCTGCTGCGCATCCTCAACAGCGCCACGCGCTTGATGGAAGTGATCCGCGAAGAGCTGGAACTGATCCGCGTTGAATACGGCGACAAGCGCCGCACCGAAATTCTCGATGCCCGTCTTGATCTCACGCTGGGTGACCTGATCACCGAAGAAGAGCGCGTGGTCACGATTTCCCATGGCGGCTATGCCAAGACCCAGCCATTGGCGGTCTACCAGGCGCAGCGTCGCGGCGGTAAAGGCAAATCGGCCACCGGCGTCAAGGATGAGGACTACATCGCTCACCTGCTGGTTGCCAACAGCCACACCACGCTGTTGATGTTCTCCAGCAAGGGCAAGGTTTACTGGCTCAAGACCTACGAAATCCCGGAAGCGTCCCGCGCTGCCCGTGGTCGTCCGCTGGTCAACCTGCTGCCATTGAGCGAAGGCGAATACATCACCACCATGTTGCCGGTGGACCTTGAGGCCATGCGCAAGCGTGCCGACGAGGAAGAAGGCGACGTCATCGAAGGTGAAATCGACGATGAGAACACTAACGAAACCGAAGAAGAGCGCAAGGCGCGTATCAAGGCCGCAGACAAGAAGAAGGCACCGTTCATCTTCATGTCCACCGCCAACGGTACCGTGAAGAAGACTCCGCTGGTGGCATTCAGCCGTCAACGTAGCGTGGGTCTGATCGCGCTTGAGCTGGACGAAGGCGACATCCTGATCTCCGCAGCCATCACTGATGGCGAGCAGGAAATCATGCTGTTCTCCGACGGTGGCAAGGTCACGCGCTTCAAGGAATCCGACGTTCGCGCCATGGGCCGTACCGCTCGCGGTGTTCGCGGCATGCGTCTGCCAGAAGGGCAGAAGCTGATTTCCATGCTGATCCCGGAAGAAGGCAGCCAGATCCTCACCGCTTCCGAACGCGGTTATGGCAAGCGCACGGCGATTTCCGAGTTCCCTGAATACAAACGTGGCGGCCAAGGCGTTATCGCCATGGTCAGCAATGAGCGTAACGGCCGTCTGGTCGGTGCGGTTCAGGTGCTCGACGGCGAGGAGATCATGCTGATTTCCGATCAGGGCACACTGGTTCGTACCCGTGTCGACGAAGTTTCCAGTCTGGGCCGTAACACTCAGGGCGTGACCCTGATCAAGCTGGCCAGCGACGAGAAATTGGTCGGCCTGGAGCGTGTGCAGGAGCCATCGGAAGTTGAAGGCGAAGAGCTTTTAGGTGAAGACGGTGAAGTCATCGAAGGCGAAGCGCTGATCATCGCTGACGAAGATGAGTCCACCGACGAGCTGCAAGCCGATGCTGCCCCGGACGAAGAAGAGCCGCAGGATTAAGCAGGTCCTCCTGTAGGAGCGAGCTTGCTCGCGATAGCGTCGATGCATTCATGCCTGAGAAGACGCCATCGCGAGCAAGCTCGCTCCTACAGGGGTTGTGTTGATTCAACCAATCCTGTGTTGTTTGACAGAAGTAGCCGAAGGCTGCGAACGGTTCACACCGCTTCGCGGCCTTCGACGCTTCGTACTCCAGATGACCCAAGCCTGAGAAAATCAGAGCGTAGTGAGAGTGGATATGAGCAAGCGAGCCTTTAACTTCTGCGCAGGTCCTGCTGCGCTTCCTGAAGCTGTTCTGCTGCGTGCCCAGGCAGAACTTCTGGACTGGCATGGCAAAGGCCTGTCAGTCATGGAAATGAGTCATCGCAGTGATGAATTCACCTCCATTGCCAACAAGGCCGAGCAGGATCTACGGGACCTGCTGAGCATTCCCTCGCACTACAAAGTGTTGTTCCTGCAAGGCGGGGCCAGCCAGCAGTTCGCACAGATCCCACTGAACCTGTTGCCGGAAAGTGGCACTGCCGACTATATCGACACCGGTATCTGGTCGCAGAAAGCCATTGAAGAGGCGTCGCGCTACGGTCACGTCAATGTGGCTGCAACCGCCAAGCCTTACGATTACTTCGCCATCCCTGGTCAGAACGAATGGAAGCTGACCAAGGATGCAGCCTACGTTCACTACGCACCCAACGAAACCATCGGCGGCCTGGAATTCGACTGGATTCCGCAAACCGGTGATGTGCCGCTGGTTGCCGACATGTCTTCGGACATCCTGTCCCGTCCAGTGGATGTCTCCCGGTTCGGCATGATCTACGCTGGCGCCCAGAAAAACATCGGCCCGAGCGGTGTGGTCGTGGTGATCATTCGCGAAGACCTGCTGGGGCGTGCGCGCTCCCTGTGCCCGACCATGCTCAACTATAAGGTCGCGGCGGATAACGGCTCGATGTACAACACGCCGCCGACTCTGGCCTGGTACCTGTCCGGTCTGGTGTTCGAATGGCTGAAAGAGCAGGGTGGTGTTGAAGCCATCGGCAAGCTCAACGAAGTGAAAAAGCGCACGCTCTACGACTTCATTGACGGCAGCGGCCTGTACAGCAACCCGATCAACAAGACTGACCGTTCATGGATGAACGTACCGTTCCGTCTGGCCGATGATCGTCTGGATAAGCCCTTCCTGGCCGGTGCCGACGCTCGTGGTTTGTTGAATCTCAAAGGTCACCGTTCGGTCGGTGGCATGCGTGCCTCTATTTATAATGCCGTCGACATCAATGCGGTCAACGCGCTGGTGGCGTACATGGCAGAGTTCGAGAAGGAACACGGCTAATGTCCGAGCAAGAGCTTAAGGCGCTGCGAGTTCGCATCGACAGCCTGGATGAGAAAGTCCTGGAGTTGATCAGCGAGCGTGCACGCTGCGCGCAGGAAGTGGCGCGAGTCAAAATGTCGACCCTCGCCGAAGGCGAAGTGCCGGTGTTCTACCGTCCTGAGCGCGAAGCTCAGGTGCTCAAGCGGGTCATGGAGCGTAACCGCGGCCCGTTGAGCAACGAAGAGATGGCGCGACTGTTTCGCGAAATCATGTCGTCCTGCCTGGCGTTGGAGCAACCGCTGAAAGTCGCCTACCTGGGGCCGGAAGGCACCTTTACCCAGGCCGCCGCCATCAAACACTTCGGCAACGCCGTGATCAGCCTGCCCATGGCCGCAATTGACGAAGTGTTCCGTGAAGTGGCTGCTGGCGCTGTGAATTTTGGCGTCGTGCCGGTGGAAAACTCCACCGAAGGCGCGGTGAATCACACGCTGGACAGCTTCCTTGAGCACGACATGGTGATCTGTGGCGAAGTCGAGCTGCGTATTCACCATCACCTGTTGGTTGGCGAGAACACCAAGACGGATAGCATCAGCCGCATCTATTCCCATGCCCAGTCTCTGGCCCAGTGCCGCAAATGGCTGGACGCTCATTATCCGAATGTCGAGCGCGTTGCTGTTGCCAGCAATGCCGAAGCCGCCAAGCGGGTCAAGGGCGAGTGGAACTCAGCGGCAATTGCCGGTGAGATGAGCGCCAACCTCTACGGTCTGACGCGCATCGCGGAAAAAATCGAAGACCGTCCTGACAACTCGACGCGGTTCCTGATCATCGGTAACCAGGAAGTGCCGCCGACTGGCGACGACAAGACCTCGATCATTGTGTCCATGAGCAACAAGCCGGGCGCTCTGCATGAGTTGCTGGTGCCGTTCCATGAGAATGGGCTGGACCTGACCCGTATCGAGACACGTCCTTCGCGCAGCGGTAAATGGACCTACGTGTTCTTTATCGATTTCGTCGGGCACCACCGCGATCCGCTGGTCAAGGCTGTGCTGGAGAAAATCAGTCAGGAAGCAGTGGCGCTCAAGGTGCTTGGGTCTTACCCGAAAGCGGTTCTCTGAAAGAGGTTAGCGACACATGACTGGCGACTTCCTCGCCCTGGCTTTGCCAGGCGTGCAAAAACTTTCGCCGTATGTCCCGGGCAAGCCCGTGGATGAGCTGGCGCGCGAGTTAGGCATTGATCCGGCAAAGATCATCAAGCTGGCGAGTAATGAAAACCCTCTGGGCGCCAGTCCCAGAGCGCTGCAGGCCATTCGCGATGAGTTGGCGGAGCTGACCCGCTATCCGGATGGCAATGGCTTCGAGCTGAAAAAGCGCCTGGCTGAACGTTGTGGCGTGCAATCGGATCAAGTGACCCTGGGCAATGGCTCCAATGACATTCTTGAGCTGGTTGCTCGGGCGTACCTGGCTCCGGGGCTGAACGCGGTGTTCAGTGAGTTCGCCTTCGCGGTCTATCCGATCGTGACCCAGGCCACCGGTGCTACTGCTCATGTAGTGCCGGCCAAGGATTGGGGTCACGATTTGCCAGCCATGCTGGCGGCTATCGACAGCAACACTCGGGTGGTCTTCATTGCCAATCCGAACAACCCGACCGGGACCTGGTTCGGTCCGGAGGCGTTGAGCCGGTTTCTGGCTGCCGTGCCCGAGCATGTTCTGGTGGTGCTGGATGAAGCCTATATCGAATATGCCCAGGGCGGCGAACTACCTGACGGTCTGGATTATTTGGCTGAGCACCCCAATCTGCTCGTCTCGCGGACCTTCTCCAAGGCTTATGGCCTGGCATCGTTGCGGGTGGGTTACGGCCTGTCTTCACCTGCGGTGGCGGATGTGCTCAACCGTGTGCGTCAGCCATTCAACGTCAACAGCTTTGCCCTGGCAGCGGCCTGTGCCGCTCTGGACGACGTTGACTATGTGACGAAAAGTCGCCAACTGAACCTGGTCGGCATGGAGCAGCTTGAAGGTGGCCTGCGCTTGCTGGGTCTGACCTGGATTCCATCGCGAGGCAATTTCCTTGCCGTCGATATGGGGCGCGATGCCGCTCCGGTCTATCAGGCGCTGCTGCGTGAGGGCGTCATTGTCCGGCCGGTTGCGGGTTACGGAATGCCTCATCATTTGCGCGTGAGTATTGGTTTGTTGGAAGAGAACACTCGTTTCCTCGAAGCGTTGGCCAGGGTTCTGGCGCGTGATTGATGTCATCTCAATGAAACCCGTCGAGCCTATGATCGGGCGCTTGGTGGTCGTTGGCCTCGGATTGATCGGTGGATCCTTTGCAAAGGGTATTCGCGAAAGCGGCCTGTGTGGCGAAGTGGTGGGCGTGGATCTGGATCCTCAGTCGCGCAAGCTGGCCGTTGAGTTGGGTGTCGTCGATCGCTGTGAAGAGGATCTGGCCACGGCTTGTCGAGGCGCCGATGTCATCCAGCTGGCGGTACCGATTCTGGCCATGGAGCGAGTCCTGGCGTTGCTGGCCACTTTTGATCTTGGCGGTACGGTGCTGACCGATGTCGGCAGTGCCAAGGGCAATGTGGTCAAGGCTGCCAGGTTGGCATTTGGCGCAATGCCGAGGCACTTCGTGCCAGGGCATCCGATTGCTGGCTCTGAACAAAGCGGTGTAGAAGCCTCGAACGCTCAACTGTTCAAACGTCATAAAGTGATTCTCACGCCGTTGCCCGAGACTGATCCAGAGGCTCTGGCCTTGGTCGATCGCCTCTGGTCTGCGCTGGGTGCTGATGTGGAGCACATGGAAGTCGAGCGTCACGATGAAGTGCTGGCAGCGACCAGTCACTTGCCTCATCTGCTGGCCTTCGGGTTGGTGGATTCGCTGGCCAAGCGTAATGAAAATCTAGAAATTTTCAGGTATGCAGCGGGTGGTTTTCGGGATTTCACACGGATTGCGGGCAGCGATCCGGTGATGTGGCACGATATCTTTCTCGCCAATCGCGAGGCTGTTCTGCGCACACTGGACACTTTTCAGACCGATCTGGACGCCTTGCGTGAAGCGATGGTGGCTGGCGATGGTCGGCAGTTGCTGGGCGTATTCACGCGGGCCAGGGTTGCCCGTGAGCATTTCGGCAAGATTCTCGCGCGTCGGGCTTATGTCGAGCCTCAGGAAATCAAGGATCTGGTGTTCATCGCCAATCCGGGCGGTAGCGTGACCGGGCGTATTCGGGTGCCGGGGGACAAGTCCATTTCCCATCGCTCGATCATGCTTGGCTCCCTGGCAGAAGGCACCACAGAAGTTGAAGGCTTCCTCGAAGGCGAGGACGCATTGGCGACCCTGCAGGCCTTTCGCGACATGGGCGTAGTAATTGAAGGGCCACACCACGGGCGATTGACCATCCATGGTGTGGGCTTGCGAGGATTGAAGGCGCCTCCGGGAGCTATCTATCTGGGCAATTCCGGAACCTCGATGCGCTTGCTGTCGGGGCTGTTGGCCGCACAGGATTTTGACAGCATCCTGACGGGCGATGCCTCGCTGTCGCGGCGGCCTATGAATCGGGTGGCCGAACCGCTACGGGCCATGGGCGCGGTGATTGAAACGGCGGCTGAAGGTCGTCCGCCGATCACCATTCGGGGCCGCAAGACGCTCAAGGGCCTGACTTATGAGATGCCCGTGGCCAGTGCGCAGGTCAAATCCTGCCTGCTGTTGGCCGGTCTGTACGCTGAGGGCGTCACCACGGTAATCGAGCCTGCGCCGACCCGTGACCATACCGAGCGCATGTTGCGCCGCTTTGGTCACCCGGTCAGCGTGGACGGTGCGCGTGTTGCATTGGAGTCCGGTCCGGGATTGCAGGCAGCGAAGATCGAAGTGCCGGCGGATATTTCCTCTGCGGCATTTTTCCTGGTGGCAGCGTCTATAGCGCCAGGCTCGGATCTTTTGCTGGAAGGGGTGGGCATCAACCCGACCCGGACTGGAATCATCGACATCCTGCGGTTGATGGGGGGCGATATCACCCTGGAGAATCAGCGGGAAGCCGGGGGCGAGCCGCTAGCCGATTTACGTGTGCGTTCGGCGCCGCTTAAAGGGATCGAAATCCCGGCGGCGCTGGTGCCGCTGGCGATTGATGAGTTTCCGGTTCTATTCATTGCGGCCGCGTGTGCGCAAGGGCGGACGGTGCTGCGGGGTGCTGAGGAATTGCGGGTCAAGGAGTCGGATCGTATTCAAGTCATGGCCGACGGTCTGTTGGCACTCGGCGTCAGTGTCGAGCCAACACCGGACGGCATTATTATTGATGGTAGTCAGATCGGTGGTGGAGTAGTGAATGCCCAGGGTGATCATCGGGTCGCCATGGCTTTCAGCATTGCAGCGTTGCGCGCCAACGCACCGATCCAAATCCATGATTGTGCGAACGTCGCTACGTCGTTCCCAAATTTTCTCGCGCTTTGCGCTCAGGTTGGAATGCGTGTAGCGCAAGAGGGGCAGTTGTGAAAACTCAAGCACCAGTTATTACTATCGATGGTCCAAGCGGTTCTGGCAAAGGCACAGTTGCAGGCTTGCTCGCGCAACGTCTTGGCTGGTGTCTGCTTGACTCTGGCGCGCTTTATCGGCTGCTGGCATTCGCCGCACGCAACCATGGGGTGGACCTGACCAACGAAGAAGCCTTGAAGGTTCTGGCTGCGCATCTTGATGTGCAGTTTGAAGCCGGACCGGGTGGACAGGGGCAGCGGATCATTCTTGAGGGCGAAGATGTTTCCCAGTCGATCCGCAATGAACAGATCGGCAGCGGTGCGTCTCAGGTCGCTTCGCTGCCTGCGGTCCGGGATGCTTTGCTTCAGCGTCAGCGCGCTTTTCAGGAAGAGCCAGGCCTTGTGGCAGACGGTCGCGACATGGGTACCGTGGTCTTTCCAGACGCCCCGCTAAAGATTTTCCTGACCGCCAGTGCCGAGGAGCGTGCTCGTCGACGTTACTTGCAGTTGAAGGCCAAGGGCGATGATGTTAGTCTGTCGAGTCTGCTAGATGAGATATGTGCACGCGACGAGCGTGACACCCAGCGAGCGGTAGCCCCGCTCAAGCCAGCGCATGACGCTATTCAGCTGGATTCCACCGAATTGTCCATCGAGCAGGTGCTGGAACGCATTCTGAGTGAAATCGCGCTTCGCGATATCGCCGGGTGACAAAGAAGCGTGTGGGAGACCAGAAATAGTCCCGCAGGCTTTCTTTTACTTGAACGAAACCCACGTTATCTGGAACGTGGCAGATGGGCGTATTCTTCGCCCTTGATCAACAGGAATTAAAATGAGCGAAAGCTTTGCAGAACTTTTTGAAGAAAGCCTAAAGACCCTCAACCTTCAGGCCGGTTCGATCATCACCGCGATCATCGTTGATATCGACTACCAGGCTGGTTGGGTTACGGTTCACGCCGGTCTGAAATCTGAAGGCCTCATCCCGCTGGAGCAGTTCCACAACGACGCTGGCGAGCTGACCATCAAGATCGGCGACGAAGTTCACGTTGCTCTTGACGCGGTCGAAGACGGCTTTGGCGAAACCAAGCTGTCCCGCGAAAAAGCCAAACGTGCCGAGTGCTGGATCGTTCTGGAAGCGGCTTTCGCAGCTGAAGAAGTGGTCAAGGGCGTTATCAACGGTAAGGTTAAAGGCGGCTTCACTGTCGACGTTAACGGCATCCGTGCGTTCCTGCCAGGTTCTTTGGTTGACGTCCGCCCTGTGCGCGACACAACTCACCTCGAAGGCAAAGAGCTCGAGTTCAAGGTCATCAAGCTGGACCAGAAGCGCAACAACGTTGTCGTTTCCCGTCGCAGCGTCCTGGAAGCCGAGAACAGTGCCGAGCGCGAAGCTCTGCTCGAGTCCCTGCAGGAAGGCCAGCAAGTCAAAGGTATCGTCAAGAACCTCACGGATTACGGCGCATTCGTCGATCTGGGTGGCGTCGATGGCCTGCTGCACATCACCGACATGGCCTGGAAGCGCATCAAGCATCCATCGGAAATCGTCAATGTTGGCGATGAGATCGATGTAAAAGTCCTGAAGTACGATCGCGAGCGCAATCGTGTTTCCCTGGGTCTGAAGCAACTGGGCGAAGACCCATGGGTTGCTATCAAGGCTCGTTACCCGGAAAGCACTCGCGTTACCGCGCGTGTAACCAACCTGACCGACTACGGCTGCTTCGCAGAGCTGGAAGAAGGCGTGGAAGGCCTGGTACACGTTTCCGAAATGGACTGGACCAACAAGAACATCCACCCTTCGAAAGTCGTACAAGTCGGCGACGAAGTGGAAGTTATGGTTCTGGACATCGACGAAGAGCGTCGTCGTATCTCCCTCGGCATCAAACAGTGCAAATCTAACCCATGGGAAGATTTCTCTGGCCAGTTCAACAAGGGCGATAAAATCTCCGGCACCATCAAGTCGATCACCGATTTCGGTATCTTCATTGGTCTGGACGGCGGCATCGACGGCCTGGTTCACCTGTCCGATATCTCCTGGAACGAAGTGGGCGAAGAAGCCGTACGTCGTTTCAAGAAGGGCGACGAGCTGGACACCGTAATCCTGTCTGTTGATCCAGAGCGTGAGCGTATCTCGCTGGGTATCAAGCAACTGGAAAGCGATCCGTTCTCCGAGTACGTCACTGTCAATGACAAAGGCGCTATCGTTCGCGGTATCGTTAAAGAAGTTGACGCCAAAGGCGCCATCATCACTTTGGCCGACGACATCGAAGCTACCCTCAAGGCCTCCGAAATCAGCCGTGACCGCGTTGAAGATGCGCGTAACGTTCTGAAAGAAGGCGAAGAGATCGAAGCCAAGATCATCAGCGTTGACCGCAAGAGCCGCGTAATCAGCTTGTCCATCAAGTCGAAAGACGTTGAAGACGAGAAAGAAGCGATCCAGAGCCTGCGTAGCAAGCCTGAAACCGCTGAAAACACTGGTCCTACCACTCTTGGTGACCTGTTGCGCGCACAAATGGAAAAGCAGAACTAAGTTCTGACTGACCATTAGAAAAAGGGCGACTTCGGTCGCCCTTTTTTGTGGGTGCGATTCTTGGAGAGCGTGTCACGGCGACAGTGTGCTGTTGCTGTAGGAGTTCAGGGGCACCGCGAGGCAGCGATCACGATGTTGTCGACTAACACCGCCATCGCTGCTTCGCGGCGCTTGTGAGCTTCTGCAGGGCGGTTGGGCTACATCGCTGGTAATCCGGGGTCTGGCGCTGACACCCAAATATTGACCAATAGTGACAGTCTCACATAAGTCAATACTTGGGCTGTTCAAATTCATCCGGTCATGCTAAAACCTTCGGAGCGCTTATCTAGCTGCTTGAAAAAGAAGGGAAAAATATGACGAAGTCGGAGTTGATCGAACGAATTGTCACCCATCAAGGGCTGCTTTCATCCAAGGATGTGGAGCTGGCCATCAAGACGATGCTTGAGCAAATGTCTCAGTGCCTGGCGACAGGTGATCGCATCGAAATCCGTGGTTTCGGCAGCTTCTCGTTGCACTATCGTGCGCCGCGCGTAGGCCGCAATCCAAAAACGGGTCAATCCGTCAGCCTCGACGGCAAATTCGTTCCGCACTTCAAGCCGGGCAAAGAGCTGCGTGATCGGGTAAACGAAGATGAAGAAGAGGGGCTCTAGGCCTCCCGAAAGGAGCAACAGATGCGGATTTTTACTCGGGTGATTGCGATTCTCGTCGCATTGCTGCTCGTCGTATCGACGATAGTGTTCATTCTCGAGAACCAGCAAATGGTGTCTCTGGTTTTCTTTGGCTGGTCGTCCCCGCAGTTTTATCTGGCTATCCCGGTCATAGTCGCGCTGTTGGCAGGCATGATCATCGGCCCATTCCTGGGCTGGGCAGTCGGTATGCGCAAAAAGCGTAAACTGGACCGCCGATCCATCTGAGTCCTGGTGGGTCTTCAGTTTCAACCCCACCGTTGGTCGATAAGTTGCCTCAATAATTGGGGTGACGTTGAATGACGTCGAAACTCTGCGCTTCTCTCCATGCTAGTTACTCCATTCTCGATCAAGCTGACTGTCTCTGTAGTGCCGGTCATCCCGCTTGGTAGGAAAATTCTTAAATGTTTGTCAGGCATTTATATATATTCCGTGAGTAATTATTCAATGCGATATCGTGCTCAATGTTTACTGGTTGTTTCTCCATCTCCCTTCCGTATGAGTGCTCTCTTTTAACTAAGTTCTCGCTCACGTCAAGAGTTGAAAAGTATCAGTTTGCAGGCAAAATATGCGGATATATGGCTTTTGAGATCGTGGAATGAGTTATCCAGCAGTTATCCATCATGGTGGGGTTGAAAGCGTTACCGGTTCGTGTCATCAACTAGATGTTGACGAATATAACAGCGTACTTATTGATTGCGGACTTCGTCTCGATAGAGCAGCAGTCGACGAGTCTGACTCGGGCTCTGACATCGATTTTCGCCATGATGCGATTAGGGCGCTGGTGGTCACCCATGTGCATATCGATCACGTGGGCAGAATTCCGCAGCTTTTGGCCGCCGGTTACAGAGGGCCAATAATCTGCAGCGAACCTTCGCTAGAAATGCTGATGCTTGCTCTGGAAGACGCCAGCAAGCACCAGTTCAGTCAGGACAAGACGCAGGTCGAGCGTTACCTTGCTCTGGTGCGGCAGCTTACAGTCAGCCTGCCGTTCAACACTTGGCAGGAGGTCATCAAGACTTCTGATGTGACTGTAAGGATTCGCCTCCAGCGGGCCGGGCATATTCTCGGCTCTGCCTATGTGGAGTGCGACATCCTTTATCCCGGGGGGCAGCCCCCAAAACGTATCGTCTTTTCTGGCGACCTGGGTTCCTCCCATAATCCTTTGCTGACCAGCCCAG
The DNA here is from genome assembly GCF_000737245.1 of Pseudomonas syringae. Taxonomy (GTDB): domain Bacteria; phylum Pseudomonadota; class Gammaproteobacteria; order Pseudomonadales; family Pseudomonadaceae; genus Aquipseudomonas; species Aquipseudomonas syringae_J. Next base: position 43,306 of record NZ_JPQU01000029.1, on the reverse strand, counting down.
CGTCACCTGAGCGCGCTGACATGCTCATTCTGGAAAGCACTTATGGCGATCGACTGCATGAGGATCGCGTCAGCAGGCAAGCGCGTCTTGAGCAGGTCATCGATCGAGCATTGGCTGATCACGGCACGATTCTGATCCCGGCGTTCAGCATTGGTCGTACCCAGGAGCTGTTGTATGAAATTGAGGACATTCTGCGTCGCAAGGCACTGATTGATGATGGCGAGCAAACTTGCGAGGCGGATTCGCTGGTCGATTGGCCTCAATTACCCGTTATTCTTGATTCGCCACTTGCCAGTCGCTTCACCCGTGTCTATCAGAAATTCTACGGTTACTGGAATACCGCTGCGCAAGAGCGTTTGAATCAGGGCAGGGCGCCTCTGAGCTTCAAGCAGTTGATCACCATCGATAGTCATGACAAACATTTAAAGGTGGTTAATTACCTTGCCAGTACCGGGCGGCCAGCAATTGTTATCGCTGGAAACGGGATGTGCTCAGGTGGGCGGATCATCAACTACCTGAAAGCCATGCTCGAAGATGCTCGCCATAATGTTGTGTTTATCGGCTATCAGGCCCCGGGAACGCCGGGTGCTGCTATCCAGAGTTATGGCCCTTTGAACGGTTATGTCGAAATAGATAGGGAACGTTTTAATATAAACGCTGGCATTAGTACCGTTGGTGGATATTCAGCGCATGCTGATCAGCAGGAACTCCTGCGTTTTGTGACCGACATGAATATCTGGCCTGAAGAGATACGGCTGGTTCACGGCGAATCAGATGCTAAGAGGACCCTTGGGGAGTTATTTAAACGTAAATACTCATTGAGGAAGACTCCGTTGAAATTAGTTATTCCTCCTCGCAGCTGACGCGTCGAGTGATGTTAGTCGAAATTTACGTTGAAGATTTTTCTTATCAAAGTAATATTTGCACTGACTTTATTTGAGGCGTTGATTTATGAATGGCCGACCCGCCATGATCGCTGTAACCGGCGCGACAGGTTTCGTCGGGGGCGCTTTGGTTCGACACCTTGCAGAGCAGTCGGCTTACAAGGTGCGGGTTGCTACGCGTACTGCATACGTCCCGCCGGGAGACAGGGTTGAGCACGTTCACATCGGCAACCTGACCCCGGAGTGCGACTGGGCTGCCTTCGTCAATGGCGTGGACGTGATCGTTCATGCTGCGGCGCGGGTGCATTTATTGAATGACTCCGCTGAAAATCCGGACGATGAATACTTTCGGGTAAATGTGGCTTCAACATTGAATCTCGCCAATCAGGCCGTTTTGGCCGGTGTGAAACGTTTCATTTTCATCAGCTCGATAAAAGTGAATGGCGAGTCGACGCTCAAAGGTGCGCCATTCACGGCGGATCAACCAAGCGACCCTTCTGATGCGTATGGGGTTTCCAAATGCAAGGCGGAGCAGCGCTTGCGAGAGCTGGCTGATCGCACCGGTATGGAGGTCGTAATCATTCGACCTGTCCTGGTGTACGGCCCTGGTGTGAAGGCGAACTTCTTCAACATGATGCGCTGGCTGGATAAAGGCATGCCGCTTCCCTTGGGGGCAGTGGATAACCTACGAAGTCTCGTCGCACTGGATAATCTGGTTGATCTGATTGTGAGGTGTACTTGGCATCCAGCAGCGGCCAACCAGACATTTCTGGTCAGCGACGGGGATGATCTGTCCACGACCAGTCTCTTACGCCACGTCGCAAATGCCCTGGGCAAACCAGCACGCTTGATTCCCGTGCCTGTCTGGTTATTGAACACGGGCGCTTCTGCGCTGGGTAAAAAGGCTTTTCTGCAGAGGCTTTGCGGTTCGTTGCAGGTTGATATATCCAAAACCTGTACGATGCTTGATTGGACGCCACCCGTCGGTGTCGAGGTCGCCATGAGCAAGACCGCGCGTTATTTCCTGGAACATAAAGAATGAGTGAGTGGGTTTGGATCGTGTTGGCGGGATGCCTTTCCTTGATGCTAACGGCGGGGCTTCGCAAGTACGCGGTGTCCAAAAGCTTGATAGACATTCCAAACGGCCGCAGCTCTCACTCAGTGCCTACGCCAAGAGGCGGTGGTGTTTCAATCGTTGTGACCTTCCTGCTGGGGATTGCTTTCCTGGCGGCAGAGCAACGCGTGGCGATGTCGTCAGTCCTTGCTTTCGTGGGGGCGGGCGGTCTTATTGCCATTATCGGTTTCATGGACGACCACGGGCATATCGCCGCTCGCTGGCGTTTATTAGGGCATTTTGCTGCTGCAGCCTGGGCGCTGTTCTGGATCGGTGGCCTGGCGCCATTAAGTATCATGGGGACCACCCTCGATCTGGGCTTGATCGGCAATATACTTGCGGCGTTCTATCTGGTCTGGATGCTCAATCTTTATAACTTCATGGATGGCATCGATGGCATCGCCAGCGTGGAAGCGCTTTGCGCCTGTTTCGGTGCATGTCTTATCTATGTGATTTGCGGCTTTAATGAACTCATCGGGTTGCCGCTATTATTAGCTGCGGCAGTGGCGGGTTTCCTGTTTTGGAATTTCCCTCCCGCAAAGATTTTCATGGGGGATGCTGGTAGCGGTTTTCTGGGTTTAGTGTTGGGCCTGCTATCGCTTCAAGCGGCCTGGGTATCTCCCCCCTTGTTATGGGTCTGGCTGATTCTGCTGGGCGTGTTTATTGTCGACGCAACGTACACGCTGGTCCGACGCATGATTCGGGGCGACAAGATCTACGAGGCGCACAGAAGTCATGCTTATCAATTCGCTTCGCGACGTTTTGGTCATCTGCGTGTCACATGGGCGGTAGGCCTTATCAATCTGTTCTGGCTGTTCCCGATAGCGATGTGGATAGCCTTGACCGGCAACGAGGGCTGGCTCGGTATTTGCCTCGCTTACTTGCCTTTGGTAGTCCTGGCCGTCAAGTTCAAGGCCGGTGAGCTGGAACCGGGTTGAATGTGCAACCGGTTGATCTCCAGATAAATGTGAATAACCTCATCCTCGCCTGATGCCCTGTAGGTTGCGTAGATGACCCCCAATGCGGAGCAAGAGGTGCTTGAAGGAATCATGGAAAAGTTACGAGCTTTTTTACTGGCGTTGCCACGCCGTCAAAAGCGAATAATTCAGGTTGCCGCTGACGTATTTCTGGTTTGGGCTGCGCTCTGGATGGCTTTCGTCGTGCGCCTTGGCATTGATGATCTGATCAATCCGTTCGAAACCCATACCTGGCTGTTCATCCTCGCGCCGATTGTTGCCATCCCGCTTTTCATCCGGATGGGGCTGTACCGCGCTGTCATGCGCTATTTCGGCAACGATGCGCTGATAGCCATCATCAAGGCTGTCAGCCTCTCTGCTCTAATTCTGGGCTGTCTGGTTTATTTCTATAGCAACCACAAGCAAATTGTTCCGCGCTCCATCATGTTCAATTACTGGTGGTTGAGCATGGTCATGATCGGCGGTCTGCGTCTCGCCATGCGCCAGTACTTTCTGGGCGACTGGTTCTCGGCGGTTCAGCACATGCCGTTTACCAATCGGGACGACGGTTTGCCAAAAGTTGCGATCTACGGCGCCGGTGCCGCAGGCAATCAATTGGTGGCGGCGTTGCGGATGGGGCGGTTGATGCGACCTGTCGCGTTCATTGACGATGATGAGTCCATCACCAACCGGATGATTTCCGGGCTCCAGGTGTACAAGCCGCGGCACATCCAGCGGATGATGGAAGTGACCGGGGCGCAGGAAATCCTGCTGGCTATCCCGTCTTCCACCCGTGGTCGTCGACGGGAAATCCTTGGTTTCCTCGAAGGCTTTCCTCTGCACGTACGAAGCGTTCCGGGGTTCATGGACCTGGCGGCGGGGCGGGTCAAGGTCGACGACCTTCAGGAAGTCGACATTGCTGACTTGCTGGGCCGAGACTCGGTACCTGCCCAGGCTGAGCTACTGGAGCGTTGCATCAAAGGGCACACCGTCATGGTGACGGGTGCGGGTGGTTCAATTGGTTCGGAGCTGTGCCGGCAAATACTGTTGCTTGGCCCGACAACGCTTTTGCTCTTTGATCACAGCGAGTTCAACCTTTACACCATTGCTTCGGAGCTAGAGGAGCGCGTTGCACGTCTGTCTCTGCCGGTGAGGCTGCTGCCGATACTGGGCTCGATTCGTAATCACGCCCGATTGCTGGACATCATGAAAACCTGGGGGGTGACTACTGTCTATCACGCGGCGGCCTACAAACATGTGCCCATGGTTGAGCACAACATTGCAGAAGGTGTGATGAACAACGTGGTGGGCACATTGAATACTGCCCAGGCAGCGCTGCAGGCTGGGGTGGCCAATTTCGTGCTGATTTCCACGGACAAAGCGGTTCGGCCGACCAATGTCATGGGCAGCACCAAGCGTCTGGCGGAATTGACCCTGCAGGCGCTGAGTCTTGAGGCTGCGCCGGTAATGTTCGGTGACCAGAGCAATGTTTATCAGGTCAATAAAACCCGTTTCGTCATGGTGCGCTTTGGGAATGTATTGGGTTCCTCGGGATCGGTAATTCCGTTATTTCACAAACAGATTCAATCCGGTGGACCGCTGACCGTCACTCACCCGAAAATCACTCGTTACTTCATGACCATCCCGGAAGCCGCACAATTGGTGATTCAGGCGGGTTCCATGGGGCAGGGCGGCGATGTGTTCGTGCTGGATATGGGTGAACCCGTCAAGATCATCGAACTTGCTGAAAAGATGGTGCACTTGTCCGGTCTTAGTATTCGCTCAGAGAAAAATCCTCAAGGTGATATTTCAATCGAGTTCACCGGGTTACGCCCTGGCGAGAAGTTATACGAAGAATTACTGATTGGCGATAACGTGGTCTCCACCGAACACCCCATGATCATGAGTGCTCATGAAGATCATATGTCCTGGGAGGTGCTGAAACGCTGTCTGGCGCGCCTGCTGGATGCGGTGGATGACGATGACTACACCCGTGTCAGGCATATCTTGCGGGAGACAGTCAGCGGGTATGCGCCTGACGGAGAAATCGTTGACTGGCTTTATCAGGAGCGGCGCCAAGATCCTCGTTTGTAAGAGTCAAGGCCTTCTATTTATTTGCTAATAAATAGAAGGTCATTTATCTAATGATTTCAAACTTTTACATGTAATAGAAAGACACGCATGCTTTCTTTCGAAAACCCTCCGGCTGGACTATTTTTTGGACCGCAGCATAAGCAATGTTGCGATCACTTAATGAAGTCACGGAGTTCTTCATGCGTAAATCTATTGTGTACTCACTGATATTTGCTTTGTTGGGAACAGCCTCTGTTGCTGCAACGGCTGCCACGGATATGGCGCCTGCGATGGGTAGCTCAATGAAAGCCACTGCACCAGCGATCAATTCATCCATGGCTGCACCTGCGATGAGCGATATGGCTGCACCTGCAATGCAGGAGCAGATGATGGGCCAGGTCAATATCAATACGGCGGACGCAGAGACGCTTCAGAAGGAGCTGTCAGGCATCGGCAAAGGCAAGGCGTTGGCCATCGTTGCTTATCGCGAGGCCAATGGCGAGTTCACATCGGTGGATGAGCTGATCGAAGTCAAAGGCATCGGCAAGGCCATTCTCGACAAGAACCGTGACAAGATTTCCATCCAGTGATGCTTTAACCCCTGCTGCACAGGCCGGTCTTTGACCGGCCACTTCCCTGGAATGCTTTCATTGTGGGAGCTCGCGATGCTCGTGAGCTCCCACAGGTTCTGCGTTTTTTCGACAGCTCCTACACAACCTGCTTTTGCAGAAAGCCCTTCAATCATTCCTCCTGATTGAGCGTCCTATTGACACATGGAATGTCGGTCGACATACAATCAATAAAATTATGGTCGTAATACTTAAACGATTGTCATGTGGAGATTTCCAATGAGCGGTATCCATCAAAACGCCACTGCGCTTATCAGACGGGAGTGCCATCTATGAGCGCTCGACGCATCGTGGTAACCGGTATGGGGCTGGTGACGCCCTTGGGTAGCGGCGTCGAAACGGTCTGGCAGCGATTGTTAGCGGGACGTTCGGGCATTGTCAGGTTGGCAGAGGAATTCGTGGCGGATTTGCCAGGCAAGATCGGCGGCCGGGTGCCGTTGCTGGCTGAGGACACCGAAGCCGGCTTTGATGCTGACAGCGCAGTGCCCGCCAAAGAGCAAAAGAAAATGGATCGCTTCATTCTGTTCGCCCTTGGCGCAGCGAAGCAGGCGATTGATCAGGCTGGCTGGGTCGCCCACAGTGAGCAGGACAAGGAGCGAACCGCCACGATCATCGGCTCCGGCATTGGCGGATTCGGGACCATCGCGGATGCCGTGCGCACCACTGACACTCGCGGCCCGCGACGTTTGTCGCCGTTCACTATCCCGTCTTTTCTGGTCAATCTCGCGGCAGGGCATGTCTCCATTCAGCACGGCTTCAAAGGTCCATTGGGCGCACCGGTTACCGCTTGTGCTGCGGGCGTGCAGGCGATCGGTGATGCTGCGCGAATGATCAGGTGTGGCGAAGCCGACATTGCTATTTGCGGCGGAGCTGAAGCGGCCATTGATCGTGTCAGTCTTGCCGGGTTCGCGGCGGCTCGGGCCTTGTCCAGCGGCTTCAACGAAACCCCCGAAAGGGCTTCACGGCCGTTTGACCGAGACCGTGATGGTTTCGTCATGGGTGAAGGGGCCGGGATTCTGGTGATCGAGTCTCTGGAGCATGCACTTGCTCGGGGCGCCAAGCCGATTGTCGAGCTGGTCGGGTACGGCACCAGCGCCGACGCTTATCACCTGACGGCCGGTCCAGAGGATGGCAGTGGCGCTCAGCGGGCGATGCGCACAGCCATTGGGCAGGCTGGAATCGATGCGTCGCAGATCCAGCACCTCAACGCCCATGCGACCTCGACCCAGGTAGGCGATAAAGGCGAGATGGCCGCGATCAAAGCGATTTTCGGTGATCAGCAGTCCATCGCGGTGACGTCAACCAAATCCGCGACCGGGCATCTGCTGGGCGCGGCGGGGGGGATCGAGGCGATTTTCACGGCCCTGGCGATTCGCGACCAGATCGCCCCGGCGACCCTCAATTACGAGAACCCCGATGAAGCTGCTGAGGGGCTGGATATCGTCCACGGCACTGCGCGAGCCATGCATATTGAATACGCCTTGTCCAATGGCTTTGGGTTTGGCGGGGTCAATGCGAGCCTGTTATTGCGCCGCTGGCACGGTTGATCAAGCGTCGCTGGTTTGTTGTTTGAGCCACTCGCGGGCGGTGTCCAGGATTCGGGTGGAAAGAGCCGGGTCCTGAGTGCTCCGTGACAGCAACAACGCGCCCACCATCGTTGACAGCATCACCACACTGTTCACGTCCGAGCCAGTGCCACGCAGCGCATTTTCCAGAGAGGCCAGTCGCGCCTGCAAAAGCTCATCGGTGATTGCGCTGGGTTGGCTGCGCTGGCCCAGCTCTGCCGCCATGGTCGGTAACGGGCAGCCTTTTTCCGGGGTGTCGCGGTGGATTTCGCTCAGGTACAAATCAACGAACGCGGTGAGTGCGTGCTCCTGTGAAAACGCTTTGCTGGTGTATTCGCTCGCCTCGTCGGCGGCGCACCGCAGGGCCTCCTCTACCAACTCGTCCTTGGATTTGAAGTGCGCGTAAAACCCGCCATGGGTCAGGCCCAGCGCCTTCATTAATGGCTGCAGCCCGGTTGCGCCGATCCCGTCACGGCGAAAACGCGCCGAAGCTTCCTGAAGAATACGTTCACGGGTTTGTGCTTTGTGATCTTGCGTGTACCGCATACGGCGAGCCTCCCAGGCGCTCATAGAATGTCGGTCGACATTTTCACATGGAAGTGGAAGACCCTGGCTAGTAAGTTTTTAACCTGGGCTCGGACGCAGAAGCGTCGCCAAGGCTAAATTCTACTCGCCGGTTGTCGTTCCAAGAGGTAATGACCTCAATTCGTGAGCCCAAAGCATGCCCCAGTCATTACTACTAGCCGCCCGCCTTTTGCCACGTCCACCCAAGCCGGATGGCGAAGTCTACCGCCGTTATGACGCCAGGCTGGACGCTTGGGTTTCCCTGCGAACTCTGGATGTCGGTCATGACCTGGAGCGATTTCACCGCTGGCAAAACAATCCGCGCGTGGCGCAGTTCTGGCAGGAGCAGGGCACGCTGGAACAACATCGCGACTATTTGCTCAAGCTCGCCAACGATCCCCACACATTGACCCTGATCGGCTGTTTCGACGATCAGCCGTTCGCCTACTTTGAAGCCTATTGGGCCATGGAAGATCGCATCGGGCCGTTCTGCGATGCGCAGGATTATGATCGGGGAATTCACATGCTGGTGGGCGAGGAAACTCATCGCGGACCACACAAGGTTGCCAGTTGGTTATCGACACTGGTGCACTACCTGTTCACCGACGATGAGCGCACCCGGCGGCTCGTCAGCGAGCCGCGAGCTGACAATGCAAAGATGATCGCTTACCTGCAGGGCCAGGGTTTTGTGCGGGAGAAGGAGTTCGATTTTCCGCATAAGCGTGCGGCGCTGATGACCCTGGATCGGCAGCGGTTTTATGAGCAGTGTGAGTGGGTTTGATTGGCCGTGATGTACCTGTTGCGGGAGCGAATTTATTCGCGAAGGGGTCAGGAGCCTGAATATGAACTGACTGACGCGCCGCCTCGCGAATGAATTCGCTCCCACGCAGGAACGTTCGGTTCACAGGAATATTTGTATTGCGAAAGCCCCGCGCGGGCAGGGTCACCTGCCCGATGCTGTTCAGCGGCGTACGGCCCGGGCTTCCTGTAGCGAAACCTTGCGGCAGTGCACCAAGGCATCACGAATCATAAAGTTGACCAGCGTCGGGGAGACGCCCAGTTCCTTGGCAATGTCCTTCTGCGGGACTCCGTGCAGCCTGTACATCTCGAAGGCATAGCGTGTGCGGCTAGGCAATTCGGTCAGGGCGTCGGCGATGGTTTCAAGGGTGGTGAAGTTGATGTGCGAGGTTTCAGGGGAGGCGCCGTGGATCACCACATTCAAGCCCTCTTCTTCGCTACCCGAATACTTCTGCTCCAGTGCCTGTTTGCGGTAGTGATCGATCGCCAGGTTGCGCACGATCTGAAACAGGTAACTGAGCTGGGCCTTGATAGAGGAGGTGATCTGTGGCGCGGACTGCAACCTGAAGAATGCGTCCTGCACGACGTCTTCGGCTCTTGATCGGCACCCCGTGATGCGAGCGGCGATCTTGACCAGAATCAGACGGTTTTCAACGAACGCCTGGAGTAACGGTGAATCGCACGTACTTGTGGATAATTGTTCCGGCATGGAAATCACCTTGCAGCAATGGGCAGCTGAAGCTCAGTAGGGAAGCTCCCTACACACCGGGCAACAAATTAGGCTGGATGATAATTATTGTCAATTGAGAAATATATCTATCACCGGGTTTTGTTGCCTGCGCCATGCCTCACCGCTTGCTCTGCCTGAGCTTCAGCAATTTTTGCGTTACTAATTATTTTTCAACCCCATCCGTTCTCCTTGGTGACAGCCCCGACTCCCCGCACGGGCCTCTACTGAGCAGGAACACGACATGGTATTTGATCGCGAAGACCTCACGTTTCAGGTGGTCTGCAACCACGAAGAGCAGTACTCCATCTGGCCGGATTACAAGGCTATCCCTATGGGCTGGCGTGCGGTTGGCGTCAAGGGCTTGAAGAAGGAATGCCTGGAATACATCGAACAGCACTGGACTGACATGCGTCCACTGAGCCTGCGACAGAAGATGGATCAGGACAAAGTGGTGGCCTGAAGTGAGCGCCTTCAACAGCCTTCGTCTGTTCTGCCTCCCATATTCCGGCGCCAGTGCCATGGTCTACAGCCGCTGGCGGCGTACCTTGCCGCAGTGGCTTGAAGTCCATCCGCTCGAGCTGCCCGGGCGCGGTATGCGCATGAACGAGCCGCTGCACACCGATATCCGGCAGCTGGCGACGCAACTGGCCCTTGAGATTCGCCGCCAGCTGCTACTGACCCCGGACCAGCCTTACGCATTGTTCGGTCACAGCCTGGGCGGTCTGCTCGCCTATGAGCTGGCTCATGCGCTGCTGGAACTGCATGCCGCGCCGCCGCTGTGTCTGTTCGTCTCGGCCACTGCCGGACCTGCGCACCGGGATGTCAGCGAATACCGCCAGGCCAAGACCGACGCCGAATTGATCGAGCGCCTGCGCAGTCTGCAAGGCACCACCGAAGAGGCACTCGCCGACCGCGAACTGATGGCGCTGATGCTGCCCATTCTGCGGGCAGATTTCCTGCTCTGCGGTAGCTTCCGCTATCAGCCTCGCGAGCCATTGCCGATGCCGCTGCACGTGTTCGGTGGCAGGCAGGACAGTGTGCGTGTCGAGGAACTTTTGCACTGGCAGGACGAAACCCTGGTGGGTTTCTCGCTGGACATGTTCGAAGGCCACCACTTTTTTCTCCATGACCAGCAAGCCCCGCTGCTGCGCTGCGTGCGGCGCTACGCCGAGCAACATCTGGCGCGGGCCAGTCGGCAACGCTCACCGGCCGCGGCGGCCAGCTGACTTAGCCGCGACGTCTTGAACTGCGACATCGGGTGCGCCCAATGCTGCGCCCCTTTTTTGTGAATTTCCGATTGCAAGCCGGACTCAGGCAGGAACAACCATGAACGACGCGTTCGAACTCCCCAAGACACTGGTGCAGGCCCTGCAACAACGCGCAGCTGGCCAGCCTGATCGTATTGCCCTGCGATTTCTGGCAGAAGATGCCCGCGAAGGTGCAGTGCTCAGTTATCGCCAGCTGGACCTGAGAGCGCGAACCATTGCTGCCGCCTTGCAGGCACAGGTCGCCCCCGGTGAACGCGCGGTGTTGTTGTTCCCCAGCGGTCCGGACTATGTAGCGGCGTTCTTCGGTTGCCTGTATGCCGGCGTGATTGCCGTGCCAGCGTATCCTCCCGAGTCGGCGCGTCAGCATCATCAGGAGCGCTTGCTGTCGATCATCGCCGATGCCGAGCCGCGCTTGATTCTGACCCGCAGCAGCCTGCGTGAGCCGTTGCTGCAAATGAGTGAACAGTTGAATGCCGTGGATGCGCCGCAACTGCTGTGCGTTGATGGCCTCGACAGCGAGCAGGCCGACGGCTGGCGCGAACCGGATTTGCAGCCCGATGACATCGCCTTCCTGCAATACACCTCCGGCTCCACTGCGCTGCCCAAAGGCGTGCAAGTGACCCACGGCAATCTGGTCGCTAATGAATTGCTGATCCGCCGTGGCTTCGGCATTGATCTCAACCCGGACGATGTGATCGTCAGTTGGTTGCCGCTGTATCACGACATGGGTCTGATCGGGGGCTTGCTGCAACCGATTTTCAGCGGTGTGCCCTGCGTGTTGATGTCTCCGGGGTCTTTCCTCGCCCGACCACTGCGCTGGCTCGAAGCGATCAGCGAATATGGCGGCACCGTCAGTGGCGGCCCGGACTTCGCGTACCGGCTGTGCAGCGAGCGGGTCAGCGAGGCGGCTCTTGAGCGCCTGGACCTGAGCCAGTGGCGGGTGGCGTTCTCGGGTTCCGAGCCGATTCGGCAAGACAGTCTGGACCTGTTCAGCAATAAGTTCGCCGCCAGTGGTTTCACGGCGGACAGCTTTTTTGCCTGCTACGGTCTGGCCGAAGCCACCTTGTTCGTGACCGGCGGCCAGCGTGGGCGCGGCATTGCCAACCTTGAAGTCAGCGACACGGCGCTGGCGCAAAACCGCGCCGAACCTGGAGCTGGCAGCGTCTTGATGAACTGTGGTGCCAGCCAGTCGGAACACGCGGTGCGGATCGTCGATACAGTTTCCAGCGAGTCGTTGAACGAAAATCAGATCGGTGAAATCTGGGCAGCAGGACCGAGTATCGCTCGCGGGTACTGGCGCAACCCTGAGGCCAGCAGCCAAACCTTCGTCGAGCGTGACGGGCATACCTGGTTGCGCACCGGCGATCTGGGCTTTTTGCGTCACGGCGAACTGTTCGTCACCGGACGTCTGAAAGACATGCTGATCGTGCGCGGTCACAACCTTTACCCGCAGGACATCGAACAAGCCATCGAGCGCGAAGTGGATGTGGTGCGCAAGGGCCGGGTAGCCGTGTTCGCCGTGACTGAAAACGGCGTTGATGGCATCGGCATTGCGGCAGAAATCAGCCGCAGCGTGCAGAAAATCCTCAAGCCGGATGCCTTGATCAACGCCATCCGGCAAACCGTCGCGGAAGCGTTTCAGGAAGCTCCCGCCGTGGTGGCGTTGCTCAACCCCGGCGCGCTACCCAAGACCTCCAGCGGCAAACTGCAACGCACAGCCTGCCGCACACGTCTGGCCGACGGCAGTCTGGACAGCTACGCGCAATTCCCCGGCAAACAAAGCGTCGAGCCCGTTGGCGTCAATGTCTCTGAAGGCTTGCAGGCACAGATCGCGGCCATCTGGTGTGAGCAACTGAAAGTCGAGCAGGTGGGCGCTGGAGACAACTTCTTCCTGCTGGGCGGCAACTCCATCGCCGCCGCCCAGGTCATGGCGCGTCTGCGGGAAGTACTGGGCCTGGAATTGAACCTGCGGTTGCTGTTCGAGGCCCCGTCTCTGGGGCAGTTCGCGGCTGAGATCGATCGCCAGCGCAGCGCAGGTGCAAGCACTCAAGACATCATTGCACTACTGCCACGGGGCGGCGACTTGCCGCAATCCCTGGCCCAGAACCGTCTGTGGATTGTCTGGCAGCTGGACCCGGCGAGCGCCGCTTACAACATTCCCGCTGCCTTGCGCCTGCGCGGCGAGCTGGATACCCAGGCCTTGATCAGCAGCTTCGAACAGCTGATCCAGCGCCACGAATCCCTGCGCACCCGTTTCCTTGAGCGCGAAGGAGTGGCATTGCAGCGTATCGACCCCACGTCGGCGTTCACCTTGCATCAGTCAGACTTCACCCATCTGCCCGCCAGCGAGCGCGAGGCGCACGTTGCTCAGGCGCGGGAACACGACGCGCAAAGCGCTTTTGATCTGGAGCGAGGACCGTTGCTGCGGGTGACCCTGGTGCGTCTTGACGATCAGGAACATCAGCTGTGGGTCACCCTGCACCACATCATCGCTGACGGTTGGTCGCTGAACGTGCTGATCGACGAGTTCTCTCGCCTATACGCCGCTGCCAGCCAGGGTCAGACCCTTGCTCTCGCGCCGCTGCCGTTGCACTACGCCGACTACGCACAGTGGCAGCGCGACTGGCTGGCAGCAGGCGAAGCGCAACGCCAACTGGCGTACTGGACGCAGCAGCTAAGCCATGAGCAATCGGACGATGAGCATCCGGCTCTGAGCTTGACCACTGATCATCCGCGTAGGGCGTTGCGCACCCATCAAGCGGCGCGCTACAGCCTGTTGCTCGATGAAGGGCTGAGCACCGCGCTGCGCTACACCGCGCAGGAACACGACGCGACACTGTTCATGATCCTGCTGGCAGCGTTCCAGACGCTGCTGCATCGCTATACCGGCCAGGTCGATATCCGCATCGGTGTGCCGGGTGCCAACCGTCCGCGCCTTGAAACCCAAGGGCTGGTCGGTTTCTTCATCAACACCCTGGTGCTGCGCGGCAAGCCTGATCCACGTAAACCCTTTGCTCAATTACTGGGTGAAGCGCGACTGACAGCGCTGGACGCCCAGGCCCACCAGGACCTGCCGTTCGAGCAACTGCTTGAGGCCTTCCCGCAGGCGCGTGAGCAGGGCCTGTTCCAGGTGATGTTCAACCACCAGCAACGTGATTTGAGTGCCTTGCGGCGTTTGCCCGGCTTGCTGGCGGATGAATTGCCGTGGCACAGCCGCGAAGCCAAGTTCGATCTGCAACTGCACAGCGAGGAAGATCATCGCGGCCGTGTGGTGTTGCACTTCGATTACGCCGCCGAGTTGTTCGACGTGCAGACCGTGCGACGCATGGCCGAGCACTTCAACAGCCTGTTGCAGCAGGTCAGTGATCAGCCTTTGCAATGCATCGGCGACATCGCCTTGCTCAGCCCGATGGAGCGGGCGCAGCAACTGGATTGGGGGCAGGCGCCCTGTGTTGCCGCCGCTCGTTGGCTGCCGCAGCTATTAACCGAACAGGCGGCGCTGACCCCGGAGCGGGTTGCGCTGGTGTGGGACGGCGGGCAACTGAGTTACGCAAGCCTCGATACCCAATCCAACCGTCTGGCCCATTACCTGCGGGATAAAGGCGTGGGCCCGGATGTCTGTGTCGGCATCTGCGCCGAACGCTCGCCTCAACTGTTAATCGGCCTGCTGGCAATCATCAAGGCCGGTGGTGCCTATGTGCCGCTGGACCCGGATTATCCCGGCGAACGCCTGAGCTACATGTTGCGGGACAGCAACGTCCAGTTGCTACTGACCCAAAGTCACCTGATGCCAGGCCTGCCCCTCGGTGACGATGTCATCGCGATCACCCTGGATAACCTGCAGCTGGACAGTTGGCCCTGCGGCGCGCCGGGTCTGCATTTGCTCGGCGACAATCTGGCTTACGTAATCTACACCTCAGGCTCCACCGGCCAGCCCAAAGGCGTTGGCAACACCCACGCCGCGCTGGCCGAGCGCCTGCAATGGATGCAGGCCACCTATCAGCTGGGCGCCGATGATGTACTGATGCAAAAGGCCCCGGTCAGCTTTGATGTGTCGGTGTGGGAGTGCTTCTGGCCGCTGATCACCGGTTGCCAATTGCTGATTGCCGCACCGGGTGAGCACCGCGATCCGCGACGTATCGTCGAGTTGGTCCAGCAGTTTCAGGTGACAACCCTGCACTTCGTGCCACCGCTGTTGCAGCTGTTTATCGAAGACGCTGGCGTGGCCCAGTGCAGCAGCCTTAAACAGCTGTTCTCAGGAGGGGAAGCCTTGCCTGCGGAGCTGCGCAATCGGGTTCTGGAAACCTTACCGAGCGTGCAACTGCACAACCGCTACGGCCCCACCGAGACCGCAATCAACGTCACTCACTGGCATTGTCGCGCCGAAGACGGCGAGCGCTCGCCTATTGGTCGGCCGCTGGGCAATGTGCTGTGCCGGATTCTCGATGCCGAGCTCAATCCACTGCCCGCTGGCGTGCCGGGGGAATTGTGCATTGGCGGCGTGGGCCTGGCCCGTGGTTATCTGCGGCGGCCGGGTCTGACCGCCGAGCGCTTTGTGCCGGATCCACTGGGCGAGGAGGGTGCACGCCTGTATCGCACCGGTGATCGGGCGCGTTGGTCGGCGGACGGCGTTATCGAGTATCTGGGCCGTCTTGATCAGCAGATCAAACTGCGTGGGTTCCGGGTCGAGCCGGAGGAAATCGAAGCACGCCTGCTGGCTCAAACCGGGGTTCGCCAGGCAGTGGTGCTGCTGCGCGAAACCCACAGCGGTACGCAACTGATCGGCTGGTACACCGCTGACAGCGAGGTGACGCCCGAGCAACTGCGAAATGCCTTGGCCGCCGAGCTGCCGGACTACATGGTGCCCGCGCAACTGATGCGTCTGGACAGCCTGCCGCTTGGCCCCAGCGGCAAACTGGACCGTCGCGCGTTGCCTGAGCCCCAATGGCAGCAGCGTGAATTTGTCGAGCCGCGCAGCGAGTTGGAACAGCAGATCGCCGCCATCTGGCGTGAAGTACTGGGTCTGCAGCGCGTCGGCCTGACCGATGATTTCTTCACGCTGGGCGGCCATTCATTACTGGCGACGCAGATTGTTTCCCGGACTCGTCAGGCCTGTGATGTGGAACTGCCGTTGCGGGTGCTGTTCGAGGCCAGCGAGCTGCAAGCCTTCGCCGAGCAGGTGCGGTTGATTCAACTGGCGGGTGACAGCAATCGCCAATTGCCTATCGAGTCGGTGGATCGCAGTCAGCCGGTGCCGCTGTCCTATTCCCAGCAGCGTATGTGGTTCCTCTGGCAGCTGGAGCCGGACAGCCCGGCGTATAACGTCGGCGGCATGGCGCGGCTGCGCGGTGTGCTGGATGTGAGTCGTTTCGAAGCGGCCTTGCAGGCCCTGATCGCTCGCCATGAAACCCTGCGTACTACCTTCCCGAGCGTCAATGGCGTGGCGTTCCAGCAGGTGCACGTCGAATCCGCTTTGCAGATGCAGTGGCAGGATTTTTCTGCACTGAATGAAGGTGATCGCCAGCACCGCCTGCAGGCGTTTGCCGATGCCCAGGCTCACCAGCCGTTCGATCTGGAACGCGGGCCTCTGTTGCGCGCCTGCCTGGTCAAGGCGGGGGAGCAGGAGCACTTCTTTGTACTGACTTTGCACCATATCGTCACCGAAGGCTGGGCGATGGACATCTTCGCCCGGGAACTCAGTGCGCTTTACGAAGCGTTCATCGATGACCGTGAATCGCCACTTGCACCGTTGCCTGTGCAGTACCTGGATTACAGCGTCTGGCAGCGGCAGTGGCTGGAGTCCGGAGAGCGCCAGCGCCAGCTGGATTACTGGACTCAGAAACTGGGCAACGAACACCCGCTGCTGGAACTGCCAGGTGATCGGCCGAGACCTGCCGTTCAAAGCCATCGCGGCGGGCTTTATCGCTTCGAGCTAGGGGATGAGCTGGCGGCACAGGTGCGTGGTTTCAATGCCGAGCATGGCCTGACGCTATTCATGACCATGACCGCCGCATTGGCGGTGCTGCTGTATCGCTACAGCGGCCAGCAAGATTTGCGCATTGGTGCGCCGGTCGCCAACCGTATTCGCCCGGAAAGCGAAGGGCTGATTGGCGCGTTCCTTAACACTCAGGTGCTGCGCTGCCAGCTCAACGGGCAGATGAGCGTCGCGGACCTTATCGATCAGGTCCGGCATACGGTGATCGAAGGCCAGTCCAATCAGGACTTGCCGTTCGATCATCTGGTCGAAGCCCTGCAACCACCTCGCAGTGCGGCCTATAACCCGCTGTTTCAGGTGATGTGCAACGTGCAGCGCTGGGAATTCCAGCAAAGCCGGAGCCTGGCGGGCATGACCGTGGATTATCTGGTCAATGATGCCCAGGCGACCAAGTTTGACCTCAATCTGGAAGTCACCGACCTTAACCAGCGTCTGGATTGCTGCCTGACCTACAGCTGTGATTTGTTCGACGAGCCGCGCATCGCGCGCATGGCCGAGCATTGGCGCAATCTGCTGCGCGGTTTGCTGGCGGATCCGCAGCAGCGCTTGAGCGAGCTGCCGTTGTTTGCCGCTGTCGAGCGCGATCAGTTGCTCCATAGCCTGGCTGCGGAGCCGGGTGAGCACGACCTGGCGCACTGCATTCATCTGCTGTTTGCCGAGCAGGCCGGAAAAACACCGGATGCCGGGGCGCTGACCTTTGCCGGGCAAACCTTGACTTATGCCCAGCTCAACCGCCGCGCCAATCAACTCGCCCGAGCGCTGCGCGAGCAAGGCGTTGGTCCGCAAGTGCGCGTTGGTCTGGCCCTTGAGCGCTCTCATGAGATGGTCATCGGCCTGCTGGCGATCCTCAAGGCGGGCGGCGCCTACGTGCCGCTGGACCCGGAATACCCGCTGGAACGCTTGCATTACATGATCCAGGACAGCGGCATTGGTTTGTTGCTGGGTGACGAGGCGCTGTTCGAGGCGTTGGGGCAATTGCCGCAAAATGTCATCCGTTTTCCTGTGACCGGTAGGAGCGCGCTTGCCCGCGAAGAGGTCGGTACATCCGACACAAATGCAACGTCTGAAAGTCCGTCATCGCGGGCACGCGCGCTCCTACAGGAGAGTGGTGCATCCGCTGCATCGTCTGCGTCTGAAAGTCTGTCATCGCGAGCAAGCTCGCTCCTACAAGGGAGCGGTGGAAAGCAGGCATCAGGTCACGCTGATATCTGTAGGAGCAAGCTTGCTCGCGATGAGGCCAGTGCATCCGCCACATATTCAGCGTCTGAAATTCCGTCATCGCGGGCAAGCGCGCTCCTACCAGAGGATGTGTTTACCAGTTACGACGACTCCGACCTGCCCAACCTCACTCAACCGCACCATCAGGCCTATCTGATTTACACCTCCGGCTCTACCGGTCAGCCCAAGGGCGTGGTGGTCAGCCACGGGGAAATCGCCATGCATTGCCGCGCGGTGATTCAGCGCTTTGGCATGCGGGTCGACGATTGCGAGCTGCATTTCTATTCAATCAATTTCGACGCCGCCACCGAGCGTCTGTTGGTGCCGTTGCTCTGTGGTGCGCGGGTGGTATTGCGTGCGCAAGGCCAGTGGGATGCGCAAGACATCTGCGCGCTGATCCGCCAGCAACAAATCAATGTCCTGGGCTTTACCCCTAGCTACGGCAGCCAGTTGGCGCAATGGCTGGCCAGCCAAAATGAAACCTTGCCAGTGCGCATGTGCATCACCGGTGGCGAAGCGCTGACCGGCGAACACTTGCAGCGCATCCGCGCGACGTTCCAGCCGCGGCAGTTCTTCAACGCCTACGGCCCCACCGAAACCGTGGTCATGCCGCTGGCCTCTCTGGCACCAGATGTTCTGGAAGAGGGGACTGCGACCGTGCCGATTGGCCACATGGTCGGGGCTCGCAATGGCTATATCCTTGACGCCGATCTGACCCTCGTCCCGCAAGGCGCGACTGGCGAACTCTACATAGGCGGCGCGGGTCTGGCGCTGGGTTATCACCAACGGCCGGGGCTGACGGCCGAACGCTTCGTGGTCGACCCGTTCTCGGCGGATGGCGGGCGCATGTATCGCACTGGTGATCTGGTCCGCCAGCGGGCTGATGGCCAGGTTGAGTACCTGGGGCGCATCGATCATCAGGTGAAAATCCGTGGCTTCCGTATCGAACTGGGGGAAATCGAAAGCCGTCTGCTGGAGCACCCGTCCGTCCGCGAAGCCGTAGTGCTGGCGCTGGATGCGCCGAGCGGCAAACAACTGGTGGGCTATGTGGCCGGTGAAGGTGATGCCGCGCGATTACGCGACGCCCTCAAAGCCCATTTACTCAGCCAGCTACCTGAATACATGGTGCCCGCGCAATTGATTGTGCTGGACAGCATGCCCCTGACCGCCAATGGCAAACTCGACCGCCGCGCCTTGCCCGCGCCGGACCCTGAGCACAATCGCCTGCAATTCGTCGCCCCGCAAAATGAGCTGCAACTGGTTCTGGCGGGTATCTGGCGCGAGGTGCTGAATATCGAGCGGGTGGGGCTGCTCGACAACTTCTTCGAACTGGGCGGTGACTCGATCCTGTCGATTCAGGTGGTCAGCCGGGCGCGACAGGCCGGGATTCATTTCAGTCCTCGGGATATGTTCCAACACCAGACCGTGCAGACCCTGGCCAGCGTTGCCACGCGCAGTGCACAGATTCAATCCGAGCAAGGGCCGGTGCTGGGCGCGGCGCAGCTGACGCCAATCCAACACTGGTTCTTCGACGCTGAAATCCCTCAGCGTCAGCACTGGAACCAGGCCGTCCTGTTGCAACCGACTGAACAACTCGACCCCGTGCGACTGGAGCAGGCCTTGCGGACGCTGCTAGTGCAGCACGACGCTCTGCGCCTGCGTTTCACGCTGAGTGGCGGCGCATGGCAAGCCGGACACGCGCCGCTGGAGCAATGCGCGGTGCTCTGGCGAGCAGAGGCGGCTTCGGCTGAATTGTTCGCCGATGCCCAGCGCAGCCTGAATCTCGAACGCGGTCCACTGTTGCGTGCCGTACTGGTCAGCGATGGCAGCGCGCCGCAGCAACTGTTGCTGGCGATCCATCACCTGGTGGTGGATGGCGTGTCCTGGCGGATTCTGCTGGATGATCTGCAATCGGCTTATCGCGACCAACCCTTGCCCGTCAAGACCAGCGCGTTCCGTGACTGGACCCAGCGCCTGCAGGTCTACGCCAGCAGCGAGCCGTTGCGCGAAGAGCTGAACTGGTGGCAGACGCAATTGGCTGGCAGCGGTGATTTACCGTTCGATAATCCTCAAGGTCGACAGCAACAGGCTCAGGCCCATACGGTCAGCGTGCGCCTCGAAGCGCAACGGACACGGCAGTTGCTGCAGCAAGCGCCAGCGGCGTATCGCACTCAGGTCAACGACCTGCTGCTGACTGCGTTGGCAAGGGTGGTGTGCCGCTGGACAGGTGCAGAGTCTGCGCTGATCCAGCTGGAAGGTCACGGCCGGGAAACCCTGTTCGATGACATTGACCTGACCCGCAGCGTGGGCTGGTTCACCAGCGCCTATCCATTGCGCCTGACGCCGTTGGACGTGGCAAATGACGCCGGTCGTGCCGATTCCATCAAAACCATCAAGGAGCAATTGCGCCAAGTACCCCACAAAGGCCTGGGCTACGGCGTGCTGCGCTATCTGGCCGACGAATCATGTCGGCACTGCATGGCCGCGCTGCCCGAGGCGTTGATCACCTTCAACTATCTTGGGCAGTTCGATCAGAGCTTTGCCGACGATGCCTTGTTCAAACCTTTGGACGCTTCGGTAGGCCCGACCCATGACGACCATGCGCCATTGCCCAATGCCTTGAGCATCGACGGCCAGGTTTACGGCGGCGAACTGGTACTGCGCTGGACCTTCAGCAGCGAACGCTTTGAACCGCGCAGCATCGAGACACTGGCCAACGCTTACCTTCAGGAGCTTGCAGGCCTGATCGCGCATTGCCTGAGCGACGAAGCCGGTGGCCTCACGCCTTCGGACTTCCCATTGGCGAACCTGACCCAGCCACAGCTGGATGCGCTGCCGATTCCCGTGGCCGACATCGAGGATGTCTACCCGCTGACGCCGATGCAGGAGGGGCTACTGCTGCACACTTTGCTGGAACCCGGCACTGGCATTTATTACATGCAGGACCGTTATCGCATCAACAGCGACATCGACCCGCAACGTTTCGCCCAGGCCTGGCAGGCTGTGGTGGCCCGGCATGAAGCCTTGCGTGCTTCGTTCTGCTGGGACAGTAGCGAGCAGATGCTGCAAATCATTCACAAGCCGGGTGGCACGCGTATCGATTTCGTCGACTGGAGCGCCGAGCCGGAAGCGGAGCACGAAACCCGGTTGCAAACCTTGCTCAAGAACGAGCGCGAAGCCGGTTTCGATTTGCTCCGAGAAGCGCCGTTCCACCTGCGTTTGATTCGGGTCGGCGAGGGCCGTTACTGGTTCATGATGAGCAATCACCACATCCTCATCGATGCCTGGTGCCGTGGCCTGTTGATGAGCGATTTCTTCGAGATCTATACCGCGCTCGGTGAACAGCGCGAAGCGCAATTGGCATTGGCGCCACGATATCGGGATTACATCGGCTGGTTGCAACGCCAGGATATCGCGCAGTCCAGGCAATGGTGGCGTGCAAACTTGCAGGGCTTTGAGCGCACCACTTACATCCCCACTGACCGACCGTTGTTGCGCGAGCATGCTGGACAAAGTGGCGGCATGCTCGTCAGTGATCGCTACACCCGTCTGGACGAGCACGATGGTCTGCGTTTGAAGGAACTGGCCCAGCGTCATCAACTGACCGTCAACACCTTTGCTCAGGCCGCGTGGGCGTTGGTATTGCGGCGTTTGAGCGGCGAGCGCGATGTCGTGTTTGGCGTCACCGTCGCCGGCCGTCCGGTCGACATGCCGCAGATGCAGCGCACTGTGGGGCTGTTCATCAACAGCATTGCGCTGCGGGTCAGCCTGCCCGCCGACCACGAGCGCTGCACCGTACTGGACTGGTTGCAAACTCTGCTGGATCGCAACCTGCAACTGCGCGAACACGAATACGTGCCGCTGGTGCAGATTCAAGAGTGCAGCGAACTGCCGAAGGGTCAGCCGCTGTTTGACAGTCTGTTCGTGTTCGAAAACGCCCCGGTGGAAGTCTCGGTGCTGGATCGCGCCCAAAGCCTGAGCGCGAGTTCCGATTCCGGTCGTACCCACACCAACTTCCCGCTGACGGCGGTGTGTTATCCGGGAGATGAGCTGGGCCTGCACCTGTCGTTCGACCAGCGCTATTTCGATGGCGAAACCGTGGAGCGTCTGCTGGGTGAGTTCAAGCGCTTGCTGCTGGCCCTTGCGGACGGTATCGAAGGTGACATGTCCGCGCTGCCATTGCTGGCCGCACGGGAGCGTCAAGTGCTCATCCATGGCTGCAATCAGAGCGAGCGTGAGTATCCGCTGGAAGCAGGCTACGTGCGCTTGTTCGAAGCTCAAGTCGCCGCCCATCCACAGCGCATCGTCGCGACCTGTCTGGAACAGCAATGGAGCTATCAGGACCTCAATCGTCACGCTAACCAACTGGGTCATGCCTTGCTGGAGGCTGGCGTGCAGTTAGATCAGCCGGTGGCGCTGCTGGCAGAACGCGGGCTCGATCTGCTGGGCATGATCATCGGCAGCTTCAAGGCCGGGGCGGGCTATTTGCCGCTGGATCCGGGCCTGCCCGGGCAACGCCTGAGTGGCATCATCGAGCAGAGCCGCACGCCATTGCTGGTGTGTACTGCGGCTTATCAGGAACAGGCAATGAGTCTGCTGGAAGGCTGCTCGTGCGCAGGCAAACCTCGATTGCTGGTCTGGGAAGACGTCCAGCAGGGCGCTGGCCCTATGGATAACCTCGGTGTGTATGCCGGGCCGGATAACCTGGCCTACGTGATTTTCACGTCCGGCTCCACCGGGCAGCCCAAGGGCGTGATGGTCGAGCAGCGGGGCATGCTCAACAACCAGTTGAGCAAGGCGCCGTATCTGGATCTGGATCAGTTTGACGTGATCGCCCAGACCGCCTCGCAAAGCTTCGACATTTCGGTCTGGCAGTTCCTGGCTGCGCCGTTATTCGGAGCGCGAGTCGATATCGTCCCCAACACCGTTGCCCAAGATCCCGAGGCGCTGCTCCGGCACGTCGAAGACAGCGGCATTACCGTGCTGGAGAGCGTGCCGTCGTTGATTCAAGGCATGTTTACCGAAGATCGTCCGCCACTGGACCGTCTGCGCTGGATGTTACCCACAGGTGAGGCGATGCCGCCGGAACTGGCTCACCAGTGGTTGCAGACTTATCCACAGGTCGGGCTGGTGAACGCTTACGGGCCAGCGGAATGCTCCGATGACGTGGCGTTCTTCCGGGTCGATCAGGCTTCGACTCAAGGCAGCTATCTGCCCATTGGCACGCCGACCGATAACAACCGTTTGTACCTGCTGGATGAAGCGCTGGAGCTGGTGCCGTCAGGCGCGGTGGGTGAATTGTGCATCGCCGGTATCGGCGTCGGTCGTGGCTATGTGCACGATCCGTTGCGTACTGCGCAGGTCTTCGTGCCACATCCATTTGGTGCGCCAGGGGAGCGGCTGTATCGCAGCGGCGATTTGGCCCGGCGCAGGGCTGATGGGGTGCTGGAGTATGTCGGGCGTATCGACCATCAGGTGAAGATTCGCGGTTTCCGTATCGAACTGGGGGAAATCGAAGCGCGCCTGCATGAACAGCCGCAAATCCGCGAGGCGGCGGTGGCGGTGCAGGAAGGGCCGAACGGCAAGTATCTGGTGGGTTATCTGGTGCCGGTTGAGCAGCAGGCTGGAGAGCTGCCGGAAATCATCAAGGCACGGTTGCGCGCCTCGCTGCCGGATTACATGGTGCCGCTGCATTGGCTGATTCTTGATCAGTTGCCGCGCAATGCCAATGGCAAGCTGGATCGCAAAGCCTTGCCGGATCTGGACATCGGTCAGTTGCAAAGCCAAGGCTATGTCGCACCGCGCAACGAGCTTGAACAGACCCTGGCTGATATCTGGGCTCAGGTGCTGAAAGTCGAACAGGTGGGCGTAAGGGATAACTTTTTCGAACTGGGCGGCCATTCACTGCTGGCAACGCAGATTGCTTCCCGCGTGCAGAACGCCCTGCAACGCAATGTACCGCTGCGAGCGATGTTCGAGTGCAGCACGGTGCAAGCGCTGGCCGCTTATATCGAGGGGCTGGAATCCAGTGTGATCACCGAAGAAAAAGTCGACCGCCTGAGTGACCTGATGGCGCAGCTGGAGGCGTTGGATTAGCCGCTCGGCCGGTGATCTGTAGGAGCTGCCGCAGGCTGTCAGGCGCATCGCTTTGGTCGCAGTCATAACCTCCGGCAACTCCTGCAGAGCAAGCTTCGCTCACACAGTTGTGATCTCAATATTGGCGCGACGACGTGGGACCGGCTTTAGCCGGGAAGAGGCCAGTACATCCACACCATATCCGTCGTCTGAAATGCCGCCTTCCCGGCTAAAGCCGGTCCCACGTCGCACTTTAGCTTGCAGGCAAGCATAGAACCTCAGACTTTGCCTGTTAGCCTTCAACCCTTGATCCATCTCAAGAGCCAGCATGCGGATCTACCCCATGATGGCCACCCCGCAGGATCAAGGTCTCGTAATGAATAGCTTTTCGGCCATACCCGAACAACCGCCCGCCAAGGTCAAGGTGCCCATCGGGCTGTTGTTCGGCATTGTTGTCATGGTCGGCGTGCTGCTGCTGCCATTCCCGGCGGATTTGCCCATTGCCGGGCAACGTATGCTGGCGATTCTGGCGTTTGCCGTGGTGGTGTGGATCACCGAAGCGGTGTCCTACGAAGCCAGTGCAATCATGATCACTTCGCTGATGGCGTTCTTGATCGGCACTGCGCCGACCCTCAAGGATCCATCAGTTATCTATGGCTCTTCCGCCGCCATCACCATGGCCCTGACCGGGTTTTCCAACTCGGCACTGGCGCTGGTCGCGGGCGCGTTGTTCATCGCCGCCGCCATGACCCATACCGGGTTGGACCGACGTATCGCACTGGTGACTTTGTCGCGCATCGGTACCAGCACCCGGCGGATCATGCTCGGCGCCATCGTGGTCACCATTCTGCTTAGCCTGGTGGTGCCCAGCGCCACGGCGCGCAGTGCCTGTGTGGTGCCGATCATGATGGGGGTGATCGCTGCATTCGGCATGGAGAAACGCTCGAATGTCGCGGCCGCGATCATGATCATCGTTGCCCAGGGCACCAGTATCTGGAACGTCGGCATCCAGACCGCCGCAGCGCAAAACCTGCTGACAGCGGGCTTCATGGAGAAAATGCTCGGCGCACGAGTGTCCTGGCTCGACTGGCTGATCGCCGGTGCGCCGTGGGCGATCATCATGTCCGGGGTGCTGATCGTGCTGGTGCTCAAACTCTTGCCTCCGGAGAGCGACAACATCCCCGGTGGCAAGGAAGCGGTGGCGCAATCACTGGCCGAACTCGGCCCTATGAGCGGCGCGCAGAAGCGCCTGATGGCGGTGTCCATTGGCCTGCTGTTGTTGTGGGCCACTGAAGGCAAGCTGCACAGCTTCGATACCACCTCCACAACCTATGCGGGGTTGGTCCTGCTGTTGTTGCCACGTTGGGGCGTGATGACCTGGAAGGACGTGCAATCGCGGATTCCCTGGGGCACGGTGATTGTGTTCGGCGTCGGCATCAGCCTGGGTACCGCCTTGCTCACCACCCAGGCTGGCCAATGGCTGGGCGTGCAGGTGGTCAGCCATACCGGGCTGGATCAGGTCGGTGCCTTGGGCGTATTCGCGATCCTCGCCGGGTTCCTGATTTTGATTCACCTGGGCTTCGCCAGCGCCACCGCGTTGACCTCGGCGATGCTGCCAATCCTCATCGCGGTGCTGCAAACCCTGCCCGGAGATTTCAACCGGCTGGGCATGACCATGCTGCTGGGTTTTGCCGTCAGCTACGGTTTCATTCTGCCCATCAATGCGCCGCAGAACATGGTTTGCCTGGGCACGGAAACCTTCACCGCCCGGCAGTTTGCCCGGGTCGGTATTCCTGTCACCGTGATCGGCTACCTGCTGATGCTGCTGTTTGGCGCCACCTACTGGAAATGGCTGGGCTGGATGTAAGGCATCGCAAGACACAAACAGTAAATCCTCGCTGCGCTGGTGCGTTTCCTTAACAGGAATCTACCAAGGCTGGATGGCTCGGCAGATGTCCACTTCCGTGCATCTAGCGCATGCTTTTGAGGGTTTGAAGGATGTCAGTCGCCATCAGTCGTGATGAAAGTTCGTCGGCGCGGTTCAGCAGCGAACCGCAGGAAACGCTCTATCACTTCGAAGAGTCACCCCTGCTGGAGCGCCAGAAACAGCAGGAATCCAACGCTCGCAGTTACCCGCGGCGAATCCCGCTGGCCCTCAAGCGTGCGCAAGGCATTTACGTCGAGGACGTCGAAGGTCGGACTTTTATCGACTGCCTGGCGGGGGCGGGCACCCTTGCTCTGGGGCACAACCATCCGGTGGTGATCGCTGCGATTCGCAAGGTGCTGGATGACGGTCTGCCGTTGCACACTCTTGACCTCACCACACCGGTCAAGGACCAGTTCGTGCAGGACCTGTTTGACCTGCTGCCTGAAGAGTTTGCCCGCGACGCGAAAATCCAGTTCTGCGGGCCCACCGGCACCGATGCGGTAGAGGCCGCCTTGAAACTGGTCCGCACGGCCACCGGGCGCAGCACCGTGTTGTCATTTCAGGGCGGTTATCACGGCATGAGCATGGGCGCGCTGAGCCTGATGGGCAGTCTTGGGCCGAAGAAACCCATGGCCGCGCTGCTCAACAGCGGCGTGCAGTTTCTGCCATACCCCTATGACTACCGATGCCCCTTCGGCCTGGGTGGCGCGGATGGCATAAAGGTCAATCTGCGTTATTTGGAAAACCTGCTCAACGACCCTGAAGCCGGGGTACAGTTACCCGCAGCAGTGATTGTCGAGGTGGTGCAGGGCGAGGGCGGGGTGATTCCTGCGGATCTGGACTGGTTGCGTGGTGTGCGGCGGATCACTGAAAAGGCGGGTGTGGCGCTGATCGTCGATGAAATCCAGAGCGGCTTTGCGCGCACCGGCAAGATGTTTGCCTTTGAACACGCCGGCATCGTCCCTGATGTCGTGGTGCTGTCCAAAGCCATTGGTGGCAGCCTGCCGCTGGCGGTGGTGGTCTATCGCGAGTGGCTGGATAAATGGCTGCCGGGCGCCCATGCCGGGACGTTCCGTGGCAATCAGATGGCCATGGCGGCGGGTTCGGCGGTGATGGCGTATCTGAAACAGCACGACATCGCCGGGCATGCCATCGCCATGGGCGCTCGGCTCACCGAGCATTTGAGAGTCTTGCAGCGGGACTTCCCGCAGATGGGCGATATTCGCGGGCGCGGGCTGATGCTGGGTGTCGAGCTGGTCGACCCTACTGGCGCTGTTGATGGCCTCGGTCATCCTCCGGCGTTCGGCAAGCTCGCTCCGCTGGTGCAGAACGAATGCCTCAAGCGTGGACTGATTCTGGAGCTGGGCGGACGGCATGGCAGCGTCGTGCGCTTCCTGCCGCCTCTGATCATCAGTGCCGAACAGATTGATGAAGTCGCAGGCAGGTTTGCCAAGGCACTGGCTGCGGCGGTGCTGAGAGCATAGGCCCTTAGCTTAGAACTTGATCCGTGGGAGCGAGCTTGCTCGCGAAGGCTATGTTTCAGGCTTTGGAGTTCTATCAGATGCTCGGCCGCCTTCGCGAGCAAGCTCGCTCCCACAGAGTTTGTGGTGTGGTGAGGATCCCCATCACCCCAACACCACATGCCGACTCAACAACGCCCGTAGCGCCGCAGGTTTTACAGGCTTGGGCAGGAAGTCCAGGCCTGCGGCATGTATCTGGGCGATCAGCTCGGGACGGCCGTCGGCGCTGATGACCACGCCTGGCATCGGCATGCCCAGCCGAGTGCGCAGCCAGGCCATGAGTTCGGTGCCGGTTTCGCCGTCGTCCAAGTGATAATCCACCAGCGCCACTTGCGGGCGCACACCCTCATCCAGCAGCGCCTGGCACTCTTCACGATTACGCGCGGTCCACACCTGGCAACCCCAGCGCGTCAACAGGCTGTTCATGCCGATCAGAATGCTGTCTTCGTTATCGATACACAGCACCTGGGTGCCGGTCAGCGCCGTGCGTTGGGTTTCCGGAGTAAGGACGGCCGGTGCGGTCTGATGCTGCGCAAGCGGTACGCAAACGCTGAACACGCTGCCTTTACCCGGCCATGAACGCACTTGCAGGGTATGGCCCAATACGCGACACAAACCGTCAGCAATCGCCAGACCCAGGCCAAGGCCTTTCTCGGCGCGTGTCTGGTGACTGTCCAGGCGTTTGAACTCCTCGAAAATCACCCGTTGCTTGTCCTCAGGAATGCCCGGTCCGCGATCCCAGACCTCCAGACTCAAAGAGGTGCCGCGCCGACGAACCCCTAACAGGATCGGACCCTTGCCGTAACGGAAGGCGTTGGTCAGGAAATTCTGCAGGATGCGCCGCAGCAGCTTTGCATCGCTGTCGACCCGCAAGGCTGTACCGCGCACTCGGAATGTCAGGCCTTGTTCATGGGCCAGGGCTTTGAACTCTGCGCCGAGCGTATCGAACAAGGTGTTCAGGGCGAACGGCTGGCGATCGGGGGTGATCTTGCCGTTTTCCAGCCGGGATATGTCCAGCAGGTCGCTGATCAGGTCTTCAGCCGAGCGCAGCGAACTGTCCAGATGTTGCACCAGTTGCTGGGCTTCGGCGGACATACCGTCGTCCTGATGGGACAGCGCCGCAGAGAACAGACGGGCGGCATTCAGCGGCTGCATGAGGTCGTGACTGACCGCCGCCAGAAAGCGCGTCTTGGACTGGTTGGCGGTTTCCGCCGTGCCCTTGGCCTCGGTCAGCGCGAGGTTGAGCTGCGACAGTTCGTAGGTGCGCTCGGCTACCCGCTGTTCCAGGCTCTCATTGGCGCCTTTAAGGGCATGTTCGGCGTCACGGAACGCGGTGATGTCGGTAAAACTCATCACGAAGCCGCCACCGGGCATCGGGTTACCGATCAGCTCGATCACTCGGCCGTTGGGGAACATCCGCTCGGAAGTGTGGGCACGACCTTGACGCATCCAGTGAAGACGCCGGGCTATGTGGACTTCCGCTTCGCCCGGGCCGAGCAATCCGCGTTCGGCGTTGTAGCGGATAATGTCGGCGATGGGACGGCCAATGCTGATCAGGCCTTCGGGATAGTTGAACAGCTCCAGGTAGCGATGATTCCAGGCCACCAGCTTCAGGGACTGATCCACCACGCTGATGCCTTGAGTGATGTTCTCGATGGCGCCTTGCAGCAGGGCGCGGTTGAACTGCAGCACTTCGGAGGCTTCGTCGGCGATGCGCACCACGTCTTCGAGCTGCATTTCCCGGCCTTCGATGGCCGCCTTGACCACCGCGCGGGTCGACGATGCCCCCAGCACACCCGCCAGCAGGCGCTCGGTGTGAGCGATCCAGTCGCCATTGGCGTTCTGGTTCGGGTTGAAGCCTTTGCCTTGACGATAAGCAAAACGGATGAAGCTCTGCCGGGCACGGTCCTCGCCTACGAAACGCGCCGACAGGGTCAGCAAATCCTCGACCTGCACCGCCAGCAGCGGGCGATTGCCGGTGTTGACGCTGGCGTCCTGGCCAATAAAGCGCCCGGCTTGCCAGTGCTCGGAAACCCGTGTCTTGGAGATCACCGACACCCAGCCGAACAGGATGAAATTGCCCGCCAGGGACAGCACCACGCCTTGAGTCAGCGGCGTGATCGGCAGCCCCAACGGGTTGCCATGCAGCCACGCCAGCAGCGGGAAACTGTCCAGCGACCAGCCCAGGCTTTCAGCGGAAATAGGCAACACCAGGGTGTAAAACCAGAGGAAAATCCCTGCCCCCAGCCCGGCAAATACGCCTCGACGGTTGGCCTGTTTCCACCACAACGCGCCGAACATCGCCGGGGAGAGTTGGGTGATGGCGGCGAAAGCGATCTGGCCGATGGTCGCCAGGCTGGCAGTCGAACCCAGCAGCCGATAGCAGACATAGGCCAGCAGCAGGATCACCACGATGCTGACCCGACGCACCGACAGCATCCAGTGGCGGAACGCTTCAAACGGCCGCTCTGCGGTTTTGCGGCTCAGCAGCCACGGCAACAGCATGTCGTTGGAAATCATGGTCGACAGCGCCACGCTGGCGACAATCACCATGCCGGTGGCGGCTGAAGCACCGCCGATGAAGGCCAGCAACGCAAGGGAAGGGTGAGCGGTGGCGAGCGGCAGGCTGATCACGAACGAGTCCGGCAGCACCGAATCGGGCAGCAGCATCTGCCCGGCCAGGGCGATAGGCACCACGAACAGCGCGGCCAGCACCAGATAGGCCGGAAAGACCCACTTGGCCAGACGCAAATCCTGAGGGTCGATGTTCTCCACCACCGTGACGTGAAACTGTCGGGGCAGGCAGACAATCGCCATCATCGCCACGCCGGTCTGCACCACCATGGAGGGCCAGTTGATGGTCTCCTTCCAGTACTCCTCAAGGCGTGGCGCAATCAGGGCCTCATCGAACAGATCGTCGAAACCGTCGTACAGGCCATAGGTCACGAACGCCCCCACGGCCATGAAAGCAAAGAGTTTCACCAGGGCTTCAAAGGCAATCGCCATGACCATGCCACGGTGGTGCTCGGTGACGTCGAGGTTGCGCGTACCGAAGACAATGGTGAACAGCGCCAGCACCAGCGACACGATCAGCGCCGTATCCTGCGCGCGGGTGCCGGTAGCATCGGCAACCGCGCCGATCAGAATATTCACCCCCAGCACGATGCCTTTGAGCTGCAAGGCGATATACGGCAGCACACCCACCAGACAGATCAGCGCCACCACCACCGCCAGGGACTGGGATTTGCCGTAGCGGGCGGCGATAAAGTCGGCAATGGAGGTGATGTTTTCCTGCTTGCTGATCAGCACCATCTTCTGCAAGACCCAGGGCGCCAAAAGCATCAGCACCACTGGCCCAAGGTAAATCGGCAGGAACGACCATAACTGCTCGGCAGCCTGACCCACCGCGCCAAAGAACGTCCAACTGGTGCAGTAAACCGCCAGCGACAGGCTGTAAACCCAGGCTCGGATTCTCGGAGACAGCGAGGTACTGCGCCGATCACCGTAAAAGGCGATGGCGAACATGATGGCCATATAAGCCAGGGCGACGGCTGCGATCAGCCCGCTGGACAGCGACATAGACATTCAGAGCCCCAGGAACAAGCTCGCTAGTCTCGCATGAAGGCCTGAGGTTGTAGGAGCGACTTTAGTCGTGAAGAGAGCTGTAGACCCCGCAGGTATATAAACACGAAGCAGGTTCATGGGGTTCGCTCACTACGACAGCTGCCTTTCTCTCGTAAGTGGAAAAGAGTTATCTGTAAAATCGATAACTTATACATATATTACCCATTTAGCAGATATTCGCGGCAGCCTTACTATGGGCTCACCTCACCCGAGGACTGGAGAGCCCCCGATGAACAGCCTGACTTTTACGCTCCACAAACCCTTTGGACAATTGCAGCACCCCCGTGAGGTGATTCGTCAGTTCACTCCCAACTGGTTCGCCGCGACTATGGGCACCGGGGTTCTCGCCGTGGCGTTGCCCATGGCGAATCCCGGCCTGGTCCGGCTTGGAGAAGCCTTGTGGCTGTTCAACATCGGGTTGTTTCTGTTGTTTAGCCTGCTCTATGCGGCACGCTGGCTAATGTTTTTCAATGAAGCGCGACGGGTGTTCGGCCATTCAACGGTGTCGATGTTCTTCGGCACTATCCCTATGGGGCTGGCGACCATCATCAATGGATTTTTGTTGTTTGGCATAGCGCGTTGGGGTCTGGCGCTGGTGCCGTTTGTTGAGGTTCTGTGGTGGCTGGATGTCGCCATGGCGCTGGCTTGCGGCGTATTGATCCCGTTCATGATGTTCACTCGTCAAGAACACAGCATCGACCAGATGACCGCAGTCTGGTTGCTGCCTGTGGTTGCAGCGGAAGTGGCGGCCGTGAGCGGTGGGCAACTGGCGGCGCACTTGCCGGATGTGCATGATCAGTTCGCGGTGATGGTGACCAGCTACGTGTTATGGGCGTTCTCTGTGCCGGTCGCGTTCGGCATCCTGACTATCCTCCTGCTGCGTATGGCGTTGCACAAGTTGCCCCACGAAAACATGGCCGCCTCCAGCTGGCTGGCCCTGGGGCCGATCAGCACGGCCGCGCTGGGTATGTTGTTGCTTGGCGGCGAGGCCCAGGAGATATTCGCGGCGAATGGGATGTCGACCCTCGGCGAAGTCTCTGCCGGGATGGGCATGATCTCAGGCATCACCTTGTGGGGCTTCGGTTTGTGGTGGCTGCTGTTGGCAGTGCTGATCACCTTGCGCTACCTGCGTGACGGTATCCCGTTCAACCTTGGCTGGTGGGGTTTCACCTTTCCCCTGGGTGTCTATGCGTTGACTACCTTGAAGCTGGGGGCAGTGTTGAACCTGGGCTTTTTCAACGTGGCCGGGGTCGTGCTGGTCGCCGCCCTGGCGGTGCTGTGGTTGATCATCATGAGTAAAACCGTGCGGGGCGCTTATCGGGGGGAGCTTTTTGTCTCGCCCTGCATCAACGCTCCGGCGGGCCGGTGTGCGCTGCGCAAACGTTAGACAATGGACATTCGCAGGTCAAACGTCTTCAATGTGCCGCGGATTGGATATACGCGAATTTCAAAGCCATTCAGGACCACGGACGATGAGCCAGCAGTCACAATTCAATTTGCTCGGGAAGCGCCGCTTTCTGCCGTTTTTCATTACCCAGGCCCTTGGGGCGTTCAATGACAATGTGCTCAAGCAGTCGCTGATTCTGGCGATTCTCTACAAGCTGAGCATCGATGGTGATCGCTCGATCTGGGTCAATCTGTGCGCGCTGCTGTTCATCCTGCCGTTTTTCCTGTTCTCGGCACTGGCTGGGCAGTTCGGTGAGAAGTACGCCAAGGATGCGCTGATTCGCCTGATCAAGCTGGGCGAGATCGGCATCATGCTGGTCGGTGCTGCTGGGTTTATCTTCGGGCACTTGTGGTTGATGCTGCTGGCGCTGTTCGCCATGGGCACCCACTCGGCGCTGTTCGGCCCGGTCAAGTACTCGATCCTGCCCCAGCATCTGCGCGAAGACGAACTGGTCGGCGGCAACGGGCTGGTGGAAATGGGCACCTTTCTGGCGATTCTCGCCGGCACCATCAGCGCCGGGGTGATGATGTCCTCGGCGCACTACTCGATCATCGTCGCCAGCGTCATGGTGCTGGTGGCGTGTCTGGGCTTTCTCGCCAGCTACGGCATCCCCCGTGCCGCCGCCGTTGCGCCGCAAATGAAGCTTGAATGGAATATTTTCACCCAGACCTGGGCCACCTTACGCCTGGGCCTTGGCCAGACCCCGGCGGTATCCCGTTCGATTGTCGGTAATTCGTGGTTCTGGTTTGTCGGCGCGATCTATCTCACGCAAATCCCGTCCTACGCCAAGGAATGGCTGTACGGCGACGAAACCGTGGTCACCCTGATTCTCACCGTGTTCTCAATTGGTATCGCCACCGGCTCCATGCTCTGCGAGCGGCTGTCCGGGCGTAAGGTGGAAATCGGTCTGGTGCCGTTCGGCTCCATGGGGCTGACCGTGTTTGGCCTGCTGCTGTGGTGGCATTCCGGGCAAATGCCGCAGAATGTCATGGCCAACGACTGGCTGGCGGTGCTTGGTTTCAGTCAGGCCTGGTGGGTAATGCTGGATATTCTCGGCATCGGTATTTTTGGTGGCTTCTACATCGTGCCGCTGTACGCCTTGATTCAGTCCCGCACCCTGGAAAGCGAGCGCTCCCGGGTCATCGCCTCCAACAATATTCTCAATGCGCTGTTCATGGTGGTCTCGGCGATTGTCTCGATCCTGCTGCTCAGTGTGGCGAAGTTGTCGATTCCGCAGCTGTTTCTGGTCATCTCGCTGATGAACATTGCGGTCAACGTTTACATCTTCAAAGTTGTCCCTGAATTCACCATGCGTTTCCTGATCTGGCTGCTCAGCCACACGATGTATCGCGTCGAGCACCGTAACCTCGACCTGATCCCGGATGAGGGCGCTGCGTTGCTGGTCTGCAACCATGTGTCGTTTGTTGATGCGCTGTTGATCGGCGGTGCGGTACGACGGCCGATCCGGTTTGTCATGTACTACAAAATCTACAACCTGCCGGTGCTCAACTTCATTTTCCGCACTGCCGGGACCATCCCGATTGCCGGGCGTGGCGAGGATCTGCAGATCTACGAGCAGGCGTTCAAGAAGATCGCTCAATACCTGGCCGAAGGCGAGCTGGTGTGCATCTTTCCGGAAGGCAAACTGACCGGTGATGGCGAGATCGACGAGTTCAAAGGCGGCATGACCCGCATCATCGAGCAGACCTCGGTGCCGGTGATTCCACTGGCGCTGCAGGGGTTGTGGGGCAGCTTTTTCAGTCGTGATCCGGGCAAGAAATTGTTCCGCCGCTTCTGGTCACGGGTGACGGTGGTGGCCGGCCCGGCATTGGCGGCTGATGCGTCCGGCCCGGCCGAGGCGCGGGAGCAAGTGGCGTTGTTGCGTGGGATGGTGCGCTAGACCCAACCAACTTCAGCGGACGCCTAATCTGTGGGAGCAAGCTTGCTTGCGAAGGCAATGTTGCAGCCGGTCAAATGCAGCGCATGTACCGGCCCCTTCGCGAGCAAGCTCGCTCCCACGGGTCCTGCGCCAACTCAAGGCTCGGTAAGTCCGGAAGTACGCAAAACCTTTGGGAGCAAGCTTGCTTGCGAAGGCAATGTTGCAGCCGGTCAAATGCAGCGCATGTACCGGCCCCTTCGCGAGCAAGCTCGCTCCCACGGGTCCTGCGCCAACTCAAGGCTCGGTAAGTCCGGAAGTACGCAAAACCTGTGGGAGCAAGCTTGCTTGCGAAGGCAATGTTGCAGCCGATGAACATGCTTTGGATGTACTGGCCTCTTCGCGAATGAATTCGCTCCCACGGGTGACCGCATTTCAATAACAACTCAGGCTTTGCTTAAGCCTTTCAACCACTCATCAACCGCTGCATAAATCCCCGGTATCGCCTCACTAATCCCGCTCATGCGCAAAAAGTCATGGGTCAAACCGTGCTGAATGTCGAGGGTAACGGCGGTGCCGGTGGCGCTTAGCCGCTCGGCATAAGCCAACCCTTCATCAAACAGCGGGTCGTATTCGGCCAGGCTGATATAGGCCGGGGCCAGCGCTTGCAGGTCCGGCGTTAAAAGCGGCGAAATTCGCCAGTCACTGAGTTGCCCGGCATCCGCGCTGTAGTGCCGGTAGAACCACTGCAAGGTGTCGCTTTCCAGCAGAAAGCCTTCGCCGTAGCGCTGATGGGACGGCCGTTGCCGGGACGCATCGGTCACCGGGTAAAACAGCAACTGAGCCTGGGGCCGTAGCTGGATGGTATGAGGTTGCTGAACGGCGCTGATCGCCAACACCGTCGCCAGCGTCGCTCCAGCGCTGTCCCCGGCAACACTGACCTTGCGGTTGTCGATGTTCAATTGCCCAGCGTGCTCGGCCAGCCAGTTGGCAGCGTCCAGGGCATCATCAACGGCAGTGGGGAAGGGCGCTTGCGGCGCCAGCCTGTAAGCCGGTGCCAGTACCGCCTGTTGACCGCTGGCGGCCAGCCGACGACAGATCGAGTCATGGGAATCCAGACTGCCCACCACATAACCACCGCCATGAAAGTAAAGGACGGCTGGTTGCAGCCCGGACTGTTGTTGGGGGCTGCGATACAACCGCGCAGGCATTTGCTGGCCGTCCCGGATCGGGATCGACAGTTCAGTGACGTCGATGGCCCCTGGCGGGCAAGGGTCGAGCACTTGCGAGGTCTGTTCGAATTCGTCTCGTGCCTGCTGAACACTTAAAGCATGCATCGGCCGGCTTTTACCGGTCAGACGGCCGAGTTCAGCCAGTTCGAGAAAACCTTCCAGATCGGGATCAAGAGGCATTGTGAGGTCCTTGTCGATTCATTGAGGCACCGCTTCAACATCGCGCAGCAATTGCGCCAGGTGGGTCAGTAGCAGCGGATGATTGAGCATCTGGTAATGGCCTGCCGGAATGCGGATGTTGGTCGCAGCGCCCGGGACTGTTGGATAACTTGCGCTCGCCGCCCACCAGCAATGGGCGGCACTAGAGGTGCGCGGCAGCGCGTTGATTTGCCGTGACAGACGCTTGAGATGCATGGCGACACAGAAGGTGTGCGCCAGCTCATCACTGCCAATGCTGGCGTAGGCCGAGACAGTGGGCAGTTGGATCTTGATCTGTTCAATCAATGCTTCCAGCTCGTCCACAGGCTGGTTCGCGCTCAACGTCAAGGGGGCGAGCTGCTCGACCGGGAGGGCAAAAATCACCGCCAGGAAGCTGCGCAAGTCATCGCTCCAGTCCTCTTGTTCAACGGCTTGTTCAGTGTCTGGTCCGGAACCGGGCATAAAGCTGTCTACCAGCCCGAGAAAGTCCACCTGCTGACCCTGGCTTTCCAGTTCCTGGGCGACCAGTACCGCCAGGGTGCCACCCAGAGACCAGCCCAGCAGGTGATAAGGCCCGTCGGCCTGCTTCTGGCGAATGTATTGCGCATAGTCGATGGCCATGGCGGCCAGGGATTCATCCTCCCAGTCGCGGTCCAGCAACATGCGGCATTGCAGGCCGTACACACTGCGCTGGCCTTCGAAGCAGCGCGCCACCGGCTCGTAGTCGAACACCGTGCCAAACCCGGCGTGCAGGCAAAATAGCGGAGGCGCGGCAATGCTGCGGCTATTGAGCAACAGCAGTGGATCGAGATTCTGCAGGTCCTGAATGGCAAAACCCGACAGCTCGGCGATGGTCGGTTTGCTGATCATGTCTCGCAGTTTCAGCTCGATATTCAGGTCGTCGCTGGCACGGACTTTGGACAGCACCTTGAGAATCCGCAGCGAATCGCCACCCAGCTCGAAGAAGTTATCGGTAACGCCAACCTGCTCGACTTGCAGCACCTCTTGCCAGATCGCCGCCAACGCCCGCTCCAGCCCATTACGTGGGGCGATGAACTCACGGCCCTTGAACTCAGGCTCCGGCAGCGCGTTGCGATCCAGCTTGCCGTTGGCATTGAGGGGGAATTCACTCAGCACCAGGATTTGCGCCGGGACCATGTAATCCGGCAGGTCGCGTTGCAGTTCGCTGCGCAGCGCTGAGCCAAACCCGTCGCCGCCACGGGCCACCACATAACCGATCAACTGTTTGCCGTTCACCGTTTCCCGGGCCACCACCACCGCATCTTGCACGCCGGACATGGCCCGCAAGCGGGATTCGATCTCCCCC
Source organism: Pseudomonas syringae (assembly GCF_000737245.1). Lineage (GTDB taxonomy): Bacteria > Pseudomonadota > Gammaproteobacteria > Pseudomonadales > Pseudomonadaceae > Aquipseudomonas > Aquipseudomonas syringae_J. Next base: position 6,286 of record NZ_JPQU01000029.1, on the reverse strand, counting down.
AACTCGATGCGGAAGCCGCGAATTTTTACCTGATTGTCGAGCCTGCCCAAGTAGTCGATGACCCCATCGGCGCGCTGACGAACCCGGTCGCCGGTGCGATACAAACGCCCGCCATGGGTATCGAACGGGTCGGCGACGAAGCGCTCGGCGGTCAGCGCGGCCCGTTGGTGATAACCACGTGCCACGCCTTGACCGCCGATGTACAACTCGCCAGCCACGCCAATCGGCAGAGGGTTGAGCATCTCATCCAGCACATACAGGGTCCGCTCGCCGACCCGGGTGCCAATCGGTGCATACACCGCGCCGCAATGGGCCTGGGCATCGACTTTCCACAGCAACGGCGTGACCACGGTTTCGGTGGGGCCGTAGCCGTTGGTGAGAAATTGCGGACGCAGAGCGCGTTTGACCCGCTCGAAGTTGGCCTCGGCGACGGCATCACCGCCGAAGCAATAAATGCGCACCGGTGGCGGGGCTTGAGTCTGGCTGTCGGCGTATTCGGCCAGTTGTTGCAGGTAGGCGGGCGGGAAACAGGCGATGCTGATCCGCTCGGCGTGCAGGGCATGCCAGGTTTCTTCCGGGGTCCACAGGCGGTTGTCACGCACCACCAGGCAGCCGCCGCTGAGCAGGCTCGACAACCAGCGCTCCTGTGCACCGTCGAAGGCGAACGACATGAACAGCAGCTCACGGGTATCAGCGTCCATTTCATAACGCTGGGCGATGGCCAGACAATGCATGCGGATCTGTTCGTGACTGACCGCCACCCCTTTGGGTTGCCCGGTGGAACCCGAGGTGTAGATCAGATAGGCGAGGTTTTCGGGGTGGATGGTCAGTGTGCGATGCAGACCTGTGGGAGCGGTGCTTGGTCTGGGCGGCAATCCGACGATGAGGTTGGACGCGATTGACCTGATATCTTCGGTGCCCTTATCGCGGGCAAGCACCGCTCCCACAGGGAGGCCATCCAGCGCAACCAGAGGAACGCCTGTCGACGCAAATCTCTCCAGCAAACTCTCCTGCGTAAGCAGCACGTTCATCGCCGAATCGCCGACGATCCACTCGATACGCTCTTTGGGGTAGTCGATATCCAGCGGCACATAGGCTGCACCGGTTTTCATCACCGCGTAGAACGCCACAACCACTTCAACCGAACGCTCCAGCGCGACGCCGACAAAATTCTCCGGGCCAATCCCTTGGCTGATGAGGTACTGGGCCAGGTGGTTGGCGCGGCGTTCCAGTTCGGCGTACGTCAATGTCACACCGGCGCAGCTCACGGCAATCGCAGCGGGTCGCTGGCTGGCGTGCTGTTCGATGACCTCTGCCAGCAACGGGGCGGATTGCGGCGGCTCGGCCATGCGGTTGCTCTCCTGGAGCACCAGTCGTTCATCAACGCTGAGCATATCCAGGCTACCCAGGGTCGACTGGGGATTGCTCAGCAGGGCCAGCAACAACGCTTCGTAACTGCGGCGAATCTGTTCGGTCGCCTCGGCGGTGAACTGGTTGCGCAGGACCATGAACTCGATGCTCAGGGTGTCGTTGAGCATGACTGCCAAGTCCATGGCAAAGTCGGTTACCCCATGAGCCTTGACCTCGCCAAAGTGCAGGTCATGGCGCGACGTTTGTTCCAGGCGTTCATCCAGCGGATGGTTTTCGAACACGATGATGCTGTCGAACAGCGCCTGACCGCTGTGGCCGGACCAGCGCTGAATATCCGCCAGCGAGGCATGCTCATGATCGCGAATGCTCAGGTTGCAGCTTTGCAGTTGCGCCAGCCAATCGCAGACCCGCTCAGTTGGATGCGGGCTCTGCACCACCGGCAAAGTGTTGATGAACAGACCGAGCATTTCATCGGCGTTATCCAGACTGGCCGGACGCCCGGCTACCGTCGCGCCGAAACACACCGTCTGCTGGCCGGTAAAGCGCTGCAACAGCAGCAGCCACGCCGCCTGGATCAGGGTGTTGGGCGTGACCCGCAGTTTCTGGGCCTGTTCGCGCAGCAATGTGGTTTGCTCTGCGTCCCATCGCAGGTACAGCGGCTCATGCCCGGTCAGGCCAGGGTCCGGACGCGGCGCGATGGCGCTGGCCAGCAGCGTGGGGCCGTTTACCTCTCGCAACTGATCTTTCCAGAACCGTTCCAGACGGGGTTGCGATTGAGCCTTGAGCCAGCCGATGTAGTCCCGATAGCGGCCCTTTTTAGAGGGCGCAGGCTGGCCGCTGTAATGCTCCAGCACTTCGCCCAGCAGCTGCGAACTGCTCCAGCCGTCCATGAGAATGTGATGGCTGGTCCAGATCAGGTAGTGGCTGTTTTCGGCGAGGCGTATCAGGGTCAGGCGCATCAGTGGCGCGTGCAGCAGGTCAAAGCCTTGGGCTGCGTCGTGAGCCACCTGGTTGTGCAAATCCTCGGCTTGCACTGAACGGCCTTGCCAGTCCAGTTGCCGCACGGCAATGGCAGCCTGCTTGTAGACCAGTTGCAGCGGCTCGGCCAGATGGCTGGCCGACCAGAAACCGGTACGCAGAATCTCGTGGCGCTGGATGGTCGCGTTCCACGCCGCCAAGAAACGCTCGACGTTCAAGCCTTCCACCGACACCGCCATCTGATTCAGATACAGCGCCGCTTCGTTGGCCTCCAGGGTGTAAAACAACATGCCCTGCTGCATGGGCGACAGCGGATAAATATCCTCGATCAACGCCAGTGGCACCGGTAACGCCGCCAGTTGCGGGGTGGTCAGTCCGGAGAGCGCGAAGGCTTGGTCATCCTGAGCGGGTTGCTTGTCCGTCTCAGGCGTCGTGATCCGGGCGACACTGGCCAATTGCTCAATGGTTTGATGCTGGAACAGGTCTTTGGGCGAGAACTCGATGCCCTGTTGCCGGGCGCGGCTGACCAGTTGAATGGAGATGATCGAATCGCCACCCAGGTCAAAGAAGTTGGCGCTGATGCCGACCTGCTCCAGCTTGAGCACGTCTTGCCAGATAGTGGCGATGCGCCGTTGCACGTCAGTTTGCGGTGCGACGTATATCCCTTGGCTTTGACTCGCGTCCGGCAAGGGCAGGGCCTTGCGGTCCAGCTTGCCGTTGGGCGTCAGCGGCAGTTGATCGAGGAATATCAACTGTGCGGGCACCATGTAGTCCGGCAGGTCTTTGCGCAAGGCGCTGCGAATCTGTTCGCGTAGAGCGGTTTGCCCAGCGGCGTCTCCCACGGGTACAACCAGCACGATATACGCCACCAGTTGCTCGCCGCTGGCAGCGGGTTGCACCAGCACCGCAGCCGCTCGGATCAGTGGCTGAGCGTGCAGACGGCTTTCGATTTCCCCCGGTTCGATACGGAAACCGCGAATCTTCACCTGATGATCAAGCCGCCCCAGGTATTCGATAATCCCGTCGCGCCGATAGCGGCAGCGGTCGCCGGTGCGATACAACCTGGCACCGGGCGGGCCGAACGGGTCCGGCACGAAGCGTTCGGCGCTCAGGTCCGGGCGTTGCAAGTAGCCACGAGCCAGGCCGTTGCCGCCAATCAGCAGTTCACCGGCCACGCCAAGAGGGGCCGGTTGCAGGTCCGCGTCGAGGATATAGAACGTCGTGTTGTCGATGGCCCGGCCGAGCCAGGGCTTGGGGTGCTGCCGGTCGAGACGATGGATCGCTGACCAGATGGTGGTTTCGGTCGGCCCATATAGATTCCACAGCTGATCGCTGATGGCGAGCATCCGCGAAGCCAGTTCATCGCTCAGGGCTTCGCCGCCGCACAACAGTTTGCAGCCTTGCAGGCCGTTGCGCTGTGGATGGTCCAGCAACATGCGCCAGGTCGAGGGCGTGGCTTGCAGTGCGCTGATGCCCTGGCGTGCAATGAGATCCAGAAGCGCGGCAGGGTCGAGGTTGACGCCGGTTTCCGCCAGGATCAGCCGCGCGCCGACACTCAGGGGCAGATAGATTTCCAGTCCGAAAATATCGAAGCAGAAGGTGGTGAGTGACAGCAACCGGTCATCCGCTCCCAGCCCCGGCGCGCGGGACATGCTGCTGATGAAGTTGACCAGCGCACCATGGGCCACCATCACGCCCTTGGGCTTGCCGGTGGAGCCTGAGGTGTAAATCGTATAAGCCAGATGCTCGGCAGTTGTCGCGATGACGGGATTTGTCTCGGCCCAGCGTTCCAGCCAGTGGGTCTGCGCATCCAGGGTCAGTGCTTCAACTCCGGCCGGGATCGGTAATCGCGACTGCACGGCGGCTTGGGTCAACAGCAGTTCAATGCCGCTGTCGTCGATCATGTAGGCCAGGCGGTCTTCGGGATAGCCAGGGTCCAGCGGCAGATAAGCGCCGCCTGCCTTGAGGATCCCCAGCAGCGCGACGATCATGTCCACGCTGCGTTCCACTGCCACACCCACCAGCACTTCCGGACCGACCCCCCGTTCGATCAAGGCATGGGCCAGTTGGTTGGCGCGGCCGTTGAGCTGCTGGTAAGTCAGTTGCTGCTCGCCGACGATCAGGGCAACCGCCTCCGGGTGGCTGTGCACTTGCTGTTCGAACAGGCTGATGACGGTCAGTGGATTCGGATTGTGGCTGACGGGCGTATTCCAGCCGTCGACTATTTGGCTGCGCTCGCGGGCGTCCAGCAAAGGCAGGTGGGCAACCGGTTGCTCGGCGTCGATGACCACGGCACGCAGCAAGGCCAACCAATGGCGGGACAGTTGCTCGATGCTGGCAGCATCGAACAGATCGGTGGCGTAACTGATGGACGCCGAAAATGCCTGTTCGGACAGCGAGGTATTGAGGGTCAGGTCAAACTGCGCGCTGGGGGTGTTCCAGGGCAGATGATCCACCGACAGTTGGGGCAGTGAATGTGCGCTCCGGCCTTCGATGGTGCCCTGATGATTGAACAGCACCTGAAACAACGGGCTGTGACTCAGGCTGCGTTCCGGTTGCAACGCGCTGACCAGTTGCTCGAACGGCAAGTCCTGATGGGCCTGGGCGTCCAGCGCTGCTTGCCGGACTTGTTGCAGCACTTCACTGAAGCGGATGTGTTCGTTGAACGCTGCCTTGAGCACTTGGGTGTTGACGAAAAAGCCAATAAGCCGCTCGGTTTCCGGTCGGTTGCGGTTGGCGCTGGGCACGCCGATGCGGATGTCGTTCTGTTGGCTGTAGCGGTGCAGCAAGGTCTGAAAAGAGGCCAGCAACAGCATGAAAGGCGTGACGTTGTGTTGCTGGGCCATCTGCAGCAATGCCGCGCCGAGTAGTTGGTCGGTTTCTACCGTGAACTGCGCGCCCTGATAGCTTTGCTCGGCAGGGCGTGGCCGGTCAGCGGGCAGCGCCAGCACGGGTTGCTCCCCGCCCAGTTGCGCGGTCCAGTACGCCAACTGCCGCTCGCGCTCGCCGGCTTCCATCCAGTGCCGTTGCCAGATGGCGTAGTCGGCGTACTGGATCGGCAACTCCGGCAGCTCGGGCTGGCGACCCTGACTGAACGCCGCATAGCACTCGACCAACTCGTTGACCATGACCTGCATGGACGCGCCATCGGAGACGATGTGGTGCTGGGTCATGACCAGCACATGTTCTTCAGCGTCGATGCGCAGCAATTCCACTCGCAGCAGCGGGCCGTGTTCCAGGTCGAACAGTTTGCCGCTGGACTGGCTGATGAATGCCTCAATGGCGGCTTCGCGCTCGACGATATCCGCATCCAGCGTCTGGATGTCCAGGTGAATGACCTGCTGATCGGCGATCACTTGGGCTGGCTGCTCATCAATCAGGCAGAAGGTGGTGCGCAGACTTTGGTGGCGGTTGATCAGCACATCGAAGCTGTTTTGCAGCGCCGCGATATCCAGCACGCCCTTGAGGTGCAGCATCATCGGCACGTGATAGGCGCTGCTGTCAGGGTCCATTTGCCAGAGAAACCACTGGCGCTCCTGGGCGTAAGACAGTGGCAGATGCTGGTAGGCGGATTGCACCTCCGGGATCGGCAGGTTGGCTGGGGAGACGCCTTCTTCGAGCATTTTTTGCAGGTACAGCCTGCGTTTTTCCAGAGGCAGGGTGATGAACCGGCGAGCGATTCTGGTGGCAACCGAGCGGTCCATCAAACTTCCTCCATGTCGTCGAACAGGGCTTCGAGTCTGTCCATTTTCGAGCTGTCGAATTGCCCGGCGGATTGCTCCAGCCCGGCGGCGAAATCGCCGAGGATCGGTGCCTGAAAAAGTTGTTGTGGCGTGAGTTGCAAGCCGAGCTCCAGTTGCAGACGCGACACCACCTTGATCACCAGCAACGAATGCCCGCCCAGCTCGAAGAAGTTATCGGTCAGGCCCACGCGTTC
>NZ_JPQU01000028.1 GCF_000737245.1 Pseudomonas syringae | reverse complement strand
ATCGTCAAGATTAAATTCCAGAACCCCATTTGCGAAAGCAGATGGGGTTTTGTTTGTCTGCTCGAAAAACATCTCCCCCCTGTAGGCGCTGTTGCAGGCTGCGAATGAGGGTGTCAGCAACTACTGCTTTCGCAGCCTTCGGCAGCTCATACATGGGGAGTATGTGCAGACAGCTACCAGCGCCTTCCTCAAATCCCACGCACAAAAAAGCCACCTTTAAAGGTGGCTATGGAGCCGGACCGCCAGCAATTTATTCCCCGCGATAGATGCATCCGCTAGTGCAGGTTTCATGAATACGGATGGCCGACAACTCCGGCAGAAGGGGCTTGAGCTCAGCGAAGATCCATTTGGCAAGGTTCTCACTGGTTGGATTTTCCAACCCTGGGATATCGTTCAAATAGTTATGGTCCAAGCGTTCGTACAGAGGCTTGAAGATCGCTTTGATTTCAGAGAAATCGCGTATCCAGCCGATGTGCGCGTCTACTTCCCCTTCCAGGTGGATCGCTATACGGAACGAATGGCCATGCAGCCGCCCGCATTTATGGCCCTCTGGTACATGGGGAAGGAGATGCGCGGATTCAAACGTAAATTCTTTAAAAATTTCCATCAGTCAACTCTAGAAAAAGGCGATCGTCGCAGCGACGCATGCTGTCGGAGAGTTTACCAGCATTGGTTTGGCCTATGCGCTAAAAGCGCGGGACAGACTGACAGCTTCCACTGAGCCACGGCGGATCCTCAAGGTTTGATGGCAACTGGCCTTATCAATTCAGGTTGAGTTAAGTTGCACTGTTTAATCTCGGTGAACAGGATAAACATCTTCACCGGAGCCTCGAGATGAAACGCCGACTCATTCTTCTATCCGCTTTTGGTTTGATTTTTGGTGCAAATGCGGTCATCGCTCGTGACATAGGTCCGGACGAAGCTGCTAAATTGCAATCTTCTGGCGTTATCCAGCGCTTAGAACAATTAAACGCCGTTGCTGTTGCTCGGCACCCAGGCGCGGAGATTAGCGACACTGAACTCGATGAAGAATATGGCAAGCACGTCTATCAGGTCGATCTCACCGATAAGCAGGGGATTGAATGGGACGTTGAGCTGGATGCCGTGACGGGGAAAGTCCTCAAGGATCATCAGGACCGATAATGAATGTCGATAAGCGTCGCGGAACGCTCCTGCTCATAGTGCTGCTTACTGCCTCCGTGCAGGCCAGGGATCTCGATCAGGATGAAGCCTTGAGACTCCGTCAGCAGGGCACCATTCTTGCTCTCGAGCAGCTCGTGGACAAAGCCCTTGGCCGCCATCCCGGTGCCAAGCTGCTCGAGGCTGAACTGGAGGAAAAACACGGTGTTTTTGTCTACGAGTTTGAGTTGTTGACGACCGAAGGTAGTGTTCGCGAATTGAAGTTCGACGCCCGTGACGGTCGATTATTGAAAGACGAGGAAGACTGATGCGGCTGCTATTGGTAGAGGATCACGTGCCGCTCGCGGACGAGCTGATCGCCGGGCTTGGCAGGCAGGGTTACGCGGTTGACTGGCTTGCCGATGGCAGAGACGCAGTTCACCAAGGGGCGACTGAACCTTACGACCTGATTATTCTCGACCTTGGCCTTCCTGGTATTCCCGGCCTGCAGGTGCTTGAACAGTGGCGTAGCGCAGGACTGGCAACACCTGTGCTTGTACTTACTGCGCGAGGATCCTGGTCTGAGCGTATTGAAGGACTCAAGGCCGGCGCAGATGATTATCTGACCAAGCCCTTTCACCCGGAAGAGTTGCAATTGCGCATTCAGGCGCTACTGCGGCGTTCTCATGGCCTGGCCAATCAGCCACGGCTGGAGTCGGCGGGCTTGCACCTGGATGAGGGGCGCCAATGTGTGACCAGGGAGGGTGTCGATATCCAGCTGACGTCTGCAGAGTTCAGATTGCTGCGCTATTTCATGCATCACCCGGAGCAGATTCTTTCCAAAAGCCATCTGGCAGAGCATCTCTATGACGGTGAGAACGAACGCGATTCGAACGTCATTGAAGTTCACGTCAATCACCTTAGACGCAAGCTAGGTAAAACGGTCGTTGAGACCCGACGCGGTCAGGGCTATCGGTTTGGCGGGACGCCTGTTTGAAGTCGATACAGTCACGCCTGAGCCTGGGCCTTGTAAGCGTCATGGTGGTGGTTTGCCTCGTGCTTGCACAAACCAGCCTCTGGTTATTCGAACTGGGTTTACAGCGCTATCTGGAAGCGGGCCTGCGCAACGAAAGCGAAAGTCTCCTGATCGCATTGGTGCGGGGCCCAAATGGGCTTCAGCTGGATGAACATCGCCTGTCCCCCGCTTATCAGCGGCCATTTTCCGGACACTATTTTCGTATCGACTTCGAGACAGGTCATTGGCGCTCCCGGTCGCTCTGGGACCTCAAGCTCCCCGAGCCGGGAACCGTCGGCCTGCATGCCAATTTTCAACTGGGTAAAACCGACCAATCATTGCTCTTGCTGAAAGCCGATTACCGGAAGTTCGGTCAGGACATATCCATAACCGTCGCGCAGGACTACACCCCAGTGAGCGCAAGCTTCCTGCGCGTTCAGCAAATTGGACTCGGGCTGGGGCTTGCTGCATTGGCGCTTATTCTGGCCTTGCAGCGTGTCACGGTACGCCGCGCATTACGCCCGCTGGAAAAAGCCCGTGAGCAAATTTCACAGTTGCAGCAAGGCAAGCGCTCACAACTTGATGAACAGGTGCCATTGGAGCTTGAGCCGCTTGTGTCGCAGATCAATCATCTGCTGATCCATACAGAGGACAGCCTTAAGCGCTCCCGAAACGCACTGGGTAATCTGGGGCATGCATTGAAGACGCCTTTGGCGGTGTTGGTCAGCGTCACGTCCAGTCCGCAGCTCGATGCGCACCCGGGTTTGCGTAAAACGTTGCTTGATCAACTGGATCAAATTCAGCAGCGCCTGGTGCGTGAGCTCAACCGTGCGCGGCTGTCCGGTGATGCGTTGCCAGGAGCGCATTTTGATTGCGATGCCGAACTAGGGGGCTTGCTCGCCACATTGCGCATGATTCATGGCGAGCATCTGGATCTGGTTTTACATGTCACCCCAGGCCTGTCGCTGCCATGGGATCGTGAGGATGTCCTGGAGTTGCTGGGTAACCTGCTGGACAACGCCTGTAAGTGGGCTGACAGTGAGGTGGCACTGACTGTCACCCGGGAAGACAACGCCTATTTTCTGCTGATCGATGACGATGGGCCGGGCATACCCGAAAAGCAGCGTGAGGAGGTGCTGAGCCGTGGTACCCGGCTTGATGAACAGATTACCGGGCATGGCCTGGGGCTTGGCATTGTCCGTGATATCGTCCAGGCATGGGGCGGCGATCTTCAGTTGTCTGCCAGCCCATTGGGGGGGCTACGGGTCAGCATCACGCTACCTGATGTTTTGACCTTGGAATATCCGTAACCCCTCAACTTTTCAAGCAACTAGCCGTTAAATAACCATGATCTCGATTCTAAAAACAACTATTCGATTCCTGGAGTTCTATGCGTATAAGCCTGAAAGCCAAAGTTCTTTCGCTGGCTATCTTGCCAGTCCTCATATTCGCCGCGATTATCAGCGTGACTACCGTCGTCATGCTACGCGAACAGGCCAGCCGGGAGGTTAGTGAAACCCGCGAGCGCCTGCTCAGTGAAGCGAAGGCTACCCTGCAGAATTATGTCGCGATTGCGATGACTGCTATCAAGCCAATCTACGATGCGGCGGCTCCCGGCGACGAAGCTGCACGCGCGCAAGTCATCAAGCTGCTTTCCGGTATCACATACGCCAAGGACGGTTATTTCTTTGGCTACGATTCACAGTCGGTACGCCTTTTCAAGGCCAGCAGCCCGGATGGTGTCGGTAAGAGTTTCAAGGACGCCCGCGACCCGAGCGGTCTCTACGTTAACAACGAACTGGTCGCTGTCGCTAAAGCGGGCACTCATTACCTGCTTTATTCATCACCGCTTCCTGGCAAAACCGAACCGCTGCCTAAGCTCGGGTATACCGAGTACCTGCCAAAATGGGACATGGCCGTTGGATCGTCGGTTAATCTGGACGGTATCGACGCTCAAGTTGCGGCTGTAGAGCAGGCAATCGACGCACGTCTAGAGGAACTGCTGCTCAGCATCATCGGTGTAGCGCTCTTGGTTCTAATACTTATAGCCATTATTGGCGCGGTACTGGCCGGCACGCTGCTCCGTCCGTTGCGCCTGATGAAAGACAACCTTGATGATATTGCCGCAGGCGAGGGTGATCTGACTCGTCGGCTTGCGGTGACCAGTCAGGATGAGTTGGGCGATCTGGCAGGCTCTTTCAATCGTTTCGTCGATAAGATTCATGGCTTGGTTGGCCAGATATCCGGTATTACCACGCAACTGACGGGGCTGGTGGGTGAAGTATCCAGCCAGGCCCAACGCTCAGAGCAGGCAATGGAGCGTCAGCGCCACGAAACCGATCAGGTAGCGACCGCGATCAACGAAATGTCAGCAGCGGCGCAGGAAGTCGCCAAGAGTGCGCAAGGCGCTTCGGTTGCCGCGCAGCAGACAGACGAAGAAGGCCGATCGGCGAAGCGTGTAGTTGACGGCAGTATCAAACAGATCCATGCGCTAGTAGATGACATCCGTAACAGTGGCGCCTCGTTGGATAGTCTGCAGAATGATGTTTCGTCGATTGTCAGTGTGCTCGCTGTGATCCGCTCTATTGCCGAGCAAACCAACCTGCTGGCCCTCAACGCGGCCATTGAAGCCGCGCGCGCAGGCGAGGCGGGCCGTGGTTTTGCGGTCGTTGCCGATGAAGTGCGCGCGCTGGCCAGTCGTACCCAGCAAAGTACCCAGGAAATCCAGGGCATGATTGATCGCCTGCAAAAGGGTACTCAAACTGCGGTTGATGCCATGCGCCGATCCAGCGAGGCGGGTGACGGCACGTCCACGCAGGCCAATCAGGCCGGTTCCTCTCTGGACACCATTGGGCAATTGATCGGTACCATCAATTCCATGAACGCGCAGATCGCCAGTGCCGCAGAAGAACAGACCGCCGTTGCAGAGGAAATCAACCGCAGCGTGCATCAGATCGCCACTGCAGTGGACAGCGTGGCCGAGGAAACCCGGCAGAGCGCGCAAACCACTCGCAGCCTGAATGAACTGGGCCATCGTCTTGGAGCGCTGGTCGGTCAGTTCCGCGTCTGATTTTGTTGGCGGACACCGCCCTTGTAGGAGCTCACCGAGGTTACGAGGCAGCGATGGCGGAGTGTCTGATAAACCGCCATCGCTGCCTCGCGGTGCTCGTGAGCTCCTACAAATGATCGCATTTATCCTTCCTAACCATCATGAACAAAGCCATGGCACTTGCCCGTCGATTGGCGGACTAAGCAGTAGGCCCGGCAAGTTGCCGGCCTACTGACATGGAAAGGACATGAACGAAACCACGCTCCAATATAAAACCCTGATCCTGCTGTTGGTGTTGGTGACCATCGCGTTCATATGGATCCTGCTGCCGTTTTACGGAGCGGTATTCTGGGCGGTGATCCTCGGCATCATCTTTGCCCCCGTGCAGCGTCGCCTGTTGCTGCGCTTCGGCTGGCAGCGCAACCTGATTTCTCTCTGCACCTTGATGATCTGTCTGGTGATAGCGATTTTGCCGGTCATCGTTATCAGTGCTCTGCTGGTGCAGGAAGGCGCCACTCTGTACAAAAACGTGGAAAGTGGCCAGCTCGATATCGCCAGCTATCTGGCCGAGTTCAAAGGCCTGCTGCCGCCTTACTTCCAGCATTGGCTGGATCGCCTGGGCATGGGAGACCTCAACGGGCTACGTGACAAGATCGCCAAAGGCGCCATGCAAGGCAGTCAGTACCTCGCTACCCAGGCATTCAGCTTTGGTCAGGGTACGTTCGACTTTGTCGTCGGCTTCTTCATCATGCTGTACCTGTTGTTCTTCTTCCTGCGTGACGGTCAGGATCTGGTGCGCAGGATGCGTCTTGCGGTACCTCTGGCCGAACCCCAGAAACGTCGATTGCAGCTCAAGTTCACCAGGGTGGTACGCGCCACCGTCAAAGGCAATGTCGTGGTCGCAATCACTCAAGGCGCGCTTGGCGGCTTCATCTTCTGGTGTCTGGACATTCCAAGTGCCTTGCTCTGGGCGGTCATCATGGCGTTTCTGTCATTGTTGCCAGCGGTAGGGGCGGGCATCGTCTGGGCCCCGGTGGCGTTGTACTTCCTGTTGAGCGGAATGATCTGGCAGGGCGTTGTACTCGCGCTGTTCGGCGTATTTGTGATCGGCCTGGTAGACAATGTTCTGCGACCTATCCTGGTTGGCAAGGATACGAAAATGCCTGACTACCTGATCCTGATCTCCACACTAGGGGGTATGTCGGTATTCGGCCTCAATGGCTTCGTCATTGGGCCGATGATAGCGGCATTGTTCATGTCCACCTGGGGCTTGTTCGTCAGCGCCAAGAAGACGGTGCGTTTGCCCGGTTAGCCTCAGGCGAAAAGGCCTGGCGAAAAAATCCAGGCCAAAAAAAACCTGCTCATGTGAGCAGGTTTTTTTATGCGTCGCTTATCAGCCCATCAAGCCTGCATGCTGCACCAGATTGAGCAGCGGCTGTGGGTATACACCCAGCACGAACGCCAGGATGGCAATCGCTAGCAGCATCACGCCGCCGGTACGCTGTGCCCAGTTGAACTGTGCATCGTGACGAGGCAGCTTCGTGTCGGCCAGATACAGCGTCACCATGACCCGCAGGTAGTAGAAGACGCCGATGGCGCTACCGATGATCAGCGAACCGATCAGCCACCACAGTTGCGACTCAACGCCAGTGGCGATGATGTAGAACTTGCCAATGAAGCCAGCGGTCAGCGGGATACCCGCCAGTGACAGCATCATCAGGGTCATGACGGCGGTCAGGTACGGACGACGCCAGAACAGGCCGCGGTATTCGAACATCGCATCTGCGTCACGACCGCTGTACGGCGAGGACATCATGGTGATGACCCCGAAGCTGCCCAGAGAGGTCAGAACGTAGGTCACCAGGTACACGCCGATGGCTTCAACCGCCATGCCCTTGCTCGCAACCAGAGCGATCATCAGGTAACCGAAGTGCGCGATGGACGAGTAACCCAGCAGCCGCTTGAGGTTGTTCTGGGTCAGCGCCAGCAAGTTACCCACGATGATCGAGGCGACCGCGATGACCGCCAGTACGTCATGCAGAACGCCACTGCTGGCCGCTGGCGAGATTTGGAACAGACGCACCAGCACCGCAAACACTGCAACTTTGCTGGCCGTTGCCAGGAAGGCGGCTACTGGGGCAGGAGCACCTTCGTAGACGTCCGGCGTCCACAAATGGAATGGCACCAGGGACAGTTTGAATGCCAGACCCACCAGCATCATGCCCAGACCCAGGCTGGCGACAGGGCTTGGCAGCCCGCTCGCCGCCAGGGCTTTGCCGATGCCATCGAAGGCCAGCGTGCCAGCTTCGGCATACAGCAGCGCCATACCGAACAACAGGAACGCAGAACCGGCTGCCGACAGCACCATGTACTTGATGCCGGCTTCCAGCGAACGCTTGTTGAAGAACGCATAGGCCACCAGCCCGTAAACCGGTACCGAGAGCAGCTCCAGCCCAATGAACAGGCCCGCCAGGTGTTGAGCGCTGACCAGAACCAGACCACCAGCAGCTGCGAGGAGAATCAGCAAGTAAAGCTCTTCGCGGTTGCCCGGGTAGCCCGCCTTACCGTCACCCAGATAGGCGTGAGCCATGGTCACACAGGCCAGGGTGGAGGCGAGGATCAGCGCCATGTAAAGGCAGGCGAAGCTGTCGATCTGCAGCAGCGGAGTCACCACCAGCGGTGCGACTTTCAGAGCCGGGTAAATCGACAGTAATGCCAGGTTGAGACCGCCTACGCTGAGCAGGAATGTCTGTGAGTGATTGCGACGCCAGGCGATTGCCAGCATCACCACAACAATGGTGAGGCTGGTAATCAGCAGCGGCGCAAGCGCAATAAAGTGTTGAATCGTCAGGTCCATAGCGCTCTTACCGGGCCGAAGCGAGTTGAGTGAAGGCGGTGCCGAGCCATTGCTGCACGCCGTGCATGGTCGCTGCCGACGTATCGAGGAATGGCTGCGGGTAAACCCCGAGCACTACCAGCAATACGGCCAGGCCCAGCACCATGATCATTTCCCGTCCATCCATGCCCTTCAGAGGCTCGTCCGATTTCGACGGGCCGAAGTAGGCGCGGTGGATCATGATCAGCGAGTAGACGGAGCCAAACACCAGACCAGACGTGGCAATCGCAGTGATCCATGGAGCGCTGACAAACGTGCCCAGCAGGATCAGGAATTCACCGACAAAGTTACCGGTACCCGGCAGACCCAGCGATGCCGCGGCGAAGAACAGGCTGATCGCGGGCAGATAGGCGATGCGCGACCACAGACCACCCATTTCACGCATGTCCCGGGTATGCAGACGCTCGTACAGTTGGCCGCTGAGGATAAACAGCGCCGCCGCCGAAAGACCGTGCGCGATCATTTGGATCACCACACCTTGCAGCGCTTGCTGGCTGCCGGAGTAGATGCCGATCAGCACGAAGCCCATGTGCGAAACACTGGAGAACGCGATCAGGCGCTTGATGTCGGTCTGCGCGAACGCCAGGAAGGCGCCGTAGAAGATACCGATCAGACCCAGCACCATCGCAATCGGTGCGAATTCGGCCGATGCGTTGGGGAACAGCGGCAGAGCAAAGCGCAGCAGACCGTATGCAGCGGTTTTCAACAGAATACCGGCCAGGTCCACGGAACCTGCAGTCGGCGCCTGAGCGTGCGCATCCGGCAGCCAGGAGTGGAACGGCACCACAGGCAGTTTCACCGCGAAGGCGATGAAGAAGCCCAGCATCAGGATGTACTCGGTGCCCGGCGCCAGCTGGGTCTTCAGCAGGGTGGCGTAATCAAAAGTGATTACACCGCTCTGATTGAAGTTGACCAGTACCAGACCGAGGATCGCCACCAACATGATCAGGCCGCTGGCCTGAGTGAAGATGAAGAACTTGGTCGCGGCGTAGATCCGAGTCTTCTTGCCGTCCGATGAGCTATGACCCCAAAGCGCGATGAGGAAGTACATCGGAACCAGCATCATTTCCCAGAAGAAGAAGAACATGAACAGGTCGATCGCCAGGAACACGCCGATCACGCCGCCGAGAATCCACATCAGGTTGAGGTGGAAGAAACCAACGTTACGCTGGATCTCTTTCCACGAACACAACACCGACAGCACACCGAGCAAACCGGTGAGCAGGATCATCAGCAACGACAGACCATCGAGGGCCAGGTGGACGCTGATGCCGAAGCGCTCGATCCACAGGTGCTTGAACTCAATAGCCCAGGTTGGATCGACGCCGGGCGCTGGTGCGTAACTGTAGTTGCCAGTACTCCACAACCAGAGGCCCAGGGCCAGTTCGAGGGACATGGTCAGCAGCGCAATCCAGCGCGGCATGGTGGAGCTGAAACGCTCACCTTGCCAGCACAGCAGGCCACCGATAAAGGGGATCAGGATCAGCCAAGGCAGAATCATGACGGGCTCAATTCCTTTCGCAAATTCGCAAGGTTCATGTCAGACCGCAACCACAACAACGGCACCGAGTACCAGTACGGCACCCACTGCGATCGAAGCGGCATACCAGCGCAGTTGACCGGTTTCGGTGCGGCTCATACTGTCATGACCGCCTTTGACCAGACGTGGGATCAAGCCAATGGTGTGATCCAGCGGGTCGCTACGCAGTAAATGGCTGATCGCCAGATACGGTTTGACGAACAGCTTGTCGTACACCCAGTCGAAGCCCCATGCAGCGAACCACCAGGCCGACAGGAAACGCCCCGGCGCGCTGTTGGCGATGGACGTCACCAGACGACGCTTGCCGAGGAACAGCAAAGCGGCGAGCAGGATGCCGGCCAGTGCGATAGCACCCGAGGCTATTTCCAGGCTGTGCTTGGCTTCGCCACCAGCGTGACCGACGCTCTGCGGGAGCACACCGGCCAGTGGCGGAGTGATCAAGGCGCCGATGAAGGTCGACAGCACGATCAGCACACTCAATGGCAACCAGTGAGCGATGCCGTGACCAGCGTGGGCTTCAGTCTTGGCTTCACCGTGGAAGGTGATGAAGATCAGGCGGAAGGTGTACAGCGAAGTCATGAACGCGCCAACCAGACCTGCATACAACAGACCGTTGTTGCCGCTGGCGAAGGCTTCCCAAAGAATTTCGTCCTTGGAGTAGAAGCCAGCCGTCAACAACGGCAAGGCCGCAAGCGCCGCGCCGCCGACGATGAAGCTGGCGTAGGCCAGTGGCAGTTTCTTCCACAGACCGCCCATCTTGAAGATGTTCTGCTCGTGGTGGCAGGCAACGATCACCGCACCGGACGCAAGGAACAACAGCGCCTTGAAGAACGCGTGAGTCATCAGGTGGAAGATCGCGCCTTCCCAGGCACCGACGCCCAGCGCCAGGAACATGTAGCCGATCTGGCTCATGGTCGAGTAGGCGAGGATACGTTTGATGTCGGTCTGTACCAGTGCCGCAAAACCTGCCAACACCAGAGTCACACCACCGACGATGCCCACCAGGTGCAGGATGTCCGGGGCCAGGGCGAACAAGCCATGGGTCCGGGCGATCAGGTAAACACCGGCGGTCACCATGGTCGCGGCGTGGATCAGTGCCGAAACCGGGGTAGGACCGGCCATCGCATCTGCCAGCCAGGTTTGCAGTGGGAGTTGTGCGGATTTACCCACAGCGCCACCCAGCAGCATCAGGGTCGCGAGTACGATCCAGAAGTCACCGACCTTGAAATGCTCAGGTGCACGTACCAGCAATTCCTGCACGTTCAGCGTGCCCAGCTGTTGGAACAGGATGAACAGGCCGATGGCCATGAACACGTCGCCGATCCGGGTCACGATGAATGCTTTGAGTGCCGCGTTACCGTTGTTGCGGTTGCTGTAATAGAAACCGATCAACAGATAGCTGCACAGGCCCACGCCTTCCCAGCCGAAGTACAGGAACAACAGGTTATCGCCCAGAATCAGGAACAGCATGCTGGCGATAAACAGGTTGGTGTAGGCGAAGAAACGCGAGTAACCCGCTTCACCGCGCATGTACCAGGACGCGAACAGATGGATCAGGAAGCCGACACCCACCACCACGCCGAGCATCGTCACGGACAGACCGTCCAGATACAGGGCGAAGTTAGGTTCGAAGCCGTCCACTGCCATCCAGCGCCACAGCACCTGGGTGTAATGACCGCCCTCGGGTGGTGCGACGTTGAATTGCCAGATGACCCAGGCGGCGACGATGGCTGACAAGCCGATGGAGCCGACGCCGATCAGGGCTGCAAGGTTTTCCGAAATGCGTCCACGAGAGAACGACAGCAGCAGGAAACCGATCAGGGGGAATACGAAAGTCAGAAAGAGTAGGTTCATCCGCGCATCTCGCTGGCAGCGTCGATATCGAGCGTGTGGAAGCGGCGATACAACTGCATCAGGATCGCCAGGCCAATACTGGCCTCGGCAGCCGCGAGGCTGATCACCAGAATGAACATGACCTGTCCATCCGGCTGAGCCCAGCGGCTACCGGCAACGACGAACGCCAGAGCAGATGCGTTCATCATGATCTCCAGGCTCATCAACACGAAAAGAATGTTGCGGCGCACCATCAGGCCGACCAGACCGAGGCAGAACAAGACCCCGGCGACCGCCAGACCGTGCTCAAGAGGGATAGCATTCATTGGCTTGGCTCCTTGGCCTCGTTACGGCCCAGATGGAATGCCGTCACTGCCGCTGCGAGCAGCAACATCGAGGCCAGTTCCACCACCAGCAGATAAGGCCCAAACAGGCTGATGCCGACCGCTTTCGCGTCGACCGTGGTGTGGCCGATGCCAGCGCCGCTCGGAATGGCGAACAGCACGTACAGCAGTTCACCCAAGAGCAGCAGACCGAGAATCACCGGGCCTATCCAGATACCGGGTTTGAGCCAGGTGCGTTCCTGCTGCACCGAAGCCGGCCCCAGATTGAGCATCATCACCACGAAAACGAACAGGACCATGATCGCGCCTGCGTAAGCGATGACTTCCAGAACCCCGGCGAACGGCGCGCCAAGGCTGAAGAACGTCATCGCCACGGCGATCAGCGAAATGATCAGATAGAGCAGAGCATGCACGGGATTGGTGTTGGTGATCACCCGCAGGGTGGACACTACAGCGATGCCGGATGCGAAATAGAAAGCGAATTCCATCTTTCTTCCTTAAGGCAGCAAGCTCTTGACGTTGATCGGCTCGGCTTCGTTCTGTGCAGCGCCCTTGGGCTTGCCAGCGACGGCCATACCGGCGACGCGATAGAAGTTGTAGTCGGGGTTCTTGCCGGGGCCGGAGATCAGCAGATCTTCCTTTTCGTAGACCAGATCCTGACGTTTGAACTCGGCCATTTCGAAATCCGGTGTCAGCTGGATTGCGGTGGTCGGGCAGGCTTCTTCGCACAGGCCGCAGAAAATGCAACGCGAGAAGTTGATGCGGAAGAATTCCGGATACCAGCGGCCGTCATCGGTTTCGGCTTTCTGCAACGAGATGCAGCCGACCGGGCACGCCACGGCGCACAGGTTGCAGGCTACGCAGCGCTCTTCGCCATCAGGGTCGCGGGTCAGGACAATGCGGCCGCGATAGCGCGGCGGCAGGTAAACAGCTTCTTCCGGGTATTGCAGCGTGTCACGCTTGCGAAAGCCATGGCCGAAGACCATGACCAGGCTGCGCAACTGGGTACCAGTACCCTTAACAATGTCGCCAATATATTTGAACATGGGTCAAATCCTCACTGAACCGAGCCTGCTGGCGTGTTCAACAACACAACCGCAGCAGTCACCAGCAAATTGATCAGGGTCAGCGGCAGACAGAATTTCCAGCTGAAATCCATTACCTGGTCATAGCGTGGGCGCGGGATGGAAGCACGCAGCAGGATGAACAGCATGATAAAGAACGCTGTCTTCAGGGCGAACCAGAGGAACGCCAGCGAAGGCAGGATATCGAACGGGCCATGCCAGCCGCCGAAGAACAGGGTCACCAGCAATGCCGAGATCAGGATGATGCCGATGTACTCGCCAACAAAGAACATGCCCCATTTCATGCCGGCATATTCAATGTGGTAACCGTCGGCCAGTTCCTGTTCCGCTTCCGGTTGGTCGAAGGGGTGACGGTGGGTCACGGCCACGCCAGCGATGAAGAAGGTACAGAAACCGAAGAACTGCGGAATGATGAACCACAGGTTCTGCGCCTGATATTCAACAATATCGCGCATGTTGAACGAGCCAACCTGAACCACGATGCCCATCAGCGCCAGGCCCATGAACACTTCATAGGACACGGTCTGTGCTGAAGCACGAAGGGCACCCAGCAGGGCGAACTTGTTGTTACTCGACCAACCGGCGAACAGCACCGCGTAGACAGACAGACCGGCCATGGCGAAGAAGAACAGCAAGCCGATGTTCAGATCTGCCACGCCCCAGGTCGGGGTGATCGGGATGATCGAGAACGCGATCAGCAAAGCGCTCATGGCCACCACCGGCGCCAGGGTGAAAATCACCTTGTCGGCGAAGGGCGGTGTCCAGTCTTCCTTGAAGAACATCTTCAGCATATCGGCAGCAATCTGGAACATGCCAAACGGACCCACGCGGTTCGGACCGTAACGATCCTGCCACCAGCCCAGCAGACGACGTTCCACAAAGCTCAGCAGCGCGCCGCAGACCACTACGGCCAGCAGCACGACGATGGCCTTGACGACCGCAATGATCGCGTCGATCACATCAGGGGTGAACCAACTCATTGCGCTGCCTCCTGCAGACCGTCAACGGACTTGCCGAAAATCGCGGGCGGGATACCAGCCAGACCGGCCGGCAATGCCACCAGGCCTGCACCCAGCTCTTCATTGATGCGCAGCGGCAGACGCAAGGTCTGGCCAGCAACGGTCAGGGAGAGCAGGGCACCTTCGTTGACGCCCAGGCGGTCCGCTTCGGATTTTGCCAGTGCGACATAAGCAGCCGGGATGCGTTCCTGAACCGGAGCGGCTTTCGAAGAGTTCTCTTCACTGCCGAACAGGTGATAGAACGGCACGACTTGCCAAGTGCCCTGAGCGGGGGAGAACGCCCGTGGAACGCTGGCGAACCAGCCGAGGTTATCGCCCTGGCTCTCGATCAGACGTGTGCCTGGGTCGCCGGCACGCAGATGACCGCCGACTTCGTCCTGGAACTTGTTCCACGCTTGTGGCGAGTTCCAGCCCGGAGACCAGGCGAAAGGCACCTGCTGACGCGGTTCAACCGAACCCGAGTAACCTTCCATGGAGAAGGAAAACGCGGTGTCGTTGTCTTGGGAGGTGCGAGGTTCGTGCACGCTGATGTTGGCGCGCATGGCGGTACGGCCGCTGTAACGCAGAGGTTCGCGAGCCAGTTTCAAGCCTTTGATGCGGAACGCAGCCGATGGTGCAGCGTTGATGATCGCAGCCAGTTGCGGCGTGCTTGCAGCGCAGGCTGCGGTCACGTGGTCCAGTAGGGTCCAGTCCACCGGCTTGTTCAGCAGGGTGGCGCGCAGGGCATGCAGCCAGCGCCAGCCTTCGTGAACCAGGATGCTGGCGTCCAGATAGGTCGGATCGAACACCTGGAAGAAGCGCTGGGCGCGGCCTTCCTGGCTGATCAGGGTACCGTCGCCTTCAGCGAAGCTGGCCGCTGGCAGCACCAGATGCGCGCGATCGCCAGTAGCGGTTTTCTGGTGGTCAGCGACGATCACGACTTTCGCCGCGCTCAGGGCGGCATCGACCTTGGCCGCGTCAGTACGAGTGTACAGATCGTTTTCCAGCACCACGATGGCATCGGCTGTGCCGTCGATCACTGCTTGCAGTGCGGCATCTACCGATTCGCCGCCGAGCATGGCCAGGCCGAGGCTGTTGGCTTCTGGCACGATCAGGCTGATGGAGCCGTTCTTCTCGCGCAGCTTCAGCGCTTTGGCGATGTTTGCAGCGGCTTCGATCAGCGCTTTGGAGCCCAGCGAAGTGCCGGCGATGATCAATGGACGCTTGGCAGCCAGCAGGGCATCAGCGATACGCTGAGCCAATTCCAGTGCTTCAGTATCCAGACCTTCAACGGCGGGCGCGCTGGCGTCCAGTGCATGGGCCACAGCAAACCCGATGCGGGCCAGGTCATCCGGGGCTGCGTGTACGCATTCTTCGGCAACGTCATCCAGCTTGGTTTCAGCCAGGCTGGCGATAAACAGCGGGTTCAGCTCGTGCTGACCGATGTTCTTCACGGCTGCATCGAGCCAAGGCTGGACTTTCATGGCTGCTGCCATGTCTTCGGCCTTGCCTTTGACTGCTTGGCGCAGGCCCAGAGCCAGACGTGCAGCTGTCTGGGTCAGGTCTTCACCGAGGACGAAAATAGCGTCGTGGTCTTCGATGTCGCGCAGGGTCGGAATCGGCAGCGGGCTGTCTTTCAGGACCTGCAGCACCAGACGGATACGCTCAAGCTCTGAGGCTTCGATGCCGGAATAGAAGTGCTCGGCACCTACAAGCTCGCGCAGGGCGTAGTTGCTTTCCAGGCTGGCCCGTGGCGAACCGATACCGACGATGTTGCGACCGCGCAACAGATCGGCCGCGTTATCCAGCGCCTGATCCAGGCTCAGTTTGCTGCCGTCGGCCAGATGTGGCTGGCGAGGGCGGTCTTCGCGGTTGGTGTAGCCATAGCCGAAACGGCCACGGTCGCACAGGAAGTACTGGTTCACCGAACCGTTGTAACGGTTTTCGATGCGGCGGATTTCGCCGTAGCGCTCACCCGGGCTGATGTTGCAACCACTGGAGCAGCCATGGCAGATGCTTGGCGAGAATTGCATGTCCCATTTACGGTTGTAACGCTCGGAGTGAGTCTTGTCGGTGAACACACCGGTCGGGCAGACCTCGGTGAGGTTGCCGGAGAACTCGCTTTCGAGAGTACCGTCTTCAACGCGACCGAAGTACACGTTGTCGTGGGCGCCAAATACGCCGAGATCAGTGCCGCCTGCGTAGTCTTTATAGAAACGCACGCAACGGTAGCAGGCGATGCAGCGGTTCATCTCGTGAGCGATGAACGGGCCGAGTTCCTGATTCTGGTGCGTGCGCTTGCTGAAGCGATAACGGCGCTCGTTGTGGCCAGTCATCACGGTCATGTCTTGCAGGTGGCAATGACCGCCTTCCTCACAGACCGGGCAGTCGTGGGGGTGGTTGGTCATCAGCCATTCAACAACACTGGCCCGGAAGGCCTTGGATTCATCATCTTCGATGGAGATCCAGGTGTTGTCGGTGGCCGGCGTCATGCAGGACATGACGATACGACCACGGGTGTCGTTCTCGTCGGTGTACTGCTTGACCGCACATTGGCGACAGGCACCAACGCTGCCCAAGGCGGGGTGCCAGCAGAAATAAGGAATGTCGAGGCCTAGCGACAGACATGCCTGTAACAGGTTGTCTGCCCCGTCGACTTCGAGCGCTTTGCCGTCTACGTGGATAGTGGCCATGGTTCAAAGGTCTTCGTTGGCCCGGTGTCAGCGGGCGTGGCTAATGGAATCTTGTTATTCGCGGGACTCTAAACAGCCTCTGAGGCGTCATCCCGCAATAGGCCAAGGGGTGTGGTCCTTGGCCTTGAAACGGTCACGCGCCGACGATGATCGGTCGTGCCAGAGGCGGGACGGCTGCGCTTGCGGGCGCAATACCGGCCTCGAACTCCGGGCGGAAATATTTGATCGCGCTCCCCAATGGCTCAACGGCACCCGGTGCGTGAGCACAGAATGTCTTGCCCGGGCCGAGGAAACCGACCAGCCCCAACAGGGTTTCGATATCACCTGCCTGACCATGGCCTTTTTCCAAGGCGCGCAGAATCTTCACGCTCCAGGGCAAGCCTTCGCGGCAAGGGGTGCAGAACCCGCAGGATTCCTGAGCAAAGAACTCTTCCATGTTGCGCAGCAGCGAGACCATGTTGACCTTGTCGTCAACCGCCATGGCCAGACCGGTACCCATCCGAGTACCGACCTTGGCGATGCCGCCGGCATACATTTGCGCGTCCAGATGTTCTGGCAACAGGAACCCGGTACCGGCCCCACCCGGCTGCCAGCACTTGAGCTTGAAGCCGTCACGCATGCCACCGGCGTAGTCTTCGAACAGTTCACGGGCCTGCACGCCGAATGGCAGTTCCCACAGACCAGGGTTTTTCACCTTGCCAGAGAAACCCATCAACTTGGTGCCGTGGTCTTCACTGCCTTCGCGGGCGATGGATTTGTACCAGTCGTTGCCGTTGCCGACGATCGCCGGCACGTTGCACAGGGTTTCAACGTTGTTCACGCAAGTCGGCTTGCCCCATACGCCAACGGCGGCAGGGAAGGGCGGTTTGGAGCGTGGGTTGGCACGACGGCCTTCCAGGGAGTTGATCAGTGCGGTTTCTTCACCGCAGATGTAACGCCCGGCGCCGGTGTGCACGAACAACTCGAAATCAAAACCGGTGCCGAGGATGTTCTTGCCCAACAGGCCTGCGGCCTTGGCTTCGGCCACTGCGCGGTTCAGGTGCTTGGCCGCAGTGACGTATTCGCCGCGCAGGAAGATGTAGCCACGATAGGCTTTCAGAGCACGGGCGCTGATCAGCATGCCTTCCACCAGGAGGTGGGGCAGCTGCTCCATCAACATCCGGTCTTTCCAGGTGTTGGGCTCCATTTCATCCGCGTTACACAGCAGATAGCGGATGTTCATGGATTCGTCTTTAGGCATCAGGCCCCACTTCACACCTGTGGGGAAGCCTGCGCCACCGCGACCTTTGAGGCCGGAGTCTTTGACGGACTGGACGATGTCATCCGGCGACTGCTCGGCAAATGCCTTGCGCGCTGCTGCATAACCGTCTTTGGCCTGGTACTCGTCGAGCCAGACCGGCTCGCCGTCATCGCGCAGACGCCAGGTCAGCGGATGGGTTTCTGCTGTGCGCGCGATGCGGTTGGCAGGGCCGAAGGAAGTGATGGTCATGGGTAACCCTCCAGCATCTTGGCCACAGTGCCGGGTTGCACGTCGCCAAAGGTGTCATCGTCGACCATCACGGCCGGGGCTTTGTCGCAGTTGCCCAGGCAGCACACCGGCAGCAGCGTAAAACGGCCGTCGGCAGTGGTCTGACCCGGGGCTATGCCCAGCGAACTCTGGATTTCTTCGACCACCGATTCATGGCCGGCAATGAAGCAGACCATGCTGTTGCAGACGCGGATAATGTGTCGGCCAACCGGCTGGCGGAAGATCTGGCTGTAGAACGTGGCCACACCTTCAACGTCGCTGGCCGGAATGCCGATCAGCTCGCCGATGGCGTAGATGGCGCCGTCCGGCACCCAGCCACGTTCCTTCTGAACGATCTTCAGGGCTTCGATGGACGCCGCGCGCGGGTCCTCGTAGTGATGCAGCTCGTGCTCGATGGCCGAGCGCTCGGTTTCGCTCAGGGCGAAACGGTCTGTCTGGATAAGCGTGCTGTTCATACTCATGCTTAGCGGTCCACGTCGGCCATAACGAAATCGATACTACCCAGGTACGCGATCAAGTCCGCGACCATGCTGCCTTTGATCACCGAAGGGATCTGTTGCAGATGCGGGAAGCTTGGGGTGCGGATCCGGGTACGGTAGCTCATGGTGCCGCCGTCGCTCGTCAGGTAATAACTGTTGATGCCCTTGGTCGCTTCAATCATCTGGAAGGATTCGTTGGCCGGCATGACCGGGCCCCACGAAACTTGCAGGAAGTGCGTAATCAAGGTCTCGATGTGCTGCAGCGTGCGCTCTTTCGGCGGCGGCGTGGTCAGCGGGTGATCCGCTTTGTAAGGGCCTTCCGGCATGTTGCGCATGCACTGGTCGATGATCTTGATGCTCTGACGCATCTCTTCAACGCGAACCATGCAGCGATCATAGGCATCGCCATTGGCCGCCAGCGGCACTTCAAATTCGAAGTTCTCGTAGCCGGAGTAAGGACGGGCTTTGCGCAGGTCGAAATCACAGCCAGTTGAACGCAGGCCTGCACCGGTAACGCCCCATTCCAGGGCTTCTTTAGTGTTGTAGGCAGCAACGCCAACGGTACGGCCTTTAAGGATGCTGTTCTGCAGGGCAGCCTTGGTGTACTCGTCGAGACGTTTTGGCAGCCAGTCCACGAAATCCTTGACCAGCTTTTCCCAGCCGCGCGGCAGGTCGTGGGCAACACCGCCGATGCGATACCAGGCCGGATGCAGACGGAAGCCGGTGATGGCTTCGATCACGGTGTAGGCTTTCTGACGGTCGGTGAAGGTGAAGAACACCGGGGTCATGGCGCCTACGTCCTGGATGTACGTCCCCAGGAACAACAGGTGGCTGGTGATCCGGAAGAACTCGGCCATCATGATGCGGATGGTATCGACCTTCTCCGGCACCTTGATGCCGGCCAGTTTTTCCACCGAAAGCACGTAAGGCAGGTTGTTCATCACCCCGCCCAGATAGTCGATCCGGTCGGTGTAAGGGATAAAGCTGTGCCACGACTGACGCTCGGCCATCTTCTCGGCACCACGGTGGTGGTAGCCAATGTCTGGAACGCAGTCGACGATTTCTTCACCATCCAGCTGCAGGATGATGCGGAACGCACCGTGCGCCGAAGGGTGGTTCGGGCCGAGGTTGAGGAACATGTAGTCCTCATTCGTACCGGAACGTTTCATACCCCAGTCTTCCGGACGGAAGCGCGCCGCTTCCTCTTCCAGTTGCTGTTTGGCCAGGGTCAGGCTGTATGGGTCGAATTCAGTGGCGCGGGCTGGGAAGTCCTTGCGCAACGGGTGACCTTCCCAGGTCGGCGGCATCATGATGCGGCTCAGATGCGGATGCCCAGGGAAGTCGATGCCGAACATGTCCCAGACTTCGCGCTCGTACCAGTTGGCATTGGGCCAGATACCGGTCACGGTCGGCAGGCTGAGATCGTTTTCGGACAGCGCGACCTTGATCATCACGTCGCTGTTACGCTCGATCGACAGCAGGTGGTAGAACACGCTGAAATCCGCGCCTGGCAAGCCCTGACGCTTTGTACGCAGGCGTTCGTCCATGCCATGCAGGTCGTACAGCATGACGTAGGGTTTCGGCAGCTGACGCAGGAAAGTCAGCACTTCGATCAGGCGCGCACGCTGAACCCAGAGTACCGGCATGCCGGTACGGGTTGATTGAGCGGTGAACGCTTCGGCGCCAAAACGGTTGTTCAATTCGACGACCACATCCTGGTCGTCGGCCTTGTAAGGCGGGATGTACAGAGCACTGCCTGTAGTCATGATTTTTTATCGCTTTCGGTCAACGTAAAGAATGAAGCCAGGTATTCGTTCTTCTGAGGGAACAGTACTGGATCAGACTTCGTCGGGGCTGCGCAGGTTGGTGACTGCGATTCGCTGTTCGCGGCGCTGTTCCTTTTGCGACGGCATCTCGGCGCGATATACGCCTTGGTCACCGACGACCCAGGAAAGAGGGCGACGCTCCTGGCCGATGGATTCCTGCAAAAGCATCAAGCCTTGCAGAAACGCTTCGGGGCGGGGCGGGCAGCCGGGCACATAGACATCCACAGGAAGGAACTTGTCCACGCCCTGAACCACGGAATAAATGTCGTACATGCCACCGGAGTTGGCACACGAACCCATGGAGATGACCCATTTAGGTTCGAGCATTTGCTCGTAGAGACGCTGAATGATCGGCGCCATCTTGATGAAGCAAGTCCCGGCAATAACCATGAAATCCGCCTGACGCGGCGATGCCCGGATAACCTCGGCGCCGAAGCGGGCGATGTCATGGGGTGCCGTGAAAGCGGTGGTCATTTCCACATAGCAGCACGACAAGCCGAAGTTGTACGGCCACAGGGAGTTTTTACGCCCCCAGTTGACCGCGCCGTTCAGCACGTCTTCAAGCTTGCCCATGTAGATGTTTTTGTGGACTTGATCTTCTAGCGGATCGGAAACAGTTTCCCGTTTGCCGATTGGATACTCGTCATTCGGAGCATCCGGGTCGATCCTGGTGAGATTATATTGCATCGCCAAAGCCTCATTGTTTCAGCTTCGCTTGCCGATTACGGCGACCTTCAGGAGCCCAATCAAGCGCTCCAACCCGCCATAGGTAGACAAGACCTGCCAACAGAATTGCTATGAAAACGAGAGCTTCAACGAATCCGGTCCAGCCGCTTTCGCGGACGGACACAGACCAGGCAAAGAGAAAAAGGGCTTCAATGTCGAAAATCACGAAAAGCATCGCGACCAGATAGAATTTTGCGGATAGCCGCAGGCGGGCACTGCCTGTAGGCAGCATGCCGGACTCGAAAGGTTCGTTTTTACTGCGGCCCCAAGCTTTGCTGCCGAGCAGGCTGGATACACCGAGCATGAAGGCGCACAGGCCGACAACGCCCAAAAGGAAAATGGCGAAGCCCCAGTTGTGGGCAATCAGACCTGTCGATTCGGGCATGCTGGCAATCCTTGACAGAGATCAATGGTCTCTGAGCTTGAAAAGAGTAGATGCAGCGACGATATGTCGCAGCGAAATCAATTCCAATGATTTTATGTGCAAAAAGTGGGCAAGTAAATTTTCTATATCAAATTAATTTGTGCAATTAATCACTTACAGGCGCTTGTGAAGGGTGTGGGGCAGGCTGGGCGGGCGTCAGGCGAGATTTCACTGAATTGATTCAGGTGCAGAAAAGTTGCGCTACAAGCACTCTTTTCTAAATGATAATAAGTATCATTTGTTATTGTCG
Organism: Pseudomonas syringae; assembly: GCF_000737245.1. GTDB lineage: Bacteria > Pseudomonadota > Gammaproteobacteria > Pseudomonadales > Pseudomonadaceae > Aquipseudomonas > Aquipseudomonas syringae_J. Next base: position 78,674 of record NZ_JPQU01000028.1, on the reverse strand, counting down.
CGGTTTTAAAGGTGTTAATTGCGGATTAGTTGTGGATGTCAGCTGATCACTGAAAGTTCTGCGTTGACTGCATCGCGGGCAATCACTGCTCCCACATAAAGCGCATTTGCCTGTGGGGGCGGTGATTGCCCGCGATTTAGTCACTGCAGCCCAGGCTAACTGGAACCCGATAGCACGTCACTCAGTGAAATTGTTCTTCCTCAGTCGAACCAGTCAGCGCCGTCACCGATGAAGCACCACCCTGGATCACTGTGGTCATGTCATCGAAATAGCCGGTGCCCACTTCCTGCTGGTGCGCCACGAAGGTGTAACCCTTGGCGGCATCAGCGAACTCCTGCTCCTGCAGCTTCACGTAGGCCGTCATGTCGTTGCGGGCGTAGTCGTGCGCCAGGTTGAACATGCTGTGCCACATGTTGTGGATGCCTGCCAGGGTGATGAACTGATGCTTGTAGCCCATGGCCGACAACTCACGCTGGAATTTGGCGATGGTCGCGTCGTCCAGGTTTTTCTTCCAGTTGAAGGAAGGCGAGCAGTTATATGACAGCAACTGGTCCGGGTATTCCTTCTTGATCGCTTCAGCAAAGCGGCGCGCTTCGTCCAGATCCGGCTTGGCGGTCTCGCACCAGATCAGATCGGCGTAAGGCGCATAGGCCAGGCCTCGGGCGATGGCTTGATCCAGGCCTGCACGCACTTTATAGAAACCCTCGGGCGTACGGGTGCCAGTGACGAACGGCTGATCGTAAGGATCGCAGTCCGAAGTCAGCAAGTCAGCCGCGTTGGCGTCGGTGCGAGCCAGAATGATCGTCGGGACGCCAGCCACGTCGGCGGCCAGGCGCGCAGCGGTGAGTTTCTGCACGGCTTCCTGGGTTGGCACCAACACCTTGCCGCCCATGTGCCCGCATTTTTTCACCGAAGCCAACTGATCTTCAAAGTGCACGCCTGCAGCGCCGGCTTCAATCATGCTTTTCATCAGTTCGTAGGCGTTGAGCACGCCACCGAATCCGGCTTCAGCATCGGCCACGATTGGCGCGAAGTAGTCGATGTAGCCGTCATCGCCCGGGTTCTTGCCGGCTTTCCACTGGATCTGGTCAGCACGACGGAAGGAGTTGTTGATGCGCTTGACCACGGTTGGAACCGAATCCACCGGATACAGCGATTGGTCGGGGTACATCGACTCGGCCGAGTTGTTATCGGCAGCCACTTGCCAGCCGGAAAGGTAAATCGCCTGAATGCCGGCTTTGACCTGTTGCACCGCCTGGCCGCCAGTCAGGGCGCCCATGCAGTTGACGAAGTCCTTGTCCGGACGAAAAGACGGCTTGGCACCTTGTGTAACCAGATTCCAGAGTTTTTCCGCGCCATTTCTGGCGAATGTGTGCTCAGGTTGAACCGAGCCACGCAAGCGGACGACATCAGCGGCGGAATAGTTACGGGTCACATTGTTCCAGCGCGGATTTTCAGCCCAGTCTTTTTCCAGAGCTGCTATTTGTTGTTCGCGTGTCAGTGCCATGAGCGAAACCCCTTTCACATAGGTTTTGTTGGAATGTCCTGCTCCGCCAAAACGCCTCGGTTATCGAAGGCACATTGAATGGCTGCTCGCTGATCAGATGTCTGCTGTGTGTCTGGTTTGCCGCGGGTTTGTGTAGCAGCGACGTTGAACGATGGGCTCTAAGGGGGAGAGCGGGTTCAGGGCATGGCTGGGATTTGCAATCCGGCTCGTGGATGCCTCGTTGCAGTCACTCAGCAGTTTACCGATGGACCGTTATACGCTTCCGTCCCTCAGGACAACTTCGTTCCAGTCGCAACCTCGTCAAACTGCCTTGTGGGCGGTGCGGACACGAATCGGCTCGTAGGATTTGAGCGGCGATCCGAAGGCTCTTTACAGGGCCTCTGATTAGCGGGAGCGGGGCAATCATGCCTCGCCATTTTTGACCCGTCAAACGTTTTGTAGTGCTTCTTTAGTCTCACTACATTTTTGCCTGTGTGCGACCAATCAGTCAGTTTCAGGCGCCTGGGTGCTGGTTTTCGGCAAGCCCCCGGTCAGTCCAGGGTTTGCACCATTACCCGCAACGTCATGTCCTCTCTGCCTTGAGTGGAATAGCGCTGAGCCTTGCCTTGTTGGTCAGCAACTGACTCGCCGCTCACGCCGGCAAGGGTGATCCATTCACCGATCCGCCCGCTCACCCGGCTGTCCGTGCTCTGGACCTTGAAGGCGTCAGGGCGCTCCTGGCTGACGCGGTCGCGATTGGTGCTGATGCTCAGGTGCACGATGTCGCCGGTCACACTGGCGGTGACGTAGAAACCCTGGGTGACATTGCGATATTCGGTGTTGCTTTGGGCGTAGCCGTAAGAATCACTCTGCGAGGTGGTGACCGGAACGCTTTGGCCGACCTGTATCAGTGCCGGAGTTCCTTCACTCGCCTGGACCTGTTGCACGCCACCTTCGCGGCTGCTGGTCCCATAGTTGATGATCCGGCCTTGATTGGCGCCCGTGGCACCACGCGTCGCGCTGTCGCTTGTATCAACGCTGATCAGCAGCCGCTTGGGTGCTGTATCCAGTTGCGAGAGGAGGGCGCGAAGCTCATCGATCTTGCGCGGTTCGGCGTTTACGATCAGTTGGTTCTGGTAGGCGCTGACCGAGCCGTCCTGGCCGAGGAAGGATTTAGCCACCGGCAACAGTTCATCGCTGGTCCGGTAGTTGAGTGGAACCACTTCGGTAGCGGCCATTGCGTAGACACTACATAGCAGCAGCAAGGAAGTCATCAAGGTGCGGAAAAACATGGTTTCCATCTCCACGGATACTATCGACAGATGCGAGTTTGCCATGTTGTCGGCCTCGCTGAGCGCAAGTTAAGTGCCAGGCAGCAAAACGCCCCGCCAGACGGTCTCGGCATCGTCATGCCGAAATGGTTTGGAGGGGCGTTTATCCGACTGCGTTCAGCTCGCGTGACGGATCATGTCCACGTGAGGCAGGCCTGCCTCAAGAAACTCATCGCTGACCACGGTAAAGCCAAAGCGTTGGTAAAACGCAGCGGCTTGAACCTGCGCGCTGAGCTTCTGCTGCCGGAGGTCACGGCGTTCGGCTTCGCTGATGACGGCACGCAGCAGGGCTTCGCCGACTTTCATGCCGCGCCAGTCCCTAAGGACTGACAAACGGCCAATTTCACCGTCTGGCAGCAAGCGGGCTGTGCCAATCGCATAGTCCCCCTCCAGGGCCAGAAAGTGAATGGCGTCGCTGTCTTCAGCATCCCATTCCAGCTCCGGAGGCACAGACTGTTCCGCGACAAATACCGCATCCCGCACGCGGCGGATATCAGCGTTGTCCTTTTGCCAGTCAGCAACACGCACGTTGATTCTATTCATCGGCAAACCCCAGGCTTCCTTGTTTGACCAGCTCACAGAGCAGGTTGCGTCCATCTTCATCGGCCAGCCATTGGCCGAGGTTGTCACTGTGCAGGGCATCGGCGGCGCAGATCAGCTTCAGCAACTCGCGCAGACTGCCCGGTAGCAGGCGGCTCTGGCCGCTGGCGAACAGTAGCAGGTCGTCATCGACTTCGGACCATGCAAGGCGTGCACTTGGGTTGCGAATGAGAACTGCGCCCTGTTCCAGGCTGCTCAGCAGGTCTTCTTCCTCCAGCTCCGGACCGGTGACCAGTTCCGGGTAGCGGGGTTCGGTCATGAATTGGCCAAACCAGGTCAGCAACAGGCGTTCATCGCCCATATGCTCGGCCAGCAGGGCTTTCAGGCGGTCAAGTGCGTCATGCTGAATCTGATGAGGATCGGCCGTCGGCTGTGCGTCGGCGTCGGTGTAGCGCTCTTCATCAGGGATGAACTGGCTGAGGAAGTCGGTGAAGTGGGTCAGCACCTCAGCAGCGCTTGGTGCGCGGAACCCCACCGAGTAAGTCAGGCAGTCATCCACGGCAACGCCGCAGTGCGCCAGACGTGGCGGCAGGTAAAGCATGTCACCGGGTTCCAGGGTCCATTCTTCGGTCATCTGGAAATCGGCAAGGATGCGCAGGTCAGCGTGCTTGAGCAGCGGACTCTCGGCGTCGCACATCTGGCCAATCTGCCAGTGTCGCTTGCCGTGACCTTGCAGCAGGAACACGTCGTAGTTATCGAAGTGCGGACCCACGCCGCCGCCCGGTGCGGCATAACTGACCATCACGTCATCAATGCGCCAGCTTGGCAGAAAGCGGAAGTTTTCCAGTAGCTCGCTGACTTCCGGGACGAACTGGTCAACGGCCTGAACGAGCAGGGTCCAGTCTTTTTCGGGCAGTTTGCTGAACTCGTCTTCGGCGAATGGCCCGCGACGCAACTCCCATGGGCGCTCGCCATTTTCAATGACCAGTCGGGATTCGACTTCTTCTTCCAGGGCCAGCCCGGCCAGTTCGTCAGGGTCAATCGGGCTCTGGAAGTCCGGGATGGCCTGACGGATCAGCAGGGGTTTCTTCTGCCAGTAATCACGCAGGAAAACGCGCGCGCTGATGCCGCCCAAGAGTTGAAGAGGAATGTCAGGATTCATGTGTAACCTATTGAAAAATTGTATTTTCGAGACGGCAATAAAAACGCCCGGCACTGCCGGGCGTGTGCAATGGTGTCACGCAGGTCAGATACGCTTGGCTTGCGCCACTGCATTGCCGATGTAGTTGGCTGGCGTGAGTTTGTTCAACTCGGCCTTGGCCTCGGCTGGCATGTCCAGAGTGTCGATGAAAGTCTGCAGTGCTTCCGGGCTGATGCCCTTGCCACGGGTCAGTTCTTTCAGCTTCTCGTAAGGGTTTTCAATGTTGTAGCGACGCATGACGGTCTGGATCGGTTCGGCCAGCACTTCCCAGCAGGCGTCCAGGTCAGCAGCAATCTTCTGCTCGTTGAGCTCCAGCTTGCTGATGCCCTTGAGGCTGGCTTCGTAGGCGATAACGCTATGAGCGAAGCCTACGCCCAGGTTGCGCAGGACGGTGGAGTCAGTCAGGTCACGCTGCCAGCGAGAGATCGGCAGTTTGCTCGCCAGGTGCTGGAACAACGCGTTGGCGATTCCCAGATTGCCTTCCGAGTTTTCGAAGTCGATCGGGTTGACCTTGTGCGGCATGGTCGACGAACCGATTTCCCCAGCGATGGTGCGCTGCTTGAAATACCCCAGGGAAATGTAGCCCCAGATATCGCGGTCGAAGTCGATCAGGATGGTGTTGAAGCGCGCAATGGCATCGAACAGCTCGGCGATGTAGTCATGAGGTTCGATCTGCGTGGTGTAAGGGTTGAAGCCCAGACCCAGCTCGTCTTCGATGAAGGCGCGCGCGTTCTCTTCCCAGTCGATGGACGGGTAGGCCGAGATGTGTGCGTTGTAGTTGCCTACTGCGCCGTTGATCTTACCCAGCAGTGGGACCGCAGCGATCTGAGCGATCTGACGCTCCAGGCGGTAAACCACGTTTGCCAGCTCTTTGCCCAGAGTAGTCGGGGAAGCAGGTTGGCCATGGGTGCGCGACAGCATCGGAACGTCGGCGAAGCGGATCGCCAGTTCACGGATAGCTTCTGCGGTCTGGCGCATCAGCGGCAGCATCACGTTGTCGCGGCCTTCGCGCAGCATCAGGGCGTGGGACAGGTTGTTGATGTCCTCGCTGGTGCAGGCGAAGTGGATGAATTCACTGACCTTGTCCAGCTCAGGCAGCTTGGCAGCCTGTTCCTTGAGCAGGTATTCCACGGCCTTTACGTCGTGGTTGGTCGTGCGTTCGATTTCTTTCACGCGCTCGGCATGAGTGATGGAGAAATCTTCTGCCAGCGTGTTGAGGATGGCATTGGCTTCAGCGGAAAACGCTGGAACTTCAGTGATTTCCGGGTGTGCGGCCAGACGCTGGAGCCAGCGTACTTCAACCATGACGCGAAAACGGATCAGGCCGTATTCGCTGAAAATTGGGCGCAGAGCCTGGGTTTTACCGGCGTAGCGGCCGTCAACAGGGGAAACCGCAGTGAGCGAAGAAAGCTGCATAGGGTGTTCTCGGACAGTCGGGCAACGAAATGGGGCGCGTATCATACATGAATTTCAGGCCGAATCGGCTCGGGCTGACCAGCGTATGTCACGCGATGCTTGTCAGTATCAGCAAAGACACCCGGCAAATCAGCCGCGCATCAAGGGATACAGTTCTTTCAATAACTTGCGTCGGCTTACCACCAACTGCCAGCGGTGGCCGCCAACTTGTCGCCACAGGCGAGCGGAACGAATCCCCGCCAGGAGCAGGGCGCGGATCTTGGAGGCGTTGTTGGGCTGCTGCAGGTTGCGCATGTCGCCGTGGACCTGAATCCGCTGACGCAAGGTGCTCAGGGTGTCCTGATACAGGGCGCCGCAAGCCGCGATCACGTTTTCATGTGCGATGCCGAAATGCTCAACCTGGGACTGGATCTGCGGCAGGCGTTTGCCGACGACTTCCAGCATGTCGTCGCGTTTTGCCAGCTGACGCTCCAGGCCCAGCATCGACAGGGCATAGCGCAGTGGCTCGCGTTGCAGGGTTGACGGGTCTCGTTCCAGAGCGCTGGCCAGGGCACGATAGCCCTCGCGCAGGTTCAGGTCGTCACCGCCATAGACATCCAGAGTGTCCTTAGGGTCCTGTACCAGCAGGCTGCCGAGCATGCAGCCCAATGCTGCTTCGCTGCTCTGGCCAGTCTTGGCGATCCGGTCAACCAGTACGGCTGCCTGAAAGACGCCAGCCAGGGCGATCAGTTGCTCCTGAATCGGGGTCATCAACGCTTGTCCTTGCTGTGCCAGGGTTCGGCAATTTCAATCACGCCGCCACCCAGGCAGATTTCGCCGTCGTAGAACACGACCGACTGGCCGGGTGTGACGGCGCGTTGCGGCTCATCGAAAATCGCCCGATAACCGTCAGGTGTCAGTTCCAGTGTGCAGTGTTGGTCGCTCTGGCGATAACGCACCTTGGCGGTCAGCTGGCGCGGTGTGCTCAGATCTACCGGGTTAACCCAGTAGATCTGCGAGGCCACCAGCGCGCGGGAGAACAGCCATGGATGATCATTACCCTGACCGACGATCAGTTCGTTGTTCTCCAGATCCTTGACCAGCACGTACCACGGGTCATCGCTGGCGTCTTTCAAGCCGCCGATGCCCAGGCCCTGGCGCTGGCCGATGGTGTGGTACATCAGGCCGCTGTGACGGCCTATGACTTCACCTTCGGTGGTCTTGATTTCGCCGGGTTGCGCAGGGAGGTACTGGCGCAGGAAGTCGGTGAAACGCCGCTCGCCGATGAAGCAAATCCCGGTGGAGTCTTTTTTCTTGGCGGTGGCCAGGCCATGTTTCTCGGCAATGGCGCGCACTTCAGGCTTTTCAAGTTCGCCGACCGGGAACAAGGTTTTGGCGATCTGTTCGCCGCCGACGGCGTGCAGGAAGTAGCTCTGGTCCTTGTTCGGATCCAGGCCTTTGAGCAGCTCCGTACGCCCGTCGATATCGCGACGGCGCACGTAATGGCCGGTGGCGATCAGGTCGGCACCAAGCATCAGTGCGTAGTCGAGAAACGCCTTGAACTTGATTTCCCGGTTACACAGGATGTCCGGGTTTGGGGTGCGTCCGGCCTTGTATTCGGCCAGAAAATGCTCGAACACGTTGTCCCAGTATTCTGCGGCGAAGTTGGCGGTGTGCAGCTTGATGCCAATCTTGTCGCAAACAGCCTGGGCGTCGGCCAGGTCTTCCCGGGCTGTGCAGTAGTCCGTTCCGTCGTCTTCTTCCCAGTTCTTCATGAACAGGCCTTCCACCTGGTAGCCCTGCTCCATGAGCAGAACGGCGGAAACCGAAGAATCCACGCCGCCGGACATGCCGACGATGACGCGTTTCTTTGCAGTATCGGAAAGGGTTGAATCAGGCATAGGAGTTCAATGGGTAGCTTCGAAAAGGACGCGATTCTAACAGGCCCCGGCCTGGGAGTCTCACGCCTTGTCGCGTAGCAGGTCCAGGCTGAAGTGTTCGCCGTTCAAGTAATCGTCCACGCAACGGAGCACCAGCTCGCTGCGCCAGCGTTCCTGTTGGGCGATCAGTTCGTCGCGAGTCAGCCAGGCCGGGCCGATGATGCCGTCGTCCAGTTGATAGTCCGGATGATGGCGCAGGGCTTTGGCGGCGAAGCAGATGCGCTGATAAGTCACGCCATTGCTGGGTGCGGTATACAGATAAATGCCGACCACACTGGTCAGCTCGACGTCCCAGCCGGTTTCCTCGAGTGTTTCGCGGATGGCGGCGCGTTGCAGTGACTCGTTCGGATCAAGATGCCCGGCAGGCTGGTTGAGTACCGCTTTGCCGCCCTTGAGTTCTTCCACGAACAGGAATTTGCCCTGATCTTCGACGATCGTGGCGACGGTAACGTGGGCTTGCCAGTTCATAGGGAGTTGCCCTGTGGGGAGAGTATTTACGGATTTCCGCTTTGCGCCTGTAGGAGCGCGCTTGCCCGCGATAGCGTAGTGTCAGACGACATCATCAGCGATTGATATGACGCTATGGCGGGCAAGCGCGCTCCTGCAGAACGGTTCCTGCAGATACACAAACCCCGGCGCGCGGCCGGGGTTTGTGTAAACGGCAGAACCTTAAACCAGCGAAGCGATCGCTGCGTTCAGGGTTGCGCTTGGGCGCATGACTTTGCTGGTCAGCTCAGGGTTCGGGTAATAGTAACCGCCGATTTCCGCTGGCTTGCCTTGTACTGCGTTCAGTTCGGCAACGATTTTTTCTTCGTTGTCGGCCAAGGTTTTCGCCAATGGGCTGAACTGCGCCTTGAGGGCCGCGTCGTCATTCTGTGCGGCCAATGCCTGCGCCCAGAACAGAGCGAGGTAGAAGTGGCTGCCGCGGTTGTCGATGTTGCCGACTTTACGCGATGGCGACTTGTTACGATCCAGGAACTCACCGGTAGCCTGGTCCAGAGTCTTGGACAGGACCAGCGCTTTCGGGTTGTTGTAGGTGTTGCCCAGGTGTTCCAGCGAAGCTGCCAGAGCCAGGAACTCACCCAGAGAGTCCCAACGCAGGAAGTTTTCTTCGACCAGTTGCTGGACGTGCTTCGGAGCCGAACCGCCGGCGCCCGTTTCGAACAGGCCACCGCCGTTCATCAACGGAACGATGGACAGCATCTTGGCGCTGGTGCCCAGCTCCATGATCGGGAACAGGTCGGTCAGGTAGTCGCGCAGTACGTTACCGGTGACCGAAATGGTGTCCTTGCCGGCGCGAGTACGCTCCAGCGTAAACGCCATGGCTTCAACCGGGGACATCACACGGATATCCAGGCCAGCGGTGTCGTGATCGCCCAGGTATTTCTGGACTTTCTTGATCATCTCGGCGTCGTGAGCGCGCGCCGGGTCCAGCCAGAACACAGCAGGGGTGTCACTGGCGCGAGCGCGGTTGACGGCCAGTTTGACCCAGTCCTGGATCGGCGCGTCTTTGGCTTGGCACATGCGCCAGATATCGCCTTCTTCGACGTTCTGTTCCATCAGCACTTTGCCATCGTTGTCGGTTACGCGCACAACGCCAGCTGTGGCGATCTGGAACGTCTTGTCGTGGGAGCCGTACTCTTCAGCTTTTTGCGCCATCAGGCCAACGTTTGGCACGCTGCCCATGGTGGTTGGATCGAAAGCGCCGTGTTTCTTGCAGTCTTCGATCACCGCTTGGTAGATGGTGGCGTAGCAGCGATCCGGGATCACGGCTTTGGTGTCCTGCAGTTCGCCAGCGGCGTTCCACATTTTGCCTGAGTCGCGGATCATGGCCGGCATCGAGGCGTCGACGATAACGTCGCTCGGTACGTGCAGGTTGGTGATGCCTTTGTCCGAGTTGACCATCGCCAGCGGGGCGCGCTCAGCGTAGACAGCCTGGATATCGGCCTTGATTTCCGCCTGCTTGTCAGCGGGCAGGGCGCTGATACGGTCGTACAGGTCGCCGATGCCGTTGTTCAGGTTGAAGCCGATTTGCTTGAGTGCATCAGCGTGTTTGGTCAGCGCGTCCTTGTAGTACTCGGCGACGATCTGGCCAAACATGATTGGGTCGGAGACCTTCATCATCGTGGCTTTCAGGTGAACCGACAGCAGCACGCCCTTGGCTTTGGCGTCGTCGATTTCAGCGGCGATGAAGCTGCGCAGGGCTTTTTTGCTCAGGGTCGAGCAATCGATGATCTCGCCTTCTTTCACGGCGGTCTTTTCTTTCAGGACAGTGGCTGTGCCGTCCTGAGCGATCAGTTCGATTTTGACGTTGCCGGCAGCGCTGATCAGGGCGGCTTTTTCGCTACCGTAGAAGTCACCATTGCTCATATGAGCGATGTGGGACTTGGAGTCAGCAGCCCAGGCGCCCATTTTGTGCGGGTGCTTGCGCGCATAGTTCTTGACCGAAAGCGGTGCGCGACGGTCGGAGTTGCCTTCACGCAGAACCGGGTTCACGGCGCTGCCTTTGGTCTTGTCGTAGCGTGCACGGACGTCTTTTTCTGCGTCGGTGACTGGGTTCTCTGGGTAGTCAGGGATCTTGAAGCCCAGATCTTGCAGCTCTTTGATGGTCGCCTTCAATTGTGGGACGGAGGCGCTGATGTTCGGCAGCTTGATGATGTTGGCTTCTGGAGTGGTGGCCAGTTGGCCCAACTCGGCCAGGTGGTCAGCGATCTGCTGATCAGCGCTCAGGGATTCAGGGAAGCTGGAAAGAATGCGGCCCGCCAGAGAGATGTCTCGCGTTTCAACGTCGATATCAGAGGAGGCAGTGAAGGCTTCGATGATAGGGAGAAGCGAGTAGGTGGCGAGGGCAGGAGCTTCGTCGGTGAAGGTGTAGATGATCTTCGAGCGGTTGGACATTTCGTATGAACTCTCTGTTTTGCTGAGCATGCACAAAATCTCGATGCGCGCAGGGTATGCACTTTGCTCGCAGTTCCTGTCGGGACTGAGTCGAGGTTTATTCGCGATGATGATGAAAGGTGCATCAGTCGAGCGTCAAGCGGTCGAGCGGTTGTAGCAGGCTGAAAGTGTCTTTCCAGACAGGTCGGCCCTTTCTTGCTTTGGGCTTACCTGTGGGTGACCCGTGAGTCACGGCGGCGAGTATATCAAACCATTCGCGCTAAGCATTAATGCTATGCGTTCTAAGGCACGTCGGATATTGGCCTATGGTCGAGGGCCCGCGTTTGCGATCGGAGTGGCGCTGACTAAGCTCATAGACCAACCAGGATGTCTCACCCCTCCACACACCACACAGCGGAGCACAATAATAATGGGATACCAGAAGATCCAGATTCCAGCGGTCGGCGAGAAAATCACCGTTAACGCTGATCACTCGCTGAACGTGCCCGACAACCCGATCATTCCATATATCGAGGGCGATGGCATCGGCGTCGACATCAGTCCGGTGATGATCAAAGTGGTCGATGCTGCCGTCGAAAAAGCTTATGGCTGCAAGCGCAAGATTTCCTGGATGGAGGTGTATGCCGGAGAGAAAGCTACGCAAGTCTATGATCAGGACACCTGGCTGCCTCAGGAAACCCTCGATGCGGTCAAGGAATACGTAGTGTCCATCAAAGGCCCGCTGACAACACCGGTGGGCGGCGGTATTCGCTCGTTGAATGTGGCGTTGCGCCAACAGCTGGACCTGTATGTCTGTCTGCGCCCGGTACGCTGGTTTGAAGGCGTGCCCAGTCCAGTCAAGAAGCCGGGTGATGTGAATATGACTATCTTCCGCGAAAATTCGGAGGATATTTATGCCGGCATCGAGTGGAAGGCCGGCTCGCCCGAAGCCATCAAGGTGATCAAGTTCCTCAAGGAGGAGATGGGTGTCACCAAGATTCGCTTCGATCAGGACTGTGGAATTGGTGTGAAACCGGTTTCCAGAGAGGGCACGCGACGATTGGCACGTAAAGCGCTGCAGTATGTGGTGGATAACGATCGCGATTCGCTGACGATCGTCCACAAGGGCAACATCATGAAATTTACCGAGGGAGCCTTCAAGGAATGGGCGTATGAGGTCGCCAGTGAGGAGTTTGGCGCGACGCTCCTGGATGGCGGGCCTTGGATGGAGTTCAAGAACCCTGAAACCGGCAAAAATATCATCGTTAAGGACGCAATTGCCGACGCAATGCTTCAGCAGATCCTGTTACGCCCTGCCGAATACGACGTGATCGCGACTCTTAACCTCAATGGCGACTATTTGTCCGACGCTTTGGCGGCTGAGGTGGGTGGTATCGGGATTGCGCCGGGCGCCAATCTCTCCGATACCGTTGCCATGTTCGAAGCTACCCACGGAACAGCGCCCAAATATGCAGGCAAGGATCAGGTCAATCCCGGGTCTTTGATCTTGTCTGCTGAAATGATGTTGCGGCATATGGGTTGGACTGAAGCAGCTGACCTGATCATCAAAGGGACCAACGGCGCAATTTCTGCCAAGACCGTTACCTATGACTTTGAACGACTGATGGAGGGTGCCACCTTGTTGTCTTCGTCCGCCTTTGGCGATGCTCTGATTAGTCACATGTAAGCTTCTGCGCAAAAAAAACGGCCAGTTCAGGGGGCTGAACTGGCCGATTTCAGGTCTGGCGTTTCGGGGCTAATCAAGCAGAGTTTTCAGTGGCTGGTTCGATCTTCCTGGCTGCCGCCGGTTCAGGCGCAGAAGCCATAACTTCAGCAGCGGCACTCTGAATATCTATAGCGTGCAGCCCCTTGGGCCCTTGAATGATCTCGAATCTGACGGCTTGACCAGCCTTCAACGTCTTGTAGCCGTCCATTTTGATGGCGGAGAAATGGGCGAACAGGTCCTCGGTTCTCCCATCCTCAATGATAAAGCCATAACCTTTTGCATTATTGAACCACTTGACCTTACCGCTGACCATAGTCACATCCCTCTGCAAAGGACTCCGTTGGGAGTATCATCCACCTCATCCGCCGGACCGAAAAAAATTTTGGTTGACTGCGCGGACCCTTTTTACCCAATGTGGGTTCTATTGTTTGTAACACCGTTTTGCCGATAGTCAAGGTCATGCGGCGGTCCATTTGAAAACCGGTCAGACTGCGACTAATTATTCAATCCGCCTTCAACGAACCTTTCTTTCCATGCATGCAATCAGCAAGATTCGACTAACATCAAATCAGGACAATCCCGATTCCCATGAGGATGACGCGTCTGGCACCGCCGTTCAGGATGCCAAGCCGACGTTACAGGCGCCACCGATGTACAAGGTGGTTTTATTCAATGACGATTACACCCCGATGGATTTCGTTGTCGAAGTGCTCGAGGTGTTCTTCAACCTGAATCGCGAGCTGGCGACCAAGGTCATGCTGGCCGTCCATACAGAGGGGCGGGCAGTATGTGGATTGTTTACCCGCGACATCGCCGAGACCAAGGCAATGCAGGTCAACCAATACGCCAGGGAAAGCCAGCATCCACTACTCTGTGAGATCGAGAAGGACGGTTAAACGCCGACCACTTGGGTATGAGGTGAAGCTATGTTAAACCGTGAGCTCGAAGTCACCCTCAATCTGGCCTTCAAGGAGGCGCGTTCGAAACGTCATGAATTCATGACCGTCGAGCACCTTCTGCTGGCCTTATTGGACAATGAGGCTGCCGCCACTGTTCTACGTGCCTGCGGCGCGAACCTCGATAAACTCAAGCATGATCTGCAGGAATTTATCGACTCCACTACACCGTTGATCCCGGTTCATGACGAAGATCGCGAAACCCAGCCAACCCTGGGCTTCCAGCGCGTATTGCAGCGTGCTGTCTTCCACGTCCAGAGTTCGGGCAAGCGTGAAGTCACCGGCGCCAACGTGCTGGTGGCCATTTTCAGCGAGCAGGAAAGCCAGGCAGTATTTTTGCTCAAGCAGCAAAGCGTGGCCCGCATTGATGTCGTCAACTACATCGCTCATGGCATATCGAAAGTGCCTGGGCACGGCGATCACTCTGAAGGTGAGCAAGATATGCAGGACGACGAGGGTGGTGAGTCTTCTGCTTCAGGTAATCCGCTGGATGCCTATGCCAGCAATCTTAACGAACTCGCTCGTCAGGGTCGCATCGACCCGTTGGTCGGTCGTGAGCTTGAAGTCGAGCGCGTGGCGCAGATTCTGGCCCGCCGTCGCAAGAACAACCCGCTGCTGGTGGGCGAGGCTGGCGTCGGCAAGACGGCTATCGCCGAAGGCCTGGCCAAGCGCATCGTCGACAATCAAGTCCCTGATCTGCTTGCCAGTAGCGTGGTCTACTCGCTCGATCTCGGCGCATTGTTGGCGGGCACCAAGTACCGTGGCGATTTCGAGAAGCGTTTCAAGGCGTTGCTGCACGAGCTGAAAAAGCGTCCCCACGCGATTCTGTTCATCGATGAGATCCACACCATCATTGGTGCCGGCGCTGCATCGGGCGGTGTCATGGATGCCTCGAATCTGCTCAAGCCTTTGCTGTCTTCGGGTGATATCCGTTGCATCGGTTCGACGACTTACCAGGAATTCCGCGGCATTTTCGAGAAAGATCGAGCCTTGGCGCGGCGTTTCCAGAAAGTCGATGTGTCGGAGCCGTCCGTGGAGGACACCATCGGTATTCTGCGCGGCCTGAAGGGGCGTTTCGAGGCGCATCACAATATCGAGTACAGCGACGAAGCTCTGCGGGCTGCCGCCGAGTTGGCATCGCGGTACATCAATGATCGTCACATGCCGGACAAGGCCATCGACGTAATCGACGAGGCGGGCGCCTATCAGCGCCTGCAGCCGGTCGAGAAACGCGTGAAACGCATTGAAGTGGCGCAAGTTGAGGACATCGTCGCGAAAATCGCGCGTATTCCGCCTAAGCACGTCAACAGCTCCGACAAAGAACTGCTGCGCAATCTTGAGCGTGACTTGAAACTGACCGTTTTTGGTCAGGATGCCGCCATCGATTCCTTGTCGACCGCTATCAAGCTGTCCCGGGCGGGGTTGAAGTCTCCCGACAAACCAGTGGGTTCGTTCTTGTTCGCTGGTCCGACCGGTGTCGGCAAGACCGAAGCCGCTCGTCAGTTGGCCAAGGCCTTGGGTATCGAGCTGGTTCGCTTCGACATGTCCGAGTACATGGAGCGTCACACCGTATCTCGTTTGATCGGTGCGCCTCCTGGTTACGTCGGTTTCGATCAGGGCGGTCTATTGACCGAAGCGATCACCAAGCAGCCGCATTGCGTGCTGTTGCTCGATGAGATCGAGAAGGCGCATCCGGAAGTCTTCAACCTGCTGCTGCAGGTCATGGATCACGGGACGCTGACGGATAACAACGGGCGCAAGGCTGATTTCCGCAATGTGATCGTGATCATGACCACCAACGCCGGTGCAGAAACCGCAGCGCGTGCTTCGATAGGCTTCACTCATCAGGATCACTCGTCTGATGCGATGGAAGTCATCAAAAAGAGCTTCACGCCTGAGTTCCGCAACCGTCTGGACACCATTATCCAATTTGGTCGCCTCAGCCATGAGGTTATCAAAAGCGTGGTGGACAAGTTCCTCACCGAGCTTCAGGCGCAGTTGGAAGACAAGCGTGTGCTGCTTGAAGTGACGGATGCCGCACGAAGCTATCTGGCTGAAGGCGGTTATGATGCAGCGATGGGTGCCCGACCAATGGCGCGCTTGATTCAGGACAAGATCAAGCGTCCACTGGCTGAAGAGATCCTCTTCGGTGAGTTGGCCGAGCATGGTGGCGTGGTGCATATCGACTTCAAGGATGGCGAAATCACCTTCGACTACGAAACTACGGCTGAAATGGCTTAAGTCTCAGGCCACAAAAAAGCCCCGCATCTCGCAAGAGTTGCGGGGCTTTTTGTTGTGTTGCTAAAGCGGTGCTTATCCTGTGGGAGCGGTGCTTGCCCGCGATAAGGCTGGACGCGGTTCACTTTGGGTCGCGTCCAGCCTTATCGCCGGCCAGCACCGCTCCCACAGGTAATCTATGTCCCTACATAAAACCCAAGCACACAAAAACGCCCGGCAGATGCCGGGCGTTTTTGTTAAGACCTGATTAGCGGGCGCGGTAAGTGATGCGCCCTTTGCTCAAGTCGTAGGGCGTCAGCTCAACACGCACCTTGTCACCGGTAAGAATACGGATGTAATTCTTGCGCATCTTGCCGGAGATATGCGCGGTTACGACGTGCCCGTTTTCCAACTCCACACGAAACATGGTGTTGGGCAGGGTGTCGACGACAGTGCCTTCCATTTCGAAGCTGTCTTCTTTCGACATGCAGTAAAGCCCTCGGTATCCAATGAGTGGCCCGGTGCAAGTGGCGCCAGGCAAAAGCGGCGTGCATTGTGCCCGAAAAGTGAGGGCTAAGCCAAGGGCTTCAGTAAAGAGTGACCCATCTCTGGTTCGTAAGCAGCTCAATAGGTCGATATTGGGTCTTGTAATTCATCTTCTGGCAGTTCTTGATCCAGTACCCCAGATAGACTGCATGCAGTCGCAGGCGAGCGGCTTCTGCGATTTGCCACAAAATGGCGTAGCGGCCCAGACTGCGGCGCTCTTCGCCGGGTTCGTAAAAGGTATAAACCGCCGATAAACCATTGGGGAGCATGTCCGTTACAGCAACTGCCAGCAGGCGTTTTTCAAGGCGGAATTCAAAGAATCGGCAGAATCTGAGATCCCTCACGAGAAATGTCGAAAATTGATCGCGACTGGGGGGAAACATGTCGCCATCAGCATGCCTTTGTTCGATATAGCGCTGGTAGAGGTCGAAATATTCTTCGGTGAAGTGTGGCTTTGTGCTGCGCACGTCGAGGTCGGCATTGCGTTTGAAAATGCGTTTTTGCTGACGGTTGGGCACAAAGAGATCCACCGGAATGCGCGCCGGCACACAAGCGCTGCAATTCTGGCAATGCGGGCGGTACAAATGGTCGCCGCTGCGACGAAAGCCCATGTCGGACAAATCGGCATACACCTGCACGTCCATCGGCTGGCTGGGATCCAGAAACAGAGTCGTCGCCTGCTCTTCAGGCAGATAGCTGCAAGAGTGGGGTTGAGTGGCATAAAACTTAAGCCGCGCCAGCTCTGTCATGATTGCCCCCGAAGTAGAAACCTTTAGTTAAGAGTGTATGTCAGCCTGCTGAACTCGCCTAGGCAGCCAGTCGGCGTAATTGGGCTTATCCAGGTGCGCTTGCAGGTAGCTGGCGAACTTTTCTCTGGAGATAGCCCTGGCGCCGAAACTCTCTAAGTGGCTAGTGTGCATCTGGCAGTCAATCAAGACGAAACCCCAAGCCTTGAGGTACTCGACCAGCGTTGCAAAGCCCACTTTGGAGGCGTTGTCTGCGTGGCTGAACATTGATTCGCCAAAGAACAGCTGCCCCATTGCCAGCCCGTAAAGCCCGCCGACTAACTGGTCGCCTTCCCAGACTTCAACGCTGTGAGCGTGACCACGCCGATGCAGCTCTACATATGCCTCCTGTATCGAGCCGGTGATCCACGTGCCGTCTGCATAGCTTCTCGGTCCGGCGCAGGCCCGAATTACCCCGCTGAAATCCTGATCAAACGTCACCCGGTAACGTTGCTGGCGCATGAGTTTCGCGAGACTGCGCGATACATGCAGCTCATCGGGAAAGATCACCGTGCGTGGATCAGGTGACCACCAGAGGATCGGTTGCCCATCCTGAAACCAGGGGAAGCAGCCGTGGCGGTATGCCTGCACCAGCCGATCCGGGGACAGGTCACCGCCTGCGGCCAATAGCCCGTCAGGTTCACGCAAGGCTCTGGACAAGGGCGGAAAAACAAGACTGTCGCGTTTAAGCCAGGTCAGCATGGGTTGGGCACTTTGGAGGAGGGGAGGGCGGCAAGCGCTCTGGGCTTGCAACTACGAGCGGTCGGTGTGGTCATAATCGGTCGTCCATTCAAGGCTTGCTACTACAGCGCTTTGACGCGCGAAGGGCTGTCCTGATAAACGGGACTTTAGCGGGTTTTCAGGATTTGATCGATCAGCTATAAAACGCGCTATAAGTCTTTGTCACGAAAGGCAATGCATGCTCAAATTGAGCCTTTGCGGCGCCGGTTGGCGTCAGGCTACACCTGAGTCTGGAGCGATGTCCCGCCTGGATAAGGCAAGCTCTGGCGGTTGGCTGCACTGAGCAGGCTGTTTCGAGGCAGGATGCCATCGTGGCATCAGTCGTACAAACCCGTACAATGCCCGCTTAAAGGGCCGTGCTTCAAGGGTTTGTCTGCTCGACGCTGTCGAGTGAATCACCGTTGTGGTGTGTGCCCCATGGCTTGAAGTTATTTGAGTTACGCGACCGTGCAATTCGTATGTAGTCAATCACCCGTTGTCGGCGCTATTGCGCAGGAATAAAAGCGTTTTGAAGAAATCCACCGCAGTACCCAACTCCGTTCCGCTCTGGCGGCAGCAATTGCACTACCGGCTCAAGGAAGGTGCGTTGATCGCCTTTGGCGCGCTGTGCCTGTATTTGATGATGGCGTTGCTGACCTACGACCAGACTGACCCCGGCTGGAGCCATACCAGCAGTTCGGTCGAGGTTCAGAATGCGGCAGGTCGTGCCGGCGCATTCTGCGCTGACATCCTGTTCATGGTCCTGGGCTACTTCGCCTATATTTTTCCGCTGCTGCTGGCCGTCAAGGCGTGGCAGGTG
Organism: Pseudomonas syringae; assembly: GCF_000737245.1. Taxonomy (GTDB): domain Bacteria; phylum Pseudomonadota; class Gammaproteobacteria; order Pseudomonadales; family Pseudomonadaceae; genus Aquipseudomonas; species Aquipseudomonas syringae_J. The sequence continues at coordinate 60,134 of NZ_JPQU01000028.1, read as the reverse complement.
TTCCGTCATCGCCACGAACCCTGGCAGTGGAGCGGCTGGCTGTTCTCCTGGCGGCTGATCGGTCTGGTGTTCCTGGTACTGGCCGGCGCTGCGCTGGCGCATATTCATTTCCATTTTGCAGCAGGATTCCCGGGTTCGGCCGGTGGCGTGCTGGGTGAAATCCTCGGTGACATGGCCAAGAAGGCCCTGAACATTCAGGGCAGTACGCTGCTGTTCATTGCCCTGTTTCTGTTTGGTCTGACGGTCTTTACCGACCTGTCGTGGTTCAAGGTGATGGATGTCACCGGCAAGATCACCCTTGATCTGTTCGAGCTGTTCCAGGGCGCAGCCAACAACTGGTGGTCGGCTCGCAACGAGCGCAAGCAGATGGTTGCGCAGTTGCGTGAAGTCGATGCCCGCGTCAATGAAGTCGTCGCTCCAGCCACCAGCGACCGCCGTGAACAGGCCAAGGCCAAGGAGCGCCTCATCGAGCGCGAACAGTCGCTGAGCAAGCACATGACCGCCCGGGAAACCCATATCCCCGCCGTTATTGCCCCCGCACCGACCAAGGCGCCAGAGCCCAGCAAACGCGTGCAGAAGGAAAAACAGGCGCCGTTGTTCGTCGACAGCGCCGTGGAAGGCACCTTGCCGCCCATCTCCATTCTCGACCCGGCGGAAAAGAAACAGCTCAATTATTCCCCGGAATCCCTGGCTGCGGTCGGGCACTTGCTGGAAATCAAGCTCAAGGAGTTTGGTGTCGAAGTGTCTGTGGACTCCATCCATCCCGGCCCGGTGATTACCCGTTACGAAATCCAGCCTGCTGCGGGGGTCAAGGTCAGCCGGATTTCCAACCTGGCCAAGGACCTGGCACGTTCGCTGGCGGTGACCAGCGTGCGTGTGGTTGAAGTCATTCCCGGCAAGACCACCGTGGGTATTGAAATCCCCAACGAAGATCGACAGATCGTGCGGTTTTCCGAGGTTCTTTCTACTCCTGAATACGACGACGCCAAATCCCCGGTCACGCTTGCGCTCGGCCATGATATCGGTGGCAAACCGGTGATTACCGATCTGGCGAAGATGCCGCACTTGCTGGTAGCGGGTACGACCGGCTCCGGTAAGTCCGTGGGGGTCAACGCGATGATCCTGTCGATTCTGTTCAAGTCTGGCCCGGAAGACGCCAAACTGATCATGATCGACCCGAAAATGCTTGAGCTGTCGATCTATGAGGGCATCCCGCATCTGCTTTGCCCAGTGGTCACCGACATGAAGGACGCCGCTAACGCCTTGCGCTGGAGCGTTGCCGAGATGGAGCGTCGTTACAAGTTGATGGCAAAGATGGGCGTGCGTAACCTGTCCGGCTTCAACCAGAAGGTCAGAGAGGCTCAGGAAGCCGGCACGCCTCTGGTCGATCCGCTGTACAAGCGTGAGAGCATCCATGACGAAGCTCCGCTGCTGACCAAACTCCCTACCATTGTTGTGGTGGTGGACGAGTTTGCCGACATGATGATGATCGTCGGCAAGAAGGTCGAAGAGCTGATCGCGCGTATCGCGCAAAAGGCTCGAGCGGCGGGCATTCACCTGATTCTTGCTACCCAGCGCCCTTCGGTGGACGTGATCACCGGTTTGATCAAGGCCAACATCCCGACGCGCATGGCGTTCCAGGTGTCGAGCAAGATCGACTCACGGACCATCATCGACCAAGGCGGCGCCGAGCAGCTGCTGGGTCACGGTGACATGTTGTACATGCCACCGGGCACCAGCCTACCGATTCGTGTCCATGGTGCTTTTGTGTCCGATGACGAGGTTCACCGTGTCGTCGAAGCCTGGAAGCTGCGCGGCTCCCCGGACTACAACGACGATATCCTGGCGGGGGTTGAAGAGCCCGGCAGTGGCTTTGATGGCGGCAGTGGCGAGGGCGGTGAAGACAGTGAAAGCGACGCGCTTTACGACGAAGCAGTCAAGTTCGTGCTGGAAAGCCGTCGCGCTTCGATTTCCGCCGTTCAACGCAAGCTCAAGATTGGTTACAACCGTGCGGCACGCATGATCGAAGCCATGGAGATGGCCGGTGTTGTCACCTCCATGAACACCAACGGCTCGCGCGAAGTCATCGCGCCTGCCCCGATGCGCGACTGATCAACCTTCCATAAATGACTCGTCAGCGATCAAACGCTGACGAGACTTCACCGAACTCAATGAGGATTCCCATGCGTCTTATCCGCATGTTGTTGGTAACTGCACTGACCTTTTCGGCGATTCCGGCTCACGCAGACAGCAAAGACGTCGCGCGCCTGACACAGTTGCTGGAAAAGTCCCAGACCCTGACGGCGCGTTTTTCCCAGCTGACGCTGGACGGTGGCGGTACTCAGCTGCAGGAAACCGCCGGTGAAATGGCCTTGCAGCGGCCAGGCCTGTTCAATTGGCACACTGACGCACCTCAGGAACAATTGATGGTTTCCGACGGTAAGAAGGTCTCGCTGTGGGACCCGGATCTGGAGCAGGTCACCATCAAGACCCTTGATCAGCGTTTGACACAAACACCTGCCTTGCTGCTTTCTGGCGATGTCTCGAAAATCAGTGAGAGCTTCGACATCACTTCCAAGGAAGCCGGTGGCGTGGTGGATTTCGTGCTCAAGCCCAAGACCAAAGACACCCTGTTTGACAGCTTGCGTCTATCGTTTCGCAACGGTGTCATCAATGACATGCAGCTGATCGATAGCGTTGGGCAGCGCACTAATATTCTGTTCACGGGCGTGAAGGCTAACGAGCCGATCGCTGCGAGCAAATTCCAGTTCCAGATCCCGAAGGGCGCTGACGTCATTCAGGAATAAGAGGTATCAACGGTTGCCCATGGACCTGTTTCGAAGTGAACCGATCGCTCAGCCTCTGGCCGCACGACTACGTGCAACCAATCTGGATGAGTACGTCGGTCAGGAGCATCTGCTGGCTCACGGCAAGCCTCTGCGCGAAGCGCTGGAGCAGGGTGCTCTGCATTCGATGATTTTCTGGGGGCCGCCCGGTGTGGGTAAGACCACGCTGGCCCGGTTGCTGGCGAAAGTCTCCGATGCGCACTTCGAGACGGTTTCTGCAGTGCTGGCCGGGGTAAAAGAGATCCGGCAGGCTGTGGAAGTGGCCAAGCAGCAGGCCGGGCAATATGGTCGTCGGACCATCCTGTTCGTTGACGAAGTGCATCGTTTCAACAAGTCGCAGCAGGATGCTTTTCTGCCCTACGTGGAAGATGGCACACTGATTTTCATTGGCGCCACGACTGAAAACCCGTCATTCGAACTGAATAACGCCTTATTGTCCCGGGCCAGGGTGTATGTCCTGAAGAGTCTGGACGAATCTGCCCTGCGCAAGCTGGTCAGCCGGGCGCTGACCGAAGAGCGTGGGCTGGGTCAGCACCGCTTGAGCCTGAGTGACGAAGGCTTTGCCATGCTGATGGCCGCTGCCGATGGCGACGGGCGACGCATGCTCAATCTGCTGGAGAACGCCTCGGATCTGGCGGAAGACGGCAGCGAGATTGATCTGGAGCTGCTGCAAAGCCTGCTCGGTGATAGTCGTCGCCGTTTCGACAAGGGTGGCGAGGCGTTCTATGACCAGATTTCCGCGCTACACAAATCCATTCGCGGCTCCAATCCCGATGCGGCCTTGTACTGGTTCGCGCGGATGATTGACGGCGGCTGTGATCCGCTCTATCTGGCCCGCCGGGTAGTGCGCATGGCCAGTGAAGATATCGGCAACGCCGATCCGCGGGCGCTGCCGTTGTGCATGTCGGCCTGGGATGTTCAAGAGCGTCTGGGCAGCCCCGAAGGCGAGCTTGCGGTGGCTCAGGCGATTGTCTATCTGGCCTGCGCGCCGAAAAGCAATGCTGTGTACATGGGTTTCAAGGCGGCGATGCGCGAGGCTACTGAGCACGGTTCCCTGGAAGTTCCGCTGCATCTGCGGAACGCTCCGACCAAACTCATGAAACAACTGGGCTACGGCGAAGAATACCGATATGCCCATGACGAGCCTGATGCTTACGCGGCTGGCGAGGATTACTTCCCGGACCAGCTTGAGCCACGTCATTATTACCAGCCAGTGCCACGAGGCCTGGAGCTGAAAATCGGTGAAAAGCTCAAACATCTGGCGGCTTTGGATGCGGCCAGCCCACGTCAGCGGAGAAAGTAGTGCTTAAAACAATTCTTGCGGTGTCCATCGCCGGCATCGCTGGTACATTATTGCGCTTTGCTGCAAGCACCTGGGTCAGCGCCAATTGGCCCAAGCATTTTTATACGGCAACCCTGGCGGTGAACATCGTCGGTTGCCTGATTATCGGCGTGCTTTACGGGCTTTTCTTACTGCGCCCTGAAGTACCCATTGAGATTCGGGCCGGCTTGATCGTCGGCTTTGTAGGCGGTCTTACGACCTTTTCATCCTTTTCACTGGACACGTTGCGCCTGCTCGAAAGCGGGCAAATGCCACTGGCCTTGGGCTATGCGGGTATCAGCGTGTTCGGCGGGCTGCTTGCAACCTGGGTTGGCCTGTCCCTGACCAGACTTTGATAGACGAGAGAACGATATGCTCGATTCCAAACTGTTACGTACTCAACTTCAAGACGTAGCGGATCGCCTGGCGTCCCGTGGCTTCACACTGGATGTAGCGCGCATCGAAGCGCTGGAAACCCAGCGCAAGACGGTACAGACCCGTACCGAGCAATTGCAGGCCGAGCGTAATGCCCGTTCCAAGTCCATTGGTCAGGCGAAGCAGCGTGGCGAAGACATCGCGCCGTTGATGGCCGATATCGACCGTATGGCTGAAGAGCTCACCAGCGGCAAGAAAGAACTGGACGGCATCCAGTCCGAACTGGACGCCATGCTGCTGAGCATGCCGAATCTGCCTCACGAATCAGTGCCGGTTGGCGCGGACGAAGACGGCAACGTCGAAGTGCGCACCTGGGGTACGCCAAAAGTATTCGACTTCCCGGTTCAGGACCACGTTGCGCTGGGTGAGAAGTTCGGCTGGCTGGATTTCGAAACCGCCGCCAAGCTATCCGGCGCGCGCTTTGCCCTGTTGCGCGGCCCGATTGCCCGTCTGCATCGTGCTTTGGCGCAGTTCATGATCAACCTGCACATCAACGAGCACGGCTATGAAGAGGCTTACACGCCTTACCTGGTCCAGGCTCCTGCCCTGCAAGGCACTGGTCAACTGCCGAAGTTCGAGGAAGACCTGTTCAAGATCTCCCGCGAAGGCGAAGCGGATCTGTACCTGATCCCGACTGCCGAAGTTTCCCTGACCAATATCGTGTCCGGTGAAATTATCGACGCCAAACAGATGCCGTTGAAGTTCGTCGCCCATACCCCATGCTTCCGCAGCGAAGCCGGTGCGTCGGGTCGCGACACGCGCGGCATGATTCGTCAGCATCAATTCGACAAGGTCGAGATGGTGCAGATCGTCGAGCCGGAAAAATCCATGGAAGCCCTGGAAGGCCTGACGGCCAACGCCGAGCGTGTTCTGCAACTGCTGGAGTTGCCTTACCGCGTTCTGGCGCTCTGCACTGGCGATATGGGTTTCAGCGCGGTCAAAACCTACGACCTGGAAGTATGGGTCCCGAGCCAGGATAAATTCCGCGAAATCTCCTCTTGCTCCAACTGTGGTGACTTCCAGGCGCGTCGTATGCAGGCCCGCTGGCGCAACCCGGAAACCGGCAAGCCCGAACTGGTTCACACCCTGAACGGTTCCGGTCTGGCAGTTGGCCGCACTCTGGTCGCAGTGCTGGAAAACTACCAACAGGCTGACGGCTCGATTCGTGTGCCTGCAGTACTCAAGCCGTACATGGGTGGCATTGAGGTCATCGGCTAAATGGAATTTCTGCCGCTGTTTCATAACCTGCGGGGCAGCCAAGTGCTGGTCGTGGGCGGTGGTGAGATCGCGTTGCGCAAATCCCGCCTGATCGCTGAAGCTGGTGCGATCCTGCGGGTGGTTGCCCCCGAGATCGAGTCACAGCTGCGCGAGTTGATCGAGAAAAGCGGTGGCCAGATGATCCTGCGCGGTTACAGCGTCAGTGATCTGGATGATTGCGTGCTGATAATTGCCGCAACTGATGACGAGCCGCTCAACGCTCAAGTGTCTCAGGATGCCAAGCAGCGCTGTGTACCGGTCAATGTCGTGGACGCGCCAGCGCTGTGCAGCGTGATCTTCCCGGCCATTGTCGACCGCTCGCCTCTGGTGATCGCGGTTTCCAGCGGCGGCGACGCTCCGGTTCTGGCGCGGCTGATTCGGGCCAAGCTGGAAACCTGGATCCCGTCGACTTACGGCCAGCTAGCTGGCCTGGCGGCGCGCTTTCGTACACAGGTGAAGAACTTGTTCCCCGACGTGACTCAGCGTCGCGCGTTCTGGGAGGAGGTTTTCCAGGGGCCTATTGCTGACCGTCAGTTGGCAGGGCAGGGTGGCGAAGCTGAGCGCCTGCTGATTGCCAAGATCGCAGGCAACGCACCCCATGCGCCGGGCGAGGTTTATCTGGTTGGCGCGGGGCCGGGTGATCCAGACCTGCTGACCTTCCGCGCATTGCGCCTGATGCAGCAAGCCGACGTGGTGTTATACGATCGCCTGGTTGCGCCAACGATTCTCGACCTTTGCCGTCGTGATGCCGAGCGGATTTACGTGGGCAAGCGACGGGCTGAACACGCGCTGCCTCAGGATCAGATCAACCAGCAACTGGTTGATCTGGCCAAGCAAGGCAAGCGTGTTTTACGACTCAAGGGCGGTGACCCGTTCATCTTTGGTCGTGGCGGTGAAGAGATCGAAGAGCTGGCTGCCCACGGTATTCCGTTTCAAGTCGTACCCGGGATTACCGCTGCAAGTGGTTGCGCCGCTTACGCGGGTATTCCGCTGACCCATCGTGATCATGCCCAATCGGTACGCTTCATCACCGGGCACTTGAAAGACGGCACCACTAATCTGCCGTGGAATGACTTGGTGGCACCTGCCCAGACCCTGGTGTTTTACATGGGTTTGATCGGACTACCGGTCATCTGCGAACAGTTGATCAAGCACGGTCGATCCGCGGACACCCCAGCGGCGCTGATCCAGCAGGGCACCACGTCCAGTCAGCGGGTGTTTACCGGGACTTTGGCCGATCTGCCGCAGATGGTGGCCGAGCACGAAGTTCATGCTCCAACGCTGGTGATTGTCGGCGAAGTCGTGAAGTTGCGTGAAAAACTGGCCTGGTTCGAAGGCGCTCAGGCAACGGTCTGATCAGCCAGTATTCTTGGGCCTTTGTAGGCGCGCCCCCGTTCAGACCTTGCGCTGTTGCGCCGCAAACGCGGGACCCTGTAGGAGCGAGCTTGCTCGCGATGGCGGCATGTCAGTGGATGATTTTTCCGCAGATAAGCCCCATCGCGAGCAAGCTCGCTCCAGGTATCTGTTTCAGACGGCATAACGCCGGACTGCCTGGAGCTCTCGTTAGAGCGCTTCTAGTCAGTCCGGCGTTTTTTAAAGCTCGCTTACTCTCCGGTCTTGATCCAGATGCCCCGGCCAGTCAGCCGCTGGCGATCATGAGCTCTGTCCAATACTTGCAGCGGCCCTTTAGGCACGATGCCCGTCGGGTTGATGGTCGCGTGGCTGGCGTAGTAATGCTGCTTGATGTGTTCGAAATCCACCGTCTCGGTGATGCCGGGCCACTGATACAACTCCAGCATCCAATTGCTCAGGTTCGGGTAGTCCGAGATCCGGCGCAGATTGCACTTGAAGTGCCCGTGGTAAACCGGATCAAAGCGCACGATCGTGGTGAACAGCCGAATATCAGCTTCGGTCAGGTATTCGCCAGTCAGGTAGCGATTCTCGCCCAGCCGTTTTTCCAGCGCGTCCAATTCGGCAAAGACATCGTCGAACGCTTGCTCGTACGCGCCCTGAGAGGTCGCGAAACCGGCGCGGTAAACGCCGTTGTTCACCGCAGGATAGATACGATCATTGAGTTCATTGATGGCTGACTGTTGGGCCTCCGGATAGAGGTCCAGAGTATTGCCAGTCAGCCCGTCAAAGGCACTGTTGAACATGCGGATAATCTCCGCTGATTCATTGCTGACGATGCGTTGCAGTTTCTTGTCCCACAGCAGGGGCACGGTTACACGACCGGTGTAGTCGGCAGTGTCAGCCAGATAGCGCTGATACAGAAACTGATGGTTATCCAGCGGATCGCCACTTGAGCCTTTTTCGGCATCGAAGGTCCAGCCGTTCTCGCGCATCAGCCAACTGACCACGGACACATCAATCAGGCTTTCGAGGCCTTTGAGTTTGCGGTAGATAAGTGTGCGGTGGGCCCATGGGCAGGCCAGGGAAACATACAAGTGGTAACGGCCCGCTTCGGCTTTGAAACCGCCTTCACCCGAAGGGCCTGGCTTTCCGTCAGCGGTGATCCAGTTGCGGCGCTGTGCCTGCTCGCGCTGAAACGCCCCATCCTTGCTGCTTTCGTACCACTGGTCATGCCAGCGCCCTTCGACCAAAAGGCCCATATTCGACTCCAGAAAGTATGTGTATACGTGCTTTGGAGAAGAGTCTAAGCCGATTCGTTCGAACAAATAGCGCAAAGGTTGAGGGGTAACAATCAATTAAATCGATGTGTTTCGATTTTTCCAGAACTGCTCGGCTTGCTCGAACGCCTCTGCTCGGGGCATTCCAAGGCCTCGTAAGGCAAGCGCCATGGTAGAAATCAACGCCAACTGCGGATAACTGTCTTCGATTTCACCTTTCCACAAGCCGATGAGCTGCTGAGGATCGAGGGTCGCCGGTTTCACATGGCGACGATCAGACAGGGCTGGCCATTCTTCATCCCAGGGCAGGCCGTCTGTGGTGCCATAAAGATGGCTGATGGTGTCCGGATTGATCTCGACTTCGCCACCGTCACCCTTGATCACTATGGTGTGGTTGCCCAGCAAGCCGCTGGCGTCACGGTGCACGCCCTGATAGCCAGGGTGGAAGATGCTCTGCAATCCGCAGCGGGCATTCAAAGGGTTGAGAATCCTCGCCAGGGAATGGATCGGCGAGCGCAGGCCCAAGGTGTTGCGCAGGTCGATCATGCGCTGCAACTGGGGGGCCCAGTCCCCCAGTGGAATGAACGCCAGGTTTTGCTGGTCCAGAGCTTCCTCTACTGCCTGCCAGTCGCGGCATAGCGGGATGCCCAGCAGTCCAAGCAACTGCTCGCTGTACAGACGCCCGGCGGTGTGCGCACCACCGCCATGCATCAACACTTTCACGCCGTTTTGCGCGAGGCATTTAGCGGCCAGCAGATACCACGGCAGATGCCGCTTCTTGCCGGCATAGGTCGGCCAGTCAATATCGACCTTCAGTCGCGGTGCATTCAAACGCTCGCGCACCGCTTCAGCGAAGCCCGCCAGCTCCTCGGCGCTTTCTTCCTTGTGGCGCAACAACATCAGGAACGCGCCCAGTTGAGTGTCTTCGACCTTCTCGTCGATGAGCATGCCCATAGCTTCCCGAGCTTCGTCACGGGTCAGATTGCGGGCGCCTCGTTTGCCTTTGCCCAGAATGCGGACGAACTGCGCAAACGGATGCTCAGCGGGCGTTTCAGTGACAAGAGGGGCGTATTCGTTCATATGCAATTGGTCGGCTTGGGCAGGCCCGCCAGCTTGGCGGCGAGTTTGGCGGGAGTGCCGTTGAACAGGCGGTTGAGGTGCATGCTGTTGCCCTTGTCCGGGCCGAGCTTCAGTGCCGTGTATTTGATCAGCGGCCGGGTAGCGGGGGACAGCTGAAACTCAGTGTAGAAGTCGCGCAATGTGTGCAGGATCTCGACGTGATCCGGTGTCAATTCGATGCCTTCTTCAGCTGAAAGCGCATAAGCAACAGGCAAGGACCAGTCTTGAAGATCCTTGAGGAAGCCTTCTTTATCCAAAGCAATGCTGCGTCCTTCGACGTTCAGGTGTTTCATAACCACGTATTGACCCTGTCATAACGAATCGAGAGCTCGACGAACTCCGGGTAACCCACGCATTTGACCCAAGCGGGGATGGTCAGGTTACGGGCCAGGACATCCTCTTGCATCGCAAATAGCTCAAACGCACCGACGCGGCTTTGCAATGCCTGCAAAGGCGCTGTCGCTTGAGTCAGTGCGTAGGTAGCGTCGCCACATAGCAACAGGGCATCTTTGCTGCCGAGGAGGCGCAGGCAGCTGGTCAGGCGGCTGTCAGCAAAAGGGGAGTGGGAGAGAACGTGCAAGGTCGCCATTAGAGTGTGATCACGTGGTCGTAACGGTCAATGAGTTCAGAAATATCCTGCTCCTGGGGGAGCTGTTTGATATCGATATTCAGGTTGTCAGGAAACATCCCACGCTCCGCGAGGCTTTTTCCGCAAGCGTAGACATCCTCAACACCAAACATCTCCAGAGCCTTGAGATTCGCGGTCAGGTCTTTCTGAAGCAGCGCCGCAGGGACTTGCGATTGCGAGAGCTGAAACACGCCATCATCCATGAACAGCAGGCCGATCGGCAGATCGAAAGCGCCGCCGGCCAGTACGATGTCCAGTGCTTCCCTCGCGCTCAAACCGGACCAGGGCGCCTGGCGACTGATCACGAGCAGTGATTTGGCCATTTCATTGCCCCCCAAAGCAGATAAGACGGTCGGCCGACTGTGCGGCGTCGTGCAGCTGGCCCAGCCCGGACAGCTCCCAGGAGCCTGAAAGGTTGGCGGCTGGCTTTTGATAACGCAGCGCTTCTTCTTCGTTCAGCACACCACGGCGCAAGGCTGCGGCAATGCAGACGACTCCATCGAGCTGATGAGTGCTGACCAAGTCCTGCCATTGAGCGGCAATGTCCTGTTCATCCTGAGGCACAACCACATTGGCCGAAGCGCTATGCACGCCATCCTGATAGAAAAAAAGACGCACGATTTCATGACCGCCAGCCAGAACCGCCTGAGCGAACAGGAGCGCCCGACGCGAGGAGGGAGCATGGGCAGCGGAAAACACGGCAATGGCAAACTTCATGGGCTGCTCTTCAGAAAAACTCTGGCAATGATAAAGAATTCAAAAGCTATAGACAGCAAAAAGCCCGCTTAGCGGGCTTTTTGTTGAAACGTAGCTGATGATCAGTCGTCACGGCTCATGATGCCAAAGATCTGCAACAGGCTGATGAACAGGTTATAGATCGACACATACAGGCTGATGGTTGCCATGATGTAGTTGCGCTCACCACCGTGAATGATCGCGCTGGTCTGGAACAGAATGCAGACCGACGAGAACAGCACGAAACCTGCGCTGATGGCCAATTGTAGACCGCTGATCTGGAAGAACATGCTCGCCAGAACAGCGGCCAGCAGGACGAAGAAACCTGCGGTGATGAAGCCGCCGAGGAAACTCATGTCCTTGCGGGTAATCAGCACGTAGGCCGACAGGCCACCGAACACCAGCGCAGTCATCGCGAAGGCCGAGCTTACAACTTCAGCGCCGCCTTGCATGCCCAGGTAGCGATTGAGGATCGGGCCGAGCAAAAAGCCCATGAAACCGGTCAGTGCAAAAGCCGACACCAGACCCCACGCCGAATCGCGCAGTTTGTTGGTGAGGAAGAACAGACCGTAGAAACCGATCAGCACGACGAAAATGTTCGGGTAGCCGACGCGCATTTGCTGAGAGACGTAAGCCATCACGCCGCTGAACGCCAGGGTCAGGGCCAGAAGACCGTAAGTGTTGCGCAGGACGCGGCTAACCTCTAGCTGATCGGCCTGCACGCCGTTATTAACTGCGTAATCCTGTTCGCGCATGGCGAAACTCCTAGTGGTTGAAATGTTGAGTTGCAAAGATCATAACAGACGCTCTGCAATCAGCCACCCAGAGAGTTTGACAGCGTGTTTCATTCCGGTATTATGGCGCCCGCAATGCAAACGGAAGTATGGCCGAGTGGTTTAAGGCAGCAGTCTTGAAAACTGCCGACTGTAACAGGTCCTAGAGTTCGAATCTCTATGCTTCCGCCATCTTAGATACGACAAAGCCCTGATTTTTCAGGGCTTTGTCGTTTTTGGGGTTTGGTGGCAACCAGCTACGAACTTGAGACAAAAAGTCCGCAACTCTCCTTGTTTTTGGTGGCTACCGACCCAGGTTCATATCTCCCTCTCTCTTCACTGCCTCCTGCGCTCTCCGTGCACGTGGCTAGAAGGCTGACGCAAGGCTACCTTCTCCCCGAAGGTTATTTATTGTGACGCAGGATCGAGAAGTTCAGCGCAGCCGCCACGCAGAGCCACAGCAGGTACGGGAATAAGATAAGCCCTGTCACGATGTCCAGCTGCAAAGCCATCACGACCATTGCGGCCACAACTATCCAGAGCAGGGCGAGGATCACCATCGCAGCGACGATGTTGTTCGCTCCAAAAAAAACCGGCGTCCACAAGGTATTGAGCGCAATTTGCGCCGCCCATAGAGCGAGGACAGTCTCGCTGCCAGGGAGGAGGGTCAAACGATATCCTGCCCACGCGAGCAGTAGATAGATCGTTGTCCAGGCTACCGGAAATGCCCAATTCGGTGGAGTGAAGCTTGGTTTCTGAAGTGATTCGTACCAGGCGCCTGGTTTGAAGATGATGCCCGTTGCGGCGGCAGCACAGCACGCAAGAAGAAAGATGTAAAAGGTCATAAGGTGTCCTTGGCCGAAGCAGCGAGATATTGAAGGCAGAGGCTATTTCAGGGTTGGACGTCGATGCGATGGAAAAGTCCCTTTCCGGTTTTTCAGAGGTGAGGTAGCCCAAATGCCGTCGGCGGATGTCCTGTATGGGCGGGTTCATACAAAAGCAAAAGGCCCGCAATGCGGGCCTTTAGACTGATGCTTGTTACCGTTCTCAGCGAGCGGTCAACGCAGAATAGCTGTTCATCAGATTGCGGTAATTCGGAATCCGCTGGGACAGCAAGTTGCCCAGGCCTTCGATATCGTTGCGCCAGTCGCGTTGCAACTCACAGGCCACCGAGAACCAGTTCATCATCTGCGCGCCAGCTTGGGTCATGCGGTTCCAGGCTGCTTGTTGTACCGCAGTGTTAAAAGTGCCGGACGAGTCGGTCACCACAAACACATCAAACCCTTCCGCCAGCGCCGACAAGGTCGGGAACGCTACGCACACATCCGTCACCACACCGGCAATGATCAGTTGCTTGCGGCCAGTGGCCTTGATCGCTTTGACGAAATCTTCGTTGTCCCAGGCATTGATCTGACCGGGGCGGGCGATGTACGGCGCGTCCGGGAACATCTCTTTGAGCTCTGGAACCAGCGGGCCATTCGGGCCTTGTTCGAAACTGGTGGTGAGGATGGTCGGTAGATCGAAGAATTTAGCCACGTCAGCCAGCGCCAGGACGTTGTTCTTGAACTCGTTGGGGCTGAAGTCTTGCACCAGGGAAATCAGACCTGTCTGGTGGTCGATCATCAGGACTACGGCGTCGTCTTTGTTCAGGCGGTTGTAGGTGGCGTTAGTCATGGTGGAATCCTTTTTCGAAGTGGTTAGTGGCTGTCGTTCAACATGGGCTCAGATTAATGTTCAGCCTCGAGATGAAAAAGCGCCTGAAAAAGGTTTGACTGTCCACTTGAGGGAGACAATTGTCACCGTCCGCGGGTTAGTCCGTCTGCATAGGAAGCGGTGATTTGAATGCGCTTGACTTAGAGTGCGCTCTAAGTCGTAACGTGTTGTGTGTCTGGATGAGAAGGTGCTTATGAAGATAGGTGAATTGGCACAGCGTTCGGGACTTTCAGCTCACACGATCCGCTATTACGAACGGATCGGGCTACTTCCCTATGCTGAACGTGACAGTTCGAACCAGCGTGACTATGACGCCTCGATCTTGATCTGGATTGAGTTTCTGGGCCGCCTCAAAACGACCGGGATGCCAATCCGAGACATGCTGCGCTATGCGACTTTGCGCGAGCGTGGTGTGGAAACTGAAGCCGAGCGCTGCGCGATGCTCGAACAACATCGCGAGTCGGTACGCATCCGTGCGTCCGAGCTCGCCGCCTGCCTGCTCGTCCTCGACAAGAAGATCGCTGGTTACATTGATCAAGCACAGAGGATAAATAGTTATGACACGACACCTACCCCACGAAGGCGAAAGTCGACTGGAACGAGGTAAGCGCGCACTCGCTGAAATTGATGGCGAAGCCGGACACAAGGTCGTTGCCGCGCTCGCCAACATCGCCCCAGATTTTGCGACTTACCTGTTCGAGTTTCCCTTCGGAGACATTTACTCGCGGCCTGGTTTGAGTCTGAGGGACCGTGAGATTGCGACGGTTGCGGCGTTAACCGCGATGGGCACCGCCACCCCTCAACTGAAGGTGCATATCGAGGCCGCTCTGAATGTTGGGCTGTCGCAGGAGGAAATCACAGAGATCCTGATGCAGATGGCGGTTTATGCGGGTTTTCCTGCCGCGCTTAATGGCCTTTTTGCTGCCAAAGAGGTTTTCGCTAGTCGGTCGCAATGATGTTGAGAGGTGAATGGTTACCCGCCGTAAGCCGGGTAATCAACATAACCCTCACCCGTGCCGCCATACACCGTCGCCGGGTTCAGCGTGTTGAGAGGCCAGTTGTTGGCGATCCGTGCAGGCAGATCGGGATTGGCCATGAACGGGCGGCCGAAAGCAACAAAGTCGGCCAGCCCGGAGTCGAGCAGCCTGGCACCGGATTCTGCGTTATAGCGGCCCGCATAAATAATCGCGCCGCTGAAGGTGCTGCGCACCGCCCTGCGAAACGTCTCCGGCATCTCCGGCGCATTGTCCCAGTCGGCTTCCGCGATCGACAGGTAGGCAATGCCCACGTCCTCAAGCACCTTGATAGCCTGGATGTAGGTGGTGTGCGGGTCTTCCTCAACCATGCCCAGATAAGTCCGCGCTTCGTCGGTGGTGGTGAAAAGCGGGGCAAAACGTACGCCGACTTTCTCTTTGCCAATGCACTCAGCGACACCCGCAACCACCTCACGAAGGAAGCGCAAGCGGTTGTCCAGTGAGCCGCCGTACTGATCAGTGCGCAGATTGCTGTGAGCGGAAATGAACTGATTCACCAGATAACCGTTGGCGCAATGCAGTTCGATGCCATCGAAGCCTGCGTCCATGGCATTGCGCGCGGCTTGTATATAAAGCTGAATCAGCTCCTGTACTTCATCCGTGGTCAGTGCGCGCGGGGCGGACGGCGGCACCAGGGCACCTGCACCGGGCGCGGTTTCGATAAATACGCTGACCCGGTCTGTGGCTACGGCGGACGCGGATACCGGGGCGCCGCCTTCAGGTTGCAATGCGGTATGCGACACGCGGCCCACGTGCCAGAGCTGTGCGAAGATCACGCCATCAACGGCGTGCACCGCCTCGGTGACCTTGCGCCATCCAGCGATTTGCTCAGCGGTATGAATACCCGGTGTCCAGGCATAGCCCTGACCACGAGGTTCGATTTGAGTGCCTTCGGTAACAAGCAAACCGGCGCCCGCGCGTTGCTCGTAATACTCAGCCATCAATTCATTGGCGATGTTGCCGGGCTGGGTGCTGCGCTGGCGGGTCAGGGGCGGCAGAACGATACGGTTTTTCAGGGTGTGCAAACCTAATGTCGCGGGTTTGAAGAAGCTGCTTTTACTCATGGGGATACCTTGTTGGGGCTTATTAGACCAGTCAACTATTTTTCATGTATAAAAAACCGTGCAGATGAGTGCACGGTTTTCATGCAGGGAAGTGCAAACGCGTCAGCGAAGGACTCAGCCGAGCATCTTCAACAGTTTCTCTGCGACGGCAGCGGAGCTGGCAGGGTTCTGGCCGGTGACAAGTTGCCCGTCAGCCACGACGTGAACCTGCCAGTCGGCCACTTTGGAGTAGCGCCCGCCGAGGCTCTGGAACTCGTCTTCGATCAGGAACGGCACCACGTCAGTCAGGCCAACCGCAGCCTCTTCGGCGTTGGTGAAGCCAGTCACGTCACGATTCTGGATCAATGGTTTGCCATTCTCGGCCATCACGTGACGCAATACGCCCGGTGCGTGGCAGACAAAACCGTGTGGCTTGTTGCTGCGATCAAAGGCTTCGATCAGCGCGATTGAGTGCTTGTCTTCGGCCAGGTCCCAGAGTGGACCATGGCCACCTGGATAAAACACGGCGTCGAAATCATCAGCGCGGACGTCCGACAAGAGGCCGGTGTGGGCCAGTGCCTGCTGCGCGGATGGGTCGTTACGGAAGCGATCGGTTTCGGCCGTCTGTGCATCGGGCTCGTCACTTTTAGGGTCCAGCGGTGGCTGGCCACCTGCTGGCGAGACCAGCGTCACGTCCGCGCCGGCGTCCTTGAAGGCGTAATAGGGAGCTGCGAACTCTTCGAGCCAGAAGCCGGTTTTCTTGCCGGTATTGCCGAGTTGATCGTGTGAAGTCAGAACCATCAATATTTTCATAGCGCACCCTGGATTGGTGGATGTTACCGGCGGCCATTGA
This sequence comes from Pseudomonas syringae, assembly GCF_000737245.1. Classification (GTDB taxonomy): domain Bacteria; phylum Pseudomonadota; class Gammaproteobacteria; order Pseudomonadales; family Pseudomonadaceae; genus Aquipseudomonas; species Aquipseudomonas syringae_J. The sequence continues at coordinate 43,747 of NZ_JPQU01000028.1, read as the reverse complement.
TTGGCTCGTCGTCGGCATCCGAAGAATTTGTCGTCGGGGCTCAGCTTAAGTTCAAAATAGACCAGTCGTCTATGATTTTTTTCGTCTAGGGTTTTTTGCGGGGAGATGTGGCAAACTCCTGCTCACTGAAATATACGACTGGTCTATTGTTTGCTACTGCGAGCCTCATGAAACCGACCTACGACGATACCCGCCAACATGTGATCGACACCGGCCATCGAATGATGGCTGAGAAAGGCTTCACCAGTGTCGGGCTGAACGAGATCCTGCAAACCGCTGGCGTGCCCAAGGGCTCGTTCTATCACTACTTCAAATCCAAAGAGCTGTACGGCCAGGCTTTACTGGAGGACTACTTTGTCGGCTACCTCGCCGACATGGAGCGACGTCTGACGCTACCCGGTCTGTCTGCCCGCGAGCGGCTGATGGGCTATTGGCAGGGTTGGCAGGACCGCTGCGTGCTGGGCGAGTACGGCGATGAATGCCTGGTGGTGAAGCTCAGCGCCGAGGTTTCGGATTTGTCCGAAGCCATGCGAGTCACCTTGCGTGACGGAGCGGAGCAAGTGGTATCGCGCATTACCACCAGCATTGAGCAAGGCCAAGCCGATAAAACCCTGCCTGACGGCGACGCCCGTCAACTGGCTGAAACCCTCTACCAGCTTTGGCTGGGCGCCAGTTTGCTCAACAAGCTGCAACGTACCGGCCAGTCATTGAACAATGCGATGACGACGACGAAGCGGCTTTTGGGGGTTTGAAGAGAGCAAGCCCCAGATGGAATCGACCCTCGCTTCTGTGATGGGCCTGCGGTAACTATTTATGGATCTTCCAGGTGGATGCTGATTTAACCTACTTGCCAAATTAAACCTAGTAGGTTAGTTTCCGGCCATGGTGAAATCAGCACCTCATTGCAAGCTTGCGATCATCAAAAAGTTAGTTGCACAAGGAAGGGTAAGCGGGACTTCGTCAGCACTTGTTGGCGGTGCAGCGTTAGGTTTCGACTTCGAAGCAATTGTCCAGGTTGTCAATGTCGCTGATTCCTGCGGATTTCTACAAGAGCATGACCACTCATGCGGATCACAAAATCTGGCAGGACGTTTACCGGCCATCAACAGCTGGCGGCGAGGTTTACCTGAAACTCACGGTCATTGATGACGTGCTCATCGTGTCCTTCAAGGAGCTATGAACATGAAATGTCCATCTTGTGGTGCAGCCGAGGCGGTGCATGATACTCGCGACATGCCGTACACCTACAAAACCGAGTCCACGGTCATCCATTCGGTAACCGGTGTCTATTGCGCTGCTTGTGGCGAAGCGATTCTGGAGGCATGGGAATCCGCCCGAGTGAGTGCTGCAATGCTGGTATTCAACAAGCAAGTGAATGCCTCGATTGTTGACCCGGCATTCATCACCACAGTACGCAAAAAACTCGCTCTGGATCAGCGGGAGGCGGCGGAAATTTTTGGTGGCGGTATCAATGCCTTCTCTCGCTACGAGAACGGAAAGACCAAGCCGCCCGTGGCGCTGATCAAGCTGCTCATGTTGCTTGATCGCCATCCTGAGCTATTGAGCGAAGTGCGAACGGCGTGATTCTGCAACACCAAAAGCTTCAATCCAGCTGAAGCCTGTGTGACTGCACAGGCCCACATATCCGGGCAGTCCAGACCTTTCCCAACAGCTCACACCCAGCCATTGATCCACATCCACATCGGCAAGGTCGCCGCGGAAAAAAGTGTCGACAGGCAAATCGCCGAGCTGGTTTTTTGCACATCCTCCTGGGTGCGAGCGAAGCCCAGCACGTTCACGCCGCAGGGATTGGCTGCCATCAGCATGAGCACGGCCCGGGGTGTGCCGCTGACGCCCAAGACCTTGCAGGTCAGCAACACCAGCAGCGGCATGATCAGCAGTTTGGCGACCGTGATGCCGATGGCTTCGACGCTGGGGCGCAAGCGGAAACCAGCGAGGTTGGCGCCCAGGACGATCAGGGCACTGGGCAGGGCTGCTTGAGCCAGCCACGTCGTCAGGTGGTCGGCCCACAAGGGCAGGCTCAAGCCCGACAGATTAAGCAGTACGCCCAGCAACAGGCCGATGATCATCGGATTGGCCAGGCTGGCGATCAGGGTCTTGAAGCTGAATGGCTCGCCGCTGGCAAAGCTGTTGTAAAGGCTCTGGAAGCTGAACAGTAGCAAGCTGTGCACTGCCAGGATCGTGAACAGCAGCACCAAACCTGGATTGCCGAACAAGCTGGCAATCAGCGCGATGCCGATCAACCCATTGTTGCCAAACGCGGCGGTCAGTCCGAAAGGGGTTGGATGGCCGATACGCAGGTGCGCTACCAGGTTCACCCCGGCGAAAATGATCAGGGCCGGGATGAAATAAGCCGCCAGAATCGTCATGTTCAAGCCGTCATGCAGCGGGGCCTTGGCCATGCCGGTGAACAACACCATGGGCATAAAGATCTTGAACGCTATTTCGCCGAAGGCTTTGTTGCTTTCCGCCGTGAGCGTGCCTCGCTGGCGAAGGAAGTAGCCCAGAACAATCAAGAGAAAGATCGGCAAAATAGCGTGCGGGACGGCCACGGCTGAAGGCTCCGGCTGGAAAATGTGCACGCATTATTACCGTGGTTGATCCTGGCTGTCGAAGGCGATGAGCCTGGCACACCGCTATTCGCAGCCTTCGGCAGCGCCTACAGATCCAGTGTCTCCACAGGTCGAGCTTACGGCTGCCAGATCTCCACATCCTTGGCATCCACCGCTTTGGGTAGCAGCCCGGCGGCAAAGAATGCGTCGGCGATTTTCTGTTGTTCGCCGAGTTGATCGACCTTCACCGGTCGCACCTCATAGCTACGGTGACTATTGGCGATTTCCACCGTGGCGGTATCCAGGTTGCCCCACAGCGGGCCGAGCACGGCGGCAGCTTCTTTCGGGTTGCCTTTAACCCACTGGCCGGCCTTCTGCAGTTGATCAAACACCAGCTTGAGCACTTCAGGGTGAGCCTTGGCGTAGAGCGTGCTGGTCAGGTAATAGCGCTTATAGCTGGCCAGGCCAGTGCCGTCGGCCAGGGTGCGAGTTGGCAGTTGGCGTTGCACGCTGGTGAGAAAGGGCTCCCATGTTACCCAGGCATCCACCTTGTTGTTTTCAAAGGCGGCGCGGCCATCAGCCGGGGTCAGGTAAGCAGGCTGAATATCCGAGAACTTCAGACCACCCTTGGTCAGTGCCGCGATCAGCAGATAGTGAGTGCCCGCCGCCTTGGTGACTGCGACCTTTTTGCCTTTCAGATCGGCCAGACTCTGGATCGGTGAGTCCTTCGGCACCACGATGGCCTGGGCTGCGGGCGACGGGGTTTCTTCGGCAAAGTAAGTCAGCCTTGCCTGAGCAGCCTGGGCGAAGATCGGTACGGTGTCGGCAACATCGGCACTGATGTCGACGTTGCCGATGTTCAGCGATTCCAGCAGGGGCAAGCCGCTGGGGAATTCATGCCAGCTGACGTCGACGTTTGCAGCGTTCAGGGCTTTCTCAAGGGTGCCTTGGTTTTTAAGAACGGTGATCAGGGTTGAGGATTTCTGATAACCGATGCGCACCGTTTCACGGGCGTGGGCGGGTAGCATCAATGACCACACAGCAGCGATGGCAAGAGCTGCAAGCAACGGACGACGCAGGCGAATACTCACTAAGGGTTTTGGCATGGCGCTCTCGAAAACAGACAGTCAAAGACGGGTAGCGGGTCGGAAACGCAAGAGCTGATATTTCAGGCGACTTGCTCCTGCGCCTCACGTCCACGCTTGGCTACCAGTTCGCGGGTCAACGGAATGAGTTTTTTGCCGTAGTCAATGGCGTCGTCCAGCGGGTCGAAGCCGCGAATCAAGAAAGTGGTGATCCCCAGGTCGTAGTAGTCGAGCAGCGCTTCGGCCACTTGCTCCGGGGTACCGACCAGCGAGGTGGAATTGCCTTGCGCGCCCAGCAACCCTGCGATGCCGGTCCACAGGCGCTTGTCCAGCCGGGAACCTTGTGCGGCAGCGGCCAGCAGGCGGCGCGAGCCTTCGTTGGGTGGTTCACGGCGCACGAAACCGTTGCCTTCGGCGATGGCTTTGGCGCGTTCCAGAATGCTGTCGGCACGGGCCCAGGCTTTCTCTTCCGTTTCCGCCAGAATCGGCCGCAGCGACAGGCTGAAACGTACGGTCCGGCCGTGTTTGGCGGCTTCGGCACGCACCTCTTTGACTACCGCTCGGACCTGATCGTACGTCTCGCCCCATAGCGCATAGACATCGGCATGCTTGCCCGCCACGGCGATTGCAGCTGGGGAAGACCCGCCGAAATACACCGGTATGTGCGGCAGCTGGGGAGATTTCACCAGCGAGTGCGCGCCTTCAAACTGGTAATACTCGCCCTGGTGATCGAAGGGTGTTTCGCTGGTCCATTCCTGACGCACGATGCCCAGATATTCATCGGTGCGTGCGTAACGCTGGTCCTTGCCGATATGGCTGCCGTCGGCACGCAGTTCCTTATCATCGCCACCGGTAATGATGTGGATCGCAGTGCGCCCGCCATTGAATACATCAAGGGTCGCGAACTGCCGGGCAGCCACGGTAGGCGAAATGAAGCCAGGCCGATGGGCGATAAGGAACTTCAGTTTTGTGGTCACGCTTGAGGCGTGGGCTGCAACGAAGGCGCTGTCCGGGCTATTGGAATGGTAGGCCACCAGAGCGCGATCAAAGCCAGCGTCCTCATGGGCCCTGGCGACCTTTGCGACGTACTCCGGCTGGATGGTCGGGCCGCTGCGTGGGTGGATTTCCGAGCCCGGCTGGGTGGCGATGTAACCGATGAATTCGATGCTCATGAACCGCTCCTTCTTGTAGTCATACCGCATGGGGTTGGACGCGCTCGGGGAGGTGTCCCCGGTCCGTACCTGCAACATATGGCTATAAGAGCGGCCTGTGAAATTCTATTTCGAGCTAAGGTTATTATAAAAATATTGCATGTATTGAGCCCTCTCATATCAGCTTGATAAGTTCACGAGTCGAGTCAAACGGCCGTAAGACCTGTTGCGTCCCACCGAAAGTCGACCGACTGCGCTAACCAACATCCCCGGCAAAAGTCAGTGGTCTTGCGACCGAACCGCTTTCACCGGGGAGCTGCAGCAGGCTTTGATTTCACTCCGCCAACGACGGCTTTTCCCACAGGTTGATTCCGCCTTCCTGGGCGAAGCGGTCGATTTCGGCCAGCTCTTGCTGACTGAATTCGAGGTTTTTCAGGGCGGCGACGTTTTCGATGATTTGCTCCGGGCGGCTGGCGCCGATCAGTGCCGAAGTGACTCGCGAGTCGCGCAAGGTCCAGGCCAGGGCCATTTGCGCCAGGCTCTGGCCGCGGCGTTTGGCGATTTCGTTCAGCGCCCGAACGTGGGCGATGTTGGCTTCGGATAAATGCGAGGCCTGCAATGAGCCGCCACCGGGGCGATTAACCCGGGCATCCTGCGGCACGCCATTGAGGTATTTGTCGGTGAGCAGCCCTTGAGCCAGGGCGGTAAACGCAATTACCCCGGCGCCGAGTTGTTCTGTGGTTTGCAGCAGGTCTTTCTCGACCCAGCGATTGAGCAGGTTGTACGCCGGTTGGTGAATCAGCAGTGGCACTTTCCAGCCTTTGAGCAGCTCGGCAATTTCCCGGGTCTTGGCCCCTGAATAAGACGAGATACCGATGTACAACGCCTTGCCCTGTTGCACAGCGGTGGCCAGGGCGCTGGCGGTTTCTTCCAGTGGTGTGTCCGGATCGAAACGGTGGGAATAGAAAATGTCCACGTAGTCCAGGCCCAACCGCTGCAGGCTTTGATCGAGGCTGGCCAGCACGTATTTGCGCGACCCACCGCCCTGACCATAAGGCCCTGGCCACATGTCCCAACCGGCCTTGGTGGAAATGATCAGCTCGTCGCGATACTGCTTGAAGTCCTCACGAAAAAGCCGACCGAAATTGACTTCAGCGCTGCCATACGGAGGGCCGTAATTGTTGGCCAGATCGAAGTGGTTGATGCCAAGGTCGAACGCGGTGCGCAGCATGGCCCGCTGGGTGTCGATGGGCGTGCTGTCGCCAAAGTTGTGCCACAGGCCGAGGGACAGGGCAGGTAATACCAGCCCGCTGCGGCCAGTGCGGCGGTAGGGGATTTGCTCGTAGCGGTTTTCGGCAGCGGTATACGTCATGGTGGTTCTCACTTTTTGTAATGGCGCGCAGGTCAGACCGGCTCGTGCTGACGGCGATGCGCGGAACGTTGCAGGCCCAGATTGTCCCGATGTGGGTTGCCCTTTTATTCGGTGCGCAACAGACCCCGGCGCTGCAACGCTGGCAGTACATGATAGGCAATATCCTCCAGGGCGCCGGGCAGATGTTGTCTTCAGCCCTTCGGCCAACCCCCGCCCAACGCCCGATACAACCGAACCCGATCAATCGCCGCCGCCGTCGCGCTGTCCACCAGAGCACTCTGAGTCTCTAGCAAGGCACGTTGCACACCCAGCACGTTGATGAAGTCTGCAGCGCCCTGGGTGTAGCGATCCCTGGCGGTGCTCAAGGCGATGTTGTTCTGGCTGACAGCTTCCATCAGCGCGCTGTGCCGTTGTTTCTGCGCGGCATAGTCCGTCATGGCGTTATCCACTTCATGCCAGGCACCAAGCACCACGCGCTGGTAGCTCAGGGCTGCTTGCTGTTGCTGCTTTTTGCGCAATTCCAGCGTGCCGGTCAGACGTCCACCTTGAAAAATCGGCAAATACAGGCTTGGCCCGTACGACCATTGCCGTGAGCTCCAGCTGCCCACATCCGCACCGTCCTTTGCCTGAGTACCAAAGCTGGCTCCGAGGCTGATTCGGGGATAAAAGTCAGCCTGGGCAACGCCGATTTCTGCCGTCGCCTGATGCAGCGCCGCTTCACTTTGCTGAATATCGGGACGGCGTTGCGCCAGTTCCGACGGCACACCCAAGGGTACATCCGGTGCTGGATGAGGGATGCTTTTGGGTTCAATCAGCTCAGCGTTCAATGCCTGGGGCGGTGCGGCGAGCAAGTAGCTCAGGGCATTGATCAGTCGATCCTGCTCGGCGCTCAGTTCGGGAAGCACGGCCTCGATGCTCGCCACCTGGGCCGCAGCGTTGGAGGTGTCGAGATTCGTGGTCACGCCATTTTCGAAACGCGTCTGGGTCAACTGGCGGCTCTGCCGGGCGATTTCAAGGTTCTGCCGCGCTACGCCAAGCTTGGCCTGAACTCCCCGCAAGCGAATGTAGTCAGTGGCGGTTTCTGCGGCGATGCTCAGCAGCACGCCATCGTGCTGCGCCTGGGTCAGCTGGATTTGTGCATCGGCGGCTTCGACGTTACGCGCCACGTGGCCCCAGAGATCGATTTCCCAACTGGCGTCCAGAGTGCCGCTCCACAGCTCGAAAGGCGCCTGGCCGGACTCGCCGGATGGATCGTTCAGACCCTCGGCGCTGTTGCGGGCCCGGCGATAACTGCCGTTGCCCGCGACGCCGGGCAACTGCTGGCTGCCGGTGACCTGACGCATTACCCGGCTTTGTTCCAGGCGGTTACTGGCCGCCCGCACGTCGAGGTTGGCCTTGGCGGCGCGCTCTACCAGATCGGTCAACTGCGGATCGCCCAACTGCTGCCACCATTGGCTGTCGGCCGGGCTACCCGGTGCGCTGCCCGCATGTGGCGAGGTCTGCCAGGTTTGCGGCAGCTGCGCCTGCGGTCGCTGAAAGTCGGGGCCGACCGAGCAGGCACCCAGGCTGAGCATTGCGGCGAACAACAGACAATATTTCATCTCAATGCGCCTTTGCCTGTGACTGTTGCACTTGTGATTGCTGCCCCTGAGTCTGGGCAGTGTCGATCCGTGCCACCACCGACATGCCAATGCGCAGCTTGTCCAGATCCGGCTGATCGGCGTCGAAGCGAATCTTGACCGGGATGCGCTGGGTCACTTTGGTGAAGTTGCCGGTGGCGTTATCCGGGGCAATGGGCGAGAACGACACACCGGTGGCCGGGGCGATGCTGTCGATATAGCCGCTGAAACTGTGGTCGGGAAAGCTGTCGACGCTAAGTTCGACTTTCTGCTGACGATGCATTTTCGCCAATTGAGTCTCACGGAAATTGGCGACCACGAAGGCCTCCTGCAACGGCACCACCGCCATCAACGCCTGACCTTGCGACACATAAGCGCCGACCCGCACCGAGCGCTGGCCGACCATACCGTCCTGAGGCGCGGTGATACGGGTATAGGAAATATTCAGCTCGGTCTGTTGCAGCGCGGCTTGGTCCTTGGCCAGTGCGGCCTTGGCAACTTCCAGTTGCGCTTTGAACACGTCGAGGCTTTTCGACGCAGCGACCCGGGACGCTTCGTCGCGGTCTCGGGCGGCTTGCCAGCCCAGCAATTCGGCATCAGTTTTCTGCCGTTCCTGTTGGGTACCGGCTCCAGCATTGGACAGGTTCAGATAACGCCTGGCGTTTTCCTGGGCAAATTTCAAGGAGGCTGCAGTGGCGCGGGTGACGGCCGACGCCTGGTCAATCACCGCTGCCTGACGTTGGATGCTGGCTTGCAGGTTCTGGATCTGCGCCGACGCGGCTTCGACGTTGGCCTTGGCCGACAGGCGTGCTACCTGAAAGTCGGCGCTGTCGATTTCCGCCAGCAGATCACCGGCCTTGACCCGTTGGTTGTCCTCCACCGCAACCTTGATCACTTGCCCGGACAGCCGCGATGACACCAGTACCGAATCGGCCCGAATGTAGGCGTCGTCGGTCTGTTGCACGCTGCCGCCACTGATCAGGCGGTAGCCGATGTAAACGGCGCAGACAACGATGGCGATGCCAGCCAGAGAGAGGGCGGTTCTATGCTGTTTCATGACGGTACCGGAAGTTGCGGTGGATAGGCGCGCTTGGGCAGGGTCACGAGGATGACCAGCAAAACGGCGATGACGACCAGCAACGCCAGGAACGCGTCGCTGTAACTCAATACATAGGCTTGTTCTTTGACCTGATGGGCCAGAGCGGCCGTGCCCTGCGCGGTGTGTAGCGGGTCCAGCCCTTGCAGCCTTGAGCCAACCCCGTCGAGCAACACGTTGGAATGAAAGCGCTCACGATGGGTGACAAAGTTTTCCAGCGCCGCCCCGGCAATCACCGAGAACAGACCGCGCAGGGTGTTGACCATGGACGAGGCGAAGAGGCCTTCCAGCGGCTGAATGACGCCGGTCGCATTCATCAACAGCGGCACGACCACCATGGGTTGGCCGAAGGTATGCAGCAGTTGCAGCAGGTAAAAGTCGTCGCGGATCCATTCACTGGTGATCAACGAACCACCGAGGCAGGCGAGGGTCAACAGGCCCAGGCCGAAGGCGATCACGTAGCGTGAGTCGACCCAGTTGCGGTTGATCAGCAGGGCCACCAGCGGCGCGATCAGCAATTGCGGCAAGGCAATGATCAATGCGGTGGGCATGGTTTGCAGCGGGCGATAGCCCTGGATGTTGGTCAGGTATCCTGCCGGTATCGCGCTGCCTGCCAGGCCCACAAACATGAACAAGCACAGGGTGATCAGGCCATAACTGAAGTTGCGTCTTTTGAGCAGTTGCAGTTTGAACAACGGCAACGGGTGAAACCATTCGTTGATCAGGAATGCCGGGATACACAAGGCGGCACCCAACAGCAGAAACGTAATCAGCGGTGAATTCAGCCAGTCCATGCGCTCACCCTGGGTGAGGGCGATCACCAGCATGGTGACGCCGCTGACCCCCAGCAAGGCACCGCGCCAGTCTGCCTGCTTGAAACGTTCCAGGCGCAAGGGATCCTGCGGCAGTCCATAGGCGATGAGTGCGGCAGCGATCAGACCCGACGGGATGATCTGCCAGAACACCATTCGCCAGTCGACGCCTTCTGTCCAGAGTGCGGCCAGGGGCATCGCCAGATTCGGGCCGAACGTGGCAGTCAGCGCGTAGGCCGACAAGCCATACAGCTTGATGTGCCAGGGCAAGAAACGTAGCGCCGCCGTCATCAGCAATGGCGGTAACGCACCACCTGCCAGGCCTTGCAGCACACGAAGCGTGATCAGGCTTTCCACGTTGGGGGCGAACGGGATAATTGCGCCAAACAAGGTAAAGGCGAAGGTCGCGACGATGGCGAAACGGCGCAGGGAAAAAGTCACCGCGAACCATGGCGCCACCAGCATTGCCGACACTTCCGCAGCGGCATACACAGAACTGATCCAGGTGCCCTGATCATGCTCCAGGCCATACACGCCCAGAATGTCTGCCAGGGTGATGTCCGTGACCCGATCATTGATGCCGGAAGTCAGCGCCGCAATCAGCACGCCAATCAGGCCTAGTGCCAGGCGGGAGGTGAAGGGAGCGGGGGCGGGCGGCGAGGGAAGGGATGACACGTGAAAAATCCTGTTACGGCAGTTCAGGTACGGCCTATTAGGCGGTACACTGTATCAATCAGTAATACATATATCAAGGTGTGTCATGACAGCTACAGATTCGGATCGCGGTGGCGTTCAGGTGATTTCAAGGGCTGCGGCTATCCTGCGTAGCCTTGAAGGCGAGCCGGCGGGTTTGAGCCTGGGGGAAATTGCCAAGCGCTGCGGTTTGCCGCGTTCCACAGTGCAGCGTCTGGTCGACGCGTTGGCCCTTGAAGAACTGCTGGAAGTTCATGGTCGTGGCGGGATATGCCTGGGCCCGGCCTTGATGCGGCTGGCGTCACGTAGTCATGTGGACATCGTGCAGAAGGCGCGGCCGTATCTGGAAAGCCTGGGAGCCGAAACTGGCGAAACCGTTGTGCTCGCCAGTGCGGCAGGTGCCGAATTGCTGATCCTGCACACGGTGATTTCCAGCCACGCGCTACGGGTATCTTCCGGCCCCGGGGGCTTTCTGAATATCTATGGCATTGGCGGCGGCAAAGCGCTGCTGGCCCGGATGGACAACGAGGCGGTAATCAAGCTGATCGGCCGGAAAATCAAGGCGCTGACCCCCAATACCTTGACCTTGCCCCGGTTGCTTGAGCAGCTCGAAGAGATCAGGCAGACGGGCATCGCCTTCGGCAATGAAGAACACACTCCGGGTGTGGCCTCAGTAGCGGTGAGTCTGCAGACCCCGCAGGGCTTTTACTCCATCGACGTCGCGGGTCCAGCCTGGCGCATCGCTGAGGCCAGGGACAGCATCGAAACAGCCTTGCTCAAGTGTCGGGATGAATTGACGAGCGGGTTGCGGGGGCGTGAATGATTTCTCACTGTGGGCGAATTCAGTCGCGAAACGGGACCTGAAAAATACCAAGGTCTGACACACCGCTTTCGCGAATCAATTCGCTCGCACAAAGGGGGAGGGGCGTCTGGGGTTGGCATCGCAAACGTGCATGCTCGGCGGGTTGCTGTTTGATTTGGTATAACATAACATTTGCGCGTATTTCTTAAGATCACTCGCAGTGCTTCGTTCTATTCATACCAGCCGTTTCTGCACCAATCCCTCACCATGAGTTTCTCGATGACGACCCAACTTCTGAAGCCGCTGGCTTCCACGCGATTGCAATCGATCGACGCGTTGCGCGGCCTGATCATTCTTTTCATGCTGCTTGATCATGTTCGCGAAACCTTCCTGCTGCATTTACAGGTCTCGGACCCCATGGACGTCGCCACCACGCCGCCAGACCTGTTTCTGAGCCGGACCCTGGCGCATTTGTGTGCGCCGCTATTCATCTTTCTCACCGGTCTCTCAGCCTTTCTCTATGGCGAGCGCTATGGCAAAGGCGAGGTGTCGGGCTTTCTGTTCAAGCGTGGCTTGTTCCTGATCGTCCTTGAATTCACCCTGGTCAATTTCGCCTGGACCTTCCAGTTTCCGGCGACCTCGGTCTATCTGCAGGTGATCTGGGCGATTGGTTTGAGCATGGTGGCGCTGGCGATTCTGGTGAAGCTGCCCAGACCTGCGCTGGTGGGCCTGGGCGTGGTGATCATTGCCGGGCACAACCTGCTTGATGGTGTGCACTTTGCCAAGGATTCGGCCATGTACGTACCCTGGGCCATCCTGCATGACCGCAGCTGGCTGATGCCGTGGGAAGGGCTGCGTTTGCGCACGTCTTACCCGGTGTTGCCATGGATTGGTGTGATCGCGCTGGGCTATGCGGCGGGTCCCTGGTTTGCGTCGGGTGCTGATGCGCGCAAGCGTCAGAACCGTCTGATTGCCTCCGGTCTGGGGCTTCTGGGCTTGTTCTTCAGCTTGCGGCTGCTCAATGGCTATGGCGAGAAGCCCTGGGCATCTGGCGAAACCGCGGTGCAAACCGTGATGAGCTTTTTCAACATCACCAAGTATCCGCCGTCGCTGATGTTCGTGTGCCTGACACTCGGCATCGGCCTGCTGTTGCTGGTCTGGTTCGAGCGGGCGGCAGGGCGGGGCTGGCTCAAACCGCTATTGGTATTCGGGGCGGCGCCGATGTTTTTCTACTTGCTGCATTTGTACGTACTGAAAATTCTGTACCTGATTGCCACTGCGATCTGGGGTGCAAACAAGGGGGATTATTTCGGCTTCGATTCGGTGGGTGCCGTGTGGCTCTGTTCGGCGCTACTGGCCGTCGGTCTGTTCCCGGCAGTCAAGGCTTTCGCCAGTTTCAAAGCGCGGCGCAAGGATATTGCCTGGTTGAAGTATTTCTAACCAGTGGCAAGGAATAGACGCGGGGTCCTGTGGGAGCGGTGCTTGCCCGCGATGCAGGCACCTCGGTCTGGCAGACAGACCGAGTTATCGTTCATCGCGGGCAAGCACCGCTCCCACAAATGTAGACAGAGCCGGCCTCCGCTTTCACAGGGAGGCCGGTTTTTCGCTTGTTACTCGTGATGCGCTTCACCCAGGAATGTCAGCGAAGTAAACAGCCCTTGCTCGTCGATGTCCGGGTTGCCGCTGACTTTCACAACAGTCTCGGCAGCAATAATGTTCAAGCCTTCGTTGCGCACCACTACAGTGGCCCGGCCTTCAGCGTCAGTGGTCGCGCTAACCTCGTCTGGTTGACTGCGGTAGTCGCCAATCAACTTGATTCCCGCCAACGGTTTGCCATCCATCAGCACCTTCACCGGCAACGGTTTGCCCGGCCCGACGCTCAACGGATCGGCTTGCGGCACAATCACCAGTTTCAAACCTTTTAGATTGGGCAATTTCACACCTGGCTCATAGATCGCCAGGCTGTATTTGAACGTCTGCAGCGCGGTGACGGCACCGGGAACCTTGCTGCGGCCTTCGTTGGTCCATTTCTTGTCAGCGGTCTGCGACCACATGCCGTTGTTCAGTGCTACTGCCATCACCGCTGGCTTGCTCAAAGGCACCAGCCGGGCATGGTCGCTCAGGCGTTCAACGGTCACCGGGATCATCTTGCCACCCCGGTCATAGGCCCAGGCGCCGCTGACTTTTTCTGCCTTGAACTTGCTGTCTTCCGCGCCGTGGCCATAGACCACCTCGATGTTGCCGCGACGTTCTTCAGTCCACAGGCCATGGGCGCTGGCCTGGTGGAGGGTGCCGAGCAGGCTTAGAGCCAGAATGGTTTTTGCAAAGTGCATGGTAAGTCCTTGTTGATCAGAGGCTAAGGGTAAGGCTGACAGTGAAGTTGCGCGGTTCGCCGGGGTTGACCCAGTAATTGCTGTAGGAACGCTCGTAATATTTCTCGTCGAACAGGTTGTTCAGGTTCAGGCCCACGGTGATGTTTTCGCTGGCTTTGTAATGGGCCAGCAGGTCAACGGTGTGGTAAGCCGGCAGCTCGAAACTGCCGCCAGCTTCCCCAGAGCGGTCGCCGACATAAGTGAAGGCCGCGCCCAGATCCGAGCCTTTGAATGCGCCGTTCTGGAACTCGTAAACCCCCAGCAGGCTGCCGCTGTGTTTGGCTACGCCGAGAATGCGGCTGCCTGAGGGGATGGCCGTATCACCCTTGGTCACTTCTGCGTCAATCCAGGCGTAGGCGCCAATCACCCGCACGGCGTCGGTGACCTGACCGTTGAATTGCAGGTCGAAACCCTGACTGCGGGCCTTGCCCATGGCGCGGCTGAAATCAGTGCCCGGGTCCAGCGCCAACACGTTTTCCTTCTCGATATGGAAGGCGGCGAGGGTGGCGCTCAGGCGCTCGTCAAACAGCTCAGTCTTGATCCCGGCTTCATAACCCACGCCTTCTTCCGGCTTGAAGCTGTTGCCAGCGGCGTCCAGCCCGTTATTCGGTTTGAAAGAGGTGGACGCGTTGGCAAAGACGCCAATTTCCGGAATGAACTGGTAGAGCAGGCCGGTTCGATAGGTCACCTCGTCATGCCGCTGCTTACTGGTGGCGTTGCGGGTGAAGTCGTCGGTGCTCTGCTCGAAGTGTTCGAAACGCGCGCCGATCATGCCCCGCAGTTTATCGGTGAACATGATCTGGTCTTGCAGATTCAGCGCTTGGCTTTCGACGTGCTCGAAGAAGTCAGTCCCGGAGCGCAGACCATTGGGTTTTGCCTGACCATAAACCGGCTGGTAGATGTCGATGGCGTAAGGGCTGCCGGCGGTGTTGGTAACGCGCTCGTTCTTGCGGTAGTTCTCGTATTCAGTACCGAACAACAGCTGATGTTCCCAGCTACCAATGTCCACCAGCCCTCGCAGTTCCAGTTGGGTAATGCTGTCATGCCAGTTCGTGTCCCGCTCGCGATAACGGCGGTTGACGGTATGGCCATCGGCATTCAGGGCGCGACTTTCCGAGGCCGCCCCGGATAGTTCGCCTTCCTTGTAATGACTGGCCAGGCGCAGCGACCAGAAGTCATTCAAGTGATGTTCCAGCGCTGCCTGGATCATGTTGTTGTCGTTATCGATGTCTCCGTCGTTCGGCTCGCCCAGGAAAGTACGGCGGGACATGCCACTCCACTTGTTATTGGGTGCAACGATGCCGCGATCAAAGGTCGAGCTGTGGCGCACGAACTCGGTTTCCACCGACAAATGGGTGTCGGGATTCAATTGCCAGCTCAGGGTCGGCGCGACGAAGACCCGCTTGCTTTGAACATGGTCACGAAAACTGTGATTGTCCTCGACCGCCAGATTGACCCGTGACAGCAAGCTCTTCTCGTCGTTGAGCGGGGCGTTGACGTCCAGTGCCGTGCGGTAGCGATCCCAACTGCCAGCGCTGGTTTGCAGGGTGGTGAAAGCGTCAGCCTGAGGTTTCTTGGTTACGATGTTCACCGTACCGCCCGGATCTCCCCGGCCATAGAGGCTGGCGGCGGGGCCTTTGAGCACTTCGATGCGCTCGACATTGGCGGCGTCCGGGGTGCTCGGGTAGCCGCGGTTGGCGCTGAAACCGTCCTTGTAGAACTCCGAAGTGGTGAAGCCGCGAATGCTGTATTCGTAAAGAGTCAGGCCGCCGAAATTGTTCTGTTTAGACACACCGCCCGCATACTCCAGCGCACGCTCCACGTTATGGCTGCCCAGATCGTTCAATACGCTGGCGGGGATCACACTGATCGCCTGTGGAATGTCCTTGATCGCGGTGTCGGTCTTGGTGGCACTGGCAGAACGGATGGCCCGATAGCCGCTGACGGGCCCGCTTGCCGATTCATAACCGGTGTCTGCATTGACCGTGATAGCGTCGAGTTCGTAGGTCTGTGCGGATTGTTCGGCGAAGCTGGCATCGGTCAGAAGACCAAAAGCGAGACCTGCGAATGAGGCCATTTTGCGAGGGGGCATTTCGGTTTTTCCTTAGGAATTCGTTATAGTATAACGTCCCCATCAGGAATTATTTCCATTTGTGTTGAGGTGGATGTTTCAGGATGTTGCAAAAAAGGTCATCGGGCTTTTTGTGTCTTCTGTGCCGAGTATCGGGGTCGACGATCTCGCCAATCCTCCGGTTCAGCGCGCGGCCAAGCTGCTGGCGGACTAGTCCGTTAGCGAGGGCGCCCATGTCGCGAATCGGAGGAGCGTTCAGCGAGGCGGCATGCATTTCGTCGGCCTCTTCATCCGCTTCGCTGAACGCCTTTTTCCGGCGTCACTCCGCACCCTTGACAGTTGCGTCATGCAAGTGAGTTTTCGCACCGGTTTCGCGTCCATCTACCATCATTTTTCAATGAGGTGCCGACATGGCCAAGACAAGCACAAGAACCACGGTTGCCGATCTGTTCATCCATGAGCTTTCAGATATGTACAGCGCTGAAAAACAGATCACCAAAGCCTTGCCCCGGCTGGCGCGGGCGTCCACCAATCCTTTGCTCAAGGAAGCGTTCGAGTCCCATCTGGAAGAAACCTACGGGCAGATCGAGCGTATCGATCAGTTGGTGGAGCAGGGCGAGCTCAAGCTAAAGCGCATGAAATGCGCAGCCATGGAGGGGCTGGTCGAAGAGAGCAAGGAGTTGCTTGATGAGATTGAAAAGGGTGAGGTGCTGGACGCAGCCCTGGTCGGCGCCTGCCAGAAAGTCGAACACTACGAGATCGCGGCTTATGGCACGTTGATCGCCATGGCTAAACAGCTGGGCATGAAAGACGCCGCAAGGCTGTTGGGCGATACCCTTGCGGAAGAGAAGGGCGCCGATGAGAAGTTGTCGGCTATTGCTGAACAGGGGGGTAATCAGGCAGCGACCATAGCGCGTTAGCGCCAAACTGTGGGAGCGTGGCTAGCCCGCGATAAGGTCACCGCAATTCTAGTGTGAATCGGGTCCAGCCTCATCGCGGGCAAGCACCGCTCCCACAGGGTTCCATTCAATCCGGCGGGCATCCCCTTAACCGATGCTATAACCCTCAAACGCCTTGCCCTGTTGCAGGGCGGTCACGATGTTTTTACGGGTCACTGGCAGCTCGGTGCCTTCGCTGTCGGTGAACGTCTCGCTTTGCAGCTCAGCCTCGTCACCTTCGCCAACAAACACAAAACCGAGGAACTCCAGAGCTTCGCGGTCAACGTTGAGCTTCGAGCGTGGGGTGCGCAGGGGCAGGGTGACGCTTTGGCCGTCCTTGCTGATGGTGTAGACCTCTGCTTCTTTCTTGGCGCGGGCGGTTTTGCTTTTGCCGGTGCTCGGGTTGCTGATCGCCTGATGCGTGTGGTTCAGCACCTTGAGGGCCAGGCTGTAGACCAGCTCTTGAAAGGCGGGGTCGTCTTTGTAGCTGGACAGAATCCGGCTGATCGGGAACTGCGTGCTCAAATCAGCCAGGGCCGCGCTGTCGGCCGCTTCAGCATCCTTGAGGCGCTTGAGTTCGCCCATCAGCTCGTAAGCCTGGTCGTCATCCAGGTCGTCTTGCGCCTGGCGGATGGCGGCGCGCAACTGGCGAATTTCTTCGCTTTCCTTGGCGGTCTGGAATGCATCGAGGACCATCTCGCTGATGGTCTTGGCCTGAGGCACGTGCTGGGACAGACCGATGGAATTTTCATACTCCAGCTTGGAAGAGGTCACGGATTCGTTTGTCTGGGAATCGAGCATTGAATTTCACTATTTCAGGTTTGAGGCGCGAAAAGACCACGGGTCTTTTCGGGGCGCCTAATCTAGTGGACCCGGACCCGGTTGTCACGAACCAATGGCCGAGAGGTCTGGATGGCGGCTTTGCGAGCGGATATCGAGCCCTGCACCATTGCGGACTTGTTTTTTCCGTCGCGCCTGTTGATCATCGCGCCCATTGATCACTGTTAGAGAGAACGCTGCACATGAGCACAGGGTTGACCGAAGACGATATGCGCCGAGCGTTGGGTCTGGATGTTCCTTCATCGGCAACGCCAGCCTCCGCAGAGCCAGAGCCCATATTTGAACCTGCCCCTGAAAAAGTGGCCGAGCCTGAGCCAGAGCTGGTAGTGGAAGTCGCGCCGGCACCCAAGCCAAAGCCCAAGGCCAAGCGCCTGTCTCCTGCTCTGGTCGTCACGTTGCGGGTCACCAAGGAGTTCGAAGGCGAGGAAACGCTGTTTGTGCACGAAGCGAAAACCTTGAGCACCTTCGACGCTGAGCAGGAAGCGCGTAAAGCGGCTGCCAAAGAGAAGTACAAGTATTTTGAAGTGGTGTCGATCAAGCGGGTTGAGTGATTCCGCCACCTGTGGGAGCGGTGCTTGCCCGCGATAAGGCTGGATACGATAGACCTGATATCTTCGGTGTCCTTATCGCGGGCAAGCACCGCTCCCACATTTTATGGGTCAACAGGTCAGGCGCACGCTACCCTCCAACCCCATGATAAGCCCGGTCGAAATACACCAGCCCCGCCGCATCCTTCTGGCGACTGAGCGCCAGCACTTCGCAGAACAGAATGTCATGGGTGCCGACGCTGACGGTCTGGCTGACCCGACAATCGAACGAAGCCGCAGCACCCTCCAGCACCGGCGAGCCGGTCACCCAGGTTTGCCATTGCCCCGCCGCAAAACGCTCGGCCATGGGCGTCTTGCCGCCGAACAGACTGGACAGCGCCTGTTGGTCGCAACTCAGGGTGTTGACGCAGAGTGTTGCATTGGCGGTCAGCGCGGCGTGCACAGACGCGGATCGATTCAGGCAGACCAGCAGGGTCGGCGGTGAATCGGTAACGCTGCACACCGCCGTGGCGGTAAAGCCACAGCGCCCATGAGGCCCGTCGGTGGTGATCACATTCACCGCTGCTGCCAGGCCGGCCATGGCGTCGCGGTAGTCCTGCTGCGGGATAGGCACCAGCGTCTGGGCCACGGCGAGAAGTTCGCAAGCTTGCATGGGTATATCTCCGTTCAGACCTGACTGGCCAGATAGTCGAGCAACACCCGATTGAAGGGCTGCACATCGCTGACGCTGGAGGCGTGGCCGCCGTATTCGAGAAGCAGCAATTGCCCGGCCGACAGGTTGTCAGCCAGATGTTGTGAGCGTTGCCAGGGCACCAGCATGTCATCGCGGTTGGCGATCAACAGGGTCGGGGTCTGGATCTGCGCCAGTCGATCTTCAATATCGAAGGCCTGCAACGCGGCAATGCGCCGAAGCAGATTGTCGGTTTCGGGAAAGTGCGCCAGGGCGTGAGCTTCGTCCTCGGCCAGTTGTGCACTGTGTTCGGCGATCCAGTCGGCAGGGTACAAAAACAGGGCCTGGGCCTGCACATAAGCCGCTGGCCCGCTATCTCGCAGTAAGTTCTTGCGCACCGCAAAGCAACGGGCACTGTGCGGGTTGGGGCTGCTCCAGGCGTTGATCAGCACCATGCTTTGCAATAGTTGCGGCCGTTGCAGGGCCAATTCCAGCCCCACCAGCCCGCCCAGGGCATGGCCGATGAAATGGCAGCGTTCAACGCCAATGCTGTCGAGCAGGTCAAGCAGCTCGTGAGCCATGCTCGCAATCGAATAGTCCTCGGCCAGGTTCGCCGGGCTGCGACCGGTGCCTGCCTGATCGTAAACCACCACCCGATACTGTTCTTCCAGAACCGGCAATTGCGGCGCCCAGAAACGGGCCGAACCGCCAAGCCCGGAACTCAACACCAGCGTCGGCGCAGCGGTTGCCTGATTGCCGAGGATTTCGTAATGCATGCAAGACTCCAATGCAGGCGTTCATGCGTCTGCTTTTTTGGGATGAGCTTGTGACTCAGCCGATGTGGGCGATGCTGGCGATTTCGATCAGCGCCTCGGGTTTCACCAGGCCGCACTGGGTGCAATAGCGGGCAGGTTTTTCCCCGGCGAAGTATTCGGCATACACCTCGTTGACCTTGGCGTAGTCGGCCCAGTCCTTGATCATGATCATGTTGAACGTGACGTCATCCATCGTGCCGCCCGCGGTCTCGATCACGTTTTTGATGGTCTCCAGCACGTGTCGGGTCTGGGCCGTGGCATCGCCGACGTGGACCACGTTGTTGTCCTTGTCGAAGGGCAGGGTGCCGGACACATACAGCACGCCATCGGCCATGGAGCCTGGGACGAAGGGGGCGATGGGTTTGCTGGTACCGGCCGGCATGATCGCTTTCTTGGTCATGAAGTTTCCTCGGATTGATTCGGGTTACGCAGTCTGGAAGGTGGTGCAGAACTCATCGACGCTGGAGACCCAGCCGAAGAAAGTCTCGATATTGAACAGCGCCGCCTGTTGCGCGAACGCAGGTCCCGCCTGGTGGGTGGCATCGGCCAGCACCACGCCGAAGTATTCAAGGAAGAAACCGTCCCGCAGGGTGGATTCCACGCAGACGTTGGTAGCGATGCCAGTGAACACCAGGTTACGAATCCCGCGGCTGCGCAGGACGCTATCGAAGTTGGTATTGAAGAAGCCGCTGTAACGGGTTTTCGGCAGCACGATATCGCCGGGCTGGGGTTGCAGTTCATCCACCAATTGATAATCCCAGCCGCCCTTGGCCAGCAGCGTGCCTTGCAGTTCGGGACGCTTGCGCATGGTTTTCAAGGCATTGGACTTATGCCAGTTAGGCGAGCCCGGGCCGCCGGCTTCCACATAATCCGAGTCCCAGCCATTCTGGAAAAAGATCACCTGAATGCCCGCCGCTCTCGCCGCCGTCAGCGCTTTCTGGATGCTGGCGATGACCGGCCCGGTGGTGCTCACATCAAAACCGGCCAGGTCCAGATAGCCGCCAGGGGTGGAGTAGGCGTTCTGCATGTCGATGACGATAAGCGCCGTTTCGCTGGCTTTGAGGCTCAAAGCTTCCGGGCGGGCTGGCAGCTCCCGGGCCGGGGTGGAGGACTCCGGCAACAGATAGCCGGAAAGTGATGCAGGCGCATTCATCAGGCGGATTCCTTGAGCAGATTGATGTGTTGGCGGCAGGTCATCAGCGGCTGGATCTTCTGGCCGAAATCTTCCACGCCCTTGACGAAGTCATCGAAGGTCAGCATCACGCCCTGAGTGCCTGGAACGGTTGCCACCTCATCGAGCATTTTTGCTACCGAAGCCCAGGAGCCAACCAGCGTGCCCATGTTGATGTTCACCGCTGAAGTGGGGTCGGCCATCTGGCGCATGTTCGAGCCGGGGCTCTTGTCCGCCGCGCCTTTGTCGCTGAGCCAGGCGATGGCTTCTTCGTCGGCGCCTTCTTTGATGTGTTCCCAGCGGGCGCGGGCGGCTTCGTCGGTGTCGTCGGCAATGATCATGAACAGCGGGCAGGAGGTGACGTTACGTCCGGTTTTTTCGTTGGCTTCGATCAGTTTTGCCGCCGTCGGCGCGTAGGCCATGGGGGTATTCACGCCCTTGCCGAAGCAGAAGTTGTAATCGGCGTATTGCGAAGAGAACGCCATGCCGGCATCGCTCTGCCCGGCACAGATAATTTTCATCTCGGCCTGGGGTTTTGGGCTGACCCGGCAGTCGTTCATGGTGAAGTATTTGCCTTTGAGGTCGCAGTGCCCGGTGCTCCACAGATCACGCAGCACCTGGGCGTATTCGGCGAGGTATTCGTAGCGTGTCGAGAAAAACTCATCCCCCGGCCACATGCCCATTTGCTCGTATTCCGGTTTCTGCCAACCGGTGACCAGATTGACGCCGAAGCGGCCGTTGGAAATCGAATCGATGGTCGACGCCATGCGCGCGACGATGGCCGGTGGAATGGTCAGCGTCGCCACGGTGGCGAACAGATGGATGCGGCTGGTGACGGCGGCAAGGCCAGCCATCAGCGTGAACGACTCCATGTTGTGTTCCCAGAACTCAGTCTTGCCGCCGAAGCCACGCAGTTTGATCATCGACAGCGCGAACTCGAAGCCGTAATGCTCGGCCTTCTGCACGATCTGCTTGTTCAGTTCGAAGGTCGGCATGTACTGCGGCGCATTGCTGGAAATCAGCCAGCCGTTGTTGCCGATGGGGATGAAGATTCCAATATCCATGAGAAGGCCTCTTGCACTCGGTTGCGATGAACAGTGCGCCCGGAGCACCCCGGCAGCACGCGACACAAGCCGTTTTGCATGAAGCAGGCCAGTTTTTGATTGTCTTTTTAAAACAACGAGTTGGTGTAAGAGGTGTGATTGTTTCAGACCATTTGGTCTACGTTAGAGCACTTGGTTTGTGCGTGGTGCACGCAGACGGGGCAGGGTGGGGTTCTGTTGGAGCGAGGCTTGCCCGCGAAGAATGATTACTCGGTGATGCTGACGGACCGAGTCGCCTGATTCGCGGGCAAGCCTCGCTCCAACATGCAACTCCCTGCACCGCCAACTATTTACCCCACCCCCACCACACAAGGTAAAGTGCCCCGGTATTCCAGATAGATCCGGTCGTGAACGTGAACAACAAACCACCCGCCAAACCCATCAAAGCCAAGCCCGCAGCGAAAGGCAAAAGCACCCGAGCCGCCAGTGCTTCGACGGTCAATCGGCGTCTGCGTCTGATCGAAGGCAAGCGCACGGTCATTCTTGATGCGGCGCTGGAAATCTTTTCCCGGTTCGGTTTGCACGGCACCAGTCTCGATCAGGTGGCGAGCATGGCGGATGTGTCCAAGACCAATCTGCTCTATTACTTCGCCAGCAAAGAAGAGCTGTACACCAGCGTGCTGCGCCAATTACTGGATGTCTGGCTCAAGCCATTGCGCGGGTTCAGTGCCGAGCAGGATCCGATCGAGGCGATCAGCGAATACATTCGGGTCAAGCTGGAGCTTTCCCGCGACCATCCAGCGGAATCCCGGCTGTTCTGTCTGGAGATTGTTCAGGGCGCGCCGCTGATGCTGGCTGAACTGGAGCAACCGCTGCGGGACATCGTTGAAGCCAAGGTCAGCGTGATTCAAGGCTGGATAGAAGCGGGCAAGCTGGCGCCGGTCGAACCGCACCATCTGATTTTTTCTCTATGGGCCACGACCCAGCATTACGCCGACTTCGCCAGCCAGATCAATGCGGTGACCGGCAAGAGCCTCGCCGATCCAGCGTTCTTTGCCCAGACCCTGGACAACATTCAGGCGTTGATCCTCAACGGTATCCGCCCCAGGATTCTGGCTGCAGACCACAGCTATGAAGGTAAATGATTTCCTGTGGGAGCGAATTCAATCGCGAAGTGCCGGACCTGATACGCATCTGTGTCTGAAATAACGCTTTCGCGAATGAATTCGCTCCCACAGGTTCATCGTTCGCTGTGCGACCAACTCCAACCATTGACCCACCTCAATCCCCATGCCCGCTTTTCGTGCTACCGCGCCCAAACCAAGCGCTCTGCTTCGGACCATTTGATCTGTTTCTAGCCTGCTAAATATTTAACTCATTGAAAGCCAAGGCAATTCAGATACTGGCACAGTTACTGCTTTTCTCCCTCGCACATCAGGCCGGGTCACCGGTGCATCTTCCATGTCGTGTCGAGAGAGGAGTGAGTCGTATGACCCTGCAATCCGTGCCCATCATTGATCTGGCACCGTTTTTTTCTGGCCAGCCTGAGGGCAAGGCCGCCGTGGCGCGCAAGGTAAGTCAGGCCTGCAAAGACATTGGCTTTCTGGTGATCACCCATCACCAGATCCCTGCCGAGCTGATCCAGCGGGTCTCCACGCTGACCCGTACTTTCTTCGATTTGCCCCTGGCCGAGAAACGCAAGGTCGACCGGCCCAGCCCTGAGATGGTGCGAGGTTACAGCGCCATTGCTGAAGAAAGTCTGTCCTATTCCCTGGAAGAAAGTGCCCCGGGAGACCTGAAAGAGTCTTTCTCCATCGGGCCCAGCGATGTGCCGCAGGAGGACTACTACCACAACGCCATCGCCGGTTCCCATTTCGCGCCCAACGTCTGGCCACCGGAAACCCTGTTGCCGGGTTTTCAGGAGGCCTACCGCGAGTACTTCAATGCCATGAGCGAACTGGCGGCCACGATGATGCGCATCTTCGCCCTGGCCCTTGGACTGGACGAAGACTATTTCGACAAGACCATCGACCGTCACATCAGCATGTTCCGCAGCCTGAGTTATCCGGACATCAAGTCGCAAGTCGAAGCCGGGCAGATGCGTGCCAGCGCCCACACCGATTACGGCAGCATGACCATCGTTCGCCCGGACAGCGCGCTGGGGGGGTTGCAGGTGCGCAACCAGTCGGGCGAGTGGGTGGAGGTGCCCTATGTCGAAGACGGTTTCGTGGTGAACATCGGCGATCTGATGATGCTCTGGACCAACGATCGTTGGATTTCCACCTTGCACCGGGTGGTCAATCCGCCGCTGGAAAGCGAGTCCGACAACCGCCGTCAGTCTCTGGTGTTCTTCCATCAACCCAATTACGACGCGCTCATTACCTGCCTGCCGGGTTGCCTGGCCGAGGGCGAGCAACCGCGTCATGCGCCGGTTACGTCCGGCGATCATCTGCTGTCGAAATTCGTCAAGCAGACCACCTTTGGTGGCAGCAAGGTGGCCTGATGAACAACCTTTCCTACGTCAATGTGTTCGCTCGCGACATCGTCGCCTTGAGTGATTTCTATGCGCAGCTGTTTGGTTTCACGGAGATCGATGCGATCCGCTCGCCGATCTTTCGTGGCCTGGACACTGGCAAGTCATGCATCGGCTTCAACGCCCCTGAAGCTTACGAACTGCTCGGGCTTGGGGAGTACGCCGACAGCAGCGGCGTGAAGTTTTTGCTGAATATCGACGTGGATTCCCAGGCCGAGGTCGAGCGCCTCGTACCCTTGGCGCAGGCAAAGGGCGCGACGCTGATCAAGGCGCCTTACCTGACTTACTACAACTGGTACCAGGCGGTGCTGCTGGACCCCGAACGCAATGTGTTCCGCATCAATTTCATGCTTTGAGTTCCCTCTCTGTTTCTTGCTAGCCAACCATCAGGATGATCAACAATGCTCAACAGATTTCTAAAGCGAACCTTGGGTGCGGCGGTATTGCTCGGGCTGGCGAACGGCGCTTCGGCAGAAGGTTTGACCCTGGAAAAACCGGCCAAGATCGCCATGGTCTACATCAGTCCGCGCAATGACGGTGGCTGGACGCAAGCCTTCGATGAGTCACGGGTCAAGCTGGAAAAAGAGCTGGGCACCAAGATCCAGTACGTTGAAAGCGTGCCGGAGAACGCCGCCGCCATTACCCCCGTGGTTGACCGACTCATCGCCCGGGGCGCCAACGTGATCATCGGCACGGCATTTGGCTATTCCGACACCTTCCTGGATCTGGCGAAAAAATATCCGAAGATTGCCTTCCTCAATGGCTCCGGCACCACTAACGCGCCGAACCTGGAATCCTTCTACGGTCGCACTTACGAAAGCCAATACCTGTGTGGCATGGCGGCCGGTGCCGCGTCGAAAACCGGCAAGCTGGGCTTCGTCGCGGCTAACCCGTTCGGCCAGGTCAACTGGACCGTCAACGCCTTCGAGTTGGGCGCACAACAGATCAACCCCAATGCCACCGTCAACGTGATCTACACCGGTGCCTGGAACGACCCGGTCAAAGAGCGCGCCGCCGCCATGGCCCTGATCGACAACGGCGCCGACGTGATCGGCCAACACGTAGACAGCCCGACCCCACAGATCGTCGCTCAGGAGCGCGGCGTATTGGGCACTGGCCACCATCGTGATCTCAGTGAATTCGCACCCAAGGCGACCATCTGTTCATCGGCCTGGGTCTGGGACCGTTTTCTCGCCCCAGAGCTGAAGAAAATCATCGCCGGTAACTGGGTGCCGAATCCCAATGGCGCCTTGTTATCCATGGAGCAGGGCGGGACCGACATTACCCTGACTGCTGGCGAGCGAATTTCTGCCGAGAACAGAAAGAAAATCGATCTGGCCCGTGAAGAGCTGATGAATGGCGAAAAGATCATTTACAGCGGCCCGATGAGCGATCGCGATGGCAAGGAACGCATCCCGGCCGGCAGCCATATGTCCGATGGCGATTTGTGGAAAATGGACTGGTTCGTCAAAGGCGTGGCCTCCCAGCAATGAGTCAGGCGAACGCGATCCAACTCACCGGCATCAGCAAATCGTTCGACGGTTTCCAGGCCCTGACTGACGCGCATTTCACCGGCAAATGGGGTGAAGTGCATGCGTTGCTGGGGGAGAACGGGGCCGGGAAATCTTCGCTGATGAATATCGCCGCCGGGCTGTATGCCCCGGAGAGCGGGTCGCTGTTCATAGATGACAATCCGGTACGGCTGAGCGGTCCGAAAGACGCCAGCCGTTACCACATCGGCATGGTGCATCAACATTTCAAACTGGTGCGGCCGTTCACCGTCGCTCAGAACATTTTGCTGGGCCTGCCTGATGCACCGGGGCAGGGCAGTTACAACAAACGGCTGCAAGCCCTTGAACAACAGATCAGCGTCAAGGCTCAGGCGCTGGGCTTTGCCATTGATCCCCGGCAGACCATCGACAACCTGTCGATTGCCGAACAGCAACGGGTGGAAATCCTCAAAGTGCTGTTGGCCGGGGCGCGGATTCTGATTCTCGACGAACCCACCGCAGTACTCACCGATCAGGAGGCCGAACGGCTGCTGGCGACGGTGCAGTCCTTTGCTCGGCAAGGCGCGGCGGTGATTCTGGTCACCCACAAAATGTCCGACGTGAAGCGTTACGCGGATCGGGTCACGGTCATGCGCGGCGGCCGCACCGTAGAAACCCTCGACCCCCAGACGGTCTCGGTCGAGCAATTGGTGCGGCTCACGGTGGGTGAATCTCAAGCTGTGGGCGAGCATGCCAAGGCGACGGCGGGCGATGCGCGGCTGACCGTACGCAACCTGCGCTCGTTACCGGGCCAGGGCCCGTTGGCCGGTATCGATATGACCCTGCACGCCGGGCAGATCTACGGCATTGCTGGTGTGGGCGGCAATGGCCAGAGCGAATTGGCCAACGCGCTCATGGGATTGCCGCAAGCGGTGCAAGGGGAAATGCTGCTGCAAGGCTTCGGCGATTTGCACGGCGCGTCTGCCGAGCGGCGACGTGATCTGCGCATCGCCGCCATTCCTGCTGACCGTTATGGCGCTGCGCTGGCGGGGTCGTTATCGGTGGCCGAGAATTTCGGCATCGGCCAGATTCACAGCGGCCGTTACGGTTCGTTCATGCGCCTGCGCAGCAAGCGCATGGAGCAGGACGCCACCGAAGCCATCAGCTCGTTCGACGTGCAGGGCGTGCGTTCCCTGCAACAGAAAGCCGCGCTGCTGTCGGGCGGCAATGCCCAGAAATTGGTGATCGCCCGGGAATTCAGCCGGGACCCGCAACTGGTGCTGGTGCACAGCCCCAGTCGTGGCCTGGATGCCAAGGCGACTGCTGCGGTACATGCCCGGTTGCGAGCTGCTCGGGATGCTGGCGCGGCCGTATTGGTGATCAGCGAAGACCTTGATGAAGTGCTGATGCTGGCTGACCGCATCGGGGTCATGAACAGCGGCCGCATCGTCGCAGAATTCGAACGCCCGGCGGATCGCCAGGCCATCGGCAAGGCCATGGTGAGTCATGACTGACGTTATGTTGCAAACGACGACGAATAAGCCATCACGGCGTCAACCGCTACTGGCTCGTCGCTACACCCTGGAAATCCGCCAGCAGCTGGCTTGGTACTGGCAGGCATTGATCATCGCCCTGGCCTTGCTGGTGGGGCTGGCTATCTCGGCGGCGATTCTAGTGGGCGCCGGGGTTCCCGCCGAAGAGCTGCTCAACGAGTTCGTGGTGCTCACGGTACTCGACCCGCAGAACTTCAAGGCCGTGCTGTTTCAGGCCGCGCCGATGATTCTGGTCGGCCTGGCCGGGTGCTTGGCATTCCGGGCGCGCTTCTGGAACCTGGGACTGGAAGGCCAGATGATCTGGGGCGGCATCGGCGCGACTGCCATCTCCCTGTTCGAAGTCGGCCCAGAATCCATTCGCCTGCCGTTGATGCTGGCGACTGCAATGCTCTGCGCCATGCTGTGGACCATCGCGCCGGTGCTGCTCAAGCTGCGCCTGAAGGTTAACGAGATCATCTCCACGCTGATGCTCAATTACATTGCCGCCAACTTCCTGCTGCACCTGTTGTACGGCAGCTGGAAGGACCCGCGCGACAACTTTCCCTATTCACCGGCCTTTCGCAGTTTCGAACGATTGCCGGATCTGTTTGATGGCTATAACGCAGCGATTGTTCTGGCTGTGATCGTGACTCTGTTTGCCTTGTGGTTCATCGGCATTTCCCGGGCTGGTTTGTACCTGCGGTTTGTCGATGCCAACCCACGAGTGGCCGGTGCGGTGGGGGTTCCAGTGCGCAAGATAATCATCGGCACCGTGCTGCTGTCCGGCGCGCTGGCCGGGATTGCCGGGTTCATTGTGACTGCCGGGCAGGAAGGGCGGCTGACTCAGTCGTTCTATCAGGGCTACGGTTTTTCCGGAATTCTGATCGCCTTTCTTGCCCGTAATAATCCATTGGCCGCCACCATCGTCGCGCTGCTGGTTGCATTGTTGTTCGTCGCCGGGCGCAGCTTGCAGGTGTTCTATCAGATACCGTTTTCCATGGTGCAACTGATCCAGGCCATTCTGGTGATTTGCGTGGCATCGTCAGATTTCTTCATTCGCCATCGCATGCGCGTAATTCAAAAGGGTGAGCAGTAATGGACATGATCGCCAACTGGCTGGGCAACTCCCCGGATTTCGCCGTGCCGTTCGCACTCGCTGCCCTGGGGCTGATCCTCACCGAGCGGGCCGGGGTGCTGGCGTTGGGTGCCGAAGGCTTGATGCTGGTGGGGGCGTTGGCCGCCATCGGTGCGCAGCTGAGCTTCAGTACGCCGATGATTTCCCTGATCCTCGCGATGCTCGCCGCCAGCGTCGTGTCGTTGCTGTTTGCCTTGATGGTGCTGGTGATGCGCATCAACCAGGTCATTGCCGGGCTGGCGCTGGTGTTCTTTTGCCAGGGGCTGACCGGATTACTCGGCACCTTGCTGGAGTGGACCAACCATCCGGTCACCGGGCTTTCGACGGTGGCGCTGTGGCCTCTCTCGGAATTGCCGTTGATAGGCAAAGTGTTCGTGCAGAACCCGCTGGTTTACCTGACGCCACTGATCTTCGTCGGCGTCGTATGGTTTCTCTATCGCAGTAACGCCGGCCTGCGTTTGCGAGCGGTGGGCGAAAACCCGCAAGCGGCCGATGCGGCGGGTATCTCGGTGATCGGTTATCGACTGGCAGCGATTCTGGCCGGTGCCGCGCTGATTGGTCTGGCGGGGGGCTACATTTCGGTCCTCAGCACTAAAATGTGGATCGCTGACATGACCGGCGGCCGCGGCTGGATCGCCGTCTCTCTGGTGATCTTCGCGCGCTGGTCACCCTGGCGAGCGCTGGCCGGGGCTGTGCTGTTTGGCTGCATCGAAGCACTGATCCCGCAACTGGCCTCCACCGGCATACGCCTGCCGCAATACTTCGTCCTGATGACGCCTTACGCGGTCACGCTGCTGGTGATGATCTGGGTTGCCATGGGCACCCGAGGATCAAACCCGGCCTCCGGCAGCCAACCCGGCGCGCTGGGTGAGCCGTTTATCAGGGAAGAGCGGCGCTGAGGGTGGTGTGGTCTGACTGAAGAAATACAAAGTCTGTAGGAGCGAACTTGTTCGCGAGGAGGCCATTACATCCGGTGGATTTTCGTTGTCTGCAAAGCAGCTCTCGCGAACAAGTTCGCTCCTACAGAGAGGTGAGCCGACATCACTGACGCCGGCGGTGATTCTTGCTTAGCTCCCGCGCCAGCAGGATGAAATTCTGCAGCGGCGCTGGCGGGTTGAAGCTGCGGCACACCAGTGTCACAGGCGCCAGCAGGCGAGGTCGGGCGTCGCGGATTCGGCAGTACACAACGCTGTCGCGATGGATGTCTTTCATTGAAGCCGGCACGATTGAAATCCCCGCGCCTGCAGCGACCAGGCTGACGTTGGTCAGCATGCGCTCTACTTCAAACGCGATCTGCGGATTGAATCCTGCGTTCTGGCAGGCCTTGACCAGATTGGCATACATGCCGGGCGCGCCGGGACGGCGAACCAGAATGAATCGTTCCTGCTTCAGGTCATTCAGGGATATTTCCACCTCTTGCTGCGACTCACCGGCTTGCTCAAGCAACGGATGCCGCACAGGCAGCGCCAGGAGCATTTCTTCGTTGAGCAGGCGATGGAAATGGATGCTTTGGTGCTGACCCACGGGCGCGCGCAGAATGCCCACATCCAGGCGGTTCTCGATGGCTTCTTCGGTCAGCTCCCTGGCGCTGCCTTCCTTCATGGCGACTTCTACGCCGGGGTAGCGCTCGCGATAAGAGCGGATGATTTTCGGGATCAGCGGGTGAGTGGCCGCTGAACTGGTGAAGCCGATGATCAGCGTCCCTTCGATGCCATTCGCAGCCCGCGCGGCCTTGCGCGAACCCTGCTCGACACGGGTCAGGATGTCTCTTGCTTCTTCGAGAAAAACCACGCCGCCAGCGGTCAGGTCGACACCTTTTGGATGGCGCTTGAACAGCTCGAATCCCAGCTCCTGCTCCAGCGCCCTGATCTGTTGGCTCAATGGCGGCTGCTGCATATTCAGACGTGCCGCCGCCCGGGTGAAGTGCAGTTCTTCGGCGACCATTACGAAATAGCGTAAATGCCTGAGTTCCATGAGGGGCTATCCTGTGGCTGGCTTTATTATTCGTGGTCAGAACAGAAAGTTTAAGACTATGATACGGCCAATCATACAGGTGACTGATGGCCTTGTTCGCCACGTCGCGATAATAAAAAATGGT
The DNA here is from genome assembly GCF_000737245.1 of Pseudomonas syringae. GTDB lineage: Bacteria > Pseudomonadota > Gammaproteobacteria > Pseudomonadales > Pseudomonadaceae > Aquipseudomonas > Aquipseudomonas syringae_J. The sequence continues at coordinate 13,288 of NZ_JPQU01000028.1, read as the reverse complement.
GTTGGCGGAGCCTTGATGTCGAGCAAGCTGCTGAATAACGGAACCTTGCATATTCTGCTGGCGATTACTTGTGGCTTTGTGCTTGGTCTTGTTCGCCCTGAACTGGCGGTCAGCATGCGCCCGCTTAGTGATTACTTCATCAGAGTTGTCGGGTTGTTAATGCCCTTTATCATGTTTGTGCTGGTGTGTTCGGGCGTTGCTGGTATTCAACGTCAGGAAAAGCGCTCGCGGCTGGTGGGTAAGATCGTTATTTACTTTCAATTGATGTCGGTTATCTCGCTGCTATTGGGTATGGCGACGTTGATATTGTTTGAAGCGGGTCAAGACGTCTCGCTACCGGTTTCGCAGCTCCATCACGCGGCATTGGATATATCCATGGCGTCCATGGGGGCGACGATTATCGGTGCTTTTCACAACCTGGTGCTGCAGGTCATGGTCGTTGCGTTGATCTGTGGGTTACTGATCGGCAGGTCTGACGGAGTTGGCCAACGCTTGCATCATCGCCTTGAACAAGTGCGAGTCATGTTGTTTAGAGTGTTGCATGTCATTTTGAAGTTCGCCCCGTTGGCAGCATTTGGGGCGATGGCATTTACCGTTGGCAAGTACGGAATGGTTTCAGTGATGCCACTGATCAAGTTTGTAGCTGTTATTTATCTTGCCTGCGCAGTTTTCATTCTTGTGGTAATGGCCGGTGTTGCACGGTTGGTCGGCGAGAAGCTGCTGAGTATTGTGTTGTATGTGAAGGAAGAACTTCTACTGGTGGCGTTTACAGGTTCTTCCGTGGCGGCAATACCTGGATTAGTGGGTAAACTCGAACAGCTCGGGTGTGACAGGAAACTGGTGCATCTGATATTGACGACCGGTTACACATTCAATTTGAGCGGCTCCAGTATTTATCTGACCACGGCCATCATGTTCATGGCGAATATGTCAGGTGTGGATCTGACCGGGTTGCAATTGGCGAGCGTGTTGTTGATCTGCATGCTGACTTCGCTGGGTTCAACCAGCGTCGCCGGTTCGGCATTCTTTACCCTGATTGCCACGTTGACCGTCCTGCAAGCCATACCGTTGGAAGGTGTTGGCCTGCTATTGGGGGTTGAGCGGCTGATGAAGTGTCGCTCGCTAACCAATGTGCTGGGCAACTGCGTGGCCTGCATCGCCATTTGTCGCTGGCATGGGGCAGTTGATCGAGTGGTGCTGCGTCAGCAATTGGCGCGGTAGTGTCCGGTTGCGGACCTGTAGGAGCTCACGAGCACCGCGAGGCAGCGATGGCGATGTATCAGGAAAATCGCCATCGCTGCCTCGCGGTGCTCGTGAGCTACAGGTCATCAGCTACATTCAGCTGATTTTATGTTCCATAGAAACTCAGCCCTTGGCGTTCAGCAACTTCTCGAATGCCTTGTCCAGCTCGCCTTCGGCACTGGTCAGTTTCTGGCGGCGTTCGCGCAGCCAGCTCTGGTCGGCATTCAGCGCCTTACGCGCTTCGACTAGCATGCGCTGGACTTCCTCCGGTTGCGGCCCGCCGGTGCCTTTGCGGGTCTTGACCATGTTCTGCGGTGACAGCGTCGCCCGGAAGGCTGCTTCGTCCAGAGGCAGCGTGTTCGGCGTCCATTTGTATTTGTCCGCTGCCTTGGCGTACAGCTTTTGTGCGTCGGCATAAGGGAAGGTCTTGGGTGTGGTGCCGTTGTCCCGCGCTTCGGTGACGATCAATGAGGCGAAGCTGTGGCCAATGCGGAACGGCACCTTGTGCTGACGCTCCAGGGTGTCAGCAAGCTCCATCGACGTGGTCCATTCCGACTCAAGCTCTTCAAGCGCCCTTTGCGGATTGACCTCCAATGCGTCCAGCACACGGTTCATGCCGGTAAACATCTCACTGGTGGAGGCAAACAGCCCCAGGGAGTCGAAGGCGAACTTGTAGTCGGTCATCCCGGTAGTGACGTTATGCGCCCGCAGAGTTACTGCCTGGGCGAGACCGACCACATCAGAGGAGGCTTCCCGGGCGCGCATCAGCAGGCCCGGATTACGTTTTTGCGGCATGGCACTGCTGGTGTAAGTCGAGCCTTCGTCCAGCAACAGCCATGGGCGAATCTGATGATATTGAGTGTGGATATCGCCGATCAGCGCACCGACCCGAATGGCTGAAGACGAGGCGATATTGGCCGCTTCGATGGGGATGTCATAGGTGGAAATCTGGCTGGAATCCAGAGAGTTTTCCCGCACTCCGTCAAAGCCCAACAGACTGGCAAGCCGTTCACGGTTCAGCGGATAAGCCGAGTTTGCCAGCACCGCCGTGCCCATCGGGCTCAGGTTGAGGCGGCTGTACAGTTCGCGAATGCGCTGGCCGTCACGGTCAAACGCTGCTTCAAATGCCAGCAGGTAATGGGCGTAGCTGATCGGCATGGCCTGCACGCCATTGGTGTAGGCGGGCACCAGTGTGTCGACGTTTTTCGCGGCGAGATCAAGCACCCGTTGGCGGGTCGAGTTCAGCGCGTCGGCATAGGCCAGTACCTGTGAGCGCAGACGTGCCAGACGGTACGTCGCGAGCATGTCCTGACGGCTGCGGCCGGAGTGGATCAACGAGGCTTCCGGACCGATCTTGTCGGTCATGATCTGCTCCAGCTGCAGGACATCGCTGGGCTTCTTGCCGTCTGGTTTGTCTGCCTGGTCGATGGCAAAGCGGACGCCGCCAGCGATCTTGCTGCCCATTTCCGGTTTGACGATGCCTTCCTCGGTGAGCATGACGATGGACGCTTTGTTGATCCGGTTCAGCCAGGAAAACTGGCTTTCGGTCTGGTCGACTTTGCTTTTCGACTTATCGACCGTCGCGCCGATCTTGGCTGCCTGGGCGGCGCATTGCTCGGTGGTCGCACAGGGGGCGTCGGCGGTGTTGGCGGCGACTGCCGCAAAGCTGCTGCTCAGGGCGCAGGCCACGGCCAGGTACAGTAGATTGTTCTTCAGGTTCATTCAGGGCTCCATTCCCGGCTTCAAGCGGGAGGTCGTGCAGACTGCTTCTAATAGAAATGGCTGGTTAAAGCAGGGGCAGGGTGTAGCTGACGATCAGGCGGTTCTGGTCGATGTCGTTGCCACTGCCGTTGCTCCGATAGCTGCCATTGCGCCACGCCACATCCAGGTTTTTCAGCGCCTGACTCTGGAACGCATAGCGGATGTCGGTGTTGCGCTCCCACTCGGTGCCTTCTACGCCAGGGCTGCGCTGGAAGTTGTCACCCTTGAGGTAGCGGGTCATGAACGTCAGACCGGGAATGCCCACGCTGGCGAAATCGAAGTCATAACGCGCCTGCCAGGATTTTTCTTCCGGGCTGGCAAAGTCAGCGGAAATCATCACGTAGTTGACCAGGAACGAATCGGTGCCATCCAGGTGCGGAAAGCCGGTTTCGCCTTTCATGCTTTGCCAGGCGGCGCCGAATGAATGACCGCCGATGCGATAGGTGAAGCGCGCACCCAGCGCCTGGTTATCGACGTTGGTATTGCCGTCCTTGCTGGAGTCGGCGTAGCGCAGGTCCGTCTTGATCGACTGGCCCTGACCGATCGGCAAGGTGTGCACCAGATTGACGATGTGCTGCTTGTAGTTTTTCTCCAGACCGCCGTAGTGATAGCTGGTGACGAAGTTTTTGCTCCAGTTGTAGCTGGCGCTGGCGAAGTCGAACTGATCGCTTGGGCTGCCACCCCTGATGCCTTTGCCAGCCACTTCGATATCGTCGTGGCCGCTGACGTTGCGCAAGGTGTTGCTGGTCAGCCGCCCGGCATTGAGCGTCATGTTGTCGATATCGGTTGAAGTCAGCTGCGTGCCTCTGAATGTCTGGGGCAGCAGACGACCATCGCTGGGCAGCACAGTGGGCAGTTTCGGGATGAGGGTGCCGACCTTGAGCACGCTTTTGGAAATTCGCGCCTTGGCCGTGGCGCCCATACGGCTGTAATCGTCCGGTGCCTTGTCGTCACCAACTGGCAGCAGCCCGGAGTTTTGCCGATCAGGGCCGGAATCCAGCTTGAGGCCGAACAAGCCAAGTGCGTCGACGCCAAAGCCCACCGGGCCTTCGGTGAAGCCGGATTGATAACTGAGGATCAGGCCTTGCGCCCACTCGTCACGTTTGGACTGGCTTGCGTTGTCTTGTCGGAAATCGCTGTTGAAGTAGTAGTTGCGCAGTTCCAGTTCAGCCTTGCTGTCTTCAAAAAAGTCGGCCTGCGCCATGGACGGCAGAGCCAGGGTTAATCCGAGCAGGGCGAAACCAAAACCTGAAGCGTTGGGGGATGTGTTCATTGTTATTCCCATTTGCTGCATCAGCTGTTTTTAGAATTATTGGCCGTCTTCACCTGGCAGCAGATGAACCGGTGCGCAGAGGCTAATGCTTGATGGAGGGAATTAAAAATATATAGAAAGTGTCGATTGAATAGGTTTTGAGTATGGAGGTAAGCCATGCTCGAAGTGCAGGCAGATGTAGGCGGCGGACGGCAGTTGAGTGGCTCAAGAGGATCAGCGTAGGATGCGCGATCCTCCCCACACGTTGTGACAGGATCCTCATAATTTTCTGGCAGTAGGCCATCTGAGTGGTAAGTGAACTGATGTCAATCCAACTGAGTGCTGCGGAAAGCGCAGCAATCGCCGAGGTCGAGACGACCTCCCATATTTTGCAGCTAATGACGCGGTTGACCCGTTTGCGCTTCGCGGCGATTGCCAAGGTCACGGATCAGCGCTGGGTCGCTTGTGCAGTCGACGATGAAATTCATTTTGGTGTCGGCCCTGGTGACGAGCTGGCAGTTGAATTGACCATCTGTAACGAGGTGCGCCAGGAGCATTCAGCCATCGTTATTTCCTGCGTCAGCGATGACCCACGGTTCAAGGATCATCCGCTACCCAAGCTGTACGGTTTTGAAAGTTACCTGTCGCTGCCGATCGTGCTGTGTGACGGGTCTTTTTTTGGCACGCTCTGCGGGCTCGATCCGTTGCCTGCCAAGCTGGATGACCCTGATCTGATTCAGACCCTGGAAATCTTCGCCCGCTTGATCGGTACCACTCTGGACTTGCATGCCCGGATCGCTGCGGCGTCCTGACAACGTCCTGGATGATTACAGGAAACGTTCTGCAACGAATTGCCTTCACCTCGCTTTTGCCCCCCGCCACCCCCGCAAATCGGGCGGTTTAGCCTGTTCTGCCCGCAACCGCATGTTTTCCTTCGCCGTTGGATTTTTGTGTGTGTGAAACGTCTGAGATGCGGTGATGTCATTTTGATGTCGCGAAAACGGATGAGCTGACACGAGAGCAAGGCCGCCCTCACACACACACTTGAATTATTTCTGGACGGTTTTTCTATGCTCACAACGGTTAACAAGGCCCTGGCGAATATCAGTGTCAAAGCCAAACTGTCACTGGGTTTTGCCCTGATACTGATATTGACCTGTCTGATCGCCTTCACCGGCTGGTCCGGGTTGCAGTCACTGGCCGAGCGGGGCGACAAGGTGGCGGAAATTTCGCTGCTCAACGAGCAGGCCCGTGATCTGCGCATATCCCGTATGAGTTACATGCTCACCCCTGATGCCGAACATGCCGCTGCGGTAACCAGCAACCTGGGCAAGCTGGAAGTCCAGACCCAGAAAATGAAGGCACTGTTTACCACCGGCGCTAGCCTGAGCCTGATTGGCGACGTCAGTGGTGCTGTGACTGTCTACAAAACCCATTTCAACGAGTTCGTCCAGGCCACCCAGAGCCGTGAGTCGGCACGGGCTTCGATTGCGACACAGGTCGAGACCATGGTCTCCGAGCTTGAAAAAATCCAGGATCAGGCTGGCGAGGGCGACCCCCAGGCTCGCGCCATGACCGCGCAGCATCGTCTCATTCAGCAGGCACGTTCTCAGGCTCAGACATACACCTACAGCGCCAAGGCTGAGTACCTGTCGCCTGCGCTGTCGGCCATTGATGCAGCCCGCGATCACCTGGAGAACCTCAATCAGGTCTCGCCTCAATCAATCCAGGGGATTGAACAATCGCTGGTCGTTTTCCGTGCCACGCTCGGTCAGTTCAGCGACAGTCTGGCCAAGGCCCAGCAGGCGGAGTTGGCGCTAGCCGATGACGTCACTCGATTGCTGGCTGCCAGTAAACAAATTACGGTCAACCAGATTGCCCAGCGGACCAAGGATGTTCATCAGGCCGATCTGTTGCTGGGCAGCGCAACCATTGCCGCGCTGCTGTTCGGCTTCCTGGCCGCGTGGGTTATCACCCGTCTGATCGTCACGCCTTTGATGCAAACCCTGCGCAATGCTGAACACGTTGCCGCCGGTGACCTGAGCCACGACATGGTGGTCACCCGTCGCGATGAGCTGGGCCAGCTGCAAACCAGCATGCAACATATGACGGTCAACCTTCGCGAATTGATTGGTGGTATCCGTGATGGTGTGGTGCAGATTGCCAGTGCCGCTGAGCAATTGTCGGCAGTGACTGAACAGACCAGCGCCGGGGTCAACAGCCAGAAGGTCGAGACTGATCAGGTGGCCACCGCGATGAACGAGATGACCGCCACGGTTCAGGAAGTGGCGCGCAATGCTGAAGAGGCGTCCGAAGCGGCAGTCAACGCCAGCCGGGAAGCTAAGCAGGGCGATGAAGTGGTGACCCAGGCGATGCAGCAGATTGCCCGTCTGGCTGATGAAGTCGGTCACTCCACTGAGGCCATGAGCGATTTGCAAACCGAAAGCGACAAGATTGGCAGCGTACTGGATGTGATCAAGGCTGTGGCGCAGCAGACCAACCTGCTGGCGCTGAACGCCGCCATCGAAGCCGCCCGCGCTGGTGAAGCCGGACGTGGTTTTGCGGTGGTCGCCGACGAAGTGCGCAGTCTGGCTCAGCGCACCCACACCTCCACTGAGGAAATCGAAGGCCTGATCAGCGGCTTGCAGACTGGCACCAAGCGAGTGGCGACGATTCTGGAAAACAGCCGGACCCTGACTGACAGCAGCGTCGAGCTGACCCGTCGTGCCGGTACGTCACTGGAAAGCATCACCCGTTCGGTGGCGTCCATCGAGTCGATGAACCACCAGATCGCCGCCGCTGCCGAGCAACAGAGCGCCGTAGCTGAAGAGATCAACCGCAGCGTGCTTAATGTGCGCGATATCTCCGAACAGACCTCCGCCGCCAGCGACGAAACGGCCGCCTCGAGCGTTGAACTGGCACGGCTGGGTGTCCATTTGCAGGCCATGGTGGGTAAGTTCAAGGTTTGATGCGTCTGGTCCGAATCGTGGGAGCGAGCTTGCTCGCGAAGGCAATGTACGAAGCTGCGAGGTGTGGCAGATGTTCCTGCCTCTTCGCGAGCAAGCTCGCTCCCACGGATGAGTGGGGAAGTTCAAAGCAGGGGCCGTCAAAAATCGAACTATCAGCAAGCGCAGCGGGTCGGTAACTACAACGTGAACCGATCCGGAGCCCTGCATGAAGCCTTATGTCATCTGCCACATGATGTCGTCCCTTGATGGTCATGCCCTGACCGATGGCTGGGAGCGGCCATTCAAAAATGCCGCAGGCGAGCTTTACGAAGAGCTGGCCAAAACCTTCAACTTTGATGCATGGATTTGCGGCCGCGTGACCATGCAGGAAATCGCCCATGGCGATGACTATCCTCGTGGGTTGGCCAAAGCGCCGCTGCCGCGCACTCATCATTTTGCTGATCGCAACGCCGACAGCTACGCCATCTCCATCGACCCCCACGGCAAAGTCGCCTGGAAAAGCAATCAGGCGCTGGGTTCCCATGTGGTCGAGGTGGTCAGCGAAGCGGTGGAAGACGATTACCTGGCGTACCTGCAATCGATCAATGTGTCCTACATTTTCGGTGGCAAGACCGAGATCGATCTGGCTCAGGTCATCAAGGTACTGGCCAGCGAGCTGGGTCGTAAACGCCTGATCGTCGAAGGCGGCCCCCATGTCAGCGGGTCATTCCTCAACGCGGGGCTGGTGGACGAAGTCAGTGTGTTGCTGCTGCCCTTGATCGATGGCCGGGGCGAGCATCCCGCATCTTTTGAAGTGTCGGCTGAGGCCTGGAAGCAACCCGCCTATCTGAAGCTGACCTCTGCCGAGGTTCAGGACGGTGGTGGGGTTTGGTTGCGGTATAAGCTGGCTCGGTGACATTGTTGGAGCGAGGCTTGCCCGCTAATGGAGCGACTCGGTCTGTCAGGTAAACCCCGTTATCTTTCTTCGCGGGCAAGCCTCGCTCCAACGGAAGGAGGGCGAGGCTTTAGACAAAAGTTGTCCACGGAAAGTGGGGGTATGTCTGTGGATAACTTCGGGAACGCCTTATGGGCTGCGCTTTTGAGCCAATGATCAGGAAATGAACAGCGACAAAAACACGGAATTTCCCTTGATTTTCAGTCGCTTTGCGGTGCAGCACCTACGCTGGTGATGTCATATTGATGTCGTTATTCGACCCCCTCAAACGGTAACCCGACGTAATTTTCCGCAATGGTGCGGCGTCCAGCCTCGGAACTGACAAAGTAATCCAGTTCAGTCTGTTGTAGCCGCTCGCTGAACGGATCGCTGTCGCCAAAGCGGTGCAGCATCGACGTCATCCACCAGGAGAATCGCTCGGCTTTCCAGACCCGGCGCAGGCAGATCTCTGAATAGCGCTCGGTCAGCTCACTGCGACCCTCGTGGTAAACCTTGAGCAGGATGCGATACAGGGTGTTGACGTCGCTGGCCGCAAGGTTCAAGCCCTTTGCCCCGGTGGGCGGGACGATGTGCGCTGCATCGCCGAGCAAGAACAAACGCCCGTATTGCATCGGTTCAACCACGAAACTGCGTATCGGGGCGATGCTTTTTTCAATCGACGGCCCGATGATCAGGCGCTCCGCAACCGGGGCGGGCAGGCGTTGCTTGAGCTCATCCCAGAAGCGCTCGTCCGACCAGTCTTCAACCTTTTCCCCTGCATCCACCTGCACGTAGTAACGGGTGCGGGTAGCCGAGCGCATGCTGCATAAGGCGAAACCGCGCTCATGCCGGGCGTAGATCAGCTCTTCGTTGACGGGCGGGGTGTCTGCCAGAACCCCGAGCCAACCAAACGGGTAGACACGTTCGAATATTTTCAGGGCATCGGCCGGGATCGACTGGCGGGATACGCCATGGAAGCCGTCGCAACCGGCAATGTAATCGCAGTCCAGGCGAATACTTTGCCCTTCATGTTCGAACGTCAGGTAGGGCGCGGTGCTTTTCAGGTCGTGGGGCTGAACTTGACCGGCGTTGAAGAAGCTCCTCCCGCCAGCTTCAGCCCGGGCCTGTAACAGGTCGCGGGTAACTTCGGTCTGGCCATAGACCGTGACCCGCTTGCCGCCGGCCAACCCAGCCAGATCAATGCGTTCGGTGCGTCCGTCGAAGGCCAGCTCGAAACCGTCGTGGATCAGGCCTTCGCTGTCCAGTCGGTCGCTGACCCCAGCCTCGCGCAGCAAGTCGACGGTGCCTTGTTCCAGCACCCCAGCGCGGATTCGGGAAAGAATGTGTTCAGGGTTTTTGCGTTCGACGATGACGTTGTCGATACCGGCCCGCTGGAGCAATTGGCCAAGCAACAGACCGGACGGCCCGCAGCCAATAATGGCAATCTGGGTTTTCATGAGTAGAGCCTTTTGATTATTGTTTTTATCTGTCCTGTATTTTTAGTGGCCTGTGCAGCGATAAGAAGCCATTATTCGCTGCATTTTCTGGACTTTTCATGGATAGGTGAGGGCGTGGCATGAGCGGCGCATCAGTGCCTGTGTTCAAGCTGTACGGCGAGACCACCCTGTGGCCGACGCCGGATCTGCTGCATTGCGAGTCGATTCCGGAGCGCAGCCAACTGCACGGCTGGGAAATTCAAACCCACTCCCATAGCGATCTGGTGCAGTTGCTCTACGTGCAATCCGGGCAGGCGACTCTGCATGTGGAGGGTGCCACGCAACAGGTGCAATCCTCGGTGTTGCAAGTCATCCCGGCACTCAGCGTTCACCGCTTCATTTTTTCGCCGGCTATTCAGGGTTACATCCTCAGCCTGGCGCAACCCTTGGCGGATCGGTTGAGCGCAGTGCTTGCGACCCCGGCCATGAGCGTTGCCCATTGCCATGCTGTGGATAACGAGCAGCGCAAGCAGTTGGACCCGCTGTTCGCTGCCCTCAGCGAGGAATACACGCAGCACAAACCTGGCAGGGATGCGATGCTGCACGCGCTGGTCAGCATGCTGTCGATCTGGCTGAGCCGCCGCAGCATTGCGCTCTCGGGTGCCGAAGTTGCGGTGCAGGAGCGGGGACGTGAACACTTGCAGGCATTCACACGGCTGGTGGGCGCACATTTTCGTGAGCATTGGTCCATCGAGCAGTACGCGGCTGGACTGAGCATCAGTGCTGCGCATCTGAACAGCCTGTGTCGACGGCTTTCTGATCAGTCGGCGTTGCAGATCATTAATCAGCGTCTGCTGCTGGAAGCCAAGCGGGACCTGGTCTATACGACCCTGACCATTAACCAGGTGTCGGATCGGCTGGGGTTTTCGGAGCCGGCGTATTTTTCCCGGTTCTTCAAGCGCTGCACTGGACAGTCGCCCCGGCAGTTTCGTGGGGCGCGATGAACAATTGAAGAACCCATAACCTGTGGGAGCGGTGCTTGGTCTGGGCCGCATCCGGACGATAAGGCTGGACGCGATTCTGGAGGGAAATTACCTAAACCTTATCGTCCGGATGCGGCCCAGACCAAGCACCGCTCCCACAGGTGAGTCCAATCGAATTCCCGTGTGAGGAAACTGCTCATTGAACATCGACACCCGAATCAAATTCCGCCACCTGGTGTGTTTCCTCGAAGTCGCGCGCCAAGGCAGTCTGGCCCGTGCCTCGGATCAGTTGGCAATCAGTCAGCCAGCCTTGTCCAAGACTCTCAAGGAACTGGAAACCCTGCTGGAAACCCAGTTGTTCCTGCGCAGTAAAAGTGGCGCGGCGCTGACGGAAGCGGGCGTGGCATTTTTGCGCTTTGCCGGGCCCAGCGTGCAGTCGCTGCGTGAGGGGGTGAACAGCCTGCGTTCCGGCGAGCATGAGCCGGTGACCGCCAGGCTCGGCGTGCTGTCGACGGTGGAAAGCCTGCTGGTGCCGGAAGTGGTGCGCCGTCTGCATGAGCGTCATCCGGCGTTGATCGTCAGCGTTACCACTGGTCCTAGCGCTTATCTGCTCTCGCAATTGCGAGTCGGCGAACTGGATCTGGTGGTCGGGCGCATGACCGACAGCCCGCAGATTCAAGGCCTGACCTTCGAGCACCTGTACAGCGAATCCATGACCCTGGTGGTGCGCCGTGACCATCCGCTGCTGCAAGTGAAGTTGCAGCGCGAAAGCCTGGAGAACTACCCCATGGTCCTGCCATTGGCCGGGACTACCATTCGCAAGTTTGCCGACAGCCTGTTCGTGCAATGCGGCATCAGCCCGCCACGTCAGCGTCTGGAAACCCTGTCGCTGACCCTCAGCCGTCGTTATGTGCAGTGCAGCGATGCCATCTGGATCGCGCCCTTCGACGCCGTCCAGCAGGATCTGCACAGCGGCGAACTGCGCGAGCTGGAGCTGGGCATCCGCGAACCGGGTGGTTCGGTGGGCATTTGCAGCAATCCGGCGCTACCGCTCTCCAGAGCGGCGCAATGGTGTGTCGACGTACTGCGGGAAGTGGGTGAGGCTTACGGACATGTTGAGCATCCATAACCATTTGGATATGGATGATGTTTGTTTATTCATTTCAGGTTTTGGCTGAGGCGGGGGAGACTGCGCGACATGCAATAAGAACCACTCCTAATAATAAAAGCGTGCGGAGACTCACATGCCTGATGTGAATAGCAGCCGTTTCGTCATCCGTGACCGAAACTGGCACCCCAAAGCCCTGACCCCCGATTACAAGACCTCGATTCTGCGCTCACCGCGCCAGGCGCTGGTCAGCATTCCGCAATCGGCCTCCGAGGCCACTGGCCCGGACTTCTCCCATCTCCAGTTCGGCGAGCATGACAACGACCTGCTGCTGAATTTCAACAACGGCGGCTTGCCCATTGGCGAGCGCATCATTGTCGCCGGACGGGTCTGCGACCAATACGGCAAGCCGATCCCGCACACGCTGGTAGAGATTTGGCAAGCCAACGCAGGCGGGCGCTATCGGCACAAGCGCGATGCCTATCTGGCGCCGATTGATCCGAACTTTGGCGGCGTCGGCCGGGCTTTGACCGACCGTGACGGCAATTACAGTTTTCGCACCGTCAAGCCTGGCCCTTACCCGTGGCGCAACGGCCCCAACGACTGGCGTCCGGCGCATATCCACGTCTCCGTTAGCGGCCCGTCGATTGCCACACGCCTGATCACTCAGCTGTATTTCGAAGGCGATCCGCTGATCCCGCTGTGTCCGATCGTCAAATCCATCGCCAATCCGGACGCCGTCCAGAGCCTGATCGCACGGCTCGACATGGGCATGGCCAATCCTATGGATTGCCTGGCGTATCGCTTTGACATCGTGTTGCGCGGTCAGCGTGCCACGCATTTTGAAAACCGCTGATTCCAAAAGCTGATTTAAAAAAACAACGAGAGGAGCCGCGAACATGCCTGTTCAATTGCTGCCTGAAACCCCATCGCAAACCGCTGGCCCCTATGTGCACATCGGCCTGGCGCTGGAAGCTGCGGGCAATCCGCCCCGTGATCTGGAAATCAGCCACGAGATGGTCATGGCCAATGCGCCGGGCGAACATATCGTGCTGCTGGGCAATGTCTATGACGGCAACGGCCATTTGATTCGCGACGCGTTTCTGGAGTTCTGGCAAGCCGATCATGAAGGGGTTTACGACCCGATCTACGACCCGAAAAAACCGTTCAACGGTTTCGGTCGCACGGCCACAGGCGAAGACGGCCAGTGGTTGCTCAATACCATCAAGCCCGGCACCGTGCACAACTCGGCGGGCGTGCCCATGGCGGCGCATATAAACGTTTCGCTGTTCGCCCGGGGCATCAACATCCACCTGCAGACCCGCCTGTATTTCGACGACGAGGCGCAGGCGAATGCCCAGGATCCGGTGCTCAATCTGATTGAACAGCCAGTTCGCCGGGAAACCCTGGTCGCCAAACGTTGCAGTGTCGACGGCAAGCTGGCTTATCGGTTTGACATCCGCGTGCAGGGCGAGGGTGAGACGGTCTTTTTTGATTTTTAAGAAATATCATTTGGCCTACTTCTCGCTTTCGTGCGGACAGCGATGAACCTGTAGGAGCGCGCTTGCCCGCGATGCGGTATGTCTGCAAAAGATGTGCTGCCTGACCCGACGCTATCGCGGGC
>NZ_JPQU01000027.1 GCF_000737245.1 Pseudomonas syringae | reverse complement strand
GTAAGCGTCCGGCGAAGGCACTTGGCTGAGTTGGTCTACGACGATGATCAACTCGCGTCGATAGGCACGCAGCGCAAAGTCTTTGCCTCTGCGTAGGCAGAATCGTCGCAGCACGATTTCGCTTGGGCACAATTAGGGAATTCGACAGCCTGGCCTGCACGTGGCTGTTGTTGATTTTGATAGACGTCACACAGGGTGAATAATCGATTCCTATCCATGGAACTCAGAGAGCTTTTACTATATTCATCATGAGTGTGCGGATCCACCGATAGCCGGCGTCATGGTGCGTTCGTTCATGCCAGGCCAACATTTTGCTGAAGCCTGGAATTTCAACAGGCGGCTCCAGTACGGTTAACCCATCATCGTGTACTGCCAGTCGGCGGGGCACTACAGCTATCAGATCGCTGACCCTCAGAATTTCTGGCAACACCAGAAAGCTTGTTACCGATACCGTGACCCGTCGTGATTTACCAATCTTCCTCAACGCTTCATCTGTAACACCCTGAAACCTCCCTCCCGATGGAGAAACTAGGATGTGATCCAATGCGCAAAAGCGATCCAACGATAGCTTTTTTTTTGTGGCATCCGGATGATCAGATCGCATTACACATACATAGCTTTCCTCAAACAACAGTTTGGCGTGTAGCCCAGACGCAGCTGCCTCAACGGTAACTAGAGCCAAGTCGATATCACCTCGATCCAGCTGAAGCTGGAGTCCTTGGTTATCAATCGGAAGAACTGAAACCCGAATGTTCGGAGCTAGCTGCCTCAGCGCGCTTAGGAAAGGAACTACGATTGCTCGCAACGCATAGTCGGTCGAGGCAAGCTTTACGATCATGTTGGCAGTTAAAGGATCGAAGGCTTGGGGCTGAAGCATGCCTTCGACATCGGCGAGAAGTTGTTTGACCGGCATCGCTAGCTGTTCCGCACGCAACGTCGGCACGATACCGCGTTGGGCGCGCACGAAGAGGGGGTCATCAAAGCTTTCACGTAGTCTGTTCAGCATGCCGGTCACTGCCGGTTGGGTGAGCGCCAGGCGATCAGCCGCGCGGGTCACACTGCGCTCATCGAGTAAGGCATCCAGTGCCTTGAGCAGATTGAGATCCAGCTTTCTGATATCAGATTTCATGATGTCGTAAATAATTTATCACGATTGGAATTATTTCAAGCTACCACTCATTCTGATGCCAATCCATTACATCAGGTGTCAAATCCCATGAACGAGATATTCTGGCCCCAAGGCTATCTGCCCGGCTTTACCGAGAATTTTGTGTCTAATGAAGTAATCGTCGTTGGCTTGACCGCAGCGCAAATCTGGCCGCTGCTCAGCCAGGCAGCGAAGTGGCCGACCTATTACAGCAACTCGGCAAACGTCATTTTTCACGACCATACCGAATTGGATTTGCAGGACGGAGTGCGCTTTTACTTCGAGACATTTGGTTTTCCCGTCGAAGCACAATGCAATGAATATATCCCTCCTACCTCATCCACTCCTGGGCGGATCGCATGGCACGGGTGGGCAGGCCAAGGCGACACTCGATTGGATGTCCATCATGCATGGCTAATTGAAGATCTATCGCATGGCCGAGTCCGCATCCTCACCCAGGAGACCCAGAAGGGTAAACCGGCTGAAGATCTAGCAAAGGCCAAGCCCAATCCAATGATCAATGGACACCAGGATTGGCTTGATGGGTTGGTGAGCGCCGCTCGTGAGGCCAAGCAAGTATGATGGCGAGCTAACGACTTTGCGTAGCCGTGTCCTCTGTTAGTAGGGATAGAAGCGCTAAACGGCGAAAGCTACGGTAATCATGATTGACTGAACCGGGACTGTCGACCGTTCTAGCCAAGAACCCTGAACTGAGAGTCGGCTCTGCGCTGTATCTAGCAACCCATATGCAGCAGTGTTCGCTCAAACAGGCTTCCAATAATGCGGCAGTAATTGACCAATCTCACTTGCCCGCTGCGTCGGCAGCCGCGTTAGTACATCTTTGAGATAGGCATATGGATCATGACCATTCAGTCTCGCAGACTGGATCAAACTCATGATCGCCGCCGCCCGTTTGCCGCTTCGTAGCGACCCTGCGAAGAGCCAGTTCTTGCGTCCAAGAGCCCATGGCCGAATCTGATTCTCGGCCCAATTGTTGTCAATGGGAACGGCCCCGTCATCGAGGTAGCGCGATAGCGCTGCCCAGCGTTTCAGGCTGTAATCCAGTGCTTTGCTGATAGCCGAACCTTCGGGCACAAGACCACGCTGGGCGATCATCCAGGCATGCAGCATATCCATTACTGGCACGGCTTTTTCTTGCCGTATTCGGTGCCGTAAATCCGGCCCCAAGTTGCGCACTTCACTTTCGATTTCGTAAAGCAACTGGATGTAGCGCAGCGCCTGTTCGGCGAGCATGCTCTTGTTGGTGGCATGCAATTCGAAGAACTTACGCCGGGCATGGGCCATGCAGCCGATCTCGGTTACACCGAGTTCGAAGCTGGCCTTGTAACCGCCAAAATCATCACACACCAGCTTGCCCTTCCAGTCTTGCAGGAAGTTGCGAGCATGCTCACCGGCGCGGCTGGGGCTGAAGTCGTAGACGACAGCTGCTGTTTCGCAGAATTGGCTGGTGGCGTAGGCCCAGACATAAGAACGGTGGGTTTTCTTCGAGCCTGGCGCGAGCATCTGCACCGGTGTTTCATCCGCGTGGACGACCTCCTGGCCGAGCACTACGTCGCGCAACGCATCGAATAGAGGCTGCAACTGCACGCCAGTAACGCCAACCCATTGAGCCAACGTTGAACGTGGAATCGCCAAGCCAGCTCGACCAAAGATCGACTCCTGGCGGTAAAGCGGCAGATGGTCAGCAAACTTCGCGATTATGACGTGAGCAAGTAGCCCAGCAGTCGGGATGCCCTTGTCGACGACCTGCGCCGGAACCGGCGCCTGGATCAGCGTTTCGCAGTCATCGCAGACCCACTTGCCACGAACATGACGCTCGACGGTGAATACGCCGGGCGTGTAATCGAGTTTCTCGCTGACGTCCTCACCGATGCGCTTGAGTGCGCAGCCGCATTGGCAGTGAGTATTGCCCGGTTCGTGATGGATCAACGTGCGTGGAAACTCTGCCGGCAACGCAGTGCGCTTAGGCTTCCGCTTTTGCTCGGTCGGCGACGGATCGGCTTGCAAGGCTTGAAGCTCTGCTTCAATCGCCGCGATATCGGTATCTATCAGGTCATCGAGCAAGCTGGCCTGCTGCGGATTCAGCTGCTCGCTGCGCTTGGCAAACTTCAAACGCTTGAGTTGTGCGATCTCGTGGGTCAGCTTCTCGATCACCGTTTGGTCACGATTGATCTTCTGGCCCATCGTGTCAACCGTCTTACCCAGAATGTCGACTTGATGGTCGAGAGTCTCAACACGCTGCATCAACTGCGCCGCCAACGCGCGCAGTTGTTCAGGATTCAGGTGGTCGAGATAGGGGAAAGTCATGGTGCCGATTTTGCCAGAGCAGACAATTCGCGGCGATAGAGCGATAGGCTAATGGCAGCCGTTAAAGCAGTGTGATCGCGCTGCCGGAGCCCGTGCGCTGCCATGGCAGGCCCAATACCAGGGCATGTAGTTGCTCGGTATCCAACTCCATTTCAGAGCCATAGCGAATGCCTGGCCAGTGGAACTTACCTTGGTTCAATCGGCGAGCAGCCAGCCAGATACCGAAGCCGTCATGCACCAGAACTTTCATACGAGTGGCCCGGCGGTTGGCGAACAGATAAGCACAGTGCGGCTTCGCCGCACCGAACACCGCGATCACTCTGGCCAGCGCAGTCTCGGTGCCAGCGCGCATGTCCATCGGCTCGGTGGCAAGCCAAATGGAGTCAATGCGGATCATCGCAGCAGGTCTCGAAGAAAGTTTACGCAGGCAGCAGCACTTTCGGTCGGCCAATTCACTTTGACGGCGCCGCGCGGGTGTGGAATTTCGAGATAGATAATGGCTGGGGTGACATCCGGTCGTGACGCCGACGACGGCAATGTCATCGGAATAAAGGCAGGTTGCACGACAACACTATTTTGCGATTGCAGCCGAATCCACTTATGGACGAGGTTCGCGTTGAGGCTATGGCTCAACGCGACACTGGCAATTGAAGCGCCAGGCTGGGCACATTCTTGAATGACCTGAGCCTTGAAGGACTTGGAGTAGGAACGGCGTTGTGGCTGCATGAAATACCCGCTTAAAAGGCTGGAACTGGTGCCCACTTAAATTTAAGTGCACACCATGTCCTGGCTTCGAGGGGTTGGGTAGATGACTTGGCCGGACGCATACACCGGCAGTACTGGGGAAGTAATAAACACCATAAAAAAAACCGCTCATTGGCCTGAGTAGCTGTTAGCGCGGCCTAGTTGGGGTTAGCGAATTTCGCCCCTCGACGAACCAAAAGGTAAGTCAGCCCAATTCACCACTGACAGTGATGTTAAGCAAACTTTATGCACTGGCTGACAACGCGCTGGCATCGCGCCTTGCGTGACAAACAATCAAAGGAGGGCGCGATGTAATTCCAAGAGGACGGCGACCAATGTCATAGGAGCCTTACTCCAGAAAGCTGGAGCCTCGCCACACCTCTATGTACTTCGCTGCCAGATGCTCTATTGATTGGAAATCACCGCTGTCGTCGGAGTTTCCTAGCGCAGCGCCATCCAAAGCTAATGCCGAGCATCAGAAAGCCACGTTGAATGCCCAAGCCCCGAATGGAAAATCGAGCCTTTACCGCCGTGACGACTCTGTACCAAAATACCCGGGGCAAAGCCCAAGGCGTCGACTACCGTGGTAGCTCACCCAGTACGGTAACTTTGGGCATCGATAACTGCATCGCCCTCAGGCACCTCGCGCGCGCTGCTCAGGCCTGGCTGCACATTGTCCGTTGTAGCCGACAATACCAGCGGTGAAGGAACGTTACAGTGCAGTCATCTAGTGGATGACTAAATGAAGAGCCGTCGCCGTCCTCATCAGCATGACGATCAACTTGAAAAGAGATGAAACCTAAAGGACGGACTTGTAGTAGAAATGATATTACGCTCAAGGCTGCTACCATGTAGAGCAAGCAGAACGCGGACGCCGTTTGACCCGATAATTTTTTGCGTCGGCTCCAATTAGTTGGGGAGCGACATTCCGCTGCTGTGAGCAGCACTCGGAGTACGCACGAGACCTGCAGAGTATGAGTACCAGTAGGCTCGTGAGGAGCGTGATGGAGGCGATTTAGCTGGTGGGCTTGGGGGTAAAACGTACACAGAGCACATTGGCGGGAGGGATGATGATCGCCATGCCCACGATGTAGTGGGCCGACCAAAGCGAGCATCTCATACCCATCGTATACGCTGTAGATTCACTCGATGATCATATCAGACGTCCTCAAACGTTAAATGCGGCTGAACCGCTAACAGCGACCTTCTAGAACCAAATATCAACGGGTTTTCGAAATGAACTAGAAGCAATAATTTCTCACTCCGAGAACATGAAGTGCGAACCACGAAATGTCGACAAGACGTCCATAGCTAAAATGTTTTCATGCAACGCCCAACTTAGTTCAAAGAAAGGAGACCCAGAACTTCCTATGTGAAGGGGAATCTGAGTCGAGCTGAGTATGAGTTCCTGTGGAATAATCGCCATAATTTCGAAGGTTAACAGATTTAGCGAGCTCGCCAGCCTTTCAACCAGCGTATGAGATTCTTGATCATCTAGCGCCTGTAACCGAAAGCCTGTCAGTGATAATTCGTCATCTGGCGAATGCATGGCGGGCTTAAGTAAAAGCAAGCCAGCTACCATCCTTATTGAAAAGTGAAGTGCACGGCACCGGTTAAGTAATCCATCCAGCTCTGTCGACTTATCAACTGCACCATCGGAAAAGCATCGTAACTGAGCCATCAGCTTCCTACGGCCTCCTAAAAATAAACAAAATTTTGGCATCAATATCGGTTTAAAGTTATACCCAATGCACCTAACACATCTTCTTCAATTGCACAGCACGCAACCAACCTCGTATAAACTTCATCGATATCTTGTTGACTTTCTATAAGCGCCGGCATGAAGCACTCAAAGGTTTCATGCATTAACTCATGCACGACTTGAATAGCCTCCCTTGCGCCTTTAAAGCGTAGGCTCAACTCACCCAGCGCCAACAACATGGCCTCGTCAGCTGTAACATCAAGATCGAGTGCTGACTGCTCGAGAAAGTATAGCTCGTTCAACAACTCGGCCTTCTCAGGAACATTATTTGGCATCCGCATTATAACCATTTTAAAACTGGCAATATTCATGTGATACAAGCGCAGACTTACCCGCACCTCCTCGTAAGCGAAGATAATATTGTTAGCTAACGCCACGCAACCATCTACCCTTTTGAGGTAGTTAGCCACCGCTTTCCGAAAGTCATTCTCTGATTCAATCATTCTGATTAGTAAGTTCTAGGCTTGAGAAGACAAAGCTACACCATATCTAACAATGGATGTATATACGCCCGAAATATTCATCGCTTTCTTCGCATAAATTTCGTTTTTTTCTGCATCTAAACGTAAAAGCCATGTAAAGCCTCGCCCGATCTCTAAACCACGCCCGACTATCAAGTCCTACGACATACCTTTTGCTTTATACTGCGCCTGGAAAGGTGTTGCCCCGTATCTATCTTTGTAATATCGAGAAAACAGCCCTATATCTCCGAATCCCCATCGCATAGCGATTTGCTGCCAACTGCTGCAAACACTTTCGTCGTGAAGATCCGCGTGAGCGCCAGCTAAGCGTATAATCCGAAGATACTGAGTCGGCGATACTTGTTTGTGGGCCTTGAATAAAAGCTGAAGATTTCTCACACTCGTGCAAGCATAGATTGCCACCTCACTGATAGAAATATCTTCACCGGCGTGAGAATGCATGTATTCGATGGCTCGCACTAGATGACGAGGTGCAAGCGGTACGGGGTGGAGTTTTTGTGTAGAACTATAGTTGTGAGGAATATACTCTAACAAAGTTGATATCAATGCCTGCTTCATGTAACCCAATGCCAATGGAGATTGTAAGACCTGATGACAGTGCATTCCATTTTTGATAGATCCAATTATGGAATTAAGCAAAGGCCAGATTCTGCGATCATTATTTAGAATAGGTTGAAACTCCAACCGATTCGTGCAATAAATGCCATGCGCAACCTCTAACTCCTTCATCAGAAGCTTAGCGTCGATCATGATGGTATCCGTATGCGTGCCACGTGCAAACTGCCCTTGGACTAGTCTCGAACTATCAATAACACATAACTGCTGACTCGCACGAATTGTGCCTTGTTTATTCATCTCCCATATAGATTCGCCACGATGAGTAAATGTCACAAAAAAAGAATCAGTTTGCTGCTGCTTTTCAAAACCCCAGCCGGAACTACTTGCTGTGGAGCATATAAACATACTGCCTAAGCTGTAAGTAATTTTCTTATAGTCTAATGGAGAGCTATCGGTGAGCCTCAGCGCTGGTGAAAGCCCGCAATTATTATAATACATCCATAATGATTCTTCATCTTTAAGATGCACTTTAGATATTGAAAAATTATTCACAGCAAGCCCATTAATAGAAGATTAATAAAACCGACTTTTACAACCGATCGAAGCTATTGGTTCAAATCCTTCCTACCGCTTGAGGTCATCCATTTCTACGACATACAAATGACCAAAGTAAATAGAAAAACGAAACGATAGCAGAAAAAACGAAAATCTTTCTGCAAATGCTTTCGACATAAGGTTCTCCTGTTGCGCAATTTTCAGACGGAGGCATTCGTGAATAATGATCGAATAGCCCATCAGGTCGCGGTACCAAAAAAAACGCACTAAACGAAAAAAAAGTGAATAAAACGACAACTGAAACTATTTTAGGTGATTTTATTTGCCTCTTCAGCTTTAAAAATTTAGGCTGTAAATTGTTGATCGCGAGGAATTATTATTCGAAGGAAAACACAAGCTAATTAGCCACAAAGCTATCCAGTTCGTGCGCTAGCATTGCAAATGCAGCTCATTAATGAATTCAGCTATTCATGGCAAAGGTGATCTTGATGAATAAAAACGATGAGTTTCGATACACCCTTCATCATGCCTTAGTAGCGTTAGACTGCGCAACAGTGGAAATGATGAAGCTTGTGTGCCGCGGTGTTTCACTTGATAGTTCTGAGTGGTCAAAGGTGTTAAGCCTCCATTCTGAACGCTACAAAATATTACAGGAAATGCTTTTTCCGCTCGAACACGCCACAAGTGAGCCTATCATGCCGCACGTGTGTGAATATGACTAAAACCTTTAAAACATCAGGCTCTGGATAGATACTTAATGATTCGCACAACGCATTATAAAATTGACTATTTGCTACACGATCAAAGCAAGTGCTTTTATATTTTTTGTGCTGACATGAATGAAGCAATCGCTTGGCATATGGCTGCTGCCGATGCGGGTTATGCAGAACTCCCAAAATTCAGAAGAAGATCGACCTCTATCATGAGTAGATTTCACGCGGAACAGCACGGAATTTCTTCCGTCACTTGGAAGGCCGCGTGAGTCACACTGCGTTGCAGAGTGATTATTAAAGTTTCATGTTCTCTTTTTTAGACTACCAGACGTCCAAGGAGCCTTCGCACCTAGATGGGTTGTACGGAAAATTAGCTACACCACCTTAATGAGACATATTGTATGGCGTTCATTTCAAGAGAGACGGTAGAGTTTCTTACCTATGTTGAGATTTCCCTGTTCAAAAATTGCGAATGGAACACTTTATACAAGCACGACGGAGTGGCGCCGGTCGCTGGAATTTATCGTTGCCAAGGCTGTGGACACGAATTTGCAACAAGTCAAGGTCTGCCTTTTCCCCAGTCGCATGAACATCCTAGTGATAATGCACGTAAAATCCAATGGCGCTTAATTATTAAAGCCAATCAGAAAAGGTTTTTTTGAATACACCAGGCGAAACGTTTGAAGTCAGTAAAGAATTCAGCCCCGGTGCTAATTAGAAACACAGAAAAATACCGACAATTTTTTTACTCGCGACGCTTAGGTTAATCGCAACAACTCGGTAGTGAAGCGCGTTGCCTGTTTTCGAACTCTCTGCACTATCCGCTCCTAGACTGGATAGGTCAGTGCTCAACTGATACGGGTGACTACGGCAGGATGGGGTTGGAAGCGGTGTCCAGCTCCTATTACCAACCCCATCAAGAGTAGCCATGACTTGGCAGCTAGTCTGAGAAGGACTGGCTCCTAGCCTACCCAGCTTATTGCAGTTTTCGGAATGACCTCCGACTCGTCGAGCTTCGAAGCGAACATGCTCACCGCCTCAACGGCGTCGCTGGTGCCGCTGCGTATCTGAAGAATTACTGAGCCTGCTTGATCTGCAAGACCTACGCCGCGCTGTGCTCCCTCTTGAGTGGCGTTCATGCTGGCAACTGCATCACGGGTTTCAGATAGGATCTTCCCGATCATTTCGGCAATTTCTGCTGTTGAGCGGCTCGTACGCCCGGCCAGTTGCCGAACTTCATCGGCCACGACCGCGAAACCTCGACCCTGGTCGCCCGCCCGAGCTGCTTCGATCGCGGCGTTAAGGGCCAGCAGATTGGTCTGATCAGCAATCGCCCGAATAGTATTGACGATGGTTGAGATTTGGTCTGAGCGATCACCCAACTGACTAACAAGCCGCGCGGACGCACCAATGCTTTCCGCTATCTGACGCATCTCTCTGGCTGTCTCGTGAATGACTTGGGCGCCCTGTTCGGCTACTTTCTCTGTTTCCGCTGAAATGTGGTAAGCCCGAGACGCACCGCGCGAATCTTCCTCAAAGCGCTCGATCCGCTCGGAGATATCACTGGCAAATTTGACAATCTTCAGCAGCTTACCGTCAGCGTCGTAAACCGGATTGTACGTCGCTTCTAGCCAAACCACCCTGCCGTGCTTGCCGACACGTTTGAACTGTCCACCGAAGAACTCACCTGCATTCAATCGACGCCAGAACTCGCTGTACTCGCTACTATTGATCAGACTTGGCTCGCAAAAGAGCCGGTGATGCTTTCCCTTAAGCTCATTTAGCCCATAACCCATGGTGTGTAGGAAATTGGCATTGGCTGAAAGAATATTGCCATTAAGATCAAACTCAATAACAGCCATGGCACGATCCAATGCTGCCAGCTTACCCCGAGTCAGTGCTTCTTCAGCGACTTTACTCGTCACATCCAGGGCGTATTTGACGATCCTATCCACTTGACCGAAATCATCAAACACCGGGTTGTAACTGGCTTCGAGCCAGACGATCTGTCCTATAGCGTTAACTCGTTGGAAGGCGCCCGAGACGAATCTACCCCTGCGCAGTTGCGACCAAAATTGATTGTAATCTTCGCTACTAGCCAATGTAGAGGTGCAGAATGCGCGATGCGATTTACCGACCAATTGCTCCGAGCTATAGCCCATGACGGTGAGAAAATTTTCGTTGGCTTGCAGCACCTTACCGTCAAGGTCAAACTCGACTACCGCCATGGAGCGGCCCAGTGCTTCAATCAATCCCTTGTAACGCACCATTTCGGCCCTCGTGGCCTCTAGTTCTTTTTTGATAGATTTGTTGAACATGGACTGACCCTCGGTTGCTGACAACGGACGCTGAAATAATCATCGGCAAGCGATTTAAGAACTTAATGGATGAGCACGAATATAATTTGAAGTCAATTTTTTTGCCTTTACTACCGGTTAAGCAAAATAAAGGCAATGAACCATAATAAATAGGCCGCAAACTTATACTTTGCTGACTGTGAACGTAAGGATACCGCGGGCTTATTAGACCATCTGCGGCTAGTATATTCTGGAGACATTTGGCTTCTTGCTGGGCGCCTCCCTTTTTCGTGCCGGCTAAGGCGCAAAAATATATCATGGAATTATAAATGAATATTGCAGCGCGCCCCAACTCTATAAAACCCAAAGTAGAGGCGCGTTGCATATACTGCAAATCAAAAGTCTTCTCCTAGACTTTGAACTGTTTAACCAACTCAGTCAAGCGAATTGCTAATTTTGAAAGTTCGTTGCTGGCGGTCATAGTTTGATGAGCCCCATCGCTGCTTTGGATAGCCAGATTACGAATACTGATCAAACTTCTATCGACATCCCGCGCGACATAAGCCTGTTCTTCAGAAGCTGCCGCGATTTGAATGTTTCGGTTGTTAATCTCTAATACAGAACTAGCTATCAGACGCAATGAGTCACCAGCGCCTTCAGCGGTAATACGAGTATTTTGCACCTCATCGGTGCTTTTTTGTATGGCCTCCACGGTGATGGACGAGCCAGATTGAATCGCCGCTATCATTTGCTCGATTTCTTGGGTAGATATTTGGGTTCTATGAGCAAGTGCACGCACTTCATCCGCAACGACAGCAAAACCTCTACCCTGCTCACCTGCCCGTGCCGCTTCAATTGCAGCATTCAATGCCAAAAGATTAGTTTGCTCGGCTATCCCACGAATGACGCTCAAAACCTTGCTAATATCTTGGGCTTGTTCCGCCAACGCTAAAACTTGCACCGATGAGTTTTCGACATGACCCGTCAGCACTTCCATGGCAGCCAATGTCTCAGCAACACGTTCGTTCCCTATATCTGCGGACGCACTTGAACCTCGCGCCGCTTCAGAAGTTGATGCAGCGTTACGTGCGACCTCCTCTATAGCAGAAGTCATTTCGTTCACTGCGGTGGCAGCCTGCTCAATCTCGCTGTTCTGCTGCTGAAGCACTCTGTCCGCATCCTCAGTAACGGACATCATCTCCACAGCCGCAGTGCTCAACTGCATAGATGCGCCAGATATCTCTTGAATTGTAGATCTGAGATTGGATGCCATCACGTTGAGTGCTACCATGAGTCGAGATGCTTCATCATCGCCAACAATCATTAACTGGCGTGACAGATTTCCTGACGCTATCTCCTCTGCAAACTCAAGCGACTCAGTGATCGGTTTGACGATACTGTGGGTTAAAGTAACAGCGAGAAAAACCGTCAATACAAGTGCGCTGACGATAACAACTATTAGCACTTGCAAGCTCCGCTGGTAACTTGCCGCAGCTTCAGAACCTAGCTCTTTGGCTTGCAGCGCGATAAACTTCCTGATGATCGTGAGCTTTTCTTGAAAAGCACTCGCTCGCTCAGCTTGTTCTGTATTAGCAAAAACCAGAGCTTTTTCATGATCAGTCTCATTCATATTTAAAAGCTTAAATAATCCATCAATATAAGCATTCATCTTGTCTTCCGCTTCAGAAAACTGAGCTCGGTCTTGCTCACCATAAATCAAATTTGAACGATAATAATCGCTGTTTTTCTTCATGCTTTCGAGCGCGGCCCTCACTTTTGACTCAGCAGCTTCTTTCGCTAGTTCATTAGTATTTGCAAGTAGCCTGATGCTTTCGAGTCGAGCGCTTAGTAATGCAATTTGGATATCGTCGATAACTTGCGTGCTAGGTAGAGCGTTCTCCTCTAATACCTGACTGGCCGAGCGGAGATGTCCCAATTGCAAATAAGAGAACACGCCTATACCGACAAGTATTGATACAATGACACCGAAGAAAAGTGAGGCTCTACCAGAGATTTTGAGATTTCTAATACTCATGTTAACACCTGAAAAACACGTATGAAGATTAATTATACAGACCACTACTTACGCACCTAGCTCTTGCATTCACATAAATCACCTTACCTATGCACATCACAATCTTGAACCAACTATTTAGATCCCCTACCACCCAAGCTTAACGCAGGGCTATTAAGGGCCTATCTTACACACTGCTCTCATCCAAGAGACATTAAGAATCAACGAACATATGGGCCGTAACATCATCAAATTTTACGCAGCTCCAATGTCCCTCCCTTTTCCAACTCAAAATTTCTTTAAAAAAATCAGGTTTATTTGAAACCCCGCACACAAAACAGTTTTTATAATTTAGCAATATGCATGACTGGAAAATCTCCAGCTCCTCGCTGGGTGAATGGACTATAAAGCGCTCGCTCAATAAGCTCTAGGCTTCGAACAAGATAAAAATGCGTTTTTTTATATCTAGTGCGCATTTCTTTAAAAGGTATCTTTTTTCTGGCACCCAGCGAGCCAAGCCTTTAGCGCGCTCTTTTAGAGCCTGCACTTCCGCTTCGTCGGCCGCCACTGCCGTTCGGCCACATCGAAGCTCCGCGGAATTCTTCTTATCTCCAAGCTTGATGCACCGGCACTCGCCCTTCAAAGAGGCCCCGAGAACAACCGGATTGTCCGTCTACTTCCTCTCACGGTATAACGATTATCAAAATTGATTAGATTTTCCATAGCTTTAACAAATCACAATTAAGCACATAATAGAGCGCGTCGATTACGTTGAAATGTCGTGATTTTTTTGAAATTTTAAAGAACAGGCTTGGTCGATAGACCTGTGGGGTACTATCTATCAAGCTATCGAGAGTGACGTATGGAAATTTATATCGCTTCAAACCTCCTAATAGCACATGTAGATGAAGCTTCTGAGCATTTTAAAAATCATGACAACGACATGATAATCCACGAAGGTGAAGGTTCTAAATTTCACTATGCCAAAAAAGTATGTATTCTGGGTACTTCGTTCGTGAGCGTTTCATCAAGCAATTCCGGTTGGGGATACGCAACCAAGAACGAAGTTGATGGCTTTCTAATTTCCATTCCACACCACGGTTCAATTGAATGGAAAACAAACAACGGCAGGCATAGACTTACGGCGGGTGGAATTGCTATAACTGATCAGCGCGACGTGTTTTTAGGCAGCTACTCCCCTGGCATTCAATATACGACCATTTATATTTCTAACTTAGACATCACTAGGTATTTGACCTTGCTTTTAGGAAAGCCTCCAAAAACAAGGGTTTACTTTATGACTTACCAAGCCTCACCACCTCAAATTTCGTTCCTTCAAAATTTAGTAGGGACGATATTGAGCTTCGTTACTAATACATTACTATTAATCCAGAGCATTGCAGAAAGCTTGAAGGAAAGCTTAGTTGGGTTCGTGCTTTACAATTTTCCGAATAATTATAGTCGAACACTGCTTGATGTTAACAGTGTGGTACTTCCCACGCCACACTCCATAAAGATAGCAGCGGAGTTCATGAGGCATAATACCGATCCGCACTTGACGGTCGGTGAGGTCGCAGCGCATGCGGGCATGAGCATCCGGGCCCTACAAGGGGGGTTCAAGCGATATAAGCATACGACGCCTATTTTGTACCTGAGAACAGTGAGACTAGATAAAGCCAGATTCAAGCTTTTAAACGAGCCCGGCATCTCACCAAAGTCTGTTGCGTATGAGTGCGGTTTTCCTAATTACCAGATATTTTGTAAATACTATAATCAGGCCTTTTTCGAGCATCCTAATATCACGTTTGCCAAAGGGGTGACACGGAGTAAAAGCGATCCATAGAGCGCTGCTCTTGATGGCAGGCACTTATGAGTCTACATCCATAGGTTCGAACACTCTAGACTGTACTATTGTTGAATCATTGTTCGAACCTGTTGCTGGGACTCGCTCTGGTAGCTGCTCCCAGACGAGTCAAAAAGCATAGTGATTGCACTTTTCCTTCTACACTAAAACCATGGGAGTTTCGGTAGGTGTGTTGAACGTCTGCTTACCCGACACGTGCTGGTGCAGAATGTGTTCCTCAGACGATTACGTTTCGGCGTCAAACGCTTCAAGCGGGTCGCTTCCCTGGCACACAGCACTGCTGCCGCGATTGCGGCTAGGTAAATTACTACAATGCCTTACAGCATCCATGGATTAGCTGCTGGGCGCATGTTTCTCACACACCCGGGGCATCCGGGGATCCTCCTGACTCGAGTCGATACTCAATCATTAGGACTTCTGGTAATGTATTGGCGTTTTTTTCTACACGCGGTCTCGATATGCGAAAACAGATACTCCTGGTAGAAGATGATCTTAAGGATATTGAGCTAATACTAATAGCCTTGGAGCGAGCGCAGCTGTGGAAAGAAGTCATCATCCTGCGAGACGGTTTAGAGGCTGTAGACTACCTGCATCGGCGCAACGATTTTATGGGGCGTACTGATGGCAATCCTTCAGTGATTTTACTCGACTTGAAGCTTCCGAAAATTGACGGGTTCGGCGTCTTGGAGGCAGTCCGAGCTGATGAGCAAATGCAAAGCATCCCGGTCGCTATGCTCACCAGCTCGAATACGGAAATAGATGTAGGCCGTGCGTATGAGCTCGGCGTAAATGCATACGTCGTGAAGCCCAACGGGTTTAATGAACTCATCTCAGCTGTCTGTGAGTTAAGTCAGTTTTGGGCCGTGTTAAACGAACCGCCACCAGGTTCAACTCGCGCGGCGTTTGACCCACGCTAACTACTACGCTTGGGATATGAACCACAAGAGTCTGAGTGCGTAAGGTAGACGCGTCACCCTTTCGCCCATCAATCCTAAATGCCTGAAAGTAATTCTCTCAGGCATTTGAGCATCCAGTTAAGCAACTCGTAACTCAGCTCACTTTGAACCGTCCGACCAACCCCTGCTGCTGTTCGGCGAGGCGGCCAGTTCGAGGCTGGTAACGGCTGTCCGTTGAGCACCAGCGCTGATCTGGATGACCACAGTGTTGATGTCGTTTACGTTGCGGTGGATCTCCTCGGCAACCTGACTCTGTTGTTCGGCCGCCGAGGCCACTTGTATGTTGCTGTCGCTGACGGTCGCTATGCCCTCGGCTATCTCTTCCAGCAACTCACCCGCACGCACTACGTTGCTTGCGCCCTCTTGAGCCTTACCAAGGGTTTCCTGCATGGAAGTGGCGGCACGGTCGGAGCCAAATTGTAGATTGGCGATCATCTTCTGAATGCTGACGGTCGAATCCTGAGTCTTTTTAGCCAGATTCCGTACTTCGTCGGCAACCACCGCAAATCCACGACCCTGCTCACCCGCACGGGCAGCCTCAATGGCAGCGATCTAAAGCCAGCAGATTGGTTTGCTCGGCGACGCCACGAATTACATCCAGAACCGAAGAGATTGAATAGCTTTCACCCTTAAGTTCCTCAATGATCAGGGATGTTTGTTCAGCTTGAACCTCCACGCGACCTAAAACCTCATACCTCATACCTCATACCTCAATGATCACAGCTCAACGTAAAACCGTTCCTCAGACGACGACCCGAGCGCTTCGGATCTCACCAAATCAGCTATGAGCGTTAGCCGCTCTTCACCACCTTGAAAGACCTGGATCATACGATGTATTGCCTGCGCGTCCGCTGAGTTGCCAGCCGCTTCAAGGCGATCAGCGATTCGCAAAAGCTCTACAGATGACCATTTGAGGTCAGAGCTAATCCCTACAAGATCACGCCTCATCTGAGAGTTTGTACCACCTGGTGCCATCCTAATTTCCCCTTCCATGTAAAACGGGCCTTAGGCATCCGTTCGGATGCCAAATAAAAGTGCTTGAAAAGTCGCGTTGAAAGGTCAGAAATCTAAGCCCGAGAGTACAAATTCCAGCTGCAGATGCGACCCGAATCGCCGGGAGTGTCGTCGCCATGAGCTCCTACTTCAAGCTCCGATCAGTTGGACTACTCATTTCGCATTGACTGTCCATAGCTGGTCGATTTTCGTCGTGAAACTGCTGCTCATGAGATCACGCCGCATCGCCCAATCCGGCGCCGCCGGCACACTTGCCGCACGGAGAGTCCCCCGCCCCCAGCGATCATTGATTTCATCCAGCACGCTCATGACTTTGTCAGCCGCAGCTGGCTGCGAATAGGCGAACAAGTCATCCGTAAACTCACCCGGTTGACGAAGATCCATCAGCAGCACTTCGGCCTTGCTGTACTTGAAACCTGGTCGAAACAGACGATTGACTGCTTCGGTGGCAGCCTTGGTCATCAGCCGAACGTCGTTCGTGGGGTACGGCAATTCAACCAGGGCGCCGTTGGCGTATTTGGCTTCTTCAGGATTGAACATCCCAGTACGGATGCTGACCCGAATTTTTTTGCAAAGAGAATTCTGCGTTCTTAGCTTCTCAGCGGCGCGTTGCGTGTAGGTGGCAACCGCCTCCTTGATAGGCTCAATTTCAGTCAAGCGATTGCCGAACATCCGGCTACAACAGATTTCCTGCTTCGGCGGCTCAGCTTCCCCCAGCTCAAGGCAAGGCGTACCAGCAAGCTCGCGGGCTGTCTTCTCGATCACGACACTAAACTTCTGCCGCAGCGTCCAAGGATCGGCCTTCGCTAAGTCCATAGCTGTCCTGATACCCATAACTTCAAGATGCGCTTTCATCCTTTTGCCAACGCCCCACACCTCACCGACGTCCGTGTTTCGCAGCGTCCAGTCCCGGTTAAACGGATCGCAGATATCTACGACTCCACCCGTCTTCTTCAGGAGACGTTTCGCCGTGTGATTGGCTAGTTTCGCCAGCGTTTTGGTTCGTGCTATTCCAACACCAACTGGAATACCCGTGCGCTGGTAAATGGCGGAACGGATGGTGCGACCGAACGCTGTCAAGTCCCCAGAAATACCTGTCAGATCGGCAAACGCCTCATCGATGCTATAGACCTCCAGGGCTGGCACCATGGACTCGATAATCGTCATCACCCGCTCGCTCATGTCACCGTAAAGCGCGTAGTTACTGCTGAACGCGACGACGCCATTGCGACGCAGGTGATCCTTAATCTGGAAGTACGGCGCGCCCATCGTCACAAACTCTTTCGCATCGTAGCTGCGCGCGATTACGCATCCGTCGTTGTTGGACAAAACCACGATTGGCGTCTTGGCTAAGTCAGGTCTAAAGACTCGCTCACAGCTCGCGTAGAAGCTATTGCAGTCAATCAGGGCGAAGACAGGTTCAGGCCTTGTCATGATCGCGCACGCTGTATTTGACTACTCCCCAGATTACTAGCTCATCGCCTTCCATGACATACCGAGCTGGATACTTAGGATTCTCCGACTTGAGGATGACGTCCTTGCCTCGGATATGGAGGCGTTTGCATACAGGCTCGGTATTAAGTGCCGCGATCACGATGTCGCCATGAACAGCATCCAGGCTACGGTCAACGATGACCAAGTCCCCGCAATAGATGCCAGCGCCCTGCATGCTGTCACCTTCGATCTTTACCAGGTACACATGCGGCGCCCGGATGTCGAAAAGCTCGTCCAGCGAGATGTGCTTCTCGATGTGATCTGCCGCTGGCGAAGGGAAGCCTGCAGGCACATGGAAAGAGTAAAGGGGCAGCTTCTCGCCGCCTGCCGACAACGGGCCAAGGATGGTGACACTCATAATGCGAGCCTTGCAGTGGGTAGCTGTATGTATATACAGTTAACGTTCTCAGCCGCTTGCGGTCAATCTCATATGTAGGAAATTTCGACGGGTGACACCATGTGCGGACGTTATTCGATCTATGAATCGATGGATCACTACCTGAAGGAGCTTGCTCCCAAGCAGCTCGTGATCAATGGCTATGACCTCTGGCCAATCGAGCGTTACAACGTCGCGCCGACGACCCGCGTCGAAATCATCCGCCCCACTGAACAAGGGCTAAGCATCGACAAGGTGAAGTGGGGATGGGCGCCGTTTTGGGCCAAGGGAAAACGTCCTGATCCAATCAACGCAAGGGTCGAGACGGTCATAACAGGGAAATTCTTCAATCAGCTATGGCCCAATGGCCGCGTACTTGCCCCGGCAAATGGCTGGTTCGAGTGGGTAAAAGACCCTGACGATCCTAAGAAGAAACAACCTTACTTCATTACGTTGAAAGACCAGATTCCAATGTTCTTCGCTGGCTTGGCTGAAGTGCATCACGACCTGGAACCAGATGAGCGGGACGGCTTCGTCATCATCACGGCAGACAGCGATCAGGGCATGGTTGATATCCATGACCGCCGACCAGTAGTGCTAGATCCCGAGCACGCCAGGGAATGGGTAGACCCGGAAACCTCACCTGAACGAGCGCGAGAAATCGCACTGGAACACTGCCGGCCCACTGAGGATTTCCACTGGTACAAGGTTGGCAAGGATGTAGGCAATGTTCGCAACCAAGGGCCGCACCTGATAGAGCCCCTGTCACTGCCTTCGGATGTGGATGACTGACCGGGAGTTCCGATGTCTTGGGGGTTGAGCATGAATCCTGTGACGCCTGATGGCCGTTAGTTTGTTGTCAAAAGGCAACTGTGGCGGTGTTCCTACGCGGGCATCGTCCGGTTTTGGTCTACGGCCTTGGCGGATGCCCTCCTTGAGCAACACGCGGTATGGGTGCACACCTTTTTCGATCCTCACCAAGGTGCCGAAGGCGTCAAAAATAACTGCCTTGATCGCCATATCAACTTCCTTGCCTAGGTGTGGAGATTTCGACGTTTGAGCACAGCGAATGCTTCGGCGGTGCAGAAATCGACGTTCTCGTAATTGATTACCGAGAGGTCGACCAGGGCCTGTAGGGCGGTTGGATCAGTGATGTGGGCATAGTCCAAGACGCTCCAGCTCTTGATTTCCGTCTTGAGGATATTGGCAGCTTTAAACGGCAAGGTAGACATGGCTTCGGTCGTGCCTACCCTTGGATTTTCCCATCGATCAGCAGTATCCAGTTTCAGAAAGTAGCAGTTCACTTCCGCGACGTAGAGCAGCCGCGCGGAAGCGCGAAGGTTGAGCGATGTCGTCAACAGCTGCAGAACCGCACCCTCCCCGCGCACGGCGGCTACTGCGTCAATGTAACGGCTGGCACACAGCGGTAATTCTTGGCGTTTGTCGGTCATTGCTAGATCTCCAGCGTGATCTTGGCGGCAGCTTTGTTGGCGTTAAGCATTTCCCTACCTGAACAAGGGCTCTGGGAGCGCGATTACGATCGCTTCGATCACGATGCCTTATCCTCTATCGCCACGGTGGTGATCACCAAAATGGTTCTTCTTCCCTACTGTTCCTCTCTTCCACGGATCACAGCTCGCTGTTCCCGGAGCTGGCGCAGCACGTTACAGGCCAAGCCGATCTGCTGCAGGGCGAGCGGATGTTCCGAATGCTGGGGCACATCAACCGCCTGGTGTTCCAGAACATGGGCGTGAAGAAACACGGGCGCAGGAATCTCAGCTATGCGATGTACACCGGCGCAGATGTTGCCGTTGCACTTGGTCTGGCCGAGCGCAGTGGTTCTGTTAAAAACAATGTCAGCGGTACCGGATGGGAAAATGGCGAAAAAGTCTCAGTCGGTTGTTCGTACAAAGGCCGGGTCTGGTCGCGAGAGCAAGGCTCCATTCCGGCATTCGTACGTTGGTGCACAGAGGTAGGTGCCAAGCTTCTGGACGACAGCATCGTGGTTGACGACATCATTGCGAATGTTCTGATTCCTACGGAAGTTACAGGGTTTCCGAGGGACAGGATCGTGCTCACGGTCGAGTGGCCAGCCGAGATTATTGGCATTGCTGAAGACCGAGTCGTGCTGACCACCCTAGCCTTTCCGGCCGGCCTCCCCATCACCTTCGTTGACTTGCGCTACATCGATGTTGCGGCTAACAACATGCGGTTTTCATTGGCCAGCGACGAAACGGGCGACTTCTCCGAGTTTACGCTCACGGTCGGAGGCGAAAATGGTTACTCCGTCACGCAGACTGCAGGGGACGTTGTCGAACTAACTATAGGTAGAAGTTCGGGGCCATTGAGTCAGTATCTGAGCGAGTACCCGCCCCTAGTACGTTTCGTCGACCTGACCGAGCTGGACGGCAACATGCTCATCCAGCCCCAAGACCCAAGGCACCTGCAGATCGGAGAAGAACGATTCGAGGCCTGGGATTGGACAGGAGTCGACATTACCAAGGAATCTTACTGGAAGGATGATGTTTCCCGAGTCGACTCTGTCCAGTGGAAGGCCGCTCAACATTTCATCCAAGGTGGGTTTCACATTGTATTCGATGACGACGGGGCCGGCGAGGCAGCTGACCTCGTATGCCTCAAGGAAGAAAATGATCGCATCCGCCTTACCCTCATACACTGCAAGTACTCGGGTGGAAAGACTTCTGGCGAACGTGTGAAGGATGTCGTTGAGGTCTGCTCGCAGGCGATAAGGTCGGCGAAATGGAAGTGGCGTTTCTCCGAGCTTGGGAAGCACATTCAAGGTCGTGAAGATCGGCTGACGTCATTACTGCGTCCTACCCGTTACCTCGCGGGCAATGGGTTGATACTCAACGATTTGATCAAAATGGCACGATTCAGACCGATCGAGGCGGAGATCGCGATCGTCCAGCCAGGCCTCTCGGTACGTGATCGCACTGCTGACCAGAATTTGGTGCTTGCCGCCGCGGTGGCCTATCTAAAAGAAACGATAGGGTGCGATATGGATATTGTGTGCAGTGAATGAGTCGTGAGACGTGTACCTCTGAAGTATCGACGCCAGAGGCAAGGTAAGCTTGAGCACCTTTCCCCATGGCGGTCACCCAAAATGCAGGACTTTCTCGAGCGCTTTACCACGAAGAGCTACGAGCCTAGGGCGGAAGACCGACATCTACTGTTGAAGGTTCTGGAGAGCCTCGCCGAAAGCAACGCATACCCGGCTCACCTTCGAAGTGTATTTGACTCCCTTGTGGACGCATCGGGCGATGCCAAGGATCCCGATCTTCTCCGGAGAGCCGTTGGTTTAGCTGACGCCGTTGCGCCCCTCTGTTCGCCAGCCGACGCGTGCCTCATTCAATATTCGTGTTCCAACGCCTGGGCTGATCTGCACGCGCTTGATGCTGAAGGAACTGACCCTCGGAGACTGGATCACCCTGCTCTGCTCAAGCAGCTTTATTTCCTGCACGCAGCGATCCAACACGATGGATTCAAGGGGTTGGCTCCTGCACTTCGTGCGCGGATTTACTGCAACCTAGGCAATGCACTGAGTGTCTGTGGCCGATGGATTGAGGCTCTAGCTGAGTGGCGCAAAGCCTTGGTCGAGCAGCCCATTCTCGGCATGGCGTTGGGCAACCTTGGGGTGGGGCTATGTCGTTATGGCGACGCGCTTTATGACCCTGGGCATACCCACTGGTTCTTCGTCCACGCACGACGTCATCTTGAATCTGCAATTGAAGGCGGTGTCGGCCGCGACGGCGCAACCTATCCTGAGGCGATTGAAGCGTTCCGGTGGTACCAGACCAAGCTTGCTGAACAGGTCGACGAGGAGGATGACTCGCATCTGTTCGGACACAGCCTCGGCTCCTCCAAGGAGGAGCGGCGCTATCGCCAGTGGTGCTTGGATGCACAACTGTTTCTGAACCCTATGAATGATCTGGGTGCCCTGCCCGTCGCCGCTTATGATGTCTTAAGACTGCCTAACCATGACGCTCAGGTTGGGATTACCTACCTGGCGTTTTTCAATCAAATGAAGCAGGAGTACGGCTTCGCCCGTCATTGCCTATACCAGGGAGAGCATTCCCGATCGGTTCACCTAGCCGACAAGGGTTTGTCATTGGCTCACAATTACGACTATGCCCTGTACTCGATGGGACTAGAGCAAATTAAGACCGCATTCCGCAGCGCCTACTCGCTCTTGGATAAGATGGCTTACTTCATAAATGCCTACTGGCAGCTAGGGATACCTGAGCGCAGCGTGAGCTTTCGAACGCTTTGGTTTAAGCCTGTCAAAAAAGGTGCTCCCGCCGCCGACGCATGGGCAATTCGCGACGAATTCAAATCCACACGCAACTCTGCACTGCGCGGCCTATATTGGGTGTCGCAAGACATCTACTCCAAGGTACTCAAGGACGTCGCCAGACCAGATGCCAAAGCGCTGGACGAGTTAAGAAATCACCTTGAGCACAAGTACGCCAAGGTAGTGGACGCTTTTCATTGGATTTCAGGCGCATCGGAGCGCCAGGTCGATGATCTCGCATTCGTCATTGATAGGGATGATCTGGTTGCCAAGACGCACCTGATCATGGCGCTGTGCCGAGCTGCCCTGATCTACCTCTGCCTCGCCATGCACCACGAGGAGTCACAGAAGGGGCGTAATGACGGAGCGCTCGTTGTGCAGCTTCCTGTGGACGATTATCCAGATGATTGGAAAATCTAACGGATTGTACACACGAAGCGGTCAGTCCCTTTAGAGATGCAGTTAGCCTTGGCGCATCAGCTTCGATCCAAGGCTCACAGCCCCTCGCTTCAGGGCATCTCCGCATTTTCAACATCCTGCCGTTACCCTCTGCATCTGCATCACTACTACGCGCCGACTGCCTCCAATAACGGTGATGCAGACATGGCGAGCACTTGACCTTGATGTGTGAACCTCTTAGGTCGACGCGCCTGGGCAATACCAGCGCTCAATCGCGCCTTGTTGACCGTGATGATATACAGGTCTGATTGTGCTCTGACCCCAGTCATCCCAGCCATGAACATAGTTACCGACCATGACCTCTTCACGTTTGACGATCAAGGCATCCACTGTGGGATGGCAGATTCGCCAACCTCGCCTAACACGATCGCAACGCTTTGCTGTGCCCTTGTCACAGCTACGTAGAACGCTGCTGCCGGCCCAGGCTCCAATGCAGTACCCCTTTGTAGGAATTGCGCAATGGGCCCCGTTGCGATGATAAGCACGCGCTCGTATGTGGCGCCCTTTGCAACCTTGAAGTTCACATAGTCCAGATCGAACTGTCTACCAGAGGCCGCACTGACGCGAAGGCAACGCGGGTTAAAAAGTTCTACGTAGTCCATCACATGCCGTGGTGCGATTAGGTACATCCCATCATGGCCTGTCTCGGTGAGATTGAGCGACTCCGTAGGCGGAAAACCCCACTCGGAGTCGAAAATCGTGTCGGAGAATGCAGCGATGCCGGGGCAGCAGCGCCAAGTTGTGGCTCGAAACTCGACCTCAATGCTTCCTTGCTTTTGCATCTCCACGAACCAGTTGATCGCCTGGCTGTAGGCGTACTGCTTGTTTTTTCTTGTCCTCGGGCTTGTTGACAGGACTGACTGCCTGACGTCTCCGACCATGCGAATATCAATTGGGGAGTCGAAAAGTCTTTTCAGAATATCCCAGTCCCAGCCGCTTAAGTCCTGTACTTCGTCCACAAGGATTTCGTCGTATAGACTCTGCAGTCGAAACAGCAACGCGCCTTCGCTCAGGTCAATCAGTTCATGCGCCAACCGGCTTAGCTCGCTGGCGTACACCGCTCCGGATCGGTTGAAAAAACGTGTCCAGCCCTTCGCGAAGCGGTGCGGAAATCCTTCATAATCGAAACCCAGTACTTTTCTCCCAGGAAACGCGAACGGCAGGAACGGCTTGGCGAAATGCCTCAGGAGCAGCGTGTACCACCCCATCACTTCTATATTGGTTTGCTGCCCGGCATAGGTAGAGAGTCGTTCATTCAGCTCGTGCTGATTCCGCTGGGTGAACGTCACCACCAGCACCCTCCTAGAGGCTGGCAGTGCGGAGCAATGCTCCACCAGCCCCTGAGTCTTCCGAGACCCCGCAACGGCCAAGGTGAGATGATTACCCATGAATAAACGCCGCCGCTTCAGCCATGTACTGAGGCGGAGTGATCACCGTTTCAGACGCTGCTATACGCAGGGCACCTTCAGTCTTTTCCCGCTGCATCCAGGTCGCCAGATCAGCATGCCCAGCAACTCCCAGAACTTCGCGAAGCACGGCTTCGCTGTTATGCGAAACCAATTGAGGCTCGAGTGTGCGGCCAAGCGCTACATCGCCAATGAACAGCTGACGCCTATCACCATCCAGCCACTGGTTCACTGAGGTTCTGAGATCCGCCGGTTCTATCCCGTCATTATCTCGAAGTACGGCTACAGGCTTGTTCAGGTTGGCGCAGAGCTCGAGACACCGCGCTAATGAAAGACTGCGCATACTGAGCACGTCGATGCCAAAGGCCATGGGACGCGCACCGTACATGTCGGTGAAGAAACGTTCGAAGACGATCTCATCTGACGGCCCTTCGACCAGCACCAGCTTCTGAGCCAATGCCATACGAAGCGTGTCGAAGCCGGGCAACTTCTGATAGTAGCCCACGGTCTCCGGATCGAGCCCTGTAATGGTTGCTACGGAATCCCGGTTGATCAGGAGCAGGGAATTCAATCCCAGCCTATTGAGCACATAAGCACTATGGGTGCTAATGAATAACTGCTGTTGCTCGCCGGCCAAGCTTTCAATCCGATTTAGAAGAGTCACCAAGCTGGTATGGGAGAGGTGGTTCTCGGGCTCTTCGATCATGATCACTTTGGTTCTATCAGCATGTCGCCCCATGGCCAATGAAATTTTGACCGCGGCCTGCTGCCCTTGACCTGCTAGCGAAAAAGGAACCTCATCAATGTGGGGAGATATGGCGGTTTCCCAAGATGTCCTTGATGTCTGGTCCATCGCGAGTTTCAAAGGCTGTTGCTGCAGCGACGCCTCAAGGGTACCAAGTCGCTGATTGAGATCAGCCAGGGCACCGTCCGACATACCTGCTTTGGCTTCCCGGTAGCGCAGAGAGATCAACGCTTTTTCCGGAGCTTCCAAATGATCGTTGAGAATCTGCCGTAAGTGGTAGTCAACACCGCCAGACGCCTTGATCGTGCGGGAGTCGATGATGGCAGTTGAAAGCTCCCGGGGCCGCCTAGTCAGCTCATTCTCGCCAAAATCGCGCCATTCCACCTTGTAGTACTCTACGGGAAGCAGGGCCGAGGGCGTTGCCAGCCAGGCCTGCAGCTCCTCCTCATACTCCGGGTTTGGTACCACGCTCAGTTTGACACCCGGACAAGCTAACGTCGGGATTGCGCTATTGTGCGCACCGCACAGACGCTGGAGCTCTGGTCTGTTGTCCAGGAAGAGCTCAATCGAGATGGTGGGCCATGCGGGTCGACGACCCACCTGAATATCGCTCAGAAACGCGCTGACCAAGGCGGTGTTAAACCAGTAAGGGTTCAGTTCTTCTGACGCTGCTCGCCCGCCAATACGGCCTGTAAGTCCAAGAGCTATCGCCTCCAGTAGTGACGATTTACCTGCGTCATTACCACCGACGAGCAGATTCATTTTCGCTTCAGGTGTGAGCTCGAAGTCGCGGTGGATCCTGTAGCCCTTGATCTTGATTTTGTTGATCATCGTACGTTCCTAGTACTGGGGGAGACACCCGCCGCGACCGAGGGCGGCTGGCGCAAGTGTTAAAGCACACGCGATTGATATGGCTGTGACGCATGACGACCGAGTCCCGGTATTAAGGTCTACCGAGGCCGGTATTCCTCTTGTATTTAGGCAAAAGCGATTTCAACTCTTCGACAAGGTAGGTGCACGGCCCGATCACCTGGCAGTCCAACGGTGTGTTCTTGGCGTCGGGTGTCACTTGAGAGAGCGGCCCCCCCTACCCGATCGTCTACCCAAATCTTGACCACCCGTGGTGAATTTCAGTGTCAGCCTGGGTCGATTTTCAATGGAGCCACCACAGTGGTTGGAACGTCGGATATGGCCACCTAATCGAGCCCATAACTCGGCGACAGCACCGTGGGTCGGCTTATTGGCTAGAGGCGTAAGAATGACTGAAATCTGATGTAATTCCGAGCCAAGGTTGGTAAGTGGTATAGGTAGGCCAGATAAAGCTTCAAGACCCTGGGAGCAGGAATACTACGTTCCTCACCGCTTTGCAGTTGCACGCTCAGCCGCAGTCCGCAGATCAAGCGTATCTGCGACGTATATCGTGTCCAGTAACCGCTGTCGATGATCGGCTCAAGCGTGTCTTCAGGGTCGAACTTGAATGTAAGCCCTTGACCCGGTTGAATCTTTTGTCCTGAAGCGTCCGAGCCTTTGGCATCCCAATGCAACCGGTAGGCGGGAGCGCACCACTGGATTTTGTTGAGGTAGAGGATTCTATTTTGACGATTTCCGATACGGAAAACGATCTCCGAGGGATGGATCATATTTAGTCTCAGGTCACCCCTCCATTGAAACTCGAGTTGCAAATGAGGCTGCGCGGGCTGCGGAGCCGTTATCTCTCGATATTCGGCAATGTGCCTTTTGAGTTTGTTGATAGCACGCCCGGCGGTGGCAACCGTTACGATCGACACCCCAATCGAAGCCGCGATCTTGATCAAAGCGCCCCAATCCATTCCCAGCCTCCGCTAACATTATCAAATGCAGACATTATCCCAGCGATGTAGGTGGGGCAATGATCACCAACGCGATCGGCGGGAAGCTGAAGCAATGATGCACGCGAAGGATTTATAAGCGGGTAGCCAACACAGTTTGTGTTGCGCTTATAGATCGTCATAGATTGAATCTAGCGTGATGGCACAAGACACTGGAAAATTTGGGAGTAAAGAGGCGAATGAGTGGAAAAAACGGGTGGGAAGTGCAACTGGCTGATGGGGATCCCATACTGCTGCATGAGCTCGTCTACCATAACGACCCTAGAGGTCATTTTTGGGTATGGGGTGGGGTCGATGACTACAATGATTGCCGAAGCGATCATTTCAGCTTCAACTCATCATATCTTGATGACATTTCCGATGACGAAGACCTTGCATGGCAGGTCGCGCACGAACTCCTATCGTTGCTTAACGGCGCAGTGGCGCTGTGCATGGAGGATGCATATCCGTTTCGTGTGCTGGCTGTTCTTCGCGATGGTTACAACACGAGCTGGGTAGAAAAGCGCAGTGCCTCCGGGCTGCTCGGCCCCCTCCCGCCTAACGCTGGACGGTCAAGAGACTCGGACGACAGCGCCTCGATTTTCCGAATACTTGCCCTTGCCTGCGAATATCCCGATGCATACCTGATCGTGAAAATGTTCGACCAGAAAGAAGGTTGGATCACTTACTACAAAATCCTCGAAACCATCGAATCCTACTCGTCGAAGTACAATCTCGACATCCCTGTGGACAAGGAAATCCACCGAAGCTTCAAGCTTACCGCCAACAATTTCTCTGTCAGTGGCCTCGACTCCAGACACGGATTCAAGGAGCAGGTAAAAGAGATCAAGACTCCAGCAATGCCCCTCGAATCTGCCTATGATTTCATCAGCAGCTACGCACACGCCTATCTGGTCACCCGGTATGGACGCTCCCTGAAGCAAGTACCGGCTGCAGTCTAAGTCGAACTGACCACGCTTCAAGTCCTCCAACGAGGTCAAGTTCAGGCAGAGGCAATCATGGCTCTTCAAGTGTTCGAGGCGATCTACGCACGTGCCCTCGACCATCAACCTTCGTGCTGATCTCCAAGAGCGAGTAACCGGTATCATGCAGGACTGGATTCAACGCAAATACAACGAAACATCCGCGTCTAACCTCTTTTATATTTTTTCCGTGACGATTTTCTTGCTGGGAATGGTGCTTTCACGCGTGCTCGGTGCCGTTGCGATGGACATTGCTGTAGTAATTGGTTCGGTCGGAGTTATAGGAGGTTTCATTTCGTGGTGTATGCCAGCGGTTCAATGGGTCAGCGCTGCATGGGAAAGTACGCTGGGGAAAACCGCTGTGACCCTTCTTCATTTTGTAGTCCTTCTGGTCGCCACGGTGATGGCTCGGTCGATTGTTTCCGAGTCGTTAGGTTTACCGCCACAAAGCTTTGACGTAACAGTCGGTTTTCTCATCGTCGCCTTCTATATCCCGGCATTGATGACAGTTGCGTCCATAGCGCTCCTTTTCTTTGCTATTGTAATGAGCATAGTCGGATCTATTCAGATGATGACGCTTAATTCGATACAGATGCTCACCCCCGTACTGGAAATGGTGGGCCTGAAAAATAAAATCCCCAGACCCTCCCCAACTGCAATGCTCCATTCGTTTGGTTCGTTGATGATGGTGGTTGTACTGGTGAGCGGCAGCTCATACATGTCGGGCCAGCATCGTTCATGGGTACATACAGTAGTAAAAGTGGTAGCAGTTCTAAGCGATTTTCAACTGGCAGTTAATTATCCGGGAGGAGAAAACGATGTGCGAATTCATCCTTTAGAGAACGGATTGGTAGCCTTTGCCAAGGTTGAAGATGACCGTAGCATTTCTATTCACATTCGAAAGCAGGGAGACGAAATCGGGTCGCATCAGATCGGCACCTCGATTCCTTCCGTCAAACAGATGACTAGCCCTTTGATTGAGAGCCTACGTTGAGCAACGTCATGGCGACGGAGAACAGCACGACCCGAAAGTCCAGGTGCAAACAGGAGGCGCTCGACATGTTGGAGAAGTTTCTTCGATGGAACGACGTCCAGAACAAGGCGTTTACAGAGCGCTACCAAGTGCTGTCTGTGGACATTGAGTCTGCCGTGCAGAAAAAAATCTTCTTGGGTGAGGGCGAACCCAGGATTTGTCGTTACTGCGGTGACGACTCCACCCGGACGACCTTCAAGGAGCAGTCGCACGCGATCCCTATATTTCTGGGCAATAAAACAGTCATCGATCTGCTGGAATGTGACCGCTGCAACCACCATTTTGGCGATCATTTTGAAAACAGTTTTGCCAATTACACATATCCCTTTCGCCCGCTTCAACGGACGAGAGGCCGTAATGGGATTCCAGTCTACAAGGACAAGGATTTACGGATAGCAGCAACGGGGCCAACTCAGTTGGAGATTTGGGCACATGGCGACCTTGATTACGAAGACCTGAAGGTAGAGGGAAAAAACCAGTTGAAGCTACCCACTAAACGGCAGCCGTACTATCCAACGGCTATTCAGAAGTCGCTAATAAAAGTAGCCCTGGCTGTCATGCCATCAGAGGATCACTCCAGGTTCATTGACCTCAAGAGATGGCTGCTCGAAAAAGATCACAGGCCGGGTTTTGGCGGATTTGGGCCAATCATGGAGTGGATCATCAACGGCCCCACAAATCCCGATCAGATTCGGTGCATTGTCGCTCGTGCAAAAGAGCACTGCAGAGACAATGTGTTTGAGTACCAGTTGATATTTCGCTTCGGAAACTTTCAGTACCAACTTGTCATTCCGCTT
Organism: Pseudomonas syringae; assembly: GCF_000737245.1. GTDB lineage: Bacteria > Pseudomonadota > Gammaproteobacteria > Pseudomonadales > Pseudomonadaceae > Aquipseudomonas > Aquipseudomonas syringae_J. The sequence goes on along the minus strand of NZ_JPQU01000027.1, from coordinate 72,227 downwards.
TCCGACGAAGCTGGCAAAGAAAAATATTATGTACGAGCACCGTTGCTGATGCCTGACGAGCATTTTCATATTTATGGTCTGTCGGATTTCAAGGATAAGAATTTCGAGTCCTGCGAACGGGTAGAAGATGAAGAGGTCTGTTTGCAAATACAGTACGAGAAAGATTAGTGAGTGATACGGGCTTTGTATCAGCTGATCGCGCGAACAGCTTTTGAGACTCGTGCCAGTAGATCAGATCATGCCTTTAGGCTTCGCAGTCGCGCTGATGACAGCGTCCTTCTCCGTTACAGTCTGGACAAAACCTCTTGCTTTAAGAGCGATGACCAGCCTCATGTTGAGATCGGTGTGTGGCACTTCAATTTTTTTGACATGTGGTGAAAGCTTTGTGAAGCCGCTCTCTCTCAGCATGCCAAGGATAGAGGCTGCTTCAGCCCAGCTGCACAATGGCAAGCATTGGATCAGCACTTCAGAGCGCTGAGCAGAGGTCAGCCCCTCCCCACCTGCGAACTTCTTGAGTGCGGGGATAAACGCCAGCGGAAAGCTTGTCGAGTGTCGATTAGCGACGCGGCAGGTTTCAGCGACCTCTTTGAGAACGCCAACAGGCCGACATCAACTCTCAGTCATTTCTCATCCATAAAATTCCATTTTCAGCCATGTGTTGCCTTACGCACTGAAGCACCTCAGAGTTAAATACTTCACTATACTTAAACATTATATGCTCCCCGATACACATCGGCAGAAAACCATTTAGAACAAAGCTCCTATCAGACCCATACTTTCTGATAAATGGAATGGTAAAGCTGCGGTAAGCACCCATTTTCACCTTAATGACAAAGCAGAGAAAGTCACCAATAAAATTAATCTCATCAGCGTCATCATCATCCGCTACGGCATACTTATGAAATTTTATTACCGGCGGAATCGAGAAGGTCCTATCGTGCCGCCTCTTATGGTACCCATCATCAGGATCAATCTCATTCAACAAGCTACGAATGACAAGATCTCCATTACGGTAAGTTGACTTCATGATGAATTTTGGCGGTTCGATCTGCAAAAACATATCTTCGTCAAGCTCCGCTTCGGCGAAAGCATAAACGATGTCAGAAACCTTCTGTATCTTGCCGTCATAATATGCCGCAACTTCAAATCCCGCACCGAAGTAATCACCAATACTCTCGGCAAACTCCTGATTGTCTACCTCATCAATGATGTGCTGTGCGTACTGCTTCAGTGCCAGGCATGTGCCTCGGACAACAATATCCTCATCTGGTACATCAAAATCTCCAAGCGAAAGATTCGAGAAATAGCCAATCGCATGCTCGGCTCCTGAACCTCCGGAAACTATATCAAAAAACTCATTACAATATTTCCCGATAGCACCGAAGTTCTTTATTAGCAGTCCCTCCTCTTCAGCGCTGAGGATGATCGCGCAAAAGTTTCCATCCCTTAGCTCCGAGTCCGACTCCAGCCCATTTAAATATCCATCCCCATTCAGTTCGGCGCCATCCAAAGTAAGCTTTTTGATAAGATGAACTGCGCTATGAATTCGATCCACTCGACCAGCAAATGCGACGGCGAAGTTATCGTTAACTATCAAGATTTTCTGTGCTAGCCCAGTTACTTTACTGTCCGGGAGTGGAAACCCCCCGTTTTCGTAGTTGTGATAGGTCGGAAACTGTGCATCCTCGACATCCGATTCCTTGGGGCTCGTCATCAACACATCTGCCTGGAGAAAGGCGCCGTACTTCAGGTGAAACCCAGTTATCATAGTCAAAGCAGTACTCCTTTACATAGTGACGGAAGTTTTGCGCCAAAGATTATCCAGACATTCACGTTTTTAGCATAATGCGACCGCACTTGGCCAAAAAGCATTCTTTTGAGGGGCGACAGGGAATGGACAGTCTCTTCCCTCCACCCCTAACCTTCAAGAAACTCCAACTACCGCGACCACAACACTTAGATCTCAACATTGATGTATGTCTTGACTCTGCTGCCCCGGAAGCCGTTAGGCCATTACCTCTAAGAAGCAGGAAAAGTCTGCCTCATCGCCCACATCGATCACGAATCTACTGTGGAGAAGCTCTACTTGACCATTTCACTCTCATTGCAAGGCTATGCCGTGCCCATTGAACGCAAACCAGTTTGATCGAGTTCGGCGTATTCGAACGCATCGAGATCGGTTGCGTACTGTATTCCTTAATAAGTCTAGTGCTCTTTGCACCAACTAGTGCTGCCTAATTGTGTTGCTATCAAATGCCTCAAGCCCTGCACCCGCAGGGCTCAAGACATTAAACTCACGCCTTAGATGGGATCTGTTTAGCTAGCTGATCCAAAAGAAGCTTGATGTCTTCACTCACCTCAAGGGAGCCAGCCTTCTCAAGCAGCTCCCTCACGTGTTCATTATTAATACGGAGGTGACCGAGACACATCGCCATTAGAAATTCCAACACGCCCTCACCTTGTGCTCCACCTGCACCTTCAATAACCGAAATCAAGAAATCCATCATCTTCTGACTAAAATCATCACTTATTGAGTAGTTGAGTTCCGATGATGTTGCTGCTCTAAGCAAGCACGCTTGAATCACACCATCGTTATACCTATCGAAGCACGCCGGGCTGATAACTGTGGAATGATACAGGCTAGCCAAACCTCCGCCATCAGGCTTTGCTCTCATGTCATGCAGAATCGATTGAATAGTCCAATACACATCAGCCTGAGTAGATTTTGTATAATCAATATCCAAGCCAGACCAGAATGCGAATGTATCTCTCAGTTTCAGAGGCTCACCTGATGGCGACGGCAAGAATAGATCGTTCGGATCAAATTCATCTTGACTAAGCATTTCCAGGCGAGCTTTTAGATAGCCAGGTAACTCAATGGGATCTTGTAACAATTGATCATCACCAATTTTTCTCAGGAAGTCATATTCCGAGTCCCACGAAGTTCTTGTGCTGCCGATTATACGCGGCATTTGACACTCGTTCATTACGACTAGCGTGCGCCCGCCCAGCTCCAAGTCCTTGCGTAGTTGTTCCAAGGCATCTTTGCTAGGAATCTTAGAAAAGCCAACCAAGTAAAGTATAGAAGACTGCTCACTAATACAGCGCAGCTTTCTGGAAGCGTCTAATAACTTCCTGCCTGATGTAATAGCACCAGCGATCACGACTACCGAGGAAGAGTCTTTTAGCCGTTGCTCATCAAGCTGAGACATGGTCAGCCAACTGACACCAGACTCCCCAGCTATTTTTTTTACTTCCTCCATCAAGGAGATAGAGCCCGGATCATCAAGAGCAATAACTTTTTCTACATCCCTAGAAACGTGCTTTTTTACCGACCAGTGTAATTTTTCTGAAAAGCCTTTCGGCATATCCCCCAGATACTGCTCAACATTGATGTAGAAATGTTCTTTTGCCTCCGCCCGAGGGTCGGATGTCACTCTCCACTTCAATAGATTTTTAGCTGCAAAATCTTTAAAAAACCTACCTCGTTCAGGTGAGAAATCAACTTTTTTGATCACTACCTGGCTATGACTTGGCGTTTCGGGCAAAAATTGATCGCCCACGATCTTGATAACTTTACTCCCTTTCAAACAATCGGAGCAGTCTTCGGGCGCGGAAGATTTTATGCTTTCAGAAACCAAGCAAGCAACATTGAAAATACCATACTGCGACGCCTGAAGCCTACTATAAAACAGAGTAACGACCTGTTCAGGGGTGAAGTTATTTTTCTTGAGGATCTCGGCAGCAAGGCCACCACTGGTAGTCGCTGATATTATTACAAAGCTGCTAGCCGACTCCACGAAATCGTAGCTCTTCTTAAGAGCAGTATATGATTCGAAACTCTCAATCAGCGGCAGTCGCCCACTGTAGCGACCAGACATCAGAGCAGCAACACTCACCAAATAAGATATTGACGATGTATCAACATAGATTCGGTCAGGGGCCAAGGAAAAATGTTCAAGCAAAGATATAGCTAAGAAGGCTACCTCTTCGCCAGCAACCAGCAGATTAGAAGCTCGAATAAATCCGCTGCAGTGATCCCCTGATGGTTTCGAGAAGTGAAAACTTGAGGAGGATGTGATCAGCCCTTGCCTACGCTTGAAAATATCAAGCATACCTTGAGACATCATCGCATCGCGAAGACCCTTGTCGATTGCCAAGTCAGTCTTTGCATCAATAATTTCACCAGCATTGTTATAAGTCAGCGAGACAAGCTTGTCTCTTGACCCTCCTACAAAAGATTCGAATTCCTCATTAAATGAGTCACAACAAAAAAGATTTAAAAAATCATCCTTATGGCTAGTCGGGCCTAACAAGTAAACGCAATCAGGAAGCAAATTGTTTTCAACGTCTGCCTTTACAGCCTTCACAATTTCATCTGAGGATACAGTCGTATTACAGCAAATTAAGAGTGCAGGCCTGACAGTGTTATATTTGAAACGAAACGCAAAGCCGCCGCTCATTGCTTAGGCTCCAGTGGAATTAAGAAAGTTATCGCCACACCAGAGACTTGCCCCAATTGAGTAAGTGATTCACTGGCTGGGAGTGCTGTCATCCAATCAGAAAAATCACATGAATCTCCAGAGGCATAAGGTTGGGAAATAAAATCCCTATACAGAGAAAGCCGCCCACTGCGAACCTTCATAAATGCCTTAAGCTTAGTTAGTCGATCCATAACGACCGGGAGCCCAAGCCCTTTATTATCCTTGCCAGACGACGTTTGACGTGTACTGAAGCACTTCTTGATTATCGAATACTCAAAATCAAGATCATGACCCTGAGATGACTGCTTGTGATCTGCACACCATCGCTCAAAGAAGCCAAGCCCGGAATCAATAATGCTAATCTCGACAAACCGGCTTTTTTCGACCTCACCTACTCGATGCGTTTGCAAATAGGTGGATAGCCCGCGCTCGCCTTGCGTTCGCTTTTCAAGTGCTTTATCGAAGAGGCTGATCCCATTGCTATAAATTACGCGCTGGCCTGGTCTGAGCCAAGCACTTCTGGAAGCACCTCTGGTTCCATGCTCGTGCGTGTTCAAGAAGAGCTCATAGAATATGCGACCTAGATGTTGCATATCATCGCTTGAAAGCTTTTGTGCAGCACCAAGGACATCAATGGACTTATCCACCATTGACTTTATAACGTTTTCAATCTGAGGAAGCTGCCTTGGTAAGGCACCCTCAGACGAAGACATGGTGTAAAAATTTTTGTCAAACCCTTTTGAGCTGTGATCCACAAAAGAAAACCAACACAATGCGCCTCTTTGCTGACCATGCTTGCTGCCTGCCTGGTTTTCTATCGCATCCCTCGCCGCAATGTTCACACTCCCGCGAATGTCCGCATCCGAGCTTGAAAGTGAAATCTTTTTTGCCAGCATTGCAGCACTGAATTTATGCGGACGATTCACAATTTCGTCTGCATACTCTTGAACCACTTCGGACTGCCCCCCGAGAATTATTTCCCTGGAACTGGAAAACCGTCCCCAAGTATTAACCGCCTGAATTGCTGCGGCGACACCACCGAATAGAGCATTGTTAAAATCAGATGGAAGATAGAGTGCTTCACCCCGTCTAACCTCTTGTAGACCATCAACAAACGATTCACAACTATCAATCGTAAGATCTGTGGGAAAATTTATCACCTTCTAATCCTTTACGTTTTTCGGGTTGCCCTTAGTGCAGATTATTCATGGCGCATTATCAAAGCAAAACTTTTAAAAGCCTAGACATTCGGATGCATCTCAACATCGACAGCAGCTTCCAATACCTACTCTGGATCCACTGGATTGCTGAAAATACACCATTAGCGTTGGTAATGGCCAAATGTAGCTATGAGAATTTCAGCGCAGCTCATCACATTCGATGTGAAAAACCGTAATGACGTGCTATGTCAGATATGTTTATCACTCCTGAAGCTATTCAGCAATCTGCTTTCGCTGCTCGCTTACGTTTTCTCCAATCAGCTTGAGTCTTACGCTTCCTAGCCAGAGCCGTTGGTTCAGGAATATCCCAACCATTTGGGACAATTGACCTTAGGTCATACCCCATCATGAAAAGCCCAGCCTCGAACCGATGGCAGCGCTCTTCAATTGCCCGCGCCGGAAAAATCTCAACATGGGTTTCCAGCAAGTGCCGGATAATCCAACCTAGCTGAAGCTGGCGGGCTGCCCATTCGTGTGGTTTACCGCGATTCAATCGCTGGGTCCCCATATATTGTGGGCCGAGCATTTGCGGGTTTCTCACCTGAATTCCTGGGCCTTCCTCCCAGGCGAACATCAGATGGTTAGCTGCAGGCGCGGTCTGATGGCAAACACCCGAGCGATATAAGTGATAAAGGTCGCCGCAGCACCAGCGACTCTTCCATCCAGAATGGGAGAGCCTGACTCATCGAAGATCGCGTGTATCTTAGTCATTCCGGAGTTGAACACCGGTACAGACTTGAGAGTGATATGGGACATCCGATTACTGCTATCCAGGCGCAGCAAAGCCTCAACGTCGATCAGATAACCAGGCAGCTCGCCGCTTGCCACCAGACCTTGAAGGAATGTGACGGAAGCGGGATTCAACACCCCTCCCCATTCGAGGGTCTCTTCGCATACGGTGTACGCCGCCGCCACGTCGTCACCCAGCGCGGCATCGCGCAGGCGTTCACGGAATGCTTTAAGGACTTTGCTTACATCGTCCCAGCGCCCATCCCAGTGGTAGGCCTGCTGGGCGCCCTGAATGCCAATGACCTTTTCCTTTAGCGTTTTTCGTACGTAATTACTGCGAGCAAAACGCAGATCGATGGTCAGGTTTGGCAGATTTCCCCCCATCCATCTCACAAAGCCTTGTACGTCGGGTTGCTGCAAAAAAGCATCTCGATCCATTCGCCAATCCTAAAGAAATTTATCGGAGGTCTCAGCGCTAGAATTCAAATTCAACGCCCAAGTTCTCGTGATATCCCATGATCCAGTCTCCCAGGGATATGCCCTCGCCCTCCCACTCCGTTTCCCAATACTGTCGGAGGAGTTCGGCGATTTCCGACCAAGACAATTCCGACAGATCCTTCTGCAGATATTTCATGACATCCTTGATTCGCTTGCCTACCAGCGAGAGCGTCCGGTTTTTCGCTGTCTCGACAGCGATGGACTCACACCAGGATCGGACAAACGCTTCCCAGGCCATCGTGTCTTGCCTGAACCGCGGCATCGCTGGGAATTCGTATCCGTTTACATACCGGCTTTTGAAATCCCCATCCCGTGCAAGCTGAAAATCCTGATCAAGTTTTTTGAGAAAGCGAAGTCGATATGAGGTTGGATTCACTTTGCCATTCCAACCCTCGATGTATTGCTCCGGCGCCACGCCAGCGGCTTCGAGTTCTCTCCATACCTGATTGAGCCTTGCCAGAAGCTGTTCAATCCGACTCTCTATCCACTTTTCGTCGCACCCATTCTCCAGAATGCGGGAGATGTTTCTATTTCGAGCAGCGAACGCCTTGGATTTCATGATTTTGCTGCGCTTGCGATGGCAGTCATTCGAGATCCAATCTCCCAAATGGGTCCACACTGCAAGGCGAGATTTCCAACGGGGTTGTTCACCCTCTGCTGCCTGGGCTTCCTGAGTGTCAGGACCATTCAGGTAGCTGTACCGCACAACGTTACGTTCACCCTTCTCCGTGAAGCTACTTCTGGCGAAGATCCGTGCAACCAGGTCCTGAGGCAAACTCTTCTTCAGCTGGATATTGAGCGTCGCAAATTGGGGGGCATTCCGATATTGAGCCGCTAGCATTCCTTGCTGCAACCATGCATCAAATCCCGATGGCAACTCACCTGGGCGTGCACTTCTGAGTGCAGGGAAGCGGATGAAAGGTAATTGGCTCATCCACGTTGAAAGCCCTGAGACGCTCTGCACCTCCGGCGAGTCGAATGTCGACAAGATATGAGAGAAATACGCTGCAACCTCCGAGTCTTCATTAATCTTTAGCTCAGATTCAGCGATCAACTCGGCGTTAATACCGCCACTAAACGCGGCGTTTGTCGCGTTTGCCGAGCCAAAAAGCAAGCGGCGCCTTCGCCTTCGAGGGGCTCCCTTGCGCACAAATTCGAAGTAAAAGGCCTTCATATGCATGAGGCCAACCGAGCGAGCAACCCGAATCTCGATTTTGAGCCCTTTACGCTGACAGTCGTGGATTTTCAGAAGAGCCTCGAGTTGTATTCCGTCATCTACCAAAAGGCAGAACCGGCCAGGCTTCAACTTAGTTGCCAGGTGATTTAAAAACACCGCGTCAACGTAGGGGGCGACGACTAACGCTACTTCCGTGCGATAGCCGTCCGGTACAGACAGTAAGTCATAGCTCATTAAGGAGTTGGATCCGTCCTAACACCCTAGGACCCTGCGCCCTTAGGTTTTTTTGGGGATCGATTTTAAGCGAGAGTATGGCTAAATGCTACCAAGTCGTTCAGTTTGCGCGCCAGACCCCTGGGTTGCCCTACTCCACGCTAGATATCAGAATTCTGGCGACACAAATTTGCCTGGAGCGAAGGATTTATCTCGGCAATCTGTAGGAAACTTCCCAGAGGCAGTCCAAGCGAGCTTGAAAAGGTGTCTAGTGCATCCAAGGCAATTCAGCTAAGAGCGGTGGGAGAAACGAAGTCTATGAACATCAATCGATGAACAGCGGCATGCATTTCAGAAGCAAGTCAGCAGCAGTATTAGGCTCGCGAGCGGCTTATGAACATCTGACATCGCCCATAAGTTAAATCACGAATCAACTTAGGGAAACCTTTGAGCGATAAACCTAGAACGTTAGTCTGGGTGCAGTAGTCGGATGTCATGTCTTCTGATGAGGTAGCCGGGATCATGTTCAACGCGCTGGTATTTCTCACAACTTTGGTCGGGATGGAGGTCTTCGCTTTTTTCGCGCATAAGTATGTAATGCACGGATGGGGCTGGGGATGGCACCGCTCTCACCATGAACCCCGCACCGGCTGGTTTGAAAAAAACGACCTATACGCTGTTGTTTTTGCGTTGTTTGCCATTGCGCTGATTGCACTCGGAAATCAAGGGGTGCACCCGCTGGAGTGGATCGGCGCTGGCATGACTGCATACGGATTGTTGTACTTCATGGCTCACGACGGGCTTGTCCACAAACGCTGGCCTTTGAAATACGTGCCAAGAAATGGCTATCTCAAACGCCTGTATCAGGCTCACTTGATGCATCACGCCGTCTCGGGAAAGAACCGATGCGTATCGTTCGGTTTTCTCTATGCCCCTTCTATCGAAAGTTTGCGGGCTGAACTTCGTGATTTGCACGGTGGGCCTCTGCACAAGGACGGCCGGGACGCCGCCACAAATTTGCAGGGCGCGCGGGCCAATGACGACCACGTGACATAGCGGCGCGCCAAAGGCCCTTTATAACCAACCGGAGTTTCTCCAGTTTTGATGTAGACAGCCTGGTATCCCAGGCGTGCTCTCCTCGCCGTTTGACCTTAACGCCGATCTCCCGATAAACGCCGGACGCAGTGGCAACCGCCCACGCAGAGCGCCAAGGTAAAGCGGTCAATCCAGCCTCTGCACTTTCATAGAAGGGCTCAGCCATGTCCACCAATCGGCCAGCCAGAATTGCGAGGCTTTGCCGGTACCTCGCATCGGCGAGATTTGCTACGGGTATTGATAGCTCATCAAGCCAATCACCAGGCAGATAGCAACGGCCGACCTGAGCGTCTTCGACGATGTCGCGGGCAATGTTTGTCAGTTGAAACGCCATACCCAAGTCGCAAGCACGATCCAGCGTTTCTTCCTTCTGCACACCCATGACCTGCCCCATCATCAGCCCGACCACCCCCGCTACGTGGTAGCAATAATCAAGGGTGTCATCAACGTGATGGTAGCGTCGCTCATGCACATCCATTGCGAATCCCGAGAGATGCTCCAGCGCATAGGTTTCAGCGATGCCGTGCAGCGTGACGACTTCCCTGAATGCTGCAAAAGCGTTGGTCTTGACTGGCAGTCCGGCGTAAACCGCCTGAGTTTCGGCAACCAACTTCCCCAGCCGCCGATTGACCTCTAGGGTACTGACCATCTTCGCCGAATGCCCTGCTTCCTGGCCGTCTATCACGTCGTCACAGTGCCGGCACCAGGCGTAGAGCATTACCGCGCTCCGCCGAGTTGAAGGGTCGAACAGACGAGAGGCGGCAGCGAAGCTTTTCGAACCGACGGCGATGCTTTGCATAGCATGATCCAGCACCCCTTCCTGATTTCTCCCTGCGCTGGTCATGTCTTGAGGTCCTTGATCATTAACGCTGCCGTGGCTTTTGCCGACCCAATCACGCCGGGGACGCCCGCACCGGGATGAGTGCCAGCTCCTACCAGATACATATTGGTCAGACGGGCATCTCGATTGTGCGGCCGAAACCATGCGCTTTGACGCAGGATAGGCTCAACGGAAAATGCCGAACCCAAATGGGCGTTGAGTTCGGTGCGAAAGTCATTCGGAGTGAAGATGCGACTCGTCACCAAGTCGTCGCGCAGGCCTGGCATGTAGTGCTTTTCCAGGTAAGCAAAAATCTTGTCTCGGTAACGCGGGCCCTCAGTCTCCCAGTCGATAGGTGCGTTACCCAGATGCGGTACAGGAGACAGGACGTAGTGGCTGGAACACCCCGGCGGAGCGAGGCTTGGATCGGTGATACAAGGTGCATGCAGATAAAGAGAAAAATCGTCCGCCAGTTCGGCACCGTGGAAAATTTCCTGAATCAGTTCGCGATAGCGCGGCCCGAAGCAAACCGTGTGGTGCTGAAGTTGTGGCTGCTTTCGTTTGAGCCCGAAATGAATGACAAACAGCGAGTTGCTGAACCGCTTGCCCTTGAGGCGAGCTGCTTCCCGTACGCCCCGGGGATGGCCACCTAACAACTGTTCATATGTGTGAACGACGTCCGAATTGGAGGCTACGCTGTCGGCATTTATCTGTCGGCCGTCCGATAGCCGCACGCCAGTGGCCTTTGCGTCATTCACCTCGATGCTGGCAACATCTGCGTTGAGTTCAATTCTTCCCCCGAGGTCTTCAAACAGCTTGACCATTCCTTGAACCAAGGCACCGGTACCACCTTTGGGGAACCACACGCCCCACTCCCGCTCAAGCGCATGGATCAAGGTGTAGATAGAAGAGGTGGCGAAGGGGTTTCCACCCACCAGCAACGAGTGAAAAGAGAATGCCTGACGTAGTTTTTCATTCTCGATGAAACCAGACACCATTGAATAGACGCTGCGCCATGCCTGCAACCGTGCAAGCTGAGGCCCGGCTTGAATCATGTCGCGAAAGGATAAGAAAGGTACCGCGCCCAATTTCAGGTATCCCTCGCGAAACACATCCTTCGAATAAGCAAGAAACCGTTGATAGCCTTGGACATCTTCAGGGTTGAGGGCCCGTATTTGGCGATCGAGTGAGGACTGATCATTCGCGTAGTCGAACTGCGTACCATCTTCCCAGCACAGTCGATAAAACGGCGACACGGGCAAAAGCTCTACGTAGTCGCGCATTGACTTACCGGCGGCCGTGAACAACTCTTCTATGGCGCTAGGATCGGTAATTACCGTGGGCCCTGCATCAAACGTGAACCCTTCATCTTGGTACACATAAGCACGTCCGCCCGCCTTGTCACGTTTCTCAAGCAGCGTTGTTTGGATGCCGGCCGCCTGGAGGCGGATGGCGAGCGCGATGCCGCCAAAACCTGCGCCGATCACAATCGCCTGTTTCTTTGGGGTCATAGTTGTTTCTCGTAATGCCGGGGTAGATATCGTAAGGCGGCTTGCATTGCCTCTTTGATGGGTACGGGCGGTTTGCCGATCAACACGCGCATCTTGTCTTGGAGACTGCTGTCACCTGAATAGAACCGGCTGATCAACCCTTTCGGCAAACCATAAAACCGCTGCATGACCCGCCATCGATCCTGCGGCTTTCCCGCAAGGAACAGCATCCGATTAAGCAAGCGGTAAAAGCCTTGCCTTTGCCAGGATTGATGAGCGAAAGCGCGAATGCCCTTGAATAAGGTGTCGGCGTTGAAGTCTTCTTGCTGGACGATCCAGTCGGCCAGCTGAACTGCATGGGGCAGCGAATAACCGGTGGTGTAATGGCACAGCCCTGCGCGCAAGCCGGAACGCGGCTGACCTTGAGTCTCGCCCCAGAACGCATCGAAGTCGCCAGCCAAAGTTATTGGCAACACGCCCTGCTCTTCACGCAGGCACTGCACAGTTATCCAACCCTGATCTTTTACATACTGGGAAATGCTCTTGCGGTGTTGCTCTGCGCAAATGCCATGGTGATCAATGTAGTGCGTATCCTCAACGAGCACAGTGTCGGCGGAGAATGGCAATACATACACAAAACGGTAGCCATTACCTTGGGCAACCCTGGCGTCCATGATGATGGGAGCCTCAAGTCCATGCGGCGCCTGAAGCTTTAACAGCTGACCCAGGAAGGCCTGCTGGCCGAGCACCATATGGTTGCTGTGCTCCACACCTCGACCATCAATGACAGCCTTGGCGTGCAGCTTCTCGCCACCCTCCAGCAACACAGTAGTTGGGCTGACCTGGGCTATGCTCTGCCCAAGACGCAGATCGTTGCGAAGGTCAGCTCCAAGCACCTGGGAAAAACGCTCGGACGTGATACTGGCGTAACCACTGTTCAACCGCCGTGACTGACCGGGAAAATGGACGTCATACGCTGGCCATTTCCGGACTACCAACGGCCTGATCCATTCGTGCTGAATAGCGCTGAGGTCATTGTCGTGAAATGACCAGGTGTGGTTGCCCCCCAGATGTAGTTGCTCTTCGACGCATAAAATCTTCAGCTCGGGACGGACTTGCTTGAGCCTCCAGGCAATCAGCCCGTTGGCAAGGCCTCCACCCGCCAGGATCAGGTCATAGTTCATGAGATGCCCCTGCCAGTACAGGCTTGCCAGTATGCGCAACTGCCTCTGCAATCTCTGCAGCCTTGGAGACCCCGCCCGCTCGAAGCAATTGGGCAGCCATGCGGTGTAACGGATCTACCGGATTCACCAGTAGTCGCTTGAACGTATCCTGAATCTGTGTAGCGCGAGCGCGATGGCTGAGTCGCATGCCCAGGCCTCGGTAGGTAACTCGGGCGGCGACCCCCGGTTGGTCGAACCCTATGGGCATTACAAGCGTTGGCGTACAAGCGCCAATTGCGTCCATAACCGTGTTTAGGCCTCCATGGGTCACTGCCACATCCGCCCTCTCCAGCGCCCATTGCTGTGGGGCGAAATCCGTGACCCAAGTCGCACCTGCATTTACAAGCGCACGCTCTTGGTTGGTATCCAGCCCACCGCAGTGAGCCACTAGCAGTTGCGCATTCAAGCGGCGACAAGCCTTCGCTATCTGACGGAAAGTCCCGATGCGCCCGCCTTGCATTGTTCCCAGGCTGGCGAAAACGAATGCCCTTCCCGCTTCGATTGGCCAGTGGCCCTGTATCGTTGGCCCCGGCGTTCGTAAAGGCCCAACGGCGTGAAAGAAATCTGGCTGACAGGCCCGAGAAAAATCGAACGCTTCAATCGTCTGACTGATTTGTGCATAAGGCGAAAGAAACTCATGTAGCCCGTGTCGTGGTTCTATCGCGAACCGACGACACGCGTCGTGTAATACGTTTTGTAACGGGCGCATTAGCCAGTCGTAGACACGCTGACTACCTTCATAGATCCGGATGCTTCGTTCATCCGTGCCATAAGCGAAGGGCATGACCGGAAGTGGAAGCCCGGCCTCGCGGTTGATCGGCAGCGCGCAGGCCACTGAGACATAAGGTAGTCCCAGTCCCTCGGCAACCAATCCGCCTGCAGCTTCCATTTGATCGCAAAGCAAAACATCGACACCTCGGAGCGCCAGCGCGGTGGGTAGTTCGGAACACAGCATAGTGGTGCTCTCGCACAAATCTCGAATGACCCGCCTCAATCCCAGCGGGTTATTCGAACAGGCAGCGCGCCGAAGAACAGCGTGCAGAGATTTGGGAGGATGGGTATTCGCGCCTACCGTGTGAAAGCCTATACGAGGGTCAGTAAGCCACCGGCGGGCATCTGCCTGCTGGAAGAACGTCACCTGATGCCCACGGTTTATAAGCTCTACTGCCAAAGCGTGAAATGCCTGGAAGTGGCTATAGAACGCAGGTGAAACAACGCCAAAATGACTCATGAGCGGAATACAGGCTTCAGGAAACGCGCGTTGCGTAATGCGGCAAGGTCGGACGAACCGGTGCAAAAGCAGGCGATTCGCAGTTGCCTGACTACTATCTCGAAATGCTCAATAACCGCTGCGGTCGAAAGTGTTGCATCACGAAGTACACCGGCCGCCTGCCCCACTAAGTCTGCGCCGAGACAAATAGCTTTGGCGGCATCAACACCGTTACGGATGCCGCCCGACGCTATTAATGTTGTGGCTGGAAGCGCCGCGCGTACCATTGCAAGACTAACGGCAGTCGGTATGCCCCAGCCGGCAAATGCCATGGCAACTTCTCTATCAGCGGGGCGCAAGGCCCGCTCTGCTTCAACAGCCGCCCAACTCGTGCCGCCCAGGCCAGCCACATCAATGATCTGCACGCCCGCGTTCGCGAGTGCGACTGCAACTTGCGCCGACAGTCCCGCGCCAACTTCCTTGACAATCACCGGCACTCCAACGCTTTCAACTGCCTGATGAATAGCGTCCAGAACGCCCCGCCAATCCCTATCACCCTCCGCCTGCACTGCCTCCTGCAAGGGATTGAGATGGATGATCAAAGCGTTCGCCTGTAACGCGTCTACAGCTCGTCGAGCTAAATCGAGGCCATCCTGCTCCAAAAGCTGAGCGGCACCAATATTGGCCAGCAATGGTACATCTGGAGCAAACCGTCGCAACTCGCGGGTCAGCCCGTGATCATGTTTGCTACGCAGGCTGACGCGTTGCGAGCCCACTCCCATGGCGATGCCCAGTTCCTGAGCCGCCTGAGCCAAATGCCTGTTAATAGCAGCAGAGCGTTCAGCGCCTCCCGTCATGGAGCTGATCAGTAGTGGCGCTTTAAGCCTGATTCCCGCGAGGCTGCTGCTTAAATCAATGCTAGCCAGATTTAGCTCGGGCAACGCGCAATGCTCGAACTGCAGCCAATCCAACCCCGAACCCTGACCCTGAAGCTCAGCCCGCCCATCGAGGACGATATTGAGGTGATCGTCTTTTCGCTGACTCAGATGGTTCTCGGACATGGAAGCTCCAATCGGGTTGAATCATTTTATAAAGCGCATGGTCATTTATCTGAGCAGGCTTGTACGAGTCGACACTGCGCGTACAACCTTAGTACATGGCTGCTGAAACTTGAGGCAGCTCGCGAGCGAAGTCGTTCACAATTTTTGACGCAATGATTGGACGGCCCAGGCGGACTGATCAATTCGATGAGAGGGGTAAGAACCAATGACAGTGGAGCTTGGCACAACCCTCGAACATGGGTTTACCGAACATCTGATGGGTGTGCACGCCGCTATTGAAAATCGCTTGGATGAGCTACTGCCCCGGTGCAGCGATGAACGCGACCTGGTTTCTTTAGCCATGCGTGAATCAACTCTTGCGCCAGGAAAACGTATGCGACCAGTGCTGCTGATACTTGCGGCCGAGGGCTTGGGGCATAACGGCACACAAGCGCTGGATTTGGGATGCGCCGTGGAGTTAATTCACGCTGCCTCGTTGGTGCTTGACGACATGCCTTGCATGGATAACGCGCTGCTGCGGCGCGGCAGACCCACTGTCCATTTGAAGTTTGGCGAAGACGTCGCCATTCTCACCGCTGTTGCGCTGCTGAGCAGGGCATTTGGTATTGTGGCAACGGTTGACGATCTCCCCCATGAGACTCGCACGCAACTGGTCAAAGTTATTGCGGACACCGTCGGTATGCAGGGACTTGTAAGAGGGCAGTTTCAAGACTTACGAGACGGGCGACAAAGCCGCAGTTCGGAGGAGATCGCTCAGACCAATGACCTCAAGACCGGAGTGCTGTTCGGCGCGATCATGGACATCGCCTGGCTGATCAGCAATGCGGTAGCCGAGACCAGACCCGTTTTGCAGAACTTCGCCATGGAACTCGGCCAGGCATTCCAGATGTATGACGACCTGCGAGACAACTCTCCAGACAGTGACAAGGATCAAGGCAAGGATCAGGGCAAGTCCACCTTCGTATCGCTTTACGGGGAACGCAAAGTTCACGAGCAGCTCCAAATACATCTCTCGAACGCTGAGCGCTACTTGTCTCAGGTATACGGTCGACGCTCGCCGATCACCCGTTATATGAGGATGATCCTGGAGAAAGCCATTGCCGCAGCCTGACTCAGCAAATCCCTTGCGCTACTGGCCCTTTTCAGCAATGGCTTTTTTCAATGTTGCTGCGTCAGCGAACCGCTGCTCATGAATCACTGACCCATTGCTCAGTGCCAGCCATTGGACGGTGTCCCTATCACCGCCATAGCGCGTGGCCACCCTGCCGTCCTGATCCAGCATTATTCGGTATTTGGCAGAACGCATCGCGGGCACCGCTACGAGTTTGATCAGCGAAGGCATTTTCTCAATGTCAGCGACATAAACGATGTGACGGGCTTCCAGGTAGCCTTCAGGATAGCCTTCAATGGCTGCGTCGAGCAGCTTGGCCGCTGACATGCTGCGGGCAATCAGCAATACCTGCGCGTTGTCATTCAACGTATAAGCCTTGTCGTTCTGATCGAGTAGCGTCCATTTCATCGCAGGCTGGGAAGCCTCTTGGGCGAAAGCGCTGGTGCTCAGCCATACTCCAATCAGGAGAATTAGACACCGCATTGATTTAAACCTCGGTCAGGACAGTAAGGTAAATGCATCCTACGCCAGCCCTGACAGACAGCACTAGTGGGTTAACGCTTTTCTTGCCGTATCTGCTCCGCCATTACCTCTCGGCGGACGTCTTGCTTTCTGCATCTGCGAAGCAGACGCTCGCGTGGGCCCGATGGCCGGATGCAGTGTCGGATGGCTGCGCTCAGGGTGCGCCAGTAGTGCAAAGGTGTTATCCACACATTATTAATATCGCGTATGAGCGCCCTTCTTTTCACTCGACACCTCTCTACAATGCTTGGCAGCGGTTTTCCTCGTCTGGAATTTTGGCTTTTAGGCGACCCACTTAGTTCACCTCGGATCTTTATTGCCCGACCAGAAAGCCTTAACAGGGACACAGCTAATAACTTCAGACGGCCGGAGTACTAGACGCGGTAGTGTTGATAGGGCTCGCGGCGCGCAGCAGAGTTCAGCAGTGAGCGGACCGACTCAAGGAGCTGACTTGGAGGCCATCAAACGTTTGCGACCAATCTGGGTGATGCCGTAGAGGAACGCGCCTACTAGCAACAGAGCTCCAGCCCGAAGCCATGTTTCTGAGTTTTGTTGGGTCATCAGCAGAAGGCAGGAAGCAATGGCCAGAACCGGTACCCAACCAGGCACCCGATAATGGTCGTGAGAGACAATATCATTACGCAACACCAGCACCGCCAGATTGGTACTGATAAATACAAACAACAAAAGCAGGACCACTGTCTGGGCAAGAATCTCCAATGAGCCCGTCAGCGTCAGCAATGCGGCGACCACGGTTGTGGCAAGTATGGCTGACCATGGCGTGCGCCGCTCTGGCAGTACTTTGAGCAGGACCTCAGGTAATAACTGCTGACGGGCCATTCCGTAGGTGAGACGACTTGCCATGATCATCGTTAACAAGGCTCCATTAGCGACAGCGATCAATGCAATGAAAGCAAAAAGCAAAGGAGGAATGCCCAGTCCTGATTTCTTGACGACTTCAAGCAGGGGCGCTGAAGAAGTTGTCAACTCGTCAACGTTCAATACGGTTGCGGCGGCTACTCCAACCAGTACGTAAACGACTCCGGCGATGAGCAATGCTCCAAACAGAGCCCTGGGATAGGTTTTACGCACATCGCGGATCTCTTCCGCCAAATTGGCAGAAGTCTCAAAACCGACAAACGAATAGAAGGCCAATAGAGCTGCGCCTAGAACCGCAAATGCCGGACTGACGCCCGGCTTGAATTCCAGTGCTCGGGACATGTCAGCTGCACCTGTGTTGAAGTACCAGCCAGCGGCGACCACTACGAGTAACAAACCGCTTACCTCGATCATAGTCATCACGATATTTGCTGACATGGATTCCTTGATTCCCCTGGCATTGAGGAGCGCAATGGCAACCAGGAAAATCAGCGCCGCCACGTGCGGATGGACATCTACGAATGCCGCCAGGTAATCACCAGCGAAGGCTAACGATAAGCCAGCAGCGCTCGTCACCCCTGCTGCGAGCATACAAAATCCAATCAGAAACGAGATCAATGGCGATTTGAATGCTTTGCCGGCGAACACGGCTGCAGCACCAGCATGAGGATATTTCGTCACTAGCTCCGCATAAGATCCTGCTGTCAGGAGTGCGAAACATAAAGCGATGAGTAGCGGTATCCAAATTGCCCCACCGACCTCACCCGCTATCGTGCCGGCCAGCGCATAGACGCCTGCGCCCAACACATCGCCCAGAATGAACAGCAACAGCATTGGCCCTGTTATGACCCGCTTTAGTGAAAGATTCGGCTCGTTTCCTGACAGATCCATGAAATGTTCCTGTGTTCTGACGCCGAATCTTCGGGTCATGTGGTGTTGGATAGCTGTTTGAACTGACCGGTCGGCGATAGTTGCGCCTGATTGATGGGAAACCTCCGCCAAGTGTCACACTCGCGGTACGCCCCAAAGGCTGATCCACCCGCTTATTCAACGGCCTCGAGCAGCATGGTAATCAGCGCGTCCCCAATTCCGCGACGCTATCGCCAGCCGGGTCCTCATAACCATTGTTGAACCAATCAAACCCAGGGAGTTCAATAGGTTAGGTCATTTAATAGAGGTGTTTTCCATGACAAAATTTCTTACGTTGCCGCTGCTCCTGGCCACCGCACTTGGCTTATCTGCATGTGACAAGACGTCTGAAGATCACGTACAAGATGCTAATGAGCACGTACAAGAGTCCGAGCAGAAACAAGCTGAAGGCAAACCCCAACAGGCCGCTGATGAGAAAGTAAAAGCGGAGAAGGATTATGCAGAGGCTCATAAAGCTCAAGCCACCGAAGATCGTCACCAAGCGCCTTCCTCAGCTGGGCTTGGCTATCTGAAGGAGCCAGAAAAAAACTGATTGAAGCATCAGGTCCAGGAAAAGGTCGTGCCGGGGATCGCGTAGCGCCATCCACCAAATCAGCGGCTGACAAACGGGATACTTTTGATGATTAGCCAACCCACGTCCCCCGCACCACTGTTGCGTACCAAGGAAACTGTTGTGCTGTTTGACGGTACCTGCAAGCTGTGTAACGGCTGGGCTAAATTTATCATCCGTCATGACCGCATGCGGCGCATCCGGCTCGCGACAGTACAGTCGCCGCCAGGGCAAGAGCTACTGGCCTGGGCCGGCTTGCCTACTGATCGATTCAACACCATCGTTCTGATCGCTGAGGGTCGGATCTTTGTCCGTTCAGAGGCAATGTTCGAGATTCTGGCCCGCTTGCCTCTTCCCTGGCCATGGCTCAATGCGGCCAAATTCGTTCCGCAGGCACTACGCGATTGGGTATACGACAAGATTGCATTGAACCGCTACAGGCTATTTGGCAGATACGACAGTAGCCGCACACCGGTAGCTGATCACGCTCAGCGTTTTCTGGAGCCATAAACAGGGTGCGGACGGGAAATGGTAGCGACATCGATCGGCTGCCGTTTCTCACCTACGCTGCGCGTTCAAAAGACGTTGCATGGACAACGCATTACCCAGCGCAGCGTCTTGCGCTGTGTTGTCGAAAATGCACCAGGCCGGAGAATCGTCGCTTTTGGCTTCCAGAATTTCCCGGGCTCTAGCTATCAGCCAATCCTGCTCATATTCGCTGTGATAGATCCTCGGCGAGCCGTGAAAGCGCCAATAACGGACTCCTGCCCATCCTGTGGGTACGCTGTCGATGTCAAAGCGCGACGGGTCAACCGCCGCTTGCGCGATCTGATAGTCACTCAACAAAGCCTGAGCATCGGCCCAAGAAGCATGGCGCGGCTCTATGACCACACAACCCGAATATCGAGCCCTGAGGGTTTCAAAGAAGTGGCCAGCGACTCTGGAACTGAAATCCAGAGAAGGCGGCAATTGAACCAGTAAGCACCCTAAACGATCGCCCAGCTCGCAGCATTCCGACAGGAAGGTGTCGAGGTGATCAGTGCATTTGAGCAGGCGGGCTTCATGAGTGATCGACTTGGGCATTTTCACTGAAAAACGAAAGTCCGAACTCACCGAGGATGCCCATTTTCTGTAGGTCGCCGGTCGATGCGAACGATAGAAGGTGCTGTTGATCTCGACCGTGTTGAGCTTCTCGGAATAGAGCTCAAGATGGCTCCCCTGCCCTGCAAACTGTCGCCGGTATTCACGTCCGACATTCCAGCCTGCGCATCCCACATACACTGGCGCCCGGCTCAAAAAAGCACTTCCCGAGCATCGCGCAGGAAAATTTCTACAGTTTTGGGGCCGATACCTTCGAAGTCTGTCAGCCGCTTTTCAAAATCCGCCCTGTCTGCACTGACTTCGCGAATCTTCATAATCTTGCCGCCGTATTCCTCGTTCAATTTTTTACTCAGTTTCAGCAATCGCTCAGCGGTGGATTCGTCATAGCGGGCATAGCCCCCCTCGCCCAGCATTTTCACCAGCTCACCATGTGTGCATGCGGCAAGTTTTCTCGGCGTGTCCCGCTGATGTTTATCGATGATGACCTTGTAGGCATCTGCGGCAATGCCCGAGCGGATCCGTTTGCCCATCAAAAAACTGGCTATCAACCATTTAAACAACGCATGTTCATCGTCTTTACCCAAATGAATATTCAAGTCCAAAGCACCGATGTTTTTGCTCATGGCTCACCTCTTATTGGTATGCAGACGTCCCTGTCTGCGTACTCCCCTTTCCTGCCACGCACCATTACGAATACCTCGGAGTCGGTAGCCTTAAATATGCATCCCTTCCTGGTTCAATAGGGAAGCGAGTTCTTAAGAAAAGTTCATCGAAAACTCTCCAGGTAACCGGCCGCCAAGCTCGTGAATATCGCCGAAGAACGACCCCGAAGCTCGTAACCTCAACGTTCTTAGGCGCGCCAGAGCACACAGCATCGCCAGCGAGGTATTGCGGATTGCGTTAGCCATTGCCTGCAGATCGAGCTGTGCGGCGGCTTTCGAGGGCTGAGAACACGTACATTCCGGCCAGCATGGCCAATATGAATATGAGAATTTTCCAGTGACCGGTTAGCAGAATTGCAACTGCTGGCCCAGGGCAGATTCCCGCAATCCCCCACCCTACGCCGAACACCAGGCTGCCGCCGATCAAGCGGGCGTCGATCGCTCTTTTCTCAGGTAGCTGCATGCGTGCACCTAGCAAGGACAGCCTATTCGCGCCCATTGCAGGGGGATAACTGCCACAGCGATTGCGCCTGCCATGACCAGAGCAAGTGAAGGATCCCAGGCCCCGGCAAGATCAAGAAAAGCCAACACCTTCGCGGGGTTCGTCATCCCTGCCAGTAGCAGACCCAGACCAAAGATCAGCCCTGAGGAAAATGCAGTCAGCTTGATCATATTCAGGCTCCCAGCGCATGACGAATGACGTACACGGTGGCAAATCCGGCGAGCATAAAACAAAGCGTTGCCACAATTGACCGGGGAGACAACCGGGACACTCCACACCCCCCGTGTCCACTTGTGCAGCCGGAGCCGTAACGTGTTCCCACGCCTACGAGCAGGCCAGCAATGACGAGGGCCGGCCACCCTGTATTGATTTCGATCTCCGGCAAGACGGCGAACACTCCCCACAACAACGGGGCAATCATCAGGCCTAGAAGGAACAACGTCTTCTCGCTCCAGCCTTCGCTGTCAAATTGCATCATTGTGCCAAGCAAGCCGCTGATTCCCGCGATGCGACCGTTCACGAGAACGAACAGACTTGCGGCCAGCCCTATCAACGCCCCGCCGCCTAATGAAGCCCAAGGTGTGAAGTGGAGCCAATCGATGCTCATGTTACATCTCCTGCGCAGCGTTACTGTTCGCCTGCTTGGGTCGCTTTAATCGCACCGGTCGAGGCCACAATCAGGCCGGCTTGTATGCCACTTGCCTAGGAGTTCCAGGCGCGTCTTAGGATCAGAGTCATGTCGGTTATTTTCAGGGCCATTGGGGGCCCGGCCGCTATCGGGAAGATAGTCAGAACCTACAATCTCAAGCGCTTAGGAAAAAGCCGCATCAGCCGATACTGTCTACTGAGAGTTCTGCTCTTGTCATATCGCTTGGAGTCCTATGCTGAATACCCCGCCTCTCGCTGCCATCATTCCGGTCAAGCACCACTCAAGTGTGGCTCTGATTCGTGTCTCGCTGCTTAAATTCTCAGGGTTATTGGCAGCTGTCTTCGTACTCGCCATTTGTCTGCTTATATATGTGGCGCAAGACCTCGACAGGATTGAAGAAGCTGAAAGCGTTTTCTACACGGAAAAAGCGGTAGATTCGCTGGAAAAATCCGCACGTATGACGCTCAAGGATTACGCCTTCTGGGGTGATGCCTATCGGCACTTGCACATTGAGGTGGATACCGACTGGGCATTCGTTAGCCAGAACGCAGGGCCGACGCTGTATGCGGACTTCGGCTTTCAAGGAGTTTTCGTAGTCGACGGCACAGGTCACACCGTTTACTCGGTTATCGAGGGCGAGCTGAAAGCCGTGGCGATTGAAGACTGGCTGGGCCAAGCGTTTGATGGACTTGGCAATCAAGCTCGGGAAGCGGCAAAGAACGAAACGCCTGTGACCGCTTTTCTTAACGTCGGTGGTGTACCCGTTCTGGTCGCAGCCGCAGCACTGACACCGGGCACAGATCCGACAATTGAGGTAGATGAAGGCCCAGCATCAGTGATGGTCTTCGTAATTTTCCTGGACAACTCAAGACTCGAAGCGATTGGGGCTGACTACGGTATCGAAGGGCTACGAATATTGTCGGCCTCCGAGTCTCCTCCCAACGCAACATTGCCCCTGGGCAAAGACGGTTCCGCTGGCATTTTGCACTGGAATCCAGAGACACCGGGGCAGAGATTGTTGGGTTTCATGCTGCCCTTGCTCGGCGCTGCTGCGCTGCTCGTCTTGATAATGACACTCGTTATTTTACGTCGGACAACCCTCGCAGCCAGAGCGCTTGATCATAGCTATACATCACTTCAGCTCAGTGAGACGACGCTTGCAGCCAGCGAAGAACGTTTTCGCGATGTCGCAGAGGCCAGTTCCGACTGGATTTGGGAAATTGACCCGGATGGAAGTTTCACTTATCTCTCAGAAAGGTTTGAAGAGGTCACAGGCCTGTCGAGGGAAGACTGGATCGGAGCGAGTATAGACAGTCTGCTGTACACCGACTCGTGCCTGATATCTCACTGGTTGGCGATGCGCAAACGGCGAATCAACGATAGCGTGCAATGCAGTTACACAGACTTGAAGGGTCAACAACGCATTACTCGACTCTCTGCCCGCGAAATGGCAAACAATGGATTTCGCGGAACAGCTACTGACGTTACAGAGGAAGTCGAAGCCCGTCGCCGCATAGAATATCTTTCGCAGCATGACGCACTGACCGGCCTGCCTAACAGGACGCGCCTGCAAGAGTTTCTGGATGGGAAGCTGGAGGCGGCTCCCACTCATGAGCAGCCACTGGTAATGCTGAGCGTTGACCTGGACCGTTTCAAACCGGTGAATGACCTTCTCGGTCATGCCGCGGGCGATCATGTGCTTACTGAGGTATCGCGCCGTTTGGCGGAGTGCGTGCGCAGCGGCGACCTGGTCGCACGTGCTGGCGGCGACGAATTCGTACTCATTCTCACGGATATCGGCTCTCAAGAGCAGATTGAAGCTTTCTGCCGTCGCCTGATCAATTCGATCGAAAAGCCGTTTGCAATCAATGACCAGGAAGTTTTTGTCAGCGCCAGTATCGGGATTGCGATAGCGCCCAATGATGCAATTCAGGCCACCGAACTGCTGCGTTACGCCGATATAGCCTTATACGAAGCTAAAGCGGGAGGACGCAATACCTGGCGCTTTTACGCGGGCGGTATGAACGCGAAGATCATCGAGCGTCGTCGGCTAGAGAGCGACCTGCGTTACGCCATTAAACATGGCGAACTGCGGCTGCACTTCCAGCCCCGCATTCGCATTTCTGATGGTCAAATGGTCGGTGCGGAGGCTCTAGTGCGGTGGCAGCACCCTGAACGTGGAATGATTGCTCCGGATATATTCATACCTATTGCCGAAGAAACCGGACTTATCGTGCCTTTGAGTGACTGGGTACTCCACACCGCCTGTGGCACAGCGAGTAGCTGGCAAAAGGATGTGTTCGTGTCTGTGAATTTATCTCCAACTGAGTTCCAGCGTGGCAACCTGATAGCGCGCGTTCAGAAAATACTTGCCGATACCGGATTTGATCCTGCTCGTTTGGAGCTGGAACTAACCGAGAGCGTGATGCTGGACGATGCCGCCAGTGCGCTTGACGTAATGATGGGGTTAAAAGCCCTCGGCGTGCGCTTATCCCTGGATGATTTTGGTACGGGATATTCTTCCCTCAGCTATCTGCGCTCTTTTCCATTCGACGGTCTGAAAATTGACCGCAGCTTCGTTAATACCTTGGGTGAAAACGAGAACGACAAATCAATCATTCAAGCCATCGTCGAGCTTGGCCGCGCTTTGTCACTCACTATCACGGCTGAAGGGATTGAGACGGTTGAGCAGTTGGCATTGCTCAAGGCAGTACGTTGCGATGAAGGTCAAGGCTACTTTCTAAGCAGACCACTCGATAGCGAAACGTTCAATGCGTGGGTTGAGGCGGCGAAGGTGACACAGGCATGCACAGTGATTTGATGTTCTGGATACGGGCGTGTCACTCGTGCTTTAGCTATCAAGCAAATCCTGCGAGATAAGTTTGGACTTGCTTGACCACATCCCGGGCGGTACGGGTCACCCCGATCAATGTTGCGGAGGCGAGGCCCGTCCAATCGCCGTAGCCCACCAGCCACAGATTGGGTAAATCAACACTCCGGCTTTCGTTCACGATGACTATGCCGTCTTGGCCCACGATACCAAGGTTGCTCAAGTGGTCGAGCGCGGGAGAGAACCCGGTACACCAGATCACGGCATCGATCTTCGTCTCGGCTCCAGATGGCCACATAACACCTGTCGAAGTGAACTGCGTGAATGGCCGTACCGCTTTGAGCACACCGCGGTCGCGGGCCTCCTTCACAGCTGGCACCATTACGATGTCGCCCAAACCTGCTTCCGGCTGTTGACCCTCTAGGCCTGCTTGCTGCGCTTTTAACCGAGCGGTGGCTCTCTCGAACAGGACACGGCCATCGACATCATCTGGAAGATATTTTGGAGGGTGTTGAGTGACCCAGGTTGCGTGAGCCATTTTTGGAAACCTCGGCATAAATCTGGGCACCTGAATTGCCACCGCCGACGACAAGAACCGCCCTCCCCTCGAACTCACTCGGCCCAACATAATGGGCGGAATGGATCTGCTGCCCCTCGAACAGTTCCTGTCCTGGATAGGTTGGAATAACCGGGCGGCTCCACGTGCCTGTTGCACTGATGACCGCTCTGGCATCCCAGAAAGTATTCCCGGAGAAAACGCGCAACCCGCCTTCGATGCTCTCGACACGGGTTACCCGCGTGGAGCGAATAATGGGGAAGTCATATCGGCGCTCATACCGAGTCAGGTAATCGACAACATCGTCCCGCCCGGGAGTGCCCTCGGAGACATCAGGCATAGGCCAGCCGGCAATTGAGCTCCATGCAGACGGGGAAAAGAGTCGCAGCGAATCCCATCCATGCCGCCATGCGCCTCCGGGTGCAGGCTCGGCATCGAGTAATAGGTAGGAAAGGCCTGAACGCCTCAGAAAATAGGCGACGGTCAGCGCGGATTGACCTCCGCCAATGACCACGACATCAAGTATTGAAGAATTCACCGCCATCCCTCCTGACCCATTTGCTTGTACCCAAGGCCTCCATCGATGCGTAGCTAAATCGAGCGCTGATTGACACGTTTGGACAGCTCTTCGGCGGTCTCTTTACGCTCGGAGTAGCGATCAACC
This sequence comes from Pseudomonas syringae, assembly GCF_000737245.1. Classification (GTDB taxonomy): domain Bacteria; phylum Pseudomonadota; class Gammaproteobacteria; order Pseudomonadales; family Pseudomonadaceae; genus Aquipseudomonas; species Aquipseudomonas syringae_J. The sequence goes on along the minus strand of NZ_JPQU01000027.1, from coordinate 46,051 downwards.
AGGAATTCCTGGCGATCCCTCAACAGCAACGTGAACTTCATTAGCTCTTCCATCACGTCCACGAGTCTGTCGTAGTACGAGGACGGCTTCATACGCCCTGCCTCGTCGAACTCGGTGAACGCTTTGGCTACCGATGATTGGTTTGGGATGGTGAACATCCGCATCCAGCGACCCAGCACGCGCAATTGATTAACCACGTTGAATGATTGCGATCCTCCACAGACCTGCATGACTGCGAGGGTCTTCCCTTGCGTAGGTCGAACGGCACCAATCGCCAGCGGGACCCAGTCGATCTGCGCTTTGAAGACCGCGCTCATGGAGCCGTGTCGTTCGGGGGAGCACCACACCTGCCCCTCAGACCATTCCATCAGTCCACGCAACTCAGCGACCTTGGGATGTGTGTCGGGAGCATCGTCTGGCAGCGGTAAACCTGAGGGATCGAAGATTTTCGTTTCTGCGCCAAACGCTTCCAGCAAACGGGCGGCCTCCTGAGTGACCAAACGGCTGAAAGAGCGCTCTCGCGTCGATCCATACAGAAGCAAAATCCGCGGTTTATGAAGTGATGGTGTGCGCGGCTCGAGTCGCTCAAGGGAAGGAATGTCGATCAGGTTGCTGTCAACGTTTGGCAATGTGTCCTGCATTAGAGCTCCTAAGCTTGCGCCAAACAGGCACAGCCTCAATTGTTCTTGCATACGGCCATTGTCAGCCCATGCTTTTAAGATTACCTTTCACAAAACCTATACAGGCGATTAGTTATGTACAAGAAAGGGAAATGGCCGCTGACGTTGTACTTCGACGGTGAGTGTCCACTCTGCGCTAGAGAAATCAAGATACTTCGTGCACGAGCTGAACCGGATCACCTTCATTTTGTGGACATTAGTGAAGAAACCTTCGATGCCAAATGTCTGGGATTCAGCCTTGGGGACATGCAGTCATCACTGCATGCCAGGTTAGCAGACGGGACTTGGGTCAAAGGCTTGGACGCCACGCTTTGGAGTTGGCGCGCAGCGGGTCTCGGTATCTGGGCTGCACCTTTGTCATGGCGGTTGACCAGGCCGTTACTCAACGTTGGCTATCGGCTTTTTTGCCGCTGGCGTCCACATTTGGCATGGTTGCCTCACCCAGACGGCAGTGCTCGCTGTCGGGGCGGGAGCTGTGCGGTTTCGGAGGCCGACGTTGTGCCAGGCAAACCGAGGCTGCCGACAGAAAAACAAGTGTAGGAAACCTGTAATTTCCCCTTGATTCCGTAAGCCCCGCGCGGGGTCACCCCCATTCGATAATTGCCCTCCAGGCACATAAAACTATGAGGGATATCATTTAAATGAAGAGTTCTAAACGGCTGCATCTGGTCTTGGGCGACCAGTTATCTTTTAATCTGTCGTCACTGCAGGGGCTAGATAAGGAAAGCGACACGGTTCTCTTAGTCGAAGTGATGGAGGAAGCCAGCCATGTCCCTCATCACCCGCAAAAAATAGCCCTGATCTTTAGTGCCATGCGTCATTTCGCTGAGGCTCTACGCCAGCGAGGAATGCAGGTGCAATACGTTGAGCTGGATGATCCAAAAAATACTGGGTCAGTGGCGGGCGAGTTACAGCGCTGGCAGGCATTGATACAGCCCGATGAAATACGAATCACAGAGTGCGGCGACTGGCGTCTGGAGCAGTCGATCAAGGATTGTGGCTTAGCGATCCAATGGCATTCCGATAGTCGCTTTCTCTGCACACGTACTGAGTTTTCTGACTGGGCAGAAGCCAAAAAACAGCTGCGCATGGAGTTCTTCTACCGAGAGATGCGGCGCAAGAGTGGCCTGTTACTCAATGGCGATTGCAGTCCGGTCGGAGGTGCCTGGAACTTTGATGCAGAAAACCGCAAGGCAATGCCCAAGGGGGTTAGACCCCCTTCACCAGTGCGCTTCACGCCAGATGCAATCACTCAAGATGTGCTTGCATTGGTGGCTAAGCACTTCTCCAGCCACTATGGCGCCCTTGATACGTTCAACTATCCGGTTAGTCACGCCGAAGCTCAGGCCCTATGGGATTACTTCCTCGATTGGGGCCTTGCAGCTTTCGGCGACTACCAGGACGCCATGGCTAGCGATGAGCCTTTTCTGTTCCATGCGCGCATAAGCGCTGCCCTTAATATTGGCTTGCTGGATCTTCGTCAGCTTTGCAGCGATGTGGAATCGGCGTACTACTCAGGCAGGATTCCCCTCAACGCTGCCGAAGGCTTTATTCGCCAACTGATCGGTTGGCGGGAATACGTGCGGGGCGTCTACTGGCTGAAGATGCCTGACTATGCCAATGGGAATGTGTTTGGTAACACCAGATCACTTCCAGAGTTCTACTGGACAGGCAAAACGAACATGAACTGCATGCGCCAGGCAATTGGCCAAAGCCTTGAGCATGCCTACGCTCACCATATCCAAAGACTGATGGTGACCGGCAATTTTGCATTGCTGGCCGGTATCGCACCAAGCCAAATATGCGAGTGGTACCTGGCAATCTACATGGACGCCTTCGAGTGGGTTGAATTACCTAACACACTGGGTATGGTGATGCATGCCGACGGTGGCTATCTGGGCTCTAAGCCTTATTGCGCGAGCGGCCAGTATATTAAGCGCATGTCTGACTACTGCCGTGACTGCGCCTATAAAGTGAGCGAAAGCACCACTGACGACGCCTGTCCTTTCAACTCGCTCTATTGGCACTTCCTGATGCGTCACAGTGACGCTCTGCGTGGTAATCAACGCATGAGCATGATTTATAAAAACCTCGACCGCATGCCTGAATCCAAGCATAAGGCGCTCTGGCGGCGTGGGCAGTTCTTGCTCGCAAAATTAGACGACGGTGAGTCACTTTGAAAAAGACTGAGCTGCCAGTAAAAACCTGCGTGACCTGCACCCTTCCATTCACATGGAGGAAGAAATGGGCTCGCTGCTGGAAGGAAGTGCGCTACTGCTCGGAACGCTGCCGGCGCAACAAACCGTAATAACGATAAAGCCAGGAAACCATCAGAAATAGCTCTTTTCGTAGGTTATGAGTTCTAATTCCTGGTACTTCTGCGACCGCCGTTAAAATTCAGCAGGCTTCATCGCATTACACTCCTCACAAACAGCGAAAAGAATCTCTGCTCAGCCATTCACCAAATGAAACCGATACTGCCCCTTACCCCGATGCTTGGCCTCGTACATCGCCGTATCGGCAGCACGCATGATCTCCCCCACGTTGTCGCCACTTTCAGGAAGGCAAGCAATCCCGATGCTGACACCCAGGGCAAAGCGATCCTGATCGGCGGAGACTTGCCTGACCAGTTTCTCGGCCACTGCGGCGATGTCGTCTCGGCCGTCGACGCCTTCAATGATGACCGTGAACTCATCGCCGCCGATTCTGGCCAATTGATCGTAGGGTCTCAGGCACATCTGCAATTGACTGCTGACCCAACGTAAAGCCTCGTCGCCACGATCATGGCCGAATTTGTCGTTGATCTGTTTGAAGCCGTCCAGGTCCAGGAACAGTAATGCGCTCAGGCGTCCGGTACGCTGGGTGCGGGAAATTGCAGCCTGGAGTGAATGGATGAATCCGCGGCGGTTAAGCAACCCCGTGAGCGCATCGGTGATAGTCATGACTTCTAGTTTGCGATACAGCTCGCGTACCGCTGACATATCCAGCGCCAGTAGCGTCATGGCTTGTTGTCCATCGGGCAGCGGCGAACATGAGACCGCAACCGGGATGCTTTTACCGTCGCGACTGCGCAAACTGGCGTCGTGCAGACGAAGGCTTTCGCCTCGTGCCATGTGGTCCATCCAAACCGAGTTCTGCCAGTTCTCCTCATAGGGCGCCTCGATCCAGGCGATCAACTCAGTGCCCTGCAGTTCATCACTGGGACACCCGAGCATGCGAGCCATTGCTGGGTTGGCGAAACGAATGCGACCATTGTCACCGATCACCAGAATCCCCTCAGCAGTGTTGTCCAGAATCGACGCATTGAAAGCGCGTTCGCGTTCCAGCTGTGCACTGGTGTGTAACAAACCACGCCGATAGTGATCGAGCTCCAGAAGCGCCCTCGCCTTATGCAGCAACAGGGTTGGATGCACGGGCTTGGTCATGAAGTCCACCGCGCCAGCGGCATAGCCCTGATCCAGCACTGAGTCGGTCTGACGCATACCCGATATGAAGATAATCGGAGTGAAGCGAGTATTTGGATCAGCGCGCATACGGCGAGCAACTTCGAAACCATCCATTCCGGGCATCTGAACATCCAGAAGCACCAGGCCAATTTTGCCTGTACTCAAGGATGCTAGAGCTTTAATACCGGAATCGACGCAGCGAACGGTTTTGCCAAGCGCCTCGAGCAACTCTTCCATTTCCGTCAGATTGTCCTCCTGATCATCAACGACCAGGATTTCCAGCGCCTCGTCTTCAACTTGCAATGCACACCTCCATGTCTATAAAGCTTGCTGCGATAGCATAGCCGTGGAATGGCCTGCTACTGAAACAACTACCCTGCCCTGTGATCCTTCAGTTGAGAATCCGCGAAGCCTTCACACAATAGAGCGAAAATAATCGTGCGCCATGCGCAGAAACGGTTGCAGCGCGGGGTTGTCATTGTCGTTTCTGGAGACCATGTAAATCTCGGCCAACGGCTGCGCATCCTCAAGCCGCCGAAATTGCAGGTGTCCGAGGTAGAGCTCCTGTGCTGCGGCAGGCACGATAGCGATGCCGAGCCCAGCCCGCACGAGGCCAAGGATTGAGTGGGTTTGCCCAAGATAATGCTGATAATGCGGAGCGACTCCTGCCATCGCAAACATGCCGACAATACAGTCGTAGAAATATCGCCCCTCATCCGGTGAATACATGATGAAAGGCTGGCGATCCAGATCGGATATTTTTATCGTTGCCTGCTGAGCCAACGGATGGGTGCTGCACATAGCCAGCAGCAGTGGCTCACTGACAATCAACTCGCCGTCAAAACCAAGGTGGGGCATCGCGCGTCGCACAAAGCCGACATCAATCATGCTTGCGCCCAACGCTTCGGTTTGCGCGCCAGAGACCATTTCATGGAGTTCGAATCCTACGTTCGGCAGTTGCTCAGCACTGTGACCGAGTAAACCAGGTATCAGGCTGTAGCCGCTGACGGCGGTAAATCCCAGGTGCAAATGCCCCGCCTCCCCTCGCGCCAGTCGACGAGCCGCCATGCCCGCCTGCTCGGTATAGGCCAGTACATGCCGGGCATCGCGCAAGAAGTGCTTGCCGGCAACCGTCAACTGCACCGACTTGTTGCTGCGCTCCAGCAATGTGACGCCCAAGGACCGCTCCAGCATCTGGATCTGCCGACTGAGTGGCGGCTGGGTCATGAACATGCGCTTGGCAGCCTTACCAAAATGAAGCTCTTCAGCAACCATTACAAAGCAGCGAAGTTGATGCAGTTCCATGATTCAAATCTTGAATTGACCGATACAGTATCAATGTTAGACCGGCATCGTTGATTTTCCTAATCTTAGGGTACAAGCATGGCTCACAGGCATTCGTATGTCGGTGTCCGGCAGAACAAAAATAAAGAAAGGAACATAGATGAAGATCAATATTTTACTGACCCAGCCTGTGCCGGATTTGATCGACGCCAGGCTGTGCGCCCTTTACACAGTGCACCGACTGTATGAGGCCGCCGACCAGGAAGCGTTTCTGACTGAGGTCCAGGGCAGTATCCGCGCGGTGGTCACCGGCGGAGCAAAGGGCCTCTCCAACAGCTTGATGAATCGTCTTCCGGCGTTGGAAGTCATCGCGATCAGCGGCATCGGTACTGATGCAGTCGATCTGGTCAATGCCGCCAAGCGAGGCGTACAAGTCACCACAACCCCAGGCGTGCTGACCGACGATGTGGCGGACATGGGGATGGGCTTGCTGATCATGGCCCTGCGAGATCTGGGCGTTGGCGATCGTATCGTGCGTGACGGCCAATGGGGCAGCGTAGCCCAGCCGCTGGCGCGCAAGGTTACGGGTATCCAGCTGGGTATCGTCGGCCTGGGCCGTGTCGGGCACGCTATTGCCAGACGTGCGCTGGCATTCGACATGACAATCCATTACACCGACTTGCACGAGCAGCCGCAAAGCGGCTACCACTTTGTGGCGGATCTGATCGAACTGGCCAAACGCAGTGATGTGTTAATTCTGGCCGCTTCTGCTGACCAAGGCAGTGCAATCATCACCGCCCCGGTACTGGAAGCGTTGGGGACCAACGGCTACCTGATCAATGTCGCGCGGGGCAAGCTGGTCGACGAGCAAGCACTGATTGGCGCCTTGCAGAGCGGGGCCATCGCCGGTGCGGGTCTCGATGTCTTTGCCGATGAGCCCCATGTGCCTCAGGCATTGCGTCAACTGAACAATGTGGTTCTGCAACCGCACCGTGCCAGCGCTACCGGGCAAACCCGGCTGGCCATGGGCGAGATTGTGCTGGCCAATTTACAGGCCTGTTTTGCCGGCACCTCCTTGCCGACCGCTGTTGCTTGCTGATGCACTACTGATACACCGACATAACGACCCATTCCAACAATAAAAACTTCCCCATGAGGGAAGCTGGGGAGCTCCATGACCTCCAAGACTGCATCGCTAGCTGTCCCGCTTGAGAAAGCTCACGTGGGACGCCGCCGGTTTGTCATTCTGGCGCTAATCTTCATTGTCACCGTCCTCAACTACGCCGACCGGGCCACCATGTCCATCGCGGGCACGGGGGTAGTCAAAGACTTGGGGCTGGACCCGATCATGCTAGGCATGATCTTCTCAGCCTTCGCCTGGGCCTATGCGCTGGGGCAGATTCCAGGGGGCTGGCTGCTGGACAAGTTTGGCGCGCGCAGGGTCTACGGCTGCAGCCTTTTTCTTTGGTCACTGTTCACTATGATGCAAGGCACGGTGGGCTGGATCGGCCTGGTGGGTTCAACCGCGGCAATCGCACTGTTCGGCATGCGCTTTATGCTGGGGCTTGTGGAGTCTCCCGCTTTTCCGGCCAACAACAGAATTGTCTCCTGCTGGTTCCCGACCAGCGAACGAGGCACCGCCTCCGCCCTCTTCAACTCGGCGCAATACATGGCCGTGGTGGTATTCGCCCCGCTCATGGCCTGGCTGACTCACTCCTGGGGCTGGGAACACGTGTTCATCTGGATGGGTGCGTTGGGCCTGATCGCCACGGTGTTCTGGTTTGCCCTGTATCAGGAGCCCCTGAGCGACTCGAAACTTACCGAGCAAGAACTCAAGTACATGAGGGACGGAGGTGCGCTGGTGGATCTGGAAGCCACGCGCAAATCTGAAAAGCCGAAGCTGAAGATGAATGAAGTCATGCAGCTTTTCAACAACCGCACGCTGTGGGCGATTTATCTCGGGCAGTACTGCATCACCGCACTGACCTACTTCTTCATCACCTGGTTCCCGATCTACCTGATCAAAGGCCGGGGCATGACCATCATGGAAGCGGGCTGGGTAGCCGCGATGCCGGCGATCTGCGGATTCTCCGGCGGTGTGCTGGGTGGCGTGGTGTCGGATTACCTGATTCGTCGTGGAGTACATCCCTCCAAGGCACGCAAGACTCCGTTTGTCATCGGCATGGCACTGGCTTCCAGTCTGGTTTCGGCCAACTACGTAGACGCCAACTGGATGGTGATTGCCCTGATGGCTCTGGCGTTCTTCGGCAAGGGGCTCGCGGCGGTAGGCTGGGCTGTGCTGTCCGATACCGCGCCCAAGGGCATGGTCGGTTTGAGTGGCGGGGTTTTCAACGGCATCGGTAATGTCGCGGGGATTATCACCCCGGTAGTCATCGGTTACTTCGTGGCCACAACCGGCTCGTTCAACTCGGCGCTGTGGTTTGTGGCGGCGCACGGTTTGATCGGGATTTTCAGTTATCTGGTCCTGGCTGGACGCTTCGAGCGGGTGGTTATCAAAGATACCGAGGCGACCCCAAGCGCTGGGATATAAGTGATAGTGGAATGCTTCCTGTAGGCGCTCACCAGCACCCCGAGGCCGCGATGGCGATGTATCAGACAGATCCGCTATCGCGGCTTCGCGGTGCTCGTGCGCTCCTACAGGGTTTTAATTTCGCGCGTGAAGGATGGCGGTACAACACACCTACCGCCATCGTTGCCTTGCTCGTCAGCCTTTGGGAATACAATCCTTCACTTGAGCTGCAGGACCTCGATCCACAGCGCCCCTTTGCCCGACTCAGCTTCACTGGCGCGTTTGAGAGCGCCTTTCTCCCCTACTGCGTAAACCCCGACTTTATCGGCCTTCTCTCCCGTCACCAGCAACCACTTGCCGTTTGGTGAGAACGCGATATTGCGCGGTTGTTTTTCTTCCACCGGGTAGTTGTCCAGGAAACTGACCGCGCCGCTTGCGCTATCAACCGCAAAAGCCGAGACCGAGCTGGTGGTGCGTTCAGTCATCAACAGCAGCTTGCCATCCGGTGACAGGCGCAAATCCGCGGCCCAGATGCGAGGGGTCGGGTCATCCTTCAAGTCATTGTTGCTGGCGTCGCGCGCTTCACCGTGGACCAGCTTGAGGCGATCAGGAATACCGTTGGCGACGCTCTTCTGCGTCAGCGCACCGGTTTTATCGTCAATGGCGAAGGCGGTCACGGTGCCGCTCATCTCACCTACGACATAGAGGTAATTGCCGTCCTGAGAAAACGCCAGATGCCTCGGCCCGGTTTTCGTCGGGACGCTGACAAACCCGCTGCCAATTGGAGTCAGGGCGCCAGTTTTGGCATCCAGGCTGTATTGCAGCACATGGTCAGAGCCCAGATTGCCAACGTAGGCAAATCGATTGCTTGGGTCAGTTCTGACTGAGTGGGCATGAGGGCCGGTTTTGTAGGTCTGGATCTTCTCATCCGGCTTGTAGGTCTTGTCGATAGCCTGGACCGTAACGGCGTCCGCACCATAAGAGGCGCCCATCAGGTAATGCCCGCTGCGGTCGGTGGACAGATACGCCAGGCTTTCGGCCAAGGGGCCTCTGGATCGTTCTGACAGATGTCCGTTTTCAGGATCAATGCTGAAGCCGACCACTTGGAACGGCTTGACCCGCAATGCGGCAAACAACACTTTGCCGTCGGGCGTGATAGCCATCGGGTTGACCATATCCCCTGCTTTGGTCTGTTGCACCAGGCTCAACTTGCCACTGGCTTCATCGAGCTGATACTGGGAAATCATCCCGTCGCCCGGGCTGGATATGTAGGCGAAAGTGGTTGCTTGTGCTTGCATGCTGAGACCGTAGACGATTGCTGCTGCCATTAAGAGAGGTTTGCTCACGTGTAATCCTTATTTTTATGGTCGTGATCAGACATCCTATGACCACTCAAAAAATACAGCAATTGCTGATTGCGGCGTTGGTGAAGATTAGATCGTTAGCGTGCTTTCTTTTGTCTTCTGCAATTGCCATGATGGGGGCACTCCCCACCGCCCGCCAGCGAAACGAGCCCATGTCAGCCGCCACCCCGCCCCCGCATCTCGCCCAGCCCAGCTCCATGACGGTCACCTTGCAGATCGTATCCATCGTCTTCTACACCTTCGTTGCCTTCTTGTGCATCGGCCTGCCGATTGCTGTGTTGCCAGGCTATGTCCACGATCAGTTGGGGTTTAGTGCGGTTGTCGCAGGTCTGACGATTGGCTCGCAATACCTGGCAACCCTGCTCAGCCGCCCCATGGCCGGGAAAGTATCGGACACCATCGGCACCAAGCTGGCGGTGGTCTACGGGCTGTCGGGCATTGTCCTCAGTGGCGTTCTCACCTTCGCGGCGGCTATGCTCGAGCACCTGCCCGGCACTAGCCTGACCATCCTGATTATTTCGCGCCTGGTCCTCGGCGTGTCCCAGGGATTGATCGGCGTCGGTAGCATTAGCTGGTGTATCGGCAAAGTCGGCCCTGAACATACCGCCCGGGCGATTTCCTGGAATGGTATCGCCTCGTATGGCGCCATCGCGATCGGCGCGCCTCTGGGTTATGTCATGAGTCACGAGCTGGGCTTTTTCACGCTCGGCATCGCCCTGGCGCTCATGGCTTCCCTGGCGTTGCTGGTCATTCGCAAACAACCTTCGGTGCCCGTGCTCAAGGGCGAGCGCCTGCCGTTCTGGTCGGTGTTCGGGCGGATTGCGCCGTATGGCCTGAGCCTGACCCTGGCATCCATTGGTTACGGCACCATAACCACGTTCATCACCCTCTTTTATGTCAGTCGCGGCTGGGAAGGCGCGGCATGGTGCCTGAGCGTGTTTGGTGTGTGCTTCATCCTGGCGCGACTGTTGTTCATCAACGCGATCAATCGGCTCGGTGGTTTCACTGCAGCGATCCTTTGCATGGGGGTAGAAACCCTCGGCCTGGTTTTGCTGTGGGTTGCACCCAACACGGGATTTGCCCTGACGGGGGCCGGGCTCACTGGCTTGGGATTGTCGCTGGTTTACCCGGCATTGGGCGTCGAAGCGATCAAACAGGTCCCGCCCACCAGCCGCAGCGCGGGCCTGAGTGCCTATGCGGTATTTTTTGATCTGGCACTGGCGATTGCAGGCCCGATCATGGGCGCGATTGCGCTGGGCCTGGGTTATTCGTGGATCTTCTTCTTTGCATCCTTGTTGTCACTGGCCGGATTGGGCTTGACGGTACTGCTGTCCAGGCGCCCCAGGCTCTGACTCACCACACGGGAAAAAAGATGAACTGCCATTGCCGGTGTCAGTCCGACGTACATACCCTGTGAAGGAGAATGTACGTGCCTGCTCACCCCGCTGGCTCCAACGCCGATGTAGTGGATATGACAGATCTGCCGGACATTCATCGTCTGCGAGTCCTGACGGTCAATACGCACAAAGGCTTCACGGCATTGAACCGGCGCTTCATCCTGCCGGAACTGCGCGAAGCCGTACGTGCCACCAGCGCTGATCTGGTTTTTCTGCAAGAGGTCCAAGGCAGCCATGACCGACATGCATCACGTCACCATGACTGGCCGGACACCCCGCACTATGAGTTCCTTGCCGACAGCATGTGGAGTGACTTCGCTTATGGCCGCAATGCGGTCTACCCGGACGGGCACCATGGCAACGCGTTGCTCTCCAAGTACCCGATTCTGCACCACCGTAATCTGGATATTTCAATTACTGGCCCTGAGCGACGCGGTCTGCTGCACTGTGTTCTGCAGGTACCGGGGCATGACGAAGTCCACGCGATTTGCGTGCATTTGAGCCTGTTGGAAAGCCATCGCCAGTTGCAATTGGACTTGCTGTGCAAACTCCTGGACTCCCTGCCCAGCCACGCGCCGGTAATCATCGCCGGGGATTTCAATGACTGGCAGCTTCGCGGCAATACCCGTCTTGCCCGGTGTGAATACTTGCATGAAGCCTTCGAGCGGCATCACGGTCTACTGGCCAAGACCTACCCTGCCCGCTTCCCGATGCTAAGGCTGGATCGGGTTTATCTGCGCAATGCCACCAGTCATGAGCCGCGAATTCTGGGCAATAAACCGTGGACACACCTCTCAGATCACTTGCCTTTGGCGGTTGAAGTGCATTTGTAATCGCGACTGCTTATTAAAAATCGATCACCTGCCCATCGGTCGGTCAAGTTCTTGACGTCGTACTGACTTGAACCTTCACTTGTATCGTTAGTTGTTGATGCAACAGGGAAACCGAAGTGACTGATTAATCAGCCCTTCGGTTATCGCGCGGTCATCTGGCACAACCCGCCCCGTCGGAGAGCCTTCCTGACCCCGCTTCAGGGAGATTCGCTCGTGAAAACAATAATGGCCTTCTTTGCTGTGGGATTTATCTGTACTCAGACCCACGCAGCCTGCGACCCAAACTCCTCCCCGGCCGGTGCCGTACAGGTTTGCGACAGTGGCAGCAGTGCTTCGGTCGTGCGTACAACGGGCGATAATGTTCTGCACTTTCCCGCCAACGGCACCGGGTCGATACTTGGCAGCGTGACCTACGGTGCAGGCAATGACCGGGTCGACATGAACTCGGGCAATGTTACAGGCAGCTTCAATCTCAACGACGGGCTCGACAGCTTTACCATCACCGCTGGCACAGTGGCTGGCGACGTCAATCAGGGGTCTGGCCGCGATGATTTTGTGATGTCCGGCGGCAGCCTCCGCGCCCTGGCACAAGGTGACGGCCTGGACACGTTCCTAATGAGCGGCGGCACCATCAGCAATGCATTCGAAGACGGTGACAGTGCCCGAATGACCGGCGGCACCATCGGCCGGGTGGACATGAAACTCGACGATAATCTGTTCGACATGTCCGGCGGCACGATTGTGGGCAACCTGGTGACGGGCTTTGGCAAGGACACCATCATCTTGTCAGCGGGTCGGATTGGCGGCTTCATCAGCGTCAGCGGTGGGGACGACAGTGTCAGTGTGAGTGGCGGCGAAGTGGTGGGCGAAATTCGCACCAGCTTTGGCAACGACAGCTTCAATTGGTTGAACGGCGGCACCCTGCGTAGCCAAATTTTAATGGCTGACGGCGATGACACCGCGACATTGAGCAACCTTGATGAAGCGATTCTTGGGCCCAATCCACTGCTTGATGGCGGAGCCGGGATTGACCAGCTGACCTTAAACACCGTCAGCACTGCCCTGCCCGGCCGCTACGCCAATTGGGAAACCTTAAACCTTAACAATGGCTCGCGCATGGATCTTGCGGCGGGGAATCTGGTTCTGGGCGATACCGCCAGTAGCACCGGAGTCTTCAATATAGATCCCAGCAGCACGGTGACATCGACGGCAGGCGCTGTCAGGCCTTTTACCAGCGGCGAGTCAGTCACGCTGAACAATGCCGGAACGCTGGATCTCACCGCCGGCAACAGCACCAGCGATACCCTGACCGTTCAGGGCAACTATGTCGGCAACAATGCGCGCCTGTTATTGCAGTCCGTATTGGGCGACGACTCATCACCCAGCGATAAGCTGGTGGTCTCTCAAGGTGCGCTATCCGGGACGACGCAAGTCAATGTCAGAAACCTCGGCGGCCTGGGTGCCGCGACGCAATTGAACGGAATCGAAGTAGTCCAGGCGGTCAATGGCGCAGTCAGCGCCGACACGGCATTTTCCCAAGGCAATTCGTTGTCCATCGGCGCTTATGAGTACTACCTGTTCAAAGGCGGGGCAACTGCAGGGTCGGAAAACAGCTGGTTTCTGCGCTCGACGGTACTCTCTCAGCCGGCAGCCCTGGCCATCCCCGAGGCTCCTGCCGAGCCTGTCCCACCAGTGGAGCCTGGCGCACCTGAGGAACCCGCACCGCCCGTTGCGCCCATTGCGCCTGGGGTTCCGTCAGCCCCGGTAGCCGTACAACCGGCTGCTGTGGCCCCCGTGCCCGCCATCGGAACCCCGCCTTTACCCGCGCCCGTACGCGGGGCGGCACCCATCCCTCTGTACCGGTTGGAGGTGCCCAACTATGCGGTCGTGGCGCCGGCCGCTTCGACCTTGGCACTTCTCTCCCTGGGGACTTTTCACGATCGTCAGGGTGAGCAGAGTTTACTGACCGAAAACGGTTGGGCTCCCGCAGGCTGGGCCAGGGTGTTCGGCAATGATTTCAAACGCAGTTGGTCCGGCACCGTCGCCCCGAGCCTGGATGCCTCGCTCAAGGGCTATCAAGTCGGGCACGATCTCTATGCCTCACAGCTCCAATCAGGCCAGAACCAGCGGCTTGGCCTGTTTGTTGGTCACAGCCGTCTGGACGGCCATGTCGATGGCTTCGCCGAGGGCTTCAAGGACAGACGTACCGGCAAGCTGAAACTTGAAGGTGATAGCGTCGGGCTGTATTGGACGCTGACGGACCCGATGGGTTGGTATTTCGACGCTGTGGCCATGGGCACACGACTGGATGGCTATAGCCGTTCGGACCGGGGCGTACGGATCGATACCGAAGGACATGCTGTTACGGTTTCTGTGGAGGCTGGCTATCCTGTTCAGGTTTCGACCAATTGGGTGGTAGAACCTCAAGCGCAACTCATCAACCAGCACATCAACCTGGATAGCCAGAACGATGGTATCTCCGCAGTCTCTTTTGACTCCCAGGCGTGGAACACAGGCCGTCTTGGGGCGCGTCTGAAGGGGCGCTACATAGCGCGGGGCATGCCACTCGAACCTTATGTCAGGGCCAATGTGTGGCGCAGTTTCGGGGGCTCGGACACCGTCACCTTCAATCACACGCAGAGCATCAAGACCGAGCATCGCTCGACCACTGCTGATCTGGGCTTAGGTTTGGTAGCCAAAGTTTCGAAGAACGTGAGTGTCTATGTCAGTGCCGACTACAGCAGCAACCTGGACGACAATGATCTGGAGGGCGTGGTTGGCAATCTGGGTGTGCGGATGAGTTGGTAAAACGCAGGTTTCGGCAGCTTCAATTGCAGGTTTGAAAGGCTAGCGCCAGATGTGTGGGAGCGAGCTTGCTCGCGAAGAGGCCAGTACAAACATCGCAATTGCATAGCCTGGCTTATTGCTTTCGCAAGCGAGCTTGCTCCCACAATTTCGAGGTGGCGCGTTAATCACACCACCTCGAAAACCCTAGGTATCAACCCTCGCTAGCCTTCGGCTTGAGAATCAGCACGGCCAACGGCGGCAGATTCAGCGCCAGAGACACCGGCATACCGTGGCTCTTGATTTCGTCGGCATGCACGCCGCCGCCATTGCCAAGGTTTGAACCGGCGTACATTTCAGCGTCGCTGTTGAGCAATTCCACCCAGTTGCCGCCGTACGGCACGCCCACTCGGTAACCTTCCCGCGGCACCGGCGTCAGGTTGGCGACCACCAGTAGCGGCTCTCCTTCCTTGCTCCAGCGCATATACGCAAACACGCTGTTGGCTGCGTCATCGCCAATCACCCACTGAAAACCCATGGGCTCGGTATCGCGTTCATGCAAGGCCTTTTCTTCGCGGTAGATCCGGTTCAGATCACTGACCAGCTTCTTGACGCCGATGTGCTCAGCGTATTGCAGCAAGTACCAGTCCAGTTGCTCGTCATGGTTCCACTCGCGCCACTGACCAAACTCGCAGCCCATGAACAGCAACTTCTTGCCGGGATGGGTCCACATGAACGTCAGGTAAGCACGCAAGTTGGCAAACTTCTGCCAGCGATCGCCGGGCATCTTGTCGATCAGCGAATGCTTGCCATGCACTACTTCATCATGGGAAATCGGCAGGATGAATTTCTCGGACCAGGCGTACATCAGCCCGAAACTCAGTTCGCTGTGGTGATGGGCGCGATGGATAGGGTCCTGCTGCATGTAATGCAACGTGTCATGCATCCAGCCCATGTTCCATTTGTAAGAGAAGCCCAAACCACCCTGTTGGGTGCTCTGGCTGACCCCAGGCCAAGCCGTGGACTCTTCAGCAATGACCAGCGCGCCAGGCACTTCCAGAGCGACAACGTCATTGAGATGGCGCAGGAATTCGATCGCTTCCAGGTTCTCGCGACCACCGAAACGATTCGGCACCCACTCGCCGGCTTTACGGGAGTAGTCGCGGTACAGCATTGACGCCACCGCATCCACCCGCAGACCATCAATGTGGAAATGCTTGAGCCAGTGCAGACCGGAGGCCAGCATGAACCCGTGAACTTCAGTGCGACCCAGGTTGTAGATCAGCGTGTCCCAATCCTGATGGAAACCTTCCTGGGGGTTGGCGTACTCATACAACGCCGTGCCATCGAACTGCGCCAGGCCGTGGGTATCGGTAGGAAAGTGCGCGGGCACCCAATCGAGGATCACGCCAATTTCAGCCTGGTGACAGGCATTGACGAACGCTGCGAAATCCTCCGGCGAACCGTAGCGTGCCGTCGGCGCAAACTGCGCCAGCAACTGGTAGCCCCATGAGCCCCCAAACGGGTGCTCCATGATCGGCATCAGCTCGATGTGAGTGAAACCCAATTCCTTGATGTACGGAATCAGCCGGTCACCCAATTCGCGCCAGTTGTACTGCCGCCATTGAGTGCCATCTTCGTTCTGCTCCATCTGCCAGGAGCCTGCATGCAACTCGTAGATCGATAGCGGTGCACTGGCGCTGTGACGCTCGGCACGGGATTGCAGCCACTCATCATCCTGCCAGTCGAATTGCAACGGACCGGCAACTTTCGACGCGGTGTCTGGCGGCATGGTCGTCGCCAGCGCCATCGGGTCGGATTTCAGTGGCAGGATGCCATGAGCGCCAAGGATTTCGAACTTGTACAGTTCGCCAGCCTGCAAGCGCGGAACGAAAACTTCCCACACTCCAGTCGGGTGGCGCAGGCGCATTGGGTGACGGCGACCGTCCCAGTTGTTGAAGCCGCCGACCACAGAAACCCGGCGGGCATTGGGTGCCCACACGGAAAACCGCACGCCATCAACGCCATCGACGCTTTTCAACTGAGCACCCAGGCAACTGCTCAAGTCCCGGTGATTGCCTTCAGCGAACAGATATAAGTCCATTTCGCCGAGTAGCGGGCCGAAGCTGTAAGGATCTTCGGTGATCTGCTCGCCGCCCGCCCAATTGATCTTCAGTAGGTACGGCTGCACTTCAGGGAAGCGGCCGACGAAGAAACCGGGTACTTCACTCATTTCCAGCGGGCCCAATTCGTGACCGCCATCGCGGGCCAACACAGTGACACTCAACGCGTTGGGCAGATACGCACGGATGATCTGGCCGTTGGCACCGTCGCCATGGGGGCCCAGGATAGAAAACGGATCATGGTGTTCGGCACGGATCAATGCATCCATGTCTACAGTGGCGGGCATCAAACGTGGGCCCGCACCGGTTTTGTCAGGCGCATTCATCAAGACTCTCCATCAGACAGGTTCAGCAGTCCACGCAACCCTTGCAACGGCACGGCTAACCAGCTCGGGCGGTTTCTGGCTTCGTAGACTACTTCGTAAGCGGTTTTTTCCAGGGTGAATAATTCAAGCGCAGCGCTTTCACCCTTGGCGTCTTTCCAGGCATGTGGGATTTCGACCGTGACCGAACGATAACTTTCAATAAATGCTTCGCGAGCCTGGCTTAAATAGGTATCAGCAACCAGCCGCCGTGCAGCGCTGGCCTCCGGCGAGGAGTCCACGCTCTGCGCACTGCGCACGGCCATGGCCGCAGCGTAGTCGAAAGAGCGCAGCACACCGCTGACATCCTTGAAGGGGCTGTACTTCGCGCGACGCTCCTGAACCGAGCGAGCCGGCTCGCCCTCGAAGTCGATCAGATAGGCATCGCCCTTGACGACCAGCACCTGACCGAGGTGCAAGTCACCATGGACTCGAATACGCAGCCCACCCACCGAACGCTTGGCCAGTGCCTGCACGTGAGCCAGAACCTTCTTGCGATTGGCCAACAGATCATTGACCAGTTTCTGGTCAACGGGCTCCAGCGAAGCTTTGTTCTGCTCCAGCAATTGCAGCGCGTATTCCATTTGCTCGGCCACACTTTTGCCGGACGCCAGGCTGTCCTTGGCGCTGGTGACTTCTACGGCAAAATCCGGATTGTCGGTAGACGCCGCCAACACCTGATGCATTTCGCCAAGACGTTTGCCAAGGTTGGCGGCGAAATCCGCGAGTTCCAGCAAGGCGTTGTAATGCTGCTCCTGGCCGGAGACGCCGTGGGACATCTCATCCCGCACGGCGCGTTCCAGGTTGTTCTGGGTCCATTCCCAGGCATCGCCCTGATTGCTCAGATAACCTTGGGCAATCATCAGCAGGTTGTGCTCGCCATCGTTACCGACCCGAACTACTGATCCCAGCAGAGGCGAAATATGCTGATAACCGGCGTCAGTCAGGAACGCGCCCATTTCCAGCTCCGGGTGAATCCCCGGGCTGACCCGACGCAGCATTTTCAGCACCAGACTGCCGCCTACCACTACCGAACTGTTGGACTGCTCGGCGGACAGGTAGCGCACTTCTGACTCATTGCTCAGGGCCAATGGCTCTAGCAGCGCAGTGTGCTCAAAGCGCAACTCCCCTTCACTGCTCGGCAGAACCGTTTGCACCTGCATCCCATGAATCACCGCACGAATGAAGGTCTCCAAGGTGAACGCATCAGTGATCAGACCCACCTGACGCCCACGACGAACCCTCGCCAGCGCCAATTGTTGAGGCAATGCGCTGCTGATGTCATCTTCAGCCAGCAACCCGAACGGCAGTTGATAGCGCGCGCTCTGGTCGCCCGTCGTGACTTCGATTTCGCTGAGCAGCACCGGATGTGCGGCGTCACCGAAGCGCACTGCGTAGGCGATGTGAACCTTGTCGATAGCCTGATCCTTGGACGCGAACCAGCGACGTTTCGGTAAGTAAACCGCCAGGGAGTTTTGTTCCATGGTGCTGCGCAGCGGTTCATCAAGGAGTTCTTCGAGGCGTTTTTTCAGGACCATGGTCGGGAAGTCCGGCATGCTCTGGGCAGGTTCCACGTGCCAACTTGGCATTTGGTTTTCCGACGCCAGCAGGAACCAATAAAAACCATAAGGCGGCAACGTCAGCAGGTAATTCAGCTGCCCTATGGGCGGGAACGCGCTGCCACCGAGCATTTCCACCGGAACCGTTCCGGCATAGTTGGAAAGCTCAAGCTCTGCAGCTTGCGAAGCGCTGGAGACGTTGGCTACGCAGAGAATGATCTCTGTGTGGCCATCGGCCCCGGTGTATTCACGGGTGTAGGCAAGAATCCGGCGATTGCTCGGCGATAGCATTTTCAATATGCCGCGTCCGAACGCCTTCTGCTGCTTGCGCACGGCCAGCATGCGCCGGTTCCAGTTAAGCAGGGAATGCGGATCATTGTTCTGGGTTTCAACGTTAACCGACTGGAAGCCATACAGCGGGTCCATGATCGGCGGCAGCACCAGGCTGGCCGGATCGGCGCGGGAGAAGCCACCGTTACGGTCGATGGACCACTGCATCGGGGTGCGAACCCCGTCGCGGTCACCAAGGTAAATGTTGTCACCCATGCCGATTTCATCGCCGTAATACAGGGTCGGTGTACCTGGCATCGACAACAGCATGCTGTTGAGCAGTTCGACACGACGCCGGTCGCGTTCGACCAGAGGGGCCAGACGACGACGAATGCCCAGGTTGATCCGGGCGCGGCGGTCTGCCGCATAGTAATTCCACAGGTAATCGCGCTCGCGATCGGTGACCATCTCAAGCGTCAGCTCATCGTGGTTGCGCAGGAAAATCGCCCACTGACAGTTCTCCGGTATTTCCGGGGTCTGGCGCAAGATGTCAGTGATCGGAAAACGATCTTCCTGGGCCAATGCCATGTACATGCGCGGCATCAAGGGGAAGTGAAACGCCATGTGGCATTCATCGCCGTCCTTGCCTTTGGTATCGCCGAAGTACAGCTGAGTGTCCTCTGGCCATTGATTGGCCTCGGCCAGCAGCATGCGGTCCGGGTAATTAGCATCGATTTCCGCGCGGATCTTCTTCAGCACCGCGTGGGTTTCGGGCAGGTTTTCGTTATTGGTGCCATCGCGTTCAATCAAGTACGGAATCGCATCCAGACGCAGGCCATCGATGCCCATGTCCAGCCAGTAGCGCATCACTTCAAGCACCGCCTCCATCACCTGCGGGTTATCGAAGTTCAGATCCGGCTGGTGGGAATAGAAGCGATGCCAGAAGTACTGCTCTGCCACCGGGTCCCACGTCCAGTTGGACTTCTCGGTATCGAGGAAAATGATCCGCGTGCCGTCGTACTTATGGTCAGTGTCCGACCAGACGTAGAAGTCGCGGGCCTTGGAGCCCTTCTTCGCCGCCCGCGCTTTCTGGAACCACGGGTGTTGGTCCGAAGTGTGGTTGATGACCAGTTCGGTGATAACCCGCAGGCCGCGTTTGTGGGCCTCGGCAATGAACTTCTTGGCGTCAGCCATGGTGCCGTAGTCGCTGTGGACCCCGCGATAGTCGGCAATGTCATAGCCATCGTCGCGCCGGGGCGACGGGTAGAACGGCAACAGCCAGATGGTGTTGACGCCCAGCTCCGCAATGTAGTCAAGCTTGGAGATCAGGCCAGGAAAGTCGCCGATACCGTCGTTGTTGGAATCGAAAAACGACTTTACGTGAACCTGATAAATCACCGCATCCTTGTACCAGAGCGGGTCCTTGATGAAAGCCGCGCTCTTGGGTTTCTTCGCCATGGTTCGTGCCCTGCTGCTAGATCGTGGACTGGATACGCCAGATGCCAAAAGGCTGGTACGACGGGTCAATGCGCATGAACTGATTTTTGCCGTACCAGGTCCAGCGGTGCCCGGTCATCAAATCTTCACCAGTTGTTGCCGCATCGTCTGGCAAGCCCATTTCCCACAATGGCAGCTCGAAGCCCGCTTCCTGAGGATTGAACGGGTCAAGGCTGACGGCGACCAGAATGAAGTTGCTGCCGTCGGCACTGCGCTTACCGAAATACAGAATGTTGTCGTTCCACGCGGTATAGAGCTTCAGGCCCAGGTGAGTCTGCAGGGCCGGATTCTGCCGTCGAATTCGATTGAGCTGGGCGATCTCGGCAATGATGTTGCCGGGAGCGGTGAAGTCGCGCGGGCGGATCTCGTACTTTTCGGAGTCCAGATACTCTTCCTTACCCAGCACCGGAGCCGACTCGCAGAGCTCGAAGCCCGAATACATGCCCCACAATCCAGAACCCATGGTGGCCAGCGCGGCACGAATCAGAAAGCCGGCACGGCCGGAGTCATGCAGGAAGTGCGGATTGATGTCCGGCGTATTGACGAAGAAATTCGGCCGGTAGCAATCGCGCCATGGGGTCTCATTGAGCTGAGCGAAATATTCCGACAATTCAGCCTTGGTATTGCGCCAGGTGAAGTAGGTGTAGCTCTGGGAGTAACCGACCTTGCCCAGACGCGCCATCATTGCAGGCTTGGTAAACGCTTCAGCAAGGAACATCACTTCCGGGTATTGGCTGCGGATATCGGCAATCATCCACTGCCAGAACGGCAATGGCTTGGTGTGCGGATTATCGACGCGGAAGATCTTTACACCCTCTTCGACCCAGCCCAGCACGACGTCGCGCAACTCCAGCCAGAGGCTCGGAATGGCATCAGGGGCGTAGAAGTCGACGTTAACGATGTCCTGATATTTCTTCGGAGGGTTCTCCGCATAGCGGATGGTGCCGTCCGGGCGCCATGAGAACCAGCCCGGGTGCTGCTTGAGCCACGGGTGATCCTGGGAGCACTGGATGGCAAAGTCCAGGGCGATTTCCAGTCCATGCTCGGCGGCTGCGGCCACCAGGTCGCGAAAATCTTCCCGACTACCCAGTTCCGGGTGAATGGCTTCGTGACCGCCATGCTCGCTGCCAATGGCATATGGGCTACCGACGTCATCCGGGCCTGCCGTCAGAGAATTGTTCGGCCCTTTACGGTGAGCACGACCAATGGGGTGAATCGGCGGAAAATACAGGACGTCGAAGCCCATGTCCCGAATCATCGGCAAGCGGTTATGCACGTCGTTGAAAGTGCCATGGCGCTTGGCATCGTCGGTGATCGAGCGCGGAAACAGCTCGTACCAGCTGGCAAACTGGGCCAGCTCACGCTCCACATCCAGCGGGAATTCAATGCTGCTGCTCAAAAATGCATGATTGTCTGCCTGGCTCATCAAGCCCGACGTTTCGCTGTTCAGCAAAATTTCGACCTTGCCCTCACCTTCGGCACGCTCCAGTTCGCCAAGTACCTGCTCAATCTGCTGCTTCAGCTCACCATGGCTTCGCGCGGCCGCATGCTCCAGGTGGATGCGGCCCTCGGTCAATTCCAGCTCGATGGACACGCCCGCACCGAACTTTTTCTCCAATTCATAGCGATAGCTGCCGAACTGATCGATCCAGGCTTCGAGCTGGAACACATAACGGCTGACGCTGTCCGGCGTGAACTCGCCAATCCAGCTGTCGTTACCCAACTCCTGCAATGGAGCGGTGTGCCAGTGTTGTTCGTCGGCTGCGCGCCAGCGGACCTGTACGGCCATCTTGTCGTGTCCGTCGGCGAACACCTTGCTGGTCACGGTCACGGGCTGACCGACTATTGCCTTGGCTGCGAACAAACCGTTATCGATCACCGGCGTGGTGTCTTCGATCACGATACGCGGCAGCTGCAAGGCTTGGGTCAAGGTTAAAGGCTGAGTCGGGTGTGGAACTTCACTGGCCAGGGAATCCGGGCCGTATGGCTGATCAACAGTATTCATCGAGCATCACTCCTCACGCCCCAGGGACGCTCCTGTGCAATCCATGCATTGATTGATGTTGGGCAGCCATCGAAAGCCCGCTGCCTGACAAAATGGTGCGACCGTATCCCGTCCACACGGTAAATCCGGCCTACTGGTTTCCGAGCAGTGGCGCGGGTGAAAAGTTCAAAGAGGTTTTGTGCTCTCGCAGCATAGGTCAGGGTTAGTGGCAGTTGGCAGCGAAAAAGCAGAATCAGTACCGCAATACCAAATCTGTGGGAGCGGTACTTGCCCGCGATATGGGCGACTCGGTATTGCAGATATACCGCGCCTTCGTTTATCGCGAGCAAGCTCGGCTCCTACAGGGATAGGGCTGATATGCCTGTTGATGCCTAGGAATCGTCATTTCTCGACGAGGCTGAGGACCAGCAGCGTCTGGCGCCAGTCATCTCGTCACCTAGCCACGGCGATGATTTGAATTATTCAACAGCGAACCAAGTCAAAATCCTCAGCAACCCACTGAACGAGGTGAAGCTGATGAGTATTCCAATCCCCGCAGAAACGCCCGATCCGATGATTGATGATCCCGCGCTACCAGTGCCCAAGCCTGATGAGGACCCGCCACCGACCATGCCGCCGGTGATTCCGCCCCCTCAGGGTGATCCACCGTCACAGGAGCCTCCCGCTATCCTGGGCGATGAGCTAAAACATGAACAAGGCCGGGATCTGCCCGCCTGAGCCTTGAAGGGCTTTCACGGTTTTTCCGAACCGTCCTTCTTGTTCTCGTTGTCTTCAGGCGGATCCAGCTTGCCGACAATCAGCGGCATCAGACTGAGAATCCCCAAAGCCAGCACGGTGCTTAGCACAGCCGTGGCTTCGCGCCCCATCCCCGCCGCAATGCCAATTGCGGCGGTCATCCACAAGCCTGCCGAGGTGGTCAGGCCTTTGACCTGGTCAGTGTGACGCGCCCGGTCTTTGAGGATGGTGCCAGCGCCGAGAAAACCGATACCCGCTACGATGCCTTGAATGACCCGACTGAGTGCAGCGTCGTCGGCGCCGGCCATTCGCGGCGTCAGCACGAACAAGGCCGCCCCCATGGCTACCAGCATGTGAGTCCGCACCCCTGCCGCTTTGCCTTTTTGCTCCCGTTCAAAACCGAGAATTGCACCCAAGACGGCAGCCAGAACCAGCCTTACCGTCACACGGGTGAGTTGTGATGCATCGGTGATATCGGAAAATTCCGACTGCAATGTTTCCCAGACTTCTTCCCACCATGGACTCATCATTGCTCCTTCGTGAAATGACTGCAGAGTCTGGGTTCGACGCGCTACTCACCGGTTAGTGCCGCGCCGGTTACCGCCCCTTGAATACGGGCTCACGCTTGTCAATGAATGCCGCCATGCCCTCCTTCTGATCTTCGCTGGCAAAGGCAGCGTGAAACACCCGGCGCTCGAAGCGGATGCCTTCTGCCAGGCTGACCTCGAAGGCTCGATTGACACTTTCCTTGATCATCATGGCCACCGGTAGCGATTTCTCGGCGATGGACGCGGCAACCTTAAGGGCTTCGTCCAGCAGTTGATCAGCGGGAATAACGCGGGCAACCAGGCCAGCGCGCTCTGCTTCGCCGGCATCCATCAAGCGGCCGGTCAAGCACATCTCCATGGCCTTGGCTTTGCCCACTGCGCGAGTCAGGCGCTGAGTGCCCCCCATCCCAGGCAATACACCCAGCTTGATTTCCGGCTGACCGAACCGTGCATTATCGGCTGCCAGAATGAAATCGCACATCAACGCGAGTTCACAGCCGCCACCCAGTGCGAAACCAGCCACCGCTGCGACCAAAGGTGTGCGGCGATTAGCGACCCGGTCACTCTCGCTGAACAGATCATCAAGGTAAATCTGTGGGTAAGTGAGCTCGGCCATTTCCTTGATATCGGCGCCCGCTGCAAACGCTTTGCTAGAACCGGTGAGCACGATACAGCCGATGTCACGACTGGCATCGAACTGAGCCAGCGCCTGGTTCAACTCACTGATCAATTGCGCGTTCAAGGCGTTAAGCGCATGGGGTCGGTTGAGAGTGATCAGCCCTACTCTCCCTCGAATCTCTGTGAGAATAGCTTCATAAGTCATTGATATTAATCCTTAATCTATCGCTCTATAACTTGATAAATCACTTTAAGAGACGACTTTAAACCTGCAGGTTTAAAGCTAGTACATGACCTCTACAGCGATGGCCGTTGCCTCCCCCCCACCAATGCAGATCGCCGCCACTCCACGACGTAACTGTTTGCGGCGCAGCGCATTGAGCAGGGTTACCAGAATCCTCGCCCCTGAGGCGCCAATAGGATGGCCCAATGCACAAGCGCCTCCGTGAATATTGACTTTCTCATGTGGCAAATCCAGTTGCGACATGGCGACCAGAGTTACGACCGCGAAAGCCTCATTTATTTCATATAAATCAATATCTTGAAGGCTCAATCTCAGGTCTTTTGTGAGCTGCTTTATGGCGCCGATGGGCGCTGTTGGAAACAGCCCCGGCTCATCAGCGAAATCGGCATGTCCGTGGATGATTGCCAAAGGCTTGAGTCCCCGTTGCTGCGCTGTGGAGCGACGCATTAACAACAACGCAGCGGCCCCATCGGAAATGGAGCTGGAATTGGCGGCGGTAACGGTACCCCCCTCGCGAAATGCAGGCTTAAGCGTAGGGATCTTGTCTGGCCGAGCCTTGGGCGGTTGTTCGTCCTGGCTGATCTGTTCTTGCACCTTACCGACCATGACGGTCAGCGGAACGATCTCCGCGTCGAACCAGCCCTGGCTGATGGCTTCTTGTGCGCGGGTCAAAGAACTCAGGGCAAATGCGTCCTGAGTTTCCCGACTGAAGTTATGGGTTTGCGCACACTGCTCGGCGTAGGTGCCCATCAACCGACCAGGCTCATAGGCGTCTTCGAGGCCATCTAGAAACATATGGTCCAGCACGCGGCCATGGCCCATGCGATAGCCACTACGGGCACGATCGAGCAGGTAAGGCGCATTGGACATGCTCTCCATGCCGCCCGCCACGACGATCTCGGCACTGCCGGCCAACAGCATGTCATGCCCCAGGATGACCGCCTGCATGCCTGAACCGCACATCTTGTTAAGGGTGGTGCAACGGGTGGACGTTGCCAGCCCGGCACCCAGCGCCGCTTGCCGCGCAGGGGCCTGGCCCAGGCCTGCGGACAGCACACAACCAAACAGCACTTGCTCGACATCTTCAGGTGCGATCCCGCCGCGCTCTACGGCTGCTCGAATCGCGGCAGCGCCCAGTTCCGGGGCTGACAGGCTCTTCAAGTCGCCTTGAAAGCCGCCCATTGGGGTGCGGACGGCACTGACGATCACTACCGGATCATCGCGCGTCATTGAGTTTTCGTTCGACATGACCTCCTCCTTGGCCTTGCGGCTCATCTGGCTGCCATACGCAAGGCGCCGTCGAGTCGGATGACCTCGCCGTTCAACATGGGATTTTCAAGAATGTGTCGGACCAGCGAAGCATATTCCTCTGGTTTGCCCAGTCGGGGCGGAAATGGCACGCCGGCCGCCAGAGATTCGCGCACTTGAGGGGTCATGCCCGCCATCATCGGGGTTTCGAAGATGCCTGGGGCGATGGTCATCACCCGGATGCCAAAGCGCGCCAGCTCCCGGGCGGCTGGCAGGGTCATGCTGACAATCGCGCCTTTGGAGGCCGCATAGGCCGCCTGACCAATCTGGCCGTCATATGCAGCCACTGAGGCGGTATTGATGATCACGCCACGTTCGCCCCCATGATCGGCTGCGCCTTCGGCCATGACGGCACTGGCCAGGCGCAGAAGATTGAAGCTGCCGATCAGGTTGACGTCGATGACCTGACGAAAGCTCATCAGATCATGAGGGCCTTCCTTGCCAAGAATTTTCTGCGCGCCGACGATGCCTGCGCAGTTGATGAGCCCGTGCAGTCCTCCGAATGCCTCGACGGTTGCGTCCACTGCGGCTTGCGCCGAGGCTTCCTGGCTGACGTCAGTGACTGCCGCGCGGGCGCTTGAACCGAGCTTGTCGACCTGCAAGGCCAGCGCATCGGGATTGATGTCCGCCAGCATGACCCTTGCGCCCTGCCCGATCAGCATCTGCGCGGTAGCAGCGCCCAGACCAGACGCGCCGCCGCTGACCAGAAATACCTTTCCTCGAATATCCATGAGTGCCTCTAACTATTTTTATCGTTGTTTTATTGTTGCAGCCCCGCAATAGTCGCGCCGTCGGTGGTCTCAGGCAAGGGGCAACGCTGGTTCGCCATCCGAGACTCACACCACCCCCTGTAGGAGCGACCGGGGTGGCGCTCCACCTTGCTCGCGATAGCGGTATTTCTGTCGATAATTAGCGCCTGACCAAACGCTATCGCGAGCTAGCTCGCTCCTACAGGAGGGGGGGCGCATTTCAATTCATGGGTGAGCTAAAACGAATATCGGCGCAGGCGGTCCGATCAGGTATTACCGCAAACAGCCCACAGGAATCATGCGCATGTCTTCACGCCCTCTTCGCGCTCTACTGCTCAGTTTGCTGATGGTCACGCTGTCGGCCTGCGCGCTACTCCCCAACCGCGACCCGCTGAATATCAACGTGGTGGGCATAGAGCCGCTGCCGGGCCAAGGACTTGAGGTGCGCATGGCGGTCAAGCTGCGCTTGCAGAACCCTAACGAGACCGCGATCGATTACACCGGCGTCGCCCTGGATCTGGACGTCAACGGCAAGTTGCTGGCCTCAGGGGTCAGCGATCAACAAGGCACTATTGGGCGTTTTTCCGAAGGGGTACTGGTCGTGCCTGTCAGCGTCTCGGCGTTCGCCGCTTTGCGCCAGGCGGTGGGCCTGACGCAAACACAAAGTCTGGATAACCTGCCCTACACCTTGCGTGGCAAGCTCGCGGGCGGTCTATTTGGGACCATGCGCTTCAGCGACAGTGGCGTGCTGAGCCTTCCCCAGCCTGCTGGGGGGACTTGGTAGGGCCGGTACCAGAAAGGTACAGGTCTAAACTTACTTGCTGGCGGCCATCAGGCGATTAACTTCGCTGCGGACCATATTGGCGTATTCAGGCGGATTCATGCCGTCTAGCTCGGAGCGGACCCACTCCGACCACTTGCCTTTGCGCTTGGCTCGCTCGCCGAACAGACGCGCGGCATCGCCCTTGGCCTTGCCCAGATTGCTCTGCCACAGATCAAAAAGCCGGGACTTCTCGTCTTCAAGAGCTGCGCGTTCAGGGAGCGGCCGGTTGGCTAGATTGAAACTCATAAGGGTCACCTGTGACTAAAAACCGGGTGCATCTTACACCTGTCTGGCGAGGTTTCCGGTCATTTCCTCGACGCAAGTAACTTA
This sequence comes from Pseudomonas syringae, assembly GCF_000737245.1. Taxonomy (GTDB): domain Bacteria; phylum Pseudomonadota; class Gammaproteobacteria; order Pseudomonadales; family Pseudomonadaceae; genus Aquipseudomonas; species Aquipseudomonas syringae_J. The sequence goes on along the minus strand of NZ_JPQU01000027.1, from coordinate 18,562 downwards.
TGTCCTACAGTGCACTGCAACTTTTCCCAATGCTCACGACTCCATTGGTCACTGCCATCATCATTGAAAGGAAAACATCATGGCTCGTAAAACTGCCGCTCAAACTTCCGCAGAACAAATCAAGGATCAGGCTTTCAGCGAGCTTCAGGCGCTGATTGAAGAGTCCGACAAGTTGCTTAAGGACAGTGCCGCACTGGTGGGCGAAGACGCAGAGACCCTGCGCGCCCAGTTGAGCCTGAAATTGAAGCAAGCTGCCGATTCGGTAGCTAGCGTGCGCGAGCGCACCAAGCCAGTGGTTGAAGCCACAGAAAGCTACATCGGTGGTCATCCATGGCAGACCGTGGCGATCTCTGCCGGTTTCGGCCTGGTGGTTGGCCTGTTGCTGGGTCGTCGCGACTGATTAGCTTCCGACTGTCCCCTGAACACGGGGACCTGTAGGAGCTGCCGAAGGCTGCGAAAGCGTTATTTCTCATATACCGCGATTCGCAGCCTTTATAGGATCGCCCAGACAGCGCGCCATTTTAGCCGGGAGGATGTCAGTACATCCGCTGCAGCTCATTCGTCAGCAACGCTGCACTCCCAACTAAGGCCGGTCCTACTCGCCTTCGTTTCTAATAAACTCACACGCTATGCATCGGCACCAACGCCTGCAGCTGCTTGGCGAAATAATCCGCCGTAAACGGCTGGGCGTCGGACTCTTTTACGCCGATTCGCTTTTTCTCCATCCATTGCTTGCCCTGAGTCGCGTCAACGCAGCTTAGTGAGACCTGCTCCTGGCCATGCAGACTCAATCCGGTAGCCACAATCGAAACCAGACCCTTTGGCCCCATTGCATCCGGGATGAACACGACCTGTCGCCCGGCGATGGTCAACGTCAGACGCTGGGTGCGAAACGGCGAGTTTTCGTCGGGGTAACCTTTGCTTTGTGCCAGATGCGGCTCGTACTCGGTCACGATCTGACCGCTGGCGATCAGCGGCGCCAACCACTGTTCGATCTGCTCATAAAGTGTGCGAATGCTGGTTTCCCACTGTGCCAGGTCAGCGTGGAACTGCTGGTGCTTATGTTCTTCATTGCGTTGATTGGCGCTCAGCAACTCGCTCAACCGTTGAATTTCGTCCATAAAAGCGTTTCCCGGGTTCACGCGTCGAATGATTCGAAGCACGTGATCCGAGGGTGGCACAGTGGCGAGCGGGTGTCGCTGTACATTCGTGGCCAAAAGCCCGACAGGACCGTCAGAATGTGCGTTCGATGACCACCGGTGCGGCCTTACGGTGGGATTTGGCCAGTTTGGCCATCAGTTCGGTTCGGGTCTGCTCGGCCTGGGCCTCACTTGCGTAAGGACCAATCAATAATTGCTGCTTGCCGTCGATGTTGACCAGATACGGAGGGTAGCTACGCTCCAGCAGCCAGGCGCTGATATCACTGAGCGCTTCATTCGCGTTGATCTGGATTTCCCACTGAACAGTCGCAGCCTGAGAGGCTTGCACGGGAGCGACCGCCTGCACCTTCGGGGGTGGCGGGGTTGTTTTGCCGACATCACAACCAGCCAGGGCCAACACCGCCATCATCATTGCCAAATTGCGCACGTCTGCTTGCTCCTTTTCAAAGTGGGCGCAAGTTTACCACTGCCTTCACACATAACTGTTCATTCGGCGCGGCGACACTTCGTCGCTCTGCGGCATCAGCGTATTGACCATATCTCGCCCCACAGCCACGCCTGCATGGCGCGCCTCGTCCAAAGACTGGTAGCCGCGGTTACAAATTTTAACGATTGGAATAGGTGTCTGGCACTCCAGTGTCACCTTTACGTGGATCACGAACTCGTCCACTTTCGGCGGCCCTGGAGAAAAAGCGACCAAGACCTCTATCATCTGCTCGCGATATACGTCCGTAAAAGTTCTATTCATTCCGATAGCCCCAAACAGTACGTGAACTGTTTTGACAACATGACCACCCGAACGTTGTTTATATCTGCCCGGTGAGCGGGCGGAACATCACGCCGCCAACTGTTGCCCAAAGCAAGCTGATCACTGAAATCAATCAGGAGAACTTTGCGCATGTGCGAACGTCATCCGCTGCAGTGCTTCATCCCGCCTTACATCATGGAGCACATGGCGCAATCGTCCCATGCGCGTATCAGAGCCCTGGCAATCACAAACCTGGCAAGCAGCTCGGCGTTTGTCGCGTTCCGCACCTCGGCGCAAGCGATGCCCACGCTATTGGCGCGCAAGTCGCCTGATGGCGGCAAGAACCGACTGGTCTACGACGCCAAAAACACCAATACCTTGCCAGGTACGCTGGGCCGGGCCGAAGGTCAGCCAGCTACCGGTGATCCGGCGCTGGATGAGGCCTACGACGGCTCTGGGGATGTGTATGACTTTTATGAGCAGTTGTTCAAGCGCAACTCCCTGGACGATAACGGCATGACCCTGATCTCTACAGCCCACGTCGCGGAAGTCGATTTTCAGGGCGAGTTCGTGCCCATGAACAACGCCTTCTGGAATGGCCAGCAAATGGCCTATGGGGATGGCGATGGAGAGGTGTTCAAGCGCTTCACCGGCAGTCTGGAAGTCATCGGCCATGAGCTCACTCATGGCGTACAGTCGTTCACCAGCAATCTGACCTATCAGGGGCAATCGGGTGCGCTAAACGAGCATTTTGCGGATGTTTTCGGGATCCTGGTGCGCCAATGGAAAGAAGGCACCAATGCCCAGGATTCAAGCTGGGTGATTGGCAAGGAACTGCTGGTGCCCGCCCCTACACGACGAGGCATTCGCGACATGGAGCATCCCGGCACTGCCTATGTCAGCGATCCGGAACTGGGTGACGATCCACAGCCCGCGACGATGGCTGATCTGTATACCGGGCCCAAGGACAGCGGCGGCGTGCATATCAACTCCGGCATCCCAAACCGCGCCTTCGTGTTGACGGCCAAGGCGCTGGGCGGCAATGCCTGGGAAGTGGCAGGACGAATCTGGTATGAGACCCTGCTGCAACTGCACAGCAGCAGCCAGTTTGTCGACTGCGCCCGCATCAGCGTACAAATCGCCGGCGGCAAGCAATTCGGCACCGGAGCGAAAAAAGCAGTGAAAGCGGCCTGGAAGACTGTCGGAATCACTGTTTAGCGGCTACATGACGACAGGAGCTGAACGATGAAAGTGTGTTACGTGCAATCAGGCGGTTTCATTGGCGCGCTGAAAAGCTGCGAGGTGAATACTGCTGAATTGGGGCAGGAGGAGGCAGAACAGCTGGAAAAACTGGTTCGTGACAGCGGCCTGAGCCAGTCCGCCAGCTTTCGTTCGGAGCAGGCACGCGACCTCAAACAGTATGAGATCACCATCGAAGACGATGCCCATGCAATCTGCGTGGAGTTCGATGATCAGAACATCCCCGAATCGGCGCGCACCTTATTGGGATTTCTGCAGAAGCATGCGAGGGCTGGCTGAGCGGTCGACGTTGTTGGAGCGAGCGGGCGGCGATTCGACTTGCCCGCGAAGAACGATGACGCTGAGCATCTGACAGATCGCAGCGTCTGATTTGCGGGCAAGTCGAATCGCCGCCCGCTCGCTCCAACAAGTTCAAATAATGGCGCAATGACATGTGAACGTCGCCGCACCCTCGCGGTCAATGCATTAATGGATTTATAAACAAAAACCATCGATAAAATGCAGTCATATGTGTGCCAAGAAGGTATCTTTCCGCCCTTCTCTTTAGATGACTGACTCTTTCCCCATTACGGCGCAGATGAATTCGACTTTGCCTGAATCCAGTCCCCCAGCAGATCTCATCATTTGCGAGCATTGTGACTCGCTCTATGAGGACCATCCCCTGCAAAAAGGCGAAACGGCCACGTGCATGCGTTGTGGCGCCGTATTGGGCCGCGCTCACCGCCTGAGCATTGAGCAATGGCTGGCGCTGACCATCGCGGCAGCCGTGTTGTTCGTGTTTGCCAATATCTTCCCGGTCATCAGCATCAGCATGAAAGGCCTCAGCAACGAGGTCACCCTCTGGGCCTCTGTTGAAGCCTTGGCCCAAGGGCGGATTACGCTGATTGCCCTGGTCGCCGGGCTGTCGATCATCCTTGCGCCAATGCTGCAGATCTCGCTGCTGTTCTGGGTGTTGATCCATGCGCACAAGGGCCAAGTCGCCCCAGGCTTCAAGAGCTGCATGCGCGCCCTTGAGCATTTGCGTCCCTGGAGCATGCTGGAGGTGTGCATGCTCGGTATCCTGGTGGCCATCGTTAAGCTGTCCGGCATGCTGGATGTGCATCCGGGGCTGGGCTTGTGGGCCATGGCGATGCTGATGGTGCTGATCGTGTTGATTGCCGGCAAGAATATCCGTCGGCTATGGACCGAATTGGGAGTTCAGCCCACATGAGCAGCATTCCTTATGCTCACCAGCATGGGTTGGCCCTGTGTCATATCTGCGGGTACGCCTGCCCCGACACGGTGCACCAGTGTCCTCGCTGCGAATCCGCAGTTCACGTGCGCAAACCCAACAGCATTATTCGGACCTGGGCGTTTCTGATCGCCGGATTGATTTTTTACATACCGGCCAACGTCCTGCCGGTGATGTACACCACGATGTTCGGCAACAGCAGCCAGAACACCATCATGAGTGGCGTCATCGAATTCTTCAAAAGCGGGTCGTGGGATATTGCCCTGCTGATTTTCATCGCCAGCGTGGTGGTGCCCTCTATCAAGTTTCTCGTGCTGGGCATGTTGCTGATCACCTGTCAGCGGCGCAGTACCTGGGCCATGCACGAGCGTTCGCGGCTCTATCGTTTCATCGAGCTGATCGGCTACTGGTCGATGCTTGACGTGTTGGTGGTGGCACTTGTGGCCGCCCTTGTGCAGTTTCATGAGCTCAGCACCATCGAGCCCAAAATCGGCATCCTTTTCTTTGGTTTGGTAGTGGTGATGACGATGTTCGCCGCCATGAGTTTCGATCCCCGGCTTATCTGGGACGCAGAGGTTGAAGATGTCTGACAATACCCTTCCCCCATCGCCATCGGCCCCCGCGCGCCCCGACGTCAAGCGCCGCCGGATGCGTATCTCCCTAGTATGGCTGGTGCCGATCGTGGCCGGTGCCATTGGCTTGTCCATGGCGCTGCATGACTGGATGTCCATTGGCCCGAAGATCACCGTGAGTTTTCTCACCGCCGAGGGTCTGGAAGCCAACAAGACCCAGGTCAAGTACAAGAACGTAGTGATCGGGGTGGTTACCGACATTTCCCTCAGTGAAGACCGTACCCACGTTTTGGCCACCATCGAGCTCAATAACAGCGCCAGCCCGTTCACACGGGAAGACAGCCAGTATTGGGTCGTGCGGCCGCGTATCGGCGCACAAGGCATTACCGGGGTCGACACCCTGTTATCCGGAGCCTTCATCGGCGCGGATGCGGGCAGCTCGGAACAGACCAAAGGCGACTTCCAGGGCCTGGAGACACCTCCACCGGTGACCTTCGGCGACAAGGGCAAACGTTTCAAACTGCACACTGATGACCTGGGTTCCTTGGATATCGGCTCGCCGGTTTACTACCGACGCATTCAAGTGGGCCAGGTGGTGTCTTTCGAGCTGTCTAAAGACGGTAAAGGAGTAGACATCGAGATCTTCATCACCTCCCCCAACGACCAGTACATCACCACCGACACCCGCTTCTGGAACGCCAGTGGCGTGGATGTCACGGTTGGCGCTTCTGGCCTGAAGATCGACACCCAGTCGATGACTTCCATCATCTCCGGCGGTATCGCCTTCCGCGAGCCTAACTGGAGCCCGGACGCCAAACCTGCCCAGGAAAATGCCGAATTCCGGATTTTCGACGACCAGACAGCGGCCCTGGCGCCACCGGATGGTGAGCCGCGTTACATCCGCATGCGCTTTGCCCAATCGCTACGCGGGCTGGTGGTCAATGCCCCGGTAGACTTTCTCGGCGTGAACATTGGGCGCGTGGTCTCGGTTGACCTGGACTACGACCCTGCCACCCAGACCTTTCCCGGCCTTGTCGGCGCGGTCATCTACCCAAAGCGTCTGGGCGCTGCTGAAGAGAAACTGCAACAGCTCGGTGGTACCGGTGATCCGGATGAACAGTCGGCGCGAATCCTGAGTGCCTTCGTGTCCCGTGGCCTGCGAGCCCAGGCACGCACTGGCAACTTGCTGACCGGCCAGCTCTATATCGCCATGGATTTCGATCCGAAGGCGCCCAAGGTGGTATTTGATCCCAGGGCGCGGCCGCTCGAAATCCCCACCATCCCGGGTAGCTTTGACAAGTTGCAGGAACAGCTACAGGCATTCGTCGATAAACTCGGCAAATTGCCCATCGATGAGCTGGCGAAAAACCTCAATGGCAGCCTGAGCGAGTTGCAGAAAACCCTTAAACAGGTCAACAGCAACGTATTGCCGGAAATGCGCGGTACGCTGCAGCAGGCGCAAAAAACCCTCAATACTGCCAACGACAGCCTTGGTGAGGACTCACCGGCCCGCCAGCAGTTGGGCCAGGCCATGGACGAAGTCCAGCGCACTGCCCGCTCGGTTCGAGTCCTGACCGACTTCCTCAGCCGCCATCCGGAAGCGCTGATCCGCGGCCGTACCGGGGACGCCGCACCAGGTTCGTACAAAGCCCCATCCTCATCCCGCGCCATCGATCTGGAGCCACAACAATGACCTTGCGCCTGACACTGACGGCACTGGCCGCAACTCTGGCGCTGAGCGCCTGCTCGTCGACACCGACGCATTACTACACGCTGATCGCGCCCATGGGCGCCAATACTCCGGCGGCGTCGAGTGCAACGCCCTTGCAGTTCGAAATGCTGCCAGTGTTAATGCCCGTGCAAGTCGACCAGCCACCGCTGGTGGTGCGTCAGGGTAATGGCAGCCTGGCAATACTTGACGCAGAACGCTGGGGCTCACCTCTGGGTGACGAGTTTCATGACGCCCTGACCGGCCAGCTGGAACGCCGGTTCGGTAGCCGGGACATGGCCGGATTGCCTAAGAACACCGATCAACCGGTGTTGTCAGTGCGTACGGATGTACGCCGTTTTGAATCCGTTGCAGACAGCTACGCGCTGATCGATGTGGTCTGGACCTTGAGTCTGCGCAGCACCGGCACCAAGCGGCAGAACCTGACCTGCAGCAGCATCATTCGCGAACAGGCCGGTATTGGCATGGAGAATCTGGTGCTGGCCCACCAGCGTGCGCTATCGCGACTGGCAGACAACATCGCCAAAACGGCGGGTGCTTGGGTACCGCAGACGTCAACGCGGTGTCTGTAACTAACTTCCTGTAAGCGATAGAGCGGTGCTAACCGAGACCGCGCTGTCGTGCAGTAAACTCGGCCCCCTGTAGGAGCGCGCTTGCCCGCGATAAGGGCCGAAGGACCTTCATTCGGCAGTCAAAGCGGTCTGCTGCGCAGCCCATCGCGGGCAAGCGCGCTCCTACAGGGGTGGTATTGGACAGGCCACTTTTTATCGCCAAATCATCTACCCGCTCGCCCCGCCCTCCTTGCAAGCTGTCAAAGCAAAGCGGCTAATCTGAAAGCCCAATCAGCCAAACCTGCCAGCAAAAGACAGGAAGTGCGCCGCCATGAACGAAACCCTTGATCTACCTGCACTGAAATCCAAACAACAAACTGCCTGGGCCAGCGGTGATTACGCCGTGATCGGCACAACTCTGCAGCTAGTGGGCGAGCTACTCGCCGAAGCCTGCGACTTGCGTTACGACGAACAGGTGCTGGACGTCGCCGCGGGCAACGGCAATGCCACTCTTGCAGCAGCCCGACGAGGTTGCCGGGTGACTTCCACTGACTATGTGTGCGGCCTGCTGGAGCGTGGCCGTGAGCGTTCCCGCGCAGAGCACTTCGATGTCAGTTTTCAGGAGGCGGATGCCGAAGCCCTGCCCTTTTCTGACGCCAGCTTCGATGCCGTGCTGTCGACATTTGGCGTGATGTTCACCCCGGACCAGGTCCGCGCCGCTGGAGAATTGGCCCGGGTCTGCCGCTCTGGCGGTCGTATCGGCCTGGCCAACTGGACCCCGGAAGGTTTTGTCGGGCAAATGTTCAAAACCCTCGGCAAGCATTTACCACCGCCTGCCGGGCTCAGCCCGCCTTCGCTCTGGGGCACTGAGGAGCATCTGCATAAATTGTTTGCCGACACAGCCGCTGACATACAGGTGACCCGGCGGTATCACAATTTCCGCTATCGCTCGGCCGAGCATTTCATTGAAGTGTTCAGCGCCTGGTATGGGCCGATGCACAAGGCCTTCGCGGCGCTGCCAGGTGAAAGCGGCGCAGCCCTGCACCGGGACTTGAGCGAATTGCTCAACCGGATGAATCGCGGTGGTGATACTTCGCTGGTGGTGCCCAGCGAGTATCTGGAGGTGGTGATAAAAAGGCGCTGATGACTCAACCCTTCGTAGGAGCTCACGAGCATCGCGAGGCAGCGATAGCGGTCTGCCTGATACAACGCCTTCGCGGCCTCGCGGTGCTCGTGCGCTCCTACTGAACATTGTTTGATTCAGATGGTTATTCCGGGTTGTCATTAACCTACCGCGCCGCACTCACCATCGCCCTGAGCAACACCGCACACCCAGCTCCCAGATCCTCGGGCGTAGCATTTTCAATTTCGTTGTGGCTGATGCCGCCTTCGCAGGGCACGAAGATCATCCCCACCGGGCCCAATTCAGCAATGAAGATCGCGTCATGGCCGGCGCCGCTGACAATATCCATATGGCTCAACCCCAGCTGCGCAGCTCCCTGACGTACCGCATCCACGCACTCACTGGCGAAATCCAGTGGCGGGAAGTCTGCGGTGGGCGTCAGTTCGAAGCTCAAGCCATGTTGCGTGCAGGTCTGCTCAATGGTCTGGCGCAGATCGTCCACCATCGCCTGCAATTTGTCGGCATGCAGATGGCGGAAGTCGATGGTCATTTTCACCTCGCCAGGAATCACATTGCGCGAGCCAGGATGAACGTTCAGGCAACCCACCGTGCCGCACGCATGGGGCTGGCTTTGCAAGGCGATGCGATTGACCGCGCTGACCACTTTAGCCGCCCCCACTAAAGCATCTTTGCGCAGATGCATTGGCGTTGGACCGGCATGTGCCTCTACGCCCGTGAGGGTCAGGTCGAACCACTTTTGCCCCAGACAGCCCATCACCACGCCAATGGTTTTGGTCTGATCTTCGAGAATCGGCCCCTGTTCGATATGCGCTTCAAAATATGCTCCCACAGGGTGGCCCAGCACGGCCCTGCTGCCGGCATAGCCGATGCGCTGCAATTCCTCACCGACCACCAGGCCTTGTTCATCCTGCTTGGCCAGGGTTTCAGCCAGGTCCAGCTTTCCGGCAAATACTCCCGAGCCCATCATGCACGGCGGGAAGCGCGAGCCTTCTTCGTTGGTCCACACCACCACTTCCACCGGCGCCTCGGTTTCCAGGCCAAGGTCGTTCAGGGTACGAATCACTTCCAGCCCGGCCATGACTCCAAAGCAGCCATCAAACTTGCCGCCGGTGGGTTGAGTGTCGATATGGCTGCCGGTCATCACTGGAGCGCGGTTGGAATTGCGCCCGGCGCGACGGGCGAAGATATTGCCGATGGCGTCCACACTGACTGTGCAGCCCGCGTCTTCGCACCATTTGACGAACAGATCACGGGCCTGGCGATCCAGATCAGTCAGCGCCAGGCGACAGACGCCACCTTTGACCGTGGCACCCAATTGGGCGAGGTCCATCAGTGACTGCCAGAGGCGTTGGGTGTTGATGAGGGGGGTGTTGGAATCAAATGGGGTGTACAAGGTAATTCTCCAGTCTGACTAGCGCTGACGGGTAGGAGCGCGCTCGCCCGCGATTCGATCTTCCAGCCAACACTGTGTTGATTGACCTGACGCTATCGCGGGCAAGCGCGCTCCTACCGATCTAATGGTTATTGCTCAGCAATCCGTACCGCCAGCTTCACCAGGCTCAAGTCACTGCCCACCGGCCCCATCAGCGAGATACCCAGTGGCACGCCGTCTTTTCTGACCAGAGGCATGTTCAGCTGTGGCGTGCGGCACAGCACGGAAATCGCCAGCAGGTGATGGGAAATGCGCCGGGTTTCTTCGATTTCTTCGTCCAGAGCGCTGAGCAATGGTGCGATATCAGGCACGGTGGGCATCACCAGTACCTTGTCACCGAGCAGCTTTTTCCAGCGGGTGGCGAACCGTTCTCGCAGGGCACAGGCGTCGTTGTACTGCTCGTCAGTGACGGCCTTGCTCCAGGCGAAACGCGCAGCGACATCAGGCCCGAGGGCCAGGCCGTTGCGCTCGATGAATTCACCCTGCGCCTGCCAGGCCTCGCGCCCCTGAATGTAACGGAACGCCCAATAGGCATCGGTCAGGGACGGCAACTCACCAACAAGCTTTTCCAGCGGGCCGCAGCAGGCGCTGATTTGCGCAAATGCCGGAGCCAGCGCGTCCATGGAGGCAGCTGGCAGCATGGCGAACAGTTCGTCGCTGATCAGCAGTTGCGGTGTTTCGGGCAAAGGTGTTGAGTCCTCGCCCAGCAGACACTCGCCTACCAGGCCAAAGACCTTGGCATCACGGGCGAAGTAACCGGCGGTGTCCATGCTTTCACACAGCGCCTGAGTCTTCTCCAGAGAAACTCGACCATGACTGGGTCGCAAGCCGAACAGTCCGCAATAGCTGGCAGGCGTGCGCACCGAACCGCCGGTGTCGCTGCCCATGGCGAAATCACACAGGCCATTGGAGACCGCCGACGCAGAGCCGGACGACGAGCCACCGGGAATTCGGTCATGGGCGGCGCCATTGCGGGGTGTGCCGTAATGGGCGTTCTTGCCGCTCATGGAGAACGCCATTTCGTTGGTGTGCGCCTTGCCCACCAGTTCGGCTCCGGCGTCCAGCAAGCGCTGAATGGTCGGCGCAGTGCCGGTTTTGATTCCGGACATGGCCAGCACATGGGGATTGCCGCCGCCTGTGGGATAACCGGCGACATCGAACAGGTCCTTGGCGGCGAAGGTATAGCCCGCCAATGGACCGTTTGCTGCACGCGGTACATCCACGTGGGGATAAGGCATGAAGGCAAAAGCAGAATCGGTCATGACAAAGACTCGCGAAGGGAGTGAACGGTGTCCAGGTTCCAGTGGTGACAACTCACGGAATGTTCGGTACGAATGTCTTCAATAGGCGGCACCTCACGCAGGCACACATCGCTGGCCCGCGGGCAACGAGGCGCAAAGGCGCAACCAGCGGGCAGATTGGCCAGGTCCGGCGGTGCGCCCGGAATGCTGGTCAAACGCTCGCTCTTGCGCAGACCATCCTTGGGGCGGGTGCCCAGCAAGACGCGGGTATAGGGATGCTGCGGGTTATCCAGCAGCTCGGCCAAAGGCGCCTGCTCGACGATGCGCCCGCCATACATCACCGCCACACGATCGGCGACTTCTACCGCCGCGCCGATGTCGTGGGTAACGAAGATGATCGACAGACCCAGGGCCTGCTGCAGCTCGCGCAACAGAATCAGAATCTGGATCTGCACCGTGGCGTCCAGCGCAGTGGTGGGCTCGTCGGCCAGCAAAATCTGCGGTTGGCAGGCCAGCGCCAGGGCAATCATCGCCCGTTGACGCATGCCGCCCGACATCTCGTGGGGGTACGCATCCAGCCGTTGCTCCGGGCTGGGAATGCGCACACTGCGCAAGGCTTCAAGGGCCGCCGCGCGGGCTTCGCTTTTGGACATCGGCTTGTGGCGGCGCAGCGCTTCGACGATCTGTTGGCCGATGGTGTAGACCGGATCCAGTGCCAGCAAGGGTTCCTGGAAGATCATCGCCGCCACTGGGCCACGCAATGCCTGCAACTGGCTGCGGGACAGCTTCATCAGGTCCTGCCCGGCGATATCGATCTGCCCTTCGATGGTCGTCGAGCGTTCCGAATGCAAGCGCATCAAAGCCCGCAGGGTCACACTCTTGCCTGAGCCGGACTCGCCGATCAGTGCCAGCACTTCGCCCCGCGCCACCTGCAGGCTAACGCCGTTGACCGCCGACAGGGTTTGACCGCCGCGTTTGAAACGCACTTTGAGGTCCCGCACCGCGACCATGGGTTGTTCGCTCATGTCAGTGCTCCTCTGTGAATCGCGCCTGTATGAATCGCCCCTGCATGGATCAACTGGGGTGAAGGGCTGCGGCTATGCCCTGCCCCCGGCTGCACCATCAGGCACGCGGCAAAATGCCGGGCGTCGGTTTCGGTCAGCTGTGGCGCGGTCTGCGCGCAGATGGCCTCTGCATGGGGGCAGCGGGTATGAAAGCGGCAGCCGGACGGCGGATTGATCGGACTGGGAGGATCCCCCGATAAGGGCGACAACAAGGTTCTGTTGGCCGGGTCCATGGACGGCATGGACGTCAGCAACGCCTGGGTATAGGGATGTTGAGCATCAGAAAACAACGCTTCGGCAGGGCCGATTTCAACGATCTCACCCAGGTACATGACCATGATCCGGTCAGAGAGATAGCGCACCACGTGCAAGTCATGGCTGATGAACACATAGGTCAGGTTCAGGCTGTCCTTGAGGTCCAGCAATAGATTCAGGACCTGGGCTTCGACTGATTTATCCAGCGCCGACACCGCTTCATCAAGGATCACCAGACGCGGATCGACCGCCAGCGCGCGGGCAATATTCACCCGCTGACGCTGGCCGCCGGACAGTTCATGGGCATAACGCCCGGCAAAGCGCGTCGGCTCCAGACCCACCCGGCCCAACAGGTCCCGGGCCCGCTGAAGGGATTCACGCTGGCTGACGCCGTGCACCGACGGCCCGAAGGCCACCGATTGCTCCATGGTCAGGCGCGGGTTCAGGGATGAATAGCTGTCCTGAAACACCATCTGCACCTGGCGCCGATAATCGCGTAATGGCAGTTGATGGCCGCCGACGGTCATGGCGTCGAAAACCAGTTCGCCGCTGTCATGTTCGATTAACTGCATCAGCAGGCGTGCTGTGGTGGATTTACCACAACCAGACTCGCCCACCACGCCGAGGGTCTCGCCCTTTTGGACTACGAAGTCGATACCGTCCACGGCACGTACCACGGCGCGTTTGCCCAATGCACCTTTGACCGGGAAGTGTTTGACCAGTTTTTCCACTGTCAGCAGTGGCTGCGCTGGACCGCCAATATCGCGCTGGGTCATCGTCAGCTCCTGATTGCCATGGCTGCGCGCAAGCGGTCAGCGAGGACATTGAAAGAGATTGAAGTGATGAAAATCATTGCGCCGGGCAGTGCCGACACCAGTGGTTGGGTGTAGATGGCGGTACGCAGGGTGTTGAGCATCAGACCCCATTCCGGTTCTGGCGGTGTCACGCCCAGCCCCAGAAAGGACAAGCCCGAGGCCAGGATCATCGATACCGAAATCAGGCCGGTTGTGAAGACGAAGATCGGCCCCAGCACGTTGCCCAACACCTGCGTACGGATGATCGTGAATGATCCCGCGCCAGACGCCCGCGCCGCTTCGATGTAATCCCGATTGCGCACCTGAGTGGTGACGCTCTCGGCGATACGCGCTACCTGTGGCACAAACACCAGAGTCAGGGACAGCAAGGCGTTATTGACCCCGGCACCCAGCGCACCGGAAAAGGCGATGGCCAGCAGAACTGAGGGGAATGCGTAAAACACGTCCACCGTGCGCATGATCAGACTGTTCAGCCAGCCGCCGAAGTAACCGGCAATTACGCCGATGGCGCCGCCAATGAAGAAGGCAAAGATCACCGGGGTGATACCCATGAACAACGACAGGCGAGCACCAAGCATCAGACGCGACAGCAGGTCCCGCCCCAGCTCGTCGGTGCCCAGCGGGAAGCCTTCGGTGCCAATCGGTTTCAAACGCTTGAACATTGAAGTGGTGAATGCATCGCCCGGCACCAGCCAGGGTCCGAACACCGCCAGGATCAGCAGCACAAGGATGATCGCGCCAACGGCCAATGCCACCGGGTCACGACGAACCCGGCCGAACACTTCACTCCAGTAACCTGGGGAGCTTTCAATCGGCGCAATGACCGGCGCAGCCGGTCGCAATATCGACAGGTTCATGCTCAGCCCCTTTTGATGCGTGGATCGAGCAGCGTCTGCAGGATGTCCACCAGCAGATTGAGCGCGACAAAGAACAGTGCCAGGACCCAGATCGTGCCCTGCAACAGAGGCAAGTCACGCTGAAAAATCGCCGAGTTGAGCAACAAGCCGGTGCCGGGCCATGCAAATACCGTTTCCACCAGAATCGAGCCGCCCATCAGGTAGCCGATCTGCAAACCCATGACCGCCATTGCGGTGGGCGCGGCGTTTTTCACCACGTGGCGGAACAGGCCCCACTCACCCAGGCCCTTGGCGCGCAGGCCAATGATGAATTCCTGAGACAGGGTTTCCGCCACCTGCGCGCGCACGGTACGGGCAATGATTCCGGTGGGGATTACCGACAAGGTGATGGCCGGCAGAATCATGAACTGAAAGTGTGCCCAGTCCCACGCCCACGCCGACTGGCCCATAGGCCCGCCGCCGGTGGCGGGCAACCAGCCCAGCTGTGAGGAAAAGATGATCACCATCAGCATGCCGAGCCAGTAATGCGGCACGCTGACCCCCACCGCTGAAATGGCCGAGGCCACGCGATCCAGCCAGCTGTCCTGAAAGTAGCCGCCGACAAAACCAAACAGGCTGCCCAGCACAAAGCCGATCAGGGTCGCCAGTAAAGCCAAACGCAGCGAGTAACTGACAGCGCCCATGACTTCGCTGGCCACTGGACGGCCACTGGCAATCGAGGTGCCCAGATCGCCCTGCACTGCGTGCCAGATCCACAGCCCGAATTGCACCGGCAGAGGCTTGTCGAAGCCATAAGCCTTGACCAATTGTTCACGTAAGGCTTCAGACGCATCCGGCGGCATCACTGAAACCAGCGGGTCGCCGGGTGCCATTTGCACGAGCATGAAACACACCAGTGCCACGCCCAGAAGGATCGGCGTCGCAAGCAGAATGCGACGCAAGATATAGGAAAGCATAAGGTCGCCTCACACGGTTCAAATACGCTGTTGGAGCGTGCGGCGATATGACTTGCCCGCAAACCAATCGACGCGGTTAATCAGTTACACCGCGTTATCGTTCTTCGCGGGCGCGCCCGGCTTCAACAGAAAATGCGGTCACCTGTGGGAGCGGTGCTTGCCCGTGAACCAGTCGACGCGGTTAATCAGTTACACCGCGTTATCGTTCTTCGCGCGCGAGCCCGGCTCCAACAGAAAATGCGGTCACCTGTGGGAGCGGTGCTTGCCCGCGATTCAGGCGACGCGGTTAATCAGTTACACCGCGTTATCGTTCTTCGCGGGCAAGCCCGGCTCCAACAGAAAATGCGGTCATCTGTGGGAGCGGTGCTTGCCCGTGAACCAGTCGACGCGGTTAATCAGTTACACCGCGTTATCGTTCTTCGCGGGCGAGCCTCGCTCCAACAGGTAAGCAGCATGTCCACAACAGGCTTCTTTAGTCCTGTTTGGAGACCAGACTCAAATCGATAAACCAACTCTGTGGCTGTACCACGCCCGTGACTTTCGGCGAGATGGCACGCGGGCCAACGTCGTGGGCAACGAACAGAAACGGTGTCTCATCGACAATCGCCGCGTGCAGCTTGCCGGCCGCCTCGTCCAACGCCTTGGAATCGAATGAGTTGCGCACGGTGGTGATCAGCTTCTCCACTTCGGGTGAAGCGAAATAACCCCAGTTGTTGGACACCGGTGGGTAGGCCTTCTCGCTGGCAAAACGCACCATGCCGAAGTACGGGTCCATGACCGCCGCGCTGACGTTGATCGCATTGGCGCCCTGAGCCGCCGGATCTTTGGCCCCCAGACGCCAGCCGCTGAACAAGGTGTTCCATTCGGTCACCGCGATGTCCACGTCGAAATAGCAGCCCTTGAGGCTTTGCTGGATGTATTCATTCATCGGCAACGGCTGCATCTGCCCGGAACCGGAGGCCGAGGTCAGGACCTTGACCTTGACCGGCTTGTCCTTGCTGAAGCCGGCCTCGGTCATGAGTTTCTGCGCGGCGGCCTGGTCGTACTTGATCTTGAATTCAGGGTTGCCATACCACGGCGAATCCTTCTCGTAGATGCCCGTCGCTTCCTGCATGTAACCGCCCAGATATGCCTTCAGTTCGCTGCGATCCAGACACAGGTTGGCGGCCTGACGCACGCGTTTATCCAGCCATGGCGAGCCAGGCGCGAAGGAGAACTGCCAAGGCCACAGATGCGGCTGGCCGTTGGAGTAGATTTTGAATTTCTTGCTCTTGATCTGCTCCACGGCATCCGGCGCCGGGGCCTCGATCCAGTCCACCTGGCCTGACAACAGCGCGGCGGTCCGGGCATTGGCCTCTGGCAGCGGGATCAGCACCACATGGTCAACCTTGGGAATGCGCTTGGGATCCCAATAGCCCGGGTTTTTATCCAGCACCAGTTCCTGGCGCGGCACCATGCGATCCATCTTGAATGGCCCGGTGCCAACCGAGTGGCTGGCGAACGCAGTCCAGGCTTGCTTGGAACGCTCGGCTGGATCGGTCGTGGCGGCAGGAACGGCGGCGAAGTCTTTCTGCCAGGCTGTTGGCGATGCCATGAACAGGTTGGTCAGGTTATACGGCAGCACCGCATCCGGTTCGCTGGTGGTGAGCTCGACAGTCAAGTCATCGATTTTTTTCGCGCTGCGCAGGGTCGGCATCCGGGATACGGTCATGCCAATCTGGCCCGGTGCGTATTGCGGAGCCTGTTTGTCCAGCACCTTGTTGACGTTCCACACCACCGAGTCCGCATTGAAAGCCGAACCATCGTGGAATTTCACGCCGGGGCGCAGTTTGAAAATCCACTTGGTGTGGTCGTCAGGGTTGACGGCCCATTCAGTGGCCAGACCTGGGATCAGACCGGCGGGTTTATCGGCTTGGGACAGGTCCCACTCCACCAGGGAGTCGAACATGGTGATGCCGGTGAAACGGTTGCCCTCATAGCCTTGATCCGGCTGACCGTGAGTCAACGGGATGTCCGCTGCAGTCATGGCGATACGCAAAGTGCTTTCGGCCATTGCCGCCAGCGGCGACAAGGCACCAATCGCTACCGAGCAGGCCAGTGCCAGTCGGGTAAAACTACGTGCGCGGGTTGCATAAGCATGCGTCATGGCGAGTTTCCCATCAGTCAGGTAAGGAGAGCTGAAGGGTGCAACGCAATGCCCATACCAACTTTTTCTCTGTCGCTCTGCAGCGATTCTTCAGAGGCCGAAAAACAGAAACGATTCAGCAAGTTACAGCGGATGAAAAATCAATCCGGAAAACTACCCAAACGTTTGGGTAGTGTTGCGCGCTCGTTCGTGCAATCTTTTGGTACGCGGCGCTCCATGGTGGCGCAAAGGCTTGGATGCCCCACTCACCGAGACCAGGCACCACTCATGAATAAACGACCGGCTACCCTTCGCGGCATCGCTCAGCAACTGAATGTGCACGTCTCGACCGTGTCACGCGTACTGAACGGCACGCTGGATCACGCCGGTCGCGCTGCGTCCAAAGACACCATCGAGCGCATTCGTGCGCTGGCCGCGAGCCTTGACTATCAACCCAACACCCACGCCAGAACCCTGAAAACCCGTCATAGCCATGAGATTGCGATTCTGGTGCCGAGGCTATCGGACATCGTCCTGGCCACGGTGTATGAAGGCATTGACGAAGCGGCCAGCGCCCGTCGCTATACCTCGTTCGTCGCCAATACCCTGGACCGCCCGGAGCGCCAGCGCGAACTGGCCGAGCGCGCATTGGCGCGCAACGTCGAGGGCTTGATCATCAGTGATGTGCACTGCACGCCGGAGCCTGGGTTTCTTGAGGAACTGGCCGAGCGTCGGGTGCCGTTCGTGCTGGTCAGCAGGCGGCGCGCGCCCCATTGTTCGGTCACCTCGGATGACGAAATGGGCGGACGTCTTGCCGCTGAACACCTGTTCGCCCAAGGCCATACCCGCGTTGCAGTCATTGCCGGCGAACCCCACAGCAGCAACGCCCGGGAGCGCACCGCCAGCTTCGTCGAGTATTACCACCAGCGCGGCATCCAGATCGAACCTGAACGCATCATCCCCGGCCATTTCGATACGGCAACCGGCTTCACGATCGGCGAGCAATTGTTGGCCCACCCGCAGCCGCCCACGGCAATTTTTGCCGTGAACGACTTTCTCGCCATTGGCCTGTTTGGCGCTCTACGCAATCGGGGGATGGAAGCCGGACGAGACATTGCGGTGGTGGGCTACAACGACACCCCCCTGGCGGCGCATCTGCAGCTGACTAGCATCAGCACCAGCATGCATGCCCAAGGCGTGCGGGCCGTTGAAACCCTGTTGCGAGTGATTGCCGGGGAAGCAGTGCAGTCCCACCGGTTCCCGGCAACCCTGGTGGTGCGGGGCAGTAGCGGCTACAAAGTCTAATCAGGCAAAACGGAACTTATTAAATCAAGGTGATTTTGTGGGAGCGAGCTTGCTCGCGAAGGGGCCAGAATTCCTGAACATCCCTTGAAATCAGGACACCGCCTTCGCGAGCAAGCT
>NZ_JPQU01000026.1 GCF_000737245.1 Pseudomonas syringae | reverse complement strand
ATTGGGCGAAATCATATCGCCCTTAAGAGGTGTCCGGAATCATTAGGCCAGTTCAGAACGGCGCCTCGAATCCCCTGCAGGAGCGAACTTTTTCGCGAGACGGTGGCACAGACAACAGAAAGATGTCGCCTGACATCCCGCCTCGCCAACAAGTCGGCTCCTACAGGTCAATGCGGATTGGCAGCCACAAAAAAGCCGACACCAGGTCGGCTTTTTTGTGGGCGATTGAACGCTTAGATGGTCAGGGTCCAGTCGTAATCCACTACCAGCGGCGCATGCTGCGAAAAACGCGGCTGGCGCGGCAGACGGGCGCTACGCACGAAACGGCGCAACCCCGGGGTCAGCAACTGATAGTCAAAGCGCCAGCCCAGATTCAGCATCTCGGCCTGCTCGTTGTCCGGCCACCAGCTGTACTGATCGCCTTCACGGCTGACTTCACGCAGGGCATCGACATAACCCATGGTGCCGACAATCTCGTCCATCCACGCACGCTCGGGTGCCAGGAAGCCTGGAGATTGCTGGCTGTCACGCCAGTTCTTGATGTCGAGCTTCTGCTGCGCCACATACAGCGAGCCACAATAAATGTACTCGCGGCGTTTGCGACGCTGCTTGTCCAGGTATTTGCCAAAGTCGTCCATGAGCTTGAATTTCTGATTCAAGTCCTCGTCGCCATTCATTCCCGAAGGGAGCAACAAGGTTGCAATACTGACTTTGTCGAAATCTGCTTGCAGGTAACGCCCATAGCGGTCGGCTGTTTCAAAGCCAAGGCCGCTGATTACTGCTTTCGGTTGCAACCGCGAGTAAAGCGCCACGCCACCTTGGGCTGGAACTTCAGCTTCGCAGGCATAAAGGAAATAGCCATCCAGCTGATAGGCTGGGTCGTCCAATTCGAAGGCAGAGGCGCGGGTGTCCTGAAGGCAGATGACGTCGGCATTCTGAGCTTGCAGCCAACTGAGCAAACCACGCTCGACTGCAGCCTGAATGCCATTTACGTTCACACTGATGATCCGCATAAATGGCCCCAAAAATCACGTGCGTGTATGATACCCGAGCTCTACCTAATTAGCTAAATCCGTGGTATTCGGGGCTTTTTTCATGCAGGCGTATCAGCGCGATTTCATTCGTTTTGCCATCGATCGTGGGGTTTTGCGTTTCGGTGAGTTCACTCTCAAGTCCGGGCGCACCAGTCCGTACTTCTTCAATGCCGGCCTGTTCAACAGCGGTTCTGCCCTGGCGCAGCTGGGGCGTTTCTACGCTGCGGCAGTGGTCGAGAGCGGTATTTCTTTTGATGTATTGTTCGGCCCGGCCTACAAGGGCATTCCTCTGGCGGCCGCGACTGCCGTGGCTTTGGCCGAACATCACGGTCGTGACTTGCCATGGTGTTTCAACCGCAAGGAAGCCAAGGCCCATGGCGAAGGCGGCAGTCTGGTTGGCGCGCCGTTGACCGGCAATGTGCTGATCATCGACGACGTGATCACCGCTGGCACCGCCATTCGTGAAGTCATGCAGATCATCAAGGGCCAGGACGCGACCGCCGCTGGCGTGCTGATTGCGCTCAATCGTCAAGAACGCGGCACCGGCGAGCTTTCGGCGATTCAAGAAGTCGAACGTGACTTCGGCATCCCCGTGGTCAGCATCGTTTCCCTCAATCAGGTGTTGCAGTTCCTCGCCGATGACCCGCAACTCAAACAGCATTTGCCTGCGGTCGAAGCTTATCGCGCGCAGTTCGGGATCTAAGGGCCTTCATGTCCGCACTGAATCGGGTTGCTCAGGGATATAAAAAGAGGCTCAGCTGGAGAACGCTGGGCTTCGTTTGTGCACTTTTATCCCTGAGCATTGGCCCGATCACAGCGCCGCAGGCCGCCGACGCCCCGCAGGTAATGCTTTACCGCTACGTCGACAGCAGGGGCGTGACCGTTCTGGATCGCCAGGGTGTGCCGCCGGAATATGTCGGCAAGGGCTATGAAATCCTCAATGCCCGAGGCCGGGTGGTCCAAACCGTCCCGCCTGCACTGACTGCCGAGCAGGTTCAACAGGCCCAGGCGCAGAAGGCCCAGGCCAGCGCGGATGCGCAGCTGATGAGCCTGTACAGCAGTGTTGAAGACGTGGATCGAACCAAGGCTCGCAAGCTTTCAGAGCTGGATACGCTAATCGGCCTGACCCAAGGCAACCTGAACGGCGTAATGGCGCAGCAGGCAAGACTGCAAGGCCAGGCCGCCGATCAAGAGCGAGCGGGCAAGCCAGTGACTAAAGCATTGATCAACAAACTCGATGACCTACGCGATCAGCAGCAGCGTCTTGACCAGGACATCAAGCGCTACCAGGCAACCCGCGAACAAGCCGAGGCGACGTTTGATCAGGATCGGGTGCGGATTCAAAGGTTGATGGCGCAGTAATTTCGGCGCTGGTCAAAAAAGGCCCTGACGGAGAAATCCGGCAGGGCCTTTTTTTTGCTGTGGATCTGACAGACCACTTTCGCAGCCTTCGGCAGCTCCTACGGACGATCACTTAACCTGTGGGAGCGAATTCATTCGCGAATACGCCTGCACAGACGCTGAATCTCTATCGAATGTACTGGCCCTTTCGCGAATGAATTCGCTCCCACAAGGATGGATCTAACTTCCGCTTAAACGTGACGCTTACGGTTGCTGATCAGCGTGCCCACACCAGTATCGGTGAAGATTTCCAGCAATACGGCGTTTGGAACACGGCCATCAATGATGTGCGATGTCGTCACGCCGCCCTGAACTGCTTCCAGCGCGCATTTGATCTTGGGCAGCATGCCGCCGTAGATGGTGCCGTCGGCAATCAGGCCGCTGACTTGCTCGGTTGTCAAACCGGTCAGCACGTTGCCTTGTTTGTCCATCAAGCCAGCGATGTTGGTCAGCAGCATCAGCTTTTCAGCCTTGAGGGCTTCAGCGACTTTGCCTGCAACCAGGTCGGCGTTGATGTTGTAGGACTCGCCGTCAGCACCCACACCAATCGGCGCGATAACCGGGATGAAGTCACCTTTTACCAGCATGTTCAGCAGGTCGGTGTTGATCCCGACCACTTCGCCGACATGGCCGATATCAATGATTTCCGGCTTGGTCATTTCCGGCGTCTGACGTGTGACGGTCAGGCGCTTGGCGCGGATCAGCTCGGCGTCTTTACCGGTCAGGCCGATGGCGCTTCCGCCATGACGGTTGATCAGGTTGACGATGTCTTTATTGACCTGGCCGCCCAGAACCATCTCCACAACGTCCATGGTTTCGGAGTCAGTCACGCGCATGCCATCGATGAAGTGGCTTTCGATGGACAAACGCTTGAGCAGATCGCCAATTTGCGGCCCCCCGCCGTGTACCACTACCGGGTTGATGCCTACTGCCTTCATCAACACGATGTCGCGCGCGAAGCCGGTTTTCAGCTCGTCGCTTTCCATGGCGTTGCCGCCGTATTTGATCACCAGCGTCTTGCCTACGAAGCGGCGGATGTAAGGCAGCGCTTCGGACAGAACCTTGGCGACATTGGCAGCGGAATCACGTTCGAGGGTCATTCAAGGCTCCAGTCAAAGGAAAAAACAATCAGAACGGAAGTTGGAGATCCGGCGCAACTTTTTTCAGTTCAGCGTGGAACACATCCTTGATGCGCTGCAGTTCGGCTTCGGTTTCAGCTTCAAAACGCAGCACCAGGACCGGCGTTGTGTTGGAAGCGCGAACCAGGCCCCAGCCATGTGGATAATCCACACGCACGCCATCAATGCTGGTCAGTTTGGCATCGCCCCACTGAGCGTCTTTCTCCAGTGCTTCTATGATGCTGAACTTGGTGGTATCAGTCACTTTGATGTTGATTTCAGGAGTCGAAACATCGTTCGGGAAGGTCTCGAACAGCTCTTCAGCCGTCATCGACTCCTGGCTGAGGATTTCCAGCAGGCGCGCGGCGCTGTAAATGCCGTCATCAAAACCGAACCAACGCTCCTTGAAGAAGATGTGGCCGCTCATTTCGCCAGCCAGCAGCGCGCCGCTTTTCTTCATTTGCTTCTTGATCAACGAGTGACCAGTCTTCCACATGACTGGGCGGCCGCCATGCTCCTGAATCAGCGGCGTCAGACGACGGGTGCATTTGACGTCGAAAATGATGTCGGCACCCGGATTACGCTTGAGCACGTCCAGGGCGAACAGCATCAGCAGGCGGTCTGGATAAACCACGTTGCCTTCGTTGGTCACCACGCCGACGCGGTCGCCGTCGCCGTCGAATGCCAGACCCAGATCAGCGCCAGTCTCTTTGACCTTGGCGATCAGGTCTTGCAGGTTTTCCAGCTTGCCCGGATCCGGGTGGTGATTCGGGAAGTTGCCGTCGACTTCAGCGAACAGCGAGATCACTTCACAGCCCAGCGCTTCGATCAGCTGTGGCGCGATGACGCCAGCCGCGCCATTGCCGCAATCCACGACCACTTTCATCTTGCGGGCCATGACGATGTCGTCTTTGATCTGCTTGAAATAGCGATCCAGGATGTCGACCTTGGTGACGCTGCCTTTTGCCGAGGTCAGGTTGCCAGTCTTGATGCGCTCATGCAGCGCCTGGATCTGCTCGTTCGCCAGTGTGTCGCCCGCGATTACGATCTTGAAGCCGTTGTAGTCTTTCGGGTTATGGCTGCCGGTCAGCATCACGCCGGTCTTGCCCGCCAGCACGTTGGCCGCGTAGTACAACGCAGGGGTCGGCACCAGGCCGACATCGCTGACGTGGCAACCGCTGTCGTGCAGGCCTTGAATAAGCTGTTGAACCAACTCTGGGCCGGACAGACGTCCATCGCGGCCAACGCTGACGTTCGGCTCGTTCTGGGCCAGGCTTTCGGAGCCAATGGCGCGACCGATCCAATACGCTGTTTCAGCGCTCAGGGTGTCCCCGACCACACCGCGAATGTCGTAGGCGCGGAAGATGTCATCAGGGAATTTTGGTGCAACGGGTACTGGACTGCTCATAACTGGGGGGTGCTCCGATCTCAGGAAGTCCTGGTTTTCGTCGAGGATGTCGATATCGAGAATGTCGGTATCTTGAAACAGCGGGTCGGTCAACATGGTGCCTGAGGCTGCACGTGGAGCCGATGCTGAAGCACTACTCATTTCAATACTGGGTGTACGGCGAGGCTCTGCCGCTAAATCAACGGCCCCGGTTACGGGATGTTGAGTGGAGGGAGAGAAGCGCGCCAGTTGCCGGGCCAGCCTGTCGAGGGCCGGTAGGCCCAAACCGAAGGGTTTGACGGCTTTTCCGCTGGAGAGTTCTTGAAGCAGCTCGTCCAGTTGTCGGACATCAGCGCAAATCCGCCGCTGTATTGCCCGCTCATTGAGGTACAGGCCAAGCAGAACACCGGCTAGCGCCACCAACGCAGCGAATGTCAAAAACAGCCACGCCGGGGTGTTTTTCAACCCGGGCCCGGCGGCAAACTCAAGTTTCCAGCTGGCAAATCCGGTATCGATAGACTGCGGCTGGCCGCCATCTGACTGCCCGCGCTCCAGGAAAACCTGCTCCGGGCCATTGCCAAACTGCTGGATCAAACGCACCCGCGCCATTGCCTCAGGGATTGGCGGTATTGCGTTGACGAGACGTTGCGGGTCGAAGGCTAACAGTAACGTGCCGCTGATAGGTCCCGTTGGCGTTGCACGCACAGCCGCCGCGCTGTAGATCATCCAGCGCTCGCCGACCTTGCGCGCTTCGGGCGCGGCTTGCTCGCCCTGGGCGGCTTTGTTAAGCATATCCAGGGTGGAGAAACTGACGGGCAGTGCGCCCTGGTTATCGATGTCCATGCCCAGCGGGTTGAGGCGGGCGCCCAACACACCGTCGCTTGGCCGCAATTGGCTTTGGGCCTGCTCGATGATGGCGGCGTCGCCACTTTTCAACGCCTGGACCAAGGCCGAATTCTGCGCCGCAGCCCGGGTTTCGGCGTTGATCTGCTTCAGCGCAACACCCACCGACGCGGCCTGACTGCTGCCCAATGCCTGCTCAACCGACGACTGCCCTTGAGAATTACCGCCCAGCGCCAGATACACCAGCATGCTGGCTGCAATCAGGCCGATCAGGGCCGGAAAAATACCCGGAAAGAAGGCGTACAGCCCCGCAGCAGGGGGCTGGTGATCAACCATTGCTTGATGCTGACTGCCTTTCACCTGAGCGCTCTCCGGTAATTCATCCTGCATCTGGACAATCATCCATTCGTCACGCGATGAACTTCAGGCGTCTGGGCCGCGAACCTGCACGTCAATGCTCAGTGACTGCCCGAGTGACCGAAGCCACCAGCGCCACGCTGGCTTTCGTCAAACTCTTCAACCAGTTCGAAATGAGCCTGAACCACCGGCACCAGCACCAACTGAGCCAGGCGCTCGCCGATTGCGATTTTGAAAGCGGTCTGCCCGCGATTCCAGCAGGAAACCATCAGCTCGCCCTGATAATCAGAGTCGATCAACCCCACTAGATTGCCCAACACGATGCCGTGCTTATGGCCCAGGCCCGAGCGCGGCAGAATCAGTGCTGCCAGCCCAGGGTCGCCGATGTAGATCGACAGGCCGGTCGGGATCAGCAAAGTCTGGCCCGGCTCGAGAACAGTGTCTTCCTTGAGCATGGCGCGCAAGTCCAGGCCGGCAGAACCGACGGTGGCGTAAGCCGGCAAAGGAAATTCGCTGCCAATGCGAGGGTCGAGGATTTTGGCTTGTAGAGCGTGCATTCGTGATTAAACCTGGTTCATTCGTTCGGCGATAAAAGTGATCAGCTGACGGGCGATCTTGCCCTTGCTGGTCTGGGCGAAGAGCGTAGCGTGCAACGCTCGGTCGATCACGCTGCAAGCGTTCTCTTCGCTGTTGAAACCGATGCTGGGGTTGGCAACATCGTTGGCCACGATCAGATCAAGGTTCTTGTCCTTGAGCTTACGCGCAGCATAGTCCAGCAGGTGTTCGGTCTCGGCGGCGAAACCGACGCTGAACGGGCGATCCGGACGCGTCGCGATGGTCGCCAGAATGTCCGGATTACGGACCATCTGCAGCAGTAGGCCGTCACCGGTGGATGGGTCTTTCTTGAGCTTGTGCGGCGCGACCACTTCAGGACGATAGTCCGCGACGGCGGCCGAGGCGATAAACAAGTCGCAAGGAATGGCGGCCTCGCAGGCGGCCAGCATGTCCCGGGCACTGACAACGTCGACGCGGGACACCCGGTCCGGGGTCGGCAGGTTGACCGGGCCGGTGATCAAGGTGACGCGTGCGCCCGCTTCAACTGCGGCCTCGGCCAGCGCAAAACCCATTTTCCCGGAGCTGTGGTTGGTGATGTAGCGCACCGGATCGATGTTTTCCTGGGTCGGGCCGGCCGTGATCAGTACATGTTTTCCGGTCAGGGACAGCCGCTGGAAGCAATCAGCCGCAGACTGGGCCAGATCATCCGGCTCAAGCATGCGCCCGAAACCAACGTCGCCGCAGGCCTGGCTGCCGCTGGCCGGGCCGAAGATACGGAAATCACGCTCTTCAAGCAGGCGAATGTTGGCCTGCACCGAGGCGTCGCGCCACATTGCCTGATTCATCGCTGGCGCGACAGCAACAATGGCGTCCGTGGCCAGCACGATGGTGGTCAGCAGGTCATTGGCGATGCCCTGGGCCAGGCGCGCGATGAGGTCTGCAGTGCCGGGCGCAATCAGGATCAGGTCGGCCCATTTGGCCAATTCGATATGGCCCATGGCGGCTTCAGCGGCCGGGTCGAGCAAATCCAGGTGAACCGGGTGCCCGGACAGCGCCTGCATGGTCAACGGGGTGATGAACTCAGCGCCCCCTCGGGTCATGACGACACGCACTTCAGCGCCCTGATCGCGCAGACGTCGAACCAGTTCTGCGCTCTTGTAGGCCGCGATGCCACCGCCGACGCCGAGAACAATGCGTTTCCGATACAGCCGCTGCATAGGCCTGCCTTTTAGTCGAGTGATACGCGACGGCGATGACGCCTCCCAGGGGGCTGTTGCCGTTCAGAGCGAGGGTGCCGGAGCACTGATCGCCGCGCAAAAAAGATGGGCTAAGATAGCACAGCGACCGCACCGGAACAGCGGTGCCCACACACATGGAGGTGCTATGAGTATTCGCAACTGGCCTGCGGCCGAACGCCCGCGTGAGCGGCTGCTTGAACTGGGTTCGGCAAGTCTGTCGGACGCTGAGCTGCTGGCCATTTTTTTACGCACCGGCGTGGCCGGAAAAAGTGCTGTAGACCTGGCTCGTCATCTGTTGAATCAATTTGGCGGGCTGCGTGAATTACTGGAAGCCGACCTGAGTACATTCAGTTCGCATCTGGGCCTTGGCCCGGCCAAATTCGCGCAATTGCAGGCGGTCATGGAAATGGCGCGGCGGCATATGGCTGAAACCCTCAGGCGGGAATCGGCTCTGGAAAGCCCTACACAGGTGCGCAACTACCTCAAAGCCTTGCTGCGCCACGAACCTCACGAAGTCTTTGGCTGCCTGTTTCTCGACAACAAACACCGGGTGCTGGCTTTCGAGGTGCTGTTTCACGGCTCGATCAACAGCGCCCATGTGCATCCACGCCAAGTGGTCAAGCGCGCCATGGCGCACAACGCTGCCAGCCTGATCCTCTGCCACAACCATCCGTCAGGCGTGACCGACGCCAGCCAGGCGGACATCGACCTGACCAAACGCCTGCGCGATGCGTTGTGGCTTATCGATGTAAAGGTGCTCGATCACGTCATCATCGGCGACGGTGACCCGCTGTCGATGGTGGAGTGTGGGTTGATGTAGCCCGGACACCTGTAGGAGCGCGCTCTTCCTGTGGGAGATTCTATGTTTGCTCGCAAGCTGATGTGACGACGTGGGACCGGCTTTAGCCGGGAAGGCGGCATTTCAGACGATAAATATCGGATGAATATACTGACCTCTTCCCGGCTAAAGCCGGTCCCACGTCGTCGTCCTAATATTGAGAACACTTCTGTGCGAGCTTGCTCGCGAAGGCGATGGTACTACCGATGGAAGGCATCTGGATGTGCCGGCCTTTTCGCGAGCAAGCGCGCTCCCACAGGATCCCCGATTCGCAAAAAATCGGTGATCACTCCATAAAGGTCACAACCCCATCCGCCAGCGACTTGACCCGGGCCAGGGACTCTACGCGATAGCCTTGGGCATCCAGCTCGGCGCGGCCGCCCTGGAAGGACTTCTCGATCACGATGCCAAGCCCTGCCACCTTTGCACCTGCCTGTTTGATGATCGAAATCAACGCCTGGGAGGCTTTACCGTTGGCCAGGAAGTCATCGATGATCAGCACGTTGTCGCTGCTGTTCAAATGCCGAGGTGAGATGGCGACGGTGCTTTCAGTCTGCTTGGTGAACGAGTAAACCGTCGCCAGCAGCAGGTTTTCGGTCAGCGTCAGCGACTGATGCTTGCGGGCAAAGATCACCGGCACACCCAGCAACAAACCTGTCATGACCGCCGGGGCAATCCCCGAAGCCTCAATGGTGACGATCTTGGTCACGCCGGAATCAGCGAACAGCGCGGCGAATTCCTGGCCGATCTGCTGCATCAACACCGGGTCGATCTGATGGTTGAGAAACGCATCGACCTTCAATACCTGGTCGGAAAGGACGATGCCTTCATCGCGAATTTTCTGATGCAGTGCTTCCACGGTGCTTCCTCAGGTGCGCGTACAGGCGCAAAAAATGGTCAGACTTATCGTTTGAGCATGGCGCGGATGTCCGCCAATGCCGTATTGCCGCGCACGGCCTTCACTTCGGTCGGTGTGTCATCGTTGCCTTCCCATGCCAGATCGTCCGGTGGCAGCTCATCGAGGAATCGGCTCGGTGAGCAGTCAATGATTTCTCCGTACTGTTTGCGCTTGGCGGCGAAGGTGAACGCCAGTGTCTGCCGGGCGCGGGTAATGCCCACGTAGGCCAGACGGCGCTCTTCCTCGATGGTATCGGCCTCGATGCTGGAGCGGTGCGGGAGGATTTCTTCTTCCATGCCCATGATGAATACGTAGGGAAACTCCAGCCCTTTGGATGCATGCAGGGTCATCATCTGCACGCCCTCGGCGCCGTCCTCTTCTTCCTGTTGACGCTCCAGCATGTCCCGCAGAACCAGCTTGCCGATGGCCTCCTCGATGGTCATCTCGCCTTCTTCGTCTTTTTCGAGGGTGTTTTTCAACGCCTCGATCAGGAACCAGACGTTGCCCATTCGGTAATCGGCAGCCTTGTCGCTGGAGCTGTTCTGGCGCAGCCAGTTTTCGTAATCGATGTCCATGACCATGCTGCGCAGGGCGGCAATCGGGTCATTCTGGGCGCACTGCTGACGAACGCCATCCATCCAGCGCTTGAAGCGTTGCAAACGGTCGGTGTAGCGGCTGTCCAGATGCGTGCCCAGGCCGATTTCGTCGGTGGCGGCGTACATCGAGATCTTTCGCTCGGTGGCGTAGTTGCCCAGCTTCTCCAGAGTCGTGGAGCCGATTTCCCGGCGCGGCACGTTGATCACCCGCAGGAAGGCGTTGTCGTCGTCCGGGTTTACCAACAGGCGGAAGTAGGCCATCAGGTCTTTCACTTCCTGACGGCCGAAGAAGCTGTTGCCGCCAGACAAGCGATACGGGACCTGATGGTGCTGCAACTTCAGCTCGATCAGTTTCGCCTGATAGTTGCCGCGATAGAGAATCGCAAAATCGCTATAGGGGCGGTCGGTACGCAAATGCAGGCTGAGAATTTCAACCGCGACGCGCTCGGCTTCGGCGTCTTCGTTGCGGCAACGGATGACGCGGATTTCATCGCCGTGGCCCATTTCACTCCACAGTTGCTTCTCGAACTCGTGGGGGTTGTTGGAGATGAGTACGTTGGCGCACCGCAGAATCCGGCTGGTGGAGCGGTAGTTTTGCTCCAGCATGACCACCTTCAGGGACGGATAGTCATCCTTGAGCAGCATGAGGTTTTCAGGCCGCGCGCCACGCCAGGCGTAAATCGACTGGTCATCGTCACCCACCACGGTGAACTGGTTGCGCATGCCGATCAGCAGCTTCACCAGCAAGTACTGGCTGGCGTTGGTGTCCTGATATTCGTCCACCAGCAGGTAACGGACCTTGTTCTGCCACTTTTCCAGAATGTCGGCGTGCTCCTGGAACAGCTTGACCGGCAACAGGATCAGGTCGTCGAAGTCCACCGCGTTATACGCCTTGAGCGTGCGCTGGTAATGGGTGTAGACGATCGCGGCGGTCTGTTCCTTGGGGTTGCGGGCGTTTTCGAGCGCCTCGGCTGGCAGAATCAGGTCGTTTTTCCAGGAGCCGATCATGTTCTTGATTTCGTCGACGCCGTCGTCGCCGGAATATTCTTTTTGCATGATGTCGGTCATCAGCGCTTTGACATCAGTTTCGTCAAAGATCGAGAAGCCCGGCTTGTAGCCCAGCCGCACATGTTCCTTGCGGATGACGTTCAGGCCCAGGTTGTGAAACGTCGACACCGTCAGGCCGCGACCTTCGCCTGCACGCAGCAGCGAGCCGACCCGCTCCTTCATCTCGCGGGCCGCCTTGTTGGTAAAGGTCATGGCGACGATGTACTGGGCACGAATGCCGCAGTTCTGAATCAAGTGGGCGATCTTGCGCGTGATCACACTGGTTTTGCCGGAGCCTGCGCCGGCGAGCACCAAAAGAGGGCCGCCGACGTAGTTCACGGCTTCTTGCTGCCGGGGATTGAGTCGGGACATCGGGAAGAGAGTCACTTACGAAATGGGCGGGCATTTTAACAGGCTGTGGCGATTGTGCAGCGACCGTCCGCCATTACGTGCCGACTTATATAGCGCGCGGCTATCTAATTTTTTTGGTTTTGTTACATTTGCGCACCTAAACGCTGTGTGAGCGTCGGCTAGTCCCTACGCCAGGGCTGTCTGTTCGGTCTCTTTTTCGAGTCTTTGGAGCTAACTTGCCAACGCCTGTCCAACCCTTGCGGTTGTTGTTACTGGCCCAAGAGCCAGAATGGCCGGCATTGCTGCGCGAGTGCCTCGGCCCGCCAGGAACTGAAACGGTACTGCATTGCGCCACCCACTGGGATGCTGGCTGCCAGGTTTTCGTTGACGACGACACCGTGCTGCTGACCACGCCAGCGCTGCAACCGGCGCCGGGACGCTGCAAGCTGTCCGTCATCATGCTGCTTGATGAGGAGCCAGCATCTGCGCCCATTGGCGCGGTCGACTGGCTGGTTCGCAGCGAACTCACCCCCGCCATCCTGCGCCGTTGCCTGCGCCATCTGCGCGAGCGGGCCTTGCTGGAAAACACCTTGCAGAGCCTTGCCGAGCAGGACCCATTGACCGGCATCGCCAATCGGCAGGGCTTTCAGACCTTGCTGGCAGCGCGTTTGCTGGAGAACAAAGGTCGCGGCCTGGCCCTCGGCCACCTGGATCTGGATAACTTCCGCCGCGCCAACGACGCTCTCGGCCATCAAGCAGGGGACCGACTGATCTTGCAGGTGGTTGCCAGGCTCAAGAGCCAGTTAGAGGCGGGCGATCAGATTGCTCGCTTGGGCAGTGATGAATTCGCGCTTCTCATTGACACCCGCCGCGCTCCCCACAGAGCCGAATGGATGGCAGAGCGCATCACCCAGACCTTGTCCGAACCCTATTGGATCGATGGCGAAAGTCTGCTGATCGGCTGCAGCCTGGGCATCGCCCATTCACACGTGGAATCCGGCGCCGACCCGCTGATGTGGCACGCGCACATCGCCATGCAACAGGCTAAAGGCATACAGGGCTGCACCTTTCATGTGTTCAACGAGCGCATCAATCGCAATGCCCGCAGCCTGGCTGATCTCGAAACAGACCTGCGTCGCGCGCTGCGCCGAGACGAGCTGGAGCTGCATTATCAGCCCCGGCTGTGCCTGACCAGCGGCCAGATTGTCGGCCTCGAAGCGCTGGTACGTTGGCGGCATCAGGAGCGAGGGTTATTACCACCCAACGAATTCGTGCCTCTGGCGGAACAAAGCGGGCTGATCGTGCCGCTCGGCTACTGGGTAATTTCTCGCGCCTTGCGCGATATGCAGGCCCTGCGTGAACGCGGTCTGCCGCCACTGCACATGGCGATCAATCTGTCCTTTCGGCAATTTCAGGACAACCAGCTGCTGGCGACACTGGGCAGGCTGATTGACGAGCGCGATATCGATGCGCAGTGGCTGGAGTTCGAACTGACAGAAACCGCCGTCATGCGCCGTAGCGATCTAGTCAAACAGACCATGGACGCTCTCGGCCGTCTTGGAGTACGTTTTTCGCTGGACGACTTCGGCACCGGATTCTCGTCTTTCGTCCACCTCAACAGCCTGCCCATCGCGCTGCTCAAGATCGACAAAAGCTTCGTGGGCGAGATGGAACAGCGCGAGGAAAATCGCAAGCTGGTTCACGCCATGATCAACCTGGCGCACAACCTGAACCTTGAAGTGGTCGCCGAAGGCGTTGAAACCGCCGAGCAACTGGCCCTGCTGCGAGAGTTTGGCTGTGACCAGGTTCAGGGCTACCTCATCAGCCGACCGCTGCCGATGCCTGAGCTGGTGAACTACCTGACGTTTGATCAGCATGCGTCAGGGGTTTTGGCCGGAAATTGAAGTACCGCATAACCCTGCGGGAGCGAGCTTGCTCGCGAAGGGGCCGATAAATCCAATGCATCTCTGATGATGCTCGGAATATCGCCTTCGCGAGCAAGGTGGAGCGCCACCCCAGCCGCTCCCACAGGTGCTGCATCTTGCAGGCATGTCACCGTCTTGTAGGAGCTGCCGAAGGCTGCGACAGCGGGCTTTCTGACACACCAGCATTCGCAGCCTTGGGCAGCGCCTACAAGGCGATCAGCCCATCACCGGCACTGCCGCCTCCTGCCGCAACAACCGCGAAGTCTTGCGCTCGAACGCCCAGGTCAGCGCCACTGCTGAACACAGCAACCCCAGCGCCAACCCCCACCACACGCCGACCGCACCGTGGCCTGTATAAAAGCCGAAGATCCACGCTGCGGGCGCTGCGACCAGCCAGTAACTTGCCAGGCCGATCAGGAAGGTGGTGCGGGCATCTTTGAAGCCGCGAATCGCACCCATGGCGATGGTCTGCGTGCCATCGAGAATTTCGAACCAGGCGGCGATCGCCAGTAGCTTCACGGTCAGCTCCACGATTTCGGCGAACTTGGGGTCGCGGATGTCGAGAAACAAGCCAATGATCGTATGGGGCGCGAGCCAGAACAGCATGCCGAAGGCCAGCATCACGGTGCCGCCAAAGGCTATGCCTGCGCGGCCGGCAGTCCGGGCCAGAAGCAGGTTGCCTGCGCCGTAGTGCTGGCCGATGCGCATGGTCACCGCGTAGGAAATCCCCACCGGAATCATGAACGCCATGGACACCGTCTGCAGCGCGATCTGGTGGGCAGCCATCTGAGTGCTGCCCATGGCCCCCATGCAAAAGGCCGCAAAGGTGAACAGGCCGACTTCAACGGCGTAGGTCCCGCCAATCGGCAAGCCCAGCCGCCACAACTCCTTGAGATGACCGCTAGACAGTTGCCAGAAACCATCGCGAATCGGGTACGGCGCATAAGCCGGATGGCGGCGGATATGCAGGGCAAGAATCAGGGCCATGGCATTGGTGACCACGGCGGTGACCAAACCGATGCCCACCAGCCCCAGATTGGGCAGACCGAACATTTCATGAATCAGCGCGTAGTTGAGCAGGAAGTTGGCCGCTGCTCCACCAAGGCTGATTGCCATGACCGGACCCGCACGCCCCAATGCACTGGTAAAACCGCGCAGCGCCATGAAGGTCAGCAAACCGGGCAGGGCCAGGGGCAAAGTGATCAGAAACTGACCTGCCATGTGTACGTTGGCCTCGGTCTGGCCGAACTGGAGCAGGATCGGTTCCAGGTTCCACAACAGCAACATGGCAATAAATGCCATGCCCCAGGCCAGCCAGATACCGGCTTGCACCAATTGCGCGGCACCTTTGTTATCACCAGCCCCGTGGCGAATCGAGACCAGCGTGCCTACCGCCGCCATCACGCCCACGCAGAAAAACGAAATCAGGTTGTAGCTGGCGGCGCCCAATCCTCCGCCCGCCAACGCTTCGGGGCCGATTTTGCCCATCATCACGGTGTCGGTGAAGACCATCAGCATGTGCGCCATCTGGGACGCAATCAGCGGTCCGGCCAGACGCAGGATGATCCAGAGTTCTTTTAGGGCAGGTTGTTGCATAGGAACGGCGCTCGATGCTTAGGCACTTATGAGCGGCACATTCTCGGCATTTTTCT
The DNA here is from genome assembly GCF_000737245.1 of Pseudomonas syringae. Classification (GTDB taxonomy): domain Bacteria; phylum Pseudomonadota; class Gammaproteobacteria; order Pseudomonadales; family Pseudomonadaceae; genus Aquipseudomonas; species Aquipseudomonas syringae_J. The sequence continues at coordinate 87,381 of NZ_JPQU01000026.1, read as the reverse complement.
GGCTTGGCACAAAGGGATAAATCAGATCAGTAGCATGAGTAAAAATCATGAGTTAGATTTGCCGGCAAAAGTCTGCTATCCCGCAGTAGGAGCGTTCTGAATGCCTCGTAGTCTTCCTCCCCTTTATGCGTTACGCGCATTTGAAGCTGCTGCGCGACACAGTTCGTTCACCCGCGCCGCGCAGGAGCTGTCGATTACCCAAAGCGCGGTCAGCCGGCACATCAAAACCCTCGAAGAACACTTCGGCTGCCGACTGTTTCAGCGCATCGGTCGCACAATCCAGCTCACCGAAGCCGCACGCACCTTGCTGCCGGGAGTACGCGACGGGTTTTCTTCACTGGAGCGGGCGTGCAATACGCTGTCCATCGAGGAAGGCGTGCTGCGCATGAAAGCCCCGCCGACATTGACGATGCGCTGGCTGCTCGCGCGGCTCAGCCGGTTCCGCCACCTGCAGACGGGCAACGAGGTGCAACTGACCAGCGCCTGGATGGAAATCGACGTGGTGGATTTCAGTCATGAACCGTTCGATTGCGCCGTGCTGCTCAGCCGCGGCCACTTCCCGGCGGACTGGGAAGCGATCTATCTGTTTCCGGAACTGCTTATACCCGTGGGCGCGCCGACCCTGATGGATGAGCCGTGGGATATCGAAAGGCTGGCCGCTGCCGAGTTGCTGCATCCAACCCCCGATCGTCGGGATTGGCGCAACTGGCTGGAGCGCACCGGGTTATCAGACAAGGTTTCGCTAAAGGGCGGCCAAGTCTTCGACACACTGGAGCTCGGCATGATCGCCGCCGCCCGGGGTTACGGGGTTTCCATGGGCGATTTGCTGATGGTTGCCGAAGATGTCGCGCAAGGCCGTCTGAGCCTGCCATGGCGCACGGCGGTGTACAGCGGTGAGGACTATTATCTGGTCGGCCCACGCACCCGGCCAGGGACAGAGCGGCTGCGCAGACTGGGGGATTTCCTGCAGAGCGAGGTCAAGGCGATGGAACTGCCCACGGTCGAAATTCTCAGGTAACGCTACATTTTGAAACATCTCGCAATCGTTTGCTTTATCCAAATGGTACTCAAGTTCTATCTCCCGTTGCCGATGTGTAACATTGAGGCCCTTTTCTGACAGCCCTGTCAGAAACCGCCCACCCACCTAATCAAAATGCAGCTGAACGGCTATTAGAGGTCATTGAAGACCCTCCGTTCGGCCAGGAGTCGTCATGTCCAAGCCTCGTGCCCGAATTGCTTCGCAACTCGGTATTGCCCTGGCTGTCATTCTGGCAGTCGTAATATCCGGCAGTACCCTATTTGCATTGCGTTCCCTGGACTCGTCCAACCTTGTCATCCGCGAAGAACACATGGCGAGTGAGGCGCGGTTATTGGCAGACCAGCTCAACACCTTCCACAGCACTTTGCGCGACAGCACCCAGCGGCTGAGCGGGCTGTTTGAAAAGCGCTTTTCCAGCGGTTTGACGGTGCAAGCCGACCAACCCGTGGCAGTGGCCGGTGTGCAAACGCCCAGTCTGATGCTGGCGGGCGCTGCGCTGAACAACAACTTCAAGGAAGTTGACGAATTCCGCCAGCTCACTGCCGGTGTTGCCACGGTATTTGTGCGCAGCGGTGATGAATTCGTCCGCATCAGTACCTCCCTGACCAAGCAGGATGGCTCCCGCGCCATCGGCACTCTGCTGGATCGTAAGCACCCAGCATATGACCGCCTGATTACAGGCCAGAGCTATGTTGGCAAAGCGGTGCTGTTTGATCGCTATTACATGACTCAGTACAGCCCGGTGCGCGACGGCGCGGGCAAGGTCATCGCCGTTCTGTTCGTGGGTTTCGACTACACAGACGCGCAAAATGCCCAGTTCGAGAATCTGAAGAATTTCCGCATCGGCAAAACCGGTTCGCTGTCCTTGCTTGATGATCAGAATCGCTGGCTGGTACCGCCCGCAGGCGTTCAGGCGCTGGAGGAGGCGGGCAAAACGGTTTCCGGATTCGTCCAGCAACCGGGTAAAGGCCAGACCTGGAGCGACGGCACTCAGGATTTCTACAGCGTCGCACAGCCTTTCAAAGACGGCCCATGGACGGTGCTCGCCAGCATGCCAGACACTGAAATCAGTGCCGTTACCTGGACCGTGGGAACACAACTGGCGATTGGCAGCCTGCTGGCGATGCTCATCGCAGTGGCCTCGGCAATCTGGCTATTGCGCAGCAAACTGCGTCCGCTGTCCGATCTGGTACAGCAGGCAGAAGCGTTGGGGGCAGGTGACCTGAGCGTGCGCCTGAATATCACCAGCAATGACGAAATCGGCCAGCTGGCGACCAGCTTCAACAAGATGGGCGAAGCTCTGTCGACCATGGTTTCGCACATTCGCACGGCGGCTCAACAGGTGAGCAGTCGCGCCCATGAACTGTCAGGCCTGTCCGGTGGCGCCTATCGCGGCATGGAGCAGCAGTCGGGTGAGATCGTCAGCATGGCTGGCGCGGTCGAGGAATTCAGCGCCACGTCGCTGAATATCGCCGACAACATGGGCAATACCGAGCGATTGGCTCAGGAAAACGCCCAGCAAACCCGTATCGGCCGTGCATCCATGCAAGAAGCCTCTTCGTCGCTGGAGCAGATCGCCACGTCCATCAACAGCACTGCGACAGTGATCAACACCCTTGGTCAGCGCTCGCAGGAAATCGGCAGTATCGTCGGCGTAATCACCTCGATCGCCGATCAGACCAACCTGCTGGCTCTCAACGCCGCCATCGAAGCTGCCCGCGCAGGCGAGCAGGGTCGGGGCTTTGCGGTGGTCGCCGACGAGGTTCGCAGCCTGGCAACCCGCACACGGGATGCCACCAACGAAATTTCAGTGATGATCACCAGCATCCAGCAAGAAACCGGCAATGCCATTACCACCATGCAGCAAGGTAATGCGCAGATGCAGGAAGGTCTGGCCCGCAACGCCAAAGTCGCTGCCGCACTGGCGCAGATTGATGAGCAGAGTCGCTCGGCCGGTCAGCAATTCGCTGCGATCACGACTGCAACCCAAGAGCAGAGCAGTACCGCAACCTTGCTCAGCAGCAACTTGCAAAGCATCGCGATGGCGAACAGTGAACAGCGCGAAGTGGTTTCGCATCTGGCAGTGACTGCCGAAGAGCTGAACTCATTGGCCGCCGAACTGCGCAACGAGGTTGATCGGTTTCGCTGAGTCAGACAGCAAACGCGAATCCTTGGAGCTCACGAGCAACGCGAGGCGGCGATGGCGGTGTGTCTGACACACCGCTATCGCTGGCCTCGTAAGCTCGGGGAGCTCCTAAAGGTCAGCGTTCGTGCCCGCTGACCACGTGGGACCGGCTTCAGCCGGGAAGAGGCCAGTACATCCACGCCATATTTGTCTTCTGAAATACCGCCTTCCCGGCTAAAGCCGGTCCCACGAGATCGCATTTCGCTCGTGGAAGTGGTGCTTGCCAGGGCTGCGAAGGCGGTGCGTCAGATACACCGTTTTTTCGCAGCCTTCGGCAGTTCCTAAAATCCTGTTTACTGCCCGACAGCCACCAATTCGATTTCAAATACCAGCGGCGTGAACGGATCGATCAGATCTCCTGCACCTTCAGCGCCGTACGCTTCCGATGAAGGAATCACCAACCGCCATTTCGCCCCGACCGGCATGTTCTGCAAGGCGGTGGTCCAGCCGCTGATCACGCTGTCCAGGCGGAACCACTGTGGCTGGGCGCTCTGGTCGAAGATCGTGCCATCAGGCAAGCGCCCGACATAACGGACCTGCACACGACCATCGATACTCGGCTTGGCGCCGGTGCCGGGCTTCAACTCAGTCATCAGGATACCGTCGGCCAGTTCGGTGACACCGGGCTTGGCTTTCTCGCTGGCCATGAACTTATGTTCCGCTTCCAGAGCCGCTTCGCTTTGCGGGGCGCTCACACCTGAAGCTTCAGCCTGGGCGAGTTCTGCATCGTGCTCACTCAGAATCTGTTCGATGCGCTCCTTCTTGATGGCCAGCGGCTCGCCTTTGTAGGCTTGCTGAAGACCTTCCATCAAAGCCTTCAGATCAAGATCCGGGACTTCCTGATGCAAGCGCTCACCCAGACTCGCGCCCAGACTGTACGCAAGATCGTGCGACTCGCTCGAGGGTGCAGCTTGTACGGCCTGAACCACCGGCAACAAGAGGAACAACGACGTTAACAAGTAGCGCGACATGAATGCTCTCCGGCCTGGGAAGGCAGCGATTATGCCAGTGCAAGCGGCCTGTGTGTGGGGGGTATTTTCGGGGTGATCCTGACGCGGTTTTTTGCTGCCGCCTCAAGGCATTTTCCCGGTCATGCAACAGGGGCCATATTGCAGTGTCAAGATGCCCTAGCGGCGGTGCAGGCAGAGGTCTAGTATGAGCCGCAATTCAGTCAGTCAGGAGGTAAGTCATGTCGGCCAAAAAGAAGCCAGTAAGTACCCCGTTGCATTTGCTCCAACAACTGTCGAGCAGCCTGCTTGAACACCTTGAAACCGCCTGCTCGCAAGCTTTGGCTGATGCCGAAAAACTGCTCGCCAAGCTCGAAAAGCAGCGCGGCAAGGCTCAAGAAAAACTGCACAAGTCGCGAACCAAATTGCAGGACGCCGCGACCGCTGGCAAAGCCAAGGCTCAGACCAAGGCCAAGGACGCCGTTGCTGAACTCGAAGAATTGCTCGACGCGCTGAAAGAGCGCCAGACACAAACCCGTGGCTACATCCTGCAACTCAAGCGCGACGCTCAGGAAAGTCTGAAGCTCGCTCAGGGTGTAGGTCGCGTCAAGGAAGCGGTAGGCAAGGCACTGAGCACTCGCGCTGCGAAACCGGCTCCAGCCAAGGCAGTGGCCGCCAAAGCCGCAACGCCAGCAGTTAAAACTGCTGCAGCAAAAGCACCGGCTAAAACGCCTGCCAAAGCTGCGGTGAAAGCGCCTGCCAAGGCTCCAGCCAAAGTTGCAGCGGCCAAGCCTGTGGCTAAACCAGCCGCAACCAAAGCCCCCGTCAAGGCAGCTGCAACCAAAGCACCGGCTGCAGCAGCCAAGCCCGCCGCTAAGCCAGCAGCCAAGGCACCGGTTAAAGCCCCGGCCAAAACTGCAGCGACAAAAGCTCCGGTTAAAGCCGCTGCCGCCAAGGCTCCAGCCAAACCGGCCGCTGCCAAGACCCCGGCTGCAAGCGCTGCCACCAAGCCGGCCGCGAAAGCCGCTGCCAAACCGGTAGCTGCAAAAACGCCCGCAAAAGCAGCTGCCAGGCCAGCCGCCAAAGCACCGGTCAAGGCTCCGGCCAAACCGGCCGCCGCTAAACCTGCTGCCAAGCCTGCTGTAAAACCAGCCGCTGCCAAGCCAGCAACTCCGGCCACACCTGCCGCTACTGCCTCTCCGGCAGCTGCTGCACCGGTAACACCTGCTGCACCAGCCAACGGCAACAACACGCCAACCAGCGCTTCCTAAGGCCGGTTCATCGCGACGCGCAGCACTTGCAGCGCGTCGCGATTCCGGTTGGCGGCTTCACCCGCAAGGCCCGTCAACCAATCTGCCTGATCTTCCGTTGATACCCCTGGCCAGTCCTGGCTCAGCGTCTCCAGTCGCACAATCAGCTCCCGTTCCGCAGCCAGCTCCAGCGCCTTGACTTGCTCTCGAAGCAACGCCAAAGGCGGGTCCAGTTGTGCAGCGTCGCGCCATTGCATTCGCAATTCCCGAAGCGGACGCACCACCGCGTCATCCCAAGGTCTGGCCAACTGTCCGATTTCCAGCATGCACCGCGAATCGCAGGGCACGCCGCGCTGCATCAGCCAGGCACCGCATAACAGCACGCAGACATTGGCCCCGCTGGCTTGCAGACTCAGGCAGGCCTGTTCGACACCCTGTCTGGCGTACAAATCGAGAGTGAAACTCCAAAGGTCAGAAGGCATAGTTGAGCTACCTGTTTGAGACGAAGCTGGTAGACTCCGCCGCCATTATGATTCGACTTCAAAGCCTTACCTTACAGCGTGGCCCGCAACGTCTGCTAGAAGACGCCGAGCTGACCCTGCACGCCGGTCAAAAAGCCGGCCTGATCGGTGCCAACGGCGCCGGCAAATCCAGCCTGTTCGCTTTGCTTCTGGGTGAGTTGACCCCGGATTCGGGCGACTGTCTGCTACCCGCGGACTGGCGCATCGCTCATATGCGCCAGGAGATCGACACCCTCGATCGAATTGCCGTGGACTATGTGCTCGACGGCGATCAGCGCCTGCGCGAGGTGCAACGTCTGTTGGCCGAAGCCGAGACAGCTCAGGATGGGGCCGCGCAAGCGCGCATGCACTCCGAGCTGGACAGCGCTGACGGCTATACCGCCGACGCACGTGCTCGCAAGCTGCTGGCCGGGCTGGGGTTCACCAACGAGCAAATGGACAAGCCGGTTGCCGACTTCTCCGGTGGTTGGCGGATGCGTCTGAACCTGGCGCAGGCCTTGATGTGCCCATCGGATCTGCTGCTGCTCGACGAGCCAACCAACCACTTGGACCTCGACGCGATCCTCTGGCTTGAGGACTGGCTGAAAAGCTATCCGGGTACATTGCTGCTGATTTCTCACGACCGGGATTTCCTCGATGCCGTGGTCGATCATGTGGCCCATGTCGAACAGCGCAAGATCACCCTCTATCGCGGCGGCTACAGCGCTTTCGAACGAGCCCGTGCCGAGCGTCTTGCCCAGCAGCAACAGGCCTACGAGAAACAGCAGGCCCAACGCGCGCACATGGAGAAATTCATTACGCGCTTCAAGGCTCAGGCCACCAAGGCCAAGCAGGCCCAGAGCCGGATCAAGGCGCTGGAGCGGATGGAAGAGCTGTCGGCAGCCCATGTGGACTCGCCGTTCGATTTCACCTTCCGCGAATCGACGAAGATTTCCAGCCCATTGCTGGACCTGTCCGATGCGCGCCTGGGTTACGGCGACCGGGCCGTGCTGGAGAAGGTCAAACTGCAACTGACGCCGGGGGCACGTATCGGTTTGCTGGGGCCTAACGGCGCTGGCAAATCCACCCTGATCAAAAACCTGTCGGGTGAGCTTGAGCCACTGAGTGGCCGTCTGGTTCGCGGCGAAAACACCGTGGTCGGTTATTTTGCCCAGCATCAACTGGACTCGCTGGACTCCAAAGCCAGTCCGTTGCTGCATTTGCAACGTATTGCACCGACCGAGCGTGAGCAAACCCTGCGTGACTTCCTCGGCGGTTTCGACTTCCGTGGCGCTCGCCTTGACGAGCCGGTGCTGAATTTCTCCGGCGGCGAAAAAGCGCGGCTCGCTCTGGCCTTGATCGCCTGGGACCGACCTAACCTGCTGCTGCTCGACGAACCCACCAACCACCTGGATCTGGAGATGCGCCTGGCTTTGACCATGGCCCTTCAGGAATTCAGTGGCGCGGTTCTGGTGGTGTCTCACGATCGACACTTGCTCAAAAGCACCACCGATGACTTCCTGCTCGTGGCCGATGGCCGGGTGCAGGAGTTTGATGGCGACCTTGAGGATTACGCGCGTTGGCTGGTGGATTACCGCTTGCGCAATGCACCGGTCAGCAACACGCCGCTTAACGCCGACAAGACTGACAAAAAGGCTCAGCGCCAACAGGCTGCAGCCCTTCGTCAGCAACTGGCTCCGCACAAAAAGCAGGCTGACAAGCTTGAGCGTGATCTAGGCTTGCTCCACGAGAAGCTTGCCAAGGTCGAGGCTGCGTTGGCCGATAGCGCCAACTATGAGGCTGCCAACAAGGACAAACTGCGCGATCTGTTGGCCGAGCAGGCCAAGCTGAAGGCCAGTGAATCCGACCTGGAAGAAGCCTGGATGGAAGCGCTGGAGTTGCTGGAATCGATGCAGGCCGAGCTGGAAGCCTTGTCGTAATGAAGTCGAGGGTTTGATGGAAGCGCTAGGTTTGCCGGTCCCGCCCACGTGGGTCGAGCCGATCTTTCTCGGGGTGCAGATCCTGCTGATTCTGTTGGCCGGTTACATCGCCCAACGAGTAGTGGGCCGTTTCCTGACCGGGCTTGGCGAACGCTATCCATTACCGCCCGAACTGCTGATGCCCCTGCGGGGTGGTTTGCGCTGGTTCATCATGGGCAGTTCGTTCGTGGTGGTGCTGGGCCAGCTCGGGGTTTCCGCTACGGTCCTCTGGACCGCGCTCTCGGGCTTCGTCGCCGTCGCTGCGGTGGCGTTCTTTGCCATGTGGAGCGTGCTTTCCAACCTGCTGTGCGCGGTCTTGATCTACACCATCGGGCCATTCCGCATCGGTGATGTGGTCGAGCTGGTCGATACCCTCGACAAGCCGGGCGTCAAAGGCCGCGTGGTGGAGATCAACCTGATGTTCACCACCCTGATCGAATTGCCCGAAGCGGGCGGCGCTCTGGTTCAGGTACCCAACAGCCAGTTTTTCCAGAAGGCAGTGCGTCGTTGGCGCGGCGCTGACGTCTTGCCTGTTGTTTCGGTCGAGAAACACCTGGGCGAGTGACGGGCACGACGACGTGGTACCGGCTTCAGCCGGGAAGGGGCCAGCACACCCACCCGATATTTATCGCCTGAAATGCCGCCTTCCCGGCTAAAGCCGGTCCCACGTCAGCTTTCGACCAGCCATAGGATATCCAACAGAGCACCACCCTGCCGGGCCGCCCATTTTTCCGCCAAACCTTTCAAAAAAACCCGCACAAAGCAGCAAGAAAACGTTAGTCAATTCTCAACGAAACCACTAATTTATCGGGCAGTGCCGTTCTGTCCGAGGTGTGTAATGTCTTTAGAAACGTGGCTGGCTTTTTTTGCGGCGTGTTGGGTTATCAGTCTTTCGCCGGGGGCCGGTGCCATTGCGTCCATGTCCAGCGGGCTGCGTTATGGCTTCTGGCGCGGCTACTGGAACGCCCTGGGTCTGCAAGTGGCGCTGGTTGCCCAGATCGCAATTGTTGCGGCGGGTCTGGGCGCCATTCTGGCGACGTCCGAGATGGCGTTCTCGTTGATCAAATGGTTTGGCGTCGCGTATCTGGTTTATCTGGGGGTCAAGCAGTGGCGTGCGCTGCCCAGCGATATGTCCGAGGATGCCACCCCGCGCGCTATCGGCAAGCCGCTGGCACTGCTGACGAGAGGTTTCCTGGTCAATATCAGCAACCCCAAGGCACTGGTGTTCATGCTGGCGATACTGCCGCAGTTCATTGATCCGAATGCGCCGTTATTGACTCAGTACGTGATCATTGCGGCGACCATGGTTACCGTGGACTCGATTGTCATGGCGGGCTACACAGGCCTGGCATCAAGAGTTCTGCGGGCCCTGAAAACCCCGAAACAACAACGCCGCATGAACCGCACCTTTGCCGGTTTGTTCGTCGGCGCAGCGGGGTTTCTGGCGACGCTTCATAAGGCCTGAGCCCTGCTCCCTAACGCACTTAATCCGTGGGAGCGAGCTTGCTCGCGAAGGCGGTATATCTGCCAACAAGATGCGGTGATTGTACTTGCCTCTTCGCGAGCAAGCTCGCTCCCACAGGTCGTTGTGCCTACAAAATTGCGCCGTTGCCTACAAAAGCCTACAAATACTCACCCGCCGCTTCCGGCTGATATTCCACCGCCAACAACGTGAGCTTGAGGGTTTTGCCGCCCGGTGCGGGCCAGTCGATGTGCTGGCCGACCTGCAGGCCCAGCAACGCTGAACCTACCGGGGCCAGGATCGAAACCGTGCCCTCGGCGCCGGCATCTTTCGGGTAGACCAGTTTGAGGTGGTAATCCTTGCCGCTGACTTCTTCGCGGCAGTGGACTTCCGAGTTCATGGTCACGACCCCAGCAGGCACTTCATCGTGGCCGACCACTTGCTCGGCACGGTCCAGCTCGGCTTGTAGAGCCAGAACACCCGGCGCTGTGTCATCCAGGCTGTCGATCAAATGCTCAAGACGCTGTACGTCCAGGCGGGTCAGGATGATGGAAGGTGCGGTAGTCATGGCAGACTCCTTTTTTCTGCGCGGCATAAAGCAAAACCCCGCCGGGTTCGGCGGGGTTTTGGAAGGCTTCGTTCGTTGAAGCATGTCTGGACACTAACACAGCCCGAGCAATACACAACCCGCCGGACCTGCTAAGCGTCGGCGGCCTGATCTGAATCAGCTGCGGCTCGACGGGTGTCGGCATTGGCGCGAATCTGGCGGCGACGATCGTCGTCGGCCGAGCGCCATTCGCGGATGTCTTCCACGTGTCGGAAACAGCCCCGGCAGACCTTTTGCTCGTCCAGCCGACACAGGCTGATGCAGGGCGAGGGCACGGCCGGGCTGACGTTGCTGAACAACGGCTTGGGCGGGCGCACAGGTGCAGAAGTCACAGTCACCAATCAGATCTCGTCGAAGTCGAGCTCAACGCCCGCCTGTTCTTGCGTGATGCGCTGGAGCATTTCGCTGAGCAGTTCATCGCTGGTGTCACAGACCCAACGCTTCTCTTCTTCGTCATAGTCGAAGTGGAAGCCGCCGGAGCGCGCCGCCAACCACAGCTGTCGCAGAGGTTCCTGGCGGCTGAAGATGAGCTGGGTGCCATTTTCGAACTTGACGGTCAGCACGCCAGCCGAGTTTTCAAGATCCAGGTCCAGATCACTCTCGTCGAAAATATCCTCCAGCGCTTGCTGGGTGGCATCGACCAGATCGTGAAAGCGGGCTTCGGTCAGACTCATTACAGGAACCTCAAAAAGTGTCTACTGGTGGCACAGCGACGCAAGATACGGACGCTTAAAGGCAAATGCAAAGCTTACCCGCCCAACGAGCAGTGGTACGCCAATAATCCGCGCCTGTTGCTGTAAATCACCGACGCCGCGTCAAACCCCCGCCGGACGGGAACCGCGCCACGTAGGCAAGCCGCCGGGTGGCCGGTATACTCGGGCGCAATTAATGCTTTTTCAAAGGATTTCGCCATGAAGCGCCTGATCTCTTCGCTTGCTGCGCTTGTCGCGGTTGCTTGTCTTGTTACTGCCTGTGGTCAAAAGGGTCCGTTGTACCTGCCTGACGACACCAAATCACCAGACGAACAAGCCAAGTCGCAATCGCACAAGCATCTTTAAGGGAATCACATGGACGCCTTCAACTACCGCGACGGTGAGCTGTTCGCGGAAGGAGTAGCCTTGTCTGCCATTGCCGAGCGTTTCGGCACGCCGACCTACGTCTACTCCCGCGCTCATATCGAAGCACAATATCGCGCCTACGCTGACGCGCTCAGCGGCATGCCGCACCTGGTCTGCTATGCGGTCAAAGCCAACTCCAACCTGGGCGTGCTGAACGTCCTGGCACGTCTGGGCTCGGGCTTCGACATCGTCTCCCGTGGCGAACTGGAACGTGTGCTGGCTGCTGGCGGCCAGGCCGACAAAATCGTTTTCTCCGGTGTAGGCAAGACTCGTGACGACATGCGTCGTGCGCTGGAAGTCGGCGTGCACTGCTTCAACGTGGAATCCACCGACGAGCTGGAGCGCCTGCAGATTGTCGCCGCCGAAATGGGCGTTCGTGCGCCGATCTCGCTGCGCGTCAATCCGGACGTCGACGCCGGTACGCACCCGTACATTTCTACCGGACTCAAGGAAAACAAGTTCGGCATCGCCATCGCTGATGCTGAAGACGTTTACGTGCGTGCTGCGCAGTTGCCAAACCTTGACGTGGTCGGTGTTGATTGCCATATCGGTTCGCAACTGACCACGCTCGAGCCTTTCATTGACGCGCTGGATCGCCTGCTGGCTCTGGTCGATCGCCTCGGCGATTGCGGCATCTACCTGCGTCATATCGATCTGGGTGGTGGGCTTGGCGTGCGTTATCGCGACGAAGAGCCGCCGATGGCGTCGGATTACATCAAGGCGGTGCGTGAGCGTCTGGATGGCCGTGACCTGTCGCTGGTCTTCGAGCCAGGCCGTTTCATCGTCGCCAATGCCGGCGTGCTGCTGACTCAGGTCGAGTACCTCAAGCACACCGAGCATAAAGACTTCGCTATCGTCGATGCGGCGATGAATGACTTGATCCGCCCGGCGCTGTATCAGGCCTGGATGGACGTGACCGCTGTGCGCCCGCGTGACAGTGCAACTCGAACCTACGACATCGTCGGTCCGATTTGCGAAACCGGTGATTTCCTCGCCAAAGGCCGAGAACTGGCCTTGGCTGAAGGTGATCTGCTGGCTGTGCATTCAGCTGGTGCCTACGGTTTTGTCATGAGCTCGAACTACAACACCCGCGGCCGAACCGCTGAAGTGCTGGTCGATGGCTCGCAGGCTTTCCAGGTGCGCCGCCGCGAGACTGTGGCCGAGCTGTTTGCTGGCGAAAGCCTGCTGCCGGAGTAACCCATGCTGCTGCGTTTTACCAAGATGCACGGCCTGGGTAACGACTTCATGGTTCTGGACCTGGTCAGCCAACACGCTCATATTCTGCCCAAGCATGCCAAACAATGGGGCGATCGCCACACGGGTGTTGGTTTCGATCAACTCCTGCTGGTCGAGACACCTACCAATCCGGATGTCGATTTCCGTTACCGGATCTTCAATTCCGATGGCTCGGAAGTGGAGCAGTGCGGCAACGGTGCGCGCTGTTTCGCCCGCTTCGTGCTGGACAAGCGCCTGACTGCCAAGCGGCAAATCAAGGTCGAGACCAAGGGCGGCATTATCGAGCTGGATATCCGTAACGACGGCCAGATCAGCGTTGATATGGGCCCGCCACGGCTCGTACCTGCAGATATCCCGTTCCAGGCCACCGAGCAGGCGTTGAGTTACAGCCTTGATGTGGACGGGCAAACGGTCGAGCTGGCTGCTGTGTCCATGGGCAACCCCCATGCGGTGCTGCGGGTGGATGACATCAACAGCGCGCCGGTGCATGCTCTAGGCCCGAAAATCGAACATCACCCGCGCTTTCCGGCCCGGGTCAACGTCGGCTTTCTCTATGTCGTGGATCGTCAGCGTGCGCAGTTGCGGGTCTGGGAACGCGGAGCCGGGGAAACCCAGGCGTGCGGGACCGGCGCTTGTGCCGCCGCCGTTGCAGCCATCAGCCAGGGCTGGATGGATTCGCCATTGCTGATTGATCTGCCAGGCGGGCGTTTGTCCATCGAATGGGCAGGCCCAGGCCACCCGGTACTGATGACCGGCCCCGCCGTGCGGGTTTTTGAAGGCCAAGTTCGTCTATGAGTGAGCCAAAGCGATGACCGACAAGCCTCAGACTTCGACCGACAAGCCCTGCGAATCGCCTGCCGATAGCGTAGTGGCAAACCCTGAAGCAGAGGCGATCATCGCTTACCTGCTCGACCATCCTGATTTCTTCGCCGAACACGACGATTTGCTGGTGTCGATGCGCGTTCCGCATCAGCGTGGTGACACGGTCTCGCTGGTCGAGCGCCAGCTCAAGCTGCTGCGCGAACGCAACATCGAGATGCGCCATCGTTTGTCGCAGCTGATGGATGTCGCGCGTGATAACGACCGCCTGTTCGACAAGACTCGCCGCCTGAACCTCGCCCTCATGGATGCCGGCAGCCTCGAAGAAATCGTTATTGCCGTGGAAGACAGCCTGCGCCAAGACTTTCAAGTGCCCTTCGTCAGCCTCATTCTGTTCAGCGACAACGCGATGCCGGTGGGTCGCTGGGTCAGCAGCGCTGAAGCACAAAAAGCTATTGGCGGGCTGATTGGCGATAAAACCGTATGCGGCGCCTTGCGTGAGCATGAGCTGAACTTCCTGTTTGGCGCAGACCAAGGCAAGGAAGTTGGCTCCACGGCGATCGTGACCCTCAATCATCTGGGGCTGCATGGGGTTCTGGCCATCGGCAGCCGCGATCCGCAGCACTACAAGAGCTCGGTGGGCACCCTGTTCCTCAATTACATCGCTGATGTTCTGAGCCGTCTGCTGCCGCGCTTTACCCACTCGCTGCGCTCGGTTCGCTAGGTATGGAACGGCAGCTGGACGCTTACTGCACGCATCTGCGCAGTGAGCGCCAGGTTTCGCCGCACACGCTGGAAGCCTATCGGCGCGACCTCAACAAAGTCCTGGCTTACTGCGAAAAACAGCAACTGACCAGTTGGGCCGCGCTGGACATCCAGCATCTACGCAGCCTGGTCGCCCGTCAGCATCAGCAAGGGCAGTCATCACGCAGTCTGGCGCGTTTGTTGTCGGCGGTCCGCGGGCTTTATCACTACCTCAATCGCGAAGGTATTTGCGAGCACGATCCGGCCAATGGTCTGTCGCCCCCCAAGGGTGAACGGCGGCTGCCCAAAACCCTGGACACCGACCGCGCCCTGCAATTGCTGGATGGAGCCATCGAAGATGATTTCCTTGCCCATCGCGATCAGGCGATTCTCGAGCTTTTCTATTCCTCGGGTCTGCGCTTGTCTGAACTGACCGGCCTGAACATGGAGCAACTGGACCTCAGCGAAGGCCTGGTGCAAGTGCTCGGCAAAGGCAGCAAGACCCGTGTTCTGCCGGTGGGTAGCAAGGCCCGTGAGGCCTTGCAGGCGTGGATCCAGCTGCGCGCCCTGGCCAACCCCGAAGACGACGCAGTATTCATTAGTCAGCAGGGCCGACGCCTTGGTCCCAGGGCGATACAGAAACGGGTCAAAGCCGTAGGCGAGCGCGAGCTGGGGCAGAACCTGCATCCGCACATGCTGCGTCACTCTTTCGCCAGCCATTTGCTGGAGTCCTCTCAGGACCTGCGCGCCGTGCAAGAACTGCTGGGGCATGCGGACATCAAAACCACACAGATTTATACGCACCTGGATTTCCAGCATCTGGCGACGGTCTATGACAGTGCCCATCCGCGAGCCAAACGCAAAGGTTCTGACCATGATTAAGTTGATCACCTTCGACCTTGACGACACGCTATGGCACACCGCGCCCGCTATCGTCGGCGCAGAGGCCATATTGCGTGACTGGCTGACGGATAACGCCCCACGACTTGGCCCTGTGCCTGTCGAGCATCTTTGGGACATTCGTTCGCGGCTGGTGGAGGCAGATCCGACGTTCAAGCACCGCATCAGCGCGTTGCGCCGGCAGGTGCTGTTCCACGCCCTGCAGGATGCCGGTTACCCGGCTGTTGAAGCTCAGGAGCTGGCAGAGCAGGCTTTTGAGGTCTTCCTGCACGGCAGGCATCAGGTCGAGATCTTCCCAGAGGTCCATCCGACCCTGGAAATTCTCGCGAAAACTTTCACCCTCGGGGTAATCACCAACGGTAACGCCGACGTGCGCCGCCTGGGGTTGGCGGATTATTTCGCCTTTGCTTTGTGTGCCGAAGAACTGGGCATCGGCAAGCCTGACCCGGCTCCATTTCTGGAAGCCCTCAAGCGCGGCAACGTCGATGCCGGCGCGGCCGTGCACATTGGCGACCATCCGGGCGACGACATCGCTGGCGCCCAGCAGGCCGGCATGCGCGCCATCTGGTACAACCCGGCGGGTTTGCCATGGGAGGCGGACAAACTGCCTGACGCAGAGATCAGCAGCCTGACGCAGTTGCCAGGGGTGTTGAAAGCCTGGGCCCAGATGGTCTGACGGCCA
This sequence comes from Pseudomonas syringae, assembly GCF_000737245.1. Lineage (GTDB taxonomy): Bacteria > Pseudomonadota > Gammaproteobacteria > Pseudomonadales > Pseudomonadaceae > Aquipseudomonas > Aquipseudomonas syringae_J. The sequence goes on along the minus strand of NZ_JPQU01000026.1, from coordinate 71,913 downwards.
AGGGATGACTGTGGGAGCGAGGCTTGCCCGCGATAAGGCTGGACGCGGTTCACTGTGGACCGAGGGGCCCTCATCGCGGGCAAGCCTCGCACAAGAGTGATCTCAATATTGGCGCGACGACGTGGGACCGGCTTCAGCCGGGAAGAGGCCAGTACATCCACCCGATATTTTTCGTCTGAAATGCCGCCTTCCCGGCTAAAGCCGGTCCCACGTCATCACACCCGCTTGCGAGCAAACATAGAATCTCCCACAGGTTCCGCCGATCGTCCGCGAACCAAGCGGGCCTTTGACATACCCCGATCCTGTGGGAACGACCGGGGTGGCGCTCCACCTTGCTCGCGAAGGCAAGGTTCCTGCCCCCAGAGTTATTTTCGGATGTCCTGACCTCTTCGCGAGCAAGCTCGGTCCCACGAGGAACGCGCGTGTTCCCTAAAACCCAGGCAAAAAAAAGCCCGCAGCGACAGCGGGCTTTTTCTCATACGGCATCTGACACCCTTAGATAGGGCGGCTACCGTATTTGTTGTCAGGCTTCTTGGGCGGATCGGCAACCACGTTGGCTTCCACTTCCTGCACCTTGCCGCCACGGGCGAGAAACTCTTCCATGGCGCGAGCCAGAGCATCACGCTCCTTGTTTTTGGCTTCTACGCTAGGCAGCTCATCGACCGAGACCGCAGCCTTGGCCTTGCCTTTGGTCGGTGTTACCGAAGCTTCGACACCGTCCTCGGCTTCAGAACCATCATCCTCGGGAGCAGCTGCAAGCTCCTCACCGTCCTCTTCACCTTCCAGATCATCAACCAGATCGTCGTTGTCGTCGTCGCTCATGTTCTACCTCATGACTTGCGAAAGCTCGTTAGTTATAGCCCAGCTGCGCCCGTTTACGAATGCTGCCGGAAAAAATTCAACATCCGCCATCAAACAGCGGTCATGCCTGCTCACCCTGAAGGGTGGCGAGGACATTGCGAGCACCGCCAGCATCGCGATGCTCACCTAAATAAACACCTTGCCAAGTGCCCAACGCCAATCGGCCCGCCGTGACCGGCAAAACCAACTGGCAGCCTAGCAAACTGGCCTTGAAATGCGCCGGCAGATCGTCAGGTCCTTCGTCGTCATGCTCAAACCCCTGAACGCCCTGCGGCACCAGACGATTGAAAAAGCGTTCAAAGTCGCGACGCACAGCCGGGTCGGCGTTCTCGTTGATGGTCAACGAAGCCGAGGTATGCTGCAGCCACAAATGCAACAGGCCGACTCGGCAACTGCGCAGCTCCGGCAAGCCTGCGACAATTTCGTCGGTTACCAGATGGAACCCGCGTGGCCTTGCCCGCAGGGTAATTCTGGTCTGTTGCCACATACAGTTCTCCGCACGTTCGGCGCGCATTCTAACGCGCTGGTAGAAAAAGCAAAGCGCGCAATAATCCGCCTTCTTTGTAAGCCATTGACGTCAGGCGCATCGAACCCACAGCGTGGGCGCAAATCGGCCTGACATCGCGGGCAGAAGACTCTCTGAACCGCTCCTTATCGACAAACGCCAGACAAAAAAATGCCCGGAAATCCGGGCATTTTTTTGCGGTAGCTTACAAGTTGTAGCCACGCTCGTTGTGTTGCGCCAGGTCGAGACCGACAGCTTCTTCCTCTTCGGTGACACGCAGGCCCATGACCGCGTCCAGCACCTTGAGGATGATGAAGGTCACGATCGCGGTGTAGATGATCGTGAAGCCAACGCCTTTGCACTGAATCCAGACTTGCGCTGCGATGTCAGTCACGGTGCCGAAGCCGCCCAGAGCCGGTGCTGCAAACACGCCAGTCAGGATTGCGCCGATGATGCCGCCGATACCGTGAACACCGAAGGCGTCCAGGGAGTCGTCGTAGCCGAGCTTGCGCTTGAGGCTGGTGGCGCAGAAGAAGCAGATTACGCCCGCAGCCAGACCGATGATCAGAGCGCCCATCGGGCCAACGGTACCAGCGGCCGGAGTGACGGCAACCAGACCGGCAACCACGCCGGAAGCGATACCCAGTGCGCTTGGCTTACCGTGTGTCAGCCACTCGGCGAACATCCAGCCCAGTGCGGCAGCGGCGGTAGCGATCTGGGTAACCAGCATCGCCATGCCTGCAGTGCCGTTGGCAGCAGCAGCGGAGCCAGCGTTGAAGCCGAACCAGCCAACCCAGAGCATTGCCGCGCCAACCAGGGTGTAACCCAGGTTGTGCGGAGCCATTGGAGTGGTAGGGAAGCCTTTACGCTTGCCAAGTACCAGACAGGCAACCAGACCCGCCACACCCGCGTTGATGTGAACAACGGTGCCGCCTGCGAAATCCAGGACTCCCCAGTCCCACATCAGGCCGCCGACGCCGCCCCAGACCATGTGCGCGATAGGCGCGTAGACCAGGGTGAACCAGATAGCCATGAAGATCAGCATCGCGGAGAACTTCATGCGTTCTGCGAAAGCACCGACGATCAGGGCTGGAGTGATGATGGCGAAAGTCATCTGGAAGGTGACGAACACCGCTTCAGGGAACAGAGCTGCGGAGCCGGTGATGCTCGCTGGCGTGATGCCTGCCAGGAACGCCTTGCCCATGCCGCCGAAGAAGGAGTTGAAGTTGACGACGCCAGCTTCCATACCAGTGGTGTCGAACGCAATGCTGTAGCCGTAAACGACCCACAGAATGCTGATCAGACCAGTGATAGCGAAGCACTGCATCATCACGGAAAGAATGTTTTTCGAGCGGACCATGCCGCCGTAGAACAGTGCAAGACCAGGGATGGTCATGAACAGTACCAAGGCTGTCGAGGTCAGCATCCAGGCGGTGTCGCCTGAGTTGAGGACTGGGGCTGCCACTTCGTCTGCCGCCATGGCCAAGCCAGGGGTTACGAGGGACAACAGGGCTCCTAGCCCTGCGAATTGACGCAGAGTCATATTGTTTTCTCCTGGGGCGTTGGGTTTGGCGGCTTAAATTGCGTCGGTATCGGTTTCGCCGGTACGGATGCGAATAGCCTGTTCCAGATTGACTACGAAAATCTTGCCGTCACCAATTTTTCCGGTGTTGGCGGCTTTGGTGATCGCCTCGATAACCCGATCCAGATCCTTATCATCAATCGCAACGTCGATCTTCACCTTTGGAAGGAAGTCGACTACATATTCCGCACCGCGATACAGCTCGGTGTGGCCTTTCTGACGACCGAAGCCTTTGACTTCAGTAACGGTGATGCCCTGCACGCCGATTTCCGACAACGACTCGCGCACGTCGTCCAGCTTGAACGGCTTGATGATGGCAGTGACTAGCTTCATGAAACTTTCTCCCGAATTGGTGGACTTGCCCCAGGAAAACAAACCCGACTCAAGTCTAAGCGCAGTACCTGGCTTTGTAACGTGTCGGTCGCCTGATGGGGCTCCGACCAACTCCAGAAAACCGCTTATGACGAAACACTCCCCGCTCCGCCTGCCGCACTGCATTCGTCACAGCGACTGCATCAGTGCATGGGTCTACTGCGACTAAGCAGAAAGCTTGCCATCTCCTGATTTTCCATTGAATACAGGGTCTTGATCCCGGATTACCGGGACAAAACCACCTCATCCACGGGGCATACGCACAACAAGAGTGCGCACGTGCACGTCGCCGTGCCCGATTATCGTGCACGACCAGTGGCTTGAATTGACTATAGGCGCTGCGTGCTACACTGCCGCCCATCTGAATCTGGAGGTTTGCCATGCTCGCGCCCAAAGCTTTTCTCGATGCCCTGAGCGGCCACGCCTCGCGCTTGTTCAACGGCGAGACGCCCATCCCGCGTAATGAGTTCGAAACCCAATTCAAAGCGTTGCTGCAAAGCGGTTTCAGCAAGCTGGATCTGGTCAGCCGGGAAGAATTCGACAGCCAGATGGCCGTCCTGGCACGCACCCGCGCTCGCCTTGAAGCCCTTGAGGTGAAAGTCGCGGAGATGGAAGCAAAGCTGAACCCGCCTGCAGCGGAGTAATCCTCCCGTTCTTGTGGGAGCCGAGCTTGCTCGCGATGCAGGCGCGGCGGTCAATCAGGCATACCGTGTCATCGTTCTTAGCGAGCAAGCTCGGCTCCCACGGGATCGTGGTGTGGCAGACCGTATGGGTCGCGGTCTCAAATTGGTGCATGCCTTTGGGAACAATGCCGCCAGGGACTCAAGAACCGATCCGCTGTTTTCCATATGGGAATTGGCAACCCTGTAGTGCAAGGCGCCCATTTGCGGTCACGCCTTCAGATAATCCAGAACCGGATCAATGCTCGCCAGCTGCGGCGCGGATGCAAGGTCCTCGGATGAGCACCATGGATAATTGACCTGCTGCAACCAGTCCATTACAGGCGCCAACTCTGTCGCAGGGCGCACCAGCATGTGGTCGATGGTGATGCTCAAGTGCGTTGCCAACCCTGAAGCAAACCGCCATTCATAATCCCCGCAACCGAACCGCAGTTCTCCCGTGGACTTATCCGACATCCCCACCAGCCACTTGCAATGGTGTGAGGTCGCATCGCCTGCGGGCGGCTCGCCCATGCAGAGGGTGAAGACGTTCTCGTAGGTTTGCCCGAAGCGACGCACCAGAACCTCGGCGATGCCGTCACGCCCCTCAACCTTCGGCGGAAATGAAATGGTGCCGGTGTTCACGATCATCTCCAGCGTGGCATCGCTGGCGAATGCCTGACGCAGCAGGTGCGGACGGTTGCCGTCTTTAGCCAGGATGTAGCTTTCAATGGACTGGGCTGGAGTGGGCATGGCGGACTGGCCTTATAGGGACTTCTATTAGTCGGCGAGCTTAACGTACCGCCCGCACCCCAAACATACCCTGTAGGAGCGAGCTTGCTCGCGATAGCGTCAAGTCAGGCGATGATGAGCCGATAGACAAACCGAATCGCGAGCAAGCTCGCTCCTACAAGGGCTGCGTTTGTGGTCAGACAGCGGTGCGCCTGGAGATTTGATACCCATTAGGGTTTCAATTCAGTGCGGCCGTTAACACCCTGTATCCATTGCTTCCTTCAAAACTTCGTCCAATACCGCACGATGCGGGGGTCGTTTTTTCAAGGAAGAATCAATGTCTCTAGCCATCGTCCATAGCCGTGCCCAAGTGGGTGTGGAGGCACCTGCAGTTACTGTCGAAACCCATCTGGCCAACGGTCTGCCTGCTCTGACACTGGTGGGATTGCCCGAAGGTGCTGTGCGCGAAAGCAAGGATCGGGTGCGCAGTGCGATTCTTAACTCAGGCCTGAAATTTCCGGATCGACGCATTACCCTCAATCTCGCCCCGGCGGACTTACCCAAGGATGGCGGGCGTTTTGACCTGGCGATTGCGCTGGGTTTGCTGGCCGCCAATGGGCAAGTGCCGTTAGTGGCGTTGCAGGATGTGGAGTGTTTGGGGGAGTTGGCATTGTCCGGTACGATCCGGCCAATTCAAGGGGTGTTACCCGCAGCACTGGCGGCCCGAGCTGCCGAGCGGACGCTGATAATCCCTGCGGTCAATGCTGAGGAAGCGTGCCTGGCCTCCGGTTTGCGCGTGATTGCGGCCAATCATTTACTGGAACTGGTGGCCCACTTCAATGGCCACGCGCCAATTGCTCCTTATCAGGCCAGCGGGCTCTTGCATCAGGCCAAGCCTTATCCAGACCTGAGTGAAGTTCAAGGGCAGACGGCCGCCAAGCGCGCTCTGATCGTTGCCGCGGCGGGTGCACATAACCTGCTGTTCAGTGGCCCACCGGGGACCGGCAAAACCCTGCTTGCCAGCCGATTGCCGGGATTGTTGCCACCGCTGGACGAATATGAGGCGCTTGAGGTGGCCGCGATTCAGTCGGTCGCCAGCCAGGTGCCGCTTACCAGTTGGCCGCAACGACCGTTTCGCCAACCGCATCACTCGGCGTCAGGCCCGGCGCTGGTGGGCGGTGGCAGTCGCCCACAGCCCGGCGAAATCACCCTCGCCCACCACGGTGTTTTATTCCTCGATGAGTTGCCGGAGTTTGATCGCCGGGTGCTGGAGGTGCTTCGCGAACCGATGGAATCGGGGCATATCGTGATTTCCCGGGCGCGGGATCGGGTGCGGTTCCCGGCGCGGTTTCAGCTGGTCGCGGCGATGAATCCCTGCCCGTGTGGCTATTTCGGCGAGCCAACCGGGCGCTGCCGTTGCTCCACCGACCAGATCCAGCGCTACCGCAACAAATTGTCCGGACCGCTACTGGATCGGATCGACCTGCATTTGACCGTCGCCCGGGAAGCCACCGCCCTCAATCCGGGCGCGCAGAGCGGTGACACCACCGCAAGCGCAGCCGTTCTGGTTGCACAGGCTCGAGACATACAGAACCAACGACAGGGTTGCGCCAATGCCTTCCTCGATTTACCCGCCTTGCGTCGTCATTGTGCGCTGTCCAGCGCCGATGAAGCCTGGCTGGAAACTGCCTGCGAACGCTTGACCCTGTCCCTGCGCTCGGCCCATCGCTTGCTCAAAGTGGCGAGAACTCTGGCGGATCTGGAAGGGGTCGAGGCCATCAACAGAAACCATGTGGCGGAGGCGTTGCAGTATCGGCCGTCGAGTACCTGAAGCGGCGTGCTTTTCAGTAGGAGCGCGCTTGCCCGCGATAGGGTTCGCTCAGGCAATAATTTCTTCCGACCGAACCATTGCTATCGCGGGCAAGCGCGCTCCTACTGGTTCGGTGTTTGCGCCGCAACAGCGATTTGCCAGGGGATTGCGAGACCTCCTACAACTCTTGCGAACGGCTTAATGCCTGCTTAAAGTGGCGCGCATTCTTGTCCTCATGGCCGCACGGAACACTCCCAATGGAATTCAATAACGGCTTCCTGCTCAGCCTGTCGCTGTGCCTGGAGATCGGTCTGGCCAACATGGCGATGATCAATATCGCGATGCAACGCGGCTTTACTCAAGGGGTTTGGCTGGGGCTGGGCACCTGCGTGGGAGACTTGGTCTACGCCGTGCTGGCGATGCTGGGCATGGCTGTGCTGCTGCAGTTCGAAGCGGTGCGCTGGGTGCTGTGGATTGGCGGCTCGCTGGTGCTGTGCTATCTGAGCGTAAAAATGCTGCTCAGTGCGTTCAGGCCCGCCGGGGATATGCAGGGAGCGGGCGAGCAATGGGGTAAAACCAGAGTTGCCTTGTTCTCCAAAGGCATCATGCTGGCGATGTCTTCACCCAGTGCGATCCTGTGGTTCGCGGCGGTAGGTGGCGCGATCATCGCCCGGCAGGGCAACGACCTGGCAACTGCAGGGCTATTTCTGTCGGGCTTCTTCTCGGCCGGCGTGCTGTGGTCTATTTCGTTATGTGCGGTGGCGTATCAAGGCGGTCGGCTCATCGGCGAGCGCCTGATGAGGTACACGTACATAGGGTCGGCGCTGATCTTCGCGTACTTCGCGGTGTACGTGGTGGTCAGTGGTTACAAGGAATTTGTAGGCCTGTAGGAGAGCAAGGTTACGAAGCCAGCGATGGGGTGTGTCAGACACACCACCATCGCGGCCTCGTGCTGCTCGTGCGCTCCCACAGGATCGTGGTACGCCTGAAAAAACCCGGAGGGTGGGTGATCAAGCCTGAGCGGCTACATCTTCCTTGTGGGAGTTGTGCAGCACTTCGATCAGGCAGTCTTCAAGCTCAAAGCGCTCATGCATCAGGCCGCCGAGCTTCTTGAATTCGGCAGCCACGACCGTGCAGTCAGAGCAATCGCCGTTGTCGCAACGGTCGTTGAAGGCCAGTGCGGACTCGGTGATCACTTTCAATCGAGGGTAGATGGTATCGGCAAGCTCAAGGCCGCGCTCATCGTTGAACGCCTTGGCTTCGCTGTTGAGTTGTTCGTAGATTTCGAAGTGTCCAGCCGAAACGTAATCGACCAGAACCTCACAAAATTTCTGCAGGCCTTCACGGTCGGCTGCCAACGCTTCGGGTGTATCACCCAGAGCATCGTAGACGCGAACCAGTTCAAGGCGATCCTGCAACCAGCGGTCGATCAGCTTATTGACCCCGCCCCAGCGTTCCTGAGCATTCTGACAGCTTTCCAACATGATCTTCTCTCTTCCCTTCAGGGGCATGCAGCCTGCCCAAACCTGGAAAAGTCCCGTCCGCATGGAGGGCAACAGGCTTGATGAATAGCAGATGATGCATATTTCCAATAACGCTTACGGGCCAGATTATGCCCGCAGGACTAGGCCATCAAGGTACGCAGGAGAGAAAGTTCATACAAGTGTTTAATCCCCGGCCCGACTTTCGGCAGTCGGCCAGCGGGCGAATGCTCTGTAAAGGGCGTATAGCGCGATCATTGCCAGACCAACGAAAGCCAGCAGGCTCCATTCCGGCAGACTGATGCCGAACAATGACCAGGTAATTTCTGCACAAAAGGTAGCGTCGCTGAGCAGACGATCCACCAGGTCGCTCAGCGCAAGCAGCTCAAGCAGGCGTTCGAACCAGGCAATGACCGGAATCAGCTCATCAGGCGTAGCGGTCTGTAACCAGACCTGACCGCCCGCCATCGCGGCGCCGGCCAGCGCTATCAAGAGAATCAGGGAGGCGTACCAGCGGCTGCCAGATTTGCCCGGAGCCTGCAGGGTTGCGATCAGACTGAGAGCGCCGCTGGCGATCAGTGCGCAGCGTTGCAACCAGCACAGTAGGCAAGGCGACAGGCCGATTACACGCTGCAAATAAACAACCGAACCGATGATCGATGCACATGCGATAAACGCCAGGAAAAACAAGGAGCGCGTGCGAGCCAGATGCATGGCAATTCCGTAACAAGAAACGAAGGCGGTTACGGTAGAGGAAAGGCCCCAGCCCTTACAAGGCGCAGGCGTGAGGATATTTCGTCACGTCTCACGGGCTTTGGCGACTCGGAGGTAGGGCTTTCGGAACCCGCCTTGAAAGAAAAGAACTGCGGAAACTGGATATGCAGGAAATTTCCTACAAATCAATTGAAATTGAAGTCGCCAGCTGGCGCCGGGCGTAGCATTTGTGAGAGTGAGCTTGCTCGCGAAGACTGTGATAAAACCGCCGCATATTCGTCGGCTGATCGACCTTCGCGAGCAAGCTCGCTCCCACAGAAATACTGTGCGAGATCCAGACAACTCACCTGAACGTCACCCCGCCAAAGCAGGCAGCGGCCGTGCCAGCAGGCGCTCGTCCAGCAGGCCTAGTCCTTCCTGAAACAACTGATTACTGCGCTCGGTTTCCCCCAACTGGGCAAGTAAACGTGCCAGCTCGGCGCAGGTTTCAGGGTTGCGCTGAAAGCGCAGGCTGCTTTCCAGATAATCCCGCGCCTTGCCCCACAGACTGCTCTGAAGACACAAACGGCCAAGGGTCAGCAACAGGCTGGGATCTTCGGGATGATGCTTGAGCCAGCCCTCAGCGGTCTGGAGTTGCTTCGCTGGATCACTGCCGCGTACCAAGCCATACAAACGCGCCAGGTGGCTGTTGTAGTCACGCTTGAGCGCCTGACGCAGCGCCTCTTCAGCCTTGGCGTCAGCGCCGAGCCGACGCAGTTGCTCAGCGTAGGCCAGGACCAGTTGCGGCTCTTGGCGCTGCGCCGATGAAAGACCATTCCAAGTCAGGTCCAGCGCTGGCAGGCCGCCGGCGGTCTCTTCACCATCCTGCTCGCGGTAGGCCGCCAGCGTCAGGTTTTCACCCCAGGCGCGACGTTCCAACTCGGCCAGCTCTTGTGGCGGCAGGACCTTGTCTTTGCGTAGCTCTGGCATGAGCTTGATCAGCGCTGACCACTCGCCGCGCTGGCGATATAGACGTTGCAACTGACGAAGGATCTGCGCGTTATGCGGGTGGCGTGCTTGCATGGCTTGCAGCGTGCTCAGGGCTCCATCATTGTCACCGCGATCCTGCTGCAATTGCGCGTGGCTCAACGCAATCGCCAACTCGGCCTGAGGCTGACGTTCCAGCGCTCGCTCCAGCAGGTTGTCACTTTCGTCGTAATGACCTTGTTCGTTGGCTGCACGGGCAGCGCCAAGGTAATACAGCAAGGGTTGAGGCTCGGCTTCCGCTGCACGGTGTAGATGACGTTGAGCGCTGGACCAGCGGCCTTCCGCCAGATCCATCTGCCCTTGCTCAATGGCGACTTGCACGCGACGGCTGCGGTTGCGGTGTGACCATGGGTTGACTACGCCACCGGACGCGGTCAGCAATCTGATCAGCAGCCGGACCACAAATATCACCAGCCAGATGAGCAGCAATAAGCCCAAAGCAGCCCAGAGGCTCGATTCATAGCGGAAGTTCTGATACGAGATCAGCACGTAGCCAGAGTGTTCGGCAATCGCGACACCAACCACCGCCGCAACGGCAATCGCGACCACTAGCAGCAGATAGATACGCTTCATGGGCTAGTCCCCTGCAACGCTTCGGTAGGCTGTGCCGCTTTGCCGGAGGCATCAGGGGAAGCGTGACGCCGCTCCAGGTAAGCCTGAACGGCGCTCAGGCTCTGAGCCAAGTCTGGCGTCATAACCGAAACGGGCTGTTGCGAGAGGACGTCCAGACGCTCGCTAAGCATCTTGCTCTGGGCGTTGTCCTGATTGAAGTTGGTGCGCAACACGTCCTTGGCTTGCGCCAGGGCACTGGCGTAAACCTGCGGCTGGCCGTTCAAGGCTGCCCATTGCGCCTGCTCCAGTGCGAGGCTCAACGCCAGTCGAACCTGGGTCAGGCTCTGCCCGGCCAGCAAAGGTCGAACATTCTTGTCGGCGTTGAAATCGATGCGGATGTAATGCGAAACCTGATTCCACCACTGTGCCCAATGACTGTCTTCAGTGTTGCCCGTGGTGAGGCCCAGCAGGGATTCGCCTTTGTCCTTGTACTCAGGAGCCAGCTCGTTGAGCTGCGAGACCTGGTCGCGCAAGGCCGCCAGTTGCAGGAACAACCCGGTGCGATCCGGCTGATCAATGCTGCGCAACGAAGCGAGGCTCTTAGCCAGTTGATCGCGGGCGGCAAAGGAACCTGGATCGTCCTGTTCACGCAGGATTTCATCAGCGCCCTGGACCAACGCCTGAGCGCTGTTGATGTCCTGCAACGCCGAGAGCCGCAGACTCGCCAGACGCAACAGATGCTCGGCCTCAGCCAGTCTCCAGTCCTTGCGGCTGGAACCCAGTACGGTTTCCAGACGCTGGCTCAGACGCTGCTGATCCCCTTGCAGCTGCGCCACCAGGCGACGACGATCTTCAAGCTCATCGGCCGGTGGCAATTGCGCCAGGCGCTCCGAGAGTTGTTGTTCGTTGTGCTGCAAGGTCAGCGTTTGCGCAGCGATGTCCTGCATCTCTGTGCGTTGCTGCATATGACTTGCCTGGACGGCACGCAGCTGCCAAACACCCCAGCCGGCAACGCCAATGCCCGCCACGCCGAACAACAAGGCCAGTATCACCAGACCATTGCTGCGACTCGCAGGGCGCTCGGGCCGCAGCGGATCGGGTGTCGGTGCCGTCAACACGGCTTCGGAATCATCTTTGGGCAAGGCTGTTTCGCTCACGTATCCATCCTTTGCATTTGGGCGTTATCGGTGAAAGACAGTCAGTCAATCAATACGCCTGAAGGGCAGGTCCGGGTTGTTCCCGTAACGCTGCCAGCAAAGCCGCAGCGCTGGCGCCACGGCAATTCACAACTGTTCGAGCGCCTGCCTCGCGGGCTAATTGGGCTACACGCGGGCTTGGCACGAATAAAGTCAAACGCGACAGTTGCGGCCAGACATCGCCCGCCAACTGACGCAGGTGTTCAAAACCCTGCCCACTGCTGACCACCAGCGCGTTCAGGCGTTCCGCCTCAATGCGCTGTATCAGCGTCGAAACCGGATAGTGGGGCAGCTTACGCTTGTACAGCTCAAGGTAATCGACACTAGCACCCTCGCCGCGTAAACGCTCGGCCAACAACTCTCGGCCTCCCTCGCCACGCATGATTAACACGCGTGCGCCGGGCGAAACGATGGCTTGTTGCAGACGTGGCAAATCAAGCAAGGCTTCGCTGTCATCACCTTGCTCGGGCCAACTGACATCCAGGCCATATTCCTGAAGAACTTGCGCAGTGCCCGCACCCACCGTGAACCACGGCTGGATCGGCGCTTGCGGCCATTTTTCACCGACCAGTTTCAAACCCAGGCGTGCGGCGGGCTTACTGACCACGATGACAGCGTCGTACTGATCAAGATTCGCCATGAGCGAGCGTTGCGCATCGGTCACAGGCAAAGGCTCGATTTCAAGCAAGGGCAGGCAGCTACTGAAGACACCGGCGTCGGCCAGCGTCGAAGCCAGCAGCGCCGACTCCTCGGCGGGACGCGTCAGCAGCAGGCGCCATGCACTCATTCCCTTTCGGCCTCGCCATAGACCGCTTTGAGAATGTCTGCCGCGCCTTGATCCAGCAACGCTTCGGCTACCTGTACACCCAACGCCTGGGCATCGGCCAGCGGCGCTCGGGCATCGGCGTGCAACAACACCGCCCCGGAAGGATCGCCTACCAGTCCACGCAGCCAGATCTGCTCGCCTTCGAGCACGGCATAACAGGCGATAGGCACTTGGCAGCCGCCATTAAGGTGTTTGTTCAGAGAGCGCTCGGCCGTTACGCGAGTCGCCGTGTCGTCGTGATGCAACGGAGCGAGCAACGCGTGGATTTCCGCATCGACGCTACGGCATTCGATGCCCACCGCGCCTTGACCACCCGCAGGCAGACTGTCGTCGACGCTGATGCTGGAGGTGATCCGGTCTTCGAAACCCAGACGAATCAGGCCCGCCGCGGCGAGGATGATCGCGTCATATTCACCGGCATCGAGCTTGGCCAGGCGGGTGTTGACGTTGCCCCGCAGGAAATGGATTTTCAGGTCCGGGCGGCGGGCGAGCAATTGAGCCTGGCGGCGCAGGCTGGAAGTCCCGACCACGCTGCCGGCGGGCAAGGCTTCAAGGCTGGAGAAGACATTGGAAACGAAAGCATCCCGGGGATCTTCGCGCTCACAGATGCAGAACAGGCCCAACCCTTGAGGGAAGTCCATGGGCACGTCTTTCATGGAGTGCACAGCGATGTCTGCGCGGTCTTCGAGCAAGGCGGTTTCCAGCTCCTTGACGAAAAGCCCCTTGCCACCGATTTTCGACAGTGGCGAGTCGAGCAGTTTGTCACCGCGACTGACCATGGGCACCAGCGTGACGAACAACCCCGGATGAGCCTGTTCCAGCCGAGCCTTGACGTATTCGGCTTGCCATAGAGCCAGCGCACTTTGACGGGTGGCGATGCGAATTTCGCGAGAGGACATGGATCAATCCGTACTGACAGAATAATTGCGACGGATAATAACAGTTCAGGCAAAACGGCTCAGTGCTGTGTGGTCGCAGTTATGATCCAGATCAGCGTTAAATGCCCCGTAGGAGCGCGCTTGCCCGCGATGGGGGCGTGTCAGGCAATGAATGAGTCGTCTGACACTTCGCCATCGCGGGCAAGCGCGCTCCTACAGTCAGGATTTCAATTCAAATCCACGGATATGCCGAGGACCTGTGGGAGCGAGCTTGCTCGCGAAAGCGGTCTATCGGCCAGGAAGAAGCGGTGGATGTACTGGCCTCTTCGCAAGCAAGCTTGCTCCCACAGTCAGGATTTAAATTCAAATTCGCTAATTCAAAGCTGCTGCATCATCTTGCGCACTCCGGCCACGTGCCGGCGGCTGACGATCAATGCATCGCCATTAAGGCCGCGCAGGAACAGCTGGAAATGCCCCAGCGGCGTGCGCTGCAGACGTTCGATTCGTTCGCGTGCAACCAGCGCGTTGCGGTGGATGCGCACAAAGCGATCACCGAACTCATCCTCGAGGGCTTTGAGTGGCTCGTCGAGCAAGACCTCACCACCTTCATGACGCAAGGTGACGTACTTGTGATCGGCGATGAAGAAAATCACCTGATCCAGCGGGATCAATTCGATGCCTTTACGAGTACGGGCGCTAATGTGGCTGCGTGGGCCGTTGCCGCTTTCCGCCGCAGGACGGGTCAATGCCGCCAGCTGCACACGGTTCGGACGCTCAGCTTTTCTCAAGGCCTCAATCAGATGTTCAGGCCGCACGGGTTTGACCAGGTAGCCAACCGCACTGACCTGAAATGCCTCAAGGGCAAATTCGTCGTGTGCCGTGCAAAAGACGACAGCGGGTGGAGTCTCCCGCTCACACAATTTGGCAGCGACTTGCAGGCCATCCAGGCCTGGCATGCGGATATCCAGCAAAACGATATCCGGCTTGTGGCTTTCGATCAGGGCCAAGGCTTCTTCGCCATTGGACGCACTGGGTTCCAAAACCCGATAACCCTCGATTTCACTGACCATTCGGCTCAGCCGTTCGCGGGCCAGGGGTTCGTCATCAACGATCAGGACATTCATATAGCTCTGGCTTCCTGCGTGAGTCTCGCACAAGGATAGCGTAGACAGGTGTAGTGACGACCGTCACGGCGCTCCACGCTCAGACTGGCGTGCGGACCAAAAAGTGCCGTAATACGTGCACCGATATTTACCAGGGCCTGTTGAGTGCCGTTGGAAGTCTGCCGACTGGCAACTTCATCGTAGGGATTACTTACGCACAATATGAATTCACCCCCTTCATAGTCCGCCTCAACTTTTACGACACCACCTTCGACCCGAGGTGCGATGCCATAAAGCAAAGCGTTTTCCAGTAATGGCTGCAAGGTTAGCTGGGGAATTGGCAGGTCGTCTGGAATTCCACTGATCACCCAGTCCAACTGTAGACGCTCGCCGAGACGATATTGCTCAATCGATAAATATCGTTTCGCCAATTCAACCTCGTCGCGCCAGGTCACCAGGCTTCCGGGCTTGGCAAGACTGGCGCGAAAAAGATCGGAAAGGTCCAGCACCGCCTGCTCGGCCTTGGCCGGACTGGTCGCCACGAGGCTGGCGATGCTGTTCAGGGTGTTGAATAGAAAGTGCGGGCGGATGCGCGCTTGCAGGGATTCAATCCGGGCCCGCAGCTCACCTTGCTGTTGCTTGCGCCACTGACTCTGCAGATAAAAATAACGCAGCATCAAGGCCGACATGATCAGCGCGATAACTCCGTAGCGTATGTAGCGCTCCACCATCCCACCCAGACTCAAACGCCCGGTGAGTTGGCAAATGTCCGTGACGGCGGTACACAACAGGGTCAGCGCGACCACCAGCAGACAGCCGATCAACCCGGCGAGCCCGGCAGGCAGGCGCGCCAGCCATGGGCGCAGACTGCATAACAGCGCCGCCGACAGCAACACGATCCATTGCACAAACAGCGACATCAGGGCCAGCCGCACCCAATCGAATGTCGGCCGCATCGGCTCCACCAATACCAGCACCAGCACCAACAATTCAGCGAGCAGTACCAATACCAGCAGCGCCTGGGGCAGGCACAGTTCGGGGAGGAAAAATTCTTTACCCGGCTCGGAGGGCGGGCGCTGGTTCGGGAGGCTCTTTCGCATGACGCCAGTCTCGACGCTGTACGTGCAGGCGGCAAGCCGCTGAAGAATAAAAAAATCGCAACCTGTTATTATCGCGGGCGCCCTGCGATTAACGCGGGCACGCCATTTTCAGCAGATCACGAGCGAATCCATGAGCACCGACAAGACCAACCAGTCCTGGGGCGGCCGCTTCAGTGAACCCGTCGACGCTTTCGTCGCGCGCTTCACGGCCTCCGTCACCTTTGACCAACGCCTCTATCGCCACGACATCATGGGTTCCATCGCCCACGCGACGATGCTGGCCCACGTTGGCGTTTTGACCGACGCCGAGCGCGACACCATCATCGATGGCCTGAATACTATCCAGGCCGAGATCGAAGCCGGCAGTTTCGACTGGCGCGTCGATCTGGAAGATGTGCACATGAACATCGAAGCGCGTCTGACTGACCGCATCGGCATCACCGGCAAAAAATTGCACACCGGTCGCAGCCGTAACGATCAGGTCGCGACCGATATCCGCCTGTGGCTGCGTGACGAGATCGATCTGATTCTGTCCGAGATCACTCGCCTGCAACAGGGCCTGCTGGGTCAGGCCGAGCGAGAAGCCGAAACCATCATGCCGGGCTTCACGCACTTGCAGACCGCACAGCCAGTGACGTTCGGTCACCACATGCTGGCGTGGTTCGAGATGCTGAGCCGCGATTACGAGCGTCTCGTGGATTGCCGCAAACGCCTTAACCGCATGCCACTGGGCAGCGCAGCACTGGCAGGCACCACTTACCCCATCGACCGTGAACTGACCTGCAAACTGCTGGGTTTCGACGTGGTTGGCGGTAACTCGCTGGACAGCGTGTCGGATCGCGACTTCGCCATTGAATTCTGCTCCGCCGCCAGCATCGCGATGATGCACTTGTCGCGCTTCTCGGAAGAGCTGGTGCTGTGGACCAGCGCCCAGTTCCAGTTCATCGATCTGCCGGATCGCTTCTGCACCGGCAGCTCGATCATGCCCCAGAAGAAAAACCCGGACGTCCCGGAGTTGGTGCGTGGCAAGAGCGGCCGCGTTTTCGGCGCCTTGATGGGCTTGCTGACCTTGATGAAGGGCCAGCCTCTGGCTTACAACAAGGACAACCAGGAAGACAAAGAGCCGTTGTTCGACGCCGCCGATACGCTGCGCGATTCGCTGCGTGCCTTTGCCGACATGATCCCGGCGATCAAGCCCAAGCACGCCATCATGCGTGAAGCCGCTCTGCGTGGTTTCTCTACTGCGACTGACCTGGCCGACTATCTGGTGCGTCGTGGCCTGCCGTTCCGTGACTGCCACGAAATCGTTGGTCATGCTGTTAAGTACGGCGTCGAAAGCGGCAAGGACCTGGCTGAAATGAGCCTGGAAGAACTGCGCAAGTTCAGTGATCAGATCGAGCAAGACGTATTTGCCGTTCTGACCCTGGAAGGCTCGGTCAACGCCCGTGACCACATCGGCGGCACCGCGCCAGCGCAGGTCAAGGCGGCGGCGGCTCGCGGCCAGGCACTGTTGGCTTCGCGCTAAACAGATTCGGTGGAGCACTCCTGTGGGAGCGGTGCTTGCCCGCGATGAACGATGACTCGGTGCAGGGCTGTAAACCGAGTTGGCCTTATCGCGGGCAAGCACCGCTCCCACAGGGAAGTGCTCGACATATATTCTTTTGAGGAACACCCCCATGACCGACAAAATCGACAACGACGAAGAAGAGTTCGCTGAATCGACCCTGATCCAGGCCATCGAAAATCAGATCGAAAGCGACAACCCGCCTGCCGCCAAAGCCACTTTCAACAAGCTGACGCTGGTGGGTTATGAGCGCGAAGAGATTCTGCAGCTGATGGCCCACGTGCTGGCTATCGAAATCGACGGACTGCTTGAAGAAGATCGCGCATTCAATACCGAATGGTACGAAGCGGCGCTGCGCGCCTTACCGGAATTGCCGCCCGAGGCATGAGCAACGCGGCTCTCACGCCAATCTGACGATTGGCCCAGCACAGTCTGCAAAAACTCCAGACCCGTACTACACTGCAAAAGCCTCGCTGCCACTATCCAAACGAGGCTGTCACGCCGAGCCGGCTTTAACGGTCATCCAGAACCGACGAGCGCAGCACCGACACGTTGATTCCCGGACACCCGCCAGTCAGTGAGGCGTATTACTAGAAAAAAGTCTGGAGCACCTATGTCGTATACCCCTGAGCTGGTTGCCGAACTGGAAATCCTCGCACTCTTCAATCTGGGCAATACCCTCGAAGGACTCAAAGTCCATCATGTTGCGGCTCCGACCGCTGTTGCTGCTGCGCAAAGACTTTTCGATAAAGGCCTGACGACTCAGGTCGATGGTGGTTATCTCACCAGTCTTGGACTGGAAGCCGCTGAACACGCGCAATCTCTGCTCACTATCCTTAACGTTGCCAAACAAGCTGCCTGAACGCTGCAAGGGTCCGTCGCCAAAATAGGTTCAGCGGACCCTTCATTTATGGAAAACTGCGCCGATAGAAAATTGGCGCCAGAACAATAAACGCGCGCAACGCGTACCTGCCCGCCGTCTAGCTCACCCCTTCAACGCTGCCCCTTTGTCTAAACCGGCAGCCGGTTTGAGTTGTAATGACGCGAAATTCCGAAATTCGTCCCGACCTGGATCAAGGCATCGACCGAGTCGTGCTTACCCAGCTTCGCACCCGCTTCATGACCCTGAGCAACGGGCGGCTTTCCCGTGCCCTCGAAGGAATGTCGACCCGCCAACAGACCGTGCTGAACCTGCTCCCGCTGTTTTTCCATGTCAACCACCCGCTGTTACCGGGCTATGTTTCCGGCAGCACGCCCGCCGGCGTATCCAATTATCAGCCCAGCACACTGGCCTTGGCCGAAGCCCAACGCCTGACCCGCTCGTTTTCCTACAAGTCGCCCCTGGGCACCGTGCGCCAGCCGATTCATGGCCTGTTTTTGATGGGCAGCCTTGGCACCCTGGCGCAAGCCGAAGAAAGCGACATGGACGTCTGGGTCTGCCACGACCCGGAGTTGACCGACAGCGAAATCGCCGAGTTGCGCAGAAAGTGCCAGGCGCTGGAAGCCTGGGCTGATAGCCAGGGTGCCGAAGCGCATTTTTTCCTGATCGACCCGCAACGTTTCGTGACTGGCGAGCGCGACGCGCAACTCAGCTCAGACGACTGCGGCACTACCCAGCATTATCTGTTGCTGGATGAGTTCTACCGCACGGCCATCTGCCTCGCTGGCCGCACGCCGATGTGGTGGCTGGTACCCACTTACGAAGAGCGGCGTTACACCGATTTCACCCACACTTTGCTCTCCAAACGCTTCATCCGCGCCGACGAGGTGCTGGACTTGGGTCATCTGGCGCAAATCCCGCCGGGGGAGTTCCTTGGCGCGGGGTTGTGGCAGCTGTTCAAAGGCATTGAGTCGCCTTACAAATCGGTGCTCAAACTGTTGCTGATTGAGGTCTATGCCAGTGAACACCCTCAGGTGCAGTGCCTGAGCCTGCGCTTCAAGGAGGCGGTGTTCGCCAACCAGCTGGATCTGGATGAGCTGGACCCGTACATGGTGGTCTATCGCCGCATAGAGGAATACCTCGTCCAGCGTGGCGAGTCTGAGCGCCTGGAGTTGGTGCGCCGCGCCCTGTATTTGAAAGTGAATAAAAAGCTCACCGGCAGCACGCGGCTGCGCAGCACGGGTTGGCAGCGACAACTGCTGGAGCGCCTGACGCAGGAATGGGGCTGGAATGAACGGCAACTGTTGTTGCTAGACAGCCGCAGTCAGTGGAAAGTCCGTCAGGTGACCCTTGAACGCCGGACACTGGTCAACGAACTCAATTACAGCTATCGCTTTCTGACGCAATTTGCCCGAACTCAAAATGTAGGCAGCTCGGCCAATACCCGGGACCTCAATGTGCTTGGCCGCAGGCTGTATGCCGCTTTCGAGCGCAAGGCCGGCAAAATCGAGTACATCAACCCCGGCATTGCTCCCGATCTGGCTGAAGACACCCTGACACTGGTGCAATCAGACAACCGCCGCGAGCCAGGAAAGACTCAGTGGGCGCTGTATAACGGCAGCCTCGGCCCTCAGGACTGGCTCAATTTTTCACCCATCAAGCGCAGCCGAGAACTTCTGGAGCTGCTGACCTGGTGTCATCGCAACAACATCATCGACACCTCCACCCGGCTCGCGCTGCATCCGGGTAGCAGCGACTTGAGCGAGATCGAGCTGTTCAACCTGCTCGGCGCGCTGCAACAACAGATTCCGATGCCGCTAGAGGTGGTGAGCGAAGAACGTTTGCTCAGTGCCAGCGTACCCAGGGAAATCCTGTTGCTGGTCAACGTGGGGGTCGACCCTCTCAGGCACCACCGCGACCTCAACATCCTGATGACCACCGAGCGCACCGACTCGCTGAGTTACGCAGGGGTTCGGGAGAACCTCGTACTGACGCTGGATCAGATCACGCTCAACAGCTGGAACGAAATTCTGGTCACCCGTCATGATGGCGAACACGCCTTGCTCGACTGCCTGAGCGACCTGTTGAGCAACCTGCCCGTAGGAGCTGCGCAGCCTGTGGTGCGCGTGCGCTGCTTCTGCCACAACCGGGCACCAGCCATTGCCCAGCGAGTGGAGGAGCTGGTCGCCACCGCGCAGCTGCTGCATGCACAACGCCTTAATCACCGCTATCTGATTCAGGTTCAGCAGCAGTATCACGTTCTGGAAATGGTCCCGGCCCAGCCAGTGACGCAGGTGGTGATCAACAGCCTTGCAGGCCTGTTTGAATACCTGGGCGAGGAGATACCTCGCTACAGCCCGCTGCATCTGGACCCACACGCATTGGCCGAGCACGATCTGGCGTTGATCCTGCCGTCCGGCCAGCCGGAGTGCATCCAGGTCTTTTATCGGATCAATCAGGCGACCGCTGAGCTTTACGTACTCGATGAGCGCAACGCTTTATGGCATCAAAGTCTGCCCTACCATGACGAAACCAGTTTGCTGATGCCCTTGCAGCGGTTCTTCCGCTCGCTGGTATATCGACGCGGGGCCATGCTGCCGCTGGACAACCCTCTTGAACCGACGCGACTGGATATTCTCTATTACCAGCTACTGCCCTCAGGGCTGGCGCGCGCACGACGTATCGAACCGCGCAATGCGCCGGTGGCGATGGATAAGCCGTTTTACGATGTGCAGGCGATTATCGAGGAAGCATCACCCGGTCAGGTGAGCGTCACTCTGTACTGCGACAACCAGGAGTTTTCCGAGCTGGAACATGGCGATCAACTCTTCAGCGTCGTAGCCCGGCAGATCCTGGAGCAGCGCATTGAACCTGAGCGCTATCGCTGTTACATCACCGACCTGGATCTTTCAGGGCTGCTGGGAGATTCACGAGGGCAGAGCATTCTCTATCTGCGCTACAAAGCACATCTGGAAAAATCCCTGAATGACGCCATGGCTCAGGCTTGAACGCACAGCCCTATTGGAGCCGGGCTTGCTCGCGAAGAACGGTGACGTGATGTGTCTGACAGACCGAGGCACCTGGTTCGCGGGCAAGCCTCGCTCCAACGGACCGCGTATCCCTGTGGGAGCCGAGCTTGCTCGCGAAGAACGATGACGCGGGGAATCTGATAAGCCGAGGTGCCTGATTCGCGGGCAAGCCTCGCTCCCACAGAGATCGTGTTCCATCCGTAGGAGCGCGCTTGCCCGCGATGAACGATGACGTGGTGTTTCTGACAGACCGAGACGCCTGGTTCGCGGGCAAGTCGGATGCCGCCCAGCCGCTCCAACGGATTAAACAAAATTCTGTAGGAGTGAGCTTGCTCGCGATGGCGTCAGGTCAGTCGAAAGTTATTTCGCTGAAAAACCATTCACGAGCAAACCCACCGCCACAGAATAGCCGAGGTTTTGAAATTAAGCCTTACTTGACTCAACCCCAGACAACGGCTCTTTACTGCGCCAATGGGGCAGGGAGTTCCAGTAGCGCTCGCCTTTGGCGTCGTCGTACATGCCTTCCCAGCGCGAAATCACCAACACCGCCAAGGCGTTGCCGATCACATTGAGTGCGGTGCGAGCCATGTCCATGATGCGGTCAACACCAGCGATGAATGCCAGGCCTTCCAGTGGAATACCAACGCTACCAAGCGTCGCCAGCAGCACTACAAAGGAAACACCCGGCACACCCGCGATCCCCTTGGACGTGACCATCAGGGTGAATACCAGCATCAGTTGCTGGCCCAGCGACAAATCAATGCCATAAAGCTGGGCAATAAACATGGCGGCAATGCTCTGGTACAAGGTCGAGCCATCAAGGTTGAACGAATAGCCTGTCGGCACCACGAAGCTGCAAATGGCTTTCGGTGCGCCATAGGCTTCCATCTTGCTGATCACCCGCGGCAGGGCGGTTTCGGAGCTGGCGGTGGAGTAGGCCAGGATCAACTCGTCCTTGAAGATGCGCATCAACTTGATCACCGAGAAGCCGAACAGGCGGGCAATCAGACCAAGCACCACGAACGCGAAGAAGGCGATGGCGAAGTAGACGAGGATCACCAGCTTGGCCAACGGCAGCAGCGACGCGAAACCAAAGTTGGCTACGGTCACGGCGATCAATGCAAATACACCGATCGGCGCGTATTTCATGATCATGTGAGTGACCTTGAACATGGTTTCCGAAACGCCCTGGAAAACCTTCAGCACCGGGTCGCGGACTTCGGCGTCGAGACTGGCCAAACCCAGACCGAACATCACCGAGAAGAAGATGATCGGCAACATATCGCCACGGGCAACGGCGGCGAAGATATTGGACGGGATCAGGTTAAGAATCGTCGCGATGAAGGCATGGTCATGCTGCACTTCGGCCGTGGTTGCCGTGTACTTGGAGATATCGACCGTGCCCAGGGTGCTCATGTCGATGCCGGCACCCGGGTGAAAAACGTTGGCCAGCACCAGCCCAACCAGAATCGCAACGGTGGTCACAACTTCGAAGTAGAGAATGGTCTTGAGGCCGATACGCCCGAGCTTTTTGGCGTCGCCGACACCTGCGATGCCCACTACCAGCGACGCAACCACAATCGGGACGACGATCATCTTGATCAGGCGAATGAAGATATCGCCGGCAGGTTGAAGGATATTACTGATCCACCACGCCTTCTCGGCACTGAAATGGTTGAGCAGCGCACCCAGCGCAATCCCGAGTACCAGACCGATGAGGATCTGCCAGGCCAGGCTCAGCTTTGCCTTCTTCATGTCGTTACCTTTTTTCAAGTGGCCGGACATCTCTGAAAACACGCCTGCACAATATTGCCAATCCACAGCAATCCGAAGCAGTGACTGTCAGAGCCGTCCAGAGTAGGTGCCGCAAGCGAGCATCCTGGCTCTGTAGCTGGCGAAAAAAGGCGCAACTATTCCCACGAGAAGAGGCAGCGTCTAATGCCGTAAATGACTACCCCATGCCGAATCGGCATAACGTTTGCGACATAAAACCTATCTGAAAACGACATCCGAGTGCCGCATTTCGGCGCACAGGTGGCTAAAACGGCGTCTGTGGAGTTTTTAGGCATTCAAAAGAGGGGGTTACAGCGGGGGGGGGGGATTCTTCGATGAAGCGCGGAAATTTCCTACAGAAAAACCCGGATGTGCGGCCATGTGCCGCTGGTAGAAATGAGTAAACGCGACGCAAGCAGAACTTGCATCGCGGTTCTTCCTGACCCGGCCCTCAACGGAGGTACTCCCTGTACCCCTAGGTCACTTCGATCCAAACGATCAAAGCATCCCGGCCCCATGGTCATGCGCCACCGTCGTGGAGCGGCGCAGCTCAAAAAGCACTCCGAACAAGAGTGCTCTCTGTTCACGAGTTCTTGGTATTACTTAATACCAGTTCGGATCCTTGCGAAGCTCTTCATCCAACAGCTTCTTCATTCCATCATCCGGATCGCCGAGGAAACGGTAGGTCGCATGGCGCGTTGGAGACTTGTCCGTAGGCAAGCCCGCAGGCACTTCGACCAACATGGCATAGGCATCATCCTTATCGAGGCTGAAAGCCACGATCAGGCGTTTGCTTTTGCAGCTTTCAGCGGTTTCACACAATGGCCCGACGATGAAGGGCTTGCCCTCTTCCGTAACAGCCTGCATCTGCTGCTCCGAAGCGCCAGAAAGATTGATTACCCAATCAGGTAGCCGTTCTTCTTTCTTAACAACGCCTTCCCAGGTCTGGCGATACTCGGGTGCAGAGCTAAGGAGCTCGTTCACTCGGGTCTGTCCATCATTGGCAGCCATCGCCATTGTGCTGCCGCCCATTAACAGGGCGGCGGCGAGTGAATGGAACGAAGTGCGCATATTCAGCCTCGGCCGCGACGGCCAAAGAAGAAGGAGACAACGAACATGACCAGGAATACGACGAACAGAATCTTCGCGATACCGGTCGCGGTGCCTGCGATACCACCGAAGCCAAGTACTGCAGCGACAATGGCGATGATCAGAAACGTGATTGCCCAACTCAACATGGTGATTCTCCTTGGTTACTACTTTTAAAGTGGTTACTGCTTTTAATGAATGCTGTTTCTACGGCAACGCGGGTTAGAAAACCCAGGATTGCTGATTTTGCTGCTGCGGCATTTCACTGACAGGCGCTGTGCCTTCCACAGGTGTAAAGCTCAGCGCAGTGTCTCTGGCCAACGGCGCACTGGCCGTGGTGTAGGACTGGCTGTAAGTGAACTGCTGTTTAATCTGTGTCGCTTCATGCATTGCCGCGCGGTTGTTATCCCAGCGCTGAAACTGTTGGATCGCAATCAGAGTGACCAGCACGGCCAATGTGGCAAACAACATCTGCTGGATATGCAGTGGCGAAATGCGCATTTGGGCGAAACGCTTGCTGTTCATCTGGTTGCTCCTGAGATCCCGCAGGGATGCTCGATCCTGATCTTGTTGCCGGTTACTTCACGGCTTGTATGAGAGGGTTATTGCAGGGTGCATGCCAGTTTTATAATCACAGTTATTTCCTTATAAATCAGCGGCTTACATTCACCTATAAAATCTTTCTGCGAGCAACCTGCACGATAAGCCTGTATTTATCGTGCAGGTTGCACGACGACCGCCGCGTAGGATTAGCCCGCAGTCTTGGCCAGGACTTTCAACGCATCTGCATTCACCCCTTTAACCCCGCGTATATTCCGGGCGATTTCCACCGCCAATTCTTTCTCGGCGTAGTTGGCGACGATCCCGTTGAGGGAAACCAGACCGCTCTTGGTCTCGACTTTGATGTTCATGCCATCGAGGTTGCGGCTATAGATGAGGCTGGATTTAACCTTGCTGGTAATCCAGACATCGCTCATCTCCTCGACAGGGGTGTTGACCTGCGGGTCGGTGCGGGAATTGATAGAGTCCGCGGCGCTGATGCTGATCAGGTTATTAACACTGACCACGCCATCGGTATTGGTCGCAAGGTTGCCAGCCACTTCTTTGGCTTCCGGGCTCTGCGCGCGACCTTTGAGCGTTACCACGCCATCCTTGGTATCGACGTCGATTTTCAGCGCCTCGGTCACGCTGCTCCACAGCAACTTGGACTTCACCGTCGCGGTCAGGGTGGCGTCTTCAAAGCGCTGCGCCATGGAGGCTTTGGCGCCGGGCTCAGCGGCGACTTCGGGATCTATTTCCAGCTGGTTGTCCACCTTGTCGATGCCTTTGACGTCCAGCGCAATTCGTTCTGCGAGCTCGCGATCGACCTCATTCTCGACCTTGCCCTTCAGGACTGCAGTGCCTTGTTCAACGCTCACGTCGATCTTGAAAGGGCTCAAATGTTTATTGAGGGCGAAAGCTGTCCAGATCGAGCCTTCCTGTCTTGCTTCGTTCAACTGGCTGGGCAGATCCCCTTGGGCCGCGCTGGCCAGTAGCGGGTTGAGACTCAGTGCCGTGACTGTGGCGGTCGCCAGGGCGAGCTTTTTCAGCGGGTGCATGGCATTTCTCCATCGATGGCTATGCATTGGATTTGAGCAAATCGCTCAATCGAAAAGCAGAAGAAACCCGCAAGTCATGTGCCAGCGGTTTTTTTGGGTAGAAAACTATATAAATCAATCGCTTAACTATATTCCTATCAGATAGCTACCATGCAGCACGCATAATCAATCAGAATCGACCATGCAACTTGCCCGATTATTCCGACACTAAGGCAAGACAATTCACTGAGGAGCGTAGGAAAAATGGAAGCAGCCACTGAGAATCAGGGCCGTATTCTGCTTGTGGATGACGAGTCCGCGATCCTTCGCACGTTCCGCTATTGCCTGGAAGATGAGGGCTATAGCGTCGCCACCGCCAACAGCGCAGCGCAAGCGGAAACGTTGCTGCAACGCCAGGTATTCGACCTGTGCTTTCTGGATTTGCGGCTGGGCGAAGACAATGGCCTTGATGTGCTGGCGCAGATGCGCGTCCAGGCCCCCTGGATGCGGGTAGTGATCGTCACGGCACATTCGGCCGTCGACACTGCCGTGGATGCTATTCAGGCAGGTGCCGCCGACTACCTGGTCAAGCCTTGCAGCCCGGACCAACTGCGTCTGGCCACCGCCAAACAACTGGAAGTGCGCCAACTCTCGGCACGCCTTGAAGCCCTCGAAGGTGAGATCCGCAAACCTAAGGACGGCCTGGATTCCCATAGCCCTTCAATGATGGCGATTCTGGAAACTGCCCGTCAGGTAGCTGTCACCGATGCCAACATCCTGATCCTCGGCGAATCCGGTACCGGTAAAGGCGAGCTGGCCCGGGCAATTCACGGCTGGAGCAAACGCGCGAAGAAATCCTGCGTCACCATCAACTGTCCGTCTCTGACGGCCGAACTGATGGAAAGCGAACTGTTCGGTCACAGCCGAGGCGCGTTTACCGGTGCCAGCGAAAGCACCTTGGGACGCGTCAACCAAGCCGACGGCGGCACGCTGTTTCTTGACGAAATCGGCGATTTTCCCCTCACGTTACAACCAAAGTTGCTGCGCTTCATTCAGGACAAGGAATACGAGCGCGTGGGTGACCCTGTTACCCGACGCGCCGATGTCCGCATCCTCGCAGCCACCAACCTCAACCTGGAAGACATGGTTCGCAACGGCCGTTTTCGCGAAGACCTACTCTATCGCCTGAATGTGATCACCCTGCATCTGCCGGCATTGCGTGAACGCACCGAAGACATCCTGACCCTGGCTGATCGCTTCCTGGCGCGTTTCGTCAAGGATTACGCGCGCCCTGCACGGGGATTCAGCGAAGAGGCGAAGTCTGCGCTGCTCAATTACCGCTGGCCGGGCAACATTCGCGAGCTGCGCAACGTGATAGAACGGGCCAGCATCATTTGTCCGCAAGAACGTGTCGAAGTCGCGCATCTGGGCATGGGTGAGCAGCCGACCAGCAACGCACCTCGCGTAGGCGCTGCCCTGAGCCTGGACCAATTGGAAAAAGCCCACATCGGCGCAGTCTTGGCCACCAGCGAAACGCTGGATCAGGCGGCGAAAACCTTAGGTATCGACGCCTCGACGTTGTACCGCAAACGCAAGCAGTACAACCTGTGAAAACTCGCGCATGAAATGGGCAATGAAGTTACGCACAAGGCTGTTCTTCAGCATCTCGGCCCTGATAACGGTAGCGTTGTTAGGGCTGGCGCTGGGGCTCGTCAGCGTAATGCAGATGGCCAAATCCCAGGAAAACCTGATCCGAGAGAACTTCGTGTCGCTGGATACGGGGCTCAAACTCCGGCAAAACCTGGGTGATCAGCTGGTCATGATGCTCAATGAGTCACCCGCACAGGAACCGCTGCAAAAGCTGCAGGAGCAGTTTCGCCAAGTGTTGGCTCAGGGCATCGCTCATGATGAACAGAGTAATGTCGACAATGGCTTTTTGGGTGTCCGCACTGACTATGAAAGATTTCTCGAGGCTTACGCGAAATCCAGAAGCACACCTCGCGCCATGCGCGACAACGCCGAGCTAAGCGAGCGCTTCAATATCTTGCGCAACAAGCTGGTTGCGGCGCATCGACAGTCCCTGAGCAATATCGGCGAGGTTGAATCCCGGGCCAGGTCACGGGCCATATGGGTGGCAGGCTTGCTGGGCCTGGTTGGGCTTGCGGTACTGTGCATCGGTTTCATCACCGCTCACGGCATTGCCCGGCGTTTTGGTGCGCCCATCGAGGCGCTGGCCAAAGCGGCCGATAATATCGGCCAAGGCAATTTCGAGGTCACATTGCCGATCTCTTCGGCTGCTGAGATGAACCTGCTGACCCGGCGTTTCGGCATCATGGCCGAAGCTTTGCGCCAACATCAGGTGACCAACGTCGACGAATTGCTTGCCGGGCAACAACGGCTTCAGGCCGTTCTCGACAGTATCGATGATGGCTTGTTGATGATCGACCGCCAGGGTCGGCTGGAACACCTCAACCCGGTTGCCCAACGCCAGTTGGGCTGGGACGAAGACCGTCTGGGCCAAGGCCTTGGCGAGGCGTTGCAGCGTCCCGAGCTCGATGAGCAACTGTATCTCACCCTGCGCGGGGGAACACTGGAACGCGCGCCGGAAGATCTGGAAATCGAGGTCGATGGCGAAACAAGGCTTCTCACCTACAGCCTTACCCCCGTCAGTCACACCAAAGGCCATATCCTCGGCGCAGTGATGGTGCTGCATGACGTAACCGAACAGCGGGCATTCGAGCGCGTGCGTAGCGAGTTTGTTCTGCGCGCTTCCCATGAACTGCGCACGCCGGTCACGGGGATGCATATGGCATTCGGCCTGTTCCGCGAGCGGGCAAAATTCCCAGCCGACTCCCGAGAAGCGGACCTGCTCGACACGGTCAATGAAGAAATGCAGCGCCTGATGCAGCTGATCAATGACTTGTTGAATTTTTCCCGCTATCAGAACGGCCTGCAAAAACTCACTCTCGCGCCTTGCTCCATCGACGAATTGCTCGAACACACTCGGCTGCGCTTTCAGGATCAAGCTCAGGAGCAGAACATCGTCCTGTCGATCGAAGCCGAAGAACCCCTGCCGCGCCTGCATGCCGACCGTGCTCAACTTGAACGGGTACTGGATAACCTGCTGGACAACGCGCTGCGCCACACCCCTGAAAATGGCCTGATCCGCTTACAGGCCAGGCGCCATGGCGAGCGGGTCATCATCAGTGTCGAGGACAACGGTGAAGGCATTGCTTATGGGCAGCAAGGGAGGATTTTCGAACCCTTTGTCCAGGTCGGCCGCAAGAAAGGCGGTGCCGGGCTGGGCTTGGCACTGTGCAAAGAAATCGTGCAACTGCACGGCGGCAGAATGGGCGTGTACTCAAGACCAGGGCAGGGCACCCAGTTTTATATGGCGTTGCCGCTTTAACCATTTTTGGACTGTAGGCGCGCGCCTGCCCTCAATCGGATAACGACGTGGGACCGGCTTTAGCCGGGAAGAGGACGGGACAGGCACTGAATCTTTCCCTACCGAACTACTGCTTTCCCGGCTAAAGCCGGTCCCACGTCATAGAATCGCCCATAAGCACCGCAATCACGCCACGTCCTCCGCCCGTCTTCCCTGGCTGCGGCGGCCGCCGGTGACCAGTTCGGTGAACTTGACCGCGCTCAATGGTCGGGCGAACAGCCAGCCTTGGCCATAAATAACCCCCTCGCTGATCAACAGCTGAGCCTGGGACTCAAACTCGATACCTTCGGCGATCACCCGCAGATTCAAGGCATGAGCCATACGAATGATGTGCGGAGCGACACCGCTGCTGGCGGCATCATGGCCGAGGGCATCAATGAATGCTTTGTCGATCTTCAGGCAATCCACGGGCAAGGTTTGCAGATAGGCCAGGCTGCAATAACCCGTGCCGAAGTCATCGATCAACACTTGATGGCCCCGGTCGCGCAGCGCCTGTAGGTGATTGCGGGCAACCACCACGTCGATCAACCCACGCTCGGTCACCTCGAAGGCGATTTGCCGTGCAGCCACTCGATGCTGTGCCAGTAATCTGGCCGTTACTCGCCCGATGCGCGGGGCCATCACATCACAGGCAGCCAGATTCACTGATATATAGAGGTGCGGATTGGCACGCAGCAACGGCCCAAGTTGCTCCAGCAGCTGCTGCAAAACGAAGTCCGTGATCTGCCGAATCTGCCCGGTGTTTTCCGCCAGCGGGATGAACAGGTCCGGACTGGTCAAGGTGCCGTCGGGCCTGCGCCAGCGCACCAGCGCCTCGGCACCCACGCAGAGTCGGGTGTTGAGGTCAAAGATCGGCTGATACAGAACTTTGAGCTCGCTGCGCCTCAATGCGCCTTGCAACTCACCCCCGAGAGAGCGCTGCTGCCGTACCAGTTGCAGCACCAATGCACCGATGCACAGGGCCACCAGAAGGCTTGCCGGAACCAGAAACCACCAGGCACCAGCGACTTTCTCCTGCAAGCCTGCCCGAGGCGCAATCATCACCAGCTGATATTCGGGACTCTGGGTCGGCATGCGATAAATCAGTCGTTTATCAGTGACCATCAAGGTCTCATCGGCTTCCGACGACCAACGCGCCGTCGGCGGCCAGGACTGCTCCGGGCCCAGAACCGTCACCGCTTTGCTGCCGTGATTGAGCACTACCAGCAAGCTGCCTCCCACCGGCAGATCAACTACATCGGTCAGATGGCCCCGGGAAGTGGACACTCTGAAACCGCCTCGGCCCAGCACCAGTGCCGCCAGGTTGTCGTCGGGCTGGGCCGAGGTATTGAGCCAGTAGTCATAAGTCGGGCCGCGAATATCGGCGGGGCGCTCCTTACCCAGATTGCTGGTGGGGATCCAGCTGGAACACAACTGGGTATCGCCAACAAACGCCGCCTCGTAGATAAAGCGGTAGCTGGCAATCACCTGGCGCAAGCGGTCAATCATCTCGGGGGTGCAACGCCTCAGAGGCTGAGCCTCCAGCTGGTCCAGCCCCACACGTAACTGCCCGAAAAGTTGCTCCAGGCGTACCAGAAAGCGCTCACCCTGGGCCTTCATTTGCTCGCTTTCGTTTTGCCGTGCCTGATGCACGGCCAAGGCGAAGCTGCCTGCCAAAAGCACAGCCGCACTCAACATGGCGGCGAGCAAAGCCATCAGCCAGGGACGATAGAAAGTCATGCGAAATGAGGTTGCAGCACCAAGCATCGGGGGATATCCGCAGGATTACCCCCTCAGGTATAGCAACAGACCTGAAAAACGCTCGTTTTATCAGCGTATTTCAGACCTTTAGCGCTGGCGATTGAGTACTTTAAGGATTGCCGCGCTTTGCACGTCAGGTTGTCCGTCGAACCGTGCCGGCCTGTAATGCATCTGAAAGGCAGCCAGAACCCCGCGTGTCGCGACATCCAGCTCCCCGGTCTGCGGTGTGCTGTAGCCAAGCCGGGCCAGTTGTTGCTGGAACCAGATCACATCCGGCAGCGCATTAGCCATCAAGGCCTGCTGCTGGGCAACCTGACGCTCGTCCGGCCACACGCCCAAGCCTTCCTGGGCCAACCGCTTCCAGGGGAACAGCGGCCCCGGGTCCAACTTGCGCGCCGGGGCAATGTCGCTATGGCCGATGATATGACGTGGATCGATGTGGTTACGCTTAACAATGTCTTTGAGCAGCACGATCAGGGCCTGTATCTGCCCTTCGGTGTAGGGATACCAGAGCCTTCCGGTCGGCGTGTCGCGATAACCGGGATTGACGATTTCAATGCCGATGGATGCCGAATTCAGCCAGGTACGCCCATCCCACTCACTTTCACCGGCATGCCAGGCACGAGCGCTCTCGTCTACCAGCTTGTAGATGATCGGGGGCGTGTCGCCGATCAGGTAATGGGCGCTCACCTCGCCGTTGGTCAGCAATGCAAGGGAATGCTCCAGCGTCGTGGAGGTGTAGTGCACGACGACAAACTGAATCCGATTGTCGTAGTTGGCCGAGGGGTGGCTGGTGTCGAGCCGCAGGCCACTGGTGCAAGCGGTCAAGGTAAGGAGCAACAGGGCAGAGCAAAGCAACTTCATGAGAATCCGGTACGCATTGGCAGTAAAAGAATTGAGCATAACGTAAAGAGCAGGGATCGATCAGGCCGAGCAAGGACCGCTCAGCCTTGCTCTACCTGATTGCGGCCGTTTTCCTTGGCGCGATACAGCGCCTGATCAGCACGCTTGAGCGCAACATCGCTGCGTTCGCCTGGGCGCAGCGCTGTTACACCGATTGAAACAGTGATGACCACCGGTTCACTCTTGAAATGGAAAGGGCAAAGCTCTACCGCTGTACGCAACTGATCCAGCAGCGCCAGCCCCGCGCCGACGGGAGTGGCCGGCATCAGGACCACGAACTCTTCACCGCCAAAACGGGCGATGAAATCGCCGCCGCGCAGGTGTTTCTTCAGTACCTTGGCAACGATCTTCAGAACCCGGTCACCGGCCAGATGCCCAAAGCCATCATTGATGCGCTTGAAGTGATCCAGATCGAGAATGCCCAGCAGCAGGCTGTTTTTATCTCGCTGCCAGAGGGCGACTTCATGCCCGAGGCGCTCTTCCCAGGCAGCACGGTTGGGCAGGCTGGTCAGCGGGTCAATCAACGCTTTTTGTCGCTGCTCTTCAATGTTGGCCCTGAAACCCAACGCCTCCTGCTCCATGGTCGCGACCCGGCTGGCAAGGCTTTGCAAGCGCGCGGCCACGTTCTGCTCGCGCTCGTCCC
Organism: Pseudomonas syringae; assembly: GCF_000737245.1. Lineage (GTDB taxonomy): Bacteria > Pseudomonadota > Gammaproteobacteria > Pseudomonadales > Pseudomonadaceae > Aquipseudomonas > Aquipseudomonas syringae_J. Next base: position 39,870 of record NZ_JPQU01000026.1, on the reverse strand, counting down.
GGGTGACCTGGTGCTGATCCATAGTGCTCAGCAAACCTTCGAGGCGGCTTTCCAGCACTTGCTTGAGGCTGTTCAGGTCAGCCGCATCCTGCACACTGCTTTGCAGGCCATCCACCTGTTCGCGCAGCTGATTATTCAACTCTCGCGATTCGGACTGTTGGCCTACATAGTCCTCACTGGCCGCCTGCAAATTGCTTTGGAACGACTCCAGTCGCTCGTTGAGCTGCTTGAGGTAGCTTTCAAAATCTTGCTGGCCGCCATCACTGATAGCCAGCATCAAGACTGCAAGATCCTCGAGAATCGGCAGTAATTCGTACCAATTAAGTCCATGCTCCAAACGCTTGCGCATCGCCTCGGCCTGCGGGCGGTGATGTTCGGGCAAGGTCAGATCGTTGAGCAGCCCCAGCAGGGTTTCCTCAATGTGAGTGGCGACAGAGCTGTAACTAGGCTCAGGAGAGCTGGGCAGTGAAAAGGGCGCCGCTTCTTCACTTTGCTCGGATGCTTCTTCGTCCAGGCCGACGATGAAGGGTTCGGAAAATTGCTCAAACGGCACCGATGGTGTCGGGGTGAGCAGGTCCTGAGTGGCGACAGGTTCAAGCTCTGACGCGGCAACCCGCTCGGCGACCGGTTCGGGTTCAGGTAAGGGCGCTGGAAGAGGATCGACTTTAGCGACAACTTCAACGCCCGCCGCTTCGACAACCTCACGAGGTTTTGCAGCAGCCTGAACGACCTGCACGTGCTGCGACGCCACTGCTGCCGGCTCTACCGCTGCCAGCGGCTCATACCGTCCAGTCGAAGTGCCAGCCGGTTGAGTCGGCGCAGCCACAGCGGTTGGCGAGGGGTCAGGCTCTCCCCGATCGTCGGCGTAGGCATCGAAGTCCCCAGGCGCAGGCTCCGGGATGAGCGGCGTTAATTGCGCAGTGGCATCACCCGGCTCAGCGCCGGCCGGGCTCGCTTCATGCCCGCCGAACAAGCGCGCCAGCAAGCCTGGCCTCGCCTGCTCTTCAGGCTTTTCAATCTGGGTTAGCGCCCGCCCTTGCAGTCCGCTGAGTTCGCCCAGAAGCAGTGGCAGTTCTCGCGCCTGAGAGGCACGCTCCTCAAGGTCTTTAGCGAAACGCTTGAGCGGCTTGCGGACGTCTTTGGGTAGATCCAGCGACTGCAACTGCGACACCAGTGAAACCAGCGCGCTGCTGATTTGACCGGCGCGGACTTCGCGGCGCTGCTCGGAGTCCAGCACAGCCTTTTCGAGCTTGGGGATCAGCGCAGCAAGCCCCGCGTCCATGTCATCCTTGCGGACGATCTCGCGCATTTCCTTCATGCATTGATCGACCGCCCGATCCGAGCCCTCAGCCGCCAGACTGCTGCGTACCAGACCGCGGCGCAGCAAGTCGAGACGGGCATTCCAGCGCTTTTCGAGCTTGTCCTGTTGCTCGATGCCCTTGAGGTACTTTTCTCTCCAGCGTTCAGCTTCATCGCTCATGCAAGCGATCCACGATTACTGGGTACGGGCAATGAGTCCTCACATAATGAGGCCGGAAGACGGATCTCCACCGCGACGGGCAAGTGATCGGAAATAGGTTGCGCCAGCACCTGCACCCGTTCGAGCGTCAGGGTAGGGCTGAGCAAAATATGATCAAGACAGCGCTGCGGCCGCCAGCTCGGGAACGTTGCTTCGATCTGCGGCGCGAGCAAGCCCAGGTCGCGCAACGGCGAGTGTTCCAGCAGGTCCAGGGCGTGGGTGTTCATGTCGCCCATCAATACCTGATGCCGATAGCCGCCGATCAACTCTCTGATGTAAGCAAGCTGTCGTGTGCGCGCCCGAGCACCCAGCGCCAGATGCATCATGACCACTACCAGCGCGTCTTCGCCCTCGCCGAAACGCACGAGGATCGCACCGCGCCCAGCCGGGCCAGGCAATGGATGGTCTTCAATGGCAGCCGGCCGTAGACGGCTCAACACGCCGTTGCTGTGCTGACCGAAACGGCCGAGGTTGCGATTGAGTTGCTGATACCAGTAGGGAAAAGCCCCAAGCTGCGCCAGGTGCTCGACTTGATTGACGTAGCCGGAACGCAAACTGCCGCCATCGGCTTCCTGCAGGGCTACCAGATCGAAGTCGCCCAGCAGGTCACCAATCTTCTGCAGATTGCCGGCCCGACCACCGTGAGGCAGCAAATGCTGCCAGCCCCGCGTTACGTAGTGGCCGTAACGCTCGGTGCTGATGCCGACCTGAATATTGAAACTGAGCAAACGTAGCCGACCATCGGCCGGCAACCCGCTTGCTTGAACATGATGTTCGTTGACCCGCGGATCATGCAGGCCAACAACACGTGCTTCTCTCCAGCGCCGCATGGCAGGCGCCCGGTTACTTGGTAGCCGCTCGCTCTTTGGCGATCAACTGATCAGCAACCTGCAGGGTTTGCTCAGGACCACCGGAGGTGCCGAGGTCAAAGCGGTATTTGCCGTTGACGATCATGGTCGGCACGCCGGTGATTTCGTACTTCTTGGCCAATTCTTTGTACTTAGCGATCTGGCCCTTCACCGCGAACGAGTTGAAGGTTTCCAGGAACTTGGCCTTGTCGATGCCCTGAGTGGCCACGAAATCAGCCATTTCTTCCGGTGAGGTCAGACGCTTGCCGCCTTTCTGGATTGCCTCGAATACCGCCGCGTGAACCTTGTGCTCTACGCCCATGGTGTCCAGGGTAATGAACAATTGACCGTGTGCGTCCCATGGACCGCCGAACATGGCAGGAATGCGAACGAAGTGAACGTCGGCTGGCAGCTTCTCAACCCATGGGTTGATGACCGGCTCAAATGCGTAGCAATGCGGGCAGCCGTACCAGAACATTTCCACAACTTCAATTTTGCCAGGCTCGGAAACAGGGACGGCGCTGCTCAGTTCGACGTACTGTTTGCCGGCTTCGATAGGCTCGGCAGCTTGTGCCGTGATACCGAACAGACTGGCGGCAACCAGTGCGGCGCTGAGGATCAGATTACGCATGCTTTACTCCTGAGGCAGATTTGAGTCGACTTCAAACGACCGGCTTTGGACCGGTCGCCAAGGCGCGAGTTCGCTAGTGTAACGCTGGCAAGAACAAAAAAGGGTAGCCGAAGCTACCCTTTTTAAGCTGAATACGTGACCGAGTTATCCCCGTGGGAGCGAGCTTGCTCGCGAAAGGGCAGGATCGTCCGTCACTTTTCTGAGCCTGGAATACCGCCTTCGCAAGCAAGCTTGCTCCCACAGGTTCTGCGTCAGGTGCTCTTTATCAATGCAACCCTTGAATATATTGGGAGAGCGCCTCGATATCCTTGTTGCTCAGCTTGGCCGCAATGGAGCGCATGACCATAGTGTCGCCGTCATTGGTGCGCTCGCCTTCGCGGAAAGCGGTCAATTGTTTCTTAATGTAATCAGCATGCTGTCCACCCAGATGAGGGAAGCCCGCTTGTGCATTGCCTACACCATTAGGCGAGTGACAACCGGTGCACGCCGGCATGCCCTGATCCAGTTTGCCGCCACGGAACAGCGCTTCCCCGCGCGCGACCAGCTTCTCATCGGCTGCGCCCACGCTGCCTTTTTGACCGCCGTAATAGGCCGCGATGTCAGCCAGATCCTGATCGTTGAGGTTGGTCAGCAGGCCGGTCATTTCCAGCACGACGCGCTTGCCGTCCTTGATTTCATGCAATTGCTTGAGCAGATAACGCTGCCCCTGACCCGCCAGCTTGGGAAAATTCGGAGCCAAGCTGTTGCCGTCAGGACCGTGGCAGGCACCACATACAGCGGTTTTGGCCTGTCCGGCGGCGGGGTCGCCAACCACCGGTTCGGCCGCCTGGGCCGCACCGCAGATACCCAAACTCAACGGCAGGCTCAACAGCAGGCTCACGAAAATTTTTTTCATCAGGTAATCCAGATCGGCTAAATGTGAATAGTTATGTAGAAGATAATTCGCTCATCCAGACGGACGATGGTCCACGAACTCCCGCTACTGCGGTCCCTGCACAATCCACGCGACGGCATTGCTTTGAACTCCTGAACACAGGCAACTCCAAAGCCTTCATACTCAGCAACCCTTTCAGGTTAAAAGCGGACTGCGTTCTAATGCGCATATAGTTCTCGCTTGCTGATGTGGCTTTGCCGTATCGGGACAAAGCACACACAAAATCTGCGGTAATTATATACTGGCAACACTGAAACGGAAACGACACCTCTTGCCGCACCCCTTGCTGGCACCGCTCTTACCGGAAATCACATGCAACTCAAGAACCCCATCCTTGGTCTGTGCCAACAGGCTACCTTCATGCTCAGCGCTGCCAAAGTCGACCAGTGCCCGGACGACGAAGGCTTTGAAGTGGCCTTCGCAGGCCGTTCCAACGCTGGCAAGTCGAGCGCGCTCAATACCCTGACGCACGCCAGCCTGGCCCGTACCTCGAAGACGCCTGGCCGCACTCAGCTGCTGAACTTCTTCCAACTGGACGATGAGCGGCGCCTTGTCGACCTGCCGGGTTACGGCTACGCCAAGGTGCCGATACCGCTCAAATTGCACTGGCAGCGTCACCTTGAAGCGTATCTGGGCAGCCGGGAAAGCCTCAAGGGTCTGATTCTGATGATGGATATCCGTCACCCGATGACCGACTTCGACATCCTGATGCTGGACTGGTCGATCGCCAGCCACATGCCAATGCACATCTTGCTGACCAAGGCTGACAAGCTGACTTATGGCGCAGCCAAGAACACCCTGCTTAAAGTTCAGGCAGAAATCCGCAAGGGCTGGGGTGATGCAGTGAGCATCCAACTGTTCTCGGCTCCCAAGCGCATGGGCCTGGAAGATGCCTATACGGTACTGGCCGGCTGGATGGAACTGGAAGACAAGGCGCCTGCGGAGTAAATCCCAGGCAAAAAAAACCCCGGACTTCATGTGGGGAGGGGAAGTTCGGGGTTCAAGTTTCTGACTTCCTGGGAGGGGAGCCAGATATCTGCCAACACTTAACACAACTAGGAGCATGACTGGCTTCGCAGCCAATCGTGTTCTCTGACCCGGATTTCACGGGACAAGTTCCTGGGCCGGGGAAATTCTCTGGCCAAGCACGCCTTACCCCTGTGGGAAATTCTAGGTTTGCTCGCAAGCGAATGTGACGACGTGGGACCGGCTTTAGCCGGGAAGGCGGCAATTCAGACGATAGATATCGGGTGGATGTACTGGCCTCTTCCCGGCTAAAGCCGGTCCCACGTCGTAGCGCCAATATTGAGATCGCTCTTGTGTGGGGTGCTTGCCCGCTAATCAGGCACCTCGGTCTGTCAGACGTACCGCATCATCGTTTTTCGCGAGCAAGCTCGGCTCCAACGGGGGTACGCCGTCTGTTGTAGGAACGAGGCTTGCCCGCGAATCGGGCGACTCGGTCTATCAGACACACCGCGTCATCACTCTTAGCGAGCAAGCTCGGCTCCCACGGAGGTAATGGGTGTTCTGTTGGAGCGAGGCTTGCCCGCGAATTCAGGCGACTCGGTCTATCAGACACACCGCGTCATCGCTCATCGCGGGCAAGCGCACTCCTACCGAGGGTGCGGAGCCCACGGATCAGTGCGCCTCGTCCCAATTGTTGCCCACGCCCACTTCAACCAGCAGCGGAACGTCCAGCTCCGCCGCGCCGCTCATGTGCTGGCGAATCTCTGTGCTGATCTGCTCAACCAGATCTTCGCGAACCTCCAGCACCAGCTCATCGTGCACTTGCAGGATGACCCGCGCGTCCAGCCCTGAAGTCTCCAGCCAGTTATTCACTTGGATCATGGCTTTCTTGATGATATCGGCGGCGGTGCCTTGCATCGGCGCGTTGATCGCCATGCGTTCGGCGCCTTTGCGCAGGGCCTGATTCTTGGCGTTGATATCCGGCAAGTACAGACGACGACCGAAGATGGTCTCGACGAACCCCTGCTCGGCGGCCTGGGTGCGGGTACGCTCCATGTAATCGAGCACGCCCGGATACCGCGCAAAGTAGCGATCCACGTAGGCCTGGGACTCTTTGCGGTCGACACCGATTTGCTTGGCCAGGCCAAAGGCGCTCATGCCGTAGATCAGGCCGAAGTTGATCGCTTTCGCTTTGCGGCGCATGTCGGTGGTGACGTCTGCCAGCTCGACGCCGAACACTTCCGCCGCCGTCGCCCGGTGGACATCCAGATCATTGCGGAACGCATGCAGCAAGCCTTCATCCTTGGCAAGGTGGGCCATGATGCGCAGTTCGATCTGCGAGTAGTCTGCTGCCAGCAGTTTGTAGCCCTTGGGCGCAACGAACGCCTGGCGAATACGCCGACCTTCAGCGGTGCGGATCGGAATGTTCTGCAGGTTTGGATCACTGGAGGACAAGCGTCCGGTGACGGCCACCGCCTGATGGTAAGACGTATGAATCCGGCCGGTGCGCGGGTTGATCTGCTCCGGCAAGCGGTCGGTGTAAGTGCTCTTGAGTTTGCTCATGGAGCGGTATTGCATCAGGACCTTGGGCAGCGGGAAGCCTTGCTCGGCCAACTCGGCCAGCACCGCTTCGGCAGTCGACGCCTGGCCTTTGGCGGTCTTGTTAAGCACCGGCATACCGAGCTTTTCGTAAAGAATCACACCCAGCTGCTTGGGCGAGCCAAGGTTGAACTCCTCACCAGCGATTTCAAAGGCCTCGCGCTCAAGGGCAACCATCTTGTCCCCCAGCTCGACGCTCTGAATGCCCAGTAATTTAGCGTCCACCAACGCGCCTTGGCGCTCGATGCGGGCCAGCACCGGCACAAGCGGCATTTCGATGTCGTTAAGCACCGGGAGCAGACTCGGAATAGCTTCGAGTTTGGCCAGCAGCGCTTCGTGAAGGCGCAGGGTGACGTCGGCTTCTTCAGCGGCGTATTGCGCGGCCAGCTCCAGCGAGAGTTGGTCAAACGTCAGCTGCTTCACGCCCTTGCCAGCGATGTCCTGAATATTCGTGGCGGTATGCCCCAGATACTTCAACGCCAGGCTTTCACGGTCGTGACGGGTGGCAGTGGAATCCAGCACATAGGATTCAAGCATGGTGTCGTAAAGCAAGCCCTGCACGTTGATGCCCTGGGCCTGATCGCCACCAATGGCACAGTTCGCCAGAATGTTGATATCAAACTTGGCGTGCTGACCGACCTTGATTTTGGCCGGGTCTTCCAGCAGCGGCTTGAGCTGCTTGAGGACATGATCGCGGTCCAGTTGCTGCGGCACGCCCATGTACGAGTGGGTCAGGGGGATATAGGCCGCTTCGTTGGTCTGCACGGCAAATGACAAGCCCACCAGCTGCGCCTTTTGAGCATCCAGGCCGTTGCTCTGAGTGACAAAGGCTACCAGCTTGGCGTCCTTGAGTTTCTTCAGCCAGACGTCCAGCTGATCCTGCTCAAGAATGGTTTCGTAGCGGGTTTCGCTCGGAACCGGTGCTTCTTCGATCGCGATTTCCAGCCCGACGCGCTTGGCATCGCGGTGCAACTCGTCGATCCAGCTCTTGAACTCCAGCTCGGCGTACAGCTCAAGCAGCGCTTCACGGTCCGGCTCGCCGCAGTGCAGTTGGTCCAGTTCGACATCCAGCGGCACGTCGATCTTGATGGTCGCCAGCTCGTAAGACAAAAACGCCATGGCGCGGTGTTCTTCGAGCTTGGCCGCAAGAGTTTTCGCCCCGCGAATCGGCAGCGTCGCGACTATTTCGAGGTTCTCGTACAGCTCTTTCAAGCCGCCGCCCACACCGACCAGCAAGCCCACAGCGGTTTTTTCGCCAACACCCGGCACACCGGGAATGTTGTCGACCTTGTCGCCCATCAACGCCAGGTAATCGATGATGTGCTCGGGGCCGACACCAAATTTCTCTCTCACGCCAGCCACGTCCTGCACGCTACCGGTCATGGTGTTGACCAAGGTAATGTGCCCGTCGACCAGCTGCGCCATGTCCTTGTCGCCGGTGGAGATGATCACCGGACGGTCTGCCGCCGCGCTGCTTCGCGCCAGAGTGCCGATCACGTCATCGGCTTCAACGCCATCGACACACAGCAGCGGGTAGCCCAGACCCTTGACGCAAGCGTGCAGCAGATCGATCTGCACGCGCAGATCGTCCGGCATGCTTGGTCGGTTGGCTTTGTATTCAGCGTACAGATCGTCGCGAAAGGTACCGCCCTTGGCGTCGAAAACCACCGCGAACGGGCTGTCCGGGTATTGCCGACGCAGGCTTTTGAGCATGTTCAGCACGCCCTTGACCGCGCCAGTCGGCAAACCCTTGGATGTAGCGAGTGGCGGCAGCGCGTGAAAGGCGCGATACAGGTAAGAAGAACCGTCCACCAGGACGAGGGGAGCTTGGCTCATGAGCAGAATCAACCTTTTCGGCGGGGTCGGCGCTAGAATGCGAGGACCATTGACGACAAAGGGACAAGGTTATCATGCGTACGACAAATCGCCTGTTGCTGGCTGGCCTGTTTACACTCTGCCCGCTGATTGCTATTGCCGCTGATGAGCCGCCCTCGGCAGACCCGGAGGTCACGATCCGCACCGAGGGCGACAAGACCATTCAGGAGTATCGCCAGAATGGCTTTTTGTACGCGATAAAGATCACCCCCAAAGGTGGCAAGCCTTACTTCCTGGTGCGCGCTGATGGTACCGATGCCAATTTCATTCGTTCCGACCAACCGGATATGCTGATCCCGCAGTGGAAGATATTCGAGTGGTAACGTCCCACATTCACCCTTTTTGCTGGCAGTCCTGATATGTCCGTGTTTACCCCCCTGGCTCGGCCCGAGCTGGAAGTTTTTCTCGCCCCTTATGGGTTAGGCCGCCTGCGCGACTTTCAAGGCATTGCCGCTGGAAGCGAAAACACTAACTACTTCATCAGTCTGGAGCAGGGTGAATTCGTGCTGACACTGGTGGAACGCGGCCCGGTTCACGAGATGCCTTTTTTCGTCGAGCTACTGGCTGTGTTGCACGACGCCGATTTGCCCGTGCCGTACGCCTTGCCAACCACTGAAGGCATCGCCCTGCGTGAACTGGCTGGCAAACCGGCACTGCTACAGCCGCGCCTGGCTGGCAAACACATCAGCGAGCCGAACACGCAGCATTGCGCGCAGATCGGCGAGCTGCTGGGCCACTTGCATCTGGCGACTCGGGACAAGCCGCTGGAGCGCAAGACCGACCGGGGGCTGGACTGGATGCTGGCCGAAGGGGCGATTCTGATTTCTCACCTTGAGCAAGCCCCAAGCGACTTGCTCAAGACCACGCTGGAAGAGATCGAGCGGCTGAAGGGGAAGATTCTCGCCTTGCCACGGGCCAACCTGCACGGTGACCTTTTCCGCGACAACGCCTTGTTCGAAGGCACACACCTGACCGGTGTCATCGACTTTTACAACGCCTGTTCCGGGCCGATGCTCTATGACCTGGCGATTTCGCTGAATGACTGGTGCTCTGACGAAGACGGCCAGATCGACGCACCACGCGCCCGGGCCTTGCTGGGTGCTTACGCTGCCTTGCGGCCGTTCACCGCTGCCGAAGCCGAGCTGTGGCCCACGATGCTGCGTGTGGGTTGCGTGCGTTTCTGGCTGTCACGTCTGATCGCAGCAGAATCCAACGCCGGGCAAGACGTGTTGATCCACGACCCGCTGGAATTCCAGCAGCGCCTGGAACAACGCCAGAAAATCCACATACCGCTGCCGTTTGCGTTGTAACTGAAACGGCGATCTCCTGTGGGAGCGGTGCTTGCCCGCGATAGGATGGACGCGATAGACCTGATATCTGCGGCGTTCTTATCGCGGGCAAGCACCGCTCCCACGGATTTAACAGCCCAACGATCACAAACCTTCCAAACACCCCACCAGATCATCCCCAAGCTTATTCAGCAGCAGCTCGTACCCGGTCGCGTTCACTGGGGTGTTGCTGCCCAGTGCATCCAGCTCCGCAAGTTTGGCTGGCAAACCAGCGGTTAGGGTTTCGGCCAGGCGTGGGCGCAGGGGTGGCTCGCTGAAGACGCAAGTCTTGCCAACCTCAGTCAAGCGCGCGCGCATCGCCGCCACGTGCTGGGCACCCGGCTGGACTTCGGCCGCCACACTGAACACGCCCGCATGCTTGAGGCCATAAGCGTCTTCGAAATAATCAAACGCCTCATGAAAAACAAAGAACGGCTTGCCCGCGATGCCCGCCACCCGCCCCTTGATGCGTGCATCCATGACGTCCAGGCGCGCAGTGAAAGCCTTGGCGTTGCTGTTGTAGCGCGCAGCGTTAGCTGGATCTGCCGCACTCAGATCAGCCGCCATTTTTGCAGCGATCACCCTGGCATTCACGGAAGACAGCCACAAATGCGCGTCCAGACTTCCGGGGCGATGGTCGTGATCATGTTCATCGTGCTCTTCCTCATGGGAAGCACTGTCCGCAGCAAAATGGCGCAGATGCAAACCGGGCAGCGACTGAACGGCGACCACAGGCAATGTGCGATTTTTCAGCACGCGAGGCATGAAGCCTTCCATGTCAGGGCCGATCCAGTAGAGCAGATCGAAATTCTGTACACGCCGTACGTCGGATGGTCGCAGCGCATAGTGATGCGGCGACGCACCGGGTGGCAAAAGCACCTCGGGTTTACCGACGCCATCCTGTACAGCCGCCGCAATCAACTGCAATGGCTTGATGCTGGTGAGGACGCGAACTTCGGCCTGAGCTGAGGAAATTGTCAGCAGGCTGGCGGATAAAACAACGAAAAGGGCAAAAAGACGGTGCACGTAGACCACTCATTCAAGGCAGGAACGGGTAACATAATAACGTCTCCAGCAAATGTCGTCGCCGCTCATGTCTATTACACCGCTAGCCAGTCGCCCCCATGACCACTCTCACTGCGTGCATACCGCGCTGTCTGAAGCCGATGCCCTGTGCGCCGAGAAAGGCCTGCGCCTGACCGCCCTGCGTCGCCGCGTGCTGGAGCTGGTGTGGCAGAGCCACAAACCGCTGGGTGCCTACGACATCCTGGCCGTGCTCAGCGAAGAAGACGGCCGCCGCGCCGCGCCACCGACGGTCTATCGGGCGCTGGATTTCCTGCTGGATAACGGCCTGGTGCACCGCATTGCTTCGCTGAACGCCTTTACCGGCTGCAACCACCCGACCCACGCGCACCAGGGCCAGTTCCTGATTTGCCGTGAATGCCATGCTGCCATTGAGCTGCAACAGCAATCCATCAGCGATGCGGTGATCAAAGCTGCGGCTGAAGTAGGCTTTGCCGTTGAAGGCCAGACGGTGGAAATCATCGGGGTGTGTTCCGGCTGCAAGGCGGCTTGATGAGCAACGCGCTGATCAAGCTTGAGCACGTTGGCGTCGCCCTGTCCGGGCAGAACGTGCTGGAAAATATTAATTTGAGCGTCAATCCGGGTGAGATCGTCACCCTGATCGGCCCCAACGGCGCGGGCAAAACCACGCTGGTGCGGGCGGTTCTCGGGCTGCTCAAGCCTGATACCGGGAAGGTTTGGCGCAAGCAGAAGCTGCGCGTGGGCTACATGCCGCAAAAGCTGCATGTTGATCCGACCTTGCCGCTGTCCGTGCTGCGCTTCCTGCGACTGGTGCCCGGCGTGGACCGCGCAACCGCTCTCGCGGCGCTGGTTGAAGTGGGCGCAGAGAAAGTCATCGACAGCCCGCTACAAAGTGTTTCCGGTGGCGAAATGCAGCGCGTGCTGCTGGCGCGCGCCTTGTTGCGCGAGCCGCAATTGCTGGTCCTGGATGAACCGGTGCAGGGCGTCGACGTGGCAGGGCAGGCCGAGCTTTACAGCCTGATTACTCGCCTGCGCGACCGTCACGGTTGTGGCGTACTAATGGTTTCCCACGATTTGCATCTGGTCATGAGCACTACCGATCAAGTGGTCTGCCTGAACCGTCACGTCTGCTGCTCCGGCCATCCGGAACAGGTCAGTCACGACCCGGCGTTCGTTGAGCTGTTCGGCAAGAACGCGCAAAGCCTCGCTATTTATCACCACCATCACGATCACGCCCATGACCTGCATGGCGAAGTCGTTGAAGAAGCCGCCGATCCGGCAGCGCATCCTCACAAACATGTTCACGGAGACAGCTGCAAGCATGGCTGATTTTCTTCTTTACGCCTTGCTTGCCGGCTTGGCTCTGGCACTGGTTGCCGGACCGTTGGGCTCGTTCGTGGTCTGGCGGCGCATGGCTTATTTTGGCGACACGCTATCTCACGCCGCATTGTTGGGCGTGGCCATGGGCTTTTTGCTGGACGTCAGCCCGGCGATCGCGGTGACCGTCGGCTGTCTGCTGCTGGCAATCCTGCTGGTGACCCTGCAACAGCGACAACCACTGGCGTCGGACACCTTGCTGGGGATCCTCGCGCCGAGCACACTGTCCCTCGGGCTGGTGGTGCTCAGCTTCATGCATGACGTGCGCATCGACCTGATGGCCTACCTGTTCGGCGATTTGCTGGCGATAAGCCCCACCGATCTGGCCTGGATTCTCGGTGGCTCCATGGCGGTACTGGCCTTGCTGGTCGCCCTATGGCGTCCATTGCTGGCGATTACCGTGCATGAGGAGCTGGCAAAGGTCGAAGGCCTGCCGGTTGCCGGTTTGCGTATGGCGCTGATGTTGTTGATTGCAGTCGTGATTGCCGTGGCGATGAAAATTGTCGGTGTGTTACTGATTACGTCACTGCTGATCATCCCCGCTGCTGCGGCACAGCGTCACGCCCGTTCGCCGGAGCAGATGGCACTGGGCGCAAGCCTACTGGGCGTGGTTGCGGTGTGCCTCGGACTGTCGTTGTCGTGGTTCAAGGACACCCCGGCCGGCCCATCGATTGTGGTGTCGGCAGCAGCATTGTTTCTGCTGAGTTTTGTCCTACCCAAGCGAGCGGTGTAGACTTGCTCGTTTTTTGCGCAATTAGAGAATCGCAGGAATGAAGCCGTTCGCATCCCGTTATCTGCTGCTTGCCGCATTTTCCGTTCTGTTGGCCGCCTGCCAAAGCGCCCCGACAGTTGACGCGCCCGTACCTGCGACACCGCCAGATGGGTTCGCGCAGCTTGAGCAGAGCATCACCAGCAACGAGCTGGCCACCGCTGAAGATCAATTGGCAAAGTTGCAAGCCGCCGCGCCCACAGACATCCGCCTTGAACAGTTCCAGCGTCGATTGGCGGAAGCCTATTTGAGCCGCAGCCAGATCGTGCTGCAAAAAGGCGACGTCAATGCCGCAGCGGCCGCTTTGAGCCGGGCCCGCTCGCTGATGCCCAAAGCCCCCGCGCTGACCAGCGGCGTCAATGGCGCCATTGCCCACGCCCGTAAAGCCGAGCTGGATAAAGCTGAAGCGGAGTTGGCGGCTGCCGAAGCGAAACGTAGCGCCAAGCTGGTGGACCCCGGCGCGGAAAGCACCACCATCAAGTTGAAAATCGGCGATATGGTGCAATTGCGTCGTCAACTGGACGCTATCGCTTCCGACACAGTGGCCTTCAACTGCGACGTCCTGCTGATTGTGCCACGCACGGACGACTACCCATGGCTGGCCACTTTACTGACCAAACGGGTCTACAAGATCAATTCTGAGTTTGAGCTGGACCTGCAACGCAAGATTGAGCGTAACGAGTCAGCGACCGTCATTCTCAAGCCTGCGAGGCAGTAACGAGAACACCCAAACCTGTAGGAGCGCGCTTGGTCTGGGCCGCATCCGGACGATTGCGTCAGTTCAGTTGATACATATTTGACTGATACACCGCAATCGTCCGGATGCGGCCCAGACCAAGCGCGCTCCTACGGGGGTCCCAGCCGAAAGGCGTCATCCCTGACGCCGCTCGATCAGGCCGGAATCGCCTTGGCTTTCGGCTCACGATCCCAGACGCGGTGCTGGGCGATAGCGGTGAAGAAAGCCTTGGTCGACTTACCATCTGCCACTTCAAGCAAGCCCGCATCAGTGTCCAGATGCAGCAGCTCGATCAGCTTTTTCGCATCCCCGCTGAAGGCAATTGCCTTGAGGTGTTTGTAGGCCTCAAGCACGTAGTGCAGCGCCACGCCGTCGCCACTCAGGGCAGTGACTGAAGCGGCACCACCCGGAATGAACACGGCGTCGAACGCCACCGAAGGCAAGCCTTCCTGGGACGCATCCACCGGCAAGCTCTGACCACCAGCGGTTTTCACCGGTGCCGAGGTCGGACCAAGCACCTTGGCGTGAGCGCCTTCCGCTTCCAGCGCAGCTTTCATGGCCGCGACTGCTTTTTCGTCCACACCGTCGGCGACCAGAATCGCGACTTTGCGCGAAACGATGTCACCGGACAGCAGGTTCATCTGGCTCAACAATGGCGACTCTTGGAGCGATTGCTTCTTCGGCGCCACAGTTCCAGCCTTTGGCGCTGGCAGACCAAGATTTGCCGCAACACGGCTAGCCAATTCCAGATCGATATTGGCGAGAATCTCATTCACCTGACGGGCACGGATATGTTCGCGCTCAACCTTGCCCAGCTCGAAGCTATAAGCCGCAATGATGTGTTCTTTTTCAGCGTGGCTCATGCTGTTGAAGAACAACGTCGCCTGGGAGAAGTGATCCGAGAACGACTCACTGCGCTGGCGAACTTTGTGCGCCTCGATACGCTCTGGATAGCTCTCGAAACCGCCATCTACCGGGCCAGCCGGTGTTTCTTTCGGCCAGCCACCATCGATGGAATTCGGCTCGTAAGAGGCACGGCCTTTGTCGATAGTGGTGCGGTGTTGCGCGTCGCGCTGACCGCTGTGGTTTGGAGCAACCGGGCGGTTGATCGGAATTTCGTGGAAGTTCGGCCCACCCAGTCGGCTGATCTGCGTATCGGTGTAAGAGAACAACCGACCTTGCAGCAGCGGATCGTTTGAGAAGTCGATACCAGGCACCACGTGACCAGGGCAGAACGCAACCTGTTCGGTCTCGGCGAAGAAGTTGTCCGGGTTGCGGTTAAGCACCATCTTGCCCAGCGGCGTGACCGGGACCAGCTCTTCAGGGATGATTTTGGTCGGATCGAGGATATCGAAGTCGAACTTGTGCTCGTCTTCTTCCGCAACGATCTGTACGCCCAGTTCCCACTCAGGGTAGTCACCCATTTCAATGGATTCCCACAAGTCGCGGCGGTGGAAATCGGTGTCTTTACCGGCCAGCTTCTGGGCTTCGTCCCAGACCAGCGAACACACGCCGAACTTTGGCTTCCAGTGGAATTTGACGAAGGTCGATTTGCCCTCGGTGTTGATCATGCGGAAGGTGTGCACGCCGAAGCCCTGCATGGTGCGCAGGCTTTTCGGGATGGCACGGTCGGACATGGTCCACAGCACCATGTGCGCGGATTCCGGCACCAGGGAAACGAAATCCCAGAACGTATCGTGGGCCGAACCACCGGTTGGAATCTCGTTATGCGGCTCAGGCTTTACGGCATGCACGAAGTCCGGAAACTTGATGGCGTCCTGAATGAAAAACACCGGCATGTTGTTGCCGACCAGGTCGTAGTTACCTTCTTCGGTATAGAACTTGACCGAAAAGCCACGCACGTCGCGCACGGTATCACCCGAGCCACGCGGGCCTTGTACGGTGGAAAAACGCGCGAACACCGGGGTTTTGTGGCCCGGATCACGCAGGAAGCCAGCCTTGGTCAGCGCCGCGTGGTCTTCGTAAGTCTGGAAATAGCCATGGGCGGCGGTACCACGGGCGTGGACGATACGCTCCGGAATGCGCTCATGGTCAAAGTGCGTGATTTTTTCACGCATGATGAAGTCTTCGAGCAACGACGGACCACGATCACCTGCTTTCAGAGTGTTCTGGTTGTCGGAGACTTTCACACCCTGATTGGTGCGTAGCGCTTGGCCGGTCGCGTCAGAGCGGAACTGCTCAAGGCTGTCGAGTTTGCTGTTGGTGTTGCCGCGATCCAAAGTATCGGTCCCGGCCAGTTCGCTTGTATTCCCAGGTGCTATGGGTGTTTTCTTGGTAGCCATCAGGCAGAAACTCCTCGGTTATAAAGGCCCGTATGCTCGAATAGGCAGGGCTCGATAAGCTGAAAATCTCCCCTGCACGGCACATGGGGAAATAACGATGCTTATTGAATGACTGACGAGGAAATCAGCCGTTCCGTGAATTTTTCGAAGAACTGTCGGGTGGTCGCGATTATCAATTGACTGCGAAACCGTCGTGGGACCGGCTTTAGCCGGGAAGGGGCCAGTAAACCACTACATCAATGTCCTCTGTGAGGCCGCCTTCCCGGCTAAAGCCGGTCCCACGTCGTTCCGCGGCACCACCCATCGCCTTATTCCATTTCGGCAGGTCGGTTATGAAATAAATGCTAAATGCCGTGCAGCGGACAGGCTAAAATGCGCGCCCGGCTTATCCAGCCGATGCGAATCAGCCGCCGCGGGTCCTGCCGCTGCGCTGAATATTTACCGCGCCCCACAAGGTTCGCCAAGTGATCGAGTTTCATAACGTCCATAAAACCTATCGGGTGGCAGGCAAGGAAATTCCGGCCCTGCACCCCACCAGCCTGCGCGTCGAAGACGGCCAGGTGTTCGGCCTGATTGGCCATTCAGGGGCTGGCAAGAGCACGCTGCTGCGCCTGATCAACCGCCTGGAAACCCCGAGCGGCGGGCAGATCATCGTCGATGACGAAGACGTCACCGCCCTTGACGCCAACGGCTTGCGGCGCTTCCGCCAGCAAGTCGGGATGATCTTCCAGCACTTCAACCTGCTGTCATCCAAGACCGTGGCCGAAAACGTCGCCATGCCGCTGACCCTGGCCGGTGATATGTCCCGCGCCCAGATCGACCAGCGCGTGGCCGAATTGCTGGCGCGGGTTGGCTTGTCCGATCATGCCAAGAAATATCCGTCGCAGTTGTCCGGCGGGCAAAAGCAGCGCGTAGGCATCGCTCGCGCGCTGGCAACCAAGCCGAAAATCCTGCTCTGCGACGAAGCCACCAGCGCTCTCGACCCGCAAACTACAGCGTCGGTCCTGCAACTGCTCGCCGAGATCAATCGCGAGTTGAAGCTGACCATTGTGTTGATCACCCACGAGATGGACGTGATCCGCCGGGTCTGCGACCACGTGGCGGTTATGGACGCGGGCGTGATCGTCGAGCAGGGCGCGGTGGCTGATGTGTTTCTGCATCCGCAGCACCCGACCACCAAGCGCTTCGTCCAGGAACACGAGCAGATCGATGAAAACGAGCAGCGCGATGACTTTGCCCACGTTGAAGGGCGCATCGTGCGTCTGACGTTCCAGGGCCAGGCCACTTATGCGCCGCTGCTGGGCACGGTTGCCCGGGAAACCGGTGTTGATTACAGCATCCTTGCCGGGCGTATCGACCGCATCAAAGACACGCCTTACGGGCAACTGACGCTGGCCATTACCGGCGGCGACATGGACGCGGCCTTCGCTCGCTTCACCGCCGCCGATGTTCATATGGAGGTGCTGCGCTAATGGATGCTTTCCTGACGCTATTCCCCAACGTTGACTGGGTTGAAATCTGGGTCGCCACTCTCGACACGCTGAACATGCTGGTGGTGTCCCTGGGCTTCACCATCCTGCTGGGCTTGCCGCTGGGCGTGATCCTGTTCCTGACCTCTCCGCGCCAGTTGCTGGAAAACAAAGGGCTGTATTCGTCGCTGGCGATTATCGTCAACCTGCTACGTGCCTTGCCGTTCATCATCCTGCTGATCGTGATGATGCCGGTCACGGAAGTCATCACCGGCACCACCCTGGGCATCCTCGGCACCTTGCCGCCGTTGATCGCCGGTGCGACGCCATTCTTCGCCCGTCTGGTGGAAACAGCGCTGCGTGAAGTGGATCGCGGCATCATCGAAGCCACCCAGGCCATGGGCGCCACCACGCGGCAGATCATCGTCAAGGCTCTGCTGCCTGAAGCGCGCCCAGGCATTCTCGCCGCCATTACGGTCACAGCCATTGCGCTGGTGTCGTTCACCGCCATGGCGGGTGCCGTTGGCGCGGGCGGGCTGGGCGATCTGGCGATTCGCTATGGTTATCAGCGCTTCCAGAACGATGTGATGTTCGTGACGGTCATATTGCTGCTGGTGCTGGTGCAGGTTCTGCAAAGCATTGGCGACAAACTGGTCGCGCACTTTACCCACCGATAAATGTTTGACCGGGCCCACCACGCGGGTGGGCTCTCAATGGAGTTGATGAATGAAAAAGCTGTTGGCCGTATTTGCCGCCGTTGCTGCGTTGTCCGCCCACGCCGATGAAACCCTCACCGTCGCGGCCAGTGCCGTACCGCATGCGGAGATTCTCGAGTTCGTGAAGCCGACCTTGGCCAAAGAAGGCGTGGACCTGAAAATCAAAGTCTTCACTGACTATGTCCAGCCAAACGTGCAAGTTGCAGAAAAGCGCATGGACGCCAACTTCTTCCAGCACCAGCCGTATCTGGATGAGTTCAATAAGGGCAAAGGCACTGATCTGGTCAGCGTTGCCAAGGTTCACGTAGAACCGTTCGGCGCGTACTCGGACAAGATCAAAAACCTGGCCGACCTGCCGGATGGCGCCAATGTTGCGCTGCCTAATGACGCCACCAACGAAGGCCGTGCGCTGTTGCTGCTGGCCAAGGCTGGCCTGATCACCCTGAAAGATCCAACCAACATCCTCGCGACGCCGAAAGACGTGCTGCAGAACCCGAAAAACCTCAAGTTCCGCGAGCTGGAAGCTGCCACCCTGCCACGGGTCCTGACTCAAGTTGATCTGGCGCTGATCAACACCAACTATGCGCTGGGCGCCAAGCTGGACCCAACCAAGGACGCGCTGGTCATTGAAGGCGCTGAATCGCCTTACGCCAACATCCTGGTCACCACCCAGGCCAATAAGGATTCGGACGCCATCAAAAAGCTGGTCGCCGCCCTGAACAGCCCGGAAGTCAAAGCCTTCATCACCGAGAAGTACAAAGGCGCCGTGGTTCCAGCGTTTTAAATTTTTGAGATAGATGGATATCTTGTGGGAGATTGTGACGACGTGAGACCGGCTTTAGCCGGGAAAGCGGTCGTTTGGCCGGGAAAGACTCAGTGCCTGTCCCGGCCCCTTGCCGGCTAAAGCCGGTCCCACGTCGTCAGATGGTGGGCAGAGATTGGATTGCCCCCCCGCCAGACAGGCAGTGCTCACTCCCTCTCCAACAACCCCGGCAACTGCGCCAACAATTTCTGGTTGTTGAATGGCGCACGGATGAATCCGCGCTGGGTGCCGTCCGGGCCGAGTAGCGCCAGGTTGCCGCTGTGGTCCACCGTGTAGTTGGGCTTGCTGGTATCAGCAGGTATGAACGGGATGCTCACCGCGTTGGCCAGTTTCTGGATGTCCTGCACCGGGGCAGTCAGGCCCACGAACGCCTTGTCGAAGTAACCCAGGTACTGTTTCAGCTGCTGCGGCGTGTCGCGATTGGGGTCGACGCTAATCAGCACGACGCGCAATTTATCCACTGCCGCTTGAGGTAGCTCGCTCTTGATCTGACGCAGTTGGGCGAGGGTGGTCGGGCAGATGTCCGGGCAGAAGGTGTAGCCGAAAAACAGCAGTGTCCACTTGCCCTTCAATTCATTGATCACTACTGGCTGGCCGTCCTGATCAATCATCTTGAGGTCCGGCAGATTGCGGCTTTGTGGCAGGAGAATGATCCCGGCGTCGATGAGTGCCGTCTGGTTGCCCGCATTTCTGTCGGAGAGCACACGATGGACCGTCAGGCCCAGAATCAGGGCAATGATGGCGACAAGAATGAAGACGGTTTTCTGGGTTCGGGTCATAAAGCCAACAGTAGGTAGTGGTCAACGAGCAGGGCGATGAACAGCAGGAACAGATAATAAATTGAGTACTTGAAGGTGTTGATCGCCGCGTGGGGCCGCGCGTTACGGTACAGCACCACAGCCCAGAACAGGAAGCGTCCGCTCAGCGCCAGGGCGCAAAGCAAGTAAAGCAGGCCGCTCATGTGGATCACAAAGGGCAGCAGGCTGACCGCCAGCAGCACCAGCGTGTAAAGCACGATATGCACTTTGGTGTAATGCTCGCCATGGGTGACCGGCAACATGGGAATGTCGGCCTTGGCGTATTCCTCCTTGCGATGGATCGCCAAGGCCCAGAAGTGCGGCGGGGTCCAGGCGAAGATGATGAGCATCAACAGCAGCGGTTCGGCGCTGACATGTCCGGTCACCGCGACCCAGCCCAGCAACGGCGGCGCTGCGCCGGCCAAGCCGCCGATGACAATGTTCTGTGGCGTGGCACGCTTGAGGAAGCCGGTGTAGATCACTGCGTAGCCGAGCAGCGACGCCCCGGTCAGCCAGGCGGTGAGCGGGTTGGTGTAGATCAGCAACAACGCTTGCCCGGTCAAGGCCAGCGTAAGGGCAAAACCCAGCGCAGCAACCGGGGAAATCCGGCCCTCGGCCATAGGCCTTTTCTGAGTGCGCGCCATTAACGTATCGATGCGCCGATCTACCACATGATTAACCACCGCCGCTCCGCTGGCACACAGGCCGATACCCAGATTGCCGAACAGCAATACCAGCCACGGCACGCCAGCACGGGTGGCGAGAAACATCCCCACCAGCGAGGTGATCAACATCAACAGCACGACTTTGGGTTTGGTGAGTTCGAGGTAGTCGCGCCAGAGGGGGTGGACTTCACTGAGGGTGGTCATGGCGCAAGGCCTGTGGGAGCGGTGCTTGCCCGCGATAAGGTTTCGGTGATCGAACTTTGGAATCGAGGCGCCTGTATCGCGGGCAAGCACCGCTCCCACAGAAGCCTCGCTCCAACAGAACAACTGCTTTTCTCACCCGATAATTAATCATCACCACACTCAACAGCAGCGCCGCGCCGCCTAGGTTGTGCGCCAAGGCCGTAAACAGCGGCAGATGAAACACCACATTGCTGATCCCCAAACCGATCTGCACCGCCAGCGCCGTTACCAGCAACATCGCCATGCCTTTTAGCCCGACAGTTTTGAGCTGCCAGGCCAGGCTCAGCAACGACACCGTCACCAGCATCGCACCGACACGATGGGTCAGGTGAATTGCCGTGCGCGCCTCGCTGTCGAGCTTGCCCCCCAGATAATTGGGGCCGATGTGTTGGGTCAGGTGATACGCGTTGGCAAAGTCCGCATCCGGCCACCACTGGCCCTGGCATAGCGGCACGTCGGTGCAGGCCAGTGCCGCATAGTTGGCACTGACCCAGCCACCCAGCGCGATCTGCACCACCACCAGCAGCAAACCAGAAGCGGCGAGCCGCTGGAGCCGCGCAGGCAGCTGCTGTTGCACGGGAAAGGCGCCACTCAAACGCAGGGTCAGCAGCAACAGCAGGCTTAACGTCGCCATCCCCCCTAGCAAGTGCGCGGTCACGACCTGCGGCCAGAGCTTCAAGGTCACGGTCCACATGCCAAACAGTGCCTGGGCGATCACGACACCCAGCAACAATAACGGCAGTTTCACCGGCTGCCCGGGTTGCTGTCGTCGCCGCCAGGCTTGTGTCGCCAACGTCAGGATCACCAGCGCCAACCCACCCGCGAAATAGCGATGGATCATCTCGTTCCAGCCCTTTGTCGCCTGCACCGGGGTACCCGGAAAATGCAGCTCGGCATGGGCCAGTTGCACCTCGCTGGTCGGCACGCTGACAAAACCGTAACAGCCCGGCCAGTCAGGGCAACCCAGCCCGGCATGAGTAAGGCGGGTGTAGGCACCCAGTAGCACCACGAACAACGCCAGCAGCGTGGCAAGCACAGCGAGACGAAATCCGGGCTTGGTCATGATCAACCCCTATCCGATGTTGGACAGTTTCAGCAGTTGTCGCAGGTCCTTGAGCAAATCCTTGCCGTTGACTTCAGCGCCATAGCGCAACACCAGATTGCCGTGGGGGTCGACGATCCATAATTGAGGCGTTTCAATGCCGGGCGCAGTCTTCTGATAGCGCGCCAGCTCAAGTGAATAGCGCTGCAACTGCGGATATTCACGAATCAGCTTCGCATCGTAATCAGCACTCAGCGGTTGTGCGCTGGCCAACGCGTGACTGGCACGACCGGCATCGCGACCCAGGCCTATCTGAATCTGCCGAGCCAGGTACACCAGTTGCTCGCAATCTGCGTTGCAGGCTGCCGGAACACTAACCAGCAACTGCCAGCGCGACTCCTGAGTCTGTACGCCCAGATCCGCACGACTCTGCCCGTTGCCGATCAACTGGCCGTGGAAGCTGCGGCTGTCCGGCACCCAGAATTTGAACTTGTACATGCTGGTCGCCAGGATCATCGGACCGATCGCGACCAACAGCACCAGTATCAGCTGCAAGCGACCCTTGCGGCGGCTCTGCGGTGGTCGCGGTTCAGACATGCGGCTTGGGTTGATGGCCGTTCCCATGGCGTTCCTCCAGTGCTTTTTTATTGTTCTTTGCCTGATGCCAGCCCAGATACAGATAGAGCCCCAGCAGCGCTGTCGCCATGGAAAACCACTGCACGGCGTAACCCAGGTGTTTTTCCGGGCCCATGGCGACTATCGGCCAATCGATCCGGTACGCTGCCAGCCCTGACTCCATGCGCAACTCCTGAGGAAAGCCGTCGCGGCCCAGTTCAGCCCAGAGTTTGGCGGGCTCTACCGCAGTCACCAGACGCGGCCAGTGCGCATTGGCCGCATCAGCCTGTAGCTGGAAGGTACCGGGCAACACGTACACCCAGGCCTGAAGGCTCAACGCTTGTTTCGGCGTATCGAACACCGGCGGCACGCGTCGATCCGGCCAAGGCAGCCAACCGCGATTGACCCACGCCCAAACGCCGCTGGCCTGATCTTCAAATGGCTGGATCAATTCGACACCCGCCTTGCCATCGCGAGTGCTGTTGTCCAGTAGCAAGGCGTGTTCCGGGTCGAAATGGCCACGCAGTTGTACGCGGCGATAAGCCATATCGTCACCGATCACTAATTGATCAATCTGCACCGGCTGCTCGGCTCGGCGCTCGGCATAATGGGCGAGCATCACGCGCTTCTCTTCGCCGCGACCCAGCTGCCAGAAACCGAGGGAAATCAACAGCGGCAGCAGCACCAGAACCAACAGGCTCGGCAGGACGCCAGGTGCAAAACGCTTCATCGCGCGCCCCGCCTGGTTGAAGATGCCCGACCTATACTCCATTGCATCGCGTTTGCTCCTGGAGTTGTCATGCTCAAAGCAGCGATTGTGCTTATGTTCTTCGCCACTCTGGCCAGCCTGTTCAGCGGCCTGTTCTTTCTGGTCAAGGACGACAGCCACTCAACCCGGCTACTCAAAGCCCTCACCATCCGCGTCAGCCTTGCGGCCATTACCCTGGCGTTGATTACCTGGGGTTTTTACAGCGGCCGGTTGGGATACAACCTGTAGGAGCGCGCTTGCCCGCGATAAGGTCGGCACGACCTTCCAACAATAGTGGATTCAATATTTTTACGACTGCTTCGCAGCCGATCGCGGGCAAGCGCGCTCCTACAGGTGCATCCGTCAAACCACATACACGAATATGAACAACCCCACCCACACCACATCGACAAAATGCCAATACCAGCTCGCCGCTTCGAATCCGAACTGATGCTCGGCGTCGAAATGGCCACGCAAAATGCGCATCAGCATCACAAACAAGATGATTGTGCCGATGGTCACGTGGGCACCGTGAAAGCCGGTGAGCATGAAGAATGTCGAGCCATAAATCCCGGAGCCTAAGGTCAGACCCAACTCTTTATAAGCATGGACATATTCTTCGGCCTGTAGCGTCAAGAAGCTCAGGCCCAGCAGGACGGTGATCGCCAGCCACAGCTTGAGTGCGCCGCGATGGCCTCTTTTCAAGGCATGGTGCGCGATAGTGATGGTCACGCTGGAGCTGACCAGCAACACCGTGTTGATCAACGGCAGCTTCCACGGATCGATAATCCCTTGAGGCGCGGGATACAGTTTCGGGTCCGGCGTATGAAGCATCGGCCAGGTGTACTGGAAGTTTGGCCAGAGCATGTTGGCAATGCCTTTGGAGCCTTCGCCCCCCAACCACGGCCCGGACCAGTAGCGGATGTAGAACAAGGCTCCAAAGAAGGCGAGGAAGAACATCACTTCGGAAAAGATGAACCAGCTCATGCCCCAGCGAAACGAGCGGTCCATTTGCGCGCTGTACAGCCCGGCGCGGCTTTCTTTGATCACTGTGCTGAACCAGCCAAACATCATGTAGGCAATCATCAGCCCACCGACCATGAAGATCCACGGCCCGTGGGAGTCAGGCCGTGCGGCTTTCAGGTCGTTGAACCACGTACCCAGCCCGAACATCGTCACGAGCATGCCGACCGTGGCAATGATCGGCCATTTACTCTGGGCCGCAACGTAATAGTGCTCGTGAGCTGCCATGGCCTTCTCCTTTAACCACCGTTGCTGGCGACGGGCGCAGCGGGCGGTTTGCGAGCGGTGATGTTGAACAGGGTGTAACCCAGGGTCAGGTGTTTCACGTCCTTGGGCAGATCGCGGTCAACGATGAAACGTACCGGCATTTCGATCCGCTGGCCGGGTTGCAGCACTTGCTGGGTAAAGCAGAAACATTCGGTCTTGTGGAAATACACCGCTGCGGCGCCCGGCGAAATGCTCGGCACAGCCTGAGCGGTCATGGGCTGGTCAGTCGGGTTCTGCGCCACGAACAACATCTCGTTAACTGCGCCGGGATGCACGTCCAGTTGCTCAGCCTTGGGATAGAAGCCCCAGACCATATCCACCGCATTAGTCGACAGGAACTGCACCCGTACCTGACGGCTTTCATCAATCACCTGCGCCCCGGTATAAGCGCCGCCGGTCTTGCCATTAATCCCAAATGCCTTGCACATCACGTCGTACAACGGCACCAAGGCGAAACCAAAGGCGAACATCACCACGACCACCAATAACAGGCGGGTGATGAGGGGTTTAAGGGGGCGAGGATTGGTCATCACCTAAAACCTGTTGGAGCGAGGCTTGCCCGCGAATCAGGCGCCTCGGTGTAGCAGACATACCGCGTTATCGTTCTTCGCGGGCAAGCCTCGCTCCAACGGATATGCGCAGGCGTTTTCATTTCACCTCCGGCGGGGTGGTGAAGGTGTGGTACGGAGCGGGCGAGGGGATGCTCCATTCCAGGCCTTCGGCGCCGTCCCAGGGTTTGGCTGGTGCCGGAGCTCCGCCGCGAATGGTTTTGATGACGATAAACAGGAAGAAAATCTGCGTCGCACCAAAGGTAAAAGCACCAATGGACGACACCATGTTGAAGTCGGCAAATTGCAGGTTGTAGTCCGGCACCCGACGCGGCATGCCCGCCAGCCCCACGAAATGCATCGGGAAGAAGGCCATGTTCATACCCACGAATGACAGCCAGAAATGCAGCTTGCCCAGGGTTTCGTCGTACATGTGCCCGGTCCACTTGGGCAGCCAGTAATAGGCCGAAGCGAAGATGCCAAAAATCGCCCCCGGCACCAGCACGTAGTGGAAGTGAGCAACCACGAAATAGGTGTCCTGATATTGAAAGTCAGCCGGGGCGATGGCCAGCATCAACCCGGAGAACCCACCAATGCTGAACAGGATCACGAATGCCACGGCAAACAGCATCGGCGTCTCGAACGTCAGCGAGCCTTGCCACATGGTGCTGACCCAATTGAACACCTTCACCCCTGTAGGCACAGCGATGAGCATGGTGGCGTACATGAAGAACAGCTCACCTACCAGCGGAATGCCCACCACGAACATGTGGTGCGCCCATACCAGAAACGACAGGAAGGCGATGCTGGCCGTGGCGTAAACCATTGAGGTGTAGCCAAACAGCGGTTTGCGAGAAAACGCCGGGATGATCGAGCTGACTGCGCCGAAGGCCGGCAGGATCATGATGTAAACCTCCGGATGGCCGAAGAACCAGAATACGTGCTGGAACAACACTGGGTCGCCGCCGCCCGCTGCACTAAAGAAACTGGTGCCGAAGTGGATATCCATCAGCATCATGGTCACGCATCCGGCCAGCACCGGCATGACAGCAATGAGCAGAAAGGCGGTAATCAGCCAGGTCCAGACAAACAGGGGCATTTTCATCAAGGTCATGCCCGGCGCTCGCAGGTTGAGAATCGTGGCGACCACATTGATCGCCCCCATGATCGAGCTGATGCCCATCATATGAATGGCAAATATGAAGAACGTCACGCTTTCGGGTGCATAAGTCGTCGAAAGTGGAGCGTAGAACGTCCAGCCGAAATTGGGTCCGCCGCCGGGGCTGAACAGAGTCGAGACGAGCAGGGCGAAGGCCGCTGGGAGGAGCCAGAAGCTGAAGTTATTCATCCTCGGCAAGGCCATGTCCGGCGCACCGATCATCAGCGGGATCATCCAGTTCGCAAGACCCACAAAAGCGGGCATCACCGCGCCAAACACCATGATCAAGCCGTGCATGGTGGTCATCTGGTTGAAGAATGCCGGCTCGACGATTTGTAGCCCTGGCTGGAACAGCTCAGCCCGAATCACCATGGCAAAGGAGCCGCCCAGCAGGAACATGGTGAAGCTGAACCACAGGTACAGCGTGCCGATGTCCTTGTGGTTGGTGGTCAGCACCCAGCGCATCAAGCCTTTGGCCGGGCCGTGCACATGGTCATGGCCTGCGATGCCATGGTCATCAATGACAGTGCTCATGGTGTTTCTCCTGAAAATCTATGCCCCGTTGGAGCGAGGCTTGCCCGCGAATGCCACGCCACGGTTTCAAGTTGTTGTGGGAATACCGGCCTCTTCGCGGGCAAGCCTCGCTCCAACGAGTCACCACGTTCATTTCTGCGCCTCTTTAAGCGCCAGCACGTCTTTAGGGGTCACCATGTCGCCGGTGTTGTTGCCCCAGGCGTGGCGCTCGTAGGTGACCACCGCCGCAATGTCGACTTCCGACAGCTGCTTGCCGAATGCCGCCATGGCGGTGCCCGGTTTGCCGTTGAAGACGATGTTGAGATGACCCTCTTTCGGCCCCGTGGCGATCTTCGATCCCTTCAACGCAGGAAACAGCGGCGGCAGGCCCTGGCCTTCGGCCTGATGACAGGCGACGCAGGTGGTGTGATAGACCTTGTCACCGCGCGCGACCAATTCTTCGAGCGTCCATTCCTTGCTGGTCAGCTCCTTAAGCTTGGCACTCTCTTCTTTGCGGCCCGCCAGCCAGGTATCGAAATCCGCCTTGCTCTTGGCTTCCACCACAATCGGCATAAAACCATGGTCCTTGCCGCACAGCTCAGTGCATTGCCCACGGTAGAGGCCGGGTTTCTCGATACGGGTCCACGCTTCGTTCATAAAGCCGGGAATCGCGTCGCGCTTGACCGCAAAGGCCGGCACCCACCAGGAATGGATGACGTCAGCACCCGTTACCAGAAAGCGGATTTTCTCACCCACCGGCACCACCAGCGGCTGATCCACCTCCAGCAGGTAGTGTTCGCCTTTATCATCGCGGTTGTGGATTTGCTCGGCGGTAGTGGCCAGATTGCTGAAGAACTCCACATCCTGACCCAGATATTTGTAATGCCACTTCCACTGATAGCCGGTGATTTGGATATCCAGATCCGACTCGGTGTTGTCGTACATTTCGATGAGGGTTTTCGTCGCAGGGATGGCCATCGCGACCAGAATCAGCAACGGCACGAGGGTCCAGAGGATTTCCACGGTGGTGTTTTCATGGAAATGCGCAGCCGTCTGGCCGGTAGAACGCCGGTGCACAATCATTGACCAGAACATCGCGCCAAACACCACGATGCCGATCACTACACAGATCCAGAAAATGGTCATGTGCAGGTCAAAAACCGCGTTACTGACTTGTGTCGCTCCAGGCGCCATATTCGTGGTCCAGGCAGCCTGCGCCTGACCGAATACCGACCACAACAGGAGCGACATCCAGACGTGCGGACGTCGCATCATTGCGGATCCCCCTTTGTTCTTTTTATTGCGCAGGCGTGAACCTGAGCGCTAGGGAGTCGGCTGTCACTACTACAAGTCTTGCCTCAGGCCGCGCCAGACATACGTCCGTGGTTCGGCGGCCATCAGCCAACTTCCGTCAAAATCGAGTATAGACACGGACAAAAGCTGCGCAACGCGCTGGCAAAATTCTGAAATTGGTCTACACAGAAGCGCTTGCGTTGATATTTCAGCGGCAATTTTGGCTGATAAGCCGTTTTTAATAGCCAACGCACATAAACGTGAACCTGTTATGACAAATATGTCTTAGCTTTTGGCGTAAGCAGGCTAACGTATCCACTTCCCCAAACCATCCCTGGTTTTCCGCTGTCAGGAGCTTTCATGAACACCGCCGCTTTGCGCGAGCAGATTCAACGTGCCCAACAGCACGAGGCCGCTACTGGCCAATTGTTACGTCAACTTGAAACCCAGTTACCGCACCTGCATCCAGCCATCAATGTTCCGGACGTGGATGCCCGAGGTGTGTTGGCGCGATTTGTCAGCGCGTATATCGATCTGGTGCCTGATCTGCTCGACGCAGCCCATCAAGTCTCCATTGAAGCGGGGATAGAAGGGCAAATAAAGCCGGTACTGAAAATCGCCGAGCATTTCTTCACCACGCCCCCGGCGATCATGAACGGTCATGAAGGGCTGGACAGCCTGCTGGACGAAGCGTATCTGGCGCACCGCCTGGTGGAGGAAGTCAACGATCTGTACATCAAGCATTTCGGGCAGCCGCTGATCCCGTCCAATACGACAGTGGCCAGCGTCATCGCACACCAATTGATCGGCGAATCGTTCGCCAACCAGCTGGATGAAGCGGTGCATCACGCCGTGGATCAGTTGCTTGATGAAGAAAGCTTCGCGCTGGACTCAGTCGAAGCCTACCGCGACCGCCTCACCAGCCCGGACACCGAAGCCGCCTGGAAACGCTGGCCATGCCTGTCACGGCAGCTGGGATTGGGGCTGGATCTGGATCGCGGTTAGGGGCCAATCCCGTATATATGGACGGCCCCTGTGGGAGATTCTATGTTTGCTCGCAAGCGGATGTGACGACGTGGGACCGGCTTTAGCCGGGAAGGCGGCATTTCAGAGGATAAATATCGGATGGATGTACTGGCCTCTTCCCGGCTAAAGCCGGTCCCACGTCGTCGCGCCAATATTGCGATCACACCTGGGAGCGGTGCTTGCCCGCGATGCAGACACCGTGGTCCCACGACAGACCGAGTAATCGTTCATCGCGGGCAAGCACCGCTCCCACAGACAACACTCACTTCGCTGCCAACACTGCGGCCGACCCAACCCCGGTCGTGGTGGTCAACCTGCCCTCCAGTCGCCGTTTCAGCCCACGCGGTTCGATGATCAGTCGCGAACCCTGGGCGGCGTTGGCGCGGCCCCATTCTTCCAGCAGTTCCAGGCAGGAATGGTCGATGTAGCTCAGATTGCTCAACGGCACGTGCACTGTGCTGCCCGCCGGAATGGTACCCAGCACTTTGGTCAACGCCGGCACCTTGAGGAAGGTGGCCGAACCGACCATGCGCAACTCAAACTCGCCTTCGGCCTCCATCGGCACCAGGCTGATCTTCAAGCGTGCCGCTTGCAGCGCCAGCTTCACCAGCGTCATACCAAAGCCCACCAATACACCGGTCAGCAGGTCGGTAAAGATGATCGCCCCAGCAGTGGCGGCGTAAGTGAACATTGGCATGCGGCCATAGCGGCCCAAACCACGAAAGGCCTTGAGGTCCACCAGCTTGCAGCCGGTATACACCAGCACGCCTGCCAGACTCGCCACCGGAATGCTCTGCAGCACGCTGGACAGCAACAGCACAAACGCCAGCAGCCACAAACCGTGGAACATCGCCGACATCCGCGTCGTTGCCCCGGCCTGCACGTTGGCCGAGCTGCGCACGATCACGCCAGTCATAGGCAGCGCGCCAACCAGACCGCAAAGCACATTGCCGACGCCTTGAGCGCTGAGTTCCTTGTCGAAATCCGAACGCTGGCCGTCATGCATGCGGTCAACCGCGGCGGCCGAGAGCAGAGTTTCGGCACTGGCAATGAAAGCAACGGCGAAGGCGGCGATCAGAATCGCGGGATCGGCCAGGCTCATCAGGTCAGCCGGGCGCAGCCAGTCAATGGCGTCAGCCAGGTTATCCGGCACTTCCACGCGTTTGACCTGCAAGGCCAGCGCAAGGCTGGCAAAAGTTGCCAGACCCACACCCAGCAAGGCACCTGGGACAAAACGCAGGGACTGCGGCCGGAATTTATCCCACAGCCACATCACCAGGATCGTACCCAGCCCGAGGATACCGGCCTGCATGCCCGTACCCGGCCCGATAGCGCTCAGCAATGTCGAAGGGAAGCCGATCAGGTTATCCAGCCCGGAGGGTTTCGGCCCCCCATCGAACATGACGTGGGCCTGAGACAGCACGATCAGCACGCCGATACCGGCCAACATGCCGTAGACCACCGCTGGCGCCGTGACCCGAAACCAGCAGCCCAGTTTGAGCCGGCCTGCCAGAATCTGCAGCACCCCGGCCAGTAGCAGAATCGGGCCAAGCATGGCCATGCCGTGCTCACGCACCACTTCGAACACCAATACCGCCAGACCGGCAGCCGGGCCGCTGACCTGCAGCGGCGAACCGGCCAGCCAGCCCACGACCAAACCACCGATGATGCCGGTGATCAGCCCTTTGGCGGGCGGCATGCCGGATGCAATGGCAATACCCATGCACAAAGGCAGCGCCACGAGGAAAACCACTACGGAAGCGAGCAGTTCTCGTGGCAATACGGATTTCAATTGAGCGATGCCCATGAGGACTCTCCGGTTTTCTTCAGACGTGACGACGCCTCACGGCACGCCTTGAAGGCGGCCGTCAGGTGTCTGAACGAGGTTACAGTCGCGTTTCTAGCAGCGAGGCTCTAGCAGCGAGACTCCCAGTAGCGCGGCTCTCAGTAACGCGACTTAGGCGTAGCCGTCGGCGTCGGATGATCGCCATCCAGCGCCAGGAAGCGACCTTGTTCGGCGTCGTAGGCTTTGATCCCACAGGTTTCGATGTCGTACACCCAGCCATGGATGAACAACTCGCCGCTGGCCATTTTTGAAGCAACCGAAGGGTGAGTACGCAAGTGCTGCAGTTGCGCGATGACGTTCTCTTCGGTCAGAACATGCATCGTTTCTTTTTCGCCGGTGCATTGGCAGTTGTCTTCGACCACGGTGCGGGCAACTTCCGCATGGCGCAGCCAAGCCGTTACGGTCGGCATTTTTTCCAGGCTTTTCGGGTTCAGAACCGCACGCATCGCGCCGCAATCGGAGTGACCGCAAACGATGATGTGGTGAACACCCAAGGCCATGACCGCATATTCGATAGCGGTGGAGACGCCGCCATTCATGGGGCCATAAGGCGGAACGACGTTACCGACGTTACGTGTAACAAAGAGGTCGCCCGGCGAGCTGTTAGTGATCAGCTCCGGCACAATGCGCGAATCGGCGCAGGTGATGAACATGGCTCGCGGCTGCTGAGCCGTTGCCAGTTTCTTGAACAGCTCTTGCTGCTCCGGGAAGACTTCATGGCGGAAATGCTTGAAGCCTTCGACGATGTGTTGCAGTGCTACGTCGGCTGACTCAGCCTTTGGCAAAGGGTCAGCCGCTACAGGCACGTTTTGCTTATCCAGGTCGCTCATGTCTCATCCTCTTGACGGATTGATGTGGATTTTTACCGCTACCCGATGAAAATCCGTACTACAGGCATCGCACAACAAATCCATTTGTCAGCGCCCAACGGGGTCACGCAGATTTGCAGGCTAACCGTCAAAACTTAACTGAAACTGAATGTAGCCGTCTGGGACGGGCCTTCCAGCCAGACGGCGCTGGTAGCCTATAGCCAGCGCCGACTGCATTACGATGCCTCAGCCTTCGCAAACACTGGCGAAAGCATCAACAACTTTACCGAGATTCTGCTCATTCAAGCCAGCCATGCACACCCGGCCGCTGCTGATCAGATAAACGGCGTGTTCGCTCCTCAGACGGTCGACCTGAGCACTACTGAAACCGGTGTAACTGAACATTCCGCTCTGGCGCAGGATGTAACTGAAGTCGCGCTGCGGCATTTTTACCTTGAGAGCCGCGACCAACTGTTGGCGCATATCGATTATCCGCAGACGCATGGCCTCGACTTCGGCCAGCCATTGGTTGCGCAATTGCGGATCGTTGAGCACTGCTGAGACCACCAACGCGCCATGTTTCGGTGGGCTGGAGTAGTTGCGGCGAACCGTCGCTTTGAGTTGCCCCAGCACTTTGTCCGCCATGCCGGCATCCGGGCAGACAACCGACAGGCCACCTACGCGCTCGCCATACAGGGAGAAAATCTTCGAGAACGAGTTGCTGACCAGCACCGTCAAGCCAGCATCGGTCATGGCGCGGATCGCGTAGGCATCACGCTCCATGCCTTCGCCGAAACCTTGATAGGCGGTGTCCAGGAACGGGATCAACTGACGCTCGGCGATCAGCGGGATCAGCTGGTCCCACTGCGCGACGGACAAGTCCGCGCCAGTCGGGTTGTGGCAGCACGGATGCAGCAGAACGATGCTGTGCGCGGGCAGCGTTTGCAGTGCGCCAAGCATGCCTTCGAAGTTCACGCCGCCAGTGGCTGCATCAAAGTACGGGTAGGTGTTGACCTTGAAGCCCGCGCCGCCGAACAGTGCATGGTGGTTTTCCCACGTCGGATCACTGACCCAGACCTGCGAATCGGGATACGCCGACTTCAGGAAGTCCGCACCGACTTTCAAGGCACCCGAGCCGCCCACTGTCTGGATGGTGGCGATACGTCCAGCCAGCAACACAGGATGCTGTGCGCCAAAAAGCAGCTCCTGAACGCCCCGACGATAGCTGTCCAGGCCTTCCATCGGCAGATAGACACAAGGGCCCTGCGGCCCTTCGAGCAACTGACGCTGAGCTTCAACTGCCGAAGCCAGACGCGGAATTCGCCCTTGCGCGTCGTAGTACAGACCGATACTGAGGTTGACCTTGGCTGCATTCGGATCTTTGTGAAACGCATCCATCAACGACAGAATCGGATCACCACCATAAGACTCAACGTGGGCAAACATTTGGCTGACAACTCCTGAGAAAAAGAGGTGGAACATGACACCGAGGGAGTACCAGGGTCGTCAATGACTCACATAAAGAGCACGCATCCTACACAAAGCAGAATAAGTGCGCAGTCGAAGCGGACTAAATGCGCAAATCATGCATATTTTAATGATATTTCGCGCCACTCTCGCACCGCACTCACCAAAACCGGACCAATTCCGCGCAAAAGCTCATGTCGTCGCGATGCTGTTTTCTTTAAGCCGCTCTAAGACGACGGACGTCTTGAGGTACGAAACACAGTTTGTCGCAGAAATTTTTCCCATCAGCTGATTCAGGCTGGCCAGATCGGCAACGGCGGCCTTGAGGTTGTAGTCAGCGTCACCCGTGGTTTTGTAGGCATCGATGATTGCCGGTTCATTGCCGATGAACGCCTGGAAGCCTTCGGAATGCTCCGGGCGATGGCTGATCAACTTGACCTCAACCATCGCCACCACCTCAAGATTCATAGCCTGCGGCGCTAGTCGGGCGTGGTAGCCAAGGATCAATTGAGCCTGTTCAAGGCCTATGCGGCGACGTGAACATTGCGAGGCGGACAAGCCGATAAGGTCGCTGAGTTCCTGGTTGGTCAGGCGCCCGTTGGCCTGCAACAGCGTCAGGATTTTCAAATCAAAATCGTCGATCTCATTGACTTTCATGGCTGAGGGATCCGTCGGAATTCAAGGGCTTCGGGCGCAGAGCCTATCAGTTTCTGCTTGACGCTTGGCCAATGGCGGGTAGCCTGCCTGCTCTTTTTGCTGCGCATGAAAAACCAGTCGGCTGACACGTGGCATTTGATTTGCCCACTGACTTGCAAAAGCCACGTTCACGGCACGCATTGGCGGCTTACTTGTTTTCGGTATCCTCACTTGGATCAGGACCTTTCATGAACGAACAAAACTCCGCTACTCAGCTGCATCGGGGGCTCAAGAATCGGCATATCCAGCTGATCGCCCTGGGTGGCGCCATTGGTACCGGGCTTTTCCTGGGCATTGCCCACACCATCAACATGGCTGGTCCGTCAGTCATCCTGGGTTACGCCATCGCCGGAGCAATCGCTTTCTTCATCATGCGCCAGCTCGGCGAAATGGTGGTTGAAGAGCCCGTGGCCGGTACGTTCAGCCATTTCGCCAATCGCTACTGGGGCCCGTTCGCGGGCTTCATGTCTGGCTGGAATTACTGGGTGCTTTACGTGCTGGTGGGCATGGCGGAACTGACGGCTGTAGGTCAGTACGTGCAGTACTGGTGGCCGGAAACGCCGACCTGGGTATCTGCCGCGATCTTCTTTGTTGCCATCAACCTGATCAACCTGACCAGCGTGAAGATCTTCGGCGAGATGGAATTCTGGTTCTCCATGATCAAGATCGTTGCCATCGTCAGCATGATTGGCTTTGGCGGCTGGCTGCTGGCCAGCGGCACCGGCGGTCCTGACGCCAGCGTGGCCAACCTCTGGCAATACGGCGGGTTCTTCCCTAACGGCATCAGCGGGCTGGTCATGGCCATGGCCTTTATCATGTTTTCTTTCGGCGGCCTGGAGCTGGTGGGTATCACCGCCGCAGAAGCGGAAGATCCAACGCGCAGCATTCCCAAGGCAACCAATCAGGTTATCTACCGGATTCTGATTTTCTACGTCGGCGCACTCGGCATCCTGCTTTCGCTGTATCCGTGGCAGAAAGTCGTGACCGGCGGCAGCCCGTTCGTGCTGATTTTCCACGCGCTGGACAGCAACGTGGTGGCGACCATCCTCAACATCGTGGTGCTGACTGCTGCCCTGTCGGTCTATAACAGCTGCGTTTACAGCAACAGCCGCATGTTGTTCGGCCTGGCGATGCAAGGCAATGCGCCGAAAGCGCTGCTTAAGGTCAACCGCCGTGGCGTGCCGCTGCTGGCTCTTGGCGTATCGGCCACCGCGACCGGGTTGTGCGTGCTGATCAACTACGTCATGCCCGCCAAAGCGTTTGAATTGCTGATGGCGCTGGTGGTGTCGGCGCTGGTGTTGAACTGGATCATCATCAGCATCACTCACTTGAAGTTCCGCAAGGCCAAGCGCGAAGCGGGCCAGGTGACTCAGTATCAAAGCTGGGGCTATCCACTGACCAACTACGTTTGCCTGGTATTCCTGCTGGGGATTCTGGGTGTGATGTATTACACGCCAGGCATCTCCCTTTCGGTGTTCCTGATCCCGGTGTGGATGATTGCGCTGGGTGTGGCTTATTGGGTTAAGACGCGCAAGGCATAGGCGCTGTCGGCCTGGACCTGGACTGAATATTGTGGGAGCCGGATCCTGTGGGAGATTCTATGTTTACTCGCAAGCGGATGTGACGACGTGGGAGCGGCCGGGCGGCGTTCCGTTTTAGCCGGGAAGGCGGCATTTCAGGGGATAAATATCGGATGGATGTACTGGCCTCTTCCCGGCTAAAGCCGGTCCCACGTCGTCGCGCCAATATTGAGATCACTCCTGTGGGGTGCTTGCCCGCGATAAACGATGACGCGGTATATCTTCTGGCCGTGTCTCATGTATCGCGGGCAAGCACCGCTCCCACAGGGGTTCCGCGTCGCGCCTCACAACAACGACATCTGCCCACCCGGTGGGCAGAACGCTTCGCAGTCCAGGTTGAAGCTTTCCCGCTGGTTCAGCCCCAGACGCTTGATCGCCATCCCGTAGCGCTGCGCCAACAGGTCAGCAAACGGGCCTTCACCGCGCATGCGCACGCCAAAACGGCTGTCGTAGATCTCCCCGCCACGCACCTGCCTGACCAGGCTCATTACATGCTCGGCCCGTTGCGGGTAGTGCGCCTGCAACCATTCCTCAAACAGCGGCGCGACCTCCAGCGGCAGACGTAACATGACGTAGCTGGCACTCAGCGCCCCGGCCGACTTGGCCTCAGCGAGCAGCGCTTCCAGCTCCATATCGTTGATCATCGGGATCATTGGCGCACACAACACGCCCACTGGAATCCCCGCATCGCGCATCACCCGGATCGCCCGCAGCCTTGCCTTGGGCGCTGCGGCCCGTGGTTCGAGGATGCGTTTGAGTTCGTCGTCCAGCGTGGTCAAGCTGATGAACACCGAAATCAGGTTCTGTTTCGCCAGCTCGGCCAGCAGATCGAGATCGCGCAGGATCAACGACCCTTTGGTGATGATCGTCACCGGATGGCGATAACGCAGCAGGACTTCCAGTACAGCCCGGGTGATTTTGTATTCGCGCTCGATAGGCTGATACGGATCGGTGTTGGCTCCCAAAGTGATCGGCGCGCAGCGATACCCGAGTTTGGACAGCTGCTGCTCCAGCACTGCGGCGGCGTTGGTTTTGGCGATCAGTTTCGTCTCGAAATCCAGGCCCGGCGACATGTCCCAATAGGCATGGCTAGGGCGTGCATAACAGTAGATACAGCCGTGTTCGCAACCGCGATAGGGGTTGATCGATCGGTCGAAGGGGATGTCTGGAGAGCTATTGCGGGTAATGATGCTCTTGGCGGTCTCGGTGGTGACCTGCGTGCCTTGAGTCAGTGGCACTTCCTGATACCAGCCGTCGTCCTCGGCCACCGAACGGGCGGGGGCAAAACGATTATGAGGATTACTGGCCGTGCCCCGACCGCGAGGCGGGAAAATCAGGGACATGGGGTTTTCTCCTTTAGCTGTATGTGCATACAGTACAGGAGAAACCACTTACATCTCTAGCCACCCCGATGGAAGGAGTGACGCAAAACCCGTGGGAGCGAGCTTGCTCGCGAAGAGGGCGGTACATCAAACCGGTATTCGCCGCCTGACACATCGTCTTCGCGAGCAAGCTCGCTCCCACAGGGTTCATCTGTGCCCGGTCAGATCAACTCGGATCAACCGGCTTTTTGAGCTTCGGGTTCGGGAAAAACTGCACACCCTGCACCTTAGGATCGATGGCTTTGACCGCGATCTTGTTGACTCGCGTGCCCAGCTCGCTCGGCACCGAGTTGCCCTGCTCGTTGAGGGTGTCGCTATAGCCGCAACCCACGCACTCACGATGGGGAACGTCGTTTTCGCTCCACATCATGAGTTTGTCCGGCTCGCTGCACGCCGGGCAGACAGCCCCGGCGATGAAGCGCTTCTTGGTAATGACTACCGGCGTATCGGTCATGCTGCCGCTTCCTCACTCAGACCACTGTGGCGCAAGAGTGCGTCAATCGACGGCTCGCGTCCGCGGAAGTCGACGAACAGCACCATCGGTGCCTGAGAGCCGCCGCGTGCCAGGATCGCTTCGCGGAAGGCACGGCCGGTCTCGGCATTGAGCACGCCGTCTTCTTCGAACTTCGAGAACGCATCGGCCGACAGCACTTCAGCCCACTTGTAGCTGTAGTAACCCGCTGCATAACCGCCAGCGAAGATATGCGCGAAGCTGTTCGGGAAGCGGTTGTAGGCGGGCGGACGCATCACCGACACTTCGTCGCGAATGCCTTCGAGTACCTGCGCCACGCTGCGGCCATCGCCGTGAGTGGCGTGCAGTTCGAAATCGAACAGTGAGAATTCCAGCTGGCGGACCATCATCAGCCCGGACTGGAAGTTCTTCGCCGCGAGCATTTTTTCCAGCAAATCCTGAGGCAGGGCTTCGCCGGTTTGGTAATGACCGGAAATCAGCGCCAGGCCTTCCGGCTCCCAGCACCAGTTCTCCATGAACTGGCTCGGCAGCTCCACAGCATCCCAGGCCACGCCGTTGATGCCGGACACGCCAGCATGCTCGACGCGGGTCAGCAGGTGATGCAGACCATGGCCGAATTCGTGGAACAGCGTGGTCACTTCGTCGTGGGTCAGCAGTGCAGGCTGGCCAGGAGAGGCTGGGGTGAAGTTGCAGACCAGGTTCGCCACCGGGCTTTGCAACTGACCTTCGGCAGTGCGGCGACGGTCGCGGGCACCGTCCATCCAGGCACCGCCACGCTTGTTGGCGCGGGCATACAGGTCGAAGAAGAAACGTCCGACGTGTTGGCCGTTTTCCTTGATTTCGAACAGACGCACATCCGGGTGCCAGCTATCGAAGCCTTTCTGCTCGGCGATTTCGATGCCATACAGGCGTTGAACGATGGCAAACAGGCCGCCCAGCACTTTGTCGATGGGGAAGTAGGCGCGCAGAGCTTCCTGAGAAACGCTGTAGCGCTGCTCACGGAGTTTCTCGCCATAGAAGCCGCTGTCCCAGCTTTGCAGGTCCGCGCAGCCTTGTTCGGCGGCGTAGGCCTTGAGCTGTTGCAGATCCTGGGCCGCAAACGGCTTGCTGCGTTTGGCAAGATCGCGCAGGAAAGTCAGCACCTGATCGCTGGACTCAGCCATCTTGGTCGCCAGGCTCAGCTCGGAGAAGCTGGCAAAACCCAACAGTCTGGCCAGTTCCTGACGCAAATCGAGGATTTGTTCCATCACCGGACCGTTGTCGTTCTTGCCTGCGTTCGGACCTTGGTCGGACGCTCGGGTGCAGTACGCTGCGTAGACTTCTTCACGCAGGGCGCGGTCTTCGGCGTAGGTCATCACCGCGTAGTAGCTTGGGAATTCCAGAGTGATCAGGAAGCCTTCCAGATCCTTGGCCTTGGCTGCAGCTGCCATTTGCTGCTTGGCAGAATCGGTCAGACCGGCCAGGGACGCTTCGTCAGTTACCAGTTTGGTCCAGGCTTGAGTGGCATCGAGCAACTGGTTGGAAAACTGGCTACCCAGCTCCGAGAGCTTGCTTTGCACTTCAGCGTAACGCTTCTGCTGCTCGGGCGGCAGGTCGATGCCCGACAGACGGAAGTCTCGCAGTGACTGTTCAAGGATGGTTTTCTGCGCCACATCGAAACCAGCGGCTTCCGGGCTGTTGGCCAACGCTTCGAAAGCCTGGAACAGTTCGCGGTTCTGGCCCATTTCGGTGGAGTAAGCACTCAATGCCGGCAGGCACGACTCGTAGGCTTCACGCAGCTCGGCGCTGTTGCACACGGCGTTCAGGTGGCTGACCGGGCTCCAGGCTGCGCCGAGGCGGTCGTTGAGTTCGTCCATCGCCAATACAAGCCCGGCCCATGTAGGCTGCGAGCCTTGCTTGGCGAGGATCTCGGCAATCGCTGCGCGGTTGTCGGCGAGAATCTGTTCAATGGCAGGTTTGACATGTTCGGCACGAATCGCCGAAAAAGGTGGCAGGTCGTAGGATTGCAGAAGAGGGTTGTTCGCGCTCACGGTTTTGCACCTTGGCTGGAAGAAACACCCACGCATCTTAATTACAATCGGCGCGGTCCGCAGCTATCGACGCCAAAGAAGGAGCCTATCGTGGCGATTCGCACGTTCCAGAACCACACTCCAATGCTTGGCGAACGGGCCTTTGTCGATTATTCGGCGGTCGTGCTTGGCGATGTCGAAATTGGCGCCGACAGTTCGGTCTGGCCGCTGACGGTGATTCGCGGCGACATGCACCGCATCCGCATCGGCGCGCGTACCAGCGTGCAGGATGGCAGCGTGTTGCACATCACCCATGCCGGGCCGTTCAATCCTGATGGCTTCCCGTTGCTGATCGGCGACGACGTGACCATCGGCCACAAAGTCATGCTCCACGGCTGCCGCATCGGCAATCGCATCCTGATCGGCATGGGCAGCACCATCATGGACGGCGCGGTGGTTGAAGACGAAGTGATCATCGGCGCAGGCAGCCTGGTGCCGCCGGGCAAGACGCTGGAGAGCGGGTTTCTCTACGTCGGCCGCCCGGTGAAGCAGGTTCGGGCGTTGACCGAGAAAGAAATCGCCTTCTTCCCGTACAGCGCCGCCAATTATGTGAAGCTCAAGGATTTGCACCTGGCTGAGGGTTTCGATCAGCCACCGCAACCCCTGTAGGAGCGCGCTTGAACTGGCCTAATGATTCCGGACACCTCTTAAGGGCGATATGATTTCGCCCAAT
>NZ_JPQU01000025.1 GCF_000737245.1 Pseudomonas syringae | reverse complement strand
TAACCCACGAAATGGGCTTCGCCCGTACCGTGGCCAACCGCGTGATCTTCATGGATAAAGGCGAAATCGTCGAGCAAGCCGCTCCAAACGACTTCTTCGACAATCCGCAGAGTGACCGTACCCGTTTGTTCCTGAGCCAGATTTTGCATTGATTGGTTGAGTGGCAGCGTGAAAAACCCGGACCTTGTGTTCGGGTTTTTTTTGATAGACGCAAAAGTGATGCTGGAGCCGAATCTGTGGGAGCGAGCTTGCTCGCGAAAGGGCCTGAGACTCGATACATCTTCTGCGGTTGAAAAAATAATGCTGTCGCGAGCAAGCTCGCTCCCACGGGCTTCGTGAGGCCAGTTGGAGCCGGGCTTGCCCGCGAAGCACGATGATGCGGTTTGGCTGATGCACCTCGTCGACTGATTCGCGGGCAAGCCTCGCTCCAACAAGGGTGCCTTCTGTTGAAGCCCTGCTGGCTTGCGATCGCAGCGTACCCAAGTTCCCCGAAACTTGTATTCCCTTCCGTTCTCCAACAGGATGTTGCCCTTTCGCGCTTTGCGCAGTTTCACCTTCCTGCCCCCCACGAGAATGCAATGACGACCAAGGCGCCATCGGCGAGTACGACCCCGCAACACTCATCTTCTGTCCTCAATCGCCCGTGGCTGGTGCTGCTCGGGCTGGTGTTGGTAGCGCTCAATCTGCGTCCGGCGCTGGCAAGCATGGCGCCGTTGCTCGGCTACGTTTCCGACAGCCTCGGGCTTTCATCGGCCACGGCGGGTTTGCTGACGACCTTACCGGTGCTCTGCCTGGGGCTGTTTGCACCCTTGGCGCCTCGGTTGGCGCGGCGCTTTGGCAGTGAACAGGTGGTTTTTGCGGTTCTGTTCGCCTTGGCGGCAGGTATCGTCTTGCGCAGTTTCTTCGGCCAGTTCGGTCTATTCGCCGGCAGTATCCTGGCCGGGGCGAGTATTGGGGTCATCGGTGTGCTGCTGCCGGGTATCGTCAAGCGCGACTTCCCTAAACATGCGGGCACCATGACCGGTGTCTACACCATGGCGTTGTGTCTGGGGGCCGCGCTCGCGGCGGGCTCCACGGTGCCAATCGCCCATCATTTCAATGACAGTTGGGCCGTCGGCCTGGGTATCTGGATGATCCCTGCATTGTTTGCGGCCTTGATCTGGTGGCCGCAGGCGCGGCAAAAACATGACCAGCACAAGGTCGCCTACCGCGTGCGGGGTTTGTTGAGTGATCGGCTGGCCTGGCAAGTCACTTTGTACATGGGCCTGCAATCATCTTTGGCTTATGTGGTGTTTGGTTGGTTGCCATCGGTGCTGATCGGCCGGGGCCTTAGCCCGACGGACGCCGGTTTGTTGCTGTCCGGTTCGATCATGGTGCAGCTGATCAGTGCCTTGAGCGCCCCATGGCTGGCAACCCGTGGCAAGGATCAGCGCCTGGGCGTCCTTATCTCGATGTCCCTGACGCTGACTGGGCTGTTCGGATGCTTGTACGCGCCGGTGGGTGGTCTATGGGGCTGGGCAGTTGTGCTGGGGTTGGGGCAGGGTGCGGCATTCAGCATCGCGCTGACCCTGATCGTACTGCGGTCGCGGGATTCTCACGTGGCGTCCAATCTGTCGGGTATGGCCCAGGGGATCGGCTACACCATTGCATCCATCGGGCCCTTTGCCGTAGGCGTTGTGCATGATGTGACTGACAGCTGGGACTCCATCGGCTGGATCTTCGCTGTCCTCGGCATAGCGGCCACAGTCGCTGGCCTGGGTGCTGGACGAGCCTTGTATGTGCAGGTCAGTAGCGAAAAAGTATGAGTCACGGTATTTGCGTGTCGAATGCGCATGGCAAAGCGCTGAAAGTCCGCTTATCGTGCAAGCACCTTTTGCTCCAATGGACGTGCATGCATGAGTGACGAAGACAAACGCCTGATCAATAACGCGCTGATTACCCGCTTTTACGAGGCGTTCAACCGTCTCGACGCCGAAGCTATGGCTGCGTGCTATACCGATGACGTGGTGTTCAGCGATCCGGTGTTTGGCGAGCTGCGTGGGCAACAGGCCGGTGATATGTGGCGCATGCTCACGTCCCGTGCCAAGGATTTTTCCCTGACCTTTGACAGTGTGCGTGCTGATGAGCGTAGCGGCGCGGCACACTGGGTCGCGACCTATCTGTTCAGCAAGACAGGTAACATCGTGATCAACGACATTCAGGCGCGTTTCGTATTCCGGGACGGCAAGATCAGCGAACATCACGACCAATTCGACCTGTGGCGCTGGTCCCGTCAGGCATTGGGTGTCAAAGGGCTGCTGTTGGGCTGGACGCCTTTTGTTCAGAACGCCATTCGTGAGCAGGCGCGAAAAGGCCTGAAGGCGTTTCAGGCTGAGCGCTAAGGCTCTGCTAGAATCCGCGCTTTCATGCCAACCTGATTTGCCGTTATGCCAGAAGCCATGTGCACATCCGTCGACGAAACCCCCGAACCAGCGGTCAGTAAGCCCTGGTTCGTGTACCTGGTGCGTGCGGAAAACGGTTCGTTGTACTGCGGCATCAGCGACAATCCCCAGCGCCGCTTCACCGCCCACCAAAGTGGCAAAGGCGCACGCTTCTTCTATTCCAGCCCGGCAGTGGCGCTGGTGTATGTCGAGGAATGTGTCAGCAAGGGTGAAGCGCTGCGCCAGGAGCGGTTGATCAAGAAGTTGAGGAAGAGTGCCAAGGAGGTTTTGGCGGCGGGTTATTGCACCAAGATTTGATGGGGACACGTTCTCCTGCCTGTAGGAGCGCGCTTGCCCGCGATGCAGTGTGTCAGCGAAAAGTGCGTTGTCTGACCGTCCGCCATCGCGGGCAAGCGCGCTCCCACAGGTTCTGCATTCGTTCAGACACACCTCGGTTCTGTAGGAGTTGTCGGAGGTTACGACGGCGACGAATGCGGCTTGTCTGATGCGCCGCAGTTCGCAGCCTGCGGCAGCTCCTAAAGAACCTGCGTTTCGATCAATCGCCGTGATGATCCGCCATCAGAGTT
Organism: Pseudomonas syringae; assembly: GCF_000737245.1. Taxonomy (GTDB): domain Bacteria; phylum Pseudomonadota; class Gammaproteobacteria; order Pseudomonadales; family Pseudomonadaceae; genus Aquipseudomonas; species Aquipseudomonas syringae_J. Next base: position 99,766 of record NZ_JPQU01000025.1, on the reverse strand, counting down.
GTCGGGTAGGCTCGAGGGTTTTTGCCGGTTAAGCTGTGGGTTTTCCCTCTGCCGGAAAGGCCAATATGACCGATATCATCCTGCACCATTACCCCACCTCACTGTTCGCTGAAAAAGCCCGTCTGATGCTGGGTTTCAAGGGCTTGTCCTGGCGCTCGGTCATCATCCCTTCAATCATGCCAAAACCCGATCTGACGGCGCTGACCGGTGGCTATCGGAAAACCCCGGTGTTACAGATCGGCGCGGATATCTACTGCGACACGGCCCTGATCGCCCGCCGTCTGGAGCAGGAAAAAGCCTCGCCTGCGTTCTTCCCGGAAGGTCAGGAATTCACCGTTGCCAGCTTCGCGGCCTGGGCGGATTCGGTAATGTTCATGCATGCGGTCAGCCTGGTGTTCCAGCCTGAATCCCTGGCCGTGCGGTTCGCCAAAGTACCGCCGGAAGCGGCGAAGGCCTTTATCGCCGATCGTGCCGCACTGTTCGATGGCGGTAGCGCGAATCGGATGCCAGCTGAACAGGCCAAACACCAGTGGCCAACGCTGATGGCGCGTCTGGAGCTGCAACTGGAGCGCAACGGCGACTTTCTGTTCGGCGTGCCGTCGATTGCCGATTTCTCGGTCGCCCACACCCTGTGGTTCCTCAAGCAAACCCCGGTGACCGCACCGTTGGTGGATGACTATCCAGGGATAGCGGCATGGCTGGGCCGAGTGCTGGGCTTCGGTCATGGCGCTCCCAGCGAGCTGAGCTCGGCCGAGGCAGTGGAAATCGCCGCGAAGGCCACACCCGCTGCGTTGCCGGATGAGCAATTTGTTGATCCCAACGGCTTCAAGGCAGGAGATCAGGTGACGATCTCAGCCGTCGATTATGGCGTCGACCCGGTTGAAGGTGAATTGGTGTTCAGTGGGCGTGAGGAGTTGATTCTGCGTCGCGAAGACGAAAGGGCTGGGGTGGTGCATGTGCACTTTCCGCGGTTTGGGTTTCGGATAGTGAAACGCTGAGCGCGGGCGGGTTTGATCTCTGTGGGAGCGAGGCTTGCCCGCGATACAGACGCTGCGGTTTCGCAGATGAACCGTGTCGACCTTATCGCGGGCAAGCCTCGCTCCCACAGGGATGTATCAGGCAGCACGATTTGCGATCACTTCAACGCCGCAAGTATCGCTTCTTCACTAAAGCCCCGAATAATCGTGCCATTCACATCAATCAACGGAATCCCTCGGCCGCCAAGAGCTTCATAGGCCTTGCGGCCTTCCGTTGATTTCTCGATGTCGTATTCCTTGTACGGGATGCCCTTGCTGTCGAGGAAACGCCGGGTCTGTTTGCAGTAACCGCACCATTCGGTGGCGTACATCACCACACGGGCTTGCGCCTGAGTGTGTGTGGGGACCGCGTCTGATGGATTGAAGAAGTGCTCGATCTTGCCCCAGTTCTGGTAAACCACCACAACCAGCATGATCAGCACGAATTTCTTCAAGGTGCGTATCAACATGACTAGTGCCCTCAGCGACGCTTGAGCTGATCGGTCAGCTGCGTCGGCAGGCCTTTGATGATCAGGGTGCCAGCGGCTTCGTCGTATTCGATCTTGTCGCCCAGCAGATGTGCTTCGAAACTGATCGACAGGCCTTCTGCACGGCCGGTGAAGCGACGGAACTGGTTGAGGGTGCGCTTATCCGCCGGGATCTCGGGTGACAGGCCGTAGTCCTTGTTGCGGATGTGATCGTAAAACGCGCGCGGGCGTTCTTCGTCGATCAGCCCGGACAGCTCTTCCAGGCCCATGGGTTCGCCCATCTTGCTCTGGCTGCTGGCGTAGTCCACCAGGGTCTTGGTCTTCTCACGGGCGGAATCTTCCGGCAGGTCCTCGCTTTCGACGAAATCGCTGAAGGCTTTGAGCAGGGTACGGGTTTCACCAGGGCCGTCGACGCCTTCCTGGCAGCCGATGAAGTCGCGGAAGTACTCCGAAACCTTTTTACCGTTCTTGCCTTTGATGAACGAGATGTACTGTTTGGACGTCTTGTTGTTCTGCCACTCCGAGACGTTGATCCGCGCCGCCAGGTGCAGTTGACCGAGGTCCAGGTGGCGCGATGGAGTCACGTCCAGGGTTTCGCTCACTGCCACGCCTTCACTGTGGTGCAGCAGGGCGATGGCCAGGTAGTCGGTCATCCCTTGCTGGTAGTGGGCAAACAGCACGTGGCCGCCGACGGACAGGTTGGATTCTTCCATCAGCTTTTGCAGGTGTTCCACCGCGATGCGGCTGAACGCTGTGAAGTCTTTGCCGCCGTCCATGTATTCCTTCAGCCAGCCACTGAACGGATGCGCGCCGGACTCGGCATGGAAGAACCCCCAGGCCTTGCCTTGTTTGGCGTTATAGCTCTCGTTAAGGTCCGCCAGCATGTTCTCGATGGCTTGGGATTCGGCGAGTTCAGAGTCGCGTGCGTGCAGGACAGCTGGCGTACCGTCGGGTTTCTTGTCGATCAGGTGGACGATGCAATGACGGATCGGCATAGAGTTCTCGGCTGGTTGTGAGCGGAATACAGGTCGAGCGGCGCGGCTCGTTTTAACGGCGGCCAGTGTAGCGCACACGAGGCTGGAACGCCCCTGAGACCCTTGGTTTTAGCTCTTGTGGTGGTATTGGAGTATGTTTTTTCGGCAGATTGAGGATAAACCTGTCCAAACGGGTAGGTTAGTGCGGATATTTGCTTGGCTCTGTGCTAGTTTTGCCCGGTCTTGCGCAGCATAGCGCGCCAAGCACCGCAGTTTGTGTGCTTTCGGGCCGAACCATTGCCCGCTTTGAGCATCTACAGTTCGCGATTAATCGTGGCTGCTATTGGAGGGTCAGGTTCATCGCCTGGCCCCAGGCCGATGCTGCACTCTGCAATCCAAATGAATTTGATAGGGAAGGAACACCACCATGGCTCTGACTAAAGACCAATTGATCGCCGATATCGCAGAAGCTATCGACGCGCCAAAAACCACCGCGCGTAATGCTCTTGAGCAATTGGGCCAAATTGTTGCCGACCAACTGGAAAACGGCGTTGAAATCACTCTGCCGGGCATCGGCAAACTGAAAGTAGCCGAGCGTCCAGCTCGCACTGGCCGCAACCCTTCGACTGGCGCTGCCATCGAAATCGCTGCCAAGAAAGTTATCAAGTTCGTACCAGCTAAAGTGCTGAGCGACTCGATCAACAAGTAAGCTCACGCTTGCTGTGAAAAAGCCGTGCGCCGGTCAACCGGGCACGGCTTTTTTGTGTCTGTTCGCTTAGCTCCGTCCCGTTGGAGCGAGGCTTGCCCGCGAATCAGACGACTCGGTGCAATAGGCAAACCGCGTCATCGTTCTTCGCGGGCAAGCCACGCTCCAACAGGGTTCAGTGCCAGTTGTTTGAGATCTACACCCACCGCTCCTGCCGCCACGCCTCTTGCTTCGCCTTGTCATGAAAAGTCCAGGCCACAAAACGGCTTTGCTTCTGGCCCTGGCCCATTTCCACCACGCGGCTCTCAAAAACACCCACTTTCTTCAGGGTGCTCTGAATCAGCGGCAGGTTGCTCGCCTTGGATACCAGTGTGCTGAACCACAGCACCTGCCTTGCCGACTGGGTGCTTTCCTTGATCAGTTGGGTTACGAAGCCGATTTCGCCACCTTCGCACCACAATTCCTGGGACTGCCCACCGAAATTCAGCACCGGAAGCTTGCGCTTCGGGTCGGCCTTGCCCAATGCCCGCCATTTACGCTGGCTGCCGCGCTGTGCTTCTTCCAGGGAAGAGTGGAACGGCGGGTTGCACAGGCTGACGTCAAAACGCTCATCGCTGTTCAGCAAGTCCAGCAGGATCTGCTTACGGTTGCCTTGCTGACGCAGGATGATGGCTTTGTTCAGTTTGTTGGACTTGACGATTGCAGTGGCCGCGGCAATTGCAGTGGGGTCTATATCCGAGCCCAGAAACTGCCAGCCGTAGTCGCTATGGCCGATGAGCGGGTAAACGCAGTTGGCGCCGGTGCCGACGTCCAGCGCCTTGATCGCAGCCCCACGCGGGATCACGCCCTCATTGCCCTCAGCCAGCAGGTCGGCCAGAAAGTGCAGGTAATCGGCCCGGCCCGGAATCGGCGGGCACAAGTAATCCGCCGGAATGTCCCAATGCGCTATGCCGTAGAACGATTTCAGCAACGCCCGGTTGAACACCCGCACGGCAGAAGGGTTGGCGAAGTCGATGCTTTCCTTGCCATACGGATTGGTGATCAGAAACTGACCCAGCTCCGGGCTGCTTTTGATCAGCTTGGGAAAATCGTAATGGCCTTGGTGGCGATTGCGCGGGTGCAGGGTGGCTTTTTCCTTCGGCTCGGCTCCCGGCGCTTTGGTTTTCGTCGGGAGCTTTTTGCCAGGTGCGGCCGGTTGTTTCGGAATAGTCATGGTTGCGTCGGGTCAGCGTCGGGGCTTGAGTGGCGGGCATTGTCCCACAGCTGGCCCTTGGTGCGGGGGATTGCATTGGTGGGCTAACTGCTACGTATTGAACTCCGTCTGCGACTTAAACTGAGCTGATTTCCATATAAATTGATTGAGTTTGCCCAACCTGAGGAGCTATCTGATGAAATTGAAGCTGATCTAGACGGCGGGGGAGTCCGTCTTGCAGGGATGACCTCGTGGTATGAAGGTGGCGGAGTTTCTGGGCGAGGCAAGGATATACGGGATGGAGTGGGGCTTTGGCGAGGGGTCAATGATTGATACGGAGGTGGATAGTCGACAACAATTCGATTGGTATTTCTCATGGCATAGAAATCATCGGGGTGCATCATAAGTCCACGAGCAGTTGTAGTAGGTATTCCAGTCCCTCTACTAGGCCTCAACCGGCTATAAGCTGTTCTTCCAAACATAAATCCCGCACTAATAGCAACTAACCCAGCGCCCACGACCATCAGGATCTTTCCTGTATCGCTATTTCGCACGACCCTGCCTAAAATCGCGGTTAACCCTCCTACAGCCATGCTTACCAGAATGAGGCTTGAAGCCGGCTTGGAAACTATCGCCCGAAACAGCGCACTCAAAGCTAAATGCCCAGTGGGATCGGAATGATTGATCGGATCCCCCACGCAATAGGCATAAGCATTCAGCCCACCACCACCAAACGGGCTTAAGCTGTCAGGACTGTGGAAGCGCCTTAATACCGGGTTATAGGCTCGGTATCCATTACCCAGCAGATACCAACCGGTATCCGGTTCACGGAACTCACCGTTAAAGGCCATTGATGCGACGGGATTCAGTTCGGTCGACCGTTGGCCATAAGCGCTGTAGCGGACCTTGTTCAGATCATGGTTATCGAGTTCAGCCAGCACGGAGTTTTGGTGACTGGCGGCCAGCAGAACAGTGGTTTGGTCAGCACGCTGCCGGCCGGGTTTGGGCTTCTTCATCAGATGGCACCTCGTATCCTCTATCGCTTCAGGTATCAGGCGGCAGTCAATACAGGGGGCTGCGGGGATGAGAATACGCTCGGTGGGGGACTGGCAGTACTAGCAGAAATACTAGGTTTTTGGGTCTTTATGCGGGATGTTTGGGTTTGATCAGGGTACTCATAACCCATTCGATGCTGGAGAAACGCAGCCCCCCCCCGTAGGAGCGCGCTTGCCCGCGATGACGGTGTATCAGACACGGGCGTTCTGGATCAGAATCGGCAGCGTTAGATCAGGCCTCATCGCGGGCAAGCGCGCTCCTACAGGGGCATGGTAGCCAGCCTGAGTTACAGGCTGGCTTCTTGGTTCATTTACAAACTCGCAATCCGCGCATGCTGCTCGGCCAGTTTGCCCAGAGCCTGTTCGGCTTCGGCCATTTTGGCGCGTTCTTTGGCGATGACTTCTGGCGGGGCCTTGTCAACAAACGCGGCGTTGGACAGCTTGCCGCCGACCCGCTGCACTTCGCCTTGCAGACGCAGGATTTCCTTGTCCAGACGCGCCAGCTCGGCGTCTTTGTCGATCAGGCCGGCCATTGGCACCAGCACTTCCATCTCGCCCACCAGACCGGTAGCCGACAGCGGTGCTTCGGCGCCAGCTTCCAGCACGGTGATGGATTCCAGCTTGGCGAGCTTTTTCAGCAGGTAGTCGTTTTCCTGCAAGCGGCGCAGGTCTTCGGCGTTGACGTTCTTGAGGAACAACTGCAGCGGCTTGCCCGGACCGATGTTCATTTCGCCACGGATGTTACGGGTGGCGAGCATCAGGCCTTTGAGCCATTCGATGTCGTCTTCAGCGGCTTGATCAATGCGCGCTTCGTTGGCCACTGGCCAAGGTTGCAGCATGATGGTCTTGCCTTCGACACCGGCCAGCGGCGCGAGGCGCTGCCAGATTTCTTCGGTGATGAATGGCATGAACGGATGGGCCAGACGCAGCGCCACTTCCAGTACCCGAACCAGTGTGCGGCGAGTACCGCGCTGGCGCTCAACCGGAGCGGTTTCGTCCCACAGCACAGGCTTGGACAGTTCCAGGTACCAGTCGCAATACTGGTTCCAGATGAACTCGTACAAGGCTTGAGCGGCGAGGTCGAAGCGGAACTGATCCAGCTGGCGGGTCACTTCGGCTTCAGTGCGTTGCAGTTGCGAAATGATCCAGCGATCCGCCAGGGACAGCTCGACTTCTTCGCCGTTCTGGCCGCAGTCTTCGCCCTTGTCCAGGACGTAGCGCGCTGCGTTCCAGATCTTGTTGCAGAAGTTGCGATAGCCTTCGACGCGGCCCATGTCGAACTTGATGTCGCGACCGGTGGAGGCCAGCGAGCAGAAGGTGAAACGCAGGGCGTCGGTGCCGTAGCTGGCGATGCCGTCGGCGAACTCGTCGCGGGTCTGCTTTTCAATCTTCTTGGCCAGTTTCGGCTGCATCATGCCGGAGGTGCGTTTCTGCACCAGATCTTCCAGCTCGATACCGTCGATGATGTCCAGCGGGTCCAGGACGTTGCCTTTGGACTTGGACATCTTCTGACCCTGACCGTCGCGGACCAGACCATGCACGTAAACGGTCTTGAACGGTACTTGCGGGGTGCCGTCTTCGTTCTTCACCAAATGCATGGTGAGCATGATCATCCGGGCAACCCAGAAGAAAATGATGTCGAAGCCGGTGACCAGCACGTCGGTGGAGTGGAAGGTTTCCAGCGCCTTGGTCTTTTCCGGCCAGCCGAGGGTGGAGAAAGTCCACAGGCCCGAGCTGAACCAAGTGTCGAGAACGTCGTTGTCCTGTTGTAGCGCAACTTCAGGACCGAGGTTGTTCTTGGCGCGGACTTCGGATTCGTCGCGACCGACATACACCTTGCCGGACTCGTCGTACCACGCCGGGATGCGGTGGCCCCACCAGAGCTGACGGCTGATGCACCAGTCCTGGATGTCGCGCATCCACGAGAAGTACATGTTTTCGTATTGCTTGGGCACGAAGGCGATGCGGCCATCTTCCACTGCGGCAATGGCCGGTTCTGCCAACGGCTTGGTGGACACATACCACTGGTCGGTCAGCCATGGCTCGATGATGGTGCCGGAGCGGTCGCCTTTCGGGACTTTCAGGGCGTGATCATCAACGCTGACCAGCAGACCGGCGGCGTCGAAGGCAGCAACGATCTGCTTGCGGGCTTCGAAGCGATCCAGGCCTGCATATTGCGCAGGCAGGGTGCCGTCAACGGTTTCGTTCAGGGTGCCGTCCAGGTTGAACACCTGAGCAGTGGCCAGTACGTGGGCATTTTTGTCGAAAATGTTCAGCAGCGGCAGGTTGTGGCGCTTGCCGACTTCATAGTCGTTGAAATCGTGGGCCGGGGTGATCTTCACGCAGCCGGTGCCGAATTCAGGGTCGCAATAATCGTCTGCGATGATAGGGATGCGACGGCCAACCAGTGGCAGCTCGACGAACTTGCCGATCAGCGCCTTGTAACGCTCGTCTTCCGGGTTAACAGCGACGGCGGCATCACCGAGCATGGTTTCCGGGCGCGTAGTAGCAACGATCAGGTAATCCAGGCCGTCAGCGGTTTTTGCGCCGTCAGCCAGTGGATAACGCAGGTTCCACAGGAAGCCTTTTTCGTCGTGGTTTTCCACTTCGAGGTCGGAGATGGCCGTGTGCAGTTTGGTGTCCCAGTTGACCAGACGCTTGCCGCGATAGATCAGCCCGTCTTCATGCAAACGCACAAAGGCTTCTTTAACGGCTTCCGACAGCCCGTCGTCCATGGTGAAGCGCTCGCGGCTCCAGTCTACGGACGAGCCAAGGCGACGGATCTGACGGCTGATATTGCCGCCGGACTGATCCTTCCATTCCCAGATCTTTTCCAGAAACTTGTCGCGGCCAAGGTCATGACGGTTCAGGCCCTGCGCTTCGATCTGACGTTCTACCAGCATCTGCGTAGCGATACCGGCGTGATCGGTGCCCGGCTGCCACAGGGTGTTGCGACCCTGCATGCGGCGGAAACGGATCAAGGCGTCCATGATCGCGTTATTGAAACCGTGCCCCATGTGCAGGCTGCCGGTGACGTTTGGCGGCGGGATCATGATGGTGTACGAGTCACCCGAACCTTGCGGCGCGAAGTAATTCTCGGATTCCCAGGTCTGATACCAGGAAGTTTCAATAGCGTGCGGCTGGTAGGTCTTGTCCATGCGCGGCGGGAACCTATTGCTGTAATTCAGGAAAGCCGACAAGTATAGCGAGGATGAGCGGCTGGGCGTAGAGCGGGGCGATGATGGGCTGTTAAATTTGGAAAGCAATTTTCTGACAACGCTTTCGCGCAACAAGCGCGGTCTCTGTGGGAGCGGTGCTTGCCCGCGATACAGGCGATGCGTGACATCAGGCAAACCACGTCATCGTTCATCGCGGGCAAGCACCGCTCCCACAGGGATGAAAGCGTTAATTCTGATACTGACTGAGCAACCGCTCCAACCTTGCCTCAAGCCGACGCTTGATCTCGGTTTCGATGTGCGGAGCGAAGTCATCGATCACGTCTTGCATGATCAACTGGGCGGCGTCGCGCAGCTCAGTGTCCAGATGCAGCAGCGTGTCTTCTTTCGAAACCGCTTGCTGTGGTGCAGGTGCAGGCGCGGCTGCTACCGCTGGTTCCGGCGTCAGGGTCGGGATATCGGCCTCATCGCCACCGAAATCCAGTTCCTCAGCCAGCGCCGGTTTTGCGCCCACCACATCGAACAGTAGAGGGATCTGACCCTCTCCATTGCCTGGCGTGGGCGGGGAGTCGTCGCCGAGCAGCTGGCGGATAGACTCAAGGTCATCCAGCAGGTTGGCGGAGTTTTTCAGGGAGTTTGAATTATCCATCGGGGTGCTCAAAGACGCTGTAGTCGGTGATCCTGCAGAGGATAGCCCTGTTCACGATAGAAGCGAAAACTCTCTCGTGCGGCCAGTCGTATCGCGGAATCTTCCACAACGATTTCCGCCACGCGGGCGAAACGTTTGAAAAAATCGGGGATGCGCAGGTCAAGGTTGACCAGCAGATCCTGATGTTGTCCCGGGTCTTCACCCAGGCCCAGTACGACAGGTGCAACCTGGTCCTCTTCGGCATCGCCGTGAGGGATAAAGGTCTCACCCTTGAAGCGCCACAGTCGGGCATCGAGGTCTTCACGCTGCGCAGCATCGCTGCAATGCAGGTAGATCCGATGGCCCATGCGCCAGGCCTTCTCCGTGAGCTTGCAGGCGAAGTCCAGGCGTGCCGACGGATCGGCGCTGGGGAGAATGTAGAAGTCGACTTGTGTCATGTAGGTTCCAGGTCGCGGGGCGCTTTTCGCGTATCAAACTCATGGTTTGAAACGCTTACCCTGTAGGAGCGAGCTTGCTCGCGATAGCGTCAGGTCAAGCGATAACTTATCGACAGAAAAAACCGAATCGCGAGCAAGCTCGCTCCTCCAGGGTTTGCGTTTGCCATGCGGCAGCGAACGCCCCGGTGTCCTTACGCGCCAGCGCGGTCGAGCAGGTATTGGGTCAACAGTGGAACCGGACGGCCAGTGGCGCCTTTTTCCTTGCCGCCGCTCAGCCAGGCGGTCCCGGCGATGTCCAGGTGCGCCCACTCGTAGGTTTTGGTGAAGCGCGACAGGAAGCACGCAGCGGTGATGGTGCCGCCTTTAGGGCCACCGATGTTGGCGATGTCGGCGAACGGGCTGTCCAGTTGCTCCTGATATTCGTCGAACAACGGAAGCTGCCAGGCGCGGTCGTCAGCGAACTTGCCCGCATCCAGCAGTTGATTGATCAGCGCATCGTTATTGCCCAGCAGGCCGGAGGTGTGACCACCCAAGGCTACGACGCAAGCGCCGGTCAGGGTTGCGATGTCGATCACCGCCTGTGGCTTGAAACGTTCGGCATAGGTAAGGGCATCGCACAGCACCAGACGGCCTTCGGCGTCGGTGTTGAGGATTTCCACAGTCTGGCCGCTCATGGTGGTGACGATGTCGCCCGGGCGAGTCGCGGTGCCGCTTGGCATGTTCTCGGCTGCGGCGATGACGCACACCAAATTGATCGGCAATTGCAGCTCCAGCACCGCGCGCAGGGTGCCAAACACGCTTGCAGCGCCGCACATGTCGAACTTCATCTCGTCCATGCCCGCGGCCGGCTTGATGCTGATGCCGCCGGTATCAAAAGTGATGCCTTTGCCAACCAGTACGAAAGGCTTCTCGCTTTTCTTGCCGCCAGAGTAGTTCATGACAATCAGGCGCGGCGGCTGGGCGCTGCCTTGAGCCACGGCGAGGAACGAACCCATGCCCAATTCGGCGAGTTTTTTCTCGTCGTGCACTTCAACCTTGAGGTTCTTGTGCGCTTTGCCCAACGCCTTGGCCTGTTCGCCCAGATAAACAGGGTGGCAGACGTTCGGTGGCATGTTGCCCAGATCGCGGGTCAGTGCCATGCCGGTGGCGATAGCCTGTGCGTGGGTCGCGGCGCGTTCCACGTCGGCGACGCTGATTTTGTCGGTCAGCAGGGTGACCTTTTTCAGCGCGCGGGCTTCGGCTTTTTGCGACTTGAAGCGATCAAAGACGTATTCGCCATCGGCCAGGGTCTCAACCAGCAGGCGAGCTTTGCCGTAGGTATCGCGGTTCTTGACTGCAACCTGATCCAGAGCGATGGCAGCATCGGTGCCGCCCAGGCCCTTGAGCGTCGACAGTACGCCGCTGATGATTTTCTTGAACTGGCGGTCGGTCAGTTCGGCTTCTTTACCGGTGCCGACCAACAGCACGCGTTCGGCTTTGAGGTTTGGCAGGTTGTGCAGCAGCAGGCTCTGGCCAACCTTGCCAACCAGATCACCGCGTTTGAGCACGGCGGCAATGGCACCACCACTCAGAGCGTCTACGCTCTTGGCAGCATCGCTGAGCACGCGGCCTTCGCCTACGGCAACCACCAGCGTGGCGGTCTTCAAGGTTTCTGGGCTTACGCTTTTAACAACCAATTCCATGTCCGGGTCCCCGAATAAACGATGAGCTATCGCGAAATGAATGACGTGCGCGACAGGCAGCAGCGGTTGCGCATGCACCTGTCAGCGACAAGGCCCGCAGTTTGACCCCCGCACAGGACCCCTGACAACCCCGTAAAACATACCGATACGGCACTGTGTAGGACGGCTACGTATGAACTATCCCGAGTGCGCAGTGACAGAGCACCTGATTCACAGGATAATGCCGCATATTTTTTGGCGGGTTCACGGCTCAACGTGTTGAATCTGCCGTCACCACTGATACCTTTTTTCTTGTCTGGCTGCCTGAGCCCGGCGACCCTGGAGTGTCTGGTTTGATCGTCTTCCGTTATCTGTCCCGAGAAGTGCTGGTTACCTTGAGCGCTGTCAGCGCTGTCTTGCTGGTAATTATCATGAGCGGACGCTTCATCAAGTACCTGGCGCAAGCGGCGTCGGGCGCACTGGATCCAGGCGTACTGTTCCTGATCATGGGCTTTCGCATGCCCGGTTTCCTGCAACTGATCCTGCCACTGGGTTTGTTCCTCGGCATTCTGCTGGCCTACGGGCGTTTGTACCTGGAAAGCGAAATGACCGTGCTGTCCGCCACAGGCATGAGCCAGCAGCGTTTGCTGGCCATGACCATGGTGCCGGCCGCACTGGTCGCTTTGCTGGTGGCGTGGTTGAGCTTCAGCCTCGCGCCTCAGGGGGCCACGCAGTTCTCGCTGCTGATCAACAAACAGGACGCCATGACCGAGTTTGATACCCTGGTGCCCGGTCGCTTCCAGACCCTGCGCGATGGCAGCCGGGTTACCTACACCAAGGAGCTCTCGGATGATCGTTCGAAGCTGGGCGGTGTATTCATTTCGGAAAAACGCATCTCTGCTGACAAATCCAAGGATCGCGGCATCACCGTGCTGGTCGCTGAAAAAGGCCACCAGGAAGTGAAACCCGACGGCAGTCGCTTTCTGGTTCTGGAAAACGGCTATCGCTACGACGGCAATCCGGGTGAGGCCAACTACCGCGCCATCAAGTACGACACTTACGGTGCGCTGCTGCCCAAACCGGACATCAGCAATGAAGTGACTGACCGCGAGGCTATTCCGACCCTCGACCTGTTTGGCAGCGACATTCCCCGCAACCAGGCCGAGCTGCACTGGCGTATCTCGCTGCCGATCCTGGTCTTCATCGTGACCCTGATGGCCGTGCCGCTGGCGCGGGTCAATCCGCGTCAGGGTCGCTACCTGAAATTACTGCCAGCCATTCTGCTGTACATGGCTTATCTGACCATCCTGATTGCTGCCCGTGGCGCCCTTGAAAAAGGCAAGTTGCCGATGGCGCTGGGCTTGTGGTGGGTGCACGCGATCTTCCTGTTGATTGGCCTGGGCTTGCTGTACTGGGAGCCGTTGCGCTTGAAAATGGCGAGTCGCCGCGCTGTGTCGGAGGTGACCCATGGTTAAGCTCGATCGCTACATTGGCAAAAGCGTATTCATCGCGATCCTGGCCGTCCTGGGGATTATTCTGGGACTGGCATCGCTGTTTGCCTTCATCGATGAAATGGGCGATGTCAGTGATTCCTACACCCTGTTGGACGCCGGCAGCTTCGTTGCCCTGACCGCGCCGCGCCGGCTCTATGAAATGCTGCCGATGGCAGCACTGATCGGCTGCCTGATCGGCCTCGGCAGCCTGGCCAGCAGCAGCGAACTGACCATCATGCGTGCGGCCGGTGTGTCCATTGGGCGCATCGTCTGGGCGGTCATGAAGCCAATGCTGGTGCTGATGATCTTTGGCGTGCTGGTAGGTGAATACGTTGCGCCTGCCGCCGAGAATCAGGCCCAGGCCAATCGTTCGCTGGCACAAGGCAGTGGCGACGCGCAGAGCGCACGTCACGGCATGTGGCACCGTCAGGGTGACGAGTTCATCCACATCAACGCCGTGCAACCCAGCGGCGTGTTGTACGGTGTGACCCGTTACCGCTTCGATGACGAGCGGCACATGCTCAGCGCCAGCTTCAGCAAGCAGGCCACATTCAAAACCGATTACTGGGAATTAAAGGACATCACCACCACCTTCTTCCGTGACGGCAGCACCGAAGTGATCAAGACCGCTGAGGAGCGCTGGGACGTAGCGCTCAGCCCGCAACTGCTGAGCACCGTCATCATGCCGCCTGATTCGTTGTCCATCACCGGCTTGTGGCAATACGCGCATTACCTGGCTGATCAGGGCCTGAGCAACGGCCGTTACTGGCTGGCATTCTGGACCAAAGTCCTGCAGCCACTGGTGACCGTGGCGCTGGTGCTGATGGCGATCTCTTTCATCTTTGGTCCGCTGCGTTCGGTGACTTTGGGTCAGCGGGTCTTCACCGGCGTGCTGGTGGGCTTCACGTTCCGCATTGCGCAGGACCTGCTGGGGCCTTCAAGTCTGGTGTTCGGCTTCTCGCCGCTGTTCGCGGTGCTGGTGCCGGCCGCGGTCTGTGCGTTGGCGGGGATACTGCTGTTGCGCAGGGCTGGGTAAGAGTTTTGTAGTTGTGAAAAAGCCGACGTTTAGTCGGCTTTTTTGTGGGTGTTGACCTTTGATTTTGGGGTGCCCTTATGGTGGCTACACATCTTTTTCAGTACATATCCATTGCTGCGGTAGCGGCGGCTTATGGTTGCGCTTTTACAGCGCCTCACTTTTGAAAAGCCGGAATGCCGGCCCAGTCAAAAGTAAGCAAAACGCTCTTGCCCCACCACTCGGTCCCTCGCTGGTGCTCGGCATGCCCGTAATCCGACATTGAGGCGTGGTGCCGCCGCCAACGGCCATCCATGGCCTAGGGCGGCTAAACCGGCATCCCTGCCGGTTTACCCCACGCCTCAACATCGAATTCCGGCCAGCGTGGTTTAACGGGGCGCCCAAGATCAAAAGCCAAATCAAAAGCGAACGAGGCGGCCTGAAAACCGACCTGTTTGGGTGAACTTACCGCGCGATGTTTGTTGTTTGGGGTCATTCGCGAATGAATTCGCTCCCACGGGTTTGAGTGCGCCTCGGACCTGTGGGAGCAAGCTTGCTTGCGAAGGCTGTATTCCAGGCGATAAATAACTATCGGATGTAATTGCCTCTTCGCGAGCAAGGTGGAGCGCCACCCCGGTCGCTCCCACAGAAGATCACCGAACCCGTGGGAGCGAATTCATTCGCGAATGCAATGATGCAGACGATGAAAGTAGCGAGGCAGGCTCGCACAAGAAAGCAGGTCGGCTTTCAGGCCGCCTCGCGCGCTTTTGATTTTGATCCAGGGCGCCCCGTTAAACCACGCGGGCGGGTACCCCGAGCCTAGGCGAGGAGCCGAGTGGTGGGGCAAGAGCGCTTTGGTTAGTTTTGACTGGGCCAGCATTCTGGCTTTTCGAAAGTGACCCGCCGTAAGGGCGGAACCGTAATTTCAACTCGCTGCGATAACGGATATGTACTCAGAATTCTGTGCAGCGAAATTCAGGGTTGTAGCTACCTCTGCTTCGGCACCCTAACCAACTGACTATTGGAATACATGTCATGCCAGCTGCGTTTGTGCTTGTCGAACAACGCCCAGACAAAGCCCAGCCCAAGACACAGCCAGGAAGCAATGGACACCATGAAGCGCAGCAGCGCCTGCATCAGGGATATTCCGCTGCCGTCGGCGTTCTGCACCCGTATGCCCCAGACCTGCATACCCAGAGTTTGCCCCGAGTGGGTCCAGAACTTGGCGAAGAAACCGAAGAGCACCATGAACAGAATCGCCGACAACAATGGATCGCCATCCAGCGAGCCCGATTCTGACAAGACCTTGAGCCTGGCCTCGCCGATGAATGCCATCATCACCAGCTTGTAGATAAAGGCCGTCACCAGCAGCAGCGCGAAGCACAACAGAGCGTCATAACAGATGGCCGCCAGGCGGCGACCCAAGCCTGCTGCCGGATAGTCACCTTGCGGACGAAGCATGTGTCTGGACATCGCGTGGCTCTCGTGGCGAAAAAGAACCCATTTTACGGAATCGCGCCCATAAAAAAGCCCCTGATATCAATATCAGGGGCTTTTCCTGTTCCAAAGGCTCAGCCTTCAGCTTGAACTTCGTCAGCCTGCATGCCTTTCTGGCCCTGCACTGCAACGAAGGTCACTTTCTGACCTTCTTTAAGGCTCTTGAAGCCGTTGCCTTGAATAGCGCGGAAGTGCACAAACAAGTCCGGACCGCTTTCTGGAGTGATAAAACCAAAACCCTTCTCGTCGTTAAACCACTTGACGGTACCGCTCTGACGTGTAGACATTTTCTTATTCCCTGGAACTTGAATTGATGACAGCCTCTTCCTCATGAAAGAGCGCTGGGCTGGTTGCAGGAAACAGGAACGTAGAGCGGGTTGTAGCAACAACTTGAGCTACCGACCAGGTCCAGATTCAGCGACCCATGCAAACGCAGTCAGGAAACTCTACGCTAACTCTTGTTACAAAAACAACCCCCGCGCGAGGCCCGTCCACAGGCCGTTTGGCAGGCTTTTAGAAATTTTACTACTGCTGAATAATCGATAGTTTTTAACTTTCAGCTGCACTGTTCAAGTGCGCCGCTTTGGCACTTTTGCCGTTGTTTAGTGCGGATCGGCGCAGGCGATAGATGCGGCCGAACAGTGCATATACCGGCCGCATTTTTTTGACGCTGGTTATTAGCCGCGGAAGTAACGTTGCGCTACAAAAGGCATTTTTGTCACGCGCATCGGTACTTTCTTGCCGCGCACTATTGCCCACACAGGTGTGTCAAGAGCAGTGAAGGCGCTGTCCACATAACCCATTGCCAACGGGCCGCCCAGACTTGGACCGAAGCCGCCACTGCACACGGTGCCAATGGATTTGCCGTCAGCGTCGACGATATCGGTGCCTTCGCGTACCGGGGTGCGTTCCTGTGGCAGCAAACCGATGCGTTTACGGGCCGGAGCCGCTTGTTGTTGAGCAAAAATCTGCTCCGCCCCGGGGAAGCCGCCAGCTCGCGTGCCATCCGCGCGACGAACTTTCGAGATCGCCCACAGCAGACTGGCTTCAATCGGCGTGGTGTCGGTGTTCATGTCGTGGCCATACAGGCACAGACCGGCTTCCAGGCGCAGAGAATCCCGAGCACCAAGGCCAATGGGGGCAACTTCTGGCTCAGCCAGGAGGCGACGCGCCAGGGCTTCAGCCTGATCGGCCGGGACGGAAATTTCGTAGCCGTCTTCACCGGTGTAGCCGGAGCGGCTGACATAGCAGTCCACACCCATCAGCTGGACGCTGGCGAACTGCATGAAGGTCATCTTGGCGACTTCTGGCGCCAGGCGTGCCAGCACGGTTACCGCTTGCGGGCCTTGCAGGGCGAGCAGGGCGCGCTCTTCGAACAGGGGCTGGATTTCACAGTGACCACTCACATGCTTTTGCAGGTGGGCTAGGTCTTCGTTCTTGCAGGCGGCGTTGACCACCAGCATCAGTTGATCGTTACCGAGATTGGCGACCATCAGGTCATCGAGGATGCCGCCGGTTTCATTGGTAAACATGGCGTAGCGCTGCATGCCCACTGGCAGGTCGATGATATCCACAGGCACCAGGGCTTCCAGCGCCTTGGCCGCATCGGCACCGGTCAGACGGATCTGGCCCATGTGCGATACATCAAAGAGCCCGGCTTTCTCACGGGTGTGCAGGTGTTCCTTCATCACGCCAGCGGGATATTGCACCGGCATGTCATAGCCTGCGAAAGGCACCATCTTGGCGCCGAGCTCGCGATGCAGGGCGTGGAGCGGGGTGGTGAGCAGTTGTTCGGTGGTCATGATCGATTCCTTGAAATAGATGGCGCTGGTGCCCAAGACGTGGGACCGGCCGGGCGGCGTTCCGCTTTAGCCGGGAAGGCTGCATTCCTGACACACCATAGGTGCAGGATGTACTTGCCTCTTCCCGGCTAAAACGGAACGCCGCCCGGCCGGTCCCACGACGGATCCTGTTAAGGGATCACGCCTCTTGATAGCTCTCGATGGACGGGCAGGCACAGATCAGGTTGCGGTCGCCGAACACGTTATCTACGCGTCCAACCGGTGGCCAGTATTTGCCGTCGATCAAGGACTCCACCGGGTACACCGCTTGTTCGCGGCTGTAGGGATGGCTCCACTCCCCGACGATTTCCGCTGCAGTGTGCGGAGCGTTTTTCAGCGGGTTGTCCTCCTTGTCCAGCAAGCCGCTTTCCACTGCGCGGATTTCTTCGCGGATCTTGATCATTGCGTCGCAGAAGCGGTCCAGCTCTTCCTTGGATTCGCTCTCGGTCGGCTCGATCATCAAGGTGCCAGCCACCGGGAACGACATCGTTGGCGCATGGAAGCCGAAGTCTATGAGGCGTTTGGCGACGTCATCGACGCTGATGCCGCTGGTTTCTTTCAGTGGGCGCAGGTCGAGGATGCATTCGTGGGCAACCAGACCGCTGCTGCCGGTGTAGAGCACTGGGTAGTGTTCTTCCAGGCGGCGGGAGATGTAGTTGGCGTTGAGAATCGCCAGTTGCGAAGCACGCTTGAGGCCTTCGCCGCCCATCATGCTGATGTACATCCAGGTGATTGGCAGAATGCTGGCGCTGCCGAACGGCGCTGCGCAGACCGCGCCTTCTTTGCGTTCCATGTTCGCGTGACCCGGCAGGAACGGGGTCAGGTGTGACTTGACGCCAATCGGGCCAACGCCCGGGCCGCCACCACCGTGGGGGATGCAGAAGGTCTTGTGCAGATTCAAGTGCGAGACGTCGCCGCCGAACTTGCCCGGTGCGCACAGGCCCACCATGGCGTTCATGTTGGCGCCGTCAATGTAAACCTGGCCGCCGTTGTCGTGAACGATGGCGCAGATTTCGCGGATGCCTTCTTCGAACACGCCGTGGGTCGACGGGTAAGTGATCATCAGTGCAGCTAGGTGATCGCGATGCTCGATGGCCTTCGCGCGCAGGTCTTCGATATCAACGTTGCCCCGTGCGTCGCAAGCAGTGACCACAACGCGCATGCCAGCCATGTTGGCAGTGGCCGGGTTGGTGCCGTGAGCGGATGACGGAATCAGGCAGATGTCGCGGCGCTCATCGCCACGGCTTTGGTGATAGGCACGGATTGCCAGCAGACCTGCGTATTCGCCCTGAGAACCGGCGTTCGGTTGCAGGGAGATCGAGTCATAACCGGTGGCCGCGCAGAGCATCGCTTCCAGTTCGTCGGTCAGTTGTTGGTAGCCGGCGCTTTGTTCAGCTGGGGCGAACGGGTGCAGATTGCCGAATTCAGCCCAGGTCACTGGGATCATTTCGCTGGCAGCGTTGAGCTTCATGGTGCACGAGCCCAGAGGAATCATGGTGCGGTCCAGCGCCAGGTCCTTGTCGGCCAGTTTGCGCAGGTAGCGCATCAGCTCGGTTTCCGAGTGATAACGGTTGAACACAGGGTGGCTGAGAATTGCCGACTCACGCAGCAGCGCTTGCGGCAGTCGCGCTTCAACGCTTTGTGCCAGTGCGGCGAAGTCCGGCAGATTCTGCCCTTCACCGGCGAAGATGGTCCACAGGGTTTCAATCGACGCTTGCGAGGTGGTCTCGTCGAACGACAGCCCCAGACGCTCACTGTCGATTTCACGCAGGTTGATCTGCTGGGCGCGTGCTTTGGCGTGCAGGGTTGCGGTATCGGCGCCAGTCTTGAGGGACAGGCTGTCGAAGAAGAATTCCTGCTCGACGTTCAGGCCCAGTTGGCTCAAGCCCTTGGCGAAAATCGCGGTCAGTTGGTGCACGCGGTTGGCGATCTGCGTCAGGCCACGTGGACCGTGATAGACGGCGTACATGCTGGCGATGTTGGCCAGCAGGACTTGCGCGGTGCAGATGTTGCTGGTGGCTTTCTCGCGACGGATATGTTGTTCGCGGGTCTGCATGGCCAGACGCAGGGCCTGTTTGCCATGACGGTCAACCGAGACACCGACCAGGCGGCCTGGCATGTCGCGCTTGAACGCATCTTTAGTGGAGAAGTAGGCCGCGTGCGGGCCACCGAAACCCAGTGGCACGCCGAAACGCTGAGCGCTGCCGATCGCCACGTCTGCGCCAAATTCGCCCGGCGGAGTCAGCAGGGTCAGGGCCAGCAAGTCAGCGGCCACGGCAACCAGTGCGTTGGCGGCGTGGAAGCGCTCGACCAGTTCACGGTAGTCGAACAGGTCGCCATTGCTGGCCGGATATTGCAGCAGAGCGCCGAAGAACGGGCTGACATCAGTCAGTTGTGATTCGTCAGCCACGACCACGGTGATGCCCAAAGGCTCGGCACGGGTGCGCAATACGTCGAGGGTTTGCGGGTGGCAGTGGCTGGAGGCGAAGAACTGGTGGCTGCTCTTGTTCTTGCTCAGGCGTTTGCAGAAGGTCATCGCTTCGGCAGCGGCGGTGGCTTCGTCCAGCAGCGAGGCATTGGCGATCGGCAGGCCGGTCAGGTCGCTGATCAGAGTCTGGAAATTCAGCAGGGATTCCAGACGGCCCTGGGAAATTTCTGGTTGGTAAGGCGTGTAAGCGGTGTACCAGGCCGGGTTTTCCAGCAGGTTGCGCAGGATCGGTGCAGGCGTGTGGGTGCCGTAGTAACCCTGGCCAATGTAAGTCTTGAACAGCTGGTTTTTGCCTGCGATGGCTTTGATCGAGGCCAGCGCATCGGCTTCGCTCAGACCCGGTTCCATGCCCAGCACGCTGGTGCCTTTGATGCTTTCCGGGATGACACTGGCGCTCAGCGCTTCCAGGGAGTCGAAGCCCAGCGTGGCGAGCATGGCCTGTTCGTCAGCGGCGCGGGGGCCGATGTGGCGGGCGATGAATTCGTTGGCGGTGCTCAGTTCGATACGGTCAGTCATGGTCGGCTCCTCAGGCTTCGGCGTTGGCTTTGATCAGGCGGTCGTAAGCGTCTTGATCAAGCAGGCCATCGATAGCGCTGGCGTCTTGGGGAATGAAGCGAAAGAACCAGCCCGCGCCCAGGGCGTCTTCGTTGACCAGTTCAGGCGTTGCGTCGAGGGCCTGGTTGACTTCAACCACTTCACCATCGAGGGGCATATTGATGCTGCTGGCGGCTTTTACCGACTCCACCACCGAGGCTTCGGCGTGCTGAGCGTAGGTCTGCAGCTCAGGCAGTTGCACGTAAACCACATCACCCAGGGATTCTTGGGCGTAAGGCGTGATGCCTACGGTGACACTGCCATCGGCTTCGGCACGCAGCCATTCGTGATCGACAGTGAATCGCAACTCGCTCATAAATACTCCTAAGGTGACTTACCGCTCGCAGCAGGCGCGGGCATTGATGACAATCACTTAGCAAATATGCGGCCAATAATTCTTTTTCTATATAAATCAATGGCTTGAGAGTTTATAGAAGGACGGTTTTGCATTGATCTGTAGCGAAATCGATACAGCTTGTATCGCGTTACAAATTCTCGATGGATCAAAGCCTTGGCGGCCGTGGATATGCGTATGTCGTAGTGAAATCGTTACGGTGTATTGAAATCACTACGGTCCTGGCGTTGAGTCGTAATCCCACAGAAACCACTGATGACGTGGGACCGGCTTTAGCCGGGAAGAGGCCAGTACATTCAGCACATCATTATCGTCAAAAATGCCGCCTTCCCGGCTAAAGCCGGTCCCACGTCGGCTTGCGGGCAAACATAGAATCTCCCACAAGGTCCGGCGCCACCCGCCTAATCACCTCACCGCACTCACCCCATCCAGCGTCGAGAACGAGGTGTCCTTGGCGGTCAGCAGGAAGTCGCGCATGTAGGGCGCGTCGAGCATGTCGGCGCGAACTCCGGCATAGAGTGTAGCGAACAATCCTTTTTCGCCCAGGCGTTTGCCCTTCACGTAGCCACGCGAGCTGTACTCATGCAGCGCCCAGTGAGGCATGCCGCACACGCCACGGCCGCTGGCGACCAATTGCATCATCATCACGGTCAGTTCTGAAGTCCGCACCTGAGCGGGTTCGATGTCGGCGGGTTCCAGAAAGCGGGTGAAGATATCCAGCCGGTCACGTTCGACTGGATAAGTGATGAGGGTTTCCTTGAGCAGGTCCTCGGGCACGATGTAGGGCTTGGTGGCCAGTGGATGCTGGTTGGCAACCGCCAGCATCGCCTCGTAAGTGAACAGCGGCACGTAAGTAATGCCCACCAGTTCCAGAGGATCGGACGTCACCACCAGATCCAGATCGCCACGGGCCAGAGCGGGCAGGGGGGCGAAGGCAAAGCCCGAGGCCAGATCCAGCTCGACTTCCGGCCAGGCATCGCGGAACTGGTCGATGGTCGGCATCAGCCACTGGAAGCAGCTGTGACACTCGATAGCCATGTGCAACCGCCCCGCGGTGCCGCCCGCCAGGCGAGCGATGTCACGTTCTGCGCCGCGCAACTGCGGTAATACCGAATCAGCCAACTGCAGCAGACGCAGCCCGGCGCTGGTGAAGCGTACCGGCTTGGTCTTGCGCACGAATAGCTGCATGCCCATGCGCTCTTCCAGCTCCTTGAACTGATGGGACAGCGCCGACTGAGTCAGATGCAGGCGCTCGGCCGCCTCCACCAGGCTGTCGGCCTCACGCAGGGCGTGCAGGGTTTTCAAGTGGCGTATCTCAAGCATTTCGTCTCGCAGCCCTATCAGCGCTTCATGAATGGATTTTGTGATCAACAAGAAAACAATGAGTTTGTCTCATGTTGCTCCGGCTGTCGACAATGGCGCCATCTTTTAAAGGGGACGCATCATGGCCTTGGCCCACAATCTTGGTTTTCCACGCATCGGCGCGGATCGTGAATTGAAAAAAGCTTTGGAAGCTTATTGGAAAGGCGACCTGGATCAGGACGGCTTGCAGGCTGTTGGCCGCGAGCTGCGCGCCACCCATTGGCAGCTGCAAAAAGAGGCGGGTATTGACTTACTGCCCGTGGGCGATTTTGCCTGGTACGACCAGGTGTTGAGCCATTCACTGATGCTCGGCGTGATCCCTGAGCGCTTTGCCGGCACTCGCAATGCCCGTGGCCTGCCGACGCTGGAGACTTTGTTCGCCATGGCCCGGGGCGCAGACAGTTGCTGTGGTCATGCTCATGGCAAAGAACAATACGCTCAGGAACTGACCAAGTGGTTTGATACCAACTACCACTATCTGGTGCCGGAGTTTACTCAGGATCAGCGCTTCCAATTGAGTTGGGAGCAACTGTTCGAAGAAGTGGACGAAGCGCGGGCGCTGGGCCACAAGGTCAAACCGGTGTTGATCGGTCCCCTGACTTTCCTGTGGCTGGGGAAAACCAAGGGCGATGACTTCGACAAACTCGATCTGCTGGATCGTCTGCTGCCGTTGTATGGGGAAATTCTCGGTCGTCTTGCGGGGCAGGGCGTGGAATGGGTGCAGATCGACGAACCGATCCTGGGCCTGGATCTACCGCAAGACTGGAAAAACGGCTTCGAGCGTACTTACCACAGCCTGCAATATTCGCCGCTGAAAAAACTGGTCGCGACTTACTTCTCGGGTCT
This sequence comes from Pseudomonas syringae, assembly GCF_000737245.1. Lineage (GTDB taxonomy): Bacteria > Pseudomonadota > Gammaproteobacteria > Pseudomonadales > Pseudomonadaceae > Aquipseudomonas > Aquipseudomonas syringae_J. Next base: position 76,924 of record NZ_JPQU01000025.1, on the reverse strand, counting down.
GGAGGACAACCTCGGGCTGGCAGTTTCCCTGCCGGTGGACGGTCTGCACATCGATCTGGTGCGTGCGCCGGAGCAGCTGGCGTTGGTGCTGGATCGTTTGCCGACTTACAAGGTGCTGTCGCTGGGCGTCGTCAACGGGCGTAACGTCTGGCGCTGCGATCTGGAGCAGGCGTTGGGTCAGTTGCGTGAAGCGCAGCAGCGTTTTGGCGACAACTTGTGGGTGGCCGGATCCTGTTCCTTGCTGCACAGTCCGGTGGATCTGGGCCGTGAAGACCAGCTGGATGCGGAGTTGAAAAGCTGGCTGGCGTTTGCGGTTCAGAAATGTGCGGAAATTTCGTTGCTCAGTACCGCTCTCAATGAGCCCGGCAGCGCTGTGGTGCAGGGTGAATTGAGCGCCAGCCGTGCTGTGCAGCTCAGTCGCCAGCAATCGACGCGCATTCATCAGCCAGCCGTTCAGGCGCGTCTGGCGGCCATCACGGCGCAGGACAGCCAGCGCCAGTCGGCGTTCGCGCAGCGCATCGAACAGCAGCGTTTGCGCCTGAATTTACCAGCGTTTCCGACCACCACGATCGGCTCATTCCCACAGACCGCGTCGATTCGTCTGGCGCGTCAGGCTTTCAAACAGGGCAAATTGACGGCCAATGATTATCACGACGCCATGCGCCACGAAATCCGCCATGCGGTGCAGGTCCAGGAACAGTTGGGGCTCGACGTACTGGTGCATGGCGAGGCCGAACGTAATGACATGGTCGAGTACTTTGCCGAGCAACTGGACGGTTATGCGTTTACCCGTTTTGGCTGGGTGCAGAGCTACGGTTCGCGCTGTGTGAAACCGGCCGTGATTTTCGGTGACCTGAGCCGTCCACAGGCGATGACTGTGGACTGGATCAGCTACGCCCAAAGCCTCACCGACAAGCCTATGAAGGGCATGCTGACCGGACCGGTGACCATGCTGATGTGGTCATTCCCCCGGGAAGACATTTCCCGCAAGGCGCAAGCGCAACAATTGGCCCTGGCGATTCGCGATGAGGTGGTGGATCTGGAGCAGGCCGGGATCAAAATCGTGCAGATCGACGAAGCGGCATTCCGGGAAGGCCTGCCTTTGCGTCGCTCGCAATGGCAGGAATATCTGGACTGGGCGGTGGAAGCGTTCCGGCTGTGCGCCTCGGGTGTGCGGGATGAAACGCAGATCCACACCCACATGTGCTACAGCGAATTCAACGAGGTGATCGAGTCCATCGCGGCCATGGACGCTGATGTGATCACTATTGAAACCTCGCGTTCGGATATGGAGTTGCTGGAAGCCTTCAAGGCGTTCGATTATCCGAACGACATCGGCCCCGGTGTCTACGACATCCATTCCCCGCGGGTGCCGGCCACTGAAGAGATGGTCCGCCTGATGAGCAAAGCGGTGCAGCAGGTCCCCGCTGAGCGCCTGTGGGTCAACCCCGATTGCGGCCTGAAAACCCGCGCCTGGCCGGAAACCGAGGCCGCGCTGGTGAATATGGTGGCGGCGGCTCGAACCCTGCGTAGCCGTCTCGACTGACGCGGACCTGTGGGAGCAAGCTTGCTTGCGAAGGCGATAATTAAGCCTCCGAAGAATGTGCTGAATGTACTGGCCTCTTCGCGAGCAAGCTCGCTCCCACGGATGTGTTTTTTCCAAAAGAATGACCATTCAGCCACCTTCATCAAACTGTCACGCAAGTGTGGCAGCGCGCTTGGCAAAACATCATCACACTCGCTGCCTACTGGGGATTTGTTTGTTGGTGTTTTTTCATGCGTGTTTTTCTCTTCCTGGCCGCGCTTTTGTGCGGCTTGCCGTCTTTTGCGGCCTCTCGATGTGACGTCAATGTTCCGGTGCAGACAGCCGAGTTGCAAAACGTGCGCCTGACCTATCAAAGCATTGGCGACGAATCCGACCCTGCCTTGCTACTGGTCATGGGCCTGGGGGGGCAGTTGATCGACTGGCCGGATGAAGTCGTGGCCGCGTTGTGCCAGCAAGGTTATCGGATCATCCGCTATGACAACCGCGACGTTGGCCTGTCGACCTGGAATACCCCGCCTGCCAACGCCAACCTCACCTATGAAGTGCTGCGCTACAAGCTTGGGCTGGAGGTTTCGGCGCCGTATTCATTGACCGACATGGCGGATGACGCCCTGGGTTTAATGGATGCGTTGCATGTCCGGCAATTCCACGTGCTGGGAGCCAGCATGGGCGGCATGATTGCTCAGCATCTGGCCGACATCGCCCCGCGACGGATCGAAAGCCTGACGCTGATCATGACCAGCTCCGGCGCCCAGGGTTTGCCCATGCCGAGCTCGGCGTTGATGCAGTTGCTCGCTGAGCGCGGGGCGCCGGATCGAGCCGCAGCTCTTGAACAGCAGGCCGATTTGCTTGCTGCTCTGGGTAGCCCGGACATAAAAGACGACCGCGCCCTGTTACTGCAACAGGCGGCGGCATCCTATGACCGGGCCTTCAATCCTGAAGGCGTCAAGCGCCAGATTCTGGCGATTCTGGCCGAGCCCAGCCGGGTGGAATTGCTCAATCGCCTGCGGCTGCCGGTGTTGGTGGTGCATGGCACGGCTGATCCGCTGTTGCCGGTGATGCATGGTGTGCATGTGGCCGCTCATATCCAGGGCAGCCAGCTGCGCTTGATTCCCGGTCTGGCTCATCGTTTTCAGGAGGCCTTCAAGGCGCCGCTCCTTGGCGTGGTTTTACCGTACCTAAAAGCGCAGCATGAAGACGGGCGGCATATGGCGCAGCTTTGAACATGCAGGTGCGATAGGCGTATCGTGGTGGCTTTCTTTATTTGAGTGAGCCTGCCATGAGCACACCCCTGAAAATCGATTTTGTCTCCGACGTTTCCTGCCCCTGGTGCGTCGTGGGTTTACGCGCCCTTAACGAAGCGCTGGCCGAATTGGGCGATGAAGTTCAGGCACGGATCCACTTCCAGCCCTTCGAGCTGAACCCGAATATGCCTGCCGAAGGTCAGGACCTGAACGAACACATTTTCGAGAAGTACGGCTCAACGCCAGAGCAATTTGCGGCCAATCGAGAGAATATCCGCCAGCGCGGCGCCGAATTGGGCTTCACCTTTTCCCAGGGCGACCGGCGTATCTACAACACCTTCGACGCCCATCGGTTGCTGCACTGGGCCGAACTTGAAGGCAAACAGCAGGCGCTTAAAGAAGCTTTATTTGCGGCTTATTTTACTGACCATGCCGATCCTTCCAGCCATCGGGTACTGGCGGATGTGGCGCAGAAAGTCGGCCTCGATCGCATGCGCGCCGAGTCGATTCTGAACAGCGACGAATACGCCGCTCAGGTGCGTGAGCAAGAGCAATTGTGGGTCTCGCGTGGCGTCAGTTCGGTGCCGACCATTGTCTTCAACGACCAATATGCGGTGTCGGGCGGCCAGCCGGTTGAAGTGTTTGTGGGAGCGATTCGGCAGATATTGGCTGAAGACAAGTAACCGAAGATTTCGGGTATACCCCCTGTGGGAGCGGTGCTTGCCCGCGATACGACCACCGCAGATATCAGGTCTATCGCGTCCAGCCTTATCGCGGGCAAGCACCGCTCCCACAGATTGGAGTTCCGGGCCAGGCTTCAGCCGTGGAATCTGACCCAAACCGTCACCAACAATGTCGCAGCCACCAGCCAGGCGACGGCCGCGAGCGCCAGGGAAACCTCAAGGCGCCAGCGATCGACCAGCAGATACAGCGCCCCCAGATAAACGAAGTACGGAATGATCGACCACATGCCGAAGAGGATGGTGGTCTTCAGGTCGTCCAGCGAACGGCCTTTGCCGACGATGTAATGGGCGATCAGGGCAAAGGTCGGAAACAGCGGCACCAGCCCGGCGATGTAATAGTTTTTGGTCTTGGCCAGGGCGGCAAGAATGACCACAACAGCAGCGCCCAGCAGGGCTTTAAACACCAGATCCACAAAACACCCTTCTAAACTTGAAATGCGAATGAACTGTAGGAGCGAGCTTGCTCGAGATGGCGTTCCGTCAGTCACTAGATGAGTGTCTGATAAAACGTATCGCGAGCAAGCTCGCTCCTACAAGGGGGAGACCTCAGCCAAGGCCATACTTTTTGACCTTATCGAACAACGTCGTCTTGGCCATGCCCAGTTCCTGGCTAGCCTGGCTGAGGTTGCCGCCGCTGCGCTGCAAGGCTTCGCTGAGCAGGTTTTTCTCGAAGGCTTCGACGGCTTCGGCAAAGCCCAGGCTCTGGTTTTCTTCAAGGTTGGCGCTGGGCTTCTTGAACGCGGGCAAGCCCAGTGCGAAGCGCTCGGCAACGTTGCGCAGTTCACGCACGTTGCCGGGCCAGTCGTGGCTCATCAGGCTGGACAGGGTTTGCCGGTCCAATTGCGGCGCTTCCCGATCAAAACGCAGGGACGACAGCTGCAGGAAGTGTTCGAACAATTGCAGAATGTCTTCCCGCCGTTCCCGCAGCGGCGGCAGTTCCAGAGTGACCACGTTCAAGCGGTAATACAGGTCACTGCGAAACTGCCCGGCTTTACTCTGCTCGTCCAGATCGGATTTGGTCGCCGCAATCACCCGGCAATCCACCTCCACGCTTTGATTGGAGCCCAGGCGCTCAAGGGTGCGCTCCTGCAATACCCGCAGCAATTTGATCTGCAGACTGAGGGGCATGCTTTCCACTTCATCGAGGAACAGCGTGCCGTTGTGGGCGTGTTCGATCTTGCCGATACGGCGTTTGCCGGCACCGGTAAAGGCGTTGGATTCGTGGCCGAAAATCTCGGTTTCAAACAGGCTTTCCGGCAGCCCGCCACAGTTGAGCGCTACGAACTGCTGGGCGTGGCGACGGCTGAAATCGTGCAGGCAACGGGCGACCAATTCCTTGCCGGTGCCGGTTTCGCCTTCAATCAACACGTTGGCCGAGGTATCGGCAACGTTGGCGATCAAGGCGCGCAGGTTTTGCATGGCCGGCGAGCGGCCGATGATCTTGCCTTCCAGCGAGTTGCGCTCGGCCAGTTGCTTGCGCAGCGACCAGACTTCCCGGGCCAGGCCCCGCTGTTCAAGGGCGCGGCGGGCGACTTCAACCAGACGTTCCGGGGAGAAGGGTTTCTCCATGAAGTCATAGGCACCATCACGCATGGCACTCACCGCCATGGAAATATCGCCGTGGCCCGTGATCAGTACCACGGGCAGGCTGGCGTCACGGGCTTTCAGGCGGGTCAGCAACTCCAGGCCGTCGATGCCGGGCAGGCGGATATCGCTGATCACGATGCCGGCAAAATTATCGCCAATTCGCGCCAGTGCTTCTTCGGCACTGCCAACGCCTTCGCTGGGAATGTCCTCCAGCGCCAGAGCCTGCTGGCAACCGAGCAAGACATGGGGGTCGTCTTCGACGATGAGTACGGTCAGGTCAGTGGTCATTTGAAGGTCTCATCGGACGCCATCAGTTTTTGAATTGAAATACGCCCCTGTGGGAGCGGTGCTTGCCCGCGATAAGGCTGGACGCGATTCACGTCGGATCGCGTTGAACTTATCGCGGGCAAGCACCGCTCCCACAGATTCGCGGCGGTCATACGCTGACCACCGGCAAACACAGCACAAACTCCGTCCCGCCACTGGCCGGATGCTCAACGCTGAGGCTGCCACCGGTGGCTGCGGCGAGGCTGGCGGAGAGGGTCAGGCCCAGCCCCAGGCCTTGTTCGCCGGGTTTGGTGGTGAAGAAGGGTTCGAACAGATGCTTGCGCGCTTCGTCGTCGATACCGTGGCCGTTGTCGCGCACCAGCAGGCGATAGCGGTCTTCGAGCACCGCGCCTTCGAGCCAGAGTTCGGGCATTGGCTGCGCGTGCATGGCGTCGAGGGCGTTGCCGATCAGGTTGACCAGAATCTGTTCCAGCCGGGTCTGGTCGATCATCAGTTCTGCATCGACGAAGTCCTGATGCAAGGTCAGGGAGAAGTTTTCCAGACGCCCAGCCAGTAATTGCAATGCGGCATCCACCGCTTTGCTCAATTTGGCCTGGCCCTTGTCGTCACCGCGCCGGGCGAACGCACGCAAGCTCGCGGTAATACGGCCCATGCGGTCAACCAGATCATTGATGGTGCGCAGGTTGGTGCTGGCTGTTTCCAGCGCGCCGCGTTCGAGGAAGCGCACGGTGTTGCCGGACAAGGTGCGAAGCGCCGCCAATGGTTGGTTCAGTTCGTGGGCGATGCTGGTGGACATCTGGCCGATAGCGGCCAGTTTTCCCGCCTGGACCAGCTCGTCCTGGGCTTTGCGTAAAGTGTCTTCGGCTTGCCTGCGCTCGCGAATCTGCCCTTTGAGACGCTCGTTGCTGGCGCGCAGGTGTTCGGTGCGCTCAGCGATCTTGCGTTCCAGTTCGTCGTTGGCCGCCTGCAAGGCTTCCCGTGCCGCCAGCCGCGTCGAAAGCACCTTGCGCCGTTCATTCCAGGCGATCAACAGAAACGCCACCAACGCGCAGGCCACTGCCACCAACATGCCCTGGCTGCCGGCCTCCCGGCGCAGGTCTTCCAGCGGGGTGAGCAAGGTCAGGTGCCAGGGCGTATCGCTCAATTGGCGAGTCTGGGCCAGATAGCTGACTTGCTTGTGTTCGTGGTCGACGCTGACGTTGGCGGGGAAGGTGAGTTTTTCCACGCCTTCGGACAGCAGTTCGCGCTCCAGCGGCACCAGCTCATTGAGCGGCCACCAGTAATATTGCAGGCTGCGGGCGAGGCGTTCTTTGATTTCAGGTGTCAGCGGGCGCACGGATTTCAGGCGTCTGGCCGGGTCGCTGGAAAGGATGATGATGCCGTTCTCGTCACTGACGAACGCTTCCAGCCGCGCCCGTTGCCAGCGTTGCTCCAGGGCTTCGAGTTGCACCTTGATCACCGCCACGCCCACGATCTTGCCTTTCTCTTCCAGGCCATGGGCCAGGTAGTAGCCAGGCTCGCCGGTGGTGCTGCCGATGCCATAAAAACGCCCCGGCTGACCACGCACGGCATCCTGAAAATAGGCGCGGAATGACAGGTCTTCACCCAGGTAACTGTCGGCATCGCGCCAGTTGCTGGTGGCCAGCACTCGGCCGGTGGGATCAAGTACGTAAATGGCACGGCTGCGGCTGCGGCGGTTCAGACCTTCAAGGTAATCGTTGACCTCGCCACGCAGCTCCGGTGTCGGGTCGTTGAGCAGCGCTGAAACACTTGATTCCAGCTCCAGCACGCTGGGCAAATAGGTGTACTTGTTGATTTCGCTTTCGAGGGTGCGGGCGTGCAGTTCCAGCTGGCGCTCGCCGCTCTCGCTAAGGGTTTTGATGCCGTTGTGTTCACTGAACAGATAGGCGATGTAGCCCAGGCCGAGCATCAGGACGATGATCAGCGGTGGCAGAAACAGGTGACGAATCAGACGGGGTTTCACGGCGAGTGATGGCGGCGCGGCGCGATAGAGATTGGGGTCGCATTTCATCACAGTCGTCCTGAGCCGAACAGCGGCCTGACTCGATCAGAGTCAGGCCGCTATCGGGGTGTTGCATTTAGTGCTGAAGAATCTTGGCCAGGAACTGCTGGGCACGCTCGGAACGCGCACTCACATCACCAAAGAACTCTTCTTTTTCGCAGTCTTCAACGATGTGACCCTGATCCATGAAGATCACGCGGTTGGCGACTTTGCGGGCGAAACCCATTTCGTGGGTCACGCACATCATGGTCATGCCTTCGTGGGCCAGTTGCACCATCACGTCCAGCACTTCATTGACCATTTCCGGGTCAAGGGCCGAGGTCGGTTCGTCGAACAGCATGACGATCGGGTCCATGGCCAGCGCACGGGCAATCGCCACACGCTGTTGCTGACCACCGGAAAGCTGACCCGGATGCTTGTTGGCGTGGGCGGACAGGCCGACGCGATCCAGCAGTTTCAGACCTTTTTCAGTGGCTTCGGCCTTGCTGCGGCCGAGTACTTTGATCTGCGCGATGGTCAGGTTTTCGACGATGGTCAGGTGCGGGAACAGCTCGAAATGCTGAAACACCATGCCAACCCGCGAACGCAATTGCGGCAGGTTGGTTTTCGGGTTGGCAATCGAGGTGCCGTCCACGGTGATGTCGCCTTTCTGGAACGGCTCCAGGGCGTTCACGCATTTGATCAGGGTCGATTTGCCGGAGCCCGACGGCCCGCAAACCACCACCACTTCACCCTTTTTGACTTCGGTGCTGCAATCAGTCAGTACCTGGAAGTCGCCATACCACTTGTTGACGTTTTTTATGGAAATCATACGGCGAACCTTTTTTGCAGGCGCTTCACCAGCAACGAGGCGGCAAAGCTGATCGTGAAGTACACCAGACCGGCGATGATCAGGAACTCATTGGCGCGGCCAATGATGTCGCCACTGGCCCGCGAAGCATTGAGGAAGTCCACAAGGCCAACGGTGTAAACCAGCGAGGTGTCCTGAAACAGAATGATGCTCTGCTGCAGCAATAACGGGGTCATCTTGCGAAAGGCCTGGGGCAGGATGATCAGGCGCATCATCTGCCCGTAGGTCATGCCCAGCGCCTGGGCGGCACCCATCTGACCCTTGGAAATCGACTGCACACCGGCGCGGACGATTTCGCAGAAGTACGCCGCCTCGAACATCATGAAGGCCACGACGCATGAGGTGAACGCACCGATGGGCGTGTCTTCGCCGGTGATCCAGCGCAGCACGAACGGCACCGCCAGATAGAACCAGGTGATGACCAGCAGCAGTGGAATGGAGCGGAAGTAGTTGACGTAAGCGCCGGCCACATTGGACAGCAACTTGCTCGACGACAAGCGCATCAACGCCAGGATAGTGCCCAGCACCAGACCGCCGACGATGCCCATGGCCATCAACTGCAAGGTCATGACCATGCCGTTCCACATACCGGGAATGGCTTGGCTGATTCCGGAAAAGTCCATTATTTGCCCCCCACGGAAATCAAGCCAGGCACCGCGACTTTCTTCTCGATCAAGCGCATCAGCAGCATCAGGCTCATGTTCAGGGTGAAGTAGATCAGCGTGGCCAGGGTGAAGGCTTCAAACAGGTTCGCGGAAAACTCGGCGGTCTGTTTGGTCTGGGCCAGCAGCTCCATCAGACCGATCAACGAAGCCACCGACGAGTTCTTAAACACGTTGAGGAATTCGGAGGTGAGCGGCGGAATGATGATCCGGTAAGCCTGGGGCAGCAGCACGTTCCAGTAGATTTGCGTCAGGCTGAAGCCCATGGCGCGCGCTGCGGATTCCTGACCAGGCGGCAGCGCCTGAATACCGGTACGCACTTGTTCGCAAACCCGTGCAGCGGTGAACAGACCCAGGCAGACAATCACGCTGAGAAACGCGGACGTCGTCGGGTTCAGATCCTGCTTGTACCACTCCTGCATCCCTTCAGGCAGTAAGTCCGGTACCAGAAAGTACCAGATGAACAGCTGCACCAGCAGCGGCACATTACGAAAGATTTCCACGTACACCGTGGCGATGCCCGCTACCAGACGGTTCGGCACGGTGCGCATGACACCCAGCACCGAGCCCAGCAGCAAAGCGATGATCCAGGCGACGACAGCAATGGCGATAGTCCAGCCCAGACCGGAAATGAACCAGTCCAGATAGGTTTCGCTGCCAACGCCGGTGGACTTGAAGAAAACACCCCAGTCCCAGTTGTAATTCATCAGGGTCTCCCCTCTGATCGATCCAGATACGCGCAACGGCAACCCGAGACAGCCAAGGCTGTCTCGGGAGTAGCTTTGTTATGGGCGATTAAGCCTTTTTATCGTCAGCCGCTTTATCAGTCGGTTCAGCGATCAGTTTTTTCAGCTCGTCGCTCATCGGGAAGTTCAGGTTCAAGCCTTTTGGCGGGATGGGCGCCTGGAACCATTTGTCGTAGATCTTGTTGATTTCGCCCGACTTGTAGGTCGCAACGATGGCGTCGTCTACCGCTTTCTTGAACGGCTCGTCGCCTTTGCGCACCATGCAGCCGTAGATTTCGTACGACTGAGGCGTACCGGTCACGGCCCAATCGGTCGGCTTCTTGGCCTTGGCCATTTCACCGGCCAGCAAGGCGTCGTCCATCATGAAAGCCACAGCGCGGCCTGATTCCAGCATCTGGAAGGATTCGCCGTGGTCCTTGGCGGAGATCACGTTCATGCCCATCTGCTTGTCGGCGTTCATCGCCTTGAGGATGCGCTCGGACGTGGTGCCAGCGGTGGTCACGACGTTCTTGCCTTTCAGGTCGCCGAAATCTTTGTAAGACGAGTCAGCCTTGGACAGCAGACGGGTACCGATTTCGAAGATGCCGACCGAGAAATCGACTTGCTGCTGGCGTTCAACGTTGTTGGTGGTCGAGCCACACTCAACGTCGACAGTGCCGTTCTGCACCAGCGGGATACGGGTCTGCGAGGTGACCAGGTTGTACTTGACCTTCAGGTCCGGCATGTCCAGGTCTTTCTTGATGGCTTCGACGATTTTCAGCTGGATATCGTGGGAGTAGCCGACCGGAACACCGGACGCGTCAGCGATATAAGAGAACGGGATCGAAGCATCGCGGTGCCCGAGGGTGATTTGGCCGGATTCCTTGATTTTCTTCAGTGTGCCGGTCAATTCAGCGGCGAAAACTGGAGTGCTGATCAGAGCAGCAGCGATTGCTGCGCCCAGAAGATGGGGAACGATGCGCATCTATTTATCCTCGGATTTGTTTTTTTTATGGGACCTGAACAGTAAGTGGTCCGCCTGTTAAGGCGATGACTTCAGCAGCGGCCATCAGACTAAGGCTACAGATAAAGCGATCGACATAAAGTGTAGAGCAGAAGGCGTGCCAAGGCGGTGTGTCGTGGTTAATCAACTGATTTTAAAGAGGTTTTATTTTTTGCGCTGATCGGGAGCGAGACGGTGGCGTCCGGGATGCCGAACTAAAGGGGAGGGGGTGTTCGGGAATCCGAATGGGTGGGGAATTGCATAAGTCCTGTAGGAGTGAGCTTGCTCGCGATAGCGTCGGGACTGTCAACATAGCTATTGGCTGACCGGACGCTATCGCGAGCAAGCTCACTTCTACAGGTTCTGCTTTTTTTCAGGAATAGCTCAAAATCCTGTGAGAGCGCACCGAGGTTACGAGGCCCGCGATAGCGGTCTGCCTGACAAACCGCCATCGCGGCCTCGCGTTGCTCGTGCGCTCCTACAGGGGTAGGGAGTTGCCTCACGCCGCTGCGAACGCGCCTTTATTCCGGGCCACGGTGTCGAGGTACTGTTGAACACCGGCGCGCTCTTCGGCGGTCATGAACAGGCCAAGCTTGCTGCGACGCCACAGGATGTCTTCTGCCGCCGTCGCCCATTCGGTGCTGCACAGGTAATCAACTTCCCGGGTGTACAGGCCAGCGCCAAGGTTATCGCCCATGTCCGCAATACTTTGCACGCCGTCCAGCAGGCGCCAGCTGCGGCTGCCGTAAGTGCGAGCCCAGCGCTGAGCGATCTCCGCAGGCAACCAGGCGAAGCGCTTGGTTAACTCGGCGCTCAACTCGGCGGGAGTCGTCATGTCTTCGCCGCCCGGCAGGCTCGCATTGGCCGTCCAGCTTGGCTTCATGTTCTTGAAGAACGGAGCCAGTTGCGCCATGGCCGATTCTGCCAGCTTGCGGTAGGTGGTCAGCTTGCCGCCGAACACCGAAAGGATTGGCGCTTCATCGGCGCTGCCGGACAACGACAGGGTGTAGTCGCGGGTAATAGCTGAAGGATTATCCGATTCGTCATTGCACAGCGGACGGACACCAGACCATGTATTGATAACGTCATCGCGGCTCAGCTGCTTTTTGAAGTGGTCGTTGGCCACTTTGAGCATGTAGTCCATCTCGCCATCAGTAATCTCGACCTTGTTCGGATCGCCTTGATACTCGCGGTCAGTGGTACCGATGATGGTAAAGCGTTCCAGATACGGGATCGCAAAGACGATGCGCTGATCTTCGTTCTGCAGGATGAATGCGTTCTCGCCCTCGTACAGTTTCGGCACGATCAGGTGGCTGCCCTGAATCAGGCGAATGCCGTACGGCGAATCCAGCTTCAAGTCATCACGGATGAACTTGGCGACCCACGGACCGGCCGCGTTGACCAGCGCCTTTGCGCGGATCGAAAACAGCGTGCCGTCAGATCGCTCCATGTGCAGGTGCCACAGGCCGTGGCTGCGACGAGCATTCAGGCAACGGGTCTGGGTATGAATGTGTGCGCCGTTTTCACGGGCGGCCATGGCGTTGAGTACCACGAGGCGGGCGTCATCTACCCAGCAGTCAGAGTATTCGAAGCCACGGGTAATGTTCGATTTCAGCGGGCTGTCACTGCCAAAGCGAAGATTGCGCGAGCCTGGCAGCTTTTCGCGCTTGCCCAAGTGGTCATAAAGAAACAGGCCGGCACGAATCATCCACGCCGGACGCAAGTGCGGGCGATGGGGCAATACGAAACGCATGGGCTTGACGATGTGCGGTGCTTTGGCCAACAGCACTTCGCGTTCGGCCAAGGCTTCACGCACCAGGCGGAATTCGTAATGTTCCAGATAGCGCAGGCCGCCATGGATCAGCTTGCTGCTGGCCGACGAGGTATGGCTGGCAAGGTCGTCTTTTTCGCAAAGGAACACGGACAAACCCCGGCCAGAGGCATCTGCTGCGATCCCGACCCCATTGATACCGCCACCAATGACGGCGATGTCGTAGACCTCGGAGAGTGGTGGCGTTGGCAAGGTGGAATGGGGCATCGGAGAGCCTCCTGAGTTTATCGTTCGAACATTGAATTCGAACATTTATGTTCATTTCCGAAAATCATAGCTCAATAGTGACGGGGCTTCCAGTCGGCATTCATTGAAAATACTGATTGGAAGGGAGAAAAGGAACAAAAATGAACATGGGAATGGGGTAAGCGAAGGAGGTACCTGTTGGAGCGAGGCTTGCCCGCGAATCAGGCTCCGCGGTTTGTCAGGCATATCGCGTCATCGTTCTTCGCGGGCAAGCCTCGCTCCAACAGGGATTGCGCTGGATTTTAAACCACTTCCAACCGAATCTTGTTCTGCGCCAGCAGTTGCATCAGCGCCGGAACCGGCGCCTGATCGGTGACCAGGCAATCAATCAGGCTGATCGATCCGAGGCGGACCATGGCGTTGCGGCCGAACTTGCTGGAGTCCGCAGCCAGAATCACTTGCCGGGCATTGGCGATGATCGCCTGGGAAACGCGCACTTCCTGGTAATCGAAATCCAGCAGGCTGCCGTCTTCGTCGATACCGCTAATACCCACCAGAGCAAAGTCGACCTTGAACTGATTGATAAAGTCGACGCTGGCCTGACCCACTACACCACCATCGCGACGCACGTTGCCGCCAGCCAGCAAGACTTCGAAGTCATCCTTGGCGCTCAGAATCGATGCTACATGCAGGTTGTTGGTGATGATTTTCAGGTTGTTGTGGTTGAGCAGGGCGCGGGCGATGGATTCGGTGGTGGTGCCGATGTTGATGAACAGGGAGGCATGATCGGGGATCTGCGCCGCAATCGCTTCGGCTATCCGCTGTTTTTCATCGCGCATCTGATCGGCGCGCATGGCGTAGGCGGTGTTTTCAATGCTCGAGTCATAAGCCGCGCCGCCGTGATAGCGGCGCAACAGGTTCGATTCTGCGAGCTGATTGATATCCCGGCGGATGGTTTGCGGGGTCACGACGAACAGCGTGGCCATCTCCTCGATGCTCACATAGCCGCGTTCACGAACCAGTTCGAGGATCTGCTGCTGACGGGGTGGCAGGTTCATTGTTGTGAGTGTCCTTCAGGCCGCCAAATGGCGACCATCATGCCGCAGGCGCTGAGGCCTGTCAGCCGGAAACTCACGTCCTGAACCTAACTCCCGTCCTGCTCATACCCAGATCAGTCGTTGGTTTCGTGCGGTTCCCAGTCACGAGTACGGGATACCGCCTTCTGCCAGCCGGCGTAGAGCTTTTCCTTCTCTTCTTCGGCACATTGCGGCTGGAACTCGCGCTCAATAACCGCCTTGTTTTTCAGCTCGTCCAGGCTGCTCCAGAAGCCAATGGCCAAACCTGCCAGGTAAGCAGCACCCAATGCGGTGGTTTCGCGCATTTTTGGACGCTCAACCTTCGTGCCGAGGATGTCTGCCTGGAACTGCATCAGGAAGTTGTTGGCCACTGCGCCGCCATCGACGCGCAGAGATTTCAGACGCTCACCGGAGTCCTGCTGCATGGCATCGAGGACATCGCGGGTTTGATAGGCGATGGATTCCAGCGCCGCGCGGATGATGTGATCGACTTTGACGCCACGGGTCAGGCCAAACAATGCACCACGGGCATACGGGTCCCAATAAGGAGCGCCTAGACCGGTAAACGCGGGCACCAGATACACGCCGTTGCTGTCTTTCACCTTGCCAGCGAAATACTCGGTGTCCACCGCGTCGGTGATGATTTTCAGCTCATCGCGCAACCATTGCACCGTGGAGCCACCGTTGAATACCGCACCTTCCAAGGCGTAAGCCACTTCTCCACGAGGGCCGCAGCCGATGGTTGTCAACATGCCATGGGCTGACTTGACGGCTTTTTTGCCAGTGTTCATCAGCAGGAAGCAGCCAGTGCCGTAGGTGTTTTTCGCCTGGCCCGGCTCGACGCACATCTGTCCGAACAGCGCGGCCTGTTGGTCACCGGCGATGCCGGCAATGGGAATGCCGCTTTTGCTCTCCCCGTAGACCTCGGAGGAGCTTTTCACCTCGGGCAGTATCTCCCGTGGAATATCCAGCACGTCGAGCATGCGCTGATCCCATTCCAGGGTATGAATGTTGAACAGCATGGTCCGCGAGGCGTTGGTGTAATCGGTGACGTGGACTTTGCCACCGGTGAATTTCCAGATCAGCCAGCTATCGATGGTGCCGAACATCAGCTCGCCATTGCGGGCGCGCTCGCGGCTGCCTTCTACGTTATCCAGGATCCACTTGACCTTGGTGCCGGAGAAGTACGGGTCGATAACCAGGCCCGTAGTGTCCTTGATGTACTCTTCCAGCCCATCACGCTTGAGCTGCTGGCAGATTTCGGTACTGCGGCGGCACTGCCAGACGATGGCGTTATAGATCGGACGACCGGTGTCCTTTTCCCAGATAACCGTGGTTTCACGCTGGTTGGTGATGCCAATGGCGGCGATCTGATTGTGATGCAGATCAGCCTGGGCCAGCGCTTTGGTCATGCAGGCCGTCTGAGTGGCGAAGATTTCCATCGGGTCGTGTTCAACCCATCCCGGCTGCGGGTAATGCTGAACGAATTCACTTTGCGCGGTACTGACCACATTGGCGTCGCGGTCAAAGATGATTGCACGAGAGCTGGTCGTACCCTGATCGAGGGCAATGATGTAATTCTTGTTCTGAGCGTCAGTCATGTCGATTGCCTTGTGCTTGGGGTGAAGTTTTCATTTCAGATATGGCGAGCGAATTCAGTACGGTGCCGAGACTTTTCCGGAAGCCGCCTCTACGTTTGCTTCTTCTTGCGTAGCCGCTTGGGGAAGGTGTCGCGCAATCAGCGCACGATAACCGGCAGCACCGACGCAGGCACCGAGAATCGGCGCGAAAATCGGAATCAGAAAGTAAGGAATATCACGAGTACCGGTAAATGCCACTTCGTCCCAGCCTGCCAGAAATGTCATCAGTTTAGGACCGAAATCCCGCGCCGGGTTCATGGCGAAGCCGGTCAACGGGCCCATGGAGGCTCCAATCAGCGCTACTAGCAGACCGATGAGCAGAGGGGCCAGAGCGCCACGAGGCAAGCCGTTATTGTCGTCAGTCAGGGACATGATCACGCACATCAGGATGGCGGTAATCACACCTTCAACCAGCGCCGCCTGGGCGACGGAAATGGCCGGGTTGGGGTAGGTTGAGAAGGCTGACGCCAGCTCCAGACTTTGTAATGAGCCGCGTATCATCTGGTGAGCTTGTTCGAATTCGAAGAAAAGGCTGCTATACAGCAAATAAACAAGGCCCGCGCCGCAGAACGCACCTGCGACTTGAGCCGCGATGTAGAACGGCAATTTGCGCTTCTCGAAACCGGCGAACAGGCTCAGGGCAATGCTGACCGCCGGGTTCAGGTGAGCGCCGGAAACGCCTGCGCTTAAATAAATGGCCATGGCGACAGCCAAGCCCCAGATAATGCTGATCTCCCATTGGCCAAAGCTGGCACCCCCGACCTTGAGCGCCGCAACACATCCTGTGCCGAAAAAAATCATCAGGGCAGTGCCGAGAAACTCAGCGACACACTGGCCTTTCAACGTGGGTTGTTGCAGTTCGATCGTCATGGAAACCTCATTTTTTGTTCTTTTGCGGCGCTGTGTGAAATTCACCAGTGCTCATTTTTTACCTCTCGGGGAATACCCCATCCCCGACATCGGTTCGACCTTTGTAAGGACTAAAGTTCCAGTACGTTTTCGAAAACGAAAAAATATAGACATGAATGAATGCTGTCAAAGGTCAAAATGAACGGTGCGACCGATTCTGAGCGGGCAGGCGCTGCTTGCGTTGATTCGTGCCGTAGGAAATGTATGTTTATTGCTGTGGTTATTGTCCGGAGGGCCCGCCAATACGCGGCATATCGGGCGAAGATCGCTTAAAGTAACCCGCTTGGAACAGTTTGCCCTTCACTCTGGAGTGCCGCATGACGCCCGCATTGGATTTGTTGAAAAAAGTTCGCGCCGAACATCATATCCACAGCTATGAGCACGACCCCAAGGCTGCTTCTTATGGGCTGGAGGCCGCCGAAAAGCTTGGTCTTGAGCCTGCGCAGGTATTCAAAACCCTGTTGGCGAGTACCGAAAAAGGCGAGTTGCTGGTGGCGGTGGTGCCAGTTATTGGCACTCTGGACCTGAAAGCCCTCGCGAGCGCTGCCAAGGCCAAGAAGACCGAAATGGCTGATCCGGCAGCAGCGCAGCGTTCAACGGGTTATCTGTTGGGAGGCATCAGCCCCTTGGGCCAGAAGAAACGCTTGCGCACGTTCATTGACGAAAGCGCCGAAGCGTTCACGACTATTTACGTCAGTGCCGGACGGCGCGGCCTTGAGGTGGAGTTATCGCCTGCGGTACTGGCCGAACAGACCAATGCGATCTTCGCGCCGATTGGGCGGGGGTGAGTTGACGGTTCTGTGGGAGCGGTGCTTGCCCGCGATAGGTCTATCGCAGATATCAGGTCAATCCGGTCCAGCCTTATTGCGGGCAAGTCGGAATGCCGCCCACACGCTCCCACAGGGATTGAAGTGCACCCCAAGGCAGGTTCAGCCCGCCTTATGCACCGGCACACTTCCCGCAACCGGAAACAACACCAGATGCTCCGCCGCAACCTGGATGCCTACCTGATCGCCGGCTTGATAGTCGGCGTGGCTGGGGAAGATGGCCTCAAGCTGAGTGCCCGTGGGCAGTTGCAGGCGATACAGGGTTGATGCGCCCTGGAAGGTCTTGCTCGTCACCCGGACTTTGAGTTCGCTGTCCGGGGCATAGACGATGTCGTCCGGTCGAAGCAGAACCTCGACGGCACTGCCTTTGCTGCCAGGGTAGGCGCGGTTGCCTTGCAGTACGCCCAGCTCGGTTTGCACCGACTGAGGATCAACCATCAAGCCGCGTATGAAATAGCCCTGACCAATAAAGCTGGCGACAAACGGCGTCAGCGGTTCGTGATACAGGTTGTAAGGCGTATCCCATTGTTCAAGGCGACCTTCCTTGAAAACTCCAACGTGATCACTTACCGCGAAAGCCTCCTCCTGATCATGGGTCACCAGAATGGCACTGGTGCCGCGCGCCTTGAGGATGTCTCGTACTTCATGGCTCAGGCGCCTGCGCAATTCGCCGTCAAGGTTGGAAAACGGCTCGTCGAGCAGCAACAGTTGCGGCTCGGGTGCCAGGGCACGTGCCAGCGCAACCCGCTGCTGCTGGCCGCCGGACAGTTCATGAGGGAAGCGTTTGCCCAACGCAGCGAGATTGACCAGCTCCAAAAGCTCTTCAGTCACTTGTTTGAGGCGAGGATGTTTGCGAATACCGAAGGCGATGTTCTCGGCGACACTCAGGTGCGGGAACAGCGCGTAGTCCTGGAAAACCATACCGATCCGGCGTTTCTCCGGGGGCAGGGTAAAGCCCGGTTTTGAAATGACTTCCCCCGCCAGGGTGATTTCCCCGGCGTGGACCGGTTCAAAGCCTGCAATGGCACGCAGAGTAGTAGTTTTGCCGCAACCGGAGGACCCCAGCAGGCAACCGATGTCGCCCGCGTTGAGGTGCAGGTTGAGATCCTGCACCACCCGCTGATCCTGATAACCGCAGGCCAGATCGTGCAGGTTCAGCAGCAGTGGCTGGCTCATGCCGGCTGGCAGGACGGCGCGACCAGGAACTCCAGCAGCGCTTTCTGAGCATGCAGACGGTTTTCGGCCTGATCCCACGCTACAGAGCGCGGATCATCCAGCAGGTCGACGCTGATTTCTTCGCCACGGTGGGCTGGCAGGCAGTGCATGAACAGCACCTCAGAATCCGCCAGATCCAGCAGCTCGCGGGTCACCTGGAACGGCGTGAACAACGCGATGCGCTTGGCGGTTTCTTCTTCCTGGCCCATGGAGGTCCAGACGTCAGTGCTGACAAGGTGTGCGCCTGCAACCGCTTCGCGTGGGTCGCGCAGCACGGTAACCCGATCACCGGCCAGTGCCAGGAACTCAGGATTAGGCTCGTAACCTGCCGGGCAGGCGACGCGCAACTGGAAGTCGAATTGGATCGCCGCTTCTATATAGCTGTTGCACATGTTGTTGCCATCGCCAATCCAGGCAACAGTCTTGCCCTTGATGGAGCCGCGATGCTCAAGGAAGGTTTGCATGTCGGCCAGCAACTGACAGGGGTGCAGATCATCGGATAGGCCGTTGATCACCGGTACCCGGGAATTGGCGGCAAACTCAAGCAGATTGCTGTGGGCAAAAGTCCGAATCATCACACCGTCAAGCATGCTCGAAAGCACTCGCGCGGCGTCGCCAATCGGCTCGCCACGGCCCAATTGAGTATCCCGAGGCGACAAAAAGATCGCCTGACCCCCGAGCTGGATCATGCCGGCTTCAAACGAAACACGGGTACGTGTCGAGGATTTCTCGAACACCATGCCCAGCACACGGCTTTTCAGCGGCTCGAAAAGCACGCCACGATTTCGCAGGTCTTTGAGCTCTACACCGCGATGAATCAAGCGCAGGAGCTCTTCTGGCTTGTAATCCATCATCGAGAGAAAGTGCCTGGGGTTCATTATTAACTACCTTTTTTGCAACAGACCGCAGGTGCTCAAAGCCGGGTTTTATCGGGAAAACGGGCGAGACCTGCGGCGGAAGCCGCTCGGGGCGACGAATAGGGAAGGCGCGATGGTATAAAAAAATGTCGCGTCTTACCAATAGGATGCTTACCTCCTGCTATTTTCAGCAGCGGCAGGAGGCGGATCTACATTCATAAAATGCCGGATTCAAAGCGCGGACGTGCTCCTGATGGAGTCAAACAGCCAGCCCTTAAAATTCCGAGGGGAGCATTTGTACACCGAGCATGCGCGCGATTGCAATTAGTGCCGATCCGGTAACAGTCCCCGCAGTGATCAGACCGCTTATGCGATGTGCTTCACGGGACGGAGATTTGTCCCGTTTCATAAATACTCGAGGTGAGTTATAAATGCCGAGCGTGCCATCACAAGGCTTATAAGGGGCTACAGGAATGGAATCAAAGGAAAAACAGCTGACGGAATTGCTCGGGCTCACGGCTCGGACCCTGACGCACCTGACTGCTTCGATGACCTCCATGTCCTTCGAGCTGCTGCGCAGTGAAGACGAAGTCACCCGTGCTGCGGGTCGACACATGATCGACCGCATGGCAACCATCAGCTCCGGCCTCGATGAGCATTGGCGTCTGATCGGTGAACTGACCGGCGTGCATGTGGCTCAAGAGCAGATCGAGACCGTTCACGAGATCCAGCTACAGCGCAAAATCACCCCGATCGGCGGTTGATTAGACGCCAGCATCGGCCTGCCTGATGCTGGCCGATTCATGAGACGAACGTCTCTGGCGTAGTTGCAAGCCACCCTCCATAGTTTCGTTGGCGTGACCGGTCCAGGTCGCAACGACAAAAATATGAGGCTGGCCATGACCAAGACCCTCCACCACCGTGCGTGCCATCTCTGCGAAGCTATTTGCGGGCTGAGCATCGAGATCACTACCAGTCTGGAAAACGAAGCGACGATCACCTCGATCAAGGGCGATCCGCTTGATACGTTCAGTCGCGGGCACATCTGCCCCAAAGCCGTAGCCCTGCAGGACATCCAGAACGACCCGGACCGCTTGCGGCAACCTGTGCGCCGCGTCGGCAATCAGTGGCAGCCAATCGGGTGGCAGGCGGCGTTTGATCTGGTCGCCGAGCGGCTGCTGGCTATTCAACAGCGTCACGGTCAGAACGCGGTTGCGGTCTATCAAGGCAACCCCAGCGTTCATAATTACGGGCTAATGACCCACAGCAATTACTTTCTAGGCCTCCTGAAGACCCGCAATCGTTTTTCGGCAACCTCGGTGGATCAGTTGCCCCATCACCTCACCAGCTTCCTGATGTACGGTCATGGCCTTCTGCTGCCCATCCCGGACATTGATCACACCGATTTTATGCTGATTCTGGGCGGCAACCCGTTGGCCTCGAACGGCAGCATCATGACCGTCCCGGATGTTGAAAAGCGCTTGAAGGCGATTCAGGCTCGTGGCGGCAAAGTCGTGGTGGTCGATCCTCGGCGCAGCGAAACCGCTGCAATTGCCGATCAGCATCTATTCGTGCGGCCCGGCGGCGATGCGGCCCTGTTGTTGGGTCTGCTCAATACCCTGTTTGAAGAGGGCCTGACCCGTGACAGCCCATTGCCGGTCGACGGTCTCGATCAGGTGCGTGCCGCCATTGCTGATTTCAATGCCGAGGCCATGAGCCCCCGTTGCGGGGTGTCCGCCGGGCACATCCGCCAGCTAGCGCGGGATTTCGCCGCAGCCGACAAAGCGGTGTGCTATGGGCGCATGGGTATCTCGACCCAGCAATTTGGCACTCTCTGCCACTGGCTGGTGCAACTGATCAATCTGGTTACCGGCAACCTGGATCGAGTGGGCGGGGCGCTCTGCACCGAACCTGCCGTGGACCTGGTCGCCTCGACGTCCGGTGGCCATTTCAATCAATGGCAAAGCCGGGTCTCCGGGCTGCCGGAATATGCCGGGGAACTGCCGGTCGCCGCTTTGGCGGAAGAGATGCTCAGCGTCGGGGAAGGGCAGGTCAAGGCGCTGGTGACGGTGGCGGGCAATCCGGTGCTGTCCACGCCCAACGGACGCCAGCTCGATCAGGCCCTTGAGGGCCTCGAATTCATGCTCAGCATCGATTTGTACATCAATGAAACCACACGCCATGCCGACCTGATCCTGCCGTCCACCTCAGCGCTGGAAAACGACCATTACGACACCACCTTCAATATGTTCGCGGTGCGCAACGTCAGCCGTTTCAACCAGGCGATTCTAGAGAAGCCTGAGGGGGCGCTGCACGATTGGGAGATCTTCGTCGGCCTGGCAAAAGCTTTTGCCAGCAAGGCCGGACGCGAGTTGAAGCCGACCATGGCGCCGGCGCAGATGATCGATCGTGGTTTGCGTGCGGGCCTGTATGGCGATGGCTCGCAGCACCAGCTTTCAATCGCGACCCTGGCGCAGTATCCCCACGGCTTGGACCTTGGTGCGTTGAAGCCGAACCTCGCTCCACGGCTGAATACCGCCAATGGCCACGTTCAGGCTGCGCCAGAGGTGATCATGGCCGACCTGAAGCGTTTCGCCGCGCAGCTCGCCCCTGAGGCGGGGGAACTGTTACTGATTGGCCGTCGACATGTACGCAGCAACAATTCCTGGATGCACAACTACCATCGTTTGGTGAAGGGCAAGCCGCGCCATCAATTGCTGATGCACCCGGAGGATCTTGCCTCGCGGGGGTTGAGTGATGGACAGCAGGTGCGCGTGAGTTCCAGGGTTGGGGTTATTGAAGTTCAGGTGCTGGCGAGCCTGGAGATGATGCCGGGCGTGGTCAGCTTGCCCCATGGCTGGGGACATGGACGGCCAGGCGTACAGATGGATATCGCCCGCAGTCAACCGGGAGTCAGCGCCAATGACCTGACCGACGAGCGCGAACTTGATAGCCTGTCTGGCAATGCGGTCCTCAATGGGGTCAGTGTGCAGGTCGCAGCGGCATGAGGTGGGGTGAAAGGGAAGGCTGAGCGCCATGCTCGGGTTTCCGTTACAATGCGCCACCGTGTCGACAACTGAGTCGCAAAAGTTAAGCCGAGGTGTTCCATGGATATCATCGAAACGATCAAAGAGCAGATTGCGAACAATACCGTTCTGCTTTATATGAAAGGCGCTCCGAATGCCCCGCAGTGCGGCTTTTCGGCAAAAGCTTCCCAGGCATTGATGGCATGTGGCGAAAAGTTCGCTTACGTCGACATCCTGCAAAACCCTGAAATCCGCGCCAACCTGCCCAAGTACGCCAACTGGCCGACTTTCCCACAGTTGTGGGTTGCAGGCGAACTGGTCGGCGGCAGCGACATCATTACCGAGATGATGGCTGATGGCTCCTTGCCGACGCTGGTAAAAGAAGCAACGGCCAAGGCTGCTGCGGGTAATACTGAAGCCTGATAAACGCCGCTTCTGCAGGTACAAAAAAAGCCCCGCTTTTCTCACGAAAGTGGGGCTTTTGCGTTGCGCCATTCACCGGTAGGAGCCAACTTGTTGGCGAGGCGGTGGGTCGGGTGGCAGATGTCCTACATCGTTGGCCCTGGGCTCAATTACCTGTGGGAGCGACCGGGGTGGCGTTCCACCTTGCTCGCGAAGGGGCAGTAACATCCGATAGTTATTTATCGCCCGGAATACAGCCTTCGCAAGCAAGCTTGCTCCCACAGGTTCTGAGGCTGCCACGGGAAGACGCACAAAGGAAAGCTCCGCTTTCGAGAGAAGGCGGGGCTTTTTCGTTACCGGTCGATCAGACGTTTCAGTCGTCGCCCATCTGCGATTGCAGGTAGTTTTCGATACCGATTTTTTCGATCAGGCCCAGTTGGGTTTCCAGCCAGTCGATATGTTCTTCCTCGGATTCGAGGATGTCTTCCAGCAGCTCGCGGCTACCAAAATCGCCAACCACTTCGAAGTGAGCGATTGCAGCTTTGAGATCAGCCAAGCCTTTCTGTTCGATTTTCAGGTCGCACTCAAGCATTTCCTTGGTGTGCTCGCCAATCAGGATTTTGCCCAGCTCCTGCAGATTAGGCAGGCCTTCAAGGAACAGGATGCGCTTGATGAGCTTGTCAGCGTGCTTCATCTCATCGATGGACTCGTGATACTCGTGCTTGCCCAGCTTGTTCAGACCCCAATCCTCGTACATGCGAGCATGCAGAAAGTATTGATTGATCGCGACCAGCTCGTTTCCGAGGATCCTGTTGAGATGCTGGATGACTGTAATGTCGCCTTTCATTTTTGAGGTCCTGCCAATGGCTTGTGTATATAAAGCGCGAGTTTGAGCTGCGCTTAATCGAGTGTCAAACCTAAGTTATTGAATAATAAGTGAAAATAAATAGGAATAAGAATGTTTGTGTTCCGCATCTTGCTCCTAAGCGCTTGAATTAAAGGCATAAAAAAACCGGACGCAGGGTCCGGTTCTCTGAATTCGTTAAATCAGGCAGGTGAAAATTCTGCCGGATAAGCCAGCGCAGCCTGGCTGGTTTGCAGTTCGGTCAGGGTATCGCGCACCACTTCCTTGGCAAGACAGGCGCATTTTCCGCATTTGGTTGCGACACCGAGTGTTTCGCGGACATCTTTATAACTGCAGCAACCCTCGAATATTGCATCGCGGATTTGACCGTCGGTGACACCCTGGCAGAGGCAGACATACATAAGTGAGAACCATCGCTGTAATTTCTCGTTGCCGGGGATACTAATGTTAATGAGAATGCTTGTCAAAACTCATTGAGAAGGTTTCTTGGGTTGGCGATGAATGGTAAAAGTGGTTTTATTGAAGATCTGTATATCTGAAAACTTTGTGGCGCATATGACAACGCCATCGCGAGCAAGCTCGCTCCTACAGGGGATCGCGTCTTCTGTAGGAGCGCGCTTGCACGCGATGGCGTCATTAGAAACAACGCAGATTTTCAGCCCCGCCGATCAATCATCAAAATCATCCCAACCGCCCATCTGCTTCCAGCGGTTGACGATGCCGCAGAACAGCTCAGCCGTTTTTTCAGTGTCGTAACGCGCTGAATGCGCCTCACGGCCGTCGAAGTCGATGCCGGCGGCCTGGCAGGCTTTAGCCAGCACGGTCTGGCCGTAGGCGAGGCCCGCGAGCGTAGCGGTATCAAAGCTGGAGAACGGATGAAACGGATTTCGCTTCATGTCCAGGCGCGCCACAGCTGCGTTCAGAAAGCCCAGGTCAAAGCTGGCATTGTGACCGACCAGCACGGCACGTTTGCAGCCATTGGCCTTCAGGGCCTTGCGCACGCCACGAAAAATATCGTTAAGCGCGGTTTCTTCGCTCACCGCCATGCGCAGCGGGTGATCCAGCTTGATGCCGGTGAACTCCAGCGCAGCGGCTTCGATGTTGGCGCCTTCAAACGGCTCGACACGGAAGAAATGGGTGTGCTCCGGGAAGACAAAACCGTGTTCATCCATACCGATTGTGACGGCGGCAATTTCCAGCAGCGCGTCGGTGGCCGAGTTGAAGCCACCGGTCTCTACATCGATGACGACAGGCAGATAGCCGCGAAACCGGGCCGCCATCGGATGGCGCGAACCGCCGCCATGACCTCCCTGTTCGTCGTCGAAATGATCTTCACTCACGCGTGTTTCTCCAGCAGGCGCCAGCGCAGTTTTTCACCGGCGCGCAGCGGTATTACGGACAGCTCGCCAAACGGCAGACTGGTGGGCGCGGTCCATTCATCACGGACCAGCGTTATGGTGTCTTGTGGCGCAGGCAAACCGTAGAACGCAGGACCATGCAGGCTGGCGAAACCTTCCAGTTTGTCCAGTGCGTTGCGTTGCTCGAACGCCTCTGCATACATTTCAATCGCAGCGTAGGCGGTATAGCAACCGGCGCAACCGCAAGCATTTTCCTTGGCGTGCTGGGCGTGGGGTGCCGAGTCGGTGCCCAGGAAGAACTTGCTGCTGCCACCAGTGGCGGCGTCGAGCAGCGCGGTCTGGTGAGTGTTGCGCTTGAGGATCGGCAGGCAATAGAAATGCGGCCGGATCCCGCCCACCAGCATGTGGTTGCGGTTATAAAGCAGGTGATGCGCGGTGATCGTCGCGCCAACGTTGGCCGAGGCCTGATTGACGAATTGCACTGCTTCACTGGTGGTGATGTGTTCAAACACCACTTTAAGCATCGGGAAGCGTTCGACCACACGGGTCAGGTGCTCGTCGATGAACATCTTCTCGCGGTCGAACACGTCGATTTCGCTGCGGGTCACCTCGCCGTGCACCAGAAGCGGCATGCCGACGTCGGCCATGGCTTCCAGAACCGGGAAGATCTTGTCGATGCTGGTAACTCCGGAGTCGGAGTTGGTGGTCGCGCCAGCCGGATACAGCTTGGCAGCATGCACAAAACCGGTGGCCTTGGCCGTGCGGATATCTTCGGGCAGGGTCAGGTCAGTAAGGTACAGCACCATCAGCGGTTCGAACGGGCTGCCGGCAGGGCGGGCGGCCAGAATGCGCTGTCGATAGGCATCGGCTTCCTGCGCATTGCGTACCGGTGGAACCAGGTTGGGCATGATGATGGCGCGGCCAAAAGTACGCGCAACGTCAGCAACGGTGTGGGGTAATACAGCTCCATCGCGGAGGTGTATGTGCCAGTCGTCGGGACGCAGAAGGGTCAGGCGGTCGGACATTGGGGATTCCAGGCGGGTCAAACTCGCTGGGAATGCTACCGGAAAAGACTCTCTCAGGCACTCGCTATCAAGTTTTGTAGGAAGTAACCGATAGCCCGTTGTAGGAAGAATTTTTTGGTTATGCCGTATTTTTAAGTGGAGCCTCCCGTGCGCCAGCGATATCTAGCCCTGCTCAGCGTGTTCGCCAGCCTGCCCGCGATGGCGATTACTTTCCAGACGCGTCTGGAAAGCATCGAGTGGAAAGTTGAAGGCGATCAGTTCGAGTGCCGCCTGAGCCAACCCATCACCGACTTCGGTGCGGGCGAGTTCGTGCGCCGTGCCGGCGAGCAGGCGACCTTCCGGATCAAATCCGCAGGCAACATGATGGGCGCCGGCTCCGCGACGTTGATTGCCGCTGCTGCACCTTGGCAGCCGGGCCGTGGCGACATCAATCTGGGGTCGGTGCGCGTTAGCAACGGCGAGTTTCCGTTTAGCAGTTCACAGGTGCAGGCCGGTCGTCTGATCAGCGGGCTGATGGACGGTCGCAGCCCGGTGATCCGCCATTATTCCCGCGACGTGGGGGGCACGACCGAAGTGCGTCTGTTGCCGGTCAAGTTCAATAAAGCTTTCGGTGAGTATCAGCAGTGCGTCGCCAAGCTTCTGCCGATGAATTACGACCAGGTCAAACAGGCTGAGGTCGGCTTTCCTGGCGGGGGCATTGATCTTGACGCGCAGGCCAAGAGCAAGCTGCACACCATCGTGGCTTATTTGAAGGCCGACCCAACGGTCAACCACATCGAGCTCGACGGCCACTCGGATAACAGTGGCAATCGTCTGACCAACCGTGATCTTTCACGCCGACGCGCGCTGGCGGTCATGGATTACCTCAAGGCCCAAGGCATCCCGGAAGAGCAGATAACCCTGCGCTTTCATGGCGAGCGTTATCCTTTGGCACCTAACACCAATAACGCCAACCGCGCTCGTAACCGTCGGGTCAACGTCCATCTGGAGCGCGTTGCTCCTGATGAAAAGCCTGCGCCAGTGGCCTCAATCGGCCCATCTGCAAAGGTTTGATCACCCGCTACCTTGCGTCGCTCGATTGACATAAGTTGTCGCTTCATCGTCAGAAGCTGTCGCGCTACTGTAAATCGAAGCATTTGAGCGGTAGAATCACCGGTTTTCCGTACAACCCGGTGGAGTGATGGCATGGCGGACGTAAACAAGGTAGTTCTCGCGTATTCCGGTGGCCTGGATACTTCGGTAATCCTCAAGTGGCTGCAGGATACGTACAACTGCGAAGTGGTGACTTTTACGGCTGACCTGGGTCAGGGCGAAGAAGTCGAACCAGCACGCGCCAAGGCCAAGGCCATGGGCGTGAAAGAAATCTACATCGACGATCTGCGCGAAGAGTTCGTGCGTGACTTCGTGTTCCCGATGTTTCGCGCCAACACCGTTTACGAAGGCGAGTACCTGCTGGGTACTTCCATCGCTCGTCCGCTGATCGCCAAGCGCCTGATCGAAATCGCCAACGAAACCGGCGCTGATGCCATCTCCCACGGCGCTACTGGCAAAGGTAACGACCAGGTTCGTTTCGAACTGGGCGCCTATGCCCTCAAGCCAGGTGTAAAAGTGATTGCCCCTTGGCGCGAATGGGATCTGCTGTCTCGTGAGAAGCTGATGGATTACGCCGAGAAGCACTCGATCCCGATCGAGCGTCACGGCAAGAAGAAGTCTCCGTACTCCATGGATGCCAACCTGCTGCACATCTCCTATGAGGGCGGCGTGCTGGAAGACACCTGGACCGAGCACGAAGAAGACATGTGGCGTTGGACTGTCTCTCCAGAGAGCGCGCCTGACACCGCGCAGTATCTGGAGCTGACCTACCGTAACGGCGACATTGTCGCGTTGGACGGCGTCGAAATGACCCCGGCAACCGTACTGGCCACCCTCAACCGCATCGGCGGCGAGCACGGTATCGGTCGTCTGGATATCGTAGAAAACCGCTATGTGGGCATGAAATCCCGTGGCTGCTACGAAACCCCGGGCGGCACCATCATGCTGCGCGCTCACCGCGCTATCGAGTCGATCACTCTCGACCGTGAAGTCGCTCACCTCAAGGATGAGCTGATGCCGAAATACGCGAGCCTGATCTACACCGGCTACTGGTGGAGCCCGGAGCGTCTGATGCTGCAACAGATGATCGACGCTTCCCAGGCGCACGTGAACGGCGTGGTACGTCTGAAGCTGTATAAAGGCAACGTTATCGTTACCGGTCGAAAGTCTGACGAATCGCTGTTTGATGCCAATATCGCCACCTTCGAAGAAGATGGCGGCGCATACAACCAGGCCGACGCTGCGGGCTTCATCAAGCTCAATGCGCTGCGCATGCGTATCGCGGCAAACAAGGGTCGTAAACTGTTTTAAACAGCAGCCCTGACATAGAGTTGCAGCACCTGCAAGGGTGCTGCAACGCTAGCGAATGTTTAGACCTCTCTTTATCGTACCGAGGCTTGCTCCAGTTTTGCCGTTTTAGCGTGCTCGACTCGCTGCCGTTCTGTTTTTCATTATCCTCGTATTCATCATTTACCTTCCTCGATAACCTGACTGTCTGGCGATAGGCGGCTGCCTTGCTTCAGGTCTCCTGCTAGCAGATCTGATGCCGAGCAGGGAGGCGGTTTGCTCGCGTCTCTCTGCGGTCCGTACAAAACTTTGTTATTGAAGTTCAATGTTAAAAAAAACATTACAACAAGTGCTGATGGGAACACTATCAAAAACCACAGATAGACCTGACGATTTTCGTCATTCAGATAAGGCAGCACTGTTGTTGCGGACGCTTCGCACAGCGCTGCGAACATGGCGATAACACTGATCGGATTGAGCAGGTGCGTAAGTACTTTCATTCAAATGTCCTCCTGCGTAAACAGGCGTGTGGCGGCTCAAGTGATTAGCAAGAGGCGTCGTCCTTGTCTCGCTTGAATTCGAATCGGTAGGCTTTCCCGATATTCCAGACTTCCCGGGTGGTCAGTCCCAGAATCTGTGCTATTTCGGGTGCGCTGTAGCCCAGACTGGAATAGTGCATGGCCTGGCCCGCAACCACGTCGTCCACATCAGTCGTATCATAACCGCGCAGGCGATGGGTGCTACCCAGTGGTTTGCTGAGCGCAATTTTTACGCCGTGCTCCACGGCCAGCTGTCTGATGTCTTTTCTGTTCATCTTCAATGAATATTGAAGTGATGAAAAGCCTGCGCCTTTGGCGACCAATTGCCTCAAGAGTTCGACTTTCTCGTGCCGGTCATTTTGGCTGTCATTCTTGTCTGATGCCACAAGTCTGGCTGCCGGGACGCTGGTGCAAGACTCGCCTATGGGAATCTTGTCGATAACACCACCCTGGGCTACGAATTGCTCAACAGCAGCATTTAGATCCATGGCGTCGGGGTCGTCCGAAGATAAGCGGATGGTTTTTCTGTTCATGGGTTATTCCTTTTTGAACATGGTTATACACATGGCCAATTCAAATAAAGAATCGTCTGGCCTTGTTGAGGCCACCAAGGGATAGCTGCATATCTAATCAGTTACTTGCTTGAATCCTTTCGGCGCTCTGCGGGCAGAGTCTATACATAATGCTATTTGAAAAAGTCAAAGTGGCATCAGTTTGCTAGAGGATGATTTGTTATTCGCGACGCTGTACTAATCAGTACTAATGGGTTGTCGTTAAAAAAGTAACCACTGGTAATAGAATTTGCAAGTGAAAAAATAGTCTTTACATGAATTGCCTGGAGTCCAGTTTGCTTGTCTTACATGGCTGTTATCAGTGTCTGTTAGTTTTGTAGTCCATTTCCTATTTGTGATGGGGAGGATGGCGCCGTGTCTCTATATAGTATTACCTGAATGTCGGATGAGCTGTCGCAAAGACAGAGCGCTCTCACGCTCGATCCTGGTGGCTTTTTTGATGTGCGGTATATATCTATGGTCCAGTGTTTTTTATGTCTGCATCCACAGCTTGTAAATGTCATGAGTTCTGGCCAAATAACGCTGTCCGTAAGATTGGGCTTTCAGGAATATCCTAAAAGCTAGTAGGAAATTTCTCTAAATACATATGTTTACAAAAAGGCGAATAAAAGTGTGTATTTTCTAAACGTCATATACCAGACCGGCCTGAAACGTCCTGTTGGAGTCTGCTTGATTAACGTCGCTCAAGGAGGTGTATCTTTTGCGTGATTAGCTGCTTTGCCTATGTGTTGACCCTGCCGACGGGTTGTCAGTTGTAACCAGACTCTATTTGTCCTGGTCGCAATGGTGTCGTGGCTTCGTGTATCCAAAAGGCCTTCGCCCCTCCGGGATCCCGCAGGGTAAGTCGATTGTTCATTCATGGATTGTAAGACCGTTTGATTAGTCCAAAGAGGTATTGGAAAAATGCTTGACGTAACAGTGATAATTCTTTTGCTGTATTCGCCGCGCTCTATCTCGCTGCTGCGGCGCTCGGCAAACCCGTCTGACGCTGAGTGGGTGGTCTCTTGAAAAACTATTCACAGGCGTCATATCGGCAGAATCTTGTAGGAAAATTCTGCTGTAAGAGTAGGAATGGTCTCTTGCTGTTGGTACTCAGGGGTAAGCGCCATGCAAAGCACTAAACGACTAAGCTATTGTGCGTATCCTGAATATTCGAATAGCGAAAAATGGACTGCCCATGAATAAAGTGCTGATCGTGGACGATCATCCCGTCATTCGCCTTGCCGTACGCATGCTGATGGAGCGCCATGGCTATGAGGTCATCGCGGAGACGGACAACGGAGTGGATGCCCTGCAACTGGCTCGTGAGCATTTACCCGATATCGTGATTCTTGATATTGGCATCCCCAAGCTGGATGGCCTGGAAGTCATTGCGCGTTTGTCTGCCATGACACTGCCGTTCAAGGTGCTCATCCTGACTTCTCAGGCGCCAGGCCATTTCTCGATGCGTTGCATGCAGGCCGGGGCGGCAGGATATGTTTGTAAGCAGCAGGACCTCACCGAACTGTTGAGTGCAATAAAGGCGGTATTGTCTGGTTACAGCTATTTTCCGAACCAGGCACTACATACCGTACGTTCGAGCATGGGCAATGCCAGCGAAGCGGATATGGTTGATCGCTTGTCAGGCCGGGAAATGATGGTGTTGCAGCAGTTGGCGAGGGGGAAGACCAATAAAGAAATAGCCGATGGAATGTTTCTAAGTAATAAAACAGTCAGCACTTATAAAACCAGACTGCTACTTAAACTTAATGCGCACTCTCTGGTAGATTTGATTGAGCTTGCGCAGCGTAATGGACTGGTTTGAATATTGAGCCGACCAGCCTGCAAGCCAGCGCTGGTCGTCAACAGATTTACATCTGCTCTTCACCTGGGGGAGATCTCGGCGTACTTCTCGGCGACGTGAGACCTGGGTGGTTGCATGCAGGCATGGGATATACGTGCATTTTTAGCTCATAAATCGTAGTCGTAATCGGCCAATTGTCTTTGCAGGCGGCGTTCTTCCAGCATGTTGTCGATGGTCCGGCGTTTGCTGAGGTTGGTTTTGGCTGGCTCGACCGGGGCTGGTTCATTGTCGTCGGATTCAACTGCGATGAAATCGTCGTCTACGTCTAATTGCTCTTTGTCAGTGCTCATAAAGTCGACTCCAGAATTAGGCTGTCATTGGCGGACCTTATAGCGACTATCGGCGAGCGGGTAAAAAAGATTTTTTCAATCGATCGACCACCAGAACCTCTATTACTCAATCGTCAGAGGTTTTGTCCTTGTAGTCGCAAAGGTCTTCTATCCGGCAACTCCCGCAGCGGGGCTTGCGGGCCTGGCACACGTATCTGCCGTGCAGGATCAGCCAGTGGTGAGCATCGAGCAGGTAATCCTTGGGAACAAATTTCATCAGTTGCTTTTCAACGTCGACAACGTTCTTGCCGGGCGCGATCCCGGTGCGGTTGCTGACCCGGAATATGTGGGTGTCCACCGCCATGGCTATCTGTCGAAAGGCAGTATTGAGCACTACGTTAGCGGTTTTGCGCCCGACACCGGGTAATGCTTCCAGTGCCTCGCGGGTTTGCGGCACCTCTCCGTTGTGCAACTCCATCAGCATCCGGCATGTTTCGATGACGTTTTTGGCCTTGCTGTTGTACAGGCCGATGGTCTTGATGTACTCCGACAGCCCTTCGACGCCCAGTTCATAGATAGCCTGAGGAGTATTGGCAATCGGGTAAAGGCGGGCGGTGGCTTTGTTAACGCTCACGTCGGTTGCCTGGGCAGACAGAATCACCGAGATCAGCAGTTCAAATGGGGTTGTGTAGGCCAGCTCGGTCTTGGGGTCAGGATTGTCTTCGTGGAGTCTACGGAAGATTTCCTTACGCTTTGCGGTGTTCATGATCCGAGTATTTCCCTGGATTGGGTGGTGCCAGACTGGGCGATACCGGAGGTCCCTTTTTCTGCAGCCTCGAGAAACTGTTCGGCGCACTGCATTTGAGCGTTCAATTCCTCAATTTCCTTCAGGCCTGTCTCAGTTGTCTGAGCTTTCTTGAGTGCTGCGCGGGCCATGGCGAGCTGTATTTTTGCGCGTTTGATATTCCCGGTGTCTACCTGGGCAACCTGCACCCGGACCTCCGTTGGCTTTGTTGCCAATAGACCGGCCAATATCTGCTCGGCGGTTTCGTATTCGTTCTGCAACTCGACCAGACGTGCGGCCTGTTCGGCAATAGGCGGATGACCGAATGCCTTGAGCGATTTGTTCAACTGCGCACGGCTCATGGCCACGGCAATACGTGCTTTCTTTACGGCGGTGTCGTCAGTTGCTTCGAGCCGTGATTGAGGCTGCGCAGGCGTAGCTGGTGGCTTTTGCGCGCGGGCCAGCCGCTCTGCCTGGCGTCGCTCGTCAGCGTGCCGTAGTCGAGCATTGCGGGACTCGAAGCGCATGCGCGCATGGTCGCGTTTACGGTTGCGGATCTGCCGTTCTTCAGGTGTTTGCGCCAGGCCGCCGGTGAGGGCGATGACTTTTGCGGCAGGGGGAACCGCGGGGGATGCCTGATCTGCTGAAATGGGTATCAGGTCGATGCAGTCCACGGGGCAAGGCGCAACGCACAGATCGCAACCTGTGCATTCATCGACGATCACGGTGTGCATGAACTTTGCCGCGCCGACAATTGCGTCAACCGGGCAGGCTTGAATGCACTTGGTGCAACCGATGCACTCTGCTTCACGAATGAATGCCACCTGTGCAGGCGCAAGTCCGCGTTCGAGGTCCGGGCGCATCACCGGCAAGTTCAGCAAGAGCGCCAGTCCGGCGATGGTTTCTTCACCGCCTGGTGGGCATTTGTTGATCGCCTCGCCCTGAGCGATACCCTGGGCATAAGGCATGCAGCCCGGATGTCCACATTTGCCACATTGGGTCTGAGGCAGCAGGGCGTCGATGCTTTGGATGAGGTTCATGGTCTTGCCGAGTTGCGTTGGGTGATGAGTGAATGCAGAGTCGAAAGCGCCTGTGGGAGCGAATTCATTCGCGAAGCGTTGTGTCAGACAACGCTTTACACGCTGTAGCACCGCTTCGCGAATGAATTCGCTCCCACAGGGGTACTGATCGACGTACCAGCTCTGGCGCGCCGCCTAGCCTGTTACCAACCTTACTTGATGCGCTGACCCGGTTTAGCTCCGCTGTCAGGGCTGAGCAGGTAGATTTCTTCGCCGCCAGGGCCGGCTGCCATCACCATGCCTTCGGACATGCCGAAGCGCATTTTCCGCGGTTTCAGATTGGCGATCATCATCGTCAAGCGACCTTCCAGCTCGGAAGGATTCGGGTAAGCACTCTTGATGCCGGAGAACACGTTGCGTTGCTCGTCGCCGATATCCAGCGTCAGACGCAGCAGTTTGTCTGCGCCTTCAACATGTTCGGCCTTGAGGATCAGCGCGACGCGCAAATCCACCGCTGCAAACGCATCGAACTCGATCTCGGCAGCCAGTGGCTCCTTGAGCAACTCGCCATTACCTTGAGGGGCTGCACCGGTATCGGTTGCACTGGCCGCCAGGTCCTCTTTCGAGGCTGCGGTCATGGCTTCAACCTTGATCGGGTCGATCCGGCTCATCAGGGCCTGGAAAGGGTTCAACTGGTGATTGCCCAACAGCGTCTTGTGGTCGTCCCAGGTCAATGGTGCGACGTTGAGGAATTTCTCTGCATCAGCGGCCAATAGTGGCAGGACTGGCTTGAGGAAAATCACCAATTGACGGAACAGGTTGACGCCCAGTGCGCAAACGGCCTGAACTTCGTCCTGTTTGCCCTCCTGCTTTGCCAGCGACCAGGGTGCCTTTTCGGCGATGTAGGCGTTGGCTCGATCGGCAAGGCCCATGATTTCACGCATGGCGCGAGCGAAGTCGCGGGCTTCATAGGCGTCGGCAATCCCTGGTGCGGCTGCCAGGAATGCATCGGTCAGCTCGGGGGCGGGGTTTTCCGCCACCAGAACACCGGCATTGCCTTTATGAATGAAGCCGGCACAACGGCTGGCGATGTTTACCACCTTGCCGATGAGGTCCGAATTGACCTTCTGCACGAAGTCTTCGAGGTTCAGGTCGAGGTCGTCGACGCCTTTGCCGAGCTTGGCTGCGTAGTAGTAGCGCAGATACTCCGGCGACAAGTGTTCCAGATACGTGCGGGCCTTGATAAAGGTGCCACGGGATTTCGACATCTTCTGGCCGTTGACGGTCAGGTAACCGTGAACGTTGATACCGGTAGGCTTGCGCAAGCCTGCACCTTCGAGCATCGCTGGCCAGAACAGGGCGTGGAAATTGACGATGTCCTTGCCAATGAAGTGATACAGCTCGGTGGTGGAGTCTTTGGCCCAGTAGGCATCGAAGTCCAGCTCCGGGCGGCGGGCGCACAGGTTCTTGAAGCTGGCCATGTAGCCTACAGGTGCGTCCAGCCACACATAGAAATACTTGCCCGGCTCGTCAGGGATCTCGAAACCGAAGTACGGCGCGTCGCGGGAGATGTCCCACTGCTGCAGGCCTGCGTCCAGCCATTCGGCGATCTTGTTGGCCACGGCGTCCTGCAAGGTACCGCTGCGAGTCCAGCTTTTCAGCATGGCATCGAAGGCGGGCAGGTCGAAGAAGAAGTGTTTCGAGTCCTTAAGGACTGGCGTTGCGCCTGAGATCGCCGATTTCGGGTCTTTCAGGTCGGTTGGCGCGTAGGTGGCACCGCATTTTTCGCAGTTGTCGCCGTACTGGTCAGCCGTGCCGCACTTCGGGCAGGTGCCCTTGATGAAGCGGTCGGCCAGGAACATTTTCTTTTCCGGGTCGAAATACTGGGTGATCGAGCGCGTGGCAATGTGCCCGGCATCACGCAGGCGGGTGTAGATCATGCTCGACAGTTCGCGGTTTTCATCCGAGTGGGTCGAGTGGAAGTTATCGAAATCCACCAGGAAATCGCCGAAGTCCGCGCTGTGCTCGGCCTTGACGTTGTCGATCAGCTGTTCCGGTGTGATGCCTTCCTTTTCAGCACGCAGCATGATTGCCGAGCCATGAGCGTCGTCCGCGCAGACATAAATGCATTGATTGCCGCGATGCTTCTGAAAGCGCACCCACATATCTGTCTGGATGTACTCAAGCATATGGCCAAGATGGATAGAACCATTGGCATAGGGCAGGGCGCTGGTGACGAGGATCTTGCGTGGCTCGGACATGGGGCTCGGCTACTTGAAGTGAAACGGAGGTCGGCCACTATAAAGGTCTGAGCGATTTTTTTCATCCTGTGCTGACTGTAGGAATGTGCGCGCCCAATTGAAATGTGCGTCGTTGTAGGAGCGCGCTTGCCCGCGATTACGGTGGTCCAGTCGAAAGATCATTGCCTGACTTGGCGCTATCGCGGGCAAGCGCGCTCCTACGGGGCCTGCGATTGCTGCGTGACATGGCGGGATCGGGGGTGAGACAGACAAGTATTGATTCCAGCGAAACCATGCCCCGGTCCCTGCAGAAGAGTTAGGATAGCCGCCTGTTTTAGTCTGTCTTTATTCGGGAGTAGCCCATGAGCGCTGTTAATCGCGCAGCGGTGGAAGCCGTCCTTCGCCAATATACCGATCCTTATCTGAATCAAGACCCGGTGACCGCCGGTTGTGTTCGCGCTATCGAAATCGAGGGTGAGCGTGTCAGTGTCCAGCTTGAGCTGGGCTATGCCGCCGGGTTGTTCAAAAGCGGTTGGGCGCAAATGCTGCAGATTGCTATTGAAGGTCTCAATGGCGTGGTATCGGCCAAAGTCGATATCCGCTGTGTGATCGAGGCGCACAAGGCTCAGGGGCAAATCCCTGGGCTGGCCAATGTGAAAAATATTGTGGCGGTAGCGTCCGGCAAAGGTGGCGTAGGTAAATCCACTACCGCAGCCAACCTGGCTCTGGCCCTGGCGCGTGAGGGTGCGCGAGTCGGTATTCTCGACGCAGACATTTATGGCCCGAGTCAGGGCGTTATGTTTGGAATCCCTGAGGGGACGCGGCCGAAGATCAAGGACCAGAAGTGGTTCGTGCCAATCGAATCCCATGGCGTTGAAGTCATGTCCATGGCGTTTCTGACCGACGACAACACGCCCATGGTCTGGCGTGGACCGATGGTGTCCGGGGCGTTATTGCAATTGATTACACAGACAGCGTGGAATGACCTGGATTATCTGGTCATCGATATGCCGCCGGGTACCGGTGATATTCAGCTGACGCTGGCGCAGAAGGTGCCGGTCGCCGGTGCTGTCATCGTCACTACTCCGCAGGATCTGGCGCTGCTGGATGCGCGCAAGGGCGTCGAAATGTTCCGCAAGGTCAACATTCCGGTACTGGGCGTTGTGGAGAACATGGCTGTGCATATCTGCTCCAACTGCGGCCATGCAGAGCATCTGTTCGGCGAAGGTGGCGGGGAGAAGCTGGCGGCGCAGTACGACGTTGAGCTGCTGGCGTCGTTGCCGTTGTCGATGCTGATTCGCGAGCAGGCCGACGCGGGCAAGCCTACGGCCATTGCAGAGCCGGAAAGCCAGATTGCGATGGTCTACCAGGAGCTGGCGCGCCACGTGGGTGCCCGGATCGTGTTGCAGGAGGCAGTGAGTCCTGCGATGCCGAGTATTTCTGTAAGCGACGATTAAGGTATGACGTGAAAGCGTGATTCCGTGGGAGCGAATTCATTCGCGAAGAGTCCGGCACAACCGATATCTATCTGTCGTCTGTGCTGGCGGTTTCGCGAATGAATTCGCTCCCACAGGTTCCCTGTATGCGGCGCCACAGCGGGGTATCAGCACCACAAGCAAGTCGGTCAGCGCTTTTCTCACAGGCATAAAAAAACCCCGCCGAAGCGGGGTTCTTTTTAAGCGAATAAGTACAAGTTAGATAACTTGAACTTCTTCAGCTTGCATGCCTTTCTGACCGCGGGTAGCGATGAAAGAAACCTGTTGGCCTTCTTTCAGGCTTTTGAAGCCGTCGGATTGGATAGCTTTGAAGTGTACGAACAGGTCGTCACCGGATTGTGGAGTGATGAAGCCGAAGCCTTTTTCATCGTTGAACCACTTAACGGTACCAGTTTGGCGATTAGACATGGTGTATCTCCTTGGACAAAGTTAACTGCGACTCAGGAAGAACCCTGGCCGAGACTGAGTGCAAAGAGCAGGAAAAATTCTTGGAGATGGTTGGATCGAAATTCAACATCGTGTAGAGATTCTCAGTGACACAAGCAACACAGTGACGCCACCTTAACGCTTTTTTTGTAACGTGCCAACACTCTGATGAGGATTATTTCCATTAGCGTGCAAAGCATCTGTCGACACCCCTCGTACAGCCTTTGAACCCAGCGCCTGCGCCCGGTAAGATGCCGGACATATTTTTTCACCTCGTTATCAGGACATTGCCATGAGCATCAAATCGGACAAGTGGATTCGCCGCATGGCGCAAGAGCACGGCATGATCGAGCCTTTCGTCGAGCGCCAGATGCGTGGCGAAGGCGCTGACCGGCTGATCTCCTACGGCGTCTCCAGCTATGGCTACGATGTGCGCTGCGCGGATGAATTCAAGGTTTTCACCAACATCAATTCCGCCACGGTCGACCCGAAAAATTTCGATGAGAAGAGCTTCGTCGACGTTAAAAGCGACGTTTGCATCATCCCGCCGAACTCGTTTGCCCTGGCCCGCACCGTCGAATACTTCCGTATTCCGCGTAATGTCCTGACCATCTGTTTGGGAAAAAGCACTTATGCTCGCTGCGGGATCATCGTCAACGTGACCCCTCTCGAGCCGGAATGGGAAGGTCACGTGACGTTGGAATTCTCCAACACCACGACCCTGCCGGCGAAGATCTACGCCAATGAAGGCGTGGCGCAGATGCTGTTCCTGGAGTCCGACGAGGAATGCGAAATTTCCTATAAGGATCGTGGCGGCAAATATCAGGGCCAGCGCGGCGTGACCCTGCCTCGTGCGTGATTGATCAGATATTTGTGACCGTTGATCACGGCGAAATTGAATTAGTCCTCATTTCGGCACTCTATTGACTGAACCGCTCCTTCTCACCCGATGTGGGAGGGGGCCAACGCTCAGGAGTGCCTTTATGAAGATGCAATCGAATGCCAGCGCCGAAGGGCCTGACCCGCGAGAGAATCATGTTGGTTTGTTAGCCTGGTCGTTACTCGCCCAACCACAGCTAAATATGGTTGGCGGCGGCATCCCCGGACAGCCTGATCCGGACAGCCCAAGTTACCCACAGCCGACTGAACCCGGTGAGCCAACCCTTCCAGACGAGCCACCTCCCGCTCCTGTTGCATGAATTCAACTCATGAGTTGCTGGCGCATCTATTGGCCAGCTTCGCCATGGGTCAGTGTTTTACGTTACGCCCTTAATCATGGATATGAATCGATCTTGCTCCGTTGAACCGTTTCAGCTTGCCTCCCAGATCGTCCCGTCTCCCACCACGAATATCTTGCTGTCTTGAGTCGCTTCGATATTGAATCCGCCGGTGAACGCGCCGAATGCGGGCAGCAGGCTCATG
The DNA here is from genome assembly GCF_000737245.1 of Pseudomonas syringae. Lineage (GTDB taxonomy): Bacteria > Pseudomonadota > Gammaproteobacteria > Pseudomonadales > Pseudomonadaceae > Aquipseudomonas > Aquipseudomonas syringae_J. The sequence continues at coordinate 38,047 of NZ_JPQU01000025.1, read as the reverse complement.
CTTCCTCGAAAGTAAAAACAGGCCAGACGCAGCGACTGCCGACCGCGTCCACGCAGTCGGTAGACCGGATGTACATGCCCGGCCAATACATGGTGAGTGGCGTGCGGATCAGGTTCGTGTTGCAGAGCAAAAGGTCCCAGCAGCAAGGGTTCGGGGACCGTTTCGATCCTTAGCGCAGGCGGAGGGTCGCCAGCCCGCTTATCGTGATTGCCGCGAATCAGGGTCATTTCAAGTTCCCGGTGCCTGGAGCGCCATTGAGCAAGAGCCTCGAGCGTAGCGGGGGCTCGGGACTCTGGCGCGTGCAGGAAGTCACCGAGAAAGATCAACCTGTCGCATGGGTAGCGCCCCAGCAATTCATCCAGGCGCTCTAGATTGTTCTGCGTCGTACCGTGGGGCACTGGCTGCCCGAGCTTGCGATACGCAGCAGCCTTGCCGAAATGCACATCAGCAATCAACAGCGCACGATATTCGGGGTAATAGACGGCTTTGTCTGCCAACAGCCAGAGTTCAGCGCCGGCGAGGGTGATGGAGAGGTGAGGGCTCATGTGGCTTCTGGTCCGGCGGCTTTTTCCAGATCACGCACCATTCGGGCGATACGGTCGGCTAGTTTTTCAGAGCTCAGGCTTTCGCGCATGCGTTCAACCAGTAATGGAAAGGCCATGGGAGTGGCGCGTTTGATGAGGTGCAGATCAAGGCTGCGTTGATTGATGCGTTGCAACGTTTGCTCCAGCCTTGCCACATCCAGCTCCTGACGCAGAACTTCTTCCTGCGCCTGGGTCAGCAGCAGGTTACCGGCGTCGTATTGTTTAAACACTTCAAAGAACAGGCCGCTGGAAGCCTGGAGCTGGCGGTTGCTTTTCGGCGCGCCGGGATAGCCCGAGAACACCAGCCCGGCAATCCGGGCGATTTCCCGGAAGCGCCGCAGGGCCAGCTCGCCAGCGTTGAGGCTGGCCATGATATCTGCCAGTAGATGATCTTCGCTGAACAGTTCGGCACTCAAGTGCGTGCTCCAGTCCACCTCGGTGGCGCTGAGCAGCTCGAAGCCATAATCGTTGACGGCAATCGAGAAAGTCAGCGGTTCGTGACGGCTCAGGCGCCAGGCCAGCAAACTCGCCAGCCCCAAGTGAACATGGCGGCCAGCAAAGGGGTACAGGAATAAATGCCAGCCTTCCCTGGATTTGAGGGCCTCAGCCAATAGCGTCTGTTGCCGGGGCAGGGCGGACCATTGCCGCTGGATTTCCAGCAAAGGTTTCACTGCCTGCATTTCCGGGCTATGGAATTCTCCCCGAGCCGCCGCATCGAATTTGGTCACCACCGCATCGGCAAGCTCATTGGAGAGTGGCATCCGCCCGCCATTCCAGCGGGGGACGGCTGCCTTTTTCGTGGTGGCGCGTTTGACATAGGCGGTCATGTTTTCGACCCGGACCAATTCCAGCAATCGCCCGCCAAATAAAAAACCATCACCGGGTTTGAGTCGGGCGATAAAGCCTTCTTCGACGCTGCCCAGTGAACCGCCACCGCCGCCTTTCTTCCAGTATTTAACGTTGATACTGGCGTCGCTGACGATGGTGCCAATGCTCATGCGATGTCGCCGGGCCAGGCGCGCATCCGGAACACGCCAGATACCCTGCTCGTCGGGTTCCACCCGACGGTAATCCGGGTAGGCCGTCAGCGAGTGGCCGCCGTGGCGCACGAATGCCAATGCCCACAGCCATTCTTCTTCGGTCAGGTCGCGATAGGCCCAGGCGCTGCGAACCTCGATCAGCAGTTGGTCCGGGTCGAAGCCGCCACCCAACGCCATGCTGACCAAATGCTGGACCAGCACATCAAGAGGTTTGTGGGGCGATTGCCGAGGTTCGATCATTCTTGCAGCCACTGCGTCATGGGCCGCAGCAGCTTCTACCAACTCCAGACTGTGGGTCGGCACCAGCGTGACCCGCGAGGGGCGACCAGGGGCGTGGCCGGAGCGACCGGCACGCTGCATCAGCCGTGCCACGCCTTTGGGTGAGCCGATTTGCAACACTCGCTCCACGGGCAGGAAATCCACGCCCAGGTCCAGGCTCGACGTGCAGACCACGGCCTTGAGCTGACCCTCCTTGAGCGCTCGTTCGACCCAGTCCCGTACTTCGCGCGCCAGGGAGCCATGATGCAGCGCTATCAGGCCCGCCCAGTCAGGTCGCGCTTCCAGTAATGCCTGATACCAGATTTCCGACTGCGCACGGGTATTTGTAAACAGCAGACAACTGGTGCTGCTTTCCACTTCTGCCAGTACCTGCGGCAGCATGCGCAAGCCCATGTGCCCGGCCCAGGGAAAGCGTTCGATAGCGGGTGGTAAAAGGGTATCGACCAACAGCTCTTTACTGACTTTGCCTTGCACGCTGATCCCGCCGTCGCCGAGCAGGACCTGCTGCGCGTGCTGCTGATTGCCGAGGGTTGCGGAAACGCCCCACACGATCAGTTGCGGATTCCACTGACGCAAACGGGCCAGTGCGAGTTGAAGCTGGACGCCGCGCTTATTGCCGATCAGCTCATGCCATTCGTCCACCACCACCATTTTCAGGCTCGAAAAGGTGCTCATGGCGTCTGCTCGGGTTTGTAACAGCGTCAGGCTTTCGGGGGTGGTGATCAGCGTGGTGGGCAGGCGTCGGCCCTGTTTGGCGCGTTCGCTGCTGCTGGTGTCGCCCGTGCGCAGGCCTACGGTCCAGGGGATGTTCAGATCCCCCAGCGGCGCTTCCAGCGCCCGTGCGGTGTCGGCGGCCAGAGCGCGCATTGGCGTGATCCACAAGACGCTCAGCGGTGCTGCGGGTGCTTTGCGTTTGCGTGGTTTTTCTTCAGGGGATGGTGTGCTGGCTTGAGCGAAGCGGTTAAGCGCCGCAAACCACACCGCATAGGTTTTCCCCGAGCCGGTGCTGGCATGCAGCAGGCCGGATTGTCCTTGCTTGACGGCGGCCCAGACCTCTTTCTGAAAAGCGAAAGGCTTCCAGCTGCGTGCCGAAAACCATTGCTGAGCGAAGTCTTTGGGTCTGCTCATGCGCTGCGGTGTGCTCTGAAAGGGGGTATTTCAGAGACAGCGGTGGTGGGGGATTAGTTTTACTGAAGGTTGATGATGCCACCTGTGGAAGATTCTATGTTTGCACAAATGGATGTGACGATGTGGGACCGGCTTTAGCCGGGAAGAGGCCAGTACATCCACCCGATATTTATGGTCTGAAATGCCGCCTTCCCGGCTAAAGCCGTTCCCACGTCGTCACATCTGCTTGCGAGCAAACATAGAATCTCCCATGTGGTTTTACTTCAAATTCCCACTCAAAAACTGCTGCAGACGCTCGCTCTTCGGGTTGTCCAGCACTTCATCCGGGTGGCCGGCTTCTTCGATCTGGCCCTGGTGCAGGAACACGATCTGGTTGGCGACTTTGCGGGCGAAGCTCATTTCGTGGGTGACCATGATCATGGTCCGGCCTTCTTCGGCCAGGCCTTGGATCACTTTCAATACTTCACCGACCAGCTCCGGATCAAGGGCCGACGTAGGCTCGTCGAACAGCATGATTTCCGGTTCCATGGCCAGGGCGCGAGCAATAGCTACGCGCTGCTGCTGGCCGCCAGAAAGGAATGCCGGGTATTGATCAGCGACGCGATCGGGCAGGCCGACCTTGTCCAGGTACTTGCGGGCGCGTGCTTCGGCTTCCACTTTTGAGACGCCCAGTACCCGACGCGGGGCCATGGTGATGTTTTCCAGCACGGTCATGTGTGCCCACAGGTTGAAGTGCTGGAACACCATGGCCAGTCGTGTGCGGATGCTCTGCAGCTCACTCGCGTCCGCGACACGCATGCCACCCGAGTCACTGACCATGCGCACTTGCTGGCCGTCCAGGCTCATGGCGCCGTCGTCGGGTTGTTCAAGGAAGTTGATGCAACGCAAGAAGGTGCTTTTGCCCGAGCCGCTGGCGCCGATCAGGCAGATGACATCGCCGCTGCTGGCCTTGAGCGAAACGCCTTTTAGCACTTTGTTATCGCCGTAGCTTTTATGCAGGCCATCGATGGTCAATTTGTACATGACAGGCAGTCCTTAAGGAGAAAGTAGATAGCCGCTGCGATAGGCTTCGGTGCCTGCGACGTGAGCGATGGCCATGCCGGCGGTCGCCATGCGTCGCAACGAGCGCGCATAGAGCAGACCGGCGTGGGTGGTATGGACCGAGGTTACCGCATCGCTGATGGGATCAATGATTTCCGCGATCAGTTGCCCGGCCTCGACGTATTCACCAGGTTGGGTGCAGAACACCAGCAGGCCGCCGACTGGCGTGGTGACCGGTTCGACCGCCGCCAGCGGTGTTGCCGGGTAAAGCAATTGTGGCGCGGCAGCCACTTCGCCGCCAATGGCGCCGTAGGCGATCAGGTAATTGATCAACGCCTGGCAGTCGCGGCTGGCCAGCGCGTGGCAGACATCGCCCTGACCGCGCAGCTCCAGGGTCACGGAGAAACTGCCCATGGGAATCGCAAACTGATCACCGAAGCGTTGCTGCAATTGCCACCAGACCAGGGTGAAGCATTCATCGAATGACTGGCCGCCAGAATCGGTCGCCAACATGCTGGCCTGGGCACCGAGATAACGAGAGAGCAATTCCACCTGCGGCCAGGCTTCGGGCGTGGTGTACAGATGCTCCACTGATTCGAAGTCGCAATGCAGGTCCAGCACCATGTCCGCGTCGCAGGCCAGTCGTTGCAGCGTCAGGCGCAGGGATTGCAACTGAGTACCGGCAGGCTGCGTTTGCAACGCCGAGCGCAGGGCGTGACGGATCAGCTGGACGTTGTGCTGTGCATCGTCGTTGAGCTGATGTTCAACGGCGTCACCGACTTCAGTGCTGAGGTCGACGAACCAGCGATTAAAGTTCTGCCCGCTCTCCATCTCATAGCGGCCGAGTGGGGTGTCCATCAGCACCTGTTCCAGCCCGATGGGGTTGGCGACCGGCACTACAACGATTTCGCCCAGCAGCAGGCCGGCCTTTTCCAGTTCGCTCAGGCGCTGCTTGAGGTGCCAGGCGACCAGCATCCCCGGCAACTCGTCGGCATGCAGCGAGGCCTGGACGTAGATTTTGCAGGCACCGTCTTCTGGACCGTAGTGAAAACTATGGATCTGCCGGGCGGTGCCGGGCACCGGTGCAATCAGATCGTGAATGTCGTGACGCATAGACAGGTCCTAGTGGGTCGGGCCGAGAAAGGCCAGCCAGCGGCGTTCGGCAAGACGGAACAGGCCTACCAGTATGAATGTGACGCACAGATAAATGATGGCTGCGATGCCGAACGACTGGAAAGTCATGAAGGTTGCCGAGTTGGCGTCCCGGGCCACCTTGAGAATGTCCGGCACGGTTGCAGTAAAGGCCACCGTGGTCGAATGCAGCATCAGGATCACTTCGTTGCTGTAGAACGGCAGCGAACGGCGCAATGCCGACGGCATGATCACGTAGGTGTAGAGTTTCCAGCCGGTCAGCCCGTAAGCCTTGGCTGCCTCGACTTCACCGTGGTTCATGCTGCGAATGGCACCGGCGAAGATTTCCGTGGTGTAGGCGCAGGTGTTCAGGGCGAACGCCAGGATCGTGCAGTTCATTGCATCCCGAAAGAACGCATCAAGCAGCGGCTCTGCCCGAACTGCTGCCAGGCTGTAAATGCCGGTGTAGCAGATCAGCAACTGGATATAGAGCGGCGTGCCACGAAACAGGTAGGTGTAGAACTGCACCGGCCAGCGTACCCAGAACTTCCTGGATACCCGAGCGATGGACAGCGGGATCGAGACCAGAAACCCAATGCCGATCGAGGCGCTGAGCAGCCACATGGTCATCGCCAGACCGGTGATGTTTACGCCGTCGCTATAAAGGAAGGGGCGCCAGTATTCCTGTAACAGTTCGATCATCGTTGAGCCTCCCGGCTGCCTGCGGAATACCGCCGTTCGGCCCAACGCAGCGCGAAGTTGGATGCGCTGGTGATCAGCAGGTAGATCAAGGCGGCTAGTACCAGGAAGTAAAACAGTTGGTAGGTGCTTTTACCGGCGTCCTGCGCGGCCTTGACCAGATCGGCGAGGCCGATGATCGACACCAGGGCGGTGGCCTTGAGCAGCACTTGCCAATTATTGCCGATGCCGGGCAGGGCGAAGCGCATCATCTGTGGGAACACCACGTAGCGAAACCGCTGGCCACGATTAAGGCCATAGGCGGTGGCGGCTTCTACCTGGCCGCGTGGCACAGAGAGAATCGCCCCACGGAAGGTTTCGGTGAAATAAGCCCCGTAAATAAAACCCAGAGTCACCACCCCGGCACTGAAGGCATCGATTTCGATGTAGTCCCAATCCATGGCGTCGGTCAGCTGGCTCAGCCAGGTTTGCAGGCTGTAAAAAATCAGCAGCATCAGCACCAGATCCGGAACGCCCCGGATCAGCGTGGTGTATAGCTGCGCCGGTATCCGCAGGATGGCGGAACTCGATAGTTTTGCCGCGGCGCCGATCAGGCCGAGCACAATGCTCACCAGCAGCGACAGCAGCGATAATTTGATGGTCATCCATGTGCCTTCGAGCAGAAGCGGGCCGAAGCCTTTGAGGCTGAAGGTCGAGAGTCCCAGGGTTTGCAGCAGTGAATCGAACATGGGTAAAGCCTTTGACGGTCAATAAAACAAAACGCCCATGGAAATCGGCGCGTGATCATCGCCGAAGTCCATGGGCGTCGGGGTGTTATTTACCGCTATACAGATTCAGATCGCCGAAGTGCTTCTTCTGGATCTCGGCATATTTGCCGTCGTCGTGTAACGCTTTGATACCTTTGTCCAACAGTGCCTTGAGCTCTTTGTTACCTTTCGCGATACCGATCGCGGTTTTCGACGGTAACAGTTCGCTGTCTACAGGCTCGCTGACTTCGTAGCCGGCGCCTTGTGGCGACTTCAGGAAGCCCAGTTCGGCTTGCAGCATGTCCTGAATGGAAGCATCCAGACGGCCGGAAGTCAGGTCAGCGTAAACCTGATCCTGGTTGGCGTAGGCCTGGGTTTTAACCCCAGCCTTGTCCAGTACGGCCTTGGCGTAGGCTTCCTGGATAGTGCCTTGCTCGTAGCCAACGGTCTTGCCTTTCAGACTGGCCGGATCAGCGGTCAGGCCTGCACCTTTCTTGAACACCAGAGAAGTCGGGCCGGAGAACAGCTCGTTGGAGAAGTCGATGGCTTTTTCACGGGCCGGGGTAACGGTCATCGACGAGATCACACCGTCGAATTTCTTGGCTTTCAGGCCAGGAATCATGCCGTCGAAATCGCTTTCGACCCATTTGCATTTAACTTTCAGCTCGGCGCAGATTGCGTTGCCCAAGTCGATGTCGAAGCCAACCAGGCTGCCGTCAGCGGCCTTTGATTCAAAAGGTGCATAAGAAGGATCGACGCCGAAGCGCAGTTCCTTGTATTCCTTGGCCATTGCATTGCCAGCTGCGAGACAAACAGCCAATGCAGAAAGGGTCAGCCATGCTTTTTTCATCGTTCAGTCCTTAAAACCAAATTGAGCGTTGGGAACACGCGAGGCTTGCTACCGGCGGGTGCCAGACCACAGAAGATAGCAATTTCCGAACCAAAGATACGAACGTGCGTTTTAAATGTACGGAGTTGTCGCAATGCTGACTGCTACCGACCACGCCGCTTTCCTGTAGGAGCGAGCTTGCTCGCGATAGCGTCTTGCCAGCTGTAGGGTCTGTGCCTGCCTAATCCAATCGCGAGCAAGCTCGCTCCTACAGGTTCGGAGTATTGAGCACCAATAAGGAGCGGCACGAAGTCATCGCCCCAAAAAAGGGCGGCATCCTACCCCAACAGGTCCTGCAACGTCGATAAACTATCGGCTTCGGCCACTGACTTATCCTGCCGCCAGCGCAACATGCGCGGAAAACGCACTGCAATCCCGCTCTTGTGGCGCTTTGAAAGAGCGATGCCTTCAAACCCCAATTCGAAAACCAGGGTCGGCGTCACGCTACTCACCGGGCCGAACTTTTCCACCGTGGTCTTGCGCACGATGGCGTCGACTTTGCGCATTTCTTCGTCGGTCAGGCCGGAGTAAGCCTTGGCGAACGGCACCAGTGTACGCTGGCTGGCTTCCGGCGGGCCGTCCCACACCGCAAAGGTGTAATCGCTGTACAGGCTCGCGCGCCGACCGTGACCGCGCTGCGCGTAGATCAATACCGCATCGACGCTAAACGGATCCACCTTCCACTTCCACCAGACGCCCATGTCCTTGGTGCGGCCTACGCCGTATAACGCATCTTTGGCTTTGAGCATCATGCCTTCCACGCCGAGGCTGCGGGAGGCTTCGCGCTGCTCACTCAAATCCAGCCAATCGTTGCCACTGACAACCGGTGAGGGCAGCAGCACCGGGCTCTGGCACATCGCGATCAGCGCATCCAGTTGCGTACGCCGTTCCTGCTGCGGTCGGCTGCGCCAGTCGTGGCCTTGCCATTCCAGCAGGTCGTAAGCCAGCAGTACCACCGGCACTTCTTCGAGGATTTTCTTGCCCAGGGTTTTGCGGCCGATGCGCTGTTGCAATAGCGCAAAGGGCTGGACCGAGGGTGCAGCCTGATCGGTTGCCTGATCCTTGAGTTCGAACGCTTTGCCTTCCGGAGCCGCAGGCTCGGGCGCTTTCCAGACCACGATTTCGCCATCGATTACCGTGCCGTCCGGGAGGTTCTGCACCAGGCTGTGCAACTCCGGGAAACGGTCAGTTACCAGTTCTTCACCTCGGGACCAGATCCACAGCCGCCCCTCGCGTTTGACCAGTTGCGCGCGGATACCGTCCCACTTCCATTCCACTTGCCAGTTATCCACAGGTCCCAGCAGGGTTTCGAACTGATCCACCGGTTGCTGCAAGGCATGGGCAAGAAAGAACGGGTATGGCTGCCCGCCGCGCTGGGCGTGCTCATCTTCGGATTCCGGCGCAATCAGCCGTTGAAAACCTTCTGCGGTCGGCCGGTTGGAGAGGTCGGTGTAGCCGACAAGTCGCTGGGCCACACGCTTGCTGTCGATGTCGGCCAGGGCGGCGAGGGCGCGGGTTACCAGCAGTTTGGAGACGCCGACGCGAAAACTGCCGGTGATCAATTTGATGCAGACCATCAGGCTGATGCGGTCCAGCTGGCTCCAGAAAGTCGGCAGGCGCTCGGCGAGCTCTTCGGGTGGCAATCCTCTTAAAGGCAGCAGCTTTTCTTCCATCCAGACTGCCAGGCCTTGATCGGAACTGTGCACCGCTTCAGGCAACAACAGTGACAGGGTCTCCGCCAGGTCGCCCACCGCTTGATAGCTTTCTTCGAACAGCCATTCCGGCAGATCGCCCAGGGTCATGGCCTGTTCGCGCAGCAGCTTGGTAGGCACCAGCTGACGCGGGCGACCACCCGACAGGAAGTACACCGCCCAAGCGGCGTCCTCTGCCGGGACGCTGGCGAAATAGTCGCGCATGGCGCTGAGTTTGGCATTGCTGGAGGTGGTGGCGTCGAGCCGGGAGTAGAGTTCGGCAAAGGCCTTCATGCCTGGCCCTCGCTGGATCGGGCAGGTTGGCTATCGCTGGGTTGTACCTCGGCGGCTGAAACATCGTCCTCGTCGCCGTATTCGGTCACGAAGCCCTGAGCGTCCAGACCCCGCTCGCGCAGATAACGCACCAGAACCGCTACCGAGCCGTGAGTCACCATCACTCGTTCAGCCCCGGTTTGCTCGATGGCCCAGAGCAGGCCAGGCCAATCCGCGTGGTCGGAGAGCACGAAGCCGCGATCCACGCCACGCCGCCTGCGGGTCCCGCGCAGCATCATCCAGCCGCTGGCGAACGCATCGCTGAACTCGCCGAAACGCTTCATCCAGCTGCTGCCACCGGCTGAAGGCGGGGCGAGGATCAAGGCCTGACGCAGGGCCGGGTCGGTCTTCTTGAAATCACCGGCATAGAGGGTTTCAGGGATTCGCACCCCGGCCTCGCGGTATACGCGGTTCAGCGGCTCAACTGCACCATGGACCAGAATCGGCCCGATCTGTGGATCGATGCCGTGCAGGATGCGTTGCGCCTTGCCGAACGAATAAGCGAACAACACGCTGGCTTTGCCAACAGCCGCGTTGGCCCGCCACCAGTCGTTGATCCCGGCAAAAATTTCAGATTGCGGCTGCCACTGGTAGATCGGCAGGCCGAATGTCGATTCAGTGATGAAGGTGTGGCAACGCACCGGCTCAAAGGGCGCACAGGTGCCGTCCGGTTCCACTTTGTAATCCCCGGAGGCGACCCAGACTTCGCCTTTGTATTCCAGCCTGACCTGCGCCGAGCCGAGCACGTGGCCCGCAGGGTGCAGGCTCAGTTTCACCCCGTGGTGCAGCAGCGTTTCGCCGTACTCGAGGGTTTGCAGGTTAATGTCCTGACCTAGCCGGGAACGCAGAATGCCTTCACCGGGCGCAGCGGCCAGATAGTGCTCGTTGCCGGTGCGCGCATGATCGCCGTGGCCGTGGGTAATTACCGAGCGCTCGACCGGTCGCCACGGATCAATATAGAAATCGCCGGGCGGGCAATACAAACCTTCGGGGCGCGCGATAACAAGATCCATGGAATGACCGATTGGATGGGCTTGTTAGTTATGAGGCGGCGCGAATGAGGAAGTTCGACGAACTTGGGGCACAGTGCGGTGGACTTTCTGTGGGAGCGGTGCTTGCCCGCGATAAGGCTGGACGGGATCTAAGTGAACCGCGTCCAGCCTTATCCCGGGCAAGCACCGCTCCCACAGGGGGTTTGTGCCGGTGCTGACGGGGTTTTACTTGCCCGGCACCAACGTCAGCCGCTTGCTGCCATAACCCCGTTCGTAGTTCTGGGTTTGCAGCGGGATCGACTGGTATTGGGCCTTGAGCCATGGCTCGATGCTGTTGGTGTAATACGGGCTGGCCGGGTTGCCGGACTGGCCGATGTTGGTCATGCCCAGCATCGGTTCGGTCTGGCCGAAATCAACGATCATGCGCAGGCTAGGCACGGTCTGGCTGTCGAAGCCCTGGCCCCAGGGAAAAGCCGAGATATTCAATGTGCTGTGGTCGCCGCCGATCGCAGTTGCGCCGCGGTTGAAGTCATTAACCGCAAACTCGGTGCCCTGGGTCGTCGCACGATGCAATTTGCCCCATTGCCAGGCTTTGTGATCGGTGCCCAGTTGGTTATCACCGGCAGTGATTGCAGCGGCCAGGCTGCGGGCCAGTATCGCGGGTTTATCTTCTTTCTGTGGTGTTTTCACATCGTCCCAATATGGGCTGTCTTCGCGACCTAGCAAGTGGTCAGCCTGGGCGGAATACGACAAGGCTGCGTTCTGTTGCAAGGCTTTCCAAGCCGGGCTGGTTTCCGGGCCCAGTTCGTCGAGGAAGGTCTGCTTGGCGCTTTCCTGCAGGAACAGCTCATACAGAGCGGCATCCGCAGAGGTCGCAAGCAACTTGCCATCAAACGCCATCAATCGCGTAAAAGCCTCACGGGCCTTGTTGCGCTCCGCTTCCGGCAGGGCATCGATCGCTTGCTTCAGGGGTTTGACCATCCCCGGCGCTTCAAACATCTTGCGCAGCTTGGCGGCAAAAGTCGTGGTCTGGTCATATTGCATGGCGATCACGCTGCGGGTGTCCTGCTTGCCACTGTTGGCCAGCTCGGCAATACGCTCGGCGCGCTCCGGAGTCTTCCAGGAGTTGGACAGTTGCATGCCGTAACCCTTGGGGAAGGTGCGCTGGTTAGCGGTGCCAATCCAGCCTTGCTGAGGATCCTGGTCATACGGGTGCAGCATTGAGTCGGCGAACCCGTCCCAGTCGTAGCGGCTTTCCCAGCCCGGCGACGGCAGCAGACCCAGGCCTTCGCGACGATTCGGGAAACGCCCGGTGACTTGCCAGCCGATATTCGAAGGGTCGGCGAACACCATGTTCAAGGTCACCGCGCGGATCTCGCGGCTGGCGTCGAAGGCTTTTTCCACGTTGGGTGCGCGGGACAGATCGAAAAACGCATCCAGGCTCTTGTCGTCCTTGAAATCCGGCTTTTGCAGGGCGATGCCCAGACCGTTACCCAATTGACCTGAGCCCAGGTTGCTGTTGAGCAGTGGCCCGTGACGGGTTGCGTAAACCGCTTCGCGGATCGGGCGGCCGCCTTTGACGATAAAGGTTTCATCATGGGCTACTGCGGGCAGCCACTTGCCATCGGCCAAGTACATCAGGCGATTGTTTTCGCGCTTGAGTTTTTCCAGAAACAGATCCTGGTTGTCGCCCATGGCCGAAGCCATGGACCAGGCCAGTTTGCCGTTGAAGCCGCTCAATACCAGAGGCAAGCCCGCGATCGTCGCGCCGGATGCTTGGTATTTTGGTGCGCGGATCTGCACCAGGCTCCACGCTGAATTCAGCCCGGCTGGCAGCTGAATGTCGCTGGCCAGCAGGCTTCGGCCGGTGCGGCTGCGTTGCGGGGCGATGGCCCAGTTGCTAGAGGCGGCGATGCCGAGCATGTTCAGATCGGTCAATTGCAGGGCAACTTTGTTCAACTCGCTCAGCCCAGAGACTTGCGTGCCCAGGTTCAGACCTTTGAGTTTTTCCGCCTCGGCGAACGGCAGTTCTTCATCCGGATAAGTCGGGATCAGCCAGGCCAGTTTGTCCACGCCAACTTTTTGCGCCAGCACCAGCGACGACAGTTCTTCTTGCAGGTTCACCGACTGACTGAAGTTCAGCAGGCTGAAAATCAACGCCGAGTCTTCCGGCTTCCAGTAGTCCGGGCGATAGCCGGAGCTGGCCAGATCGGCCGGCAATTTGTCGCGATAGCGGAACATCCAGGCGTTGACGCCACGGGCATAGACTTCGAAGAAGCGTTGCAGGCGCGGGCTCGAAGCGTTGTACAGCTCACTGGCGCTCTTCTTCAGAATCGCCGAACGCATCAGCCGGTCAACATCCAGCGCGCTGGGGCCAGCCATTTCCGACAGACGTCCCTGGGCGAGCAGGCGCATAGTCAGCATCTGGGTGATCCGGTCGCTGGCATGCACGTAGCCCAAGGTGAAGAGGGCATCGTGGAAGGTGCTGCTTTCGATCAGCGGCATGCCCAGATTATTGCGCCGCAGCGAGACATTCTGCGCCAGGCCCTTCACGGCAACGGTGCCGGAAGTCGGTAACAGGGTATCGGTATCGCCCCCGCTGATCTGGCAGCCGGCAAGGCTCAGCAAACCCACCGTGGCGGCAACAGCACCGAACCGGGGTACGACTCTGAAACGGGCTGGCGAGGCCATGGCGAAGCTCCTGCAGGGGATGACATATAAAGGGCGCTACGTTAGAGAGCGCGCAGGCACCGCGCAAGCGGGAAGAGGGAGTTTATTTCAGGGTTTTTCAACTGTTTGGATCTGTTGGGTTGCGAGGATCCTGTGGGAAATTCTATGTTTGCTCGCAAGCGGATGTGACGTGGGACCGGCTTTAGCCGGGAAGGCGGCATTTCAGACGATAAATATCGCATGGATGTACTGGCCTCTTCCCGGCTAAAGCCGGTCCCACGTCGTCACGCCACTATTGAGATCACTCTTGTGCGGTGCTTGCCCGCGATAAGGCTGTATGCGATGGACCTGATAGCTGCGGCGACCTTATCGCGGGCAAGCACCGCTCCCACACAAGCTCGCACACACACACACACACACACACACACACACACACAGAGGTATCACGATGCCGGGGGCGGATTCACCCGCTCAACCAGCGCATACGCCCGTTTGGTGGCGTCGCGGCTGGCGATGGCGTCGTACCAGCGCTTGAGGTTGGGGAAGTCGTCAAGGTTCTGGTCTTGCCAAGTGTGCCGCGCTATCCATGGGTAGATCGCCATATCGGCAATGCTGTATTCACTGCCCGCCACAAAGTCACGATCCGCCAGACGCTTGTCCAGTACGCCATACAAACGGGTTGTTTCATCCACATAGCGCTTGATCGCGTAGGGAATTTTTTCCTTGGCGAAGCGGTTGAAGTGGTGATTTTGACCGGCCATCGGCCCCAGGCCGCCCATTTGCCAGAATAGCCATTGCAGCGCTTCCTGCCGCTCGCGCAAATCCTGAGGGATGAACTTGCCGGTTTTCTCTGCCAGATACAGCAGGATTGCACCCGACTCGAACAGGCTGATCGGCTCACCGCCATCCAGCGGATCATTGTCAACGATGGCCGGGATACGGTTATTGGGGGAGATTTTCAGGAACTCGGGTTTGAACTGATCGTTCTGGGTGATATCAACGGGGAAAATCTTGTAGGGCAGACCGGCTTCTTCAAGGAACAGGGAAACCTTGTGGCCGTTGGGCGTGGTCCAGTAGTGCAGATCAATCATCAGGGGGCTCCGGTCGTGTTGCACGAATTCCCCTGTTTTACTCCTGTGGCCCCGGGCTGCACAAATGAAAACGGCCTGCAATGCAGGCCGTTTACCAATACCCGTCGCGGTTTACGCGCCGTGGCATTTCTTGAATTTCTTGTCGCTGCCACACGGGCAAGGATCGTTGCGGCCTACGTCTTTCAACGCGTTGCGTACTGGCTCTTGATGAGCGTGACCGCAGTTCGGGCCGTGTACATGGCCGTGCTGGTGGTCATGATGGTCATGGTCATGGTCATGATCGTGGTTGCAGTCGGGGCCATGCACGTGGGCTTGCTGGTTCATCGGGTTACTCCGGAATTAGATCGCCGGGGATTATCTCGCCGTTGCGGCCAATACGCACGTTATGACGGAACAAAAAGCCGGTTTTAAGTTTGCCTTCGAGCCGATAGGGAATCGCCTGATCGGGTTTTTTCAACAGTTTGGAGATGTATTTCAGATGCTGCCAGAGATTGGTCCGGACTGGCACCACGAAATTTTTGTGGCTGTGCCCCTCGACCACGAACCAGTCGCTGGACTCGCCCTCGGCCAGCGTCGCGTCTTTGAGCATGACTTTGTAGCGCAGGCTACGCACCAGCACGCTGCGATCATTGAGGTTGTCGACCCGAAAGTGCAGTTTGAAATCCTGCTGCAGCAACTTGGCCTTGACCACTTGCACCTTGAGCAACCGCACCTCGGGTTCCTGGTAACCGCTGACAACCCAGGAGGAGCAGCCGGTGAGAAGGGAGAGCAGTACCAAAATCAGAACAGTAGCCGCGTTTTTTTTGTAGGAGCGAGCTTGCTCGCGATAGCGCCCGATCAGATAACAACGTATCGACGGCCAAATCGCATCGCGAGCAAGCTCGCTCCTACAGATATCTGTGTGTGATGTGCTGAAGGAATCTGCTGTCAAACAGGCCTTTGCAAACATGGTCTTGCTCCATTTGTGGCCCGCTCAGGGCCATCGTTGGCAAAGCGACTTGCCCGTTCCTTTTTTATAAGGCTGCGGCATACTCCTCGCACGTGCTGTCAGAGTATGACTGATGAAACTGTATGAAATTGTATTCAGTGGCCAATTGGTTTCTGGTGCCCAGCCTGATCTGGTGCAAAGCAACCTTGGCAAGCTGTTCCAGGCCGATGCTCAGCGCCTGGCACTGCTGTTTTCCGGACGGCGGCTGGTTCTGAAAAACAATCTCGACGCGGCAGCGGCAGAAAAGTATCGCTCGACGCTGGAGCGTGCCGGGGCATTGGCCGAAGTCGTTGAAATGCCAGCCCTCGTAGATTCACAGGTTTCAACACCTTCTTCTCAGCCTGGTCGATTGCAGGTTGTCCCCCGGGATGTGTACATGGCGGCCTTTGTCGATGTCGATGCGCCAGCGCTGGAGTTGTTCGAGGTCGGCAGCGACCTGCAGGACCACAAGCCCGTGCCGGTTGCGCCCGCCCTGGATCTGTCGCTGTTCAGCGTCGCCCCGGTGGGCAGCGACATGGGCCAGGCCGCCGAGCCGCAAAGCGTGCAGGTGCCCGATATCTCTCATCTGCGCCTCGTGTGATCCGCGACGATCTCTGTTGGGTCAGGCGATATAACTCGCGCAGCACTTCTTGTACTTCTGCTCGCTGCCACAAGGGCAGGCGTCGTTGCGCCCGGCTTTGAGGCCTACGGTAGGGTCAATGAAATACCAGCGCCCCTGGTTCTGTACGAAAGCCGAGCGCTCGCGATGGCTATGCTCGCCCGCGCCGTCATGCCAGCGTGCCGTAAAGGTGACGAACGCGTGTTCCGGTTTGCCGCCGAAGACTTCCGAGCTTTCCACTTCAAGGCCCAGCCAGGTGCTCTGCAAGCTCCATTGACTGATGGCTTCCCGGTCCAGCGCAGCCTTTTGCACTGGTAGCGTGGTGTCCAGCAGGTAATCGATCAGGCCCAGCACATAAGCGCTATAGCGTGAACGCATGAGTTTTTCGGCGCAGGGCGTGGGCTGCCCGGCGTGAAACGGCCCACAGCAGGTGGCCAACAGGTCTCCACTGCCACACGGGCAAATCGCGCTATTCATGAGTTACCACCAGTATTTGCCAAAATTCTCGGGATTGGCCCAGAACCTGGAGTTCAGCCAGTCAGGTACTTGTTTGTATTCGCGCAGGTCGTAGGTGAACAGAGTCAGCACTTGCTCGTCCCGGGCGAAACGTTCACTGGCCTGCAAGGCCAGGGAATAAAAGTCAGTGGTCTTCCAGCCGCAGGCTTGAAGGTCAGCCAGTACCGCGATGCGGCTGGCGTTGAGGTTGCGAATCCCGCCCAGCAGTTCCAGGCCGTCCCGCTTGGGGATGTGCTCGAGGCAATCGACTACCAATGCCAGGTCAAAGCGTTGCGCAGCCAATTCCGCTGGCAGCGGACCGGGCCTGGCGTGGGCCAGTTGCGTGTCGGGGTGGGCGTCCTGAAACGCCTGTAATGCAGGGAACGCCTCTGCCCCGATCAATAGCAGACGCTTCGGGGCCTGCAAGTCGAGCAGGGCGGCCAGCGCTTGCTGCGGCGTGCGTGTGGAAAAGCCTTCACTCATCAAAAATCCCCTCTTGGACCTGCAAGACTAGCCTGTGCAGGGGCGTGGGCCTAGTCCCTCTATTGGGCCTGCTGTTATCTGTTGGAGCGAGGCTTGCCCGCGAATCAAGCGACGCGGTTAGCCAGACACACCGCGTTATCGTTCTTCGCGGGCAAGCCTCGCTCCAATGGAAAAATGATCTGATCAGCTCAAAACCCAATAAAACAAGGCTCAAAGTGGCGAACTGGCCTATTGCCGTCTTAACTCCCTTGGCGGCGCATTGGGCCGAACCCTTGGGAGAGAAAATTTATGAGAATGATCCGCACAGCATTGCCTCTGATTTTAATCACCAGCGTTTTAACCGGTTGCGCAGGTTTACAGAAGACCGACTGGCCTCTTTGCGCCTTGGGTGGCGGTGTCGCCGGTGCTGCGGCAGGCGCGTTCCAGAGCGCAGCGGTCGCAGCCAGCCTGGGCGGCGCGGTTGGCGTCATGGCGGGTGCCTATTGCTGGGTACACGGCGATGGCGATGATGATGGCGACGGCGTGAAGAACAGCATCGACAAATGCCCGGACACCCCTAAAGGTGTAGCGGTCGACGCCACCGGCTGCCCATTGGTGGCGCCAGCTCCACCTGTAGTGATCGAAGAGGTGGCGGTGGTCAAGGAAGAAGTCATCGTCATCAATGATGTGTTGTTCGAGTTCGACTCTGCACGTTTGACTGCCGCCGATAAATCGAAACTCGACCTGATCACCACTCGCCTGAAACGTGAAGCACCGAGTGCTCAGCTGCGTGTCAGCGGTCACACCGACAGTGTCGGCCGTGATGGCTACAACCAGAAACTGTCCGAAAAACGTGCCATGTCCGTGACTGACTACCTCGTCAGCTCAGGCATCCCGCGCAGCTCGTTCGTTTCCGTGCAAGGCGCTGGCGAATCTCGCCCGGTTGCTGACAACTCGACTGCCAACGGTCGTGCATTGAACCGTCGCGTGGAAATTCAGATCAACCGCTGATTTTCAGCCTACTGATTGGCCCGGCATCCGTGCCGGGTCAATGCCGATGTGTAGCCGTTCAGCGGTTGGTCTTTCGTCCTAAAGAATTTTTGGCAGCGTGCTGGCATATTTCCCAACGCGAGCGTTTACTGTGCGCGCAGAAAAATTGCACAACAAAATAAGCTTTCACAAAAACAATGACAGGGGCAGGTTCCGGCAATGAAGGTGTTTTGGGGGTTGGGAAAGCTTTTAACCGCAGCATTCTGGCTGGTGGTGTTGGTCAATCTGGTCATGGTGTTGCCGACGCCGTTCGCTCTGTTAATCAAACTCGCTGGCGGCCTGCTGGCACTGACACACGTGCTTGAGTTGCTGCTATTCAACGGTAGCCTGCGCGGCCGACGTCATCCCTGGCGCGATCGTCTGCACATCCTTGTGTTTGGAATCTTCCATGTTCAATCCTTGCCCAAACCTTCCCCGGAGATCGCCCATGCGTAGGCTTTGTCTACTTGCCGCACTTTGCAGCCCGCTTGCCATGGCCCAGAGCGTCAGCGTCGAACCTCATTCCCTGATGCGCTTGCCGAGCAATACCAGCGTGCTGCAACTGGAGCGTCTTGAAGTCGAGGATTACGGCACTTTGCTGATCCCGTCCGGGTTGACTGAAGTCAAAGTTGATCAACTGGTGCTGGGCCATGAGGCACGTATCGCGATCGTGTCCGGCAGCCAGCCGTTCAATTTGGTGGTTGGCCACGGCAAGCTGGGCGTTGGCAGTCAGATCACGGCTCGTGGCGCGCCGGGCACTTACGAAAAACCGCCATTGCCGGGCCGCAACCTGACCTTGCGTATCGAGCATCTGGACGGCAGCGAATTATTCGTTGATGCCCGTGGTGGTGCCGGTTCGCCGGGTTATGTTGGTCTGGATGGCGCTAATGGCGAGGCGCCGGGCTGCACCTTTGGCAGCGCGGGGAAAGGTTTTGACGG
Source organism: Pseudomonas syringae (assembly GCF_000737245.1). Taxonomy (GTDB): domain Bacteria; phylum Pseudomonadota; class Gammaproteobacteria; order Pseudomonadales; family Pseudomonadaceae; genus Aquipseudomonas; species Aquipseudomonas syringae_J. Next base: position 19,222 of record NZ_JPQU01000025.1, on the reverse strand, counting down.
CGACAACGGCGGCAATGGTCACGATGGCGCGCCGGGTGCTCAGGTGCGGCTGGAACTGCCGCTGAGTTTTCCTGCTGAACGTATCAAGGTCAACGTCCAGGGTGGCCCCGGCGGTTTGGCTGGCGCTGGCGGCAAACCGGGCAAAGGCGGCGCGTCCAAAGGTTGCATCGTTTACCGCGCCAACGGCGGCAAGGCCGGGCGTCCCGGAGAAGCGGGGCAGCCTGGAGCGGCCGGACCTGCGGGTGCAGTGACGGTGCAGCGGTTGTAAGGCTGTTGAATACTTGTGAGAGCGAATGAATTCGCTCTCACAAGTTCGGTGTTCTTTCAGGCATACCGCGGTCCTGTAGGAGCGCACCGAGGTTACGAGGCCCGCGATAGCGGTGTATCAAACAGACCGCCATCGCTGCCTCGCGCTGCTCGTGAGCTCCTACATATCTCGCTTAGAAATTCGGTCTGGCCGCTGCAATCGCCACCACCGCCAGGCCAATCAACAGATTAATCCCCACCAATCGGCGAATCCGGCCCAATACCCCGGCACCTTCAGCCCATTGCTCCGCTTCAACCGCCCGGCGCAGTTCCGGCAGTTGCAACGACTGGACTCGGATGAACAGTGCGGTCATCACCACGTACAAGCCCATCATCACCTGCACATAGCGCGGCGCGGTCTGGAAGTTGACGAATTGCAACTGGATCATGCCGACCCCAGTGATCGGCAAGACCACCACCACAGCCCAGACCCAGACAAAAAACCGTGGAAACACTTCCAGCCACAATTTCAAACGGGTCGGGCCCTGCAGGGCGCTGACGACCGCCGGTCGCAGGATCATCCAGGCGAAAAACATGCCGCCGACCCAGACCAGAGCGGCCAGAACATGCAGGGTGTAGACGAGGGAAAAAGGTGTCATCAGGTACTCCGTTCTGCGCGGATGGAATTTGCGGGGTATGATAGCCGCCTGCTGGAACTACTGAAGATATATCCAGCTGTTTACGCTTTAATTTTTTGCCGATGCCGTAGCGCCCGAGCCAAACCATGATCAGCAACGAACTCAAATCCCAGATTCAGGGCGCTTACTCGCGTTTCCTCGAAGCCAAGAGCCTCAAGCCACGCTATGGCCAGCGTTTGATGATCGCCGAGATTGCCAAGGTGCTGGGCGACATCGACACCGACGAAGAAGGCCGACGCACCAGCGACCCGGCGGTGGTCGCAGTGGAAGCTGGCACGGGTACCGGCAAGACGGTGGCCTACGCCATCGCAGCCATCCCCACCGCGAAGCTGGCGGGCAAGCGTCTGGTCATCGCCACGGCTACGGTGGCCCTGCAAGAGCAGATCGTCCACAAGGATCTGCCGGACCTGATGCGCAACAGCGGGCTGAATTTCACCTTCTCCCTGGCCAAGGGCCGCGGCCGTTATATGTGCCTGTCCAAGCTCGACATGCTGCTGCAGGAAGGCGATGCGACCAACGCCACTGCCCAGCTTTTCGAAGAAGAAGGCTTCAAGATTGAAGTCGATGAGGCCAGTCAGAAGCTTTTCACCAGCATGATCGAAAAGCTGGCGGGCAATAAATGGGATGGCGACCGCGACAGCTGGCCCCAGGCTCTTGAAGATCAGGACTGGGCGCGACTGACCACAGATCACAGCCAGTGCACCAACAGGCATTGTCCGAATTTTCAGCAGTGCGCCTTCTATAAAGCCCGTGAAGGCATGGGAAAAGTCGACGTGATCGTGACGAACCACGACATGGTGCTGGCGGACCTTGCCCTGGGCGGCGGCGCGGTGCTGCCCGATCCACGGGACACCTTGTACGTGTTCGACGAAGGCCACCACCTGCCTGACAAAGCCATCGGCCATTTCGCCCATTACACCCGTCTGCGCTCAACCGCCGACTGGCTGGAACAGACCGCCAAAAACCTCTCTAAACTGCTGGCTCAGCATCCGTTGCCGGGTGACTTGGGCAAGCTGATCGAGCAGGTGCCGGAGCTGGCCCGGGAGATCAAGGCACAGCAGCAATTCATGTTCAGCGCCTGCGAACAACTGGCGGATTTCCGTGCCGGTGAAGACATGCAGGGGCGCGAGCGCCCACGGCACAGGTTCATTGGCGGCGTGGTGCCTGAGCACATCCGGGAAATGGGCATCGAGCTGAAGAAGGGCTTCGCCCGTCTGGATGATCTGTTCACCCGTCTGGCCGACCTGCTCAAGGAAGGCATGGACGGCGAGGTCAATATCGGCATCGCCAGTCATCAGGCGGAGGAGTGGTATCCGCTGTTCGGCAGCCTGCTGGCCCGTGCCCATGGCAACTGGGAGCTGTGGACCGCCTTCACCGCTGAGGATCCGGAAGACAGCCCGCCCATGGCGCGCTGGTTGACCCTGGCGGACAGCGGTGCGTTGTTTGATATCGAGGTCAACGCCAGCCCGATCCTGGCGGCGGAAATGCTTCGCCGCAATTTGTGGAACGTGGCTTATGGCGCGCTGGTGACTTCCGCGACGCTGACGGCACTGGGCAAGTTCGACCGCTTCCGCATGCGCGCCGGTCTGCCCAAAGTCGCCGTTACTGCTGTGGTGCCCAGCCCGTTTCATCACGCGGACGCGGGTGTGCTCCGGGTGCCGGACCTCAAGGCCGATCCGCGTGATTCCGTGGCCCACACCGCTGCAATCATCCGCGAACTGCCGAGTCTGGTGGAAGGTTCACGGGGCACGCTGGTGCTGTTCTCCTCGCGCAAACAGATGCAGGACGTTTTCGACGGCCTGGAGCGGGACTGGCGCAAGCAGGTGTTCATTCAAGGCAATCTGTCCAAGCAGGAGACCCTCAACAAGCACAAGGCTCGTGTGGATGGTGGTGATTCCAGTGTGCTGTTCGGCCTGGCGAGCTTCGCCGAAGGTGTCGATTTGCCGGGGGCCTATTGCGAGCACGTGGTAATCGCCAAGATCCCGTTCGCGGTGCCGGACGACCCAGTGGAAGCGGCCCTTGCGGAGTGGATCGAAGCCCGTGGCGGCAACCCGTTCATGGAAATCGCCGTGCCGGATGCTTCGCTGCGCCTGGTCCAGGCCTGCGGCCGCTTGCTGCGCACCGAAGAAGACCGCGGCACCATCACACTGCTGGACCGCCGGGTGGTGACCCAGCGCTACGGCAAGGCGATTCTCAACGCGTTGCCGCCGTTCAGGCGGGAGATTTCCTGAGTCTGCCGAAGCGATTCGGGTCCTGTGGGCGGTGCTTGCCCGCGATGAGGTTTAGTTGATTTGCCTGCAGAATCGCGGTGCCCTTATCGCGGGCAAGCACCGCTCCCACATTGAATCTTTGTCTCCGTTGGAGCCGGGCTTGCCCGCGAAGAACGATAACGCGGTCTGTCTGTAATACGCTGGCGCCTGGTTCGCGGGCAAGTCTCGCCCCAACGGGTTCGGTGATCCGCTGTAGGAGCGCGCTTGCCCGCGATGGCGTCGGCACTCGCAGCCTATTGATCCACATCTGTTCCCAAAATCAGCAATCGCTGAAACAATGCACGCCATTTTTCAATCAGCCAATCCGGGAGCCAGTGGGTGCAGATTCAGGGTCATTTCGAGCTCAAGTTCGAAGCAGTACGTGAGGCGTTCGCCGCACTCTTCGACGATCCTCAGGAACGTGGTGCGGCGCTGTGCATTCAGATCGGTGGCGAAACGGTCGTCGATCTGTGGGCGGGCATTGCCGACAAGGACGGTGCCGAGGTCTGGCACAGCGATACCATCCTCAACCTGTTTTCCTGCACCAAACCCTTCGCCGCCGTCGCCGCGTTGCAACTGGTCGATGAGGGCAAGTTGCGCCTGGATGAACCGGTCGCTCTTCTTTGGCCCGAATTTGCCGAGGCAGGCAAGGGCGCAATTACCCTGCGTCAATTGCTCTGCCATCAGGCCGGGCTGCCCGCGTTGCGCCACATGTTGCCTGCCGAAGCGCTTTATAACTGGAGCGCAATGACGGATGCACTGGCTGCCGAGCAACCCTGGTGGACGCCGGGGCAGGGCCACGGTTACGCGGCGCTCACCTATGGCTGGCTGGTGGGTGAAATGCTGCGCCGGGCCGATGGTCGCGGGCCGGGTGATTCCATTGCCGCGCGTATCGCACGGCCATTGGGTCTGGATTTCCATGTCGGCCTGGCGGACGAGGAGTTTTACCGGGTTGCCCATGTGGCGCGTGGCAAAGGCAATACAGGTGACGAGGCCGCGCAGCGTCTGGTGCAGACCACCATGCGTGATCCGACGTCGATGACTGCACGAGCCTTCACCAACCCGCCCTCGATCATGACCAGCACCAACAAGCCGGAATGGCGTCGCATGCAGCAGCCCGCCGCTAATGGTCACGGCAATGCCCGTAGCCTTGCGGGCTTCTATGCCGGTCTGCTCGATGGCCGCCTGCTGGAATCCGAATTGCTCAATGAGCTTACCCGCGAGCACAGCGTTGGCGAGGACAGGACTTTGTTGACTCGGACACGTTTCGGTCTGGGCTGCATGCTGGATCAGCCTGACATACCCAACGCCACCTTCGGCCTGGGCGCCAAGGCATTCGGTCACCCGGGCGCTGGCGGTTCGATCGGTTTCGCCGACCCGGATAGGGACGTTGCGTTCGGGTTTGTCACCAATACCCTGGGCCCTTATGTGCTGATGGATCCTCGGGCACAGAAGTTGGCGCGTGTGCTTGATGAGTGTTTGCGCTAAGTTGTGTGCATAAGTGCTTGTTTAATACCGACTGTCAGTTAATGGGGTGTAACTGGAACCGTGCGACGGTTTCCTTTTCCAACTGAGCGTTTAGGCGTGTTATATGGGCGCTGCCCAGTTCTTTTCTGGCCGAGCTCTTTTCTGATTACTATTTTTTTGTGGGTCATCCATGTCGTCTACCAAAAGCCTCGCAATCGCACTTTGTCTTGCCGTCACGGGTTGTGCGCAAACCCCTCAAAATGATTCTGCCGACACCGGTAGCAGCTGGTGGAAGTTTGGTTCGGACAGCGTAGCCGATGCCGCACCCACAGCTGCACCGACAGCTACACCTAAAAAATCGCCAGAAGCCAAGCCAGATGCGCCGGTAGCCAAAGCCGAAGGCGGCACCCATTGGTACTGGCCGTTCGCATCCAGCGACAGCACCGAGCCAAAGGCCGGCGACGTTGCCGCCAAGCCTGCGCAGAAAAGCGTGCCGCCTCTGGTTGCCAAGTCCGAGACCGACAGTAAGTGGTGGTGGCCGTTTGGTAGCAGCGAGAAAGCAGCACCCGACGCAGCCCCCAAGATCGACCCGAAAGTCACTCAAGCCTGGCTGGATGAGTACGAGCCGCGCCTGCGTCTTGCGATCAAAGACAGCCCGTTTGAACTGGAGCGTCGCGAAGACCTGCTGGTGATTACCGCGCCAGTGGACAGCTCGTTCAACCCGGATCGTCCAGCCATGTTGCTGCCTGTCACGCTGGGCCCGATCACTCGCCTGGCCAAAATCGTGGAAGGCGATCAGAAAACCGCCGTGCTGGTCCTCGGCCACGCAGACACCTCGGGTGCCGTCGCAGCCAACCAGAAAATCAGCCAGGAACGCGCGCAATCCATTGCCGCGATCTTCCGCCTCAGTGGTCTTGAGCGTAATCGCCTGAGCCTGCGTGGCATGGGCGCTGTGATGCCCCGTGCTGCCAACGACAGCGCCGAAGGTCGCAAGCTGAACCGCCGCGTGGAAATCATGATGACGCCACAGAACACCATGGTTGCCCTGATGAGCAAGTACGCGCTGCCGCCGTCGGCCACCATGGTTGCTGCCCAGGATGCCAAGCCTGCACCTGCCGTTGCCCCGGCTCCGGCCAAGGCTGCGCCTGCTGCCAAGGCTCCGGCCAAGAAAGCCGCCGCCAGCAAGCCAGCTGCCAAAAAAGCTGCTCCGGCGAAAAAAGCCACTCCTGCCAAAGCTGCGCCGGCCAAGGCTGCCGTGAAGAAAAAACCAGCCGCGACTGATCAGGCCAGTAACTAATGCTTTGCTGACTCGCGCTTGGCGGCGCGAGTCAGCACCCGGACTTTTTTCAATCCAAGGAAAGCGTCATGACCCAGTCTCTGGCTGATATGCGCCGCGACTACGCCCGCGATGGTTTAACTGAAGCACAATCGCCGGACGAGCCGTTTGCTCTGTTTCACCAGTGGTTTGCCGAAGCAGTCAAAACCGAGCAGGCCCCGGTCGAGGCCAACGCCATGACGCTGGCAACCGTGGATGAAGACGGTCGTCCTCACTGCCGAATCCTGCTGCTGAAGGGGCTCGACTCTCAGGGCTTTACCTTCTTCACCAACTACGACAGCGCCAAGGGTCAGCAACTCGCGGCGCGTCCATTTGCGGCCATGACTTTTTTCTGGCCAACCCTGGAGCGTCAGGTCCGCATCGAAGGGCGGGTTGTGAAAGTGACGCCTGAAGAGTCCGATGCGTACTTCCAGGTTCGTCCGCTGGGCAGCCGCCTGGGGGCCTGGGCTTCCCCGCAGAGTCAGGTCATTGCTGATCGCGCCGAGCTGGAAAGCATGATCACGGCCACCGAGCAGCGCTTTCTCGATACCCAGCCTCATTGCCCGCCACATTGGGGCGGCTACCGACTTTTACCGGAGCGCATGGAGTTCTGGCAAGGGCGTTCCAGCCGTTTGCATGACCGCCTCAATTACCGTTTCAGCGACGGTGGATGGACCCGGGAACGCCTCGCTCCCTGATATCACTTTGGTTGAATTATTCGCCGTTGAACCCGTCATAGGGGTACGTGGCGTCCGGCTGTATCGCGCCTGAATGAAAACAAATTAACGAGGAACGGCACGTGACACCGTCAATAGTGCGGAGTCTAATGGCTGCATGTTCCTCTGGAGATACCCTTATGCGTAAGTCTGTTCTGCTGGTCGCCTCGTTTACTGCCATGGCGTTGTCGCTCACTGGCTGCATGTCGAACCTGACCGGCGATTCCTATTCCCGCGATGAAGCGCGGACAGTGCAGACGGTTCGCATGGGCACCATCGAATCCCTGCGGCCGGTGAAAATCGAAGGCAGCAAGACCCCGATTGGTGCTGGTGCTGGCGCAATCGTCGGTGGCGTAGGTGGTAGCGCTATCGGTGGTGGTCGCGGGAGTATTGTGGCAGCGGTGATCGGTGCGGTAGCCGGTGGGTTACTGGGTTCCGCTACTGAAGAGGGCTTGACCCGGACTCAGGGCGTCGAGATCACGGTTCGTGAAGATGACGGCAGCATGCGAGCCTATGTGCAGCAGGTGCAGGAAAATGAAATCTTCCGGGTGGGTGAGCGCGTACGCATCATGAGTGTCAATGGCACCAGTCGCGTTTCCCACTAACGTCTGTAGTGGTGTTGTAGTGTTCTGATACATAAAACCCCGATCCAGGTGATCGGGGTTTTTTTATCTGTGGTGGGACCGGTTTTAGCCGGGAAGGCTGTATTCCCGACGACTAAAATACATCCAATTTACCGACCTCTTCCCGGCTAAAGCCGGTCCTAGGAGGTCAGGCCTTGGAGTTGTTTTTTGCTACTGATCGCCATAACCGCATAGCCAATAAACGCCGCCAGAATCGAACCGGTCAGGATCCCCATCCGGTCTGCTCCGGCGTAGGCGCTAGTGGCCGGATCATAAGCCAGCGAGCCCACAAACAGACTCATGGTGAAGCCGATGCCGCACAGGATCGAAACTCCCAGCACCTGGCCCCAATTCGCTTCCGTCGGCAACTTCGCCATCCCGACTTTGACCACCAGCCAGGTCAGGCCGAACACGCCAAGGGTCTTGCCCAGCAACAAGCCCGCCGCGATGCCCATGGGCACGTGATGGGTGAAGCTTTCCAGTGTGACGCCAGTCAATGACACCCCCGCATTGGCAAAGGCAAACAGCGGCAGAATGCCGTAGGCGATCCAGGGATGTAGGGCATGTTCCAGTGTCAGCAAGGGTGAGCTTTTCTGATTCGGCGCTCGCATGGGTATGCAAAACGCCAGCACTACGCCTGCCAGCGTGGCGTGTACACCGCTTTTGAGTACGCAAACCCACAGCACCAGACCTATCAGCAAGTAAGGCCCCAGCTTCAGCACGCCCAATCTGTTCATGGCGATCAGGCCGACGATGGAGGTTGCGGCGAGTATCAGCGAGAGATTCGACAGTTCGCCTGAATAAAACAGCGCGATCACCACGATGGCACCCAGGTCATCGATGATTGCCAGGGTCATCAGGAACAGTTTCAGCGATACCGGAACGCGTTTGCCCAGCAGCGCCAAAACCCCAAGAGCGAACGCAATATCAGTCGCCATGGGAATGGCCCAGCCGTTCATGGCGGCGGCGTCGGCGGTGTTCAACGCCCAGAAGATCAGCGCAGGAATCACCATGCCGCCAACCGCCGCCGTGCCGGGTAAAACGATCTGCGAAGGCTTGGACAGATGACCCTCAAGCACCTCACGTTTAACCTCAAGCCCGATGAGCAGGAAGAACAGCGCCATCATGCCGTCGTTGATCCACAGCAACAGCGGCTTGGCGATTTTGACTGCACCGATCTGGGCGACCACGGGTACATCGAGGAAGGCGTCATACAGCCAGGACAACGGGGAGTTGTTGATGATCAGCGCCAACGCAGCGGCGGCAATCAGTAAAAGACCGCCGGCTGCTTCGAGTTGGAAAAAACGAATGACAGAGTTACGCAGAGGCAAGATTCGCGCTCCATTCATGCAAAAGGAGCGACACCCTAACGTGTACTTACCGACTTCAAAACAGAATTTATATTCGTTTTTGTTATGAAAAAAAGGCCCGATTTAGGGTGTTTTGTAGTCTGTCAGGAGGCTCAGTTTTGCTGGTCAGACGCGTCTTTTCATTGTGTAGGAATTGTCTTAAAACGATCGGTCGTGCCTTCAATTTTCTGTGGGAGCGAGCTTGCTCGCGAAGGCTATGTTGGGTCCAAAAAATCGTTGGTCGTTCCGGCCCCTTCGCGAGCAAGCTCGCTCCCACGAAAAATACCATCCGACCCTATGAGTAATGTCGTTTAAAGGGAGTGGTTTAAGCCTACGCCTCAATCCCCAACATATCCCGCGCCAGTGCCTCGGCGATTCGGATGCCATCCACCCCCGCAGACAGAATCCCGCCGGCATAACCTGCACCTTCACCTGCCGGGAACAGGCCCTTGACGTTCAGGCTCTGCATGGTGTCGCCACGGGTGATGCGCAGAGGTGCCGAGGTGCGGGTTTCGATGCCGGTCAGTACCGCATCGTGCAAGGCAAAGCCCTTGATCTGCTTGTCGAAGGCAGGCAGTGCTTCGCGGATGGCCTCAATGGCGTAGGCAGGCAAGGCATCTGCGAGATCCACCAGTTTTACCCCTGGCTTGTAGGAAGGCTCGACGCTACCCAGCTCGCTGGAAGCCTTGCCGGCGATGAAGTCACCCACCAGCTGCGCAGGCGCCTCGTAGGTGCTGCCACCGAGCAGATAGGCATGGGACTCCAGACGCTCCTGCAACTCAATGCCCGCCAACGGACCGCCTGGATAATCTTCCGGAGTGATACCGACCACGATGCCTGAGTTGGCGTTGCGTTCGTTGCGCGAATACTGGCTCATACCGTTGGTGACAACGCGGTTCAGCTCGGAGGTCGCCGCGACCACGGTGCCGCCGGGGCACATGCAGAAGCTGTAGACCGAACGGCCATTCTTGGCGTGGTGCACCAGTTTGTAATCCGCAGCGCCCAGTTTCGGGTGCCCGGCATATTTGCCCAGACGAGCACGGTCGATCAACGATTGCGGATGTTCGATACGGAAGCCCACGGAAAACGGCTTGGCCTCCATGTAGACGCCCCGGCCATGCAGCATGCGGAAGGTGTCCCGGGCGCTGTGACCGAGGGCCATGATCACGTGGCGCGACTCGATGCGTTCGCCGCCGTCGACCTCCACACCCAGCAGTTGGCCGTCTTCAATCAGCACATCGGTGACGCGTTGTTCGAAGCGCACTTCACCGCCCAGTGCTTCGATCTGGTGACGCATGTTTTCCACAACGCCGGTCAGACGAAACGTCCCGATGTGTGGCTTGCTGACATAAAGGATTTCTTCCGGCGCACCGGCTTTGACGAACTCGTGCAGTACCTTGCGACCGTGGAATTTCGGGTCCTTGATCTGGCTGTACAGCTTGCCGTCGGAGAATGTCCCGGCACCGCCTTCACCGAACTGCACGTTGGACTCGGGGTTCAGCACGTTCTTGCGCCAAAGGCCCCAGGTGTCTTTGGTGCGCTGGCGAACTTCACGGCCTCGCTCAAGGATGATCGGCTTGAAGCCCATCTGCGCGAGCAACAACCCGGCGAAAATCCCGCACGGTCCGAAGCCGACCACCACAGGGCGCTCGGTCAGACCGGCTGGCGCGTGCCCTACGACCTTGTAGCTGACGTCCGGTGCGGGATTGATGTGGCGGTCATCGGCCATTCGCAACAGCAGCGCCGCTTCGTCCCGGACCTGGAAGTCGATGGTGTAGATGAAGCACAGCTCGGAGGACTTCTTGCGCGCATCGTAGCTGCGCTTGAACAGGGTGAAGTCGAGCAGTGCATCACTGTCGATCCCCAGGCGGTGCAAAAGAGCAGGTCGCAGGTCTTCTTCCGGGTGATCGATCGGCAGCTTGAGTTCGGTGATTCGTAACATGAAAAAATCCAGTTTCCGGGCCGCAGGATCAGCCCGACAGCGCTACAAGAGAAGAGGTGGCGATTATAAGCGACATTGGGGGAGGGCGGGGTGGTGGGCCGGGATTTTCAATTGGACCGGCCGAGGGATCGATTGGGGGACGTGGGACCGGCTTTAGCCGGGAAGACGCCAGTACTGACGCTGAATTCGTTGCGTCAGAAATATAGCTTTCCCGGCTAAAGCCGGTCCCACGTCCAGTGCCGCGTCCTACCCATCAATCATCCCGCGACCCGCCGTAATACCCGCAGCCCCGTACGGTCTGGCCGTTCAGGCGCAGTTCGGCAGTCAGGTGCTGGACGGAGCCATTTACGCTGTCGACACAACGCTGTGGCGCGACCCAGAGTTCCATGGTCTGACCATTGGCCTCGCTGCTGACGCTGAAGCGCCCGTCAGGCAGTTGTTCTTCGACATACGGCACGGCGATGGTGTCCTTGTTCAGGCGCTCGATGACCATGCCTTTACCGCTGACGTTGACGTTCCACGCCGGATTGTTGCCGTTGACGTGCAGGGTCAGGCGCTTGAAGTTCGGGTCTTCGCAGTTTTGGTCCGGACGTTCCACCCGATACACCTGGCGCAGATCGAGCTGACCGTCGCTGTTGGCGGCCTTGCCAGCGACGAAACTGCCGCGCAGGTCGGCAAACACCTTGCCGGACTTGTCAGCCAGGGCTGCCGATTCCTGCAGGATGCCGGTGTTGCCGCCATCGTTGACGACAAAGCGACGTTGTTCGTTGCAAGGCTGGAACAGCAGCTTTCCGCCTTCACCGGTCAGGTTGCCCTGCATGCGAACCCAGCCAGCCTTGGATACAGAGGTTTCAGGCTTGGAGCCAAGCATCTGGCAACCGGCGAACAGCGGCAGCAGAGCGAAAATCAGGGCGGAACGGGCAGCAAACATTGGGTGGTCTCCAGACATGTGCCGCCACGTTACTCAGCCTGTGTCGTCATCACAAGAGGCATTAGCCAACCTGATAGACCTGACCGGTCTGTAGACCCTCGACACTTTTTGCGTAAGCGAGGGCGACATCGGCTGCAGGAACCGGCTTGAACCCCCGGAAATAAGGGGCATAGCTCGCCATCGCTTCCACCAGAACGGTTGGGCTTACCGAGTTGACCCGCATGCCGCGCGGCATTTCGATGGCCGCAGCCCGCACGAACGCATCCAGCGCGCCATTGACCAGGCTGGCCGATGCGCCAGTGTGAATCGGGTCGCGGTTCAGGACTCCCGTGGTGAAGGTAAAAGAAGCACCGTCATTGGCAAACTCACGGCCGATCAGCAGCAGGTTGACCTGGCCCATCAGCTTGTCTTGCAGGCCCAGGGCGAAGTGTTTTTCACTCATGTCGGCCAGTGGTGCAAAGGTGACATTACCTGCCGCGCAGACCAGCGCGTCGAAGTGGCCTATCCGTTCGAACAGTTTTCGGATGGAGCCACTATCACTAATATCCACCTGCGCCTCGCCGCTGCTTCGGCCGATTCGCACGATCTCGTGGCGTGGGGCTAATTCTTCGGCAATGGCCGAACCGATGGTACCGCTTGCTCCAATCAACAGAATTTTCATCGCATTGCTCCTGGGCATTTCATGAAAGGGGAAGCAAGCAGTGTAAGTTCGCTATTTACTATCGATAAGAGTGCTAATAGGCAACCTTTGGTTCTCATAAGGAAACAATAGTGAGTGAGATTGATGACTTGGCGGCCTTTGCCGTGTTGATCGACGCTGGCAGCTTCACGGCTGCTGCGGCGCGTCTTGGCTGTAGCAAAGGTTACCTGTCCAAGCGCATCAGCCATCTGGAAGAGAGTTACGGGGTGATGTTGTTGCATCGCAGCACCCGCAGTCTGAACCTCACATCGGCGGGCGCGGCGTTGTTGCCTCAAGGTCAGCAGCTTCTGACCAGCATGGAGCGCGCGCGAAACATCGTCGCCCTGATGCGCGACGAAATGGTCGGCGACGTTCGCCTGACCGCGCCGGTTTCCCTGGGCGAGACCTTCTTTGATGGCCTGCTGATGGAGTTCTCCGAGCAGCACCCGCAAGTGAGGATAGAGCTGGAGCTCAATAACAGTTTTCGGGATCTGCGCCGTGATGGCTTTGATCTGGCCATCCGTTCCTATGTCGCCACCGATGAGCGGCTGATCGCCAAGCCGCTCTTGGCCATGCAGGAATTGACTTGTGCCAGCAGCGCCTATCTGGCCAAGTTCGGCCATCCCCGCACGCCTCAGGACTTGAGCAGCCACAGATGTTTGCTCAACAGCCATTACAGCGGGCGTGACGAGTGGCTTTATCATCAGAATCACGACCTGACCCGGGTGCATGTGAACGGCACCTTCGCCAGCAATCACTATGGATTGCTCAAGAAAGCCGCGCTGGTAGGCGCCGGCATTGCCCGTCTGCCTTCATACATGGTGCACGGGGAGATCAACGATGGGCGGTTGAACTGGTTATTTCGGGATTATCAGACCAGCACTTCTCCGCTGTTTCTGGTCCACCCTTACGAGGGGGAGTTACCCAAGCGGATGCAGGTGCTGGCGGATTATCTGATGGGTTGGTTTCAGCGCAGTAGTGCGGCGTTGGAAAGGTTGGGGGTGGGGGACACATGAGCCGGTTTACAAACTGCTGGATTGGAATGCAGACCTGTGGGAGCGGTGCTTGCCCGCGATAAGGCTGGACTGTGTTGACCTGATATCGGCGGTGCCCTTATCGCGGGCAAGCACCGCTCCCACAGGTTCAGTGTTGGCTGTGCTCCCATAAAAAAACGGCCCGCAGGCCGTTTTCTTATTGCAGCGTTGTATCAGCCACCCAGATACGCATCGCGTACTTTCGGGTCGACCAGCAACTCTTCGCCAGTGCCTTGCATAACCACGCGACCGTTTTCCAGCACGTAGGCCCGGTCGGCAATTTTCAGGGCCTGGTTGGCGTTTTGTTCGACCAGGAACACCGTCACACCATCACGGCGCAGCTGTTCAACGATCTCGAAAATCTGCTGAATGATGATCGGCGCCAGGCCCAGAGACGGTTCATCCAAGAGCAGCAGTTTGGGTTTGCTCATCAGCGCACGGCCGATGGCGAGCATCTGCTGTTCGCCGCCGGACATGGTGCCGCCGCGCTGATTGAAGCGTTCCTTCAGGCGCGGGAACAGGTACAGAACCTTGTCCATTTGCTCCTGGTAGTCAGACTTGTCGGTGAAGAAACCGCCCATGGCGAGGTTTTCTTCGACGGTCAGGCGAGCGAACACGCGACGGCCTTCGGGGACCACCGCGATGCTTTTACGCATGATTACCGAGGAATCCAGACCGACCAGCTCTTCACCCATGTAGCGGATGCTGCCGCTGTGGGCGCGAGGCGAACCGCACAGAGTCATCAGCAGCGTGGATTTACCCGCGCCGTTGGCACCGATCAGCGTCACGATCTCACCCTGACGCACATCTACGTTGATGCCATGCAGCGCCTGGATCTTGCCGTAGAAGGTGGAAACGTTTTCGAATTGCAGCATTTACGCTTCCCCCAGGTAGGCTTTGATCACTTCAGGATTGTCTCGGATCTGTTCCGGCGTGCCGTCAGCCAGAGGCGTGCCCTGGTTGATCACCACGATGTGGTCGGAGATGCTCATCACCAGCTTCATGTCGTGCTCGATCAGCAGAACGGTCGCGTTGTGCTCGTTGCGCAGCACACCGATCAGCGCCTTGAGGTCTTCGGTTTCCTTGGGGTTGAGACCCGCTGCTGGTTCGTCGAGCATCAGAATGCGCGGCCGGGTCATCATGCAGCGGGCGATTTCCAGACGACGCTGCTGACCGTAGGCCAGGGTGCCTGCCGTACGGTTGGCAAATTCTTTGAGGTTCACCGCTTCCAGCCAGTGTTCGGCGTAGTCCATGGCTTCGCGCTCGCTGCGACGAAACCCTGGGGTGCGGAACAGTCCCGAGAAAAAGTTGGTGTTCAAGTGCCGATGCTGGGCAACCAAGAGGTTTTCCAGCGCGGTCATTTCCTTGAACAGGCGCACGTTCTGAAACGTGCGCACCACACCTTTACGGGCGATCTGGTGTCCGGCCAGGCCTTGAATCGGTTCGCCGTCCAGCAGGATTGTGCCGGCAGTCGGTTTATAGAAACCGGTCAGGCAGTTGAACACCGTGGTCTTGCCAGCCCCGTTGGGGCCGATCATCGACACGACTTGTTTTTCATTGACGGTCAGGCCTACGCCGTTGACCGCCAGCAGTCCGCCAAAGCGCATGCTCAGGCCGCTGACTTCCAGGATCGGCCGGCTCATTTGCGCAGCTCCATGTGAGGGCGTTGCATCGGCAGGAAACCTTGTGGACGCCAGATCATCATCAGCACCATCAGGGCGCCGAACATCAACATGCGGTAATCGCTGAATTCACGCATCAACTCGGGCAGCAGGATCATCACGATGGCGGCGAGGATCACGCCCAGTTGCGAGCCCATGCCCCCTAGTACAACGATGGCCAGAATGATTGCCGACTCGATAAAGGTGAACGACTCCGGCGTGACCAGCCCTTGGCGCGCTGCAAAGAAACTGCCCGCGAAACCTGCGAAAGCGGCACCCAAAGTGAACGCCGAAAGCTTGATCACGGTCGGGTTCAGGCCCAATGCACGGCAAGCGATTTCATCCTCGCGCAACGCTTCCCAGGCACGGCCAATCGGCATGCGCAGCAGGCGGTTGATCACGAACAAAGCGACCAATGCCAACAGCAACGCGATCAGGTACAGGTAAATCACTTTGCTGATCGGGTTGTAGGCCAGGCCAAAATACTCGTGGAAGGTTTGCGCGCCCTCTGCAGCCCGGCGGTCGAAGCTCAGGCCGAACAGCGTCGGCTTGTCGATGTTGCTGATGCCGTTGGGGCCGCCGGTAATATCGGTGAGGTTACGCAGGAAGATGCGGATGATCTCGCCGAAGCCCAGGGTCACGATTGCCAGGTAATCGCCACGCAAACGCAGTACAGGGAAGCCCAGCAGGAACCCGAATAGCGCCGCCAGCAGGCCGGTGAGTGGCAACGCCTCCCAGAAGCTCAGGCCGAAATAATGCGACAGGAGGGCGTAGCCGTAGGCGCCGACGGCATAAAAGCCGACATAGCCAAGGTCCAGCAGACCCGCCAGACCCACGACAATGTTCAGGCCCAGGCCGAGCATCACGTAGATCAGGATCAGGGTGGCGATGTCTACTGCGCCTCGCGAGCCAAAGAACGGCCAGATGAACGCCAGCACGATCAGCGCGATCAAGCCCCAGCGCTGGGTTTTTGGCTGGCTCAGGAAGTCGCTGGTCTTTTGTGAGATCAGCGGCTTGCGAGAGGTATTGCGCATGCCGCTGATCTTTTCAGCGAACAGTACGCGCAGGAACATCAGCACCGAACAGAGGGCGATGATCATCAGGGTCATCTGGCTGGCGTTCTGCACTTGCAGAGTCACGCCGGAGAAGGCCAGTTTCAGGCCCAGCACCGGGTAAGCCACCGCCCACACCAGTGCGGCGCTGAACAGCGCCTGTTTGAGAGACTTGCTCATACTTTCTCAACCTCAGGACGGCCCAGGATACCGGTCGGCCGGAACAGCAGAACGAGAACCAGCAAGCCGAAGGCCACCACGTCCTTGTATTGATCACCAAAGATATCGGCGCCGAAGGCTTCAGCGACGCCCAGCACCAGACCGCCAAGCATGGCGCCCGGGATCGAGCCGATGCCGCCCAGCACTGCGGCGGTAAACGCCTTGAGGCCGACGAGGAAGCCTGCGCTCGGGTTGATCACACCGTACTGCATGCTCAACAGCACCGCAGCGACGGCCGCCAGTGCTGCACCGACGACGAAGGTCAGGGCAATGATGGTATTGGTGTTGATGCCCAGCAGGTTGGCCATTTTCATGTCCTCGGCGCAGGCGCGGCAGGCGCGGCCCATTCGCGAGCGAGAAATGAACAATGTCAGGCCAGTCATGGCCAGCAGCGTGACCACGAACACCACCACCTGCATGTAGGAGATCAGAACTTCTTCTGAACCGCCCGGGCCGAACGAAAAGCTGCCGGGGAGCAGATTGGGGATGGCAAAGTTGCCGGAACCCTGGGAAAGCTGGACTGCGTTCTGCAGAAAGATCGACATGCCGATCGCAGAAATCAGTGGAATCAGGCGGTTGCTGTTACGCAACGGACGATAGGCAAGCCGTTCAATGCTGTACCCGTAGGCACTGGTCACGATGATCGTGGCGGCGAAGGCAACAATCATTAATAGCGGCAGGCTGTGGATACCCATCATGGCCAGACCGGCCAGGGCCATGAACGCAACATAGGAACCGATCATGTACACCTCGCCGTGGGCGAAGTTGATCATTCCAATGATGCCGTACACCATCGTGTAGCCGATGGCGATCAATGCATACGTACTGCCAATGGTGAGGCCATTGACCAGTTGCTGCATGTAGTGGAAAAAATCGGGCATTACCGCGCTCCTAAAAACCTGCTCTGCATTTCTCTGGCTTGCGCCGGGTTCGCATTCTATTCGATGCGTTGCCAGTGACGCCGCCAACGAACCGCTGGTAACGGTTTTAAGATTTTCAGGGGGTCACGTTTCCGGGGTACGGAACGGACCGTCATTCGTAAAACAAAGCCCACTGCGGATGCAGTGGGCTTTGGTTGTCAACGCCAGCTGTTTACTTGGCGGCTTCAGTCTTCGGCTTGCCGAAGTGCCACTCGTAAACCACGAACTGGAAGTTTTTCAGGTCGCCTTTCTCGTCGTAGCTAAGATCGCCCATCGGAGTCTTGAAGGTACCGGCGTGGATGGCGGCTGCCACTTTGGCGGTGTCTTCGGACTTGGCGGCAGCGATGCCGTCAGCCACAACTTGAACGGCAGAGTAGGCCGGGTACACGAATGGACCGCTCGGATCCTGCTTCTTGTCCTGGAAAGCCTTGGTCAACGCCTGGTTGCTTGGATCCTGATCGAAAGATTTCGGCAGGGTAACCAGCAGGCCTTCGGAAGCATCACCGGCGATTTGCGAGATGGAGTCGTTGCCGACGCCTTCAGGGCCCATGAACTTGGCGTTCAGGCCTTTTTCCTTGGACTGACGCAGGATCTGGCCCAGCTCAGGGTGATAGCCGCCGTAGTAGACGAAATCGACGTTGGCTTGTTTGAGCTTGGCGATCAGCGACGAGAAGTCCTTGTCGCCGGCATTGATGCCCTCGAACAGGGCAACCTTTACGCCTTTGCCTTCCAGGGTCTGCTTCACGGCGGTGGCGATGCCTTCACCGTACTGCTGTTTGTCATGGATGACTGCTACGTTCTTCGGTTTGACGACGCTGGCGATGTAGTTGCCTGCTGCCGGGCCCTGGGCGCTGTCCAGACCGATGGTGCGGAACACCAGCTTGTAGCCACGAGCTGTGATTTCCGGGCTGGTAGCAGCCGGAGTCACCATGATGATGCCTTCGTCTTCGTAGATGTCCGAAGCCGGTTGAGCTGAGCTGGAGCACAGGTGACCAATCACGAACTTGACGCCGTCGTTGACCACTTTGTTGGCAACGGCCACGGCCTGTTTCGGTTCACAGACGTCATCGTATTCAACAGCTTCGAGCATCTTGCCGTCGACGCCGCCTTTGGCGTTGATCTGCTCAATAGCCATTTTTGCGCCATTGAACTGCATGGTGCCGTATTCGGCTACCGGGCCGGTTTTAGGACCTGCGATGCCGATCTTGATGGTGTCTGCTGCGAACGAATGGCTGGCAACCCCCGCCATAACCAATGCGGCAAACAGCTTGGAAAGCTTCTTGGTACCCTTAGTCATGATGCTCCACTCTTGTGTTTTAGTTTTTATAATCCTGACGCCAGGATCGGATTCAATCCCCGACCAGCTCCCTGGCAACTGTACCGGAACAGTTTAGAGCGCCGGTTGCTGCATTGAAAAGCTGGCTTCGGGGGGCAACATCGGTTGATGTCGCTTAAATGAAAGAAAGATACAGAATCACGCAGATCGAACAGTCCATCGACCTTCAAGCCCCTGGTTTTCCTGATCTTCCCTGCACCAAATTACTTGTTTCTGGGTTTGTCTTGAGCGGAGTCGGCGCTATCATTTGCGCCGATTTTCCATTCGGTGAGACCCATGAGCGAAGAACCAAGCACCCTCTATGCCAAACTGCTCGGCGAGACGGCATCTATTACCTGGACGGAACTGCAACCGTTCTTCGCTCGAGGTGCCCTGTTGTGGGTCGAACCGTCATTGGACTTGATCGAAGTGGCACAGGCGGTCGCCGAAAATGAGGCGGATAAAGTCAGCGCCTGGCTTGCCCGCGGTGAGGTTGGCAAGGTTGCGGAGTCCCGCGCCCTAGAGCTTGTGGAGCGTGATCCGGTACTCTGGGCGGTCGTAGTGGCACCTTGGGTGTTGGTCCAGGATAGGGCGTCAGTTGCTTGAGTGATCGTTTTTGGTGCGAATTGCGGGTTTAAGTGGGAAGTCTGGTAACTGCGCCGGGGGTCTGGGTAGCGAAATCTCTCACCGGATCGGGCAGAGCAAGCTGATGTGACGTGGGACCGGCTATAGCCGGGAAGGCGGCATTCCCGGCGATGAAGATGTAGCGACTCTACCGGCCTCTTCCCGGCTAAAGCCGGTCCCAC
>NZ_JPQU01000024.1 GCF_000737245.1 Pseudomonas syringae | reverse complement strand
AAGATCGGGTGGATGTACTGGCCTCTTCCCGGCTAAAGCCGGTCCCACGTCGTCGCGCCAAAATGTGGAGATCACGCCTGTGGGAGCGGCCGGGGTCGATCTCACAGGTTCGAATTGCAGTTGGGAAATTTTGCGTTTTTAAGCCTCCCGCGCTGGAACCAACTTCTTCTCAAACACCGAAACCCCATCCAGATCCCGCAAGGTCACGGTCATCTCGGCGCTTTGGCCATCGATGTTCACTTCGCCGAAGAATTGAAAGCCCGCAAAGGGCGAAGTGTTCTGTGCCGGCGGGGCTTTCTGAAAGACCAACTCGGGGCCGAAGGTTTTATCCAGTGGGTTAGGGCCGAAACTGCCTGCGTTGAGCGGCCCGGCGACGAACTCCCAGAACGGGTCGAAGTCCTGAAAAACCGCCCGGTCAGGCTGGTAGTGATGCGCTGCGCAGTAATGCACATCGGCAGTCAGCCACACACAATCCCGGACTTTCTGCGCACGCAAAAAGCCCAGCAGCTCCGCGACCTCCAGCTCACGTCCGGCAGCCGGTCCGTCGTTGCCATTGGCGATGGCCTCCCAACGCGCCACACCAGGGCTGACTTCACCATCTGGCACGCCGAGGCCAATGGGCATATCCGCGGCAATGACTTTCCACTGCGCACCGGATGCCTTGAGCTCAGCCTTGAGCCAATCCAGTTGCGTGCGACCCAGGAATGCCGTGGTGATACCAGGTTTGTCAGCGAGGTTGGCGTCGTTACCATCGCGGTAGCTGCGCATGTCCAGCACAAACACATCAAGCATCGGCCCGTAACTCAGTTTGCGATAGATACGCCCGCCGTTATCGGCCTGCTGCAAACGCATCGGCGCGTATTCGAGGAACGCCTGTCGCCCACGAGAAGCCAGCAACTGCACATCCTTGACCTTGTAGCGATCATCCAACTGCTTGCTGGGTGACCAGTTGTTGGTCACTTCGTGATCGTCCCACTGCCAGATCTGCGGCACCTCGGCGTTGAAGCGACGCAGGTTATCGTCCATCAGGTTGTAGCGATAAGCGCCGCGATATTCGTCCAGCGTCTCGGCGACCTTGCTCTTGGCTTCCGTAGTGAGGTTGCGCCAGATACGCCCGCCTTCGGTGGTGATCTGCGCGGGAACCGGGCCATCGGCATAAATGGTGTCGCCGCTGTGAATAAAGAAATCCGGCAAGCGCAGGCGCATGGCTTCGTAAATGCGCATGCCGCCGATGTCCGGGTTGATACCGAAGCCTTGGCCGACGGTATCGCCGCTCCAGACAAAGCGCAGGTCGCGGCGTTGTTGCGGCACGCTGCGCAGATGGCCGAACCAGGGCTCGCTGGTCACACCCGATTGCGCATCTTCGAATTGCACGCGGTAGAAAATCGCCTGATCAGCGGGCAGCTCGCTGAGTTCGACCCGGGCGGTGAAGTCGGTGCGCTGATCCGCAAGGGCTGAAACCACTCGGCGCGGATTACTGAACATGCTGCGGGTGTCCCACTCCACCACCATGCGCGAGGGTCGGTCGCTGCGGCTCCAGACCACCGCGCGATCCCCCAGCACATCGCCGGATTGCACACCGTCGGTAATCTTCGGCCGATCCTGAACCGAGGCGATAACGGCCGGCGCCAGACCCGGCAGCAGAAGGCCAGCGCCTGCTGCCTGAATGATGCGACGGCGTGTCAGATCGAACTGAGTCATGGTGATTCCCCCTTAAAGAGTAAGGGGGAAAGCTAGCAGTGCAAGGTTGGGGAAATGTGACAGTGCTCCCGTGGGACCGGCTTTAGCCGGGAAGGCTGCGTCTCAGGCGACAAAAATGTAGCAGACACACCGGCCTCTTCCCGGCTGAAGCCGGTCCCACGACTCGCCATCATGCACTTGCCGGCGCAACCTCCATGTCCACCACTTCCGGCCGCTTAAGCAGTGCATATGCCACGCCGGTCACCAGACTGCCCGCGACAATGGCGAGCAGGTACAGCAGCGCGTGGTTGATGGCGTTGGGGATCAGCATCACGAACAGCCCGCCATGGGGCGCCATCAGTTTGCAGCCGAAATACATCGACAACGCACCGGTGAGAGCACCGCCAGCAATACTTGCCGGGATCACTCGCAACGGATCCTTGGCCGCAAACGGAATCGCGCCCTCGGAGATGAAGCACAAGCCCAGCACGAATGCCGCCTTGCCCGCTTCACGCTCGCTTTGGGCAAATTTGCGCCTGGCGATAAAACTGGCGATGCCCATGCCAATCGGCGGCACCATCCCGGCAGCCATCGCGGCGGCCATCGGCGCGTAGCTCTGGGACGCCAGCAAACCCACCGAAAACGCGTAGGACGCCTTGTTGATCGGGCCGCCCAGGTCGATACACATCATGGCGCCCAACACTACGCCCAGCAGAATCGCGTTGGTGGTGCCCATGGTTTCGAGAAAGTGCGTGAGGCTTTCCAGCAGCCCGGCTACCGGTTTGCCCACCGCGTAAATCATCAACAGACCGGTGATCAGGCTGGCCAGCAGCGGGATGATCAAAATCGGTTTCAGCGCTTCAACGCTGGCAGGCAAACGAATGTAACGATTGATCGCCCATGCGCTGTAGCCCGCGATGAATCCCGCCGCGATACCGCCGATGAAGCCCGCCCCCAGCGTGCTCGCCAACAGACCACCGATCATGCCCGGCGCCAGGCCAGGACGATCTGCAATGGAATAGGCGATGTAACCGGCCAGCAACGGCACCATCAGTTTGAAGGCCGCATCGCCACCAATCTGCATCAGCGCAGCAGCCAGCGTGCCTTGCTCCTTGAACGCTTCGATACCAAAAACAAACGACAGCGCGATCAGCAAACCACCCGCCACCACCATGGGCAGCATGTACGACACGCCAGTGAGCAAATGTTTGTAGACGCCGGTCTTTTCCTGTTTCGCGGTTGCTTTGGAAGCGCTGTCGGTAGATTCGACCTGACCCTCGGCCAGAGCTTTCTTGAGGGTCGCTTCGGACTGTTTGAGGGCAATGCCGGTGCCGCAGCGATAAATCTTCTTGCCAGCGAAACGCTCGGTGTTGACCTCGATGTCGGCCGCCAGCAGCACCACGTCAGCCTCAGCGATAGCCTGCGCTGTCAGCGGATTACGGGCGCCAACCGAGCCTTGGGTTTCGACCTGCAACTCGTAGCCCAAACGCTTGGCGGCCTGTTGAATCGCCTCGGCAGCCATGAAAGTATGCGCAACGCCGGTGGGACAAGCGGTGACCGCAACCAGATGCGGCACCTTGGTAGCGCCTGCAACTACAGGTGCCAGCGAAGCGTCCGGCGCCGCGTAGAAGGCGGCTTGTTCGGAGGCACGGTGCAGAAACCCATCCACGTCCTGTAATGCATGGGCAGGCGTGTCCTGAAACAGGCGCTTGCCGACAAAACGCGTCAGGTCTACTTCACCGGTATTGACCACCAGCACCCAATCCGCGGCCGCGATCTGTCCGGCAGTCAGTTTGGGCTCGGGATTGCGAGGGTCAAACACTTCAACGCTGGTACTCCAGCCCATGCGCTGGGCGGCGGCATTGAGCAGACGAGCACTGAGTACGCTGCTGACCTTGCCATTGGGGCAGGCTGTCACAATGATTAAATTCATTACAAGTTCTCTCTTGTTATCCAGTGCACGACCAACTGAATTGAAATGCATTCTTGTAGGCGCTGACCTGTGGGAGCGGTGCTTGCCCGCGATAAGGGCGACGCGGATATCAGGTCAATCGAGTCCGGCCTTATCGCGGGCAAGCACCGCTCCCACAGGTTTGGCACCAACTTTGAACTCTCACTTTTCGGCCAACGTCCGCACGCTGACGCCGCCTTCCAGCCGCTTCAACTGCGCAGGATCATTGATCCCGAACCCGATCTGAGTCACCGCCATGGCGGCAATTGCCGTCGCAGTGCGCAGGGTCTGTTGCGGCGAGTGGCCGCTGAGCAAACCATGGACCATCCCTGCCAGCAGCGAATCCCCGGCACCGACGGTGCTGGCGACTGTGACTTTCGGCGGCAGCGATTGCAGTGCCGTATTGGTGCTGAACCAGTGCACGCCTTCCGAACCCTGGGAAATCACCACATGCTCAATGCCTCGCGCACGCAGACTGGCGGCAGCTTCGGCCTGGGCGGCGATTGAAATGATCGGCGCGTCCAGTGCATCGGCCAGCTCTTCGGTGTTGGGCTTGATCAGCCATGGACCTGCGGCAAGACCTGCACGCAACGCCAGCCCGCTACTGTCCAGCGCCACTTTCAGGCCCAGGTCCTTCAAGCGCACCAGCAACTTGTGCAGCCACTCCGGGCTGACGCCACGGGGCAGACTGCCAGCGACGACCACGGCATCGAATTGCTCGGCAATCTGCTCGACGCGGACATACAACGCTTGCTGAGCCTCTTCACTGACCATCGGGCCTGGGCCGTTCAGATCGGTGATACGCCCGGAGGTTTCGGCCAACTTGATGTTGCTGCGGGTTTCACCGGGAACGCGAACGAACTCGTCGACAAAACCCCGACGGGCAAACAGTGCTTCGAACGGCTGCTGATTGTCGATGCCCAGAAAACCGGCAACGGTGAGTTGGTGCCCCAGATCAGCCAGCACCTGGGCCACATTCAGGCCTTTGCCCGCAGCGTGGGTAAGCATGGCCTCGCTACGGTTGACCTGCCCCAGCTGCAACGGGCCCAACTGCACGGTCAGGTCCAGCGCCGGGTTCATGGTCAAAGTCAGAATCCTGGCCATTTACAGAGCCTCCACTAAAGCGCGAACTTCGGCGGCACTGCCCACCGTCAGCGCGGTTTGCGCCAATTGTTTTGCGCTACTCAAATTCAATTCCCGCACACAGGCTTTGACCTCGCCAATGCTGCGCGCCGAAACGCTCAACTCGTCAACACCCAGGCCGACCAGCACCGGTACCGCCAGCGGATCTGCCGCCAGCTCGCCACAAATACCTACCCACTTGCCGTTGGCATGGGCGGCACGCACCGTGATGTCGATCAACTGCAGCACCGACGGGTGCAAACCATCGGCCTGGGCCGAGAGCGTCGGATGGCCACGGTCGATAGCCAGGGTGTACTGCGTCAGGTCGTTAGTGCCAACGCTGAAGAAGTCGACTTCTTTGGCGAGCACCGGTGCCAGCAACGCAGCCGAAGGCACTTCGATCATGATCCCGATCTGCAAGTCGGCCACCGGAATTTCCAGACGCAGGCGTTCGGTCATGTCCCGGGCCTGACGCCATTCCTCGACGGTGCCGACCATGGGAAACATGATTCGCAACGGGCGATTGTCGGCAGCGCGCAACAAGGCACGCAGTTGACTTTCCATGACGTCGGGACGTTGCAGGGTCAAGCGGATACCGCGCACACCGAGGAAGGGGTTTTCTTCTTTATCGATGGGCCAGTATGGCAGCGGTTTGTCACCACCCACGTCCAGGGTGCGCACCACCAGCGGACGACCTTGCAGATCGTCCAGCACGCGGCGGTATTCGGCTTCCTGGGTTGCTTCGTCTGGCGCTTGAGAGTGGGCCATGAACAGCAATTCGGTGCGCAGCAGGCCAATGCCTTCCGCTCCTTGCTCAACAGCGGCTGGCGTCCCGGCGCTATCGCCGATATTGGCGAACACTTCCACCGCGTGACCGTCGCGGGTCACGGCAGGCTCCATGCGTTTTGCTGCGGCGGCTTGCAGACGCTGCTCGCGGTTGTCGCGATCTTCAGCGGCACGACGCAGGGTGTCAGCATCCGGGGCAACCGTCAGGCGGCCCTTCTGGCCGTCGAGTAACAGCACGGTCCCAGGTTTGAGTAGCAGAACCGCATCGCCCGCTCCAACCAAGGCTGGAATGCCCAAGGCCCGGGCAACAATTGCACTGTGCGCCGTCGCGCCGCCACGGGCGGTGAGGATACCGGCGACCTGCGCAGGGTCCAGACGCGCAACATCGGAAGGCCCGACTTCATCCATCACCAGAATGTACGGTTCATCCGGCGCGGCCAGGGTTTCGATACCACAGATCTGTGCCAGCACGCGCCGGCCCACATCACGTAAGTCCGCCGCACGCTCGGCCAGCAGCGCGTCATGCAACTGCTCCTGCTGACGGGCGGCGCTGTCGATCACACTGGCCCAGGCCGCAGCTGCGCTTTCGCCCTGTTTCAGGCGCAACCCCACTTCGCCGCTGAGTTCCGGGTCGTCGAGCATTTCCAGGTGGGTGATGAAAATCTCGCGGATCGCTTTTGCCTTGCTGCGCTCGATCAGGCCCTGAATGTCCTGTCGCACTTCGGCCAGGGCTTTTTCCAGGCGCTCGCGTTCAACAACAGCCGACTCACCCTGCATGGGATAGTCGAACGCTTGCAGCACTTGTATATGAGCCGGGCCAATGGCAATGCCCGGCGACGCAGGCACGGCCACGAGCTGACTGCCATCGGCTGGCGCAAGGACTTGCTTGGGCACAATGGCAGCAGTGGGCGCAGGCGAGACGCCGGACGGCAGCGGCTCGATTTCTTCGCCCAGCCCCTGCTCGATCGCAGCAATGAGCGCAGGCAGTGCATCGGCGGCGATACTCGGCTCGGCAACAAATTCCAATACCTGACCACGACGTGCGCCAAGGCTCAGCAGCTTGCTCAGGCTTTTTGCCGAGACTGCACTTTCGCCGGTTTCGACGATACGCACACGAATCTCGCCGTCGAATTCCTTGGCCAGTTGGGCAAGGATCTTCGCCGGACGGGCATGCAGGCCGTGGGCGTTGGCCAGCGGCACCTGTTGGGTCGGCCATTCGGCGGGCAGCTCACCACCCAACGCCTGCAACACGGCACGGTTGCTGGTGGCCTGACCCAATTCGTGGCCACGGCCTTCAATCAGCAACGAGCACAGCCGCTCAAGCAAGGCCTGATGCGCTTCACCCAGGCTCGCCAGGCAGAACAAGCCGGTCAGCGGCTGGCCCAGATAACGGATCGGCTTGTCCGGGGTCACGAAAGCAAGGCCAGGACGCTTGACGGTCTGTTCGCTGTGCAACCACCACAGGCCATCACCCAGCGACAAGGCTTCAACTTGCTGCAACACGGCAGCAAAGCCGTTACTCACGCAATCGGCCTTGCGCAGCAAACGTGCTCCCCGCCAGACCAGCTCTTCAAAATCGTCGGCGGAAACCCCAAGGCTGATCAGTTGGTTATCCAGCGCCAGTTCTTGCGGCGCACCTTGCAGCAACTGGAGCAGCGCTTCGGGGCTCTCGGCAGTACGCAAGGCTTCGCCCAGATCGGTT
This sequence comes from Pseudomonas syringae, assembly GCF_000737245.1. GTDB lineage: Bacteria > Pseudomonadota > Gammaproteobacteria > Pseudomonadales > Pseudomonadaceae > Aquipseudomonas > Aquipseudomonas syringae_J. The sequence continues at coordinate 96,073 of NZ_JPQU01000024.1, read as the reverse complement.
TCACCGAGGGCGCGGGTCAGGAGTTGCAGCAGGCGTAGATGCTCGTCGGATTTGGCAGCGATACCAATCGCCAGGTAAACGATGTGACCATCACCCCAGTCCACCCCTTCCGGGAACTGCATCAGGCGCACCCCGGTGGCAAACACCTGGTCACGGGTTTCCGGGGTGCCATGGGGAATCGCAATGCCTTGACCGAGGAAGGTCGAACCTTGTTTTTCACGGTTCTGCAGACCTGTCAGATAGCCGTCCGCCACAAGCCCGTCGGCCACCAGAAGGTCAGCAAGCAGTTGCAACGCGGCGGATTTATCCACAGCCGTCTGGCTCATGGATATTTGCTCTACGGTGAGCTCGAGCATGCCTGTCTCCTTAACAGCGCGGGTGGGCGCTTGTTTCTTGTTTTAAGAACGATCATGAGTTGATCGACAGCTTAGGTGATGTCCGGGAATGAACATGTGACATCAACTTGGGCGCAATGACGGCAACCCGAAAAAATGTTGCTGAATCGTTTAATCTGAATTGTCCGGCACGTTACTCGATTATGTCCGTGGGTTGAAGCCCGTTTGTCCTACTCCGGGCCCGATGCCGTCTGGCAATAGCAAAAAAAAGTGAGAACTTCCCCGTGGAGCATGGTCTGCTGTCAAGATCAGCCAAGATCAGTGAGAATTGCCGCCGAATCCAGAGGCGCTAATAACAAAAGGAATCACGAGTGAAGCTCAGTGATATTGCACGTCTGGCCGGAGTCTCCGTGACGACCGCCAGTTACGTGATCAATGGCAAGGCCGAACAGCAGCGCATCAGCAATGCGACCGTTGAACGGGTTCAGGCCGTTGTAGAAGAACATGGATTTCGCCCCAACCCCCAGGCAGCAGGCTTGCGTAGCCGTCATACGCGCACGCTGGGTTTCATCCTGCCAGACCTGGAAAACCCCAGTTATGCGCGAATCGCTAAATTGCTCGAGCAAGGCGCACGGGCCCACGGCTATCAACTGCTGATTGCCAGCTCCGATGACGATCCGGTCAGCGAGCTGCAATTGCTTCAGCTGTTTCGTGCCCGACGCTGTGATGCACTATTCGTCGCCAGTTGCCTGCCCGCCAGCGACGACAGTTACCGCGAGCTGCAAAGCAAGGGGATGCCAATCATCGCCATTGACCGGGAAATGGACGCCAACCACTTCTGTTCCGTGGTCAGCGACGACCACGACGCCAGCCTGCAACTGACCCGCAGCCTGTTGCAGACCCGCCCCGCTAACATCGCGTTGATTGGCGCGCGTCCCGAATTGAGTATCAGCCGAGCGCGCAGCAGTGGTTTCGAGCATGCGCTCAATGGCTTCGACGGCCAGGTAATCATTGAGCACGGCGAAGCCTTCAGCCGGCAGTGCGGCCAACGACTGATGCGCGAGGTGTTCGACCGCCTCGGCCACTTCCCTGATGCGCTGGTCACCACGTCCTACGTCTTGTTGCAGGGGATTTTCGATGTCTTGCAAAGCCGTGCGGTCAACCCGGCTCAGTTCCACCTCGGTACGTTCGGTGATACTCAGTTGCTGGACTTCCTGCCGCTGCCGGTCAATGCCATGGCTCAGCAGCACCAGCTGATAGCCAGCGCCGCCCTTGAGTTTGCCCTGGCGGCCGTCGAAAAGAACCTTTACGAGCCCGGCGTACACGCCATCGTGCGCACGTTTAAACAACGTATCCACGAGGCTTGATGTGAAACTCATCGACACCCATACCCATCTGGACTTCCCGGACTTCGACGTAGATCGCGGCGCGATTCTCGATAACTGTCGGACATTGGGCGTCGAGCGCATGGTGGTTCTGGGGGTCTATCAGCGCAACTGGCAACGAGTGTGGGATCTGACCCTGGAAAACCCGACGCTTTACGCCGCGTTTGGCATGCATCCGGTGTACATCGATGAGCATCAGCCCGGACATCTAAGCGAACTGCGGGACTGGCTATCCCGGCTGCAGGGTCATCCCCAGCTCTGTGCGGTGGGTGAAATCGGGCTGGATTACTACGTCGAGAGTCTCGACCGGGAACGTCAGCAGCAGGTATTCGAAGCCCAACTGCAGTTCGCAGCGGATTTCGATCTACCCGCCCTGCTCCATGTGCGGCGCAGCCACGCGGATGTCATCGCCACGCTCAAGCGCTTCAAGCTCGCGCGAAGCGGCATCATCCATGCGTTTGCGGGCAGCCGAGAAGAGGCGCGGGAATACATCAAGCTGGGTTTCAAACTTGGCCTGGGCGGGGCAGCAACATGGCCGCAAGCGTTGCGCATGCATCGGGTCATTGCCGAGCTGCCGCTGGACAGTGTGGTACTGGAAACCGACTCCCCTGATATGGCACCCGCCATGTACCCCGGCCAACGCAACAGCCCGGAGCATTTGCCGGATATCTGTGAGGCGCTGGCGCAGTTGATGGGGGTGTCGGCGGAGGTTTTGGCTGAGGCCAGTACCCGTAATGCGTGCGAGTTGTTTGGGTGGGACTGATTCAGACGCCATGCCCGCCCCTGTGGGAGCGAGCTTGCTCGCGAAGAGGCCGGGACATCCAAATATATTTCTGGTAACAGGAACATTGCCTTCGCGAGCAAGCTCGCTCCCACAGGGATCTGATTAACCCGGGGTCCTGAGGGCTGCAGGGCCCGCAAAACCATTCAAATCAACAACGTCCACAACGCAAATCCCGCGTACCAGACGATCGCCGCACGCACGAGCAATTCCCAGAGTACGTCCAGGCTATTGACGCCCTCCGCGCCTACGACTGGAGCTGGAACTTCACCTGCCACACAACCGATTTTGCTGATGAGCTGTGCCGCGCTGATATTCCAGTTGAGCAGCTCGTGCAGCATCACCCGGCTTACCGCCACGAAGTTGCCAACCAGAGCGAAGCTGGCCGCCAGCAGACGCACCGGCACCCAATCGAAGGCATGGCGCAGCTGACTGGCGTTTTCCGCCACACCGGCAGTTTTGCTGTGTTCGGCGGCCAGCGCCAGTAAACGATAAGCCAGCGCTGCAAACGGCCCGAGCAGGGCATACCAGAAAATCACTGCAAAGAAACTTTGGTAAGCCTGCCAGAGCAGATGACTCTGCACGCCCTGCAGCAGCTCTTCAGAGCTGTCGGCCTGAACGCCCATGTCGCGCTCGGCAACATGCACCGCCGCCTGCGCATCGCCGCGTCGGCACGCGTCACGAAACGGGCCGAGCGCCGCCAGAAGATCGCCTCGGCCAAGGCTGTAAATCAACACCAGCACATGCACCGGCAGCGCTAGCCAGCCATTGGCGACAGAGCCTAACACCAGCAGAATCAGCGCCAGCAGCAAGACCGGCAACAACACCATCAAACCCAGGATCAGCCAAGGCCGCGCAGCGGTTCGCGGCTTTGCTTCCAGGCTGGCCAATTCAGCCAGCCAGATCCCGTCACGTTGCACACGTTGGCGTAGCGCCGAGAACTTCTCTATCAAGACGGCCAGCAGTAACACCAGAAAACTCATTGCGTGCTCCTCACATCAATCCTGCAAGGCCGCTTTATAACGCGGCCATTGGAAATAAGGTCCCGGATCAGTCTTGCGACCGGGCGCGATGTCGCTGTGGCCGCAGATGCGAGCCGTTGTGATAGCTGGAAATGCCGACTGCAATTGCCGGGTCAGATCGACCAGCGCCACGTATTGAGCGTCGGTAAACGGCTGTTCATCGGTGCCCTCCAGCTCGATGCCCACGGAGAAATCATTGCAGGTCTCCCGGCCTTCGAAACTGGAAATGCCCGCATGCCACGCACGATCCAGACAAGAGACGAACTGAGTGACCTCGCCATCACGCTCAATCAGAAAATGCGCCGACACCCGCAAATCGGCAATCCCTGCAAAATACGGATGCTCGGTGACATCCAGTTGATTCTGAAAAAATGCCTGGACTTTACCGGTCTTGAACTGCGCGGGCGGCAAGCTGATGTTGTGGATAACCAATAAAGACACTTCACCCGTAGGGCGCGCATTGAAATTGGGCGATGGGCAATGATGCACGCCGTGGCACCAGCCGCTTGCGCAATCGAGTTGCATGAAGGTTCCTTGCACAGATAAATCGACAGGGCCAAGTATGCCCGCGATAGACGAGACAGGGGGGAGTAAATCGGCGATGGAGTGTGTAGGAGGTGTCCGGTGCTGCGGAATTACTATGCGGGAGCGATGCTTGCCCGCGATAAGGGCAGTGAGGGCTAAAGTGAATCGCGTCCAGCCTTATCGCGGGCAAGCACCGCTCCCACAAGATCGCATTTCAAACCAGGTAATTATGCACCCTTGAGCTTGCGCAGATTCCCCAACACCGACTCCAGCGCCCGATCGAACAGCAAGGCATCGTCCAGCAGGCGGATGCTGCCACGACGAAACTCCACGGCCAGGCCCATGCGGGTTTTTTCCAGGACCTTCATCCCGGTGCGGTTAACGAACACATAGCGTCCACTCGGTTCAACGATGGCAGCCAGCTTGCAACGCAGCCGGTGATCTTCGTCTTCCTGAATTTCGACCCAGCCACCCAGACGCAACTTGTCGACCTGAGCCAGCCCAGCGTCATCATCGGGCAGGCGCACTACCGACTCGTTGAGGAACTGCTCGCCCGGTGCGATCAAGACAATTTCCTCGACCACCTCAATCATCACCGGCCCTGGAGGCAAGTCGCCTTCATGCACAGTTGGAGCGCTGTCATCGGCGCCGTCTTGTGGGTCCTGCAAGCGCGAGAAATGCTGAAAGGCCTGCACATGCAGGGCCTCCAGCTGGCTGAAGAATTCGCTGGTGGCAAACGGATCAAATGCGGCGCTGGCCAGCCCTTCGCGCAGTGCTTTAAGCAAGCCAGGAACCAGATCCAGCAAACGCTGGCGCGCGTCAGCTTCTTCGTGCGGCTCAACGCTCCAGATCAGATCATCCATGGCGACCAGTCCGGCCTGCCATTCGCTGGACTCATCGCCATGCTTGAGGCAAGTCAGCAACAACACCTTGCTCCAGGCTTCCTGCAGCAGACGAACGACGACTTCAGGCAAGACTTTACCCAGCAACCGCTCATTCAACTCCTGCTGTACCCGCTGACGGGCCAACTCTGCGCGAGCGCGGCCTTCTTCGGCGTCGCGGGTGCGCTGCTCCAGCAACTCGCTGCGGCGGCGCTCATCGCTGGTGAACGCCAGGAAATCCACCAGCAACTCGGAAAATATCGCTGGATCGTCAACAAAATCGTTCAGCAAGCGCTGCACGATCTGCTCGACGCGCACATATAACGAATCACGCTGGTAATCGTCGCGCCCACCCCAACCCAGGGCGGCAGAAGCTATTTCGTTCAGCAACCGGCGCGCCGGGTGGCTGCCACGGCTGAAAAAACTTTTGTCGATGACCGCAACCTTGAGCATCGGGATTTGCAGACGGCCGATCAAGGCACGCAGCGACAGTGGCAAGTTACGATCGTCGAGGATGAATTCAAAGAGCATCGCGATCAGGTTGATGACGTCCTCATCGACCGCTCCGACCACCCGAAACTTGCCACTCTTCATACTGACTCGCGCGAGCAATTGTTCCAGCTGATTGCGCAGGTCGAAGTCTTCCGGCGCATCTGCAGCCGGCACGTACTGCTGCATATGCGACAACAAACGCAGCAGATCCTGACTGGAAATTGGTCGAGGCTCGGCACTGGCATCATGACGTGTGACCAGGTTCCCACGGACCTGCAGCAGCAACTCCTGCAGGGCCGAAAACACCTCCTGCACACCTTGGTCCAGCTTATCCGCGGCCTGGGCCAGGCCCGGATCTGCAAACTGCTCGCTGGGCCGCTCACGGGCCGGTCGAGCTGTCCGGTCAGTGGCGCGGCGGGCGGGCAACGCCTTGAGTTCAGGCAGCACGCCGGTGGCAATCAGCAGTTGGTTGGCCTCGCCGTAAAGGTGATCAGCGTCGGCCAGCACGTACTTCTCGAACAGCTTGAGGATGATCAGCTTGACCTTGATCTCAACCCCCAGACTTTTCCCCGCCAGCAGGAAAAATTCGCATAACAGCGCCGGCCCCATAGGGTTGGTTTCGACAGTCAAGGGCTGGGTAATCAGGTGGTTCAGGCGGGTGGTCAGCTGGTCAAGGGCGATGCCGTCGCGACTCAGTACCTTGGCGACCATGGCATCCACGGCGACGGTTTTCTCCAGATCGTCGTTATGCACCAGCGACAGCTTGTCAAAGGACACTGCTGCCGGAATCGTCGGTTCGACAATCTGGTATTGGCCGATGCGCAGGAAGGCTTCGTAGAACTTATCGAGAAAAGCACGCTCGATACTTTTGCGCTTGAGACGCAAATCGCGCATGGCTTCAAAAAATGAGTTCTGCTCGGTGTTGTTGTGCGCCCGATCAGCCATTTCAAACAGCGTGTCGTCTGCGTTATCGAACAGTTCCTGAAGCGCATCCTTGAGCTGCTGGGCAGCTTTGTCCCGGACCTGAAGTAAAACGACAGGCAGCCGCGCCAACGGCGAATTAACCGCCTGGTCAGCGTTCGCCTTAGTCAAAGGCACTACTTTATCGTCGTTTTGCATCAATCCACCTGCCAGCGAACATCAGTCGACCTCTCTAAAACCGGGCACTTCGCACTACGTCAAATGTATGACGCCAAATACAAGGCGCATTATGTTGCAAACGATATCCGATTAGCCAGCGAAGTCTTCAGTCAGCACTGGTCCGGTTGCGATGGATTAACGTGTGCAGTCATAGACCGCGAAAAATGCGATCCATCGCAGGGTTATAAAAAAAACCGACCAGCTGTCATTCAGATGAATGTCTCCGGCCCCGTGCCAGACTTGTTGCCTGTGGTGTGGGCTTTAACCTGCCTTATACTCCGGCCATCTGAAATTGGAGTCCGCTATGCCGAATTTACAACTCGCCACCCTGACCGCCGAAATCGAAGCCAACGTGCGCCGTGCGTTGCTGGAGGATGTCGGCAGTGGCGATATCACCGCGCAGTTGATCCCCGACGAACGCTTAGCCAAAGCCACGATCATTTCCCGGGATGCTGCGGTTATTGCTGGCACGGCGTGGGTCGATGCGGTGTTTCGTCAACTGGATCCTCGAGTGGCGGTGCACTGGCAGGTCATGGATGGGGATCGAGTGCAGCCCAATCAAGCGTTGTTCCATTTGGAGGGACCGGCTCGTTCGCTGCTGACTGGCGAACGCAGCGCACTGAATTTTCTACAGATGCTGTCGGGGGTTGCCACGAAAGCGCAGCATTACGCGGACATGGTCAGCGATACTCAGGTCAAACTGCTGGACACTCGCAAGACGTTGCCCGGCCTGCGCATGGCGCAAAAATATGCGGTGACCTGCGGCGGTTGCCATAACCACCGCATCGGTTTGTTCGACGCGTTTCTGATCAAGGAAAACCACATCGCCGCTTGTGGCGGTATCGCCGAGGCAATCAGCGCCGCCCATAAGATCGCACCCGGCAAACCGGTGGAGATCGAAGTGGAAAACCTGAACGAACTCCGTCAGGCACTGGACGCCGGGGCCGACATCGTGATGCTCGACGAACTGAGCCTCGACGACATGCGCGAAGCCGTTCGCATCAATGCCGGCCGCGCCAAACTGGAAGCCAGCGGTGGCATCAACGACGACACCTTGGTGGTAATTGCGCAAACCGGCGTGGATTACATCTCCATCGGTGCAATGACCAAGGATGTGAAGGCAGTGGATTTGTCGATGCGGTTGAGTTTGTAAAGCTGGCAGCGAATTCATTATTGGAATGATGTTTCTCTGTGGGAGCGGTGCTTGCCCGCGATAAGGCTGGACGCGATTAACCTAATATCTTTGGCGGCCTTATCGCGGGCAAGCACCGCTCCCACATCGACCGCGTACCCCTGAACAATTTTGTACTAACCTGAACACAGCATTTAACAATAACTACGCATCGGCCTGAATCGTTGAGCAGTCGGCACAGGTTGAGAAGGAAACATGCCAATGACTGCTCAGTTCAAACTCGACCCCGCTGCCACCTACGACGTACGCGCCTCTGACCAGCGCAACCCTGTATGGCGCATCCAGAATCGCAGGGTCTACGCCTACCTCGAACATGATCCGCGCCGCGACTGGAGCGGCGACATCGGTATCCTAGTCCTCTCCGCCCCCCAGCGCCTGGTCGACCACGACGGCCACGACATGGCCTACATAGACGGCCCCAAAGTGCGCTGCGTGGATGGCAGGAAATTCGGTCTGTACAAGGTCAAGGCCTGACTCCATTTGCGGAATGGCGAAACGAAAAAGCCCGATCCAGATGGATCGGGCTTTTTAGGTCTGCGGTGCCGAAAACAGGAATCGAACCTGCGACCTTCGCGTTACGAGTGCGCTGCTCTACCGGGCTGAGCTATTTCGGCGGTTGCCTCAATAGATAACGCTAGCAGCAAAGGCAGTCAGCGCACTCATCCCGACTGCTAATTAACGGCAGTTGGCTGGGCGGTATTGGGCGGCGATAGTGTTGTTGGCATTACAAACCCAAGTTACGCTGTTGTTCGCACCAGCTGCCGGTGTCAGTACGAAAGTGCCACCGAAAATTTGGGCGTTAACAGGTGCAGCGCCACGAGCGGTTGCGGTAATTACACCATTAGCGCCGACTGCAACACTGGCGGTGTAGGTGCCCTCAGCGCCGCTGTAACCTGCCGCTGCGTTGTTAGCCGGGAACACACCGTTGGTTTGAAAAGACTCAGCGACGGCGACCTTCGCACCATCCGCGAGCGCCACCAACTCAGAAACCTGTGCACGGATTGTGTAGTCCTGATATGCGGGGATGGCCACCGCTGCGAGGATGCCGACGATAGCTACGACGATCATCAGCTCGATCAACGTAAAACCTTTTTGTACTGCTTTCATGGGTACTACTCCGATGTGTCAATAAGGCGGTGCGTGAACAGGTCTTAGCATAGGTCATGCCAATCTGCTTTCTATCATGCTTTGTTGCTAATCCCCTTCCACAGGCACTCAGATGGCAACCAAACCGCAGCATAAACTGACAATTTTCGTCACCTTGCGCTGTGTCATTGGCAGCGCCGCCTGACTAGGCTATAAACCACGCACTGTATGGGTCTGGTGGTGTTATGAGTGAAGTGGTCCTGACCGGTCTGGCCAAACAATTGGTTGTCGCCGAACTTGTTGATGAAAAAGTGGCGCAGCAGGCTTATCAACAAGCGCGGCGCGACAAGGTTTCACTGATTAATTATCTGGTACAAAACCGACTGGTAAGGGCGCTGACTCTGGCGGAGATGGCTTCGGATCAGTTCGGCATGCCCTTCGTCGACCTGAATGCGATCGACAAGGAAGGCCAGCCCCAAGAACTGGTCAGCGAAAAACTCATTCGCCAACATCATGCCCTGCCTTTATGGCGGCGCGGTAACAAGCTTTATATAGGCATCTCCGACCCGACGAGCCATCAGGCGGTGACGGATATCCAGTTCAGCACGGGCCTCAACGTCGAAGCGATCCTGGTCGAGGATGACAAGCTGACCGAGGCCATCGAGAAGCTTTTCGACAGCAACGGTGCGCTAGGGGCAATGGCCGATGTCGACCTCGACATGGAGAGCCAGTCGGCCACCGACGTCAAAGAAACATCGATTGCGGGGCTGGACGACGCCGACGATGCGCCAGTGGTGCGTTTCGTCAATAAAATGTTGCTGGATGCCATTCGTCTGGGCTCGTCGGATTTGCACTTTGAACCCTATGAAAAGACGTTCAGGGTCCGGCTGCGAACCGACGGCATCCTCCATGAGGTGGCCAAACCGCCGATCAATCTGGCCAACCGCATCGCCGCACGCCTCAAGGTCATGGCTGGGCTGGATATTTCCGAGCGGCGCAAACCCCAAGACGGCAGGGTCAAGTTACGGGTTTCGAAGACCAAATCTATCGACTTCCGGATGAACACCTTGCCGACTCTGTGGGGCGAGAAAATCGTCATGCGGATTCTCGACCCGACCAGCGCTCAAATGGGTATTGACGCCTTGGGTTACGAGCCGGAGCAGAAAAAGCTGTACTTGGAGGCGCTGAAGCAACCCCAAGGCATGATCCTGGTCACCGGCCCGACCGGCTCGGGTAAAACCGTGTCGCTGTATACCGGCCTGAATATCCTCAACACTGTGGACATCAATATTTCTACAGCGGAGGATCCGGTAGAAATCAACCTGGAAGGGATCAACCAGGTCAACGTCAACCCGCGTCAAGGAATGGACTTTTCCCAAGCGTTGCGGGCCTTCCTCCGTCAGGATCCCGACGTCATCATGGTCGGCGAAATCAGGGATCTGGAAACCGCTGAAATCGCCATCAAGGCTTCGCAAACCGGGCACATGGTGCTCTCGACGCTGCACACCAACAGCGCCGCAGAAACCCTGACCCGCTTGCACCATATGGGCGTGGCAGCCTTCAACATTGCCACCGCCATCAACCTGATCATTGCCCAGCGGCTGGCGCGTAAACTGTGCCCCCACTGCAAGAAGGAAGCAGATATTCCTCGGGAGACCTTGATCAAGGAAGGCTTCCCGGAGAACAGGATCGGCACCTTCAAGCTTTATGCACCCGTTGGCTGTAACCTGTGCAACGGCGGCTATAAAGGCCGGGTGGGGATTTACGAAGTGGTCAAGAAAACTCCAGAACTGGAGCGCATCATTATGGAAGAAGGCAACTCGCTGGATATTTCCATTCAAATGCGCAAAGACGGTTTTAACGATCTACGCACCTCCGGACTCATCAAAGCCATGCAAGGCATAACCAGCCTCGAAGAAGTCAACCGCGTGACCAAGGATTAAGCATGGCCAGCAAAGCAGCAAAAGTCATTGTTTACACTTGGGAAGGCACGGATAGGCAAGGCGCGAAAACCATTGGTGAGATGAGCGGGACGAATCCGGCACTGATCAAGGCGCAATTGCGCAAGCAAGGTATTAACCCGACCAAAGTGCGCAAGAAGCCGATTTCGCTTTTTGGTGGGTCGGGTAAAAAAATCAAACCCCTTGATATCGCTTTTTTTACCCGGCAAATGGCGACCATGATGAAGGCTGGCGTCCCGTTGCTGCAGTCGTTCGACATCATCATCGACGGCGCTGACAACCCCAACATGCGCAAGCTGATCGAGGAGCTACGCGATGACGTCGCCGCAGGTAACAGCTTCGCCGCCGCTTTGAAGAGAAGGCCGCGTTACTTTGACGACCTGTACTGCAACCTGGTCAGTGCTGGTGAACAGGCAGGTGCTTTGGAAACCTTATTGGCTCGGGTCGCCACGTACAAAGAAAAGACCGAGGCGCTCAAGGCCAAGATCAAAAAGGCCATGACTTACCCGATTGCAGTCCTGATTGTGGCGGTCGTCGTCACCGCTATTTTGTTGATCAAAGTTGTCCCCCAGTTCCAACAAGTCTTTGCCGGCTTTGGCGCTGAATTACCAGTATTTACTCGAATGGTGATTGGACTTTCCGAGGTCGTGCAAAAGTGGTGGCTAATTATTGTCGGCGCTGGCGTTGCCGCGTTCTTCACATTCAAGCACTTACATAGAACATCCGAACACTTCAGAAATCGGGTAGATCGAATCCTGCTCAAAGTCCCGATTGTTGGACCGCTCATCTATAAATCATCGGTAGCCCGTTTTGCTCGAACCCTCGCAACGACCTTCGCCGCCGGCGTGCCTTTGGTAGAAGCGCTGGAATCAGTTGCTGGAGCCACCGGCAACGTGGTGTTTCGCAATGCAGTGAACAAGGTCAAAAATGACGTTGCTACCGGTGTGCAACTGAATTACTCCATGCGCAGCACCGGAGTTTTCCCTTCGTTGGCGATTCAAATGACCTCAATCGGTGAAGAGTCCGGAGCGCTGGATTCTATGCTCGATAAGGTCGCGAGTTTCTACGAGGAGGAAGTGGACAATATGGTCAACAGCATGACCAGTCTGTTGGAACCCATTATCATGGCCTTCCTCGGTGTTGTGGTCGGCGGTCTCGTATTAGCCATGTACCTGCCAATTTTCCAGCTCGGAAACGTCGTCTAACCATGTTGATCCTCGACTTCCTGGCCAGCTCCCCGATGGCCTTCGTTATATCCGCGCTAGTCCTCGGTTTGCTGGTGGGTAGTTTTCTCAACGTGCTGGTCTATCGCCTGCCGATCATGATGGAGCGGGACTGGAAGACTCAGTCCCGGGAAATGCTCGGCCTGCCCGCAGAGGCCAGCGGTGAAACCTTCAATCTGGTTCTACCCCACTCCCGCTGCCCGAATTGCGCTCATCAAATCCGCCCGTGGGAAAACCTTCCGGTAATTAGCTATCTCGTACTGGGCGGCAAATGCTCAAGCTGCAAAACCCCCATCAGCAAGCGCTATCCGCTGGTGGAGCTGAGCTGCGGTGTGTTGTCGGCCTTTGTCGCCTGGCATTTCGGTTTCGGCTGGCCAGCAGCGGCGATGCTGCTGCTTAGCTGGGGCTTGTTGGCCATGAGCCTGATTGATGCCGACCACCAATTGCTGCCGGATTCGCTGGTGTTGCCACTGCTGTGGATCGGGCTGATCGTCAACTCGTTCGGCCTGTTCACCACGTTGGGCGATGCGTTGTGGGGCGCGGTGGCGGGTTATCTGACTTTGTGGACGGTGTTCTGGCTTTTCAAGCTGGTCACTGGCAAAGAAGGCATGGGTTACGGCGACTTCAAGTTGCTGGCCATGCTCGGCGCCTGGGGCGGTTGGCAGATTTTGCCATTGACCATCCTGTTGTCGTCGCTGGTGGGCGCAGTTCTGGGGGTGATCACCTTGCGCTTACGCAATGCTGAAACCAGCACGCCGATCCCCTTCGGTCCTTATCTGGCCATCGCGGGCTGGATCGCTTTGCTCTGGGGTGGTCAAATAACCGACTCTTACATGCACTTCGCCGGTTTCAGATGACCCAAACCGCTTTCAAACCCTGGATTCTTGGCCTTACAGGCGGCATTGGCAGTGGCAAAAGTGCCGCTGCCCAGTGCTTCATTGACCTCGGGATTCATGTCGTGGATGCCGATCACGCTGCGCGATGGGTGGTTGAACCCGGTCGCCCGGCGCTGCCGCTGATTGCCGAACACTTCGGCCCAACGGTGCTGCAAGCCGACGGCACGCTCAATCGCAGCGCATTGCGCGGCTTGATTTTCGAAAATCCCGAGCAGCGACGTTGGCTGGAAGCACTGCTGCATCCGCTGATCGGCAAGGAGATCCAGCGCGATCTGGCCAGCGCCCATTCACCCTATGCGATTCTGGTCTCGCCACTATTGATCGAATCCGGTCAGTGGAAGATGACCCGCCGCATTCTGGTAATTGATGCGCCCCAGCAACTGCAGGTGGAGCGCACCATGCTGCGTGACAACTCGAGCCAGGAGCAGGTGCAGGCGATTCTCAAGGCCCAGGCCAGTCGTGAAGAACGATTGAGTCGAGCCGACGATGTGCTGGTCAATGATCGTGACCACGCTTGGCTGAAAAGCGAAGTCGAGCGCCTGCATCATTTTTATTTAACTTTGCCCGGAGAACTGCCATGAGCCAACCAACGACCGTCGACTGCCCTACCTGCGGCGCGCCTGTGGAATGGAGCGCGGCCAGCCCTGCCCGACCTTTTTGTTCCGAGCGCTGCAAGCTGATTGACTTGGGTGCCTGGGCATCCGAAGAACACGCGATCCCGGTCAGCCCGGATGCTGAAGACGAGATGTTTTCCGGGGATTTTCCTGAGAGACATTGAGCGTTAGATACCCGAAGGACCTGTGGGAGCGAGCTTGCTCGCGAAAGGGCCAGTGCAGTCGGCACATTATGATGCGGCGGCTGATACATTGCCTTCGCAAGCAAGCTTGCTCCCACAGGTCATAAATTCCAATTCAGATCTGAATCTTCATTTGAAAGGAATCGGCCTCAGATATCGCCCTCATCCTTCCACGGCGCCGACAAGTAGCGCGTTCGATTGAAGGTCTCCAGCCACTGCGGGCTGAACACCACCAATGCGCTGATGATCATGCCGTTGATGAACGCTTCAGGAAAAATGATCAGCCAGAGATAGCCGATAAAGTCCTCAAGAAAGATCGGCATCTCGAAAATCCCGTCGTACCAGAGCACCGCAAGCGCCAGTAACAAACACAGCAGGCTAGCCAGCGCAGCAGCCAGAAACCCCGAGCAGAAGATGTAAACGAACGGGCTTTTCGGCTGCGCCCTTTCTACCAGAACAGCGCAGGCTTCGGTGACCACCACAGGCAGGGCGATGAACAACAGGCCGTTTATCCCCAACGCAGCCAGATCCTGCCGCCCCAAGGCCAACAGCCCCAGCTGCGCTGCAAACCCGCCAACCATCGCCAGCGGCCAATCCAGCAGCAGGGTTACGGCCGTCATGCCAATGAAGTGGTAAGACACGCCGGTATCGAAGTCGCGGCGCACCAGCCACAGCAGAAACAACGCGAACACCGTGGCAAACAGCACGTGTTGCCGACGACTATCGGTAAACAGCTCGATCCACGACGCCCGCCAGACCGCGCAAACCAACACTGGCACATACAGTAGCCAGCCGAGCATCATGGTTTGCGGGGTCAGGACCAGCGCGCCGATCATGGTTTTTCAAGTGCCTCGCGGAGTGCGTCAGGGCCATTGAACTCACGCCGTTCAATCAGCTTGCCGTCTTTAAGTTGTAGCCACTGAACGGCGGCCGGATCACCGCCATAGCCCGGCGCGATCTGCGCCTCGCGATCCAGTGCTACCCGATAAGAGTAGACCTTGCGCATCTTCGGCACCGCAAAGAACTTGGTGACATACGCCGGCATGGGCTCGATATTGGCGATGAACACGGTTTTGCGGGCCTCAAGAAAACCCTTTGGTTTGTCCTTGAGCGCCTTTTCCATGATCTTGCCCGCGCTCATGCTGCTGGCGACCAGAATCGTCTGGGTTTTCGGCGGGTCCATGACATAAGGCTCGTCGAACTGATCGAACAGGCTCCAGGACGGCAGCGGATCGCCGATTTCAATGGCCTGAGCGGTGAACGGCAACAGGATCAACAGCAGAAAGGTCCAGAGTTTCAAGGGTGCAAATCTCCCGGATGGATTCGTGGGTCAACAAGATAACGGAAATAGACGCCAGGTTGGTTGATCCGGGTGGGTGAAGGCCGATTCTGCAGGAGCGCGCTTGCCCGCGATGACGGTGTGTCAGCTGCTGACTTGCGGCTGACACTCTGCTATCGCGGGCAAGCGCGCTCCTACGGGTCATTACTTGCTGTGGCTACGCGTATCTTTGTTCTTCCAGTCCCCCCGACTTGAACGCTAAGCTTGGCCCTATGGATGACTCAGACTACCTTCGCCTGCTCACGATCCAGGCCGAACAAGCCAACGCGTTTCTTTCCAATGCGCGAAAGTGGGAGCGTGAGCGATGGGTTTGTCAGCGATTACTGCAAGGTTTGAACATCGCCCACCGCAACGAAGACTTCACCGCCGCCGGGCAGGAACCCCCGGATGTGCTGTTTCGCGATGCCTGCTTCGAAGTATTTTTTGTGCTGGACGAAGGCCGTCGCCTGAATGACGAGTGGCGCGAAGAGCTGGCACGGCGACGTGGGGCGTTTTCCCTGAGCCAGTTGGTGCGCCGCGAAGCCAAGCCCAAACGCATCCCCGCATCTGAGCTGTTGCAACGTCTGGGGCCAACCTTGCGCAAGAAAGCGCAAAACTATAAAGAGCGCGGCCTGGACCTTGGCGAGCTGGATATCATTGCTTTCACCAGCCTGAAACGCGAAGTACTGGACTTGAACAGCCACTTTCCCCCGCCCACCGAATACCTGCGCCAGGGCTGGCGCTCGCTGTCGCTGGTCGGCCCGACCTTTGCCCGCGTGTTGTTTGCCCACCCCGATGCACCAGATTTCCTGCGGACCAACCTGGGTCGCAGTGTCGTATTTGATGTTGGAATCAGCTTATGAGCCCCCTGCAAGAACTCCTGGCCGATGTACCACAGACTGGCCGTGTGCGCTGGATCGGGGTCCGCCCCGAATCACGCGGCGAGATGATCGAGCTGGAAGCCGTGGAAGCTCGCCGTGAAGCTGGATTGACCGGCGACCACGCCCGCCCAGGCCCACGCAATGCCCGGCAGGTGACGCTGATTCAGTGGGAACACTTGGCGGTCGTCAGTTCTCTGCTGGATCGCCCCGCCGATCAGCCCATCGTGCCTCAGGACCTACGGCGCAATCTGGTGATCAGCGGCATCAATCTATTCAGCCTCAAGGGTCGTCGCTTCAAGATTGGCCAGGCCATTCTGGAAACCACCGGCTGGTGCCAGCCCTGCGCCCGCCTTGAGCAGCGCCTGGGCCACGGCACTTTTCAGGCGGTGCGCGGCCATGGCGGAATTACTGCGCGAGTGATACAAAGCGGAATCATTCGCCTTGATGATCCGTTGCGTGTCGAACCGCTGGAGATCATCGTTGAATAATCGTCCTCTTTTGTGAGGCTCCCATGTCCAGCCGCCTGAACCCTGAAGACCAAAAGCGTGTCGAAGAGTACCTGCAAGCCCCGCAGCATCAAGTCGAGCGCCGCCCTTTCCGGCCATGGCTGCTCCTGATCGTGGTGGTTGCGGTGGTGGTTGCCCTTGGCCTGTTGAGCCGACTTTTGAGTTATCTGACGCTATGAGCAGCACTTGGCCGCTCGCGCAGATCGACTCAGCCTCCCTGAATTCCTTAAACCTTATGAGATATCCCTATGACTCATCGTATTGTCATCGTTGGCGGCGGCGCTGGCGGTCTGGAGCTGGCGACCCGCCTGGGTAAGACCCTGGGCAAAAAAGGCAGCGCAGCCGTGACCCTGGTCGACGCCAACCTGACGCACATCTGGAAACCACTACTGCACGAAGTGGCAGCTGGCTCGCTCAATTCCTATGAAGACGAGCTGAATTACGTGGCTCAGGCGAAGTGGAATCACTTCCAGTTCCAGCTCGGCCGCATGACCGGCCTGGACCGCACGACGCGGCAGATTCATCTCTCGGCAACCCTGGATGAAAATGGCCTGGAACTGGTTCCGGCCCGCAGCCTTGAATATGACTCGCTGGTGATTGCCGTCGGCAGCACTACCAACGACTTCAACACGCTGGGCGCGGCCGATCATTGCCTGTTCCTCGACAGCCGCGCGCAAGCCGAGAAATTCCACCAGCAACTGCTCAATCACTACCTGCGTGCCCACGCAGGGCAAACCGATGTCACCAAGGAAATCACTGTCGCCATCGTCGGTGCCGGGGCAACCGGTGTCGAGCTGGCGGCGGAACTGCACAACGCGGCTCACGAATTGGCGGCCTACGGCCTGGGCCGGATCAAGCCGGAAAACCTGCGCATCACTGTGATCGAAGCAGGTCCGCGGGTGTTGCCTGCTCTGCCCGAGCGTATCGGCGGGCCTGTGCACAAAACCCTGGAAAAGCTCGGAGTGACTGTGCTGACCAATGCCGCAGTGAGTGAAGTGACCGCCGACTCGCTGATCACCGCCAGTGGCCAAGTGATTCCGGCGCAGCTCAAGGTCTGGGCAGCAGGCATTCGTGCGCCAGGCTTCCTGCAGGAAATCGACGGGCTTGAGACCAATCGTATCAACCAGCTGCAAGTACGCACGACTTTGCAGACCACCCGCGATGACAATATTTTTGCCTTCGGCGACTGCGCGGCCTGTCCCCAGAAAGGCTCGGACCGGAATGTCCCGCCACGAGCCCAAGCCGCGCACCAACAGGCGTCCTTGCTGGTCAAGTCGTTGCGCCAGCGCATCGAAGGCAAGCCATTGTCGGAGTACAAGTACACCGATTACGGCTCGCTGATCTCACTGTCGAAGTTCTCTGCCGTGGGTAACCTGATGGGCAACCTCACCGGCAGCGTAATGCTCGAAGGCTGGCTGGCGCGGATGTTCTACATTTCGCTGTACCGTATGCACCAGATGGCACTATACGGCACCTTCCGCACCCTGATGCTGATGCTGGGCAGCCGCATCGGCAAAGGCACCGAGCCGCGCATGAAGCTGCATTGACAGGCCTGACCCTGTAGGACCATTTGATCCGAAGGAGCGCGCTTGCCCGCGCCAGCGGTGGTTCAGTCGAAAAATTATCGCCTGATCCAACGCTATCGCGGGCAAGCGCGCTCCTACAGGTGCTCCACTCCAGATCAGTGAGCCGCGACGACCTTAAACCGACAAATGCTCGTACAGAATCGTCGCACCCACCAGCATCAACACAACACCACCAACGATTTCCGCTCGTTTGCCGACCATGGTGCCCAGCACTCGGCCAAGCATGACGCCGATGGTCACCATGGTCATGGTTGCCAGACCGATGGCTGCTGCGGCGACCAGAATATTCACATCGACGAAGGCCAGCCCTACCCCAACCGCCAGCGCATCAATACTGGTCGCGAACGCGGTGACGGCGAGAATCAGAAATGAATGCTGGCCGGGTTTCTCTTCGTCGCTTTCATCTTCGTGTTTCAAGCCGTTATAGATCATGTGCAGCCCCAGGATCAGCAACAGCGTGAATGCGATCCAGTGATCCCAACTTTCCACAAACCGCGATGCCGCGTGGCCGATGGCCCAACCAATGATAGGGGTAATCGCCTCGATGACACCGAAGATAAGACCGGTGCGCAGGGCTTCGATAAAACGTGGCTTGTGAAGACTGGAGCCTTTTCCGATAGCCGCTGCGAAAGCGTCTGTGGACATGGCCAGGGCAAGGAAAATCAGGGAAATGGGATTCACGGTTACTTCTCAGTCGGGCTATGAGTCAACGACACGTCCACACGCCCGACTTTCGGCATGGATGTGTCGCTGGTCTCACCAACCAAAAGGTGTTCGCACCACGGCTGCTGCCGAGAATGTTGATACGAACGCTCCCGAGATAACTCAGAAGCAGGTTACTCCCCAACGAGGACCGGCATCATAGCCGCTCCTTTATGAAAATACTGTTAAACCGCAGATAATTTTCACTGCTCATCTGCCTGTTCGGATTACAGACTTGTCCAGTCGACGAGCCTGTACGGATCTGTGCCCAACGTTGACAACCTAAGCAGCGCCAGACGATCATTCGCGCCGAACCGGACCTGGAAGCGGTGATGATCACCTCGGAAACATTCTGGAAGCGACCCGGTTGGTTATTCTGCGCGCTGCTTCTGCTTATTCACTTTGCCAGCGTCAAGCTGACTTTCCTCTGCGCCGTTACGCAGGACAATGTCGTGGTCGTCTGGCTGCCCAATGCCGTTCTGCTGGCGGCACTGCTGCGCTCCGAAGGTCGACGCGCCCCGCTCCTGGCCGCCGTCACCTTCAGTTCTGATGTGCTGGGCAATCTAAGTGAATTCGGCTTGATGGAAGCCGTGCTGCTCAGCGCCGTCAATCTGACTGAAGTCACCATCACCTTCCTGTTATTGAAACGTACCGGTGCCAACCTGCGATTGCAGCGCCTGGAAGATCTGGTCAAGTTCATCCTCGTCGGGCCATTGATCGGCGCACTGACGGCCAGTCTGCTGGCGGCCCTGGTTCTGCAGCAGGTCTCAGGTGCAACCAGTGCTTATCTGACGCTGGTCCGCTTATGGTGGTTTGGTGACGCCCTTGGCCTGCTGATCTATACCCCGCTGTTGCTGGCATTCATCCAGCCACTACGCCAGCAAAAACGCATTACCCGATTCGACCATATCCTGCTGGCCGTCACCCTCCTGCTGTTGGTTGCCGCCGCCGCCGCCAACTATGGCGGCGGCATGGATGAGTTTACCGTCTCACCGACGCTGCTATTGCCAGGTGCTGCGGTCATTGCCTTTCGCTTTGGCATCCGTTGGACAGCGATTTTCGTAGCAATCATTTCCCTGTCAATCACCTTGATGATGACCTCCGGGCTCAAGCCGTTCGGTGATTTGCCTATGCAATTACAAGTGCTGCGCGCGCAGGAGTTTATCTTCACGCTATGTCTGATCGGCATCGGCTTTGCGGTTTTGCTTGAGGAGTTACAGGTGCGCGAGCTTGAGCTGGAGAGCCGCGTTCGGGGTCGGACGCTGGAGCTGGAACGCTCGAATCAGCAATTGGCGGCGATCAGTAATACCGACGGTTTGACCGGTATCCCCAACCGCCGTCAGTTCGATCAAACCCTCATGAGCGAGTGGAACCGCGCGCGACGCAATGGCCATGGGTTAATGCTGGCGATGCTCGATGTGGATTATTTCAAGCAATACAACGATCACTACGGGCATCAGGCCGGTGACGATGCATTGCGCCAGGTTGCTCTGGCGCTTCAGAGCCACGTGCGTCGTAGCGGCGATTTCGTTGCGCGCTACGGCGGCGAAGAGTTCGCCATCATTTCTCAGTCCGGCAGCGAAAGCCACGCGATAATGACCGCCGAGATGATTTGTCAGGCCATTGAGGGCCTGAATCTGCCCCATGCGACATCACCGTTCAAAACTCTCACTGTCAGCCTGGGAGTTGCTCTCATGATCCCCGACGAACAGAACACCACCACCGGCCTGCTGAAAGCTGCCGATACGGCGCTGTACTACGCCAAACAGCGCGGACGTAATCGGGTTGAAGTAGCTGAGGGTGACGCCAGCAACCTCCTGTAGGAGCTCACGAGCACCGCGAGGCAGCGATGGCGATCTGCATGATACACCGAGCCATCGCTGCCTCGCGGTGCTCGTGAGCTCCTACAGTTGTCGTGTGTTTTCAGAACAACTGCATTCGTCGCCGTCGTAACCTCCGATGGCTCCTACAGGGGTAGCTTGTTCACGATCTAAACGTATGGACGCAAAAAAGCCCGATCTGCGCACAAGGCTTAAATCAGGCTTCTTTGTAAATATGGTCGGGGTAAGGGGATTCGAACTCCTGACATCCTGCTCCCAAAGCAGGCGCGCTACCGGACTGCGCTATACCCCGGTGAAACTTTTAAAGACGCCTCAACTAGCCGTCTGCGATTTGATGCAAATGGCATCAAATCTGTAAGATTCGGCCCCAACATTGCTGTTGAGGCCAAAAATGGTGGGTCGTGTGGGATTCGAACCTACGACCAATTGGTTAAAAGCCAACTGCTCTACCAACTGAGCTAACGACCCAAAAATGGTCGGGGTAAGGGGATTCGAACTCCTGACATCCTGCTCCCAAAGCAGGCGCGCTACCGGACTGCGCTATACCCCGATACAGCTACATATTGAAATCTGGCTCCACGACCTGGACTCGAACCAGGGACCCAGTGATTAACAGTCACTTGCTCTACCAACTGAGCTATCGCGGAACTTATCGATTTCAGATGCAACTTCTACAACTTTACAGCCTTGAACTAACGCGCTGTTAACTTGTTAATTCAACCTCTTCGATGTGTTTGCATCGCTGCGTTCACGTCTCTGAGGCGCGCTATTCTACAATTTTAAAAAGAGGTGTCAACCCTTTAAATTGCTTTTAAGACAATGATTTGCGATTTTTTTTCAGATGGCCTTTCAGCCCTCGCAAATGAGTCTCTTCACAGCGCCAGGGTCGCCAGCGATAAAACATCACCGGCGAACCTGAGCGGCGAATCCTATCAGTTGAAAACGATCTCGTCATCGACCACGGTGCCGGTAACACTCGAACCCGGCATAAAGCCACCCGACAGAATCAGCTGCGCCAACGGGTTCTCAATCCAGCGCTGGATCGCACGTTTAAGAGGGCGTGCGCCATACACCGGGTCATAACCTACGGCGATGAGCTTATCCATCGCCTCGGGGCTCAGCACCAGCGACAGCTCACGTTCGGTCAGACGGCTGCGCAGGCGAGCCAGCTGAATATCCGTGATGCCGGCAATCTGGTCGCGGGCCAGAGGTTCGAAGATCACCACTTCGTCGATCCGGTTCAGGAACTCCGGTCGGAAGTGAGTACTCACCGCATCCATCACCGCCGCGCGCTGCGCTTCGCGATCCCCCGAAAGCTCGATGATCTGTGCCGACCCCAGGTTGGAGGTCATGACGATCACGGTATTGCGAAAATCCACCGTACGCCCGTGACTGTCGGTCAGTCGGCCGTCTTCGAGCACCTGCAGCAGGATATTGAACACATCCGGGTGAGCCTTCTCGACTTCATCCAGCAGGATCACCGAGTAAGGCTTGCGACGCACAGCCTCGGTCAGATAACCGCCCTCTTCGTAGCCCACATAACCTGGCGGCGCACCGATCAGACGGGCCACGGAATGTTTCTCCATGAACTCGGACATATCGATACGGACCATGGCCTCCTCGGTGTCGAACAGAAACTCGGCCAGGGCCTTGCACAACTCGGTCTTGCCAACACCGGTAGGGCCCAGGAACATGAACGAGCCGCTTGGGCGATTCGGGTCCGACAACCCGGCACGGGAGCGCCGCACCGCATTGGAAACGGCGACCACCGCTTCGTCCTGCCCGATAACACGGTTGTGCAGCAGGCTTTCCATCTTCAGTAGCTTGTCGCGCTCACCTTCGAGCATTTTGGCCACCGGAATGCCCGTCCACTTGGACACCACCTCGGCAATCTCTTCTTCGGTCACTTTACTGCGCAGCAACTGGTTTTCAGGCTTGCCATGCTGGTCGACCATTTGCAGGCTGCGTTCCAGATCCGGGATGATGCCGTACTGCAATTCAGCCATGCGGTTCAGATCACCACGACGGCGTGCGGATTCCAGTTCCTGACGCGACTGCTCGATTTTCTGCTGAATTTGCGCCGAACCGGTGACTTCAGCTTTTTCCGAAGTCCAGATTTCTTCGAGGTCAGCGTATTCACGTTCGAGCCGGACGATTTCTTCCTGAAGTTTTTCCAGGCGTTTGATCGCGGCTTCGTCGTCTTCTTTCTTTAATGCCTGGGATTCGACCTTCAGCTGAATCAGGCGACGCTCAAGACGGTCGAGCACCTCCGGCTTGGAGTCAATCTCCATGCGGATGCGGCTGGCGGCTTCGTCAATGAGGTCGATGGCCTTGTCCGGCAACTGGCGATCCGTGATGTAGCGATGGCTCAATTTCGCGGCAGCGATGATCGCGCCGTCAGTGATCGCCACTTTGTGGTGAACCTCATAGCGCTCTTTCAGGCCACGCAGGATCGCAATGGTGTCTTCCTCGCTCGGCTCATCCACCAGGACTTTCTGGAAGCGACGTTCGAGAGCCGCATCCTTCTCTATATATTGGCGGTATTCATTCAGCGTGGTGGCGCCCACGCAATGCAGCTCGCCGCGGGCCAGTGCGGGCTTCAACATGTTGCCTGCGTCCATGGAGCCTTCGCCTTTACCGGCGCCGACCATGGTGTGCAGTTCGTCGATGAACAGGATGATCTGCCCGTCCTGCTTGGACAGTTCATTGAGCAACGACTTCAGGCGCTCCTCGAACTCCCCGCGGAATTTCGCACCGGCAATCAACGAGCCCATGTCCAGAGACAGCAGACGCTTGCCTTTGAGGCCATCGGGCACTTCACCATTGATGATGCGCTGCGCGAGACCTTCGGCGATGGCGGTTTTACCCACGCCAGGTTCGCCGATCAACACCGGGTTGTTCTTGGTCCGGCGCTGCAATACCTGAATGGTCCGACGAATTTCGTCATCACGACCGATCACCGGGTCAAGCTTGCCCTCTTCGGCACGCTTGGTCAGGTCAACGGTGTATTTGTCCAACGCCTGGCGGGACTCTTCGACATTCGGGTCATTGACCGCCGAACCGCCGCGCAGGTTGGTAATTGCATTTTCAAGCGCTTTTTTGCTCACGCCCTGGCCGAGCAGCAACTTACCCAGCTTGCTGTTCTCGTCCATGGCTGCCAGCAACACCAGTTCGCTGGAAATGAACTGGTCGCCTTTCTGCTGCGCCAGACGATCCGCCTGATTGAGCAGACGCGCCAGATCCTGGGACATGTTCACGTCGCCGGTGGGGTTCTGGATTTTGGGGAGTTGGTCGAGCTCTTTGCTCAACTCTTTACGCAGGCTGTTGATGTCGAAGCCCACCTGCAGCAGCAATGGCTTGATGGTGCCGCCCTGCTGATCAAGCAACGCCTGCATCAAGTGCGCAGACTCAATGGCCGGATGGTCGAGACCAACCGCCAGGGATTGGGAATCCGATAACGCTAACTGTAATTTGCTCGTCAATCTATCGATACGCATTAGTCACCTTCCTTCTATAAGCAGGCCGGAGCAATGAACACACCTATAACGAAAACCTGCTGGATGCCCAGTACATGCGGGCAATTATCTGGGATTCAAGCAGGACATGATTGATGCAGGTCAGAGATATGCCAGCAAGCCTAGCTGGCTTGCGCACAGCTTGCGTGGTGATCAGGCGCGATCAATCCAGATCAGGGAAGCAAAGCGGCCATTGCGGGCGCTTTGGCGGTAGGAATAGAAGCGTGGATCGGTAACGGTGTCGAAACCACCACCGTAGACGGCAGTAACTCCGTGAGCAGCTAGACGCAAGCGGGCCAAGGCATAAATGTCGGCCATGAAACGGCCAGGATTCTTGCTCGGTATAAAAGCAGCACTGGTTTGCGGATGGGTGCTTATAAAAGCCTCGCGGACTTCCCCACCGACTTCGAATGATGGCTGACCAATAGCCGGGCCAAGCCAGACCAGAATTTGGTCGGACGCGACTTCGAGGCTATCGGCAGCTGCTTCCAGCACGCCCGCCGCCAGACCGCGCCAGCCTGCGTGCGCTGCTGCTACGCGAGTCCCGGCCCTGTTGCAGAACAGGGCCGGCAGGCAATCAGCGGTCATGATCGTGCAGGCGATTCCGGGGGTGGCGGTCCAACTGGCATCCGCTTCAACAACCTGAGTCGGATCGGCTTCTGCTACCACGATGCCATGCACCTGCTTGAGCCACGCCGCCTTAATATCCAGCTGAGAGGTCAGACGAAGGCGATTGGCAGCAACGGCCTCCGGATCGTCATCGACATGATCGCCCAGATTGAAACTGTCGAACGGCGCCAGGCTGACGCCGCCGCTACGGGTAGTGACGCACGACTTGATCCCCGCAGGCGCGGGCCAGTCAGGGATCAGCCAGTCATTCACCCGATGAACGCCTCACGGTCCTGCTTGAGCAGCGACAGCAGCCAGACGAAATCGTCAGGCAGTGGCGATTCCCAGCTCATGCGCTTACCGGTGGTCGGATGATCCAGCTCCAGGAAGCGTGCATGCAGCGCCTGACGCGGGAAGGTTTTCAGCGAATCAACCATGGTCACGCTGGCTGCCGGTGGAATACGGAAGCGGCCACCGTAGGCCTGATCGCCCACCAACGGATAGTTGATGTGCGCCATGTGAACGCGAATCTGGTGAGTACGGCCGGTTTCCAGTTTGACCCGCACGTGAGTGTGGGATCGGAAACGTTCGAGCACGCGGTAATGACTGACCGCCTGCTTGCCGCCTTCCATCACTGCCATGCGCTGACGCTGCTGACCGTGACGGCCAATCGGTGCATCGATCTTGCCGCCCGCCGTCACGACGCCGATCACAATGCATTCATAGATGCGGCTGACGGTGCGGCTTTGCAGTTGGGTCACGAGCTGGGTCTGCGCCTGAATCGTCTTGGCCACCACCATCAGACCGGTGGTGTCCTTGTCGAGACGGTGCACGATGCCGGCACGCGGCACGTTAATGATGTCAGGAACGTGGTGCAGCAAGGCATTGAGCAGCGTGCCGTCGGCGTGACCGGCAGCAGGATGAACTACCAGACCGGCGGGCTTGTTGATCACCAGAATCTGGTCGTCTTCGTAGACGATATCGAGCTCGATGTCCTGGGCGACCCATTCTCCCTGGGCCTCCTGCTCGGCAATCAATTGAAGAACAGCACCACCGTGCACGATGTCACGAGGGCGCAATACGCCTCCGTCCACCGTCAAACGGCCGTCCTTGATCCAGGCAGAAAGGCGCGAGCGCGAGTGCTCAGCGAATAATTGTGCAGCGACTTGATCGAGGCGTTGACCGCCCAATTCGGACGGCACCTCTGCGCGAAGTTCTATATTTTCGGACATGGCCAGACTAGGTGGCGGCTAGCCTTTGGTTTCGGCAGCGCGCTTGTGGTTAAATACGGCGTCTTTTGCCCCGGGGGTTCCGCGGGGTGCTCATCATAACAGGACGGTCTCGCCCAAGACAGCGACCGTTATAGGGACGCAAGCCGCCATGCAAGTGAAACACCTGCTGCTGATCGCCATCCTCGCACTCACCGCTGCCTGTTCGTCGAAGGAAGTGATCGACGAAAACCTCAGCGAAGTCGAGCTGTACCAGCAGGCGCAGGCCGACCTGGGCAACAACAGCTATTCGACCGCCACTGACAAGCTCAAGGCGCTGGAGTCGCGTTATCCGTTCGGGCGCTATGCCGATCAGGCTCAGCTCGAGCTGATCTACTCGAACTACAAGAACGGCGAACCGGAGGCCGCGAAGTCTGCTGCCGAACGTTTCATCCGTTTGCACCCACAACACCCGAATGTCGACTACGCCTATTACATGAAGGGCCTGACATCCTTTGACCAGGACGTTGGCCTGCTGGCGCGCTTCCTGCCACTGGATCAGACCAAACGTGACCCGGGCGCTGCACGTGACTCGTTCAACGAGTTCGCGCAGCTGACCAGTCGTTTCCCAAACAGCCGCTACGCGCCGGACGCCAAGCAGCGCATGATTTATCTGCGCAACCTGCTGGCTTCCTATGAAATCCACGTAGCCGACTACTATCTGACTCGTCAGGCTTACGTAGCCGCTGCCAACCGTGGCCGTTACGTGATCGAGAACTTCCAGGAAACCCCATCCGTGGGCGACGGCCTGGCAGTGATGGTCGAGTCCTACCAGCGCCTGCATCTGGACGACCTGGCTGCCACCAGTCTGGAAGTGCTCAAAGCCAACTACCCGAACCACCCGCAACTGGTGGACGGTCAGTTCGTACCTCGTGAAGCTGAAGCCGACAACCGCTCGTGGCTATCCAAGGCGACATTGGGTCTGATCGAAAGCAATCCGCCGCTGCCGCCGGGCCAGACCCGCGCCAACCAGGATGTGATCCGTCAGTATCAGGACGCCAAAGACGCAATCCCGAAAGAGCTGCTGCCGGAAAATCAGGCCGAACTCGACGAACAGGAACACGAAGCAGAAGGTAACAACGATCGCTCGTGGTTCAGCTACATGACACTGGGTCTGTTCGACTGATCCAGGCGTTAATAAAAAGAGGCCTTCGGGCCTCTTTTTTTTGGGTTTGAATACGGGATGACTCTGGGAGCGAATTCATTCGCGAAGAGGCCATTACATTCCAACATCTTCGTTGGCCTTATCATTGCCTTCGCGAATAAATTCGCTCCCACAGGTTAGGTTTTTCCCACGACTGTATCGCCCCCAGAGACACAACCCCCCTCCTTCGCTACACTGCCAAAATCTCAAATCACTAAGCTGGAAATCATGGTTCGCTTAATTATGTGGGTCGCGCTGATCGCGGCGGCTGTGTGGTTTATCAAGCGTCTGATCAACCCTCCCGCACCGCGCCGCAAGCCCACTGCTTCAGCCACTGAAAACGCCGCGACGCCCATGGTCCGCTGCGCCCAATGCGGTGTTCATCTGCCACAGGACCGAGCGCTTGGCGAGGCCAATCAATGGTATTGCAGCGAGGCGCATCGGCTAGAAGGCCCTGCTGCACGTGATCGCTGACAAACTGTCACTCGGCAGTCCTCAGGCTCAGCGAATACTGCGGCTGTATCACCTCTATCGACTGACCATCGGCATCATGCTGGTGCTGTTGGTTTCGACCAGCCTCGATACCGAGCTGCTGGAAATGGCCAACCCGGCTCTGTTTCGCGCCGGGTGCTGGTTGTATCTCGTATTCAATATTCTGGTTGTGGTGCTGCTGGACCGTCCCAGCAACAACGGACGACTGTTTGCCCTGGCCATGGCCGATGCGCTGCTGCTTTCCGTGCTGTTCTACGCAGGCGGCGGCCCTCCCAGTGGTATCGGCAACGTCTTGATTGCCTCGGTTGCCATCAGCAACGTGCTGTTGCGCGGTCGCATCGGCCTGCTGATCGCAGCTGTATCGGCGATCGGCATTATCTATCTGACGTTTTACCTCAGCTTCAACAGCCCCTCCGCTGCCAACCACTACGTGCAAGCCGGCTCGTTGGGGGCGTTATGTTTCGCCGCGGCATTGATGGTCCAGGCCCTGACCCGTCGCCTGCTGATCAGCCAGGCCCTGGCAGAGCGACGTGCCGCCGACGTCGACAATCTTGAAGAACTGAACGCGCTGATTCTGCACCGTATGCGCACCGGCATTATCGTCCTCGACGCGAGGCGGCGGGTGCTACTGGCCAACCAGAGCGCGCTCACGTTACTGGGCCACGATCATCTGACTGGAGAGGTCATTGATAGCTACACGCCCCAGTTAGTCACGCGGCTGCGCCAATGGCTGGTCAACCCGGCGCTGGACCCACGCAGCATCTCCACCAGCGCCAGCGGGCCGATCCTGCAACCCGGTTTCGTCGCACTCAATCGCGGGGACCAGCGTCAGACACTGATTTTCCTTGAAGACTTGTCTCTGGTATCGCGCCAGGCCCAGCAGCTCAAACTCGCGGCACTGGGCCGGCTGACCGCAAGTATTGCCCACGAGATCCGCAATCCTTTAGGCGCGATCAGCCACGCGGCCCAGTTGCTCAACGAGTCCGAGGAGCTGGACAGCGAGGATCGTCGCCTAGGGCAAATCATTCAGCACCAGTCACGCCGCATGAACCGGGTGATCGAAAACGTCTTGCAGCTGTCCCGCAGACGCGATGCCGAACCCGAGTTGCTGGATCTGCAAACCTGGCTGGAGGCCTTCGTCGGCGAAGCTCGGTGCCACATTGCGCCGCATCAAAGCATTCACCTGGAAATCTACCCCGCATCGTTGACCACGCGCATGGACGCCGAACAGCTCAATCAGGTATTGAGTAATCTGCTGCAAAACGCTTTGCGCTACAGTGGTAAGCATCACGAGCAAGCGCAGGTCTGGCTCAGGCTGTTCCAAGACCCGTTGAACGACCAGCCGATTCTGGAAGTACTTGACGATGGCCCCGGCGTCGCGAGTGAGCACATGACCAAGCTGTTCGAACCGTTTTTCACCACCGAAAGTAAAGGCACCGGCCTGGGCCTTTATCTTTCACGGGAGCTTTGCGAGAGCAATCAGGCGCATCTGGACTACACATTTCGGGAAGGTGGCGGCAGTTGCCTGCGGATTACCTTCGCCCACCCGTTGAAGTTGAGTTGACCATGAGCCAACGGCCAAAAATCCTGATTGTTGATGACGAGCCCGATATCCGTGAACTCCTTGAGATCACGCTGGGCCGGATGAAACTCGATACCCGCAGCGCCCGCAACGTCAAGGAAGCCCACGACTGGCTGGCGCGGGAGCCGTTCGACCTGTGCCTGACCGACATGCGCCTGCCCGACGGCAATGGCCTGGAACTGGTGCAGCATATCCAGCAGCGCCATGCCCAGGTGCCGGTAGCTATGATCACGGCCCACGGCAACCTTGATACCGCGATCCACGCGCTCAAGGCTGGTGCGTTCGACTTTCTGACCAAGCCTGTTGATCTTGGTCGCCTGCGGGAACTGGTCGGCAGCGCCTTACGCCTGCAGTCACCCAGCCAACCCGAACGCGCCATCGACCGGCAGCTGCTCGGCAACTCCGCTCCGATTCGCGCCCTGCGCCAACAGATTGGCAAACTGGCCCGCAGTCAGGCTCCCATCTACATCAGTGGTGAGTCCGGCAGCGGCAAGGAATTGGTCGCCCGCCTGATTCATGAACAAGGGCCACGGGTTGACCGGCCTTTTGTCCCGGTCAACTGCGGTGCGATCCCGACGGAACTGATGGAAAGCGAGTTCTTCGGCCACCGCAAAGGCAGCTTCAGCGGCGCCCACGAAGACAAACCCGGGCTCTTCCAGGCGGCCAATGGCGGAACGCTGTTTCTCGATGAAGTCGCCGATCTGCCCATGGCTATGCAAGTCAAACTGCTGCGGGCGATTCAGGAGAAATCCATCAGGAGTGTTGGCGATCAACAAGAGTCGGTGGTGGATGTTCGGGTGCTGTGCGCCACCCACAAGGACCTGAGCGCTGAAGTCGCTGCCGGACGCTTCCGTCAGGATCTGTATTACCGGCTGAACGTTATTGAGCTGCAGGTCCCTTCATTGCGCGCACGCCGGGAAGATATCGAGCAATTGGCCGCCCATGTTCTCAAACGCCTGACGGGCACTCAGGCCGTCGTTCATCTTGCGCCCCAGGCAATGGAAGCGCTGAAAAGCTACCGCTTCCCCGGTAACGTGCGCGAACTGGAGAACATCCTTGAGCGCGCCCATACGCTGTGTGAAAACGATCAGATCAACGTCTCCGACCTGCGTCTGGCCCACACCGCCCCAGCCGAACAGGACAGCGCCAACCTCGCCGACATCGACAACCTTGAAGATTACCTGGAAAGCATCGAACGCAAGTTGATCCTCCAGGCACTGGAAGAAACCCGCTGGAACCGAACCGCCGCCGCCCAACGCCTGAGCCTGTCGTTTCGGTCGATGCGTTATCGGTTGAAGAAGTTGGGGTTGGAGTAGAGGGGACTCGGTATCCCGTGGGAGCGAGCTTGCTCGCGAAGGGGGCTGCACATCCGACAAGTATTTTTTTGCCGGACCCACCGCATTCGCGAGCAAGCTCGCTCCCACATGTTCGTTAATGGCTCTGCAGAACCCTACCCTGCGGCGCATACGGGGCGGCATCAATCACGGGGTCACGTCCCAGCAGAAGATCCGCCAGCAACTGACACGATGCGGGGGCCAGTACCAGACCGTTGCGATAATGCCCGCAGTTTAGCCAAAGCCCGGCAAATCCGGACAGCGGCCCAATATAAGGGATCCCTTCTGGCGACCCCGGACGCAAGCCCGCCCAGTGCGCAACCACCTCGGCATCCGCCAACGCAGGGATCAGCTCCACCGCCGAAGCCTTCAGACTTGCCAGCGCCACAACGGTAGGGGTTTTATCGAAGCCTTCATGTTCCAGCGTACTGCCCACCAGGATGTGGCCGTCCCGGCGCGGAATCGCATAACGCCCCTTGGCCAGCACCATGCTCGGCAGAAAATCCGCCGCGCACTTGTACAAAATCATCTGCCCTTTGACCGGCTCGACCGGCAATTCAAGGCCAAGGGTCTTGAGCAGTTCGCCACTCCAGGCGCCGGCCGTGAGCACAACTTCATCCCCAAGAATGTTGCCGACGCCCGTCGTTACGCCCGTCACCCGCTCGCGGTCCCGGACAAAGCCCGATACTTCGCACTGTTCCATCAGCGTGACATTGGGCATGGCCATCAAGGCTGCTTTCAGGGATTTGACTAGGCGCGGATTGCGCACGTTGGCGACATTGGCCATATAAATCGCGCGGCTGTAGCCCTCACCCAACACAGGCACCGCATCGTGCACGGCTGAAATATCTATCGCGCTGAGCGGCCGGTGTTCGCGAGTGGCCCAGTCCAGCGCTTCTTGCTCGTCGTCCAGATCCAGCCAGTACAGGCCAGTGGTATGGACCTCAGGATCAATACCCGTCCGGGCAAAAAGACGCTCGGCCAGTTGCGGATAAAAGTCCTGGGACCAATGAGCCAGCGCCGTGACTGCCGAACTGTAGCGCCAGGGATAAAGCGGCGAAACGATCCCGCCTCCTGCCCAGGAAGCCTCTCGCCCCAACCCGGAACGATCCAGCAGCGTCACATGCTCTGCCTCGGAGGCGAGGTTAAACGCTGTTAACAAACCGATGACACCGCCACCGACAATCACAACCTGCTTGGACATCGTGTTCTCGTTTTGAAGAGGGCTCAGCGGCCCCAGCAGTCTTTGGTTGTTACCCCGGTAGCACCGGGGTTGGTTCGCAAACCTGTGTTGGTAATAGTGAAAACACCGCACTTATCGTTAGCCATAAGGCCTTTGCCGGTGGCAGCCAAGGAGTAGGTCTGGGGAGTCAATGTGCCAACGATCGTATAGTAATCATTACCTCCGCTGACGGTCGCGTTGGTATACGTGCCATTGCCAGCCCCTGAATAGTAACGTTCCAGCGCCTGAGTCTGTTCCGCCAATAGACTTGCGATGGCAGACCGCTGGGTACGCTTCGTGTACTCGGTGTAATTGGGGTAAGCGATGGCCGCCAGAATACCGACAATCGCCACCACAATCATGAGCTCGATCAAGGTAAAGCCTTTGGATCTGAAACGCATGGACCGCACTCCTTACTGAATTTGTCGCCACATGATGCGTTGGTAGACGTTGGCGGTGCCGCCTTTTTCAAGAAGCTTAGTAACGCCACCGCCACTTGAGTCGATGATGTATTTGTTGTCATTGCCTGGAGAAACGCCCGCGACAATGGCCGCCAGATTCGGAATACCAGAGTTGAACGCAAGCCCGGAAACGATGCTGTCAGAATTATTTACGTCGTTGTCGCCATTGGTGTCGAGCACTTGGTAGCTGAGCATGCCGCCCTTGGCGGCATCCAGCTCAAAAATCCTGCCCGTACCTGTACTTTCGCAAGGATCCCCCGAGCTGACTGCGGCCGTTGTAAAAATGATCCGTTCGCGACTGGTTTGCGCTGGATAAATAATCCTTTCACCCAAGTAAGGTGATGAAGTCGCCAATGGTAAATACCATCCTTTCTTGGTAGCCCAGTCGACGTCATTCCTTGTCGATGTGAAATAGGTATTGCCGTTATTGATCCCGGAACCCGCAGTACCTGTGCTGTTGACGGCTTGCGCAACCAGATTGGATTCGGCCAGGTTACCCACGCCATTATCCCAAACGGCATAAAATGCCTGTTGATCTGTAGTGGTCTTGTCCGCAGCTTCAATAAACTTCCCGGTCCCGAAGTAGACCATTTTTCCGGTTCTACTAGGGTGATCAACCAACACAGGCTGTACGGTAATGGGCTGGGCAACACCGCCTGAGGCGGTGAACAAAGGCAACGGATTTGATGCCGTCCCGTAAGCGACTTTCCAACCGAGTGGCGTAGTGGAGCTCAGGTCGAACTTCCATAACCGCCCTCTCAGATCACCAGCATAGGCGGCCTGCACGACGTTTTTTGAGTCGGTGAGCAGTTTGACCGAGGACAGGCCATTATCAGTTTCGCCCGTTCTAGCGGGTATCGAAATTTTAGAGATGAGCGCTCCCGTCGTGGAGTTCAAGATATAAAGCACAGCCAGTCCTGTATTACTCCCGTACCCATTACCAATAGCGACGATACCGGTGCCATCCGCCATGCTGGCGACATCCGGTTTTGAATAAGCAAAGCCTAAATCGTTGAACACGTTCAAAGCATTGGCGGATGCGGGAGCCTGGACTTCCCAAAGGGCCGAAATATCATTGCTGCCCGCCGTGTACAGGTTCACCGCGTAATAGGCTTTACCACCCGCTCCCGTCCCGCCAAACGCTACGGTCTGCCAAGGGGCGGATAGTGATGGTTTAACGTCCATCACTGAAAGCTGCCCATCAACGGTAAATTTATGAGAGCCGCCACCGTAATCAAGCGCGGACAAGGTAACCAGCGACGGTAAAACCGTGGATGGCATATAGGCGTATCGCCGCGATCCGTCCACCGGATTAATTACATGCATGAACCCATCATTGGCATTCACCAAAAGGCTATAAGACATGCCGGATGCTTTTGTATTGAGATAGTTTGTATAGCTGGTGTCGTCCGCTAGGTCGGAGGCGGTTTTGCTGGTAGGCAATGCGCTAGTGAGGGGCGAGTTGACGATATCTCCTAGTAACCTTGTCCGCTGACGCAACCCTGTTTTGTTGGTGCCCGCCGCCCATGCGATGAAATCTGAACCTACAATTCCGTATTGGGTGCGCTGATTCTGAGTAACTGCGTTATTCAATACCGTCTGCTGGTCTGTAGAAAAACGTGTCATCAACAGGGGAATCGGCTTGAAGGTTGAAGTATTGAAAGACTCATACTTCGGCGCGGCCGACGTAATCGTCTCATCCGTATTCCAGGCAAGCCCTTCAGTCGCCCCCGTGGTTGTATTGATGTTGTAGGCTTTAATTGTCCCGCGCCAATCAGCGGGATCATAGAGGGTTTGATAGAACTTTATCCCCGGCACCAATGTTGTCGAGTTCGTAGCCCCGCCACCACCGGAACCAGCCTTGGCGTTGATATCCCTCAATGCTGCTGCCATAGAGTTAGTCAGACCGGCACTGTCATTTGTCTGAAAATAAGTACCGTGCCCATGATTTATATCAGCAGCATCCATCAGCATCTGATTGGCTACGGTAAAACCAACCGTGTAGGTGATCATGTTCTGAGGGTTGAAACCCGCGGTATCCCAGTTCTTCAGCGTCAAATCAGTTCCATCGGCAGGCTTGCGCATATCAATGTCATAGGCGAATTTTGCAATATCGTCCAGGTAAAGCGTGTCTCCCTCGCCATCCCCTTTCGGATTGGCACCATCATTGGCCTTCAAGTCCCAGTTAGGTAACGACCTGTCCGTGTTCAGCTTATCGTCAGGGTCCTCATCAGGAGCGGGAAAATTACGATCATAGGTCGGAAGACCATCGGTAACAATAACAGTGAAGTTTTTCTGACAGCGATATTGTATAGGGCTCGTATATTTAGCGGGTGTTGTGTTGTAGTACGGTTTCATGCCCCTGAAATATCGCGTTACCTCATAATATGTTTCCGCAAGCGGCGTATTGGAATCGCTTCTCAACTTACCAATTGCCGTCGTCAGATCCGTCACGTTCTGCGCAGCCGTAGTCGCAGAAACTGCTGCCTGGTAAGTTGTTTTTTTAACTTCAGCAAGGTCTTTTACGTCTACCGAAATTTTGCCGCCAGGACCAGCATCGTCATTCGTAGGAGGATTGAAATTTGCCAATCCAATTCGAATACTGGTATTACCCTGAATTTTGGTGGTGTTAACAACAAGATCCTTAGCAACGGCACGAGCGACATTCATGCGGAAATCGTTTGGAATAAGACCTTTCGTAAAATCTTTCTTTTTTACGGTTGGCGCCAGATCGATCAGATATGAAAGGTAGTCTGCTGTATATCGAGTCGACCCTTCATTAGCATCATCCACCGGATCCGGAAGTTTGAAACAATACTCAACGCCATTACGTTTAATGTAATAATAACCCGAATCACAACGATTCGAGGAGGCCTGACTTAAAATTAAAGTGTCATCACCCAATATATCTTTTTCACCATCACAATAATACCAGCCACAAACATTGTATTTATACAAATACGTTATTTTAGGCCGCACCGTATTCGGATTGAAATCCGACGCCCAAATGATGTTATTCATACTGCCCGAATTATCCACCAACAGCATCAAGTTTGGAGGTACCGCTGGGGCACTCAATAACGGAACTTGCGACGGAGCAAACGCCGCCTGCGCAGGAACAATGAAATACAACGCCAACAACACCCCGTAGAAATACTTCAACCCACAGCGTAGCGTCTTAGCAATTGGCATAAATGCTCTCCAGAACCGTTATCGACGAGCCTTGTCTGGCGGATGCGGTCACTCTATAAAGCGTCACAGAACTCCCTGAGGAACACGTGGGGGGGCGGGCAACAGGTGTTGTCGTAGTGCCGATATTTTGCAAAGCGTATACCGCATTTGTGCCGGCCTGGACCCAGGTCACACCTGAAGCACCACCGCCCGCACTCGGGAAACCAGTGGAATCGCCAGGGGGCGCGCAGTTCGCTACCGGGGCGCATTTCGCGAGAACGAAGCCCGTCTTCTGTATCTCTGACTCGCCCAACCGCAACGCCGCCTCGGCAAACTGAAAGGACTGATTACGCACCATCACGCTGCCGGACATTTTTTCCTGCATGGTTGCGTTCTGCATCGCCGATACGCCCAGCAATGTCAGCAACAGCAGGAATATGAGGCTGACCACCAGCACCATGCCTTTCTGGGACGACGGTAAACTGCGTCTTTGTGTACTCATTGCATGAAGCCCCTTCAAAACCGGTTACGCACGGCAGCTACTACGTTATAAACCTGATCTCTGACCCTGCCGTTGGGGTCGGTGAGGGTCAGTCGGATGCGCACACTGCGGATATTGGCGGCGTTGCCAGCGTTGATTACGGGGGTATAGGTCATTGGTGTACCTGCAATACCAAAGTCGATCACCAAGCCTCCGACGTTGTTGAGTAATGGCTGAATGTTGTTCGCGTCAGGACCCACGCCTAACACCGGGCCGTTGAGCACATAGATCAGCTGACGCAGCGGAAACGCGACTTGGCCTGCTGCCGGTGCCCGGTTACCTGCGTAGAGCTCAGTGGTGCTTTGGCAGTTCGACACAACCGTCCAGTTTGGTACACCGCCGGACCCGCCGATATCGGCGGTGATAAGGGTCAACGTGTTGTTGGCGTTATTCCAGAGGATAGGAGTGTTGAACGCTGCAGGCTTCACAGGCATCGAGCCGTTTGCCACCGTAAGGTTATCCACGCTCAAACAGCCGAACATGCCCGTCATGCGGATTTCCTGCATCAATTTGCTCAACACAAACCGAGCGTCTTCCTGCATTCGGGCCGAGGTGTTCTGGGTGGTGTAGGTGCCACGGGAGGCAACGAAAATCTGGATCACTCCCATGGAAATCACCAGCCCCAGCACAAGGGCAACCATGATTTCGATCAGGCCGAAGCCTCTGGAATACTTCTTCATGGTGTCACCACATTCACGCCAACCTGAGATATCAGCACAAAACTTCTCTGAGTACCGCTCGTTGCGGAACCGGTGAGGGCAACGTCGCTGGCCCCCGTAGCTCGGGCATCATTCCAGAAGATGGTAATCCTCACCTCACGACCATTGATGGCAATACTGCTGTTCGCGCCATCGGCGCCTGCAAATGCAGAGACATTGGCCCTGAAGTTCGCCAAGTCCTCAGACCTGGCGTCGCTGCCTGCGGCAGGCGCAGCCGCCAGCGAACTCAGAGCATAAGTTGCCAAGACATTGGTTGCCCCGTTACCCACTGCGTTGCCGTCCACATTCGCCCGAATTCTGTCCATCATGTCGTAGGCAATAAAACTCGCCTGGCTGGTCATGGCCGAGCTGTCGGTGTATTTGAGGGCATTCAATTGAATTGCTGCGGCACCCAATATGCCAATGGCCAGAATCAATACTGAAACCAGTACTTCGATCAGCGTCATGCCTTTCTGGCGACGTTTACATCCCTTGCGCATATTCAGTTTCCACTCAAAGCTATTGAATTCGACCGTTCAAGCCTATATTCAAGGTCCTGACATTGCTGCCCAATGTGTAAGTCATTACGACAGCCT
Source organism: Pseudomonas syringae (assembly GCF_000737245.1). Lineage (GTDB taxonomy): Bacteria > Pseudomonadota > Gammaproteobacteria > Pseudomonadales > Pseudomonadaceae > Aquipseudomonas > Aquipseudomonas syringae_J. Next base: position 58,891 of record NZ_JPQU01000024.1, on the reverse strand, counting down.
CGGCAGGCGCAGACAGACCGCCCAGGTTATTAAACTGAAGGGCACTCACGCTGGTACCGCCCGTGGTCGCCATGGCCACCTTGGCGCCACTGCTCATAGGGGCAACGACCCGGATAGCGGTGGTCGTGTCAGACGACAACACCACCTTCAATTCGGTGGTCCAGGTGGCGCCTGTGCTCGGCAACACCGTCATGTTCACACCCCGATTTATCGCCTCTAACCGCGTAAAGTTGAGCGCCCGCTGCAGGTCACTCACTTCGGAATCGGCCTTGGATTTCTGAATCATGCTGCTGAAATTCGGCACAGCAATGGCCGCCAGTATCCCCACCAGCGTCACAGTGATTAACAATTCGATGAGGGTAAAGCCCTTGGCGCGGCGGGTCATTGAGTGTCTCCTTAACGTTACGACTATAGGGCAGCAGTCGCGTCCCAAGGCAGACAGGAGGATATACGGTTGTTTGGCTGGGACGAATGCCCGGATGGGGTTCTGCGGAAAATATTTCCAGGGAGGAAAGCACATGAAACAGTCAGGTTTTACGCTGATCGAGCTGTTTGTAACGTTGGTGGTGATTGGGGTTATGGCGAGTCTCGCGCTTCCCGCGATGGCTGAAATGGTCACGGCGCAGAGACGGTTTGATGTGGCGCAGCAGTTGGCGAGTGGATTACGCACGGCGCGGGTTGAAGCGATTACACGCCATCAGGTCATACTGCTGCACGCAATCGACGAGGACTGGAGCAAAGGCTGGAGGATCAGCACCAACCCTAGCGGCAAGGGTGCGGGTGATGAGCGTAATGTGCTGCTGACAGAACGAAGCTTTGGCGGAAAAATTCCGATAGCGGCGAGGCTTCGACACAGACCTTACGTAAGCTTCAATAGCCTGGGGGCTACAAGTACGTCGAACGGCAGGCTATTCATCTGCGATCAAGAGGAAGCTGTCAGCCATTACGAGGTGATCATTGCAGTTACCGGGCGTGTGACGATTGAAAGCCAGAAAAAGCCCGAAGAGCGTTGTGGCTGAAACCGGTAAGAACCAACGTATTGGCGAGGCGCGGAACCTTACACACCGCCCCGCCAAGACGTTTGGCGCCTCCAGGACAGCTTTATCTCTGGAAATGCGCAAGATCCGTGGGAGCGAGCTTGCTCGCGAAGAGGCCGGATCGGAAAAAACATCTGTTGAGAGAGGAACACCGCTTTCGCGAGCAAGCTCGCTCCCACGTGTAGCTTTATTCCAACCCTACAACTTCAGCGCATCACAACAACGACTTGACCCGCAGCTCCTTGGGCATGGAGAAGGTGACGTTTTCTTCGCGGCCAGCCAGTTCGTCTGCGCCGGTTGCGCCCCAGGCGTGCAGTTGCTGGATCACACCACGCACCAGGACTTCAGGCGCCGAGGCACCTGCCGTGATGCCGATGCGCTCAACACCATCGAACCAGTTGCGCTGCATGTCTTCGGCGCCGTCGATGAGGTAAGCCGGAGTCGCCATGCGTTCAGCCAGTTCCCGCAGGCGATTGGAGTTGGAGCTGTTCGGGCTGCCGACCACCAGTACCACATCGCACTCATCAGCCAGTTGCTTGACCGCGTCCTGGCGGTTTTGCGTGGCGTAGCAGATGTCGTCTTTGCGTGGACCGCCAATCGCTGGAAAGCGAGTTCGCAGTGCATCGATCACACGGCTGGTGTCGTCCATGGATAAGGTCGTCTGGGTTACGAACGCCAAGGCCTGCGGGTTGCGCACCTGCAAATTGGCAACGTCCTCTTCGTCCTCGACCAGATAGATAGCTCCACCATTGCTGGCGTCATACTGGCCCATGGTGCCTTCGACTTCCGGGTGCCCTTCGTGACCAATCAGGATGCACTCACGGCCATCACGGCTGTAGCGAGCAACCTCAATGTGGACCTTGGTCACCAACGGGCAGGTCGCATCGAACACTTTCAAACCACGACCGGATGCCTCGGTGCGCACGGCCTGTGAAACGCCGTGGGCGCTGAAGATAACGATGACGTCATCCGGGACCTGATCCAGCTCTTCGACGAAGATCGCACCGCGAGCGCGCAGGTCTTCGACGACAAATTTGTTATGAACCACTTCGTGGCGCACATAGATCGGCGGGCCAAACACTTCCAGGGCGCGATTGACGATTTCGATCGCACGATCCACTCCAGCGCAGAAGCCGCGGGGGTTGGCGAGTTTGATTTGCATAGGTGCCTCTTATCTACGTGCGAAACAGCCCGGCAAAGGCCGGGCTCGGTTCAGACTCAACGCTTAAAGCGCTCTGACCTCAAAGATTTCCACTTCGAAGTTCAGGGTCTTGCCCGCCAGCGGGTGATTGAAGTCGATGGTCACTTGCGCGTCATCGAAAGCTTTCACCACGCCCGGCAGCTCAGTATTGGCCGCATCGTTGAAGATCACCAGCAAACCTTCCGACAGTTCCATGTCCTGAAACTGCGAACGGGGGATGATCTGCACGTTTTGCGGGTTTGGCTGGCCGAAGGCGTTTTCCGGCAGAACCTGCACAGTGCGTCGATCACCAGCCTTGAAACCAAATATTGCAGCCTCGAAACCTGGCAACAGATTGCCGTCACCCACCTTGAATTTGGCCGGGGCCTTTTCAAACGTGCTGTCGACCGTGTCGCCGTTTTCCAGGCGCAACGCAAAATGCAGAGTGACTTCCGTGTTCTGACCGATGCGTTGCTCGGTCAATAACTGTTCAGTCATTAACGGTTTCTCCGGTTTTCTTGCTCTTGAACATATCCAGCGCCAGCATGATTGCGCCCACAGTGATTGCACTGTCCGCCACGTTGAAGGCCGGGAAGCCGTGTTCCTTCCAGTGCACGAAGATAAAGTCGATCACATGGCCAATGACGATGCGATCGTACAAGTTACCCAGCGCGCCACCTAGAACCAGTGCCAGGGCAATGGCCAGCCAGGTTTCATCGCGTCCAAGACGCTTGAGCCAGACCACCAGCACGACACTGACCACGATGGCGATCAGGGCGAACAGCCAGCGCTGCCAGCCCGAACTGTCGGCCAGGAAGCTGAAGGCCGCGCCCGTGTTGTAGGCCAGCATCCAGCTGAAATAGTCCGGAATGATCACGATCTGTTCGTACAATTCCAGTCGGTTCTCGAAGTAATACTTGCTGGCCTGGTCAATGACCAGCACCAGCAAGCTCAACCAGAGCCACGACAAACGACCCAAGCCTGATTTAGGCATAGTGGCGAACCTCGCCCGTGCCGCTGATGTTATCGACGCAACGACCGCAGATTTCTGGATGCTCCGGGTTCACGCCGACGTCTGCGCGGTGGTGCCAGCAACGGGCGCACTTGGCATGACCGGACTTGACCACTTTGAGCTTCAGACCAGCAACTTCGGTCACTACCGCATCGGCTGGCGCGTCCAGCAGAGGCGCGACGCTGGCCGTTGAGGTGATCAGCACGAAGCGCAATTCATTGCTCAGCTTCGACAGGTCAGCCACCAGCGAGTCTTCAGCATACAAGGTCACTTCAGCCTGAAGGTTGCCGCCAATCGCCTTGGCCGCACGCAGGTTTTCCATTTCCTTGTTGACCGCGACCTTGACCGCCATGATCCGCTCCCAGTAGGCGCGGTCCAGTTCGAAGTCGGCTGGCATTTCGCTCAGGCCCTGATACCAGGTGTTGAGCATCACAGACTCGTTACGCTCGCCCGGCAGGTACTGCCACAGTTCGTCAGCGGTGAAGGCCAGGATCGGTGCGATCCAGCGCACCAGCGCCTCGGAGATGTGGAACAGCGCGGTCTGACACGAGCGACGCGCGGTGCTGTCGGCAGCCGTGGTGTATTGACGGTCCTTGATGATGTCCAGGTAGAAACCACCGAGTTCCTGCACGCAGAAGTTATGGATCTTGGAGTACACGTTCCAGAAGCGGTATTCGCCGTAGTGCTCTTCCAGCTCGCGTTGCAGCAGCAACGCACGGTCCACGGCCCAGCGATCCAGGGCGAGCATTTCATCCGGCGGCAGGATGTCGGTCGCAGGGTTGAAGCCGCTCAGGTTCGAGAGCAGGAAGCGTGCAGTGTTGCGGATCCGCCGGTAAGCGTCAGCGCTGCGCTGCAGGATCTGGTCGGAAATCGCCATTTCGCCGGAGTAGTCAGTTGCCGATACCCATAGACGCATGATGTCCGCGCCCAGTGAATCGTTGACCTTTTGCGGCGCCACGACGTTGTTCAGCGATTTCGACATCTTGCGACCGTTCTCGTCGACAACGAAACCATGAGTCAGCAATTCGCGGTACGGCGCGTGGTCGTCCAGCATGCAGCCGGTCAGCAGCGACGAATGGAACCAGCCACGGTGTTGGTCGGAACCTTCCAGGTATAGATCGGCGCGCGGACCGCTCTCGTGGCCCATCGGGTGTGAACCGCGCAGCACGTGCCAGTGAGTGGTGCCCGAGTCGAACCAGACGTCCAGGGTATCGGAGATCTTGTCGTACTTCGGCGCCTCATCACCCAGCAACTCGGCGGCGTCCATCTTGAACCAGGCTTCGATGCCTTCTTTCTCGACGCGCAGCGCCACTTCTTCCATCAGCTCTACAGTACGTGGATGCAGCTCACCGCTTTCCTTGTGCAGGAAGAACGGGATCGGCACGCCCCAGTTGCGCTGACGGGAGATGCACCAGTCCGGACGATTGGCGATCATCGAGTGCAGGCGAGCCTGACCCCATGCTGGTACGAACTGGGTGTCTTCGATGGCTTTCACGGCCCGCTCGCGCAGGGTGTCGCCCACTTCAGGCTGCTTGTCCATGCCCACGAACCACTGCGCTGTGGCGCGGTAGATCAGTGGCGACTTGTGGCGCCAGCAGTGCATGTAGCTGTGAGTGATGGTCTCGGTGTCCATCAGGCTGCCGACTTCGGCCAGCTTGTCGATGATGTTCTGGTTAGCCTTGAAGATGAACTGGCCACCGAAGAACTCAAGCGACTCCACATACACGCCGTTGCTCTGCACCGGGCTGATGATGTCGTCGTTGGTCAAGCCGTAGCTTTTGCTGATCACGAAGTCGTCGACGCCATAGGCTGGCGAGCAGTGAACCACGCCAGTACCGGCGCTCAGTTCGACGTAGTCCGCTAGATACACCGGCGACAGACGATCATAGAACGGATGACGGAAGTTGATCAGCTCCAGCGCCGCACCCGTAGTGGTGGCCAGGACTGTCCCTTGTAGCTTGTAGCGAACCAGGCACGACTCGACCAGTTCCGAAGCCAGCACCAGCAACCTGTCGCCCACATCCACCAGCGAGTATTCGAACTCGGGATGAACGTTCAGCGCCTGGTTGGCAGGGATGGTCCACGGGGTGGTGGTCCAGATCACGATGGAGGCAGGCTTGCTCAGGGAATCCAGGCCAAATGCCGCAGCCAGTTTCGCCTCATCGGCAATCGGGAACGCAACGTCGATGGTGGAGGACTTCTTGTCCTGGTATTCGACTTCAGCTTCAGCCAGGGCCGAGCCGCAATCGAAACACCAGTTCACAGGCTTGAGACCCTTGAACACGAAGCCGCCCTTGACCATTTCCGCCAGGGCACGGATTTCCCCAGCCTCGTTGGCGAAGTCCATGGTGCGGTAAGGATTGCTCCAGTCACCCAGCACACCCAGACGGATGAACTCGGCCTTTTGACCTTCGATCTGCTCAGCGGCATAGGCGCGGCACAGCTCACGCGTCTTGTCCGCAGGCAGGTTTTTGCCGTGGGTCACTTCGACCTTGTGCTCGATCGGCAGGCCATGGCAGTCCCAGCCCGGAACATAAGGCGCGTCAAAGCCCGAAAGGGTTTTCGAGCGAGTGATCATGTCCTTGAGAATCTTGTTAACGGCGTGACCGATGTGAATATTGCCGTTGGCGTAAGGAGGACCGTCGTGCAGAACGAACTTTGGACGATCCTTGCCAATTTCGCGCAGCTTCTGGTACAGGCCAATGCTGTCCCAGCGCTGCAGAGTTTGCGGCTCGCGCTGGGGCAGGCCGGCCTTCATCGGGAAGGCGGTGTCCGGAAGATTAAGCGTGGCTTTGTAGTCGGTCATTTCGGGCTCTTAATTAGCGGTTAGCCGTGCCAATGGGCACGGGCGGCGGCGACGTCCGCATTGATCGCCGTCTTGAGCGCCTCCAGTGAGGCGAAACGCTGCTCATCACGCAGCTTATGGTGGAAAGCCACCGTCAAACGCCGGTCATAAAGATCGCCGGCAAAATCCAGAAGATGCACTTCAAGGTGGGCACTGCCATCACCTGCCACAGTCGGGCGCACGCCAATATTGGCGACTCCCGGCCAGGTCTTGCCGTCAATGCTCGCACTGACCAGATACACCCCGGTCAGCGGGACGCGACGGCGCTTGAGTTGCACGTTGGCAGTGGGCGTACCCAGTTGCCGCGCCAGCTTCTGGCCGTGCAGGATGCGCCCGGTAATCCGGAACGGGCGGCCAAGCATCCGCTCGGCAAGGGCAAAATCCGCCACTGCCAGGGCGTTGCGCACCTTGGTGCTGCTGACGCGAACGCCATCAATCTCAACGGTCTGCGCCGCTTCGACCGTGAAGCCACGGACATTGCCCGCTTGCTGCAGGAAGTCGAAGTCGCCGATTCGGTCGCAACCGAACCGGAAATCATCGCCCACCTCAAGATGTTGTATTCCCAACCCTTCGATCAGCACCGTGTCGACGAATTCCGCCGCACTGAGCTTGCTCAAACGCTGGTTGAACGCCAGACACAGCACCCGGTCTACGCCTTCGGCGGCCAGCAGTTCAAGCTTGTCCCGCAACCGCGCCAGACGCGCCGGTGCGGTGGCCGGAGTGAAAAACTCACGGGGTTGCGGCTCGAAAATGACCACGCAACTGGGTACGCCCAACTCGACAGCGCGATCACGCAAGCGCGCCAGAATAGCCTGGTGGCCCCGGTGAACACCGTCAAAGTTGCCAATAGTGGCGACGCAGCCCCGATGCTGGGGGCGCAGATTATGGAGGCCTCGAACCAGCTGCATAACGCACTTCTTGCTCATAAAGTGGCCGATTATAACCACACACAGCCCCGGACGACAGGCAACTCACCGAGGCAAAACAACAGTCATCGGCCTGCAACGCAAAAAACCGACGACCACCCGTTACAACTGCTACTCACATTACCGCGCTACGGGCGAAATCTTTCAGGCGAAAACCCAGCAATAGCAGCGACGCAAAATAGGCGATCAGCCCCGCTGCAACCAGCCCACCCAGGCGAATGAAGCGCTCCAGCATGTGCCCCTCGCTCCACTCCGGCATAACGTGCATCAGCCCCAGCAATACGCCAGACATTACGCCGACGGCCAGCACCAGCTTGAAGAAAAACTTCGTCCAGCCTGGTTGCGGTTGAAACAGATCCTGCTTGCGCAACTGCCAGAACAACAACAAAGCATTGATACAGGCACCCACACTGATTGCCAACGCCAGACCAGCGTGCTGCAGCGGACCGATGAAAACCAGGTTCAGCAGTTGAGTCACTATGAGGGTGAAGATGGCGATTTTCACCGGGGTGCGAATATTTTGTTGCGCATAAAACCCTGGCGCGAGGACCTTGATCACGATGATCCCCAGCAAACCCACGGAATAAGCGATCAAGGCGCGCTGCGTCATGGCCGCATCCATCGCGTCGAATTTACCGTACTGGAACAGGGAAACGGTCAGCGGCTCGGCAAGAATACCCAGCGCCAGCGTGCAGGGCAGGACCAGGACGAAGCAAAGACGCAACCCCCAATCCAGAATCCTTGAATATTCCTGGCGATCCTTGTTGGCGTAGGTTTTCGAGAGGATCGGCAACAGAATTGTACCCAGCGCAACGCCCAGCACACCCGATGGCAATTCCATCAAACGGTCGGCGTAGTACATCCAGGACACCGAACCAGCCACAAGGAACGAGGCAAAAATCGTATTGATAATCAGAGAAATCTGACTTACCGAGACGCCAAGGATGGCGGGCAGCATCTGTTTCATTACACGCCAAACCCCGCTATCGCGCAGATTCAGGCGCGGCAATACCAGCATGCCGATCTTTTTCAAGTGCGGGAGTTGGTAGAGCAGCTGCAAAAGCCCGCCCACCAGCACGGCCCAGCCGAGGGCCATTACCGGCGGGTCGAAGTAAGGCGTCAGGAACAGGGCAAAGAAGATCATGCTGACATTGAGCAGCGTGGGCACGAAGGCCGGAACGGAAAAGCGGTTCCAGGTGTTGAGAATCGCACCCGAGAGAGAAGACAGGGAGATCAGCAATATATAAGGAAAGGTTACTCGCAACAGATCCGAGGTCAGCGCGAATTTCTCCGGCGTATCGGCAAAGCCCGGTGCCGTGGCCCAGATCACCCAGGGCGCAGCAACGACACCAAGCAACGTGACCAGCGCCAGCACCAGCGTCAGCAAGCCTGTTACGTAAGCCACAAAGGTCCGCGTGGCCTCCTCGCCTTGCTGGCTTTTATATTCCGCCAGGATCGGCACGAAGGCCTGGGAAAAAGCCCCCTCGGCAAAAATCCGACGCAGCAGATTGGGCAATTTGAAGGCGATAAAGAAGGCATCGGTGGCCATCCCGGCGCCAAAGGTGCGCGCGATGATGGTGTCACGAATGAAGCCCAGCACCCTTGAAAGCAGCGTGATAGAGCTAACGGCGGCCAATGATTTGAGTAGGTTCATTAAAGAATTTAGCGCCTTGGCTAAAGGACCGGCGATTAACCTGTCCATTTATGCGATACTCTGCGCCGCAAAAGCCCAGAGCCAAAGCCGGCGAGTTTACAGGTCGCGCACCGGAAATAAATATCCCGGTCGAATACGTCCACCGCTCGGCGGAACTTATCGACGACCCTTGACAATCAATTCAGTCATCGGCATGATTCGCGGCCTATTTTGTAAGCTATTTCCTAAAAGTCTTTCGAGGAGCTCGACGGTGGCCAACACACCTTCCGCCAAAAAACGTGCAAAACAGGCTGAGAAGCGTCGCAGCCACAACGCCAGCCTGCGTTCCATGGTTCGTACCTACATCAAGAATGTAGTTAAAGCCATCGACGCAAAAGACGCTGAAAAAGCGCAAGCTGCCTATGTTCTGGCTGTTCCTGTTATCGACCGTATGGCCGATAAAGGTATCATCCACAAGAACAAAGCTGCTCGCCATAAAAGCCGCCTGAATGGTCACATCAAAGACCTTAGCGTTGCTGCTGCAGCCTAAGCGATAAGCTTGAGCTGTTAAAAAACCGACCTAAGGGTCGGTTTTTTGTTGTCTGTGATTTGTTGAATCACCGCATTATCTGTAGCTCACGAGCACCGCGAGGCAGCGATAGCGGCCTGCCTGATACACCGCCATCGCGGCCTCGCGGTGCTCGTGCGCTCTTACAGAGATTTATTGTTCACGGCGCTGGCGCTGGCGACCACGGCAGGATTGGAATCGCCGTCACAGCATTCTGCGGGCTGCCTTCGATGATTCGGTCGCTGTAGACCAGGTACACCAGCGAGTTACGCTTTTTATCGAAGAAACGCACCACCTGCATGGTCTTGAACACCAGCGAGGTACGCTCCTTGAAGACCTCATCACCGTCCTTGAGGTTTTCCTTGAAGTGGATCGGTCCAACCTGACGACAGGCAATAGACGCCTCCGCACGATCTTCCGCCAGACCAAGACCACCCTTCACCCCACCCGTCTTGGCGCGAGACAGATAACAGGTCACGCCATCGACCTTCGGATCATCAAAGGCCTCGACCACGATCCGATCATTGGGGCCGACGAGCTTGAACACTGTCGATACCTGACCGATTTCTTCAGCAGAAGCCAGCATCGGCAGCACCAGCAAAGCCCCGAGCAATCCTTTCATTACGCGCATTACGTATTCCTTGTCTTGTAGAAGGCTGGCTCACACCGCAAAGCCGTAGGAGCGCGCTTGGTCTGGGCCGCATCCGGACGATAGCGTCGTGCCAGCCAACAATTTGCCGCCTGACATGACGCAATCGTCCGGATGCGGCCCAGACCAAGCGCGCTCCTACAGAAACAGCATTTCAAACCAGTATCAGGTTATCCCGATGCACCAGCTCCGGTTCAGCCATATAGCCGAGCACGCGCACGATAGCCTCGGAAGACTGACCAATTATTTTTTGAGCTTCAAGGGCACTGTAGTTGCTCAAACCCCGAGCGATTTCTCGGCCGTCAGGCGCAACACAAACCACCATCTCACCGCGACGGAAACTGCCTTGCACCAGCTTGACGCCCACCGGCAACAGGCTTTTGTGATCACGACTCAGCGCCGCGACAGCACCTTCATCCAGCACCAGGGTGCCACGGGTTTGCAGATGCCCCGCCAACCACTGCTTGCGAGCAGCAAGCATCTCGCGCTCAGGCGACAGGAGCGTACCCAGCCGCTCACCCGCCTTCAGACGAGCCAGCACGCGCTCAATGCGCCCGCCAACGATGACGGTGTGCGCCCCCGAGCGAGCCGCCAGACGAGCGGCACGAAGCTTGGTCTGCATACCGCCACGCCCCAGCGCACCACCCGTGCCGCCGGCGACCGCATCCAGCGCCGGATCATCCGCCCGAGCTTCGTAAATCAACTGCGCCTCGGGATTGTTGCGCGGATCCGCATCAAACATGCCGTCACGGTCAGTCAGAATCACCAGCAAGTCCGCTTCAACCAGATTGGCGACCAGCGCAGCCAGGGTGTCGTTGTCACCAAAGCGGATCTCGTCAGTCACAACGGTGTCGTTTTCGTTGATGACCGGCACCACGCCCAACTCAACAAGGGTGCGCAAGGTGCTGCGAGCGTTCAGGTAGCGTTTGCGATCAGACAAATCATCGTGTGTCAGAAGAATCTGCGCTGTATGGCGGCCATGCTCGGCAAAACTGGATTCCCACGCCTGAACCAGACCCATCTGACCGATTGCGGCAGCGGCCTGCAGCTCATGCATGGCACTGGGTCGCGACGTCCAGCCCAAACGGCTCATACCGGCAGCCACGGCACCGGAAGACACCAGCACCAATTCAACGCCTGCTTCGTGCAGCGCCACCATCTGCTCGACCCAAACACCCATCGCCGAACGATCCAGCCCTTTGCCATCTGCCGTCAGCAAGGCGCTGCCAATCTTCACGACCCAACGCTGGGCACCTGTCACTTTGCTGCGCATCATCTTCCAACCTTAGCCAGAGAGTTTTGGTAGATACAAATTCAAGATATCAGATACAAAAACGCCGCTTATAAATAAGCGGCGTCTAGTTTACTGCAGAGGATCAGTCACGGACGTAAATGATTTCCGGACCATCTTCGTCATCGACATCTTCTTCATCCCAATCATCGTCACCGATGTCATGCACGCTCTTCACACCGCTACGGCGCAGAGCACGCTGATCATCCAGCGCTTGCAGCTGGGCACGCGCCTCGTCTTCGATGCGCTGATCCAGCTCGGCCAGCTCCTGGGCGTAGCCAGGCTCTTCAGCGATACGCAGGCTGCGCTCCTCGAGATAGCGCATGATGTCGCGACTAAGCTGCTCAGTGCCTTCTTTGGCGATTGCCGAGATGACATAGACAGGACCGGTCCACTCCAGACGATCAACGATTTCCTTGACCCGAGCTTCATGCTCTTCTTCAAGGATCTGGTCGCACTTGTTCAGCACCAGCCAGCGATCACGCTCGGCCAGGGACGGGCTGAATTTGACCAGCTCGTTGGTGATGATTTCAGCGGCGTCCGGCGCACTGCTTTCGTCCAGTGGCGCCATGTCAACGAGGTGCAGCAGCAAGCGAGTACGCGCCAAGTGCTTGAGGAAGCGAATCCCCAGACCCGCGCCATCGGAAGCACCCTCGATCAGACCTGGAATGTCTGCAACCACGAAGCTCTTCCAGCGATCGACACTGACCACACCCAGGTTTGGCACCAGGGTCGTGAACGGATAGTCAGCCACTTTCGGCTTGGCCGCGGACACAGAACGGATAAAGGTACTTTTGCCAGCATTCGGCAGACCCAGCAAACCGACGTCAGCAAGCACTTTCAGCTCAAGCTTGAGGTCACGCTGATCACCCGGCTTACCCGGAGTGGTCTGACGCGGCGCGCGGTTGGTACTGGATTTGAAACGCGTGTTACCCAGGCCGTGCCACCCGCCCATGGCAACCAGCAGACGCTGACCCGCCTTGGTGAGGTCGCCAATGATTTCCTGAGTGCTGGCGTCGATCACGGTAGTGCCAACCGGCACACGCAGGACGAGCTCTTCGCCCTTCTTGCCGGTGCAGTCTGCGCTGCCACCGTTCGAACCGCGCTCGGCGTCGAAGTGACGGGTGTAACGGTAGTCAACCAGGGTGTTGAGGTTTTCGTCAGCGACCATGAAGATCGAGCCACCATCACCACCGTCGCCGCCGTTAGGACCGCCATTCTCGATGAATTTCTCGCGACGGAAGCTCATGCAACCGTTGCCGCCATCACCGGCTTTTACTCGAATGGATACTTCATCTACAAATTTCATAACGCACGCCTCCCGCCACAGGGACGAGCAGAACAACATAAATTACATAAGGCTCTTGCAAAAATGAGCGTTGCGATACCGATCAAAAACCAGCGACCTCAGAGGTCAACATCACAACAGCCCGCACAAACAGTTTTGCAAGAGACTCACCAAAGCCTTTTACAGCCACATCCTTCAAAAACGAAAAAGCCCCGTCGCGAGACAGGGCTTTTCCAGCTGCTGCATGATTACGCTGCGGAGACTTCAGTCTTCGGAACGATGCTCACGTAGCGACGACCGAAGGCGCCTTTAACCTGGAACTTGATCACGCCTTCCACTTTCGCGAACAGGGTGTGATCTTTGCCCATACCAACGCCGTAGCCAGCGTGGAATTGGGTGCCGCGCTGACGCACGATGATGTTGCCCGGAATGATTGCCTGGCCGCCATACATCTTCACGCCAAGGCGTTTAGCTTCTGAATCGCGACCGTTACGGGTACTACCACCAGCTTTTTTGTGTGCCATGAGTCAATTCTCCTAGTGAGGGATTAGGCTGAAATTAAGCCTGAATACCGGTGATTTTGATCTCGGTGTACCACTGGCGGTGGCCCATACGCTTCATGTGGTGCTTACGACGACGGAACTTGATGATGCGAATTTTGTCGTGGCGACCTTGGGAGATCACTTCAGCTACAACGGTAGCGCCGGCAACAACTGGTGCGCCGATGTTAACGTCGTCGCCATTGGCAACCAACAGAACGCGATCAAAAGTAACGGATTCGCCGGTAGCGATTTCCAGCTTTTCGATCTTCAGGTATTCACCTGGAGCAACTTTGTACTGCTTGCCACCGGTAACGATTACTGCATAAGACATGGTATTTCTCCGTAAATCCTGCTCACCCAGCTCTTTATAAGTAGAGTATCGGCTGGCATGGCTGCTTGGGGCTGGAACGGCCCGGTCGCAATTGCGTAAGGCAGGTGCTGCCCAGGAAAGTTAGGGTGCGCGATTGTACGCAACGCCCCGTGCTGTTGCAAGAGGCTGGATGTCATACCTTGACACGCTCTGACCCGCGACCTAGCATGCGGCGCAACCCTTCTGGAGCACCTCTCGCTGATGCAACCTCAAGCCTTCTACCGCGCAGTGGCGGACGATTTTAGTGCCGTCGACGTCATTATCAAGAAGCAGCTGACGTCGCGGGTACCGTTGGTCTCGAAAATCGGCGACTACATAACCTCTGCTGGCGGTAAACGCCTGCGTCCATTACTTGTGCTGCTCTGTGGCAAAGCACTGGGCCGTGAGGGCGATGACCTGCGCCTGCTGGCTGCCACCATCGAATTTCTGCACACCGCGACCTTGCTGCATGACGACGTGGTCGACATGTCCGGCATGCGCCGCGGCCGCTCTACCGCCAACGCACTGTGGGGCAACGCACCCAGCGTGCTGGTGGGCGACTTCCTTTATTCCCGCTCGTTCGAAATGATGGTCGAACTCGGCTCGATGCCGGTGATGAAGATCCTGTCGAAAGCGACCAGGGTAATCGCCGAGGGCGAAGTGTTGCAGCTGTCGAAAGTTCGTGACGCCAGCACCACCGAAGAAACCTATATGGAAGTGATTCGCGGCAAGACAGCCATGCTGTTCGAAGCCTCGACCCATAGCGCCGCCGCGCTGTGCAACGCCAGTGAAGAGCAAAGTGAAGCCCTGCGCACCTTCGGCGACCACCTGGGTGTGGCTTTCCAGCTGGTAGACGACCTGCTCGACTACCGTGGCGACGCTGAAACCCTAGGCAAGAACGTCGGTGACGATCTGGCCGAAGGCAAGCCGACCCTGCCGCTGATCTACACCATGCGCGAAGGCACAGCCGAACAGGCTGCATTGGTCCGTCAGGCCATTCAGAAAGGCGGCCTGGAAGATCTGGAAAGCATCCGCGCCGCCGTCGAAAGCGCCGGTGCACTGGATTACACCGCCCAGTTGGCCCGTGACTATGTCGCCCGCGCAATCAAATGCCTGGAAGCCCTGCCGCCGAGCGAATACCGCGACGCGCTGGTGGAGCTGAGTGAGTTTGCGGTAGCCCGTACCCACTGATCGCCCGCTGTTTCGAAAGAGCCCGTCCATGTGACGGGCTTTTTGTTGGGCCCGATTTCGTGAATTACCTCGATCCTGTGGGAGCGTTGCTTGCCCGCGTTACAGACACCGCGTTTTAACAGACAGATCACCGAAACCTTATCGCGGGCAAGCCTCGCTCCCACAGGAAACCCATTCCAAATCACCAACTGCAGCTGACCCACATCAACCACTCAGCGTAAAATGCGAACAATTCTCAATAGAGACTTGCTATTCCGCCAATAAGAATTATTCTCATTGAAACTTTTCAAGGAGAACGACATGACCTATTTGATTGATGCCTGGCTGGACCGTCCACACCCTTATCTGCGAATACTGCATCGCGAGACGGGTGAAGTTTGTGCGGTATTGGAGGAGGAAGCGCTGGATGAACTACGTGATCAGGGCGATCTGGATGTGCATGACTTGAGCTCAAGCGAGCCGATCGTTCTCAAGGAGCTGGTGCGTAACCTGTTTCTGTTCTGCTATGCGCGGGCATTACGCCCTATCAGCGAGCTGCACTGAGCATGAACCTGTCGTTGGCCAACGGTGCTGAACGAATCACAGCGATTCGTTCAACACGCGACTGATTGACTAAAGGTCGATCAGAGAACGTCGAGCAGCTCGACATCGAATACCAGTACGCTGTGCGGCGGGATGCTACCAACGCCCTGAGCGCCGTAAGCCAGCTCGCTCGGCACGTGCAGACGCCATTTGCTACCGGCGCTCATCAGCTGCAGAGCTTCGGTCCAGCCTGGGATCACACCACCAACCGGGAATTCAGCCGGCTCGCCACGCTCGTAGGAGCTGTCGAACACGGTGCCGTCGATCAGCGTGCCGTGGTAGTGAGTGCGGACCTGATCTTCGCGAGTCGGCTTGGCGCCGTCACCCGTAGTCAGGACTTCGAACTGCAGGCCGGAAGCCAGCGTGGTCACGCCTTCGCGCTTGCCGTTCTCAGCCAGGTAAGCCAGGCCCGCGCCAGCAGCTTGCTCAGCTTTGGCAGCTGCTTCGGCTTGCATGATTTCGCGGATGACTTTGAAGCTCGCGGACATTTCTTCCGGACCCACACGGCTCGGCTTGCCACCGAACGCATCGGTCAAACCAGCCAGGATCGCTTCCAGGTTAACGCCCGGTGGTGGGTTGTCGCGCAGCTGATCGCCCAACTGACGGCCGATGCCGTAGCTAACGCGGGTTTCGTCGGTGGACAGGTTGACTTCGGACATATCACTGCTCCGCAAAGGGAACGCTCAAAACAAAGCGCCCCGAACCAAAAGGGCGAGAAGCCTAGCATAGATAGGCGTTATGACCCTACACGCACCTGTGGGAGCGGTGCTTGCCCGCGATAAGGTTTAGGTGATCTAAAGTGAATCGCGTCCAGCCTTATCGCGGGCAAGCACCGCTCCCACAGGATTATGCGCATCCAGCGATACGTGCCGCCGTTACCACTTCGAATCAAAACTGATCGGCACGCGCAGGGCCTCGCGTTTATCCACCGGCATGCCGCACATTTCGTCATGGACCACGGCGTGGATCAAGTGAAATGGCACCGGTGGGAACTCCCGGAGCAACTCACGAGCGTGCTCGACGGAGCGCAAGTGCCGTGTCTCGCCACGCTCACCCCTGAGCAGTTGCACTGTGCCCATGGAACGAGCTTCGAGCAGATAGATACCACCCTCAATGGAGATCAGGTTCAGCTCGTCGATAGAGCCAGCATTGAGAAGTTCGGCCAATTGGTTTTCGGTCATCTGCAAATCCCTCGTTGATCGCGGCTGGATACCAAGATAACGGATTTCAACCACCAGAAACGACGCCGCCCGTCCATCTTTCAACGGCCGGGCGGCGTTGTATCACGCGGCTGAACGATCAGTGCTTGGTGACCTTGTCCAGATAACCCATGGCGCATGCCGAGACTACGAAGGTCATGTGAATGATCACGTACCACATCAGGTGCTCCGACTCGATGTTCTTCGCATCCATGAACACACGCAGCAGGTGGATAGAGGAAATCGCAACGATAGAAGCCGCCACTTTCATCTTCAGCGACGAAGAGTCCATGGTGCCCAGCCAGTTGAGTTTCTCTTTATCGTCGTCAATATCCAGCTGGGAGACGAAGTTCTCGTAACCGGAGATCATCACCATGACCAACAGGCCGCCGACCAGCGCCATGTCGATCAGCGACAACAAAACCAGAATCAGATCCGACTCAGCCAGTGCGAAGACGTTGGGCAGAACGTGGATGATTTCCTGAAAGAATTTCAGGACCAGTGCCAGCAAACCCAGGGACAAACCGAAATACAGCGGAGCCAGCAGCCAGCGCGAGGCGTACATGGCATTTTCGATAAAGCGTTCCATTGAGACTCACAGATGTTTGGAAATGCCGGCGAGTATATCAGCCCATCTGGAATTCGCAGAATGTGACCTAAAGCCGCGCAGAGGGGGCTGAGACAACGTAACCACTGCTGCCTTTCGCTTCAAGCGAACGGCAAGGTTACGTCTGGAGATGAGTAAAACGGCTTAGAACGGCGAGCTGCGTTGGATCCGCGAGGTGTCAGCATTGATGCGGCGCAGTTCACTCTGTAAATGCAAACCCCAGATCGGCATGTCATCCACTTGCTGATAACCATGCAGGACAAGGCTTTCGGCGATGGCGGTCATGACTGACTCAGCAGCTTTAGGCCCGGAAAAAGGCCCCTGGCATTTGATGGCGGAAGGTTGCTCCCCGGACATTCCAGCCGCAAACAGCAACGTCCACATGCCGTTTTCACCTGAAAGGGGGCGTATCGCGCATTCGATTCGGGTCATCAGACCCAGACATTGGCGGGTAAGACAGAGGCTGCGCGGCATGGCGAGCTCCTTATTGGCTACGGTATTCGCCGCACATGAAGTGCTGTAAGGCGCGTCAGTCCCTTTGACAACCGTGGTAACGAGACAGAATAGAAGAAATGGTGAATTGAGAAAGGCTGGGGGATGAACGGTTTTCGCTAGAAGACCCTGTAGGAGCGAGCTTGCTCGCGATGGGTGTTTATCTATCGATAAATTCGTCTGAAGTGACGCCATCGCGAGCAAGCTCGCTCCTACAGAAATCTGGTGTTTAAGGCTTCAACTCAGGCGCCAACTGCGCTGGCTCCTTCTCCAGCTCTTCCTTGAGGTCTTCATCACTGAGCATTTCAGCGATGTCCCTCAAGCGCTCGACGACCCGGGCGTTGACGCTGCCCTCCGGGAATTCGCCATTCTCGTCCGGCTCGCCCGCAGGCTCACCCACCAGCAGGCTCAAGGCTTCGTCAGCCTGACGCACCGCATACACATGAAATTGCCCGGCGCGCACGGCCTGCAGCACACGCTCATCAAGCATCAGCGTCGCTACGTTGGCTTGTGGAATGATTGCGCCCTGCTCGCCCGTCAGCCCACGTGCCTCGCAGAGCCGGAAGAAGCCTTCGATTTTCTCGTTGACCCCGCCCACTGCCTGCACTTCACCGAACTGGTTGATCGATCCGGTAATCGCGAAGCACTGCTTGAGCGGCGTTTTCGACAATGCCGAGATCAAGGTGCATGCCTCGCCGAGAGACGCGCTGTCGCCATCCACATAACCGTAGGATTGCTCCAGAGCGATACTCGCGGAGATCGCCAGCGGGAATTCCTGCGCATACCGGCTGCCCAGATAGCCGGTCAGGATCATCACGCCTTTGGAGTGAATCGGCTGGCCAAGGTTGACCTCACGTTCGATGTCGACGATGCCGCTGCCACCGGGGTAAACCGTTGCAGAAATCCGCGCCGGCACACCAAAGGCCGAATCGCCAACTTCCAGCACGGTCAGGCCGTTGCATTTGCCCACCGCAGCGCCATCGGTATCGATGAGGATGATACCGGCGAGCATGTCATCGAGAATCCGTGCCGACACCCGCCCGGTGCGCGTGGCCTTGGCCTTGAGCGCCCGTTCGATGTGGCCGGCGTCGGTTTTGTCATCGCTGGCCAGCTGGCGAATGAAATCCGCTTCGCTGACCAGTTGAAACAAATCACCAATACGCGCCGACAAACGCCCCTGATGCTCAGCCAGACGTGCGCTGTAAGTCGCCAGACGTGCCACGGCATCGGCCGTCAACGGCGCCATGCCTTCTTCAGAAGTACGGGTTTTCAGCAACTGAGCGAACTGCTCCAGAGTTTCGTCGTACATCGGGATGTCTTCGTCGAAATCCACCAGTACGCGAAACATCTCCTGGAAGTCCGGATCCAGATCTTGCAGCGTGTAATACAGCGAACGCGCACCGATGATGATCACTTTGACCTGCAGCGGAATGACTTGCGGGGTGAGGCTGACCGTGGCGAGGCGGCCCATTTCACCCAACGGCGATTCCATCTTCAGCTTGCGCGACTGCAATGCACGCTTGAGTGCGTCCCAGACAAACGGCTCGCTGAGCATTTTTTCCGCTTCCAGAATCAGGAAGCCACCGTTGGCACGATGCAACGCACCGGGCCGTAGCTGCCGATACGTGGTGTAGAGCGCGCCTTGATCGGTGCTGTACTCGATGCGACCGAACAGGTTGTCGTAAGTCGGGTGCGGCTCGAACACCACCGGGGCGCCGCCACTGGCCGAATGACCGACCACCAGGCTCGGACTGTATTGCTCTTCAAGCAGCTTGCGCGCCTGAGCGTCGGTCTTGCTGTCGTCGACCAACTGCTCGACCACGGTTTTCAGCAGGTAAACCTGCATGGCCTGCAGATAGGCACACACAGCTGCGTTTTCGGCGTATTGCTCGGACAACGGCGCCAGCAAAGGCTGCAACGCCAGAGTGATGGTCTCTTCGTTGAGCTGACGCAGCTGGTTGCTGGACTCACGCTTCCACTGTGGCAGGCTGGCGAGCTCTTCGTTCAAGCGTTCCTCGAGGCCGGAGATATCCTCATGGAAACGCTCGCGGTCAGCCTCAGGCAACTGCGAAAACTCAGCCTCATCCAGCGCCTTGCCGTCGAGCATCGGCGTGAAGGCGATATTGGTGCTATCGCGATACAGGGCGATGTCTTTTTCCAGCGCAAGACGCTCGATCACGTCCAGCGCCTTGTCGTAGCGCTGGTTGAAGGCGCGATCAATGGCGCTTTTCTTCTGCTGGTAGGACGGGTGCTCGAACACCGCCGGGAAGGTCGCAAGCAGGTTGTCGATCAGACCACCGATATCGGAAATGAATTCATGAGCGCTACCCGGCGGCAGCTCCAATGCACGTGGTTCGCGAGGCTCATCGAAGTTATTGACGTAAACCCAGTCGCACGGCGTCTGCAGGCGTTTGGCTTCAGCCTTGAGATAACGCTTCACGAACGAGAAACGGCCAGTGCCGGGCTCGCCCATGACGAACACGTTGTAACCAGGGCGTGGCATGGCCACACCGAATTGCAGGGCTTCTACTGCTCGTTCCTGGCCGAGCACACCGCGAAAGGGCTCCAGATCATTGGTCGTCGAGAAGCTGAACTGTTCAGCGGAAAAAGGACGTGTCAGCGCTTCAGGCGCAAGACGCAGGCTGGCAGCAACAGTATCGGGCATCGGGCATCCTTACATCAGGCGGGGCAGATGGCGGCATTCTGGCGCTCGCTGCACGCGACATGCAAGACAGGAAAATCCTTAAAGCGTCACGCAGCGGGCAATGCCCAAGGCAGAGCGGTTAATCCGGGTCTATTTTCAACAACATTTTGTAATAACCGGCGGAACCCTTGTATGGCACCTAAGCTCCAAGTCTGGCGTACCAGAAATAAAACAACTGGCCGCCTTGGCGTATCACGAAGCCATGAACCCTGACCCTTGGTTGAATATAAAGAGAATAAAGCTATGAAACGGATTCTTCTCGGTACTCTCTTCGCAGCTGTTTCCATCAACGCTATGGCCCAGGCTCCAGGTGGTCCGGATTGCGGTTGGGGCAACATGTTGTTTGAAGGTCAGCGCGGTACTCCCGCTCACTTCCTCGCATCGACTACCAACGGCACCTCCGGTAACGCCACCTTCGGCATGACGTCGGGCACCAACGGCTGCTCCACCAACAGCGCGCTGACCTACGGCGGCAAATCCTGGATTGCCATGAACGGCATGATGGACGAGCTTTCCAAGGACATGGCGATGGGTCAGGGTGAAGCACTGACTACCTACGCGGTGGTTCTGGGCGTTGCACCGCAAGACCGTGCGCATTTCGCCGCAGTTACCCACGAGCACTTCAACCAGATCTTCAGCAAGGCTGACGCCACCGCTGAAGACGTTCACACCAACACCCTCGATGTGCTGAAAAACGATCCAACCCTGGCGAAATACGCTACCCAGGCATAAGCTCGTTGCGCCCGCCCTCTACCCAGAGGTGCGGGCGTTGTTTTGTTCGCTACACGCTATTTTCTGAACAGCCCCATTTCCTGAATAGTTGCTCTCTATGCTCAAACGCCTTGTGTATCTGGCGCTCTGCGTCTGCACCCCGCTGTCCGCCGCGCAACACGCGAGCGATGAACGTTTGCAGCAACTGGCCAACGAGCCGTTCTGGATTTCCCTGGGGCACTACGAAACCGCCAAGCTGGGCGGCTGGCGTAGTTATGTCGACGACCCCAAATTCTTCCTTTCTGCTGACGGTGCCCACGACCCGAAGGCTGAATTGAGCGCTACCCTTGATGCGATCTACGCCCCCGCCAGCGCCGGGGAAAAGCATGCCCAATGTGTTTACCCGGCCCGCACCCGATGGCTGAAGGATCAACTGCATCTCACCGACTTGCCGACCCTGGCGTGCAAAGAGTTCACCCAGTGGTTCAAGGACGTGGCACCTGACAGCGCCGTGATGATCTTCCCGGCGGCCTATCTCAACAGCCCGTCATCGATGTTCGGCCACACGTTGCTGCGTATCGATCAGGCTGACGTGAAAACCAACAACACTGCCCTGCTCAGCTATGCAATCAACTTCGGTGCCTACATCGAAGGTATGGACAACAGCATCCTGTATGCCTGGAAAGGCTTGATGGGCGGCTACCCCGGCCTGTTTGCACTTGTGCCTTATCAAGAGAAGCTGTCCGAATACCGCAGCCTGGAAAACCGCGACTTGTGGGAATACCACCTGAACCTGACCCCGGAAGAAACCGGGCGCATGGTTGAGCATGTCTGGGAATTGAAGCAGATCCGCTTTGGTTACTTCTTCTTCGACGAAAACTGCTCCTATCGCCTGCTGGAACTGCTGCAGGTTGCACGCCCCGGCTTGCAACTGACCGAACAATTCCCGCTGACCGCCATTCCCACCGACACGGTCAAGGCGGTGAAAGCCGCAGGTCTGGTGGAGAAAATCGATTACCGCCCTTCCCGGGAACGCGAGCTGCTTGAGCGCGCCAAGCCACTGGACAGCACCGAGCAGCAATGGGTACTGGACGTCAGCGCCGATCAGAAACAACTGCAAAACCCGGAATACTTGGCGCAATCCAAAGAGCGTCGCGCGTTGATTCAGGATGCGGCTTATCGTCTGGAGCGCTACCGCGCCAATGGCCTGGAACGAGACAGCGAGCGTTCGCAGCGCAGTTTCGAATTGTTACGCGCGATCAACCAGAACCCGCCGACCCCGCTGGATATTCAGCGGCCCGGCTTGCCGGAAGACGGCCATGAGTCCCGTACCTGGCAGGCAGGCGTCGGCACCCGTGACGATAAGGCCTTCGCCGAATATGGCCTGCGCATGGCCTATCACGACCTGAACGACAACGCGTATGGCTTTCCGCTGGGCGCGCAGATCGAGATTCTGCAACTCAAGTTGCGCCAGTACGAAGGCAACCACTGGCAGCTGCAACAACTGGATCTGGCCACTATTCGCTCGCTGACGCCGCGCAATGCACTGTTGCAACCCTGGTCGTGGCAAGTGGCGGGCGGTCTGGAACGCGTGTTGGGCAAGCACGGTGATGAAACTCTGGTTTCCCACGTCAATGGCGGCGCGGGCGGCACCTGGCAATTGGGCGAAGACGTATTGGGCTTCGCGCTGGGCACGGTGCGGGTCGAACACAACAATGACTTCGCCGAGTTCGTTTCGCCGGCGGCGGGTTTCAATACCGGCGTGCTGTGGCGCAATCCGCTGGGCAACCTGAGCCTGGAGACCAAAGGCGATTACTTCACCAATGGCGAAGTGCGCCGCAACATCAGCCTCAATCAGCAATGGGAATTGTCACGCAACGTCGGCCTGCGCCTGAGTGCCCAGCGTGAATTCAGCCAGCTGAGCTCGCCGCAGAACGAAGTGATGCTTGAGGTGAAGTGGTATCACTATTGATCTTTGTTGAAACACCTACGGCGCAATGGCTAACGCCGAGCACCGTGGGAGCGAATTTATTCGCGAACGCGTCGGATGCGGCACCCTATCAATACCTGAACGAACACCGAAATCCTTGACACCGCTTTCGCGAATAAATTCGCTCCCACAGGTCCTGCTTGAGTCACAGCTCACATCCCTTCTGACGAAACTAAATCCCTACGCCCATGGCCTAACTCTGACTAAAGGAGAAAAGCCATGAGCCGCGCGTTCGTCAACGAAGACAATGCCGCTGCCGACGCCAGCCAACCGGTAGAGCGTCTGGTCAGCGAACAACCCAATTACGTCACCGCCCACGGCCTGCTGCAGTTGCAGGACCGGGTCGCCGAACTGCAAGCCCAACACAGCGAACTGTCTGCGATGGGCGAAGACAACGATAAGCAGCGCCTCGCCGATCTGGAGCGCGACCTGCGCTACTTCAATAACCGCCTGCAAAGCGCCCAAGTGGTCACCCCCGCCATTTCCACGGAGAAAGTCCAGATTGGCAGCTGGGTGACTTATGTCGATGAAGAGAATAATGAGCATCGAGTACAGCTGGTGGGCGAGGACCAGGCCGATGCCAGCGCCGGGCTGATCAACTGGGCTTCACCGCTGGGCCGGGCATTGATCGGTGCATTAAAGGGTGATGAGGTGCTGTGGAAACGTCCGGCGGGAGATCAGCAGATTGAGGTTGTGCTGATAGAGCCGGATGTCTGACGTCGGGATGAACTGACTCACTTTTGGGTTCACCACGTGGGACCGGCTTCAGCCGGGAAGAGGTCGATACAGTCAAGATGCGTCGCAGAAACATCGCCTTCCCGGCTAAAGCCGGTCCCACGTCCGCTTGCGTCTTAATATGCGCCACAAAAAAACGGAGCCCGAAGGCTCCGTTTTTTGTACCACCTGAATAAATCAGGCCAGTTTTTTGTGGCGTACCCGGTGTGGCTGGGCGGCCGCGTCGCCGAGACGCTTTTTGCGATCAGCTTCGTATTCGGTGTAGTTACCTTCAAAGAACACTGCTTGCGAATCGTCTTCATAGGCCAGGATGTGGGTAGCAACCCGGTCCAGGAACCACCGATCGTGAGAGATCACAATGGCGGCGCCAGGGAAGTCCAGCAACGCTTCTTCAAGGGAACGCAGGGTTTCCACGTCGAGGTCGTTGGAAGGTTCGTCGAGCAGCAGGACGTTGCCGCCCTCTTTCAAGGTCAATGCCAGGTGCAAGCGACCGCGCTCACCGCCGGAGAGGTCCTTGACGAACTTCTGCTGATCGCCGCCTTTGAAGTTGAAACGCCCGACATAAGTACGGGACGGGATTTCGTAGTTGCCGATGCGGATCTGGTCGGAGCCATCGGAAATCTGCTGGAACACCGTCTTGCTGCCGTCCAGGTCGTCACGGCTCTGGTCAACGCAGGCCAACTGCACGGTTTCGCCGATCTCGATGCTGCCTGAGTCCGGTTGCTCTTTGCCCATCAACATACGGAAAAGTGTGGATTTACCCGCACCGTTACCGCCGATTACGCCAACGATGGCGCCTTTAGGCATGGCGAACGACAGGTTGTCGATCAGCACGCGATCGCCGTAACCCTTGCTGACGTTTTTGAATTCGATGACCTTGTCGCCCAGACGCGGACCGGCCGGGATGTAGATCTCGTTGGTCTCGCTGCGCTTCTGGAATTCCTGGGACTGCATTTCTTCAAAACGTTGCAAACGCGCCTTGGATTTGGACTGACGCGCCTTGGCGCCTTTGCGAACCCATTCCAGCTCTTCTTTCATGGCTTTTTCGTGGGCCGACTGCTGCTTGGATTCCTGAGCCAGACGATCCGACTTGGCTTCCAGCCAGCCCGAATAGTTGCCTTCGTAAGGAATGCCAGCGCCGCGGTCGAGCTCCAGAATCCAGCCAGCCACGTTGTCCAGGAAGTAACGGTCGTGCGTAATCGCAACCACGGTGCCCGGGAAATCGTGCAGGAAGTGTTCAAGCCAGGCAACGGAGTCGGCGTCCAGGTGGTTGGTAGGCTCGTCGAGCAGCAGCATGTCCGGAGCGGACAGCAGCAGACGGCACAGCGCTACACGACGTTTCTCACCACCGGAAAGTACTTCAACCTTGGCGTCCCAGGCTGGCAGGCGCAGCGCATCGGCGGCAACTTCCAGCTGACGATCAAGGTTGTGGCCGTCAGCGGCTTGCAGGATCGCTTCCAGCTTGGCCTGTTCAGCAGCCAGCTTGTCAAAATCGGCATCCGGATCGGCGTATTCGGCATACACTTCGTCAAGACGCGCTTGAGCGTTCTTGATGACACTGACGGCTTCTTCAACCACTTCACGCACGGTCTTGGTCGGGTCCAGCTGTGGCTCCTGAGGCAGGTAACCGATGTTCAGCTCCGGCATCGGGCGTGCTTCGCCGTCGAATTCGGTATCAACGCCGGCCATGATTTTCAGCAGCGTGGATTTACCCGAGCCGTTCAGGCCGAGAACGCCGATCTTGGCGCCCGGGAAAAACGACAGAGAAATGTTTTTCAGAATTTCCCGCTTCGGCGGCACAACTTTGCTCAGCCGATGCATGGTAAAGACGTATTGGGCCATGGAATAAAAACCTGATTTGTGACTGTTGACTGGTATGTGACGTTGACGAGGGTGTGACGTTAAATAGTGCGCGAGCTTAGTACCGCGTCCCGAAAAAAGCTTTTATTTATCTGTGGCGCTTGCCACCGGACAGTTCCAGGCCTTGATTCAAAGATCAGGGGTGGAGCAGCGAAGCTTCGGGAGTTGGATCGTAGTTTGCATTACGCTCTTGCGCGCATGCGCCGCGATTAGCAGGATTACTGCCCATGCAGTGGAGTCACTCATGCAGAAGTCGGCAGAAGCTGCGCGTTGGGCAAAGCTACCCGAATGCGCACGCCAGGGCAAACGGTCTGACCCAATGGGGCTGGCACTTCGCCACAAGTCAAGGCATGCTAGCCGCCTTTTGGGCGACCGGTTTATAGTGCATCTCGCGCTCGTATTCGCTGCGTCAGTCCGGTAGTCAGGATAAAAGTTGCCCACACCTACTCTTCCTCTCGCATCGCGCGCAGCCCAGGGCGCTACAGGTCAACCGTTGCGTGGCTCCTTGAAGGGCGGGCTGGCGGCGCTGACACTGCTTATGCTTGCCCTCATTCTGTGGCAACTGATCGATCAGTTTCAGCTGACTCAGGAGCGGCAACGCCAGCGCAGCCTCGATTACAGCGTGCAGCTGGCCGATCGGGTGAGCCTGAATAT
Organism: Pseudomonas syringae; assembly: GCF_000737245.1. GTDB lineage: Bacteria > Pseudomonadota > Gammaproteobacteria > Pseudomonadales > Pseudomonadaceae > Aquipseudomonas > Aquipseudomonas syringae_J. The sequence continues at coordinate 32,846 of NZ_JPQU01000024.1, read as the reverse complement.
GGCCATGAGCGCCCAGGTCGCGCTCAACCTGCTGAACGACGACAAGCAACAAGCGCCGAGGCCGGAAGAGCAATCGACGCTGGTCAATAGCCTGCGTCAATCCCTGCCAGCGCTACGCAGCATGGCATGGCTCACCGCAGCAGGTGAGATTCTCGCCGACAGCATGCCAACCGTCGATGACAAAGAATTCCTCAAGCACGCACTGCATAAGGCAGTTGGGCTGCCTTTTTACTACGACAACGATGAGGACGGATCGCAGATTTATCTGTTTATCCGTCAGCCCGGTGCACTTAATCAGAACTATTGGGTACTGCGCTTGGCGCCTGATGCGCTGAAAACACTGACGCAGCAGACTACCCAGGACTTCCAGCCCATCTGGCGCCTGGAAAACCGCACCACCTCAAGCCTGCTGTTTCGTGACGTCCCCGCGAATAAAGAGCCGCTGATCAGCAGTGTTGGCGAAACTGAAAGTGTGATGCTCGAGCCCTTGCCCAACAGCGACTGGCAACTGCGCGGACTGTTCGACATAACCAAGGCCCGAGAAAAGCTGCTCGGCCCACTGATTGGCAAGTGCGTGATTGGGCTACTGCTGTCGATACTGCCGCTGATCGCACTGTTCAGCCTGCGCCGTCGACAGCTTCAACTGCATGAAAGCCGGCGCCGCTACCAGAACATCTTCGAAGGTGCCGGGGTGGCGATATGCGTGCTTGATATGTCGGGGCTCCCCGGCTATCTGGACGTCCTTGGCGTGGAGAACAGCAACGATCTGGAAGAACTGCTCAAGACCCAGCCAGGGCAGTTCAACGCGCTGCTGAGCAAGCTGCGCATCACCGAAGTCAATCAGGTTGCCCTGAGCCTGCTGCAACTAGAGTCAAGCCAGCAGGCATGGCAGCACTTGATCGGCGGATGCTCGCGCTCCCGACAGGGCATTGGTATTCAACTGATCCACGCGCTGCTCTCGGGCACCCACCAGCTTGAAATCGAAATCCGTCTGACTCAGGAGCACGGCGAGGATCAGTACCTGTGGCTGGTCCTGCGTCTGCCCGAAGACCGCCAGGATTTCCATGCGGTTATCCTCAGCATCGGCGATATCACCAGCCGCAAGCAGGTCGAACTGTCCCAGCAAGAGCGCGAAGGTTTCTGGTCCGACGTGGTGCGCACCGTGCCGGATCACCTCTACGTGCAGGACGTGCTCAGCCAGCGAATGATCTACAGCAACCATAACCTTGGTCGCACGCTGGGCTACAGCAAGACCGAGCTGCTGCGCATGGGCGAGTTCTTCTGGGAAATCCTGCTGCACCCCGAAGATGCCGAAAGCTACCAGGACATGCGTCTGCGCCAGCGTCATCGCGGGCACAGCGAGTTGCTGCAATGCCAGCTGCGGTTCAGGGCGCGAGACAACAATTGGCGACGTTTCGACATCCGCGAGCAGGCGCTGTCACGAGACAAGGATGATCAGGTGACGCGCATCGTCGGCGTCGCCAAGGACATTACCGAACAACTGGAAGCCAGCGAATCCCTGCGTGACAGTGAAAAACGCTACCGCATGCTGGCGGAAAGCATCAGCGATGTGATTTTTTCCACTGACAATACCCTCAACCCCAATTACGTCAGCCCTTCGGTTCTCGGCGTGCTGGGCTACAGCGCCGAATGGATTCTCAAACACGGCTGGAACTCCACCGTCGCCAACCCGCAACAACTGGCGGGCATTCATGGGCTGATGGAGCGCATCACTAAAGTGCTGGATAAACCGGACGAACTGGCGAAACTGCGTCACGCAATCCCGACTCAGCTGTTCCTGTTTGACTGCCTGCGCGCCGACGGGCGCAAGATCCCTATCGAGCTGCGTCTGGTGCTGGTCTGGGATGAGCAAGACAACTTCGAAGGGATCCTCGGTGTTGGCCGTGATATCAGCCAACAACGCCGGGCGGAAAAAGACCTGCGCATGGCGGCGACGGTTTTCGAGCATTCCACCTCGGCGATTCTGATCACCGATCCAGCGGGCTACATCGTCCAGGCCAACGAAGCGTTCACCCGGGTCAGCGGCTATGAGGTGTCGCAGGTCCTTGATCAGTTGCCGAACCTGCTCACGGTCGACGAGCATCAGGAAGCGCACCTGAGATACATCCTCAAGCAATTGCATCAGCGCGGCAGCTGGGAGGGCGAAGTCTGGCTCAAACGCCGCAGCGAAGAACATTATCCAGCCTGGGTCGGCATCACGGCAGTACTCGATGACGAAGGCGATCTGGCCAGTTATGTGTGCTTCTTCACTGACATCAGTGAGCGCAAAGCCAGCGAGCAACGCATTCATCGTCTGGCCTATTACGACGCACTGACCCATTTGCCGAACCGCTCACTGTTCCAGGACCGCCTGCATTCCGCGCTGCAACAGGCCGAGCGGCAACAGGCCTGGGTCGTGCTGATGTTCCTCGACCTGGACCGCTTCAAACCGATCAACGACTCCCTGGGCCATGCCGCCGGCGACCGGATGCTGCAGGAGATGGCCACGCGTCTGCTGGCCTGTGTCTCCGATGACGATACCGTCGCGCGCATGGGTGGCGACGAGTTCACCTTGTTGCTGCAGCCGAGTCCAACGCGACAGATTGCACTGAATCGAGCAGTCAATGTCGCTGAACAGATTTTGAACAGTCTGGTGACGCCTTTCGTACTGGAAGGCCGCGAGTTCTTTGTCACCGCCAGCATCGGCATCGCGCTGAGCCCGCAGGATGGCAACGAGCTGAGCCAGTTGATGAAGAACGCCGACACCGCGATGTATCACGCTAAAGAGCGCGGTAAAAACAACTTCCAGTTCTATCAGGCTGATATGAACGCCACGGCGCTGGAGCGTCTGGAGCTGGAAAGCGATTTGCGCCACGCCCTGGAACAGCAGGAATTCACCCTGTATTACCAACCGCAATTCAGCGGTGACGGCAAGCGCCTGACGGGTGCCGAAGCATTGCTGCGCTGGCGTCATCCGCGGCGCGGACTGGTGCCGCCGGTGGAGTTCATTCCGGTGCTGGAAGAGCTTGGGCTGGTGGTCGAGGTGGGCGACTGGGTGCTGACCGAAGCCTGTCGACAGCTCAAAGCCTGGCATCAGGCCAAGGTTCGCGTGCCAAAGGTCTCGGTGAATATCTCCGCAAGGCAGTTCGCCGATGGACAGCTGGGCAATCGCATCGCCAGCATCCTCAAGGAGACCGGCCTGCCGCCCGCCTGCCTGGAGCTGGAACTGACCGAAAGCATCCTGATGCGCGAAGTCGATCAGGCGATGCAGATCCTGGCCGGCCTCAAGCGTCTGGGCCTGAGCATTGCGATTGACGACTTCGGCACCGGTTATTCGTCGCTCAACTACCTCAAGCAATTCCCCATCGACATCCTCAAGATCGACCGCACCTTCGTCGATGGCCTGCCTTCCGGCGAGCAGGATGCACAAATTGCCCGCGCCATCATCGCCATGGCGCACAGCCTGAACCTGGCGGTCATCGCCGAAGGCGTGGAAACCCATGAGCAGCTGGAGTTCCTGCGTGAACATGGCTGCGATGAGGTGCAAGGCTACCTCTTCGGCCGCCCGATGCCCGCCAGCCGGTTCGAGGCGCAGTACAGCAATGAAGCGCTGTTCATGTTTGATTGATGCTGCGCACCACAATTCCTGCGGAAGACGCTGTCTATGTGGGAGATTCTATATTTGCTCGCAAGCAAATGTAACGACGTGGGACCGGCTTTAGCCGGGAAGGCGGCATTTCAGACGATAAATATCGGGTGGATGTACTGGCCTCTTCCCGGTTGAAGCGAAACGGTGCCTGTCCGCGATAAGAACACCACGGCTTACCTTGGACCGCATCGCCCTTATCGCGGGCAAGCACCGCTCCCACATGAAATCGCAACTTCATTCGAAAGACGCGCCGATCCAGATGAAAGCCGCTTGTCCAGCACATGACTGCCTTTCATATGCCAGATAAAAGCCAATGAGTTAGAATGCCCTCCTTTTCTGCCCCGATCCCTGAGGACCGCCATGTTCAGCCGTGATTTGACTCTCGCCAAGTACGACTCCGATCTCTTTGCCGCAATGGAGCAAGAAGCTCAGCGCCAAGAAGAGCACATCGAGCTGATCGCTTCGGAAAACTACACCAGCCCAGCGGTGATGGAAGCTCAGGGCTCGGTCCTGACCAACAAGTACGCGGAAGGTTATCCAGGCAAGCGTTACTACGGCGGCTGCGAATACGTCGACGTGGTTGAGCAACTGGCCATCGACCGTGCCAAAGAGCTGTTCGGCGCTGACTACGCCAACGTTCAGCCGCACGCCGGCTCCCAAGCCAACAGCGCGGTTTATCTGGCATTGCTGCAAGGTGGCGACACCATTCTGGGCATGAGCCTGGCACACGGCGGTCACCTGACTCACGGCGCCAGCGTCAGCTCGTCGGGCAAGCTGTACAACGCAGTTCAATACGGCATCGACGCCAACGGCATGATCGACTACGACGAAGTCGAGCGTCTGGCCGTTGAGCACAAGCCAAAAATGATCGTGGCCGGTTTCTCTGCCTATTCACAGATCCTCGACTTCCCGCGTTTCCGCGCGATCGCTGACAAGGTTGGCGCTTACCTGTTCGTCGACATGGCGCACGTCGCCGGTCTGGTTGCCGCTGGCGTTTACCCGAACCCGGTCCCGTTCGCTGATGTGGTCACCACCACTACCCACAAGACCCTGCGCGGTCCACGTGGCGGCCTGATCCTGGCGCGCGCCAACGCCGACATCGAGAAGAAGCTGAACTCCGCTGTATTCCCGGGCGCCCAGGGCGGCCCACTGGAGCACGTCATTGCCGCCAAGGCCGTGTGCTTCAAGGAAGCGCTGCAGCCTGAGTTCAAGGCTTACCAGCAGCAAGTGGTGAAAAACGCCAAGGCCATGGCTGGTGTGTTCATCGAGCGTGGTTTCGACGTGGTTTCCGGCGGTACTGAAAACCACCTGTTCCTGCTCTCGCTGATCAAGCAGGACATCTCCGGTAAAGACGCAGACGCCGCCCTGGGCCGCGCCTTCATCACCGTCAACAAGAACTCCGTACCGAACGACCCACGCTCCCCGTTCGTCACCTCCGGCCTGCGCTTCGGCACACCGGCTGTGACCACTCGCGGCTTCAAGGAAGCAGAGTGCAAGGAACTGGCGACCTGGATCTGCGACATCCTGGCCGACCTGAACAACGAAGCTGTGATCGATGCCGTACGCGAAAAAGTAAAAGCCATCTGCGCCAAACTGCCGGTGTACGGCGCTTAATCAGCTCCGTTTGCAGCAGTAACAAAAAGCCCCGGTTCGTAAGAGCCGGGGCTTTTTTGTGGACGCCGTAGGAGATCAGGCAACACCAGACCTGTAGGAGCTCACCGAGGTTACGAGGCCAGCGATGACTGTTTTTCTGACACACCGCGATCGCTGGCCTCGTAACCTCGGTGAGCTCCTACAAGGGAGAAGTCAACCTGCGACTTTGGCAAACCCCGCCCGGATCTTCTCCTCCGGCAGCTCATCGGCAATGAACACGATCACGCTTTCGCGCGTCTCGTCTTGCGCCCACTCAGTATCCCAGTCAAAGCCATACAGCTTCAGTACGCCTTGAAACACCATGCGTCGCGGTTCGCCAGCGATGTTGAGCACGCCTTTGTATCGCAATAGCTGCGGGCCGTGCTCTTCGAGCAACTCGTTCATGAACTCGCTGAGCTTGTCGATATCCAGCGGCGCGTCGCTACGTAGAACGAGGCTGGAGATGCGATCAATTGAATTCCCCGCAGGTGCCAACGGGCGCAAGGTCATGCCGCCGCCGAGGTCGGCATTCAGGTTGAAACCTCGCACGTCCAGCAGCTCGGCCAGGTCGATCTTTCCGTGCTCGACCACACGGATCGGCGCACGGCGGTTGATGCGGGTCAGGCGAGCGCTGAGTGCGTCGAAGGTCGCTTCGTCCACCTGATCACGCTTGCTCACCAGCAGGCGGTCTGCAAAGCCGATCTGCGCCTGTGCGATTGTCTGCGCCAAGTGGATGTCGGCATTGGCCGCATCCACCAGGGTAATGATGCCGTCGAGGATATAGCGTTCGCGCAGCTCTTCATCGATGAAAAACGTCTGGGCCACGGGCGCGGGGTCGGCCAGTCCAGTACATTCGATAACTAACCGATCGAACGCAATTTCACCGCTGTCCAGACGCTCCAGCAGCAGGAACAAGGCCTTGGTCAGGTCGGTGTGAATGGTGCAGCAGACACAACCGTTGGACAGGGTCATGACTTGCACCGGCTCGTCACCCAACAGTTGGGTGTCGATACCGGCATCACTGAATTCGTTCTCGATCACGGCGATCTTCAGGCCGTGTTCGGTCTTGAGCAAATGACGCAGCAACGTCGTCTTGCCGGCGCCGAGAAAGCCGCTGAGGACGGTGACGGGGATGGGTTGCGGGGTGGTCATGGGTGCTCCTGTACTTAATTAACAACACAAAACAACTGTGGGAGCGGTGCTTGCCCGCGATAAGGCTGGACGCGATCTGAAGTGAATCGCATCCAGCCTTATCGCGGGCAAGCACCGCTCCCACAGGTTAACGCCTGCTGCCGATCAACCGATCAACAGCATTTAGGCCCACCCTTGCCGCCGTATCGGGCTTCCTGGCGTTCCCGGAAGAACGCCTCGTAGTCCATCACCGGCTTGTCAGGGTGTTTGACCTGCATATGCGCGACATAGTTGTCGTAGTCGGGCATGCCCACCATCAGGCGCGCGGCCTGACCGAGGTATTTCCCGAGGCGACTCAGGTCATTGAACATATACAGATCCTCTCTTGATCAAACCTGAGTCGGAGTCGTCAACGCCTGGAAAGGCGCTTCCTTGTCCGTGCGTTCTTTGTTGCCCCATGCCGCGACGCCGACTTTCAGCGCGTAGAACAGGATGCTGAACACCACGAACAGGAACAGGATCGTCAATGTCGCGTTGGTGTAAGCGTTGAAAATCACGTGCTGCATCTGGTCCATGGTCTTGGCCGGAGCCAGGATCTGACCGGCGTCAGCTGCGGTGCTGTATTTCTTGGCCAAGGCCAGGAAACCCACTGCCGGGTTGCTATCGAACAGCTTGATGAAACCAGCGGTCACGGTGCAGATCAGCAGCCAGGTGGCTGGCAGCATGGTCACCCAGATATAACGCTGACGTTTCATTTTGATCAGCACGACCGTCGCCAGCATCAGCGCGATACCGGCCAGCATCTGGTTGGAGATACCGAACAACGGCCACAAGGTATTGATGCCGCCCAGCGGGTCGATCACGCCCTGATACAGCAGATAACCCCAAAGCGCCACGCAACCACCGGTGCCGATGGCGTTGGCGGTCCAGGACTCGGTACGTTTGAGGGCTGGAACGAAACTGCCCAGCAAGTCCTGCAGCATGAAGCGACCGGCACGGGTACCGGCGTCTACTGCAGTCAGGATGAACAGCGCTTCAAACAGAATCGCGAAGTGGTACCAGAAAGCCATGGTGCTGGCGCCAGGCAAGGCCTGGTGCAGGATCTGCGCAATACCGACCGCCAGGGTTGGCGCGCCACCAGCGCGGGCCAGTACGGTGTTCTCGCCGATGTCCTTGGCAACTGCGGTCAGTTGCTCAGGTGTAATGGCAAAACCCCAACTGCTGACCGTCTGGGCAACAGTCACCACGTCACCGCCCACGATTGCAGCCGGGCTGTTCATGGCGAAGTAGATACCCGGCTCGATCACCGAAGCAGCAACCATGGCCATGATCGCCACGAAGGACTCCATGAGCATGCCGCCGTAACCGATGTAGCGGGCGTTGGTTTCGTTATCCAGCAGCTTCGGCGTGGTGCCGGAAGAGATCAGCGCGTGGAAGCCCGATACCGCACCGCACGCGATGGTGATGAACAGGAACGGGAACAGTGCACCTTTCCAGACCGGGCCGGTGCCGTCAGTGAACTGGGTCAGCGCGGGCATTTTCAGCTCTGGCGCGAGAATCAGGATGCCGATGGCCAGGGCAACGATGGTGCCGATTTTCAGGAAAGTCGACAGGTAGTCACGCGGTGCCAGCAACAGCCAGACCGGCAACATGGCCGCGACAAAACCGTAGCCCACCAGCATCCAGGTGATCTGCACGCCGGTGAAAGTGAACATCGGCGCCCACTCAGGACTGGCAGCAACCATGCCGCCGACCCAGATCGAGAGCAGCAACAGCACAACACCGATCACCGAGATCTCGCCAATGCGGCCCGGGCGGATGTAGCGCATGTAGACGCCCATGAACATTGCCGTCGGGATGGTCGCCAGCACCGTGAACATGCCCCACGGGCTTTCAGCCAGGGCCTTGACCACAATGAGCGCCAGCACCGCGAGGATGATGATCATGATCAGGAAGCAGCCAAACAGCGCGATGGTGCCGGGTATGCGGCCCATTTCTTCACGCACCATGTCGCCCAGGGAGCGACCGTTACGGCGTGTGGACAGGAACAGGATCATGAAATCCTGCACCGCACCGGCCAGTACCACACCGGCTATCAGCCAGAGCGTGCCGGGCAAGTAGCCCATCTGCGCTGCCAGGACCGGACCGACCAGCGGACCAGCGCCAGCGATGGCAGCAAAGTGGTGACCGAAAAGAATGTGTTTGTTGGTCGGCACATAGTCCAGACCATCGTTGTTCACGACCGCCGGTGTAGCCCGCAGCGGATCGAGCTGCATGACATGGCGGGCAATGAACAAACTGTAATAACGATACGCGACCAGGTAGATGGCAACCGCAGCGACCACGATCCACAAGGCGTTGATTGCTTCTCCGCGACGCAAGGCCACGACCCCAAGGGCACAAGCCCCGACAATTGCAACGATCAGCCAAGGCACATGGCGCATAAGGCTATTATTATTTTTCATTTTTTATATTCCAGCAGAATGACTAGAAGGCCAGCCACCGGAGTTTAGCTCTGTCGGAGCGAAAGGCCACCCCCCACGAAGGTCTAGAGCAAAAAGAACCAATAGACGTCAAAACAGATACCGCGCCCGATAGCGCACCAGAAAAAGGCACTTCTGGGGGCCAGGAAGTGTAAATCCCATGGCAAAACCTGTTCGCTGCCGCTGATCGGGTCTATTGTCGGTAGACACGACGCTGTTGATCGGCGTTAACCCGCTGACAGCCGTCAGTCGATGCCAAGAGAAGTGACTCGATGACCGACTCCCACGCAGACCGCAGACGTTTCAAGCGCATTGCCTTTGATGCGAAAACCGAGCTTCGTCAGGGCGAAAAGCGCTGGCAAGTGCAGCTTGTGGATTTATCTCTGAAGGGCCTGCTCATCGAACGCCCCGAGCCATGGCAGGCCGACACTCATGAGCCTTTCACCGCGGACATCAAGCTGAGCAACGAGGTCCATGTGCAAATGGAGGCGCGGCTGACCCATGATGATCACGGGCAGTTGGGTTTCGTCTGTGAACATATCAGCCTGGAATCCATCAGCCACCTGCGAAGGCTGATCGAACTGAACCTGGCCGATCAGGACGAGCTGGAGCGAGAGTTGGCGGCGTTGATTGAGGTTTGAAGAGCTGCTGAGCTATTAACGGTAGGAGCGCGCTTGCCCGCGATGGGCCATTACACCCGCTACAACTTCTGGGTCTGGAATACCGTCATCGCGGGCAAGCGCGCTCCTACGAGGCTACGCAAACATCACTCAAACAACGCATCCAGCGCCTGCTCCAGCCGCGTCACGGCAATGACTTGCAATCCCGGCGGCGCTTCTTTCGGGGCGTTGCCTTTGGGGACGATCGCCCGTTTGAAGCCATGCTTGGCGGCCTCTTTGAGACGCTCCTGACCGCTGGGCACCGGGCGCACTTCGCCCGACAGACCCACTTCACCGAACACCAGCAAATCGTGGGGCAGCGGCCGGTTGCGCAAGCTGGACATGACGGCGGCCATCAACGCCAGATCGGAAGCAGTTTCCAAAACCTTGACGCCGCCCACCACATTGAGGAACACATCCTGATCGTGGGTCGGAATGCCGCCATGGCGATGCAGCACCGCCAGCAACATGGCCAGCCGGTTCTGATCCAGACCCAAGGTCACCCGACGCGGATTTGACATGTGGCTGTCGTCAACCAACGCCTGCACCTCCACCAGCATCGGCCGCGTCCCTTCCCATGTGGCCATCACCACACTGCCGGGGACTTCTTCCTGAGCACGGGTCAGAAAGATAGCTGATGGGTTGGAGACCTCCTTCAAGCCCTTGTCGGTCATGCCGAACACGCCCAGCTCGTTGACTGCACCAAAACGGTTCTTCACGGCTCGCAACAAGCGCAGACGCCCGTCGGACTCGCCTTCAAAGTACAGAACCGTGTCGACCATGTGCTCGAGCACTCGCGGGCCGGCCAACGCGCCTTCCTTGGTGACATGGCCCACAAGGAAAATCGCCGTGCCGCTCTGCTTGGCGTAACGCACCAGCAGGGCCGCACTCTCCCGTACCTGGGAGACGCCGCCCGGCGCGGACTGCAGCTGCTCGGTGAAGATCGTCTGGATCGAGTCGATCACCATGACCTTGGGCTTTTCCACCTTGGCCGTGGCGATGATGTTTTCGATGCAGGTTTCGGTCATGACCTTGAGCTTGTCCTGCGGCAAACCCAGACGACGGGCGCGCATGGCGACCTGCTGCTGGGATTCTTCGCCCGTGACATACAAAGCAGGCATGCGCTCGGCAATCGCGCACAGGGTTTGCAGCAGGATCGTGGATTTACCGATGCCGGGATCACCACCGATCAGCACCACCGAGCCGTCCACCAGACCACCGCCCAGCACCCGATCCAGTTCAGCGGAGTTGGTGGAGAAACGCGGAATTTCCTCGACGCTGACTTCAGCGAGGGTGCGGAGCTGGGTCTGTTGCCCGGTCCAGCTGGAGCGTCCGCTGGGCGGCGCGGCGCTGCCACTTTCCAGAACGGTTTCGACGAGGGTGTTCCAGGCACCACATTCAGTGCATTGCCCGGCCCACTTGGGAAAAGTCGCGCCGCATTCGGTGCAGCCATACAAGCGTTTGGCCTTGGCCATGACAACCCCACTGGTAAAAGTCGGCAATCATAACCCACCTCACGCTGACGCGTTTGTGCGCCTGAATGACAGCTTTTTGCTATCTCCGATAAAACTTCCCTGGCAGCGCTCGGTCGACTAAAGGTGCCCAGCGCAAAGCGTGCAGCTGTCTTACACTGCACTGGACCCAATAATCTGTAACAAGGAATATCCCATGAGCGTACTTAGCGAGTTCAAAGCCTTTGCCGTCAAAGGTAACGTGGTCGATATGGCCGTCGGTATCATCATTGGTGCGGCATTCGGCAAGATCGTTTCGTCGTTCGTCGGCGATGTAATCATGCCGCCTCTAGGGCTGCTGATCGGCGGCGTTGATTTCAGCGACCTTGCAGTCATCCTCAGGCCCGCAGAAGGCGCAGCCCCCGCAGTGGTGCTGGCTTACGGCAAATTCATCCAGACCGTCATCGACTTCATCATCGTGGCGTTCGCCATCTTCATGGGTGTCAAAGCCATCAACCGTCTGAAGCGTGAAGAAGCCAAGGCCCCAACCCTGCCGCCAACTCCCACCAAGCAGGAGTTGCTGCTGGGTGAGATTCGCGATCTGTTGAAAGAGCAGCATCAGCCTGCTGCGCCGATCACTGTGGATCCTAAGCATCCACTTTAAGTGCGAGGCCGCAGAGACCGAAGCCCTGTGGGAGCAAGCTTGCTTGCGAAGAGGCCAGTACATCCGCAGCCAATATTGCGACTGCTAGACTGCCTTCGCGAGCAAGCTCGCTCCCACATGGGTCTTGGGTTCTGCCTGCCTGCGATGTGCTACCAATAATTCTCCACCACAACCTGCCCTGGTCGGCGTGTCAGGTTAAGGTTCATGTCCCGCGCCTTGAGCAATGCCCGGGTGTCTTCGATCATTTGCGGATTGCCGCAGATCATCACCCTTGAGTGTTCAGGATTGAGCGGCAAACCCGCAGCTCTTTCCAGCTCGCCACTTTCAATCAACTGCGTGATGCGCCCATTCAGCGCGCCTGGAATTTGCTCCCGAGTGACCACCGGCACGTAGATCAACTTGTCCGCGTACTCGGCCAGATAATCACGCTCCGTCAGCCCTGCAATCAGCGTTTGATAGGCCAGCTCCTTCGATTCCCGGGCGCTGTACACCAACACAATGCGCTCGAACTTCTCCCACACCTCGAAATCCTGAAGGATCGACAGGAACGGGGCGACTCCCGTACCTGTGGATAACAACCACAGATCCCGACCATCAACGAACCGGTCCACTGTCAGATAACCCGTGGCCAGTTTTTCGATGAGCAAGGTGTCACCTTCCCGCAGCCGGCTCAGCTCACTGGTGAACTCGCCGTCGGGCACGACAATCGAGAAAAACTCCAGAAACTCGTCATGGGGTGAGGACACCATCGAGTACGCCCGCCAGACGATGCTGCCATCGGCTTTAGTCACCCCCAGGCGCGCAAACTGCCCGGCCGTGAAGCGAAAACCCGGGTCGCGGGTTGTGCGCAGAGTGAACAGGCTTGGGGTCAGCGGCGTCACGTCAAGAAGCGTCTGGCGGGTGTACTTTTCAGCGCTGGCGGTCATGGTTGATCCTGGCTCCTGCAAATGAAAACAGGGGCCAGTGTCCCGCAAAGCGCGATGGATAAACACCGGTGGTTTGTAGTGGTATCGATGTGAAACATCGCCCTACGGCGCCGCAGACCTGTGCAGAAGATTCTATGTTTGATCGCAAGTGATTAAGTGGGACCGGCTTTAGCCGGGAAGGCGGCATTTCAGACGATAAATATCGGGGGGATGTATCGGCTCCTTCCCGGCTAAAGCCGGTCCCACGTCGCACCTGGGCTTGCGGCCGATAAAACATACAGCCCGGTTAGACCATTTCTCTCTTGGACGTATAGCCGGACATCCAGACCCAATCGCAGCGAAACTCGGCGAGCCCCGATCTATAACGGTCTGGCCAAACCGCTAGATCTCCACGGGATAGATCGCCAGAACTCCATTTGTCTGCCGGGCCATTCAGGTGTATTTGTGCGACAGAATCCTTTTCTACACTCAAACGGCAACACAGGACTAAAGGACTTAGAGAAGCACGGAGGCAATATGGGGTCGCTTTCATTGGCACATGTGCATGAGTTTCCCAACCATCAGCTCACTACAAGAGAGATCGAAATACTGAAATGGAGTGCGGAAGGCAAAACGGCGGCGGACATCGCCATCATTTTGAGCATGAAAGAACGCACAGTGCATTTTCATGTGGCCAACGCGGTCCAGAAAATGGGGGCTTCGAACAAGATTTCGGCTGTGGTGCAGGCGGCATTGAGCGGGATGTTTTGAGCAAGGCAGCATGGACTGGGAAACGAAGGGATGCCAATCGGCAAAAAGCACGTAAAATCACCGCCTTCCACGAACCCGCATCCACGGGTATCGGTGACAAACCCAGAGTTCCCCCGCCCATGCCGCTGCTTGATACTCCGTTCGCCCAGCTTGATCTCATCCGCCAACCGGAACAGCAGGACGAACCGCTGCAGGCGTTCGATGCTGCGGATGAATACTTACTCAATTTCGTCGCTGAACAAGGCCTGACGCTGCAAAGCAAAGTGCTGGTGCTTAATGACAGCTTTGGCGCCCTGGCAGCCAGTCTGGCCCAACATGCCACCGTCACCAGCAGCACTGACTCCTTTCTTGCCGCTCAGGGTTTGCAGAAAAATCTGACCCGCAACGGTATGGCGTATGACGCAGTGACGCTGATCCCTGCCAGCGAAGCCATTAGTGGCCCCTTCGACTGGGTCCTGATCCGCGTACCAAAAACCCTGGCACTGCTGGAAGAGCAACTGATCCGCCTGCAAGGCCAACTGGCCCCCGATGCCCGAGTGGTCGCCGCGGCGATGGTTAAACACTTGCCGCGCTCGGCGGGTGAGCTGATCGAGGAATATATCGGCCCGGTCAGCGCCTCTCTGGCCGTCAAAAAGGCACGGCTGCTGTTCGCCACGCCCGAGCTCAAGGCAATCGTCGAGTCGCCCTACCCGACCCGCTATAAACTGGATGACCCGGCTATCGAGCTGCTCAATCACGCCAACGTGTTTTGCCGCGAAGGTCTGGACATCGGTACCCGGGCGTTCCTGCCTTATCTACCGAAAAACCTTGGTGCCGCGCGCGTCGCTGACCTGGGTTGCGGCAATGGGGTGTTGGCGATTGCCAGCGCCTTGAGCAATCCGCAGGCGCATTACACCCTGGTGGACGAGTCGTTCATGGCGGTGCAATCCGCCGCCGAAAACTGGCAGATTGCCTTGGGTGATCGCGACGTGGTGCTGCGTGCGGATGATGGTCTGGCCGCTCAAGAGCCTGATTCGCTGGACGTAGTGCTCTGCAACCCGCCCTTCCATCAGCAACAGGTGGTGGGGGATTTTCTCGCCTGGCGCATGTTCCAGCAGGCCCGCAACGCGCTTGTCCCTGGCGGTGCACTGTATGTAGTCGGCAATCGTCATCTGGGTTACCACACCAAGCTGGCACGCCTGTTTCGCGGGGTTGAGCAAGTTGCGGCGACGCCGAAGTTTGTGATTCTCAAGGCCCGGAAGTAACAGCCGGTCCTACGGGTTTAACTGCTCCCTGTGGGAGCGAGCTTGCTCGCGAAGAGGTCCGCCCGTCTGGCAGATATCTGTGCGCAGGAATATTGCCTTCGCGAGCAAGCTCGCTCCCACCGTTCCCCCGAATATTGAGCAAAAAAACCCTCCATAAGGAGGGTTGAAAACCGCGTCGATGGGACGCGGGACGGGATATGCAAATCAGTGGGTCGTCAGACCTGCAGCGTTCATGAACAGTCGTAGCAAGCTGGCGACAATGAACAGCGCAAAAACACTGGCGGCCCAGATGCCGACCAGCCATGCCAGTCGCTGCCACAGCGGCTTTTTCATCGCCGGGTCTTGCTCGTCATGAAAAGATTCGTTGCCTGACATCGCCAGTTTCTCCTCTATCGATATAGCCCCGGCGCCACGCACCGGGGCTGCTTTCTACTAGTGGTAACCATCTTCATGGGTGACCTTGCCGCGGAATACGTAGTAGCTCCAGAAGGTGTAACCCAGGATGAACGGGATAATGAACAGCGTCCCCACCAGCATGAAGCCTTGGCTCTGCGGCGGTGAAGCCGCGTCCCAGATGGAGATCGACGGCGGCACGATGTTCGGCCACAGGCTGATACCCAGACCGCTGTAGCCAAGGAAGATCAGCAACAGGGTCAGCAGGAACGGGGTGTAGTTGGCATTGCGCGCCACGGCCTTGAACAAACCGTACATGGTCACCAACACCAGAATTGGCACCGGCAGGAACCAGAACAGGTTCGGCAGCGTGAACCAGCGGCTGGCGATGTCTGCGTGAGCCAGCGGCGTCCAGATGCTGACTACACCGATCACCGCCAGCAGCGCGGTGGCCAATGGACGGGCCAGATCGTGCATCGCTTTTTGCAGCGCGCCTTCGGTCTTCATGATCAGCCAGGTGCAACCCAGCAGTGCATAAGCCACGATCAACGCCAGGCCACAGAACACCGTGAACGGCGTAAGCCAATCCAGGCCTCCTCCGGCAAACTGGCGATTGACCACCGGAAAACCGTCGATGAAAGCACCCAGCGCCACACCCTGGAAGAACGTCGCTGCGAGTGAGCCACCAATAAAGGCTTTGTCCCACAGGTGACGTTTCTCTTCAGTGGCCTTGAAGCGGAACTCGAAAGCCACGCCACGGAAAATCAGCCCCATGAGCATCAGGATCAGTGGCAGATACAGCGCCGACAGCACCACCGAGTAGGCCAGCGGGAAGGCGCCGAACAAAGCGGCACCACCCAGCACCAGCCAGGTCTCGTTACCGTCCCAGACCGGAGCGACGGTATTCATCATCACGTCGCGGTCGCCGCTGTCTTTCATGAACGGGAAGAGAATCCCGATGCCGAGATCGAAGCCGTCCATCACCACGTACATCATGATGCCGAAGATGATAATCACGGCCCAGATAAGCGGAAGATCAATACCCATGGCTCAGTTCCCCTTACCCAGACTGTCGAGATTGTCGCCGTCTTCTGCACCTTCAACCGCAGCAGACAGAGGACGTGCCGGTGTGCGTTTTTGGCCCGGACCGCCCTGAGGCGTGTGCTCAACGTAGGCTTTTGGCCCTTTGCGCACCAGACGCATCATGTAACCCAGACCGGCACCGAACAGCAGGAAGTACACCACCACGAACAGCACCAGGGTGATGCTCATCTGCATCACGCTGTGCCCGGATGATGCATCGGCGGTGCGCATCAGGCCGTAGACGACCCATGGCTGACGACCGATTTCTGTGGTGAACCAGCCAGCCAGAATGGCGATCAGACCAGACGGACCCATCCACAAGGCCAGGTACAGGAACAGACGATTCTGGTACAGCGTGCCCCGCTTGCGCAGCCACAGACTCCACAGGCCAGTGAAGATCATCAGGAAGCCCAGGCCGACCATGACCCGGAACGACCAGAACACAATGGTCGAATTCGGACGGTCCTCAGGCTTGAATTCCTTGAGCGCCGGCACCTGTTTATCGAGGCTGTGAGTCAGGATCAAACTGCCCAGGTACGGGATTTCCACCGCGTACTTGGTGCGCTCTTCTTTCATATCCGGCAGGCCGAACAGGATCAGCGGCGTAGGTTCGTCACCGACGTTTTCCCAGTGGCCTTCAATCGCAGCGATTTTCGCTGGTTGATGCTCAAGGGTATTCAAACCGTGGAAGTCCCCGACGACCGCTTGCACAGGGGCAACAATCAACGCCATCCACATTGCCATGGAAAGCATTTTGCGCACTTGCGGGGTATCGCGACCGCGCAGCAAATGCCAGGCAGCGGACGAGCCGACGAAGAACGCCGTGGCCACGAAAGCGGCAATGGACATGTGCAGCAGGCGGTACGGGAATGACGGGTTGAAGACCACGGCGAACCAGTCCGTCGGGATGACCCGACCGTCAATGATTTCGAAGCCTTGCGGCGTCTGCATCCAGCTGTTGGACGAGAGAATCCAGAATGTCGAGATCAGGGTGCCGATGGCGACCATGACCGTCGAAAAGAAGTGCAGATTGCGGCCGACGCGGTTCCAGCCGAACAGCATGACGCCGAGGAAGCCCGCTTCGAGGAAGAATGCGGTGAGCACTTCATAGGTCAGCAGAGGTCCGGTGACGGCCCCGGCAAAGTCGGAGAAGCGGCTCCAGTTGGTACCAAACTGGTACGCCATGACCAGACCTGACACAACACCCATGCCGAAGTTGACGGCAAATATCTTCGACCAGAAATGGTAAAGGTCTCGATAAACGTTGTTATGGGTCTTCAGCCACAGGCCTTCGAGCACGGCCAGGTAACTCGCCAGGCCGATGGTGATGGCAGGGAACAGAATATGGAACGAGATGGTAAACGCGAACTGAATTCGGGCGAGCTCAAGTGCATCTAAACCGAACATAGGTCTTCCTCTATCAGGTGATACGACTGACGACCCGAGGCCAGCAGCCACTGCCCCCACGGTTATGAGCATTGCGTAACAAGATTGTTCGATCTCGTTTCGCACTCCAGGGAGTCCGTCAAGCCGCCTGCTGCTTCTTTTGCCTTTTCGGGCATTGACGCAGATCAACTGACTGTCAAAGAGTAGTCGTATTTGGACATATCGAGCGTGTGGTCTTTTGTCGCGTGGCGAGTTGCCTCAGGTCTGGAAATCCCTGTAGATCTCATCGGCATATCAAAATAAGCCATTGAATTTATATGGTTTTTTGTGGGAGCGAGTTTGCTCGCGAAGGGGCCCGAAAAACCTGAGCGTCCTTTCAACCTGAACACCGCCTTCGCGAGCAAGGTGGAGCGCCACCCCGGTCGCCCCACAAGCCCACCACTTGCTGCTCGACAGCGCACCTTTACGAAGGGGTACAGAAATAGCGCGAATCCATACGGCTTGTTTATTTAATGGATCCCTTTAACGCAACGTAATGTTACAAACTGGTAATCTTGCCCCCCCTCCCGCCTGGCTGCTGTTGCTCATGTCGACTCAAGCACCTGTGTTGTTGCGCCATCATCGTCCGTTCGTCGCGTTCTGGTTCGCCCGTATCTTCACCGCCAGCGGTTTCCAGATGCTGACCGTGGCCATCGGCTGGAATCTTTATCAACTGACCGGCAACGTGCTGGACCTGGGTCTGGTCGGGCTGGTTGAGTTTGCGCCCCGCGTCCTGTTCATGCTGCACACCGGCCACGTCGCTGACCGCTACGACCGGCGCAAGGTCGCGGCGATTTGCCAGACTGCACAGGCGTGCATCGCACTGGCGCTGTTCATTGGCAGCAGCACCGACAGTGTCACACGGGAAATGATCTTCATTCTGGCCTTCGCACTCGGCGCTTCCCGCTCATTCGAGATGCCTACCACCCAGGCCCTGCTGCCGAGCATCGTGCCGCCGGCGCTGTTCCCTCGGGCCGTTGCCGCTGCGCAATCGGCGCAGCAATCGGCAACCATCGTGGCGCCGGCACTGGGCGGTTTCCTTTATGCGTTCGGCAGCAGTTGGGTCTATGGCCCGACAGTGCTGCTGTATGTGATTGCCTGCTCGCTGATGCTCAGCCTGCCCGCCCGGCAGACGCCGCTGAACAAGGGCAAGGCGACCTTGCACTCGTTGCTGGCCGGGATTCGCTTCATCCGCAGTCGTCCTGACGTATTGGGTGCCATTTCGCTGGATTTGTTCGCCGTATTGTTGGGGGGCGCAACAGCGCTGCTACCGGTATTCGCCAAGGACATCCTGCTCACCGGCCCCTGGGGCCTGGGCATGCTGCGCTCGGCACCGGCAGTTGGCGCACTGGCCATGTCGCTGTGGCTGGCGCACTTCAATGTCGAACGGCATGTGGGTCGGGTGATGTTTACCGCCGTCGGGGTTTTCGGCGTAGCAACCATTGCCTTCGGCCTGTCGACATCGTTCTGGTTTTCCATGGCGGTGCTGGTGGTGCTGGGCGCAGCGGACATGATCAGCATGGTGATCCGTGCGTCATTCGTGCAGCTGGAGACGCCCGACGAGATGCGC
Source organism: Pseudomonas syringae (assembly GCF_000737245.1). Classification (GTDB taxonomy): domain Bacteria; phylum Pseudomonadota; class Gammaproteobacteria; order Pseudomonadales; family Pseudomonadaceae; genus Aquipseudomonas; species Aquipseudomonas syringae_J. Next base: position 13,786 of record NZ_JPQU01000024.1, on the reverse strand, counting down.
GGACGGGTCAGCGCAGTCAACGGGCTGTTCATTGGCGCATCGAATCAGCTGGGAGAATTTGAATCAGGCCTGACGGCCCACTGGTTCGGGGTAGTCCCGGCCGTAGTCATGGGGGGCGTGGGCACCCTCGCGGTGACCGGAATCTGGATCAAACTGTTCCCGACCCTGGCCAACCGGGATCGCATGCGCGATGTGGTGGCGGAGGCGGAAGAGGTGAAGGTTTAAGAAGCGCGTCCGATCGATGCCAGGATGAATTTTGTGGGAGCGGTGCTTGGTCTGGGCGGCATTCCGACGATAAGGGCGCCGCAATTCAAAGTGAACCGAGTCCGGCCTTATCGTCGGAATGCCGCCCAGACCAAGCACCGCTCCCACAGGATGTGATGCTGTCTTTAGAGCACCTTATCCAGCGTTATCGGGAAGTCCCGCACCCGCTTGCCTGTCGCGTGGTAGATGGCATTCGCTACCGCTGCCGCCACGCCGACAATGCCGATTTCACCGACACCTTTGGAACCCAGCGCATTGACGATGTTGTCTTCTTCTTCGACAAAAATCACATCAATGTCGCCAATATCGGCGTTAACCGGTACGTGGTACTCCGCCAGACTGTGATTCATGAAGCGGCCGAGGTTGTGATCGGTCTGGGTCTCTTCATGCAGCGCCATGCCGATGCCCCAGACTACGCCACCGAGAATCTGGCTACGGGCCATTTTCGGGTTGACCACGCGACCTGCGGCGATGGCGCTGACCACACGGCTGACACGAATGCTGCCCAGGTCTTCATCCACCTGCACCTCAACGAACACTGCCGAATGGGTGGCCGTGGCATAGCCTTCGCGCTTTTTGTCAGGCTCGGCGTCGATCTGTACAGCCAGGCCGTCAGGCAGGCCGCTGAGTACTTCGCTGACCGCAATCCGATGATCACCAAGATTCAGATAGCCCTCGGCAACGGTCATTTGATCGGCCCGCGCCGATGCAAAGCGTGGATCAACCTGACGCGCCACTTCAAACAGCTTCTGACGCAACGCCTTGCTGGCCTGCTGCACCGCTGTGCCCACCGATGACACGGTGAACGAGCCACCCTGCAACGGCGCAGTCGGCAAAGAAGAATCACCGAGCAGGAACGTTGTATCGGCAACAGAAACCCCCGCTGCCGCTGCGGCAATCTGGGTCATGACGGTATAGGTGCCGGTGCCGATATCCGTGGTGGCGCTGCTGACAGTCAATTTGCCTGCCGCGTCGATGTGCGCCTTGGCACTGGCCTTCATCTGCATGGATTCCCAGACACCGCCCGCCATGCCCCAGCCGATCAGCTGTCGGCCTTCACGCATGCTGCGCGGTTCCGGGTTGCGACGACTCCAGCCGAAACGCTCGGCGCCTTCGGCATAACAGGCACGCAGCTCTTTACTAGAGTAGGGCTTGTCTTCATTGCCGTTGCGCTCAGCGAAATTGATCAGCCGCAGCTGGACCGGATCGATAGCCAGCGCGCAGGCCAACTCGTCCATGGCGCATTCCAGGCCAATGACGCCCAACGCGGCACCTGGCGCGCGCATGTCCAGCGGGGTGTGAACATCCAGCGGCGCCAGTTTGTAAGTCAACTCCACGTTGTCGCATTTATAGAGCATGCCGCTCCACTCGACGACGTGTTCCGTGAAGTCTTCAAACCGCGAGGTCTGACCAATCGCCTCGTGGGCCACCGCCATCAGCCGACCGTTGGCCGCCGCGCCCAGTCGCAAATGCTGCAAGGTGCGCGGGCGATAGCCAAAGGTGAACATCTGCTGGCGGGTCAGGGTCACACGGACCGAGCGCTTGAGTTCCAGCGCTGCCATCACCGCCAATGGCAGCTGGTACTGCGGCCGCAGACCTGAACCGAAGGCACCACCGACGAAGGCCGCAAACACGCGGATTTTTTCCTTCTCGATGTCGAACACCTTGTGCAGGTAATCCTGACAGTTCTGTGGCCCCTGGGTCTTGTCGTGAATGTGCAGGCTACCGTCGGGTTGATACAGAACAGTCGACGCGTGAGGCTCCATCGGGTTGTGATGTTCCACCGGGGTGCTGTAATGCGCATCGACACGCAGCGCGGCACCCGCAAACTCGGCTTGAAAGTTGCCCCGGGGCTTGGGCAGCTCGGCAGGTGCTGGATGGCTTTGCTCGCTCACCGCCGGTAGATCGGTCTGATGAGGCTCGACCAGATATTCGATGCGCACCAGCGACCCGGCATAGCGTGCCAGTTCCAGGGTTTCGGCCACGACCAGGGCCAGCGGCTGGCCGCTGTACAGCACCCGATCGTTATACAACGGACGGAACGGTGAACCCTCTGCCGAATCGGCATCTTCGTAGCTTTCGTCATAGCTGGCGAGCTTGGGCCGGTTCTTGTGATCCAACACCATGACCACGCCCGGCACACGCAAGGCTTCGGTAATGTCGATGTGAGTCACCCGTCCGCGAGCAATAGTGCTGGAGACGACGCTGCCGTACAGCAGACCGGTTTCCGGGTATTCCCCGGCATAACGGGCCCCACCGGTGACTTTCAGTTGGCCGTCGACCCGATCCAAGGCCTGACCGATTGGCGATACTGGGGTATTCATCGGGCATTTCCTCCCACTGCAGCATCGCTCAGGGCGCGAATAATCGCCCGACGTGCCAATTTGACTTTGAAAGCGTTGTGTTCAAGAGGCTGGGCGTCGGCCAGTAGGGCATCGGCCGCAGCGGCGAAGCTGTCCCGGGAGACTGGCTTGCCGATCAACAGCTGCTCGGCGGCCTTGTCGCGCCACGGTTTGTGAGCGACGCCGCCCAGAGCCAGACGTGCGCCACGGATGACGTCGCCGTCCAGATCGAGGGCCGCGGCCACAGAGATCAGGGCAAACGCGTAAGACGCTCGATCACGGATCTTCAGGTAGTTGCCCTGTCCGGCGAAGCCTGGAGGTGGCAACTCGACGGCGGTGATCAGCTCGTCATCGGCGAGTTGGTTATCCCGCTGCGGCGCGTCGCCTGGTAGACGGTGGAAATCTGCGAACTCGATGCGGCGCTGCCCTGCCCGACCTTCGACATGCACCACCGCCTCCAGCGCCGCAAGGGCGACACACATATCGGACGGATGCGTGGCGACGCATTCATCGCTGGCACCCAGGATCGCATGGATTCGGTTCAGGCCATCCCGCGCCGGACAGCCGCTGCCCGGTTCGCGCTTATTGCACGGCACCGTCGAGTCATAGAAGTAATAGCAGCGGGTGCGTTGCAACAGGTTGCCACCGGTGCTCGCCATGTTGCGCAACTGCGGCGAGGCACCCGCCAGCACCGCTTGGGAGAGCAATGGATAACGCTGCTCGATCAGTGGATGCCAGGCCAGATCGGCGTTACTCACCAGCGCGCCGATCATTAGCCCGCCTTCGGCGGTTTCACTGACTTCATTCAGAGGCAGGCCAGTGATGTCGATCAGGTGCTCGGGGCGGGTGAGGTTTTCCTTCATCAGGTCGAGCAGGTTGGTGCCACCCGCGATAAACCGGGTCGCCGCGCCACTGAGGTTGACGGCCTCGCTGACATTGGTGGGTCGGCTATAAGTAAAAGGGTTCATCGGCTGCCTCCCGCTTTCTCGAATCTGCCTGTTGCTTGCTGGTCCATTTGAGGCAGCGCTTCTTCTACAGCAGCGACGATGTTGCTGTACGCGCCGCAACGGCACAGGTTGCCGCTCATCAATTCCTTGATCTCGGCGGTACTGCCAGCCCGCCCCTCATTGGCCAGCCCGACGGCGGAGCAGATCTGCCCCGGCGTGCAATAACCGCACTGGAATGCATCGTGTTTGATGAACGCCTGCTGCATCGGATGCAACTGGTCGCCGTCCGCCAGACCTTCAATGGTGGTCAGCTCGGCGCCGTCGCACATGATCGCCAGGGTCAGGCAGGAATTAATCCGTTTGCCATCGCGCAGCACCGTGCAGGCGCCGCATTGGCCGTGGTCGCAACCTTTCTTGGTGCCAACCAGATCGAGCTGGTCACGGAGCAGGTCAAGCAGCGTGGTCCAGGGCTGAACATTGAGCTGTCGCGCCTGACCATTGAGCGTCAGGGTGATCGCATGGCCGGCGAAATCCTGGGTTGATGGTGAACTCATGGGAACCTCACGGTAGGTATTCAAACAGCGCAGTTTTCTGCGTCTTAGGGGTACGACTTATGAGATTTGGCAATCGTTCAGCGTTTTTGATGGGGTGCGCGGAGCTACGGTTGGAATGCGTACCTGTGGGAGCGGTGCTTGCCCGCTATTCAGGCAACGCGGTTCGGCAGATGTACCGCGTCATCTTTCATCGCGGGCAAGCGCGCTCCTACAAGCCGCATTCCTCCGTTGGAGCGTGTGGGCGGCATTCCGACTTGCCCGCGAAGCAGTCGCTGCGGTGTATCAGGCATACCGCGTCATCGTTCATCGCGAGCAAGCTCGGCTCCTACAAGGCCGCATTCCTCCGTTGGAGCGTGTGGCCGGCATTCCGACTTGCCCGCGAAGCAGGCGCTGCGGTGTATCAGGCATACCGCGTCATCGTTCATCGCGGGCAAGCGCGCTCCTACAAGCCGCATTCCTCCGTTGGAGCGTATGGGCGGCATTCCGACTTGCCCGCAAACTAGGCGCTGCGGTGTATCGGGCAACCGCGTCATCGTTCATCGCGAGCAACCTCAGTTCCTACAGGAAAGCTGCGCCAACAGCCGTTCATCGCCAGGCAGTCATAAGTCCGCGCGACTGGTATCATGCGCGGCTTTTTCCGACCGGCACAAAATCCGCGGACCGCTTTGGCTGTCTGTGCTTTGCTGTCTGAGTCGATTCATTCACGGCGCAGGCGCGTCACCGGGGAGCCAGACATGCTGGAACGGCTGTTTCAACTCAAGGCACACAACACCAATGTGCGCACCGAGATTCTCGCGGGCGTCACGACCTTTCTGGCGATGGCTTACATTCTGTTCGTCAACCCAAGCATCCTTGGGGCGACTGGCATGGACAAGGGCGCACTGTTCGTCGCCACCTGTCTGGCTGCGGCCATCGGCTCGGCGACCATGGGCATCATCGCCAACTACCCGATTGCCCTGGCACCGGGCATGGGCCTCAACGCGTTCTTCACCTACACCGTGGTGCTGCACTTGGGCCACACCTGGCAAGTCGCGTTGGGCGCGGTGTTCCTGTCGGCGGTGATGTTCTTCATCCTGTCGATCTTTCGCATCCGCGAATGGATCATCAACAGCATCCCGCTACCGCTGCGTTCGGCGATTGCCGCCGGTATCGGCCTGTTTCTGGCGCTGATTGCCCTGCATAACGCCGGCATCGTGGTCAGTAACCCGGCCACCATGGTTGGCATAGGCGACCTGAGGCAGCCTGCTCCGGTACTTGCGACCCTGGGTTTCTTCCTGATCGTTGCCCTGGAGAAACTCCAGGTCCGTGGCGCAGTGCTGATCGGTATTCTGGCGGTGACCATCGTTTCGATCCTGCTGGGCGTCACGCCGTTCGGTGGCGTAGTTTCCATGCCACCATCCCTTGCCCCGACCTTCCTGCAGCTGGACATCAAAGGCGCTTTTGATATCGGCCTGATCAGCGTGATCTTCGCCTTCCTGTTCGTCGACCTGTTCGACAACTCCGGCACCCTGATCGGCGTTGCCAAGCGTGCTGGCCTGATGGACAAGAATGGTCATATGCCGAAGATGGGCCGCGCCCTGATCGCCGACAGCACCGCCGCCATGGCCGGCTCGCTGTTGGGCACATCAACCACTACCAGTTACATCGAATCAGCTGCAGGCGTGAGCGCTGGCGGCCGTACCGGTCTGACGGCCATCGTGGTGGCGATACTGTTCCTGTTGGCGCTGTTTTTTGCCCCGCTGGCGGGCAGTGTTCCGGCATTCGCCACCGCTCCGGCGTTGCTGTTTGTCGCAGTACTGATGACCTCCGGCCTCGCGGAAATCGACTGGGATGACCTGTCGGTGGCGGCGCCGGTGGTGATCACTGCCCTGGCGATGCCTTTCACCTATTCCATCGCCAACGGCATTGCCTTTGGTTTCATCGCCTGGACAGGCATCAAACTGTTGTCAGGCCAGTGGCGCGAGTTGAATCCTGCGCTGGTGATCCTGTCGATCCTGTTCGTTATCAAATTGGGTTGGTTTCCGGCATGAGTGCGAGTATTCCTTTCGATCCGGCGAGCTACGATACTCAGCTCGCCGCCAAAACCGAGCGCCTGCGTGAGCTGCTGGCACCGTTCGACGCCCCCGAGCCGCAGATCTTCGACTCGCCCACGGCAAACTACCGGCTGCGTGCCGAGTTCCGCCTGTGGCGCGAAGACCAGAAGCGTCACTATGCGATGTTCACCCCCGGCGATAACAAGAACCCGATCCTGCTGGACGGCCTGCCGATAGCCAGCCTGCGCATCAATGCCTTGATGCCGGTGCTGCGTGATCGCTGGGAAGCCAGCAAAGTCCTCAATCACAAGTTGTTTCAGGTGGACTTCCTCACCACCCTGGCTGGCGACGCGATGATCACCCTGTGTTATCACCGCCCGCTGGACGACGAATGGATGGCCGAAGCCGAGAAGCTGGCAGCTGATCTGGACGTAAGCCTGATCGGCCGCTCCAAGGGCCAGCGTCTGGTGATTGGTCGTGATTACGTAACCGAACAGCTGGACGTCGCCGGTCGCACCTTCAGCTATCGCCAGCCCGAAGGCGCGTTCACCCAGCCCAACGGCACCGTGAACCAGAAGATGCTCGAATGGGCCTACGCAGCACTAGGCGACCGGGAAGATGATTTGCTGGAGCTGTATTGCGGCAACGGCAACTTCACTCTGCCCTTGGCGACCCGGGTGCGCAAAGTGCTGGCCACTGAAATCAGCAAAACTTCAGTCAACGCTGCCTTGAGCAACCTGGCCGATAACGCTGTGGACAACGTGACCCTGGTGCGTCTGTCCGCTGAAGAGCTGACTGAAGCCCTGAACGAAGTGCGCCCGTTCCGCCGTCTGCATAGCGTGGATTTGAAGAGCTATGAGTTCGGCAGTGTGTTCGTTGATCCGCCGCGTGCCGGGATGGATCCAGACACTTGCGAGTTGACCCGTCGTTTCGAGCGAATCCTGTACATTTCCTGCAACCCGGAAACCCTGGCCGCCAACATCGCCCAGCTCAACGACACCCACCGTGTGGAGCGTTGCGCGCTGTTCGACCAGTTCCCGTATACCCACCATATGGAGTCGGGGGTGTTGCTAGTTCGCCGGTGACAGCTTCCATCAAAAAAAACTGACTATCTGAATTGGAATGCTTTTTATGTAGGAGCGCGCTTGCCCGCGATGGCGTAGGTCAGGCAAGACATCTTTTGCTGACACTCCGCATCGCGGGCAAGCGCGCTCCTACAGGTTCCGTGTTTGCAGCACAACAGCGCGGCTGTACGTACGACGCGCACATTCCTAAGCACGAGCTTTACAGCGCTTTTATCTGCCCAATCCCCACTGCCTGCGGCCCTTCGCCGATGCCGTTTTCCAGCGGTGCGCCGAAGGCATCCAGACTGATCTGGAAGCGGTCGCCCGGCTGGGTTTTGACGCCGTCGGCAAACGACAGGGTCGCGGTGCCGAAGTAGTGAATATGCACATCCCCCGGACGCAAAAACTGCGCGTACTTGAAGTGGTGATATTCAAGGTTGGCCAGGCTGTGGCACATGTTGTCTTCGCCGCTGAGAAACTCCTTTTCCCACAGCACTTGCCCATCGCGCAGCACGCGGCTCATCCCGGACAAATGGCGCGGTAACTCATCCACTCGCAATTCCGGGCCGTAAGCGCAGTAACGCAATTTGGAATGCGCCAGGTACAGGTAATTGCGGCGCTCCATCACGTGGTCGGAAAACTCGTTGCCCAAGGCATAACCGAGCCGATACGGCTGGCCGTCATCACCAATCACATACAGGCCGGTGAGCTCTGGTTCTTCGCCTGCGTCTTCGGCAAATGACGGCACCGGGAAATCAGCACCAGGCCGCACGACGATACTGCCATCACCCTTGTAGAACCATTCCGGCTGGGCACCGACCTCACCAGCTGCCGGTTTGCCGCCTTCAATGCCCCACTTGAAGATTTTCATGGTGTCGGTCATGCCCGCTTCGACCTGACCTTCATGCTGATGCATCTTGTCCCGTGCCGAAGCGCTGCCCAAGTGGGTCAGGCCTGTGCCGCTGATCAGGCAATGGGCCGGATCTTCGTGATCCAGCGGCGGCAGGATTTGCCGGTTTTGCAGCAACGTTGCGTATTCCGGTCCCGGCTCGGTGCCGCGGCTGGCGACTTGATCGGCCAGGCTTTTGCCGGCGCGAATAGCGGTCAGCGCCAGCTCGCGAGTGCTTTGGGTATCACGTACAACATTGACCCGCTCGCCATCGACGAGGCCGACGTGGCGTTGTCCGGATTGGGTTTCGAACTGGATAAGGCGCATGGTTATCTCCACAGATTGAGAACCGTAGGAGCGCGCTTGCCCGCGAAGGGCCATACCTGCCGATAGAGATGCATTGGATGTACCGACCTAATCGCGGGCAAGCGCGCTCCTACAAATCGAGCGTTACTCGATGATGTTGAAATCACTCAGGTACTCATCGGAAATTTCCAGTCCCAGCCCCGGTTTGTTGTCATCCAGCTGGATATAGCCATTGACCGGCTGAGGCTCGCCCTTGAACACGTAGTAGAACAGCTCGTTGCCGACCTCAACGTCGAACACCGGGAAGAACTCGGCCATTGGCGACGCGGTGGTGGACATGGTCAGGTGGTAGTTGTGCATCTGCCCGGCATGGGGGATGACCGGCACCGACCAGGCCTCGGCCATGGCGTTAATCTTGCGCGCGGCGGTAATACCGCCGACGCGATTGGTATCGTACTGAATCACGTCCACAGCACGGCGTTCCAGCAGGTCTTTGAAGCCGTAGGAAGTGAATTCATGTTCACCGCCGGAGATCGGCATGATGTTCATCTTTTTCAGCTCGATATAGCCTTCGATGTCATCGGCAATCACCGGTTCTTCGAGCCAGCGCGGCTCGAATTCGGCCAGTTTCGGCAACATGCGGCGCGCATATTCCAGGGTCCAGCCCATGTAGCACTCAAGCATGATGTCCACGTCAGGACCAGCCAGCTCGCGTAAGGCGCGCACTTGCTCGATGTTACGACGCATACCGGCAGGGCCGTCTTTAGGGCCATAACCGAAACGCATTTTCAGCGCGGTGAAGCCCTGATTCAGATAGCCCTGGGCTTCTTCTAGGAACAGATCGAGGTTGTCGTTGGCATACAGCTTGGAGGCGTAGGTCCAGATCTTTTCCTTGGTCCGGCCGCCGAGCAGTTTAAAGACCGGCTTGTTCACGGCCTTGCCCATGATGTCCCAGATGGCGATGTCGATGGCCGAAATGGCCGCCATGCCGATGCCTTTGCGACCCCAGGCGTGGCTCTGGCGATACATCTTCTGCCAGATATATTCGTTGTCGAACGGGTCTTCGCCGATGGCGATGGGTGCCAGGTAGGTGTCGATGATTTCCTTTGCCACCCGCGGCGCCAGGGCGCAGTTACCGATGCCGACCAGGCCAGTGTCAGTTTCTATCTCGACCACCAGCCAGCCGTGAAAACGGAACGACCCCATGGCATCGCCACGTTCGAAGAGGATATCGCTGGCATTGGTGCAGAAGTGCGCTTGAGGAGGAACAACCTTGCCTTTCCATTCGAAGACACGGGTACGAATCGCTTTGATTTTCATGGGCTGCTTTTCCTTATGCGCCGGTATGTCCTGCATGGCGCGGGACCGGCTTTTTGTAGTTGTTGATCGACAAGTCGATGGGGAAATTTAGCCAGCTGCGAAGGGGGACGGCTAATCACTTATGCGTATCCAGTGATAGCTTGGGGTGATCGGTGAAAGAGAATATCCCGGGATAAAGTTATCAGCGTCCGTATCAGGACGCTGCGGTGCAAGATCTGACGTCATCGCGGGCAAGCGCGCTCCTACTTCATATCCGCATTCCAACTGTAGGAGCGCGCTTGCCCGCGATGGCGATATTCCCTTCACCGAAAATCCAACAAAAAAACCGCAGATCGTTAGGCAAACCGATCTGCGGCCAAAAAGAGCTGCTGCGTTAAATCAATAAGAACTACGCCCCATCCGGCAGGCGATTTCGAAGGCCTGGCGGATTGCGCCGACGTTGGCCTTACCCTGCCCGGCGATATCAAACGCAGTGCCATGCGCAGGCGTAGTGATCGGGATCGGCAACCCGCCTTGCACGGTCACGCCCCGGGAGAAGCCCATCAGTTTGATCGCGATCTGCCCCTGGTCGTGATACATGGTCACCACTGCATCAAAGGCACTGGCATCGCCCTGCACTTTGAGGAAAATCGTGTCGCCGGGGTAAGGGCCGTCGGCGGCAATACCCTGCTCCTGAGCGGTTTTCACGGCGGGGCCGATGATGTCCAGCTCCTCACGCCCGAACGAGCCGTTGTCGCCGTTGTGCGGGTTGAGGCCACACACGCCGATACGCGGACGTTCCAGCCCGTTGCGTTTGAGCGCGGTGTCGATCAGGCGAATCGCCTCGACTACCCGATTCTGATTGAGCATGCCCGGCACTGCTGACAACGCGACATGGGACGTCACGCGCGAAGTCCACAGATTGTCCAGCACGTTGAATTCACAGAACGGACCATCAAAGCCCAACAGTTCGGCGAACCAGTGCAATTCGTCGCTATGAGCCATGCCTGCCATGTGCAGCGAGGTTTTGTTCAGCGGGCCGAACAACACGGCGTCGGTGGTTTTCGCGGCGGTCAGCTCGACGGCGATTTTCAGCGTGTCCAGGCAATAACGCCCGCCCATGACACTGGCTTCGCTGCGGGCGAATTCGCCTGTCGTATCACCGCGATAATTGAAGAACAGCGGCGTGTCATCGCTGAAGTCCAAATCCTGCAACGACTCCACCTGACGATACGGAAACTCTTTGCCCGCGATCTGCATGCCGCGCTGCATTTCTGCTTCGTCAGCAATCAGGATCACCTGGGCCTGGCTGCGCACCTGCGGCTCGGCCAGCAGACGGGCAATCAGCTCAGGGCCAATGCCAGCCGGATCGCCCAATACCATCGCAATTCGGGTCTTGCTCATGCTTGATTCCTCATCTGTTCGGGCCACGTCTGCGCAGTGGCTGAAGGCTCGCAACGATAGACACGTTGCGCATTGCTATAGAAAAGTTGCTGCTGCTGGGCAATGGGCAAATCGCGAACGATCTGCTTGAAGCCGCCATAAATGTCGTCGAACGAGCCGCACAGGCTGTCCACCGGAAAATTACTGGCAAACATCGCCCGCTCTGCGCCGAACATGGCGATGATCTCGCTCACGATCCAGGCGTTGTCTTCCGCCCGCCAGGGTTTGCCACGCTGGCCGAGACCAGAAATTTTCACCACGATATTTGGCTGCTCGGCCAGTCGGCTCATGGCTGCATGCCAACCGGCAAGCCCTTGCTCGCTGCGGTCCGAAGGCAGACCGGCGTGATTGAGGATGATCGTGGTTTCGGGAAAATCCCGAGCCAGCAGTTCGGCTTCCGGCAGATTCCACCAGGGTGTCTGTAAATCGAAATGCAGACCCAGATCGTGCAGAGCGGCAAAGCTGCGACGCCAGTGCGGGTCGCTCATCAGGCTGCGTTGGGTGCCGACTTGTTGCGGCGCCTGCGGGCCGCCCGGTTTGTGCCTCACGCTGCGCACGCCAGCAAAAGCTGCCTGGGCACGCAGAAGATCAATGGCGTCCGGGTGATCGAGCCAGGCCTGGGCGACGATGGCGTTCGGCACGCCGTAGCGGGCGTTCAGTTGCTCGACAAAGCGCGTCTCGCCAATCGGGTCGCTGGGGTCCCATTCGGTCTCGACGTAGACGGTCTGCACCACGTGATGCTGGCCTGCATCGGCGAAGTATTCCTGCGGCAGGTAAAGCCGCTTGATCGCCGAGTAGTCACCGTATCGAAACGGGATGTTCACGCCCTCAGCCAACCATGGATGGTAGTTGGTCTGCGGGTCCCAGAAATGATGGTGGGCATCGACGATGGGGCCGTCGTACAAGTCAGACATCGGCCACCTCACGCTGACCATCCAGGCTGATAAACAGTGTGGCAAGAACAAACAGCGCTGCGCAGATGGCGAAGAAGCTCAACACCGCGCCAAAGCCGCCGAAATATTGCAGGATCACCCCGACCAGAATCGGTACGAAGATCCCACCGACGCTGCCAGCCAGGTTCATGACGCTGCCGATCAGGCCGACCCGGGCCGGAGCCGCGAGCAGCGCCGGGAAGCTCCAGTACAGGCTGCCCCACATCAGGAAGAACGCCGTCATTGCCAGCACGCCGACTGCCGCAAACGGGTCACTCAAGGTAGGTAGCAAGATCAGTGCGCCCAAGGCAACCAGGCCCGAGAAGGTCAGCAGGCCCTTGATCGCCAGACCCCGACGCACGCCTTTGCGAATCAAGCCATCGCATAGAAAGCCGCCGGTCAACGAGCCCAGCGCGCCGAAGATGAAAATCACGAAGGTCGCCGCGCCGATGCCTTTGATATCAAAGCCCCGAGCCTGGGCGAGATAACTCGGGCCCCAGGTTAGCAAACCGAAATAGACCATTGCCCAACTGGACCGACCCACCAGCAGGCCTGTCAGGGAACGGGCAGCAATGCCCAGACCTTTGACCGGCGCACGGGCCGCTTCGGCAGCGGGCGTGGCGCGACCGGCGTTGATCTTGTCCAGCTCTGCCTGATTCACCTGTGGATGCACGGAGGGGTCGTCGCGCAGATAACGCCATGACACCCAGCCCAGCATCAGGGTCGCCACACCAGCGATGACGAACGCCATGCGCCAAGAGTCCAGAGTCGCGATCAGGTAAGCAATGATCAAACCGCCAAGCGCCACGCCCAGCGGGCTGCCGCTGTCCATCATGACCGCACCGCGGCTGCGTTCGCTGGGTGCCAGCCACAGGGAAATCAGTTTGCCGCCTGAGGGAAACAACGGCGCTTCGGCCGCGCCGAGGAACATCCGCGCAAACAGCAGCGAGACACCGCCGGTAGCGAACCCGGCCAGTACTTGAAACGTGCCCCACAACCCGGTGGACCAAGTGATCACCCGGCGCGGACCGAAGCGGTCAATCATCCAGCCGCCGGGAATCTGCAGCAGCGCATAGGCCCAGAAGAAACTGCTGAGGATCAAGCCCTGCATGCTCGGCGAAAGTTCGAATTCTTTGGCGATGGTGGGCATGGCGATGGACAGCGAAACCCGGTCGATCAGGTTGACCATGGTCAACAGAAAGATAATCCCGAAAATCTTCCAGCGAACTGAAGTGGCTCGGGCCGTTGTAGCGACTGCCGGATTACCGGTAGCGACACCTGCAGCAGGCAGGTGCACGGGTGCACTGGAACGATCCATGGTGCGTACCTCGTTTTATTGTTTTTGTTGTGGTGTTGCTGTGGCGATCACTATCCGAGGCGAAGTGATAACCGTCTAATCAAAAAAACACATACGGTGATAACCCTGGAGTATCGCTATGTTTGAATCAATGCCCAGTCCGGTGGGAGCGAGCAAGCTCGGCTCCTACCGAGTCATCGTTCATCGCGGGCAAGCACCGCTCCCACAGGGGTACGCGGCACGCCAGCCACACCGCGTCATCGTTCTTCGCGAGCAAGCTCGGCTCCAACAGGCGACTGAGTTTCCCGTTGGAGCGAGGCTTGCCCGCTAACCAGACGCCCCGGTTCATCAGTCCTACCGAGTCATCGTTCATCGCGAGCAAGCACCGCTCCCACAGGGGTACGCGGCACGCCAGG
>NZ_JPQU01000023.1 GCF_000737245.1 Pseudomonas syringae | reverse complement strand
ATCGTGTGGATGTACCGGCCTCTTCCCGGCTAAAGCCGGTCCCACGTCGTCGCGCGAATATTGAGATCACTCGCTCCAACAGTCAGATCACCGTTCCCGCAAACTCCGCTCCATCCGCGCAATCCCTTCTTCCAGCAAGGCGCGGGGGCAGCCGAAGTTCAGGCGCACGAATTGCTGACAGTCCGGGCCGAATTCACGGCCAGCGCTGAGGCCAACTTTGGCGCTGTCGAGGAAGAACTGGTACGGGTCTTCCAGCCCCAGTGCCGAGCAATCCAGCCAGGCCAGGTAAGTGCTTTGCGGCAGATGCATGACCACGCCCGGCAGACGGGTACGTACGGCCTCGGCCAGGTAATCGCGGTTGGCCTGCAGATAGGCGTTGACCTCGCGTAGCCAGTCGGCGCATTGGCTGTAGGCGGCGCGGGTCGCTTCCAGGCCCAGCACGTTGACGCTGTCTACCAGGCCCAGGCGTCCGGTGTTGAAACGCTTGCGCAACTGCGGGTCTTGAATCACTGCAAACGCGGTCTTGAGGCCGGCAATGTTGTAAGCCTTGCTGGCCGACATCAAGGTTACCGTGCGGCTGGAGATTTGCGGGCTGAGAGATGCGATGGGGATATGGCGACGGCCGTCGAACAGGATGTCAGCGTGAATCTCGTCGGAGATGATCAGCACATCGTGGTCAACACAAGCCTGGCCGATCATGTGCAGTTCTTCGCCACTGAACACCTTGCCCAGCGGGTTATGCGGATTACTCAGGAGAAACGCCCCTGCACCCGCCAGATGGGTATTCAGTTCGGCCATATCAGTGTGGTATTCACCGTTGCTATCGGCTTTGAACGGCAGTTCGATACTTGGCTGATGCCGATGACTTGGGGCCTGGGCGAGAGGTGCGTAGTTGGGCATTTGCAGCACCACCGGCGCGTTGTCGGCAACCAGCGCATTGAGCGCCATATTGAAGCCTGGCTCGACACCAGGCAGGAATACCAACTCCTCGGGCAATACACGCCATGCATAGCGCTGCCAAAGGTAATCGACCACCGTCTTGCGCAGGTTGTCCTGAGCCACGCCGTAACCCAACAGTGGGTGTTGCAGGCGTGTTTGCAGGGCTTCAATGATGGGTTGAGCCACCGGAAAGTCCATGTCCGCCACCCACATCGGCAGCACATCGGCGGGGTACAGGCTCCACTTCTTGCTGTCGGTGCCGTGGCGTTCGAATACGGTGTCCAGGTGGGTTGTCATTTGGGGCTCTAAACCGAGGGGCGAGGCGACAGGTTAGAGCAGGGTCCAGAGTGGAGCAAGACCTGTGGGAGCGAGGCTTGCCCGCGATAAGGTCAACTCGGTTTGTCGGGAAATCGCGTCCAGCCTTATCGCGGGCAAGCACCGCTCCCACAAGGGACCGCATTCACACGGGCACGCGCGGTATTCGCCATTCCACAGCACTCAATCACCCCGAATGTACTGCTCCAGCTGTTCGATCATGTTGGCCTGTTCGGCGATGGCTTCTTTCACAAGGTCACCAATGGACAGCAGGCCCAGCAGTTGTCCGTCTTCCACCACCGGCAAATGGCGCAGATGGCTGTCGGTCATGATGCCCATGCAGGTTTCGACGCTCTGGGACGAGGTCACGGTGATCACCTTGTTGCTCATGATCGCGCTGACCGGTGTGCCCACGGATGAGCGGCCCATCAGAATCATCTTGCGGGCGTAGTCCCGTTCACTGACCACACCCACCAGCTTGCCGTCGTCTACCACCGGCAAGGCACCGATGTTCTTCTCGGCCATAAGCCTGAGAGCATCGAGCACCATTTGACCGGGAGCGATGGTGTGGACCTGTTGATGGTGCTGCGCTTTGAGCTTGAGCAATTGTGCGACGGTTTTCATTTGTTGTTCTCCCGATACGACCCCAGGCGGCGTTAAGCGGCCTGCTTGTTGTCATTTAAGCCAAGCCAGTAGCATGTTAGAGCGCAATTCCCGGGGCAAGCGGCAAAACGACATCCAGGCAATAGAAAACGCTATCTGTGCAGAATAGCCTGATGCATGTCATGCAGCGGCAAGATGCGCTGGGCGGCATTGAGTTTGATGGCTTCCTTGGGCATGCCGAAGACCACGCACGAGGCCTCGTCCTGGGCAACAGTGGATGCGCCAGCATCGAGCATTTCCTTGAGCCCCCGCGCGCCATCGTCACCCATGCCGGTCATGATGATGCCGGTGGCGTTCTTGCCGGCAAACCGGGCTACGGAGCGGAATAGCACATCTACCGATGGCCGATGGCGATTGACCAGTGGGCCGTCAATGACTTGCACGTGATAAAAGGCGCCACTGCGGGTGACCATCATGTGCTTGCCTCCGGGCGCAATCAGGGCCAGCCCGGGCAGGATGCGATCATTGTTTTTCGCTTCGCGGACTTCGATCTGGCTCAGGCTGTTGAGGCGCTCGGCGAACGAAGCGGTGAATTTCTCCGGCATGTGCTGAACGATGACCATACCCGGGCAAACCCGAGGCAGCGCGGTCAACACCGCTTCCAGCGCCTGGGTGCCACCGGTGGAAGTGCCGATGGCGACGATCCGCTCGGTGGTTTGAGCCATGGCCTGGCCCTGGGCGGCGGGCAGTACGGCGTCAGCGCTCAGCCGTGTGGCTGGGGTCAGCACTGGCGCGGCGGGACGCTTGCCCAGGTTGCGCACGTTGGCATTGGCTGCGGCACGAATCGCACCCACCAACTCTGCAGCCGATTCCAGCAGGAAATTTTTCAGCCCTGTGGTGGGCTTGGTGATCACTTCAACCGCTCCGGCGGACATCGCTTGCAAGCTGGTCTCGGCGCCTTTCTGAGTCAGGGACGAGCAGATAACCACGGGGGTAGGGCGCTCGCTCATGATTTTTTTCAGAAAAGTGATCCCGTCCATGCGCGGCATCTCGACATCCAGCACGATCACGTCCGGCCACTCTTTGGCCAGCTTGTCCATGGCAAAGATGGGGTCGGACGCTGCACCCATGACATGGATGTCCGGCGTGTCATTGAGAATTGCCAACAGAACCTGACGCACCACCGCCGAATCATCGACTAGCAGTACGCTTATTTTTTTCGTCGCCATGTTCTGAGCTTGTCCTAATTGGTTGGTGCCTGACCCAGACATGTCCGTTGCAGAGGTCAAAAATGACGTTGCGATAGCCGGTGCTGCCCATGTCCTGGGCAATCAGGTCCAGATCATGGCTGTCGGCAAGTTCCAGCGCCGCGCGGATATTCATCCGCGCGACATCACTGAAATGCACGTTGCGCCTGTGATTAGGGAACATTTCGCCGCCGCCGAACAGCTTGATTTCATAGTCCTCCGGCGCCGTTCGGTGGGCACGAGCCTGTTCAATGAACATCTCGATGGCCTCGTCCCCGTATTTGCCGTTGAGCGCGCCGCATCTGTGGGTTCGGCTGGGTAACATGAAATGGCACATGGCGCCGATTTTACGCGACGGATGCCAAAAGGTAATACCGACGCAGGAACCGAGGATTGTGCGGATACGTGTGGGGCTGGTCGCGAAGCAGAAGTCGCCGGGAGCCAGAAAGACTTCGTCTATGTGGGTGTTCATGGCTTGCGATAGATCGACGGTGCTACCAGTTTCACCGCATCGCTGACGCCATTGAGGCTCTCGGAATGGCTGACAATGAAATATCCGCCGGCCTTCAGGCGCGGCAGCAGACGGGCAACCACCTTGATCTTGGTGTCTTGATCAAAATAGATCATCACGTTGCGCAGGAAGATCACGTCGAACTCGCCGAGGTCCGGCAGCGCCTCATTGAGATTGACCTGGATGAAATTGACCCGGCTGCGCAAGCTCCTTTCCACCAGAAAGGTGCCAGCCTGATTGCCGATGCCCTTCAGGCAATATTTGTGCAGCAGCGGTTGGGGCAGGTTGGTGGCGCGTTCCATGGGGTAGTGCCCGGCGCGAGCCTTGGCCAGCACTTGGCTGCTGATATCCGAACCGATGATTTCCCACGGCGTGGTGCCCAGGCTTTCCGCGAGGGTCATTGCCAGGCTGTAGGGTTCCTCCCCGGACGAACTGGCGGCACTCCAGACCCGGAAGGTCTTGCCCGGCGTTGCTTTGGGCAGTACCTGTTGGCGCAGGAAGTCAAAATGCCTGGGCTCGCGGAAAAAATAGGTTTCGTTGGTGGTGAGCAAGTCTAGAGCGACCTGCAGTTCGCCATTGCGCTGGCCGCTCATGATCAGCTTGAAGTACTCGCCATAACTATCAAGCTCGTAGTGCTTGAGGCGTTTGAACAGGCGGCCGGCCACCAGTGCCTTCTTGGCAGGTGACAGGTTGATACCCGCGGCCCCGTAAAGCCAGGACTGAAACTGACCGAACTCCCGATCGTTTAGCGCTGTTCCATTCACGATTTCGGTCCGTCCCTGCTCAGCGTGGTTCGGCTTCAACAGCCGCGATCTGATCGACTTCGGCCAACCGCGACATTTCGTCGATGGACAGCACCTGATCGACCTCAAGGACGATGACGAACTTGCCATCGACCTTGGCCATGCCGCTGATGAAGTCGGCACGGATCTTGGCTCCGAAGCTGGGGGGCGGTTCGATTTGCGAGGCGGGGATGTCCATCACCGCCGACACGGTATCCACCAGCAGACCAATATCCTGAGCCTGGCCATCGGTCGCATTGGCTTCAATGATCACCACGCAACTGCGGCGGGTAATCCCGGAGTTGGGACGACCGAAGCGCGCTGACAAGTCCACCACTGGCACCACGGCACCGCGCAGGTTAATGACCCCGCGCACGAACGCCGGCATCATCGGCACCACGGTCAGGTTGCCGTACTCGATGATTTCCTTGATGCCCAGAATTCCAATGGCGAACATCTCGGCGCCGAGCATGAAGGTCAGGTATTGCTCTTGTTCCTCAACGACCGTGGCGATCTGTCGTGTACTGCTGATTGCGCCCATGTCTTTCTCCTTCAAGGCAAGCCGGTGGGGGAATCCACTCAGAATCGAGTGAACTCGGATTCATCCGGGGCGCTGGCCATGTTGTACGCAAAAGCTTTCTGCGGCGCTGGCACAGCCGGGCGCGACGGCTTGCGGTTTGCGGAACCGGGCGGATTGCTGGAACGAGCGGGCTGGGTGGCCGGTTTTACCGGGCCGTCCAGGGTGAAGAAGCTCATGGCCTGTTGAAGCTGTTCGGCCTGGCTGCTCATTTCTTCGGCAGTGGCTGCCAGTTCTTCGCTGCTCGACGCATTTTGCTGGGTGACCGAGTTGAGCTGGGTCATCGCCGTGTTGATCTGCGCGACGCCTGCGGCCTGTTCTTCGGAAGCTGCGCTGATTTCCTGGACGAGGTCCGAGGTCTTGTTGATAGATGGCACCATTTCGTTCAGAAGGTTGCCGGCTTTCTCGGCCATCTCGACGCTGCTGGAAGACAGCTCGCCAATTTCCTGCGCCGCCACCTGGCTGCGTTCGGCCAGCTTGCGCACTTCGGCGGCAACCACCGCAAAACCTTTGCCGTGCTCCCCGGCCCGGGCCGCTTCGATGGCCGCGTTGAGCGCCAGCAGGTTGGTCTGGTAGGCAATGTCGTCGATGATGCTGATCCGCTGGGCGATCTTCTTCATGGCCACGACGGTTTGTTGCACTGATTCTCCGCCGTCAGTGGCTTCCTTGGCGGCCTTGCTCGCCATGCCGTCGGTAACCTTGGCGTTCTCGGTGTTCTGGTTGATGCTGGCGCTCATCTGTTCGATAGAGGCGCTGGTTTCTTCGACGCTGGCGGCTTGCTCGCTGGTCGCCTGGCTCATGGATTGGGCCGTGGCGCTGACTTCTTCGGAAGCGCTGGCCAGGTTGTCGGCGGCGTTACGCACCTCACCAATGATGTGCGAAAGTTTGCCGACCATGTTCTGCATGGCGTTGATCACCATGCCGGTTTCGTCCTTCGAGCCCGGCTCGATGTGGACGTTGAGGTTGCCTTCGGCCAGTTGTTCGGCGGCCGCGGCGGCTTGTTGGAGCGGTCGGGAAATGATCCGCGAGATGAACAGCGCCAGGCCCAGGCCAATCACCAATGCGGCGATCAGTACGCTGATGATGGAGATTCGTGCGTTGTCGTAGAGCATATCGCCACGCACGCTAGCAGCTTCGGCCCCGACATCATTGAGCTCTACGAGCTTTTGCAGGTCGCCGGTGACCAGATCGAACTGACGCTTGGATTCACCAGCCAGCATGGTCCGGGCTTCTTCTTCGCGGTTTTGGCTAGACAGCGCCTGCAGGTCTTTGCTGACCGCCAAGTAGCTTGCCCAGTCATTTTTCGTCACTGCAAAGAGCCGGCGATCTTCATCGTTGGTCAGCAGTTTTTCGTAGGTGTCCAGACGGGTTTCAAACTGCTTCCGCTCGGCAAGGGCTTCTTGAGCGATGGCGTTTTTGTCTTCAATCAGCGCGGCCGCCACATGACGGTTTTCCTTGATGCGGTAGTTGGCGGCGTAGAAACGCATGCCCGATGCTGCACGCATGGACGGCATCCAGTTGTCGCGAATTTCGCCGGCGGTGTCATTTACGGCACCCAGCTGAATGATGGAAAACACACCCATGACTGCGGTAAGGGCGAGCACCGTCAGAAATGACGCGATCAACTTTGTGGCGATCTTCAGATCGTAAAACCATTTCATCGGGTGTTACCTCCATGGAAAAACAGATGCATCAACGGGCAGTTGCAGGCAGTTGGGTTGCTTGGGCGGTGTAGCGTGTTTCGAGTTGTACGATCTGACTGAGCAGTGCCGGGATGTCGAGAATCAGCGCCACAGCGCCACTGCCCAGAATGGTTGAGCCACTGATGCCGCGCAGTGCGCCGAACAGCTTGCCCAAGGGTTTGATCACGGTCTGGAATTCCCCGAGCAGGTCATCCACCACCAGCCCGGCCTTGTGTTCGGCATAACGCACGACCACCACGTTCTGGCGTCGGGCAGCCGGACCTTCGTGCTGGAAATGGTCACGCAGGTACACCAGCGGCAGCACTTCGCCCCTGAGGTCCAAATAACCTTGCTCGCGGCTGACCTGCCGATCGTCTTCGCTGAGTTCGATGCACTCTTGAACCATATCCAGCGGAATGACGTAGGTGGACTGACCGATACCCACAAGGAATCCATTGATGATGGCCAGGGTCAGGGGCAGGCGGATGCGGATAACAGTGCCCTGGCCGGGCTTGCTGTCCAGGTCGACTGTGCCCCGTAGCAGGGTGATATTGCGTTTGACAACGTCCATGCCAACGCCACGCCCGGACAGGTTGGTGACAGCCTGGGCGGTGGAGAAACCGGCTTCGAAAATCAGGTTGTAGACTTCCTGATCCGTGAGGCTTGCGCCGGGTGCGATCAGGCCGCGTTCCTGGGCTTTCTCCAGAATCCGGTCACGATTGAGTCCGGCGCCGTCGTCGGCGATTTCCAGCACGATGCTGCCCGAGTCATGGTAGGCGTTGAGGTGCAGGTGACCTTTGGCAGGTTTACCGGCAGCGAGTCGCTCGGCAGCGCTTTCAATGCCGTGATCCATGGCGTTGCGCAGCAGGTGCATGAGCGGATCGCCAATTTTTTCCACCACCGTCTTGTCCAGCTCGGTTTCGGCTCCGCTGATGACCAGCTCGATGTCTTTGCCCAATTCCTGGCTGACGTCGCGGACCACCCGACGGAACCGGTTGAAGGTATCGCCGATGGGGATCATCCGCAGACGCAAGGCGCCATCAAGGATTTCCTCGACCAATCCGGAAACGGTGGAAGTCGATTCCTGCAGGGGATCGTTATCGCAGGTACGGGCGAGCAGGGTAGCGCCGGCACTGGCAATGACCAGCTCGCCCACCAGGTTGATTAACTCGTCGAGCTTGTCGGCGTTGACCCGCACGTAGCGGCCGTCTTTGGCTTTGTTCTCAGCCGGCTTGTCGCTCGAAAGCTGCTTGTCGTTGGAAAGTGGAGCCGGCACCCGTGGTTCCGAGCGCTGGTCTTCCAGCAGTTCGCCCATGGGCACCATGGCCGTGCCTTGCCCTTGCCCGATGTTGTCCGGCATTTGCGAAACAAGTGCTGTGCCGGGGTTTTGCGGCAAATCAGAATCTTGGTTTGTGTCGGCCTGAATAATTTCGATCTGGCAGTCCTCGCGCACAAAATCGAAGACTTCATTGATCGCTGCGTGACTCGCACTGGAATGGAAGTCGATTTCGAAACCCAGGTAGCAAGACTCGGCATCCCATGCTTCGAGGTGCGGCAGGTTGTCGGTCAGGGTCTGCACTGTGACGATCTCGCCCAAGGTGTTCAGGAAGCGCAAGAACGACAAAGGGTCCATGCCATTACGGAACACGTCTTTGGCAAAAAGTAGGGAGATATGCCAAAGCACCGCCTGGGTCTCTGCACTTGCAACGTCGGTGTCAGGAAGTACTTCCGGCGCTACGCTGTCTGAGTGCGAGGGCGCCTGATAAGCCTGCAAGGACTTGCGCAGCTCGGCTTCCCGCGCCAACGCTGGCGCTTGCAGTTGTGCACCCTGACTGGCGACCACATCAATCAGTTCGAGCATGTGATCGCCGGACTTGAGCAGCACTGCGATCAGGCCAGCGTCCACGCTAACGCTGCCATCGCGCAGACGGTCTAAAACGTCTTCGACGATGTGGGTGAAACTGACGATCGGATCGAGCCCAAACAGGCCAGCCGAGCCTTTGATGGTGTGCGCGGCACGGAAGATCGCGCCAATGGCGTCATCGTCGCCAGGCTCGCTTTCCAACTGCAGCAACGACTCTTCCATCGCCTGCAACAGCTCGCGCGCCTCGACAATAAATGTCTGTAATGCCTGATCGAGATTGATGCTCACGCTCACGTCCTTTGTGACTGTTTAAGGTGTCAGAGCGCTAAGCCCAGACCGCTCAATTGCAGGGTTTCCAGTACGGCCTTGCTATGCCCGGTCAAGGTGAGCGCCGTTCCGGCCCTGGAGGCTTCGCGAGTGACCATGATCAGCAGTTGCAGACCGGCTCCGTCCATCTCGGTGATTTGCGACAGATCGATCTGCATCTGCGGCGTTGCGCCCAGTCTGGGTAACAACTCGGCAGACAGTTCCGAGGCGGTGTAAATGGTCAGCTCGCCGTCGATGTTCACGTGCGCTGTATCGTTGAGAATTTCGTAGAGCAGCGGCATCGCAACCTCCGGGTGTGCGGCAATCAGGGCAGAATCAGTTTGGACACGGCCGCGAGCATCTGCGCAGGCTGGAATGGCTTGACTACCCAGGCTTTTGCACCTGCGGCCTGGCCTTCCATTTTTTTCGATTCCTGAGATTCAGTAGTGAGCATGATGATCGGCGTGAACTTGTAGTTAGGCAGCTTCTTGACTTCCTTGACGAAGGTGATGCCGTCCATGTTCGGCATGTTCACGTCACTGATGATCAGGTGGACTTTCTGGCCGTTGAGTTTGCCCAGGGCATCCTTGCCGTCGCAGGCTTCGATGACGTCATAACCGGCGCTTTTGAGGGCAATACCAACTACTTGCCGGACGCTGCTGGAGTCGTCGACAACCAATACACTTTTAGCCATGAGGGGCTCCTAGAAGAAGGTGATTTCCTGAGAATTCTGTTGTGCGCGGGCGCTGCCATGGTGGCTGTGGCGCTGCTCATCCGTGGCGTAGGTCGCTTCCATTTTTGCCAGCCAGCTTCGCGCATCGATGGTCACGGTCTGGTCGGGCATCTGCGTGGCTTGCTGAAGGTGGGCGTGCAAGTCGTCGATGTTGTCGCGCACGTGAGTCAGGATCTGGCTGACCCGATCCTGAAATTGCAGGCTGACCAGTACTTCCGTCATCTCGTCACGTATGCCGAAACTTTCCTGCTGAAGCATCTCGGCAGATTCAGCCAGACGCCCGGTCACATTTTTGAAGCTTTCCAGGACCCGTTCAATGCTGCTTTCAGACGCTGCCACTGAATCCTGATCCTGATCCGCGCCGCTGGAAGCCGCCTGTACCAGTTGGCTGATGGCGCTGTTGATGATGTCGACCTTGGCGGACATCTGCTGGCCGGTTTCGCTGGATTTGCTGGACAGGCTGCGCACTGCATCGGCCACGACTGCAAACCCCCGACCGGCTTCACCAGCACGGGCGGCTTCGATGGCAGCGTTGAGGGCAAGCAGGTTGGTCTGTGCGGCAATGGCGGCGACATCGGCCGCCATGGAGCGCAGCTCTCCGGTGTAGGCGGTGAGGTTGCGAACCTGGGCCAGGGTTTCATCGCGACTGGTCTGGGTAGCCTTGAGGGAATTTATGACTTGCACCAGATCATGGTCGCTCTGGGCCAGCACCTGCAACGCGCCCCCGGTACTTTGGCCTGCCAGATCACCGGCCGCTTGCTGGGATGCATGCACAGTCTCTTGCAGCCGTGAGGAGATGCCGGTGAATCGGCCGGTGAGGGAAACAATGGCGGTTTCGGTCTGCTGCCGCGAGCTTTCCACCTGCTTGGCCCAGATTGGCATAGCGCCCATCAGAACTTCATTGATCTGCGCATGGGATTGCAGGGAGGTGTTATCAGCGGTTTCCAATTGATGCAGCGCGGCGGCCTGGGAGATGGCCCGTAACTTGCGATTCTGCGCGGCGGCGGCGAACAATCCGGTGGCGACACCGACGGCTAATACAGCGGCACTCAGGCCGATATTCAGTTGCGTAGGCGCCGATAGAACAAGCGCCGCGCATCCGGCCACGGCAGGGGCCAAGGGAAACCAGAGGAAGATTGCCTGGCGGCTTTGGGCAGAAGAGCTACCG
Organism: Pseudomonas syringae; assembly: GCF_000737245.1. GTDB lineage: Bacteria > Pseudomonadota > Gammaproteobacteria > Pseudomonadales > Pseudomonadaceae > Aquipseudomonas > Aquipseudomonas syringae_J. The sequence continues at coordinate 271,200 of NZ_JPQU01000023.1, read as the reverse complement.
TGTTGACTTGGCGTCATGGTTCGGTCCTTGAACAGCTGAAAAGGCTTTTGCGAATACCCAGTTATCTGCCTGGCCGGGTGAGACTTTAGTCACAAATATGACACCAGGCTTTTGTCACCAGGTTGCCGTATTGTTTTTTGTCGTGGCGACAATTTACCGGCGCATGATTTTATTGCTCTAAGTGACTGATTATTAATGATATGTCTATATTTTGCGCTCGATGACGGGCAAGGCTAGGCGCCATTTACACATCCAAAATTGCGGAATTATTTTTTACTGGCGGTGTCGCCATCCAAGGCGTCGCCTAATGTATTCCCGGGGTCTTCAACCGTGGGTAGTACGAACCCTTCCGCATAAGGAGAAGCACCATGCAATATCGGCAATTTGGCAATACCGGACTCAGCGTTTCCCGGCTGTGTCTGGGCACCATGACGTTTGGCCTGCAAACCGAAGAGCAGGTATCGCATCGAATCATCGATCGGGCCGCCGATGCGGGCGTTAACTTCATCGATACGGCTGACGTTTATCCCTTGGGCGCGAAGCTCGATACGGTTGGGCGTACCGAGGAAATCGTCGGCGGCTGGCTCAAGGGCAAGCGCGACCAATTCATTCTGGCCACCAAGGCCAGCGGCGTGATGGGCCCGGCAGCGTGGAATCAAGGTAATTCGCGCAAGCATTTGCTGGATGCGATCGAGGCGTCTCTCAAGCGTCTGAACACTGATTACGTCGACCTGTATCAGCTGCACCTGGACGATCCGCTGACCCCGCTCGACGAGACACTTGAAGCGCTGGACATCATCGTCAAGCACGGCAAGGCACGGTACATCGGCGTTTCCAATTTTCTCGCTTATCGCATGGCACGGATGCTTGGCCGTGCGGACACGTTGAGGCTGGCGCGGTTCGTCTCAATCCAGCCTCGCTATAACCTGTTGTTCCGACAGATTGAACGGGAGCTGCTACCGCTGGCGAAAGAAGAAGGGTTGGCTGTGATGCCCTATAACCCGCTGGCGGGTGGTTTGCTCACGGGCAAGCACGCCCTGGAACAAACTCCCAGCGAGGGGCGCTTTACGGCAACCGTGGGTGAGGCGGGGGAGATGTACCAGAAGCGCTATTGGCACGAGCGCGAGTTTCACAGCATTGCGCAGCTCAAGACGCTGATCGGCGAAGCTGGCCTGTCCATGACCACGACCTCGGTGGCCTGGGTCCTGGCCAACCCGGTGATAACCTCAGCGATCATTGGTGCCAGCCGTCCAGAGCAACTGGATGACACCCTTGCCGCGGCGGACGTGGTGCTGGATGAGTCGCTCAAAAAACGGCTGGACGATGTCACCCATGAGTACCGGTGGGGTGATGCGGCGCGCTAGGGAATGTCTGGGCGGTATGAACTTGCAGCGCCGCATTTCTCCCGGCGAAAAATAATCCTTGTAGGAGCGCGCTTGCCCGCGATTGCGATAAACCAGATGGTATTCATTTCACTGGACCTCCGTTATCGCGGGCAAGCGCGCTCCTACAGCGTCCGTTGTTTACTGCACGAGTAGGGATTTCCTACAAAATATGATTCATATCTCGTTGGCGATATTTTACGGCCTGCCCCAAAGCTCCATCACAAAGTCTACAAAGCTGCGCAACTTCGGCGATCGGTAACGATCCTGCGCGTACAGCAAGCTCATGGGGCGGCTGGGCAGTGTGTAGTCAGGCAGCAGCGCAATTAGCCTGCCATCGGCAAGGTCTTCGCGCACCAGCGCGTCGGGCATCATCACGATGCCTGCGCCAGCTCGGGCAGCTTTGTGCAGGCCTGCCGAGGTGTTCATGGTGATCGGGCCGTTGACCGGAACCAGCACCTCATCGTTACAGCCGGTCAGGCGCCAGTGTTTCTCCACTGCACTCCAGTCATCGCCTGCCGGATAGGCAAATGCCAGGCAGTCATGGTTTTGCAGATCCATCGGTTCAACGGGCGTTCCTCTGCGTTTCAGATAGTCCGGTGCGGCGCAAAGGGTGAGGGTGTAATCCACCAGCGGCCGGGCGATGAGGCTTGAGGTGGGCAAGACGCCGAGACGAATGGCGGCATCGAAGCCCTGACCGATCAGGTCCATCCGCTCATTGCTCCACACGATGTCCAGCTTGATCTTCGGATAGCGACGAATGAATTCACTCAGCGCGGGGGCCAGACTCTCCGAGCCAAACGTGAACGGCGCGGTGATTCGCAAAGTGCCTTGGGGCGTGTCCTGGGACTGCGCTGCCAACTGTTCAGAGTCCGCCACAAGCGCCAGAACATCTACACAACGCTGATAGTACGTCGCCCCGAACTCTGTCAGGCCCTGGCGACGCGTGGTGCGTTTGAGCAGGCTGACCCCTAATCGCTGCTCCAGTCCGCGCAAGTGGTTACCGACCATAGTGGTCGATAGACCGCACTCCAGCGCTGCGGCCGTCATGCTGCCGGTTTCTACCACTTTTACAAATACCGACATTGCCTGAAGTAAGTCCATTATCAAGCCTGGCTTTAAAATGAATGAAGGAATTGGCCGTTTATCCAGCCCGGGTTGCTAACGATACTGGAAAAAACAACGCCTGATGATGGAGTTTCAGCCCATGACCGCCAATTGCCTGATGGACACTTACAAACCGCTACCACTATGTTTTAGCCATGGGCTGGGGACGCGACTGTGGGACAGTGCCGGGCGCGAGTACCTGGATGCGGTAGCCGGCGTTGCCGTCACTAACGTCGGGCACTCCCACCCCAAAGTGGTGGCGGTGATCAGGGATCAGGCCGGGCTGCTCATGCATACCTCGAATTTGTACACCATCGAATGGCAGGCGCGGCTGGCGACCAGGTTGACCGTGCTATCGGGGTTGGAACGGGTGTTTTTCAATAATTCGGGCGCCGAAGCCAACGAAACCGCCCTAAAAATCGCCCGGCTCTACGCCTGGCACAGGGGTATCGAAAAGCCGCTGGTGGTGGTCATGGAAAACGCATTCCATGGACGCACCCTGGGGACGTTATCGGCGAGCGACGGCCCGGCGGTACGACTTGGGTTCAACTCGCTTCCGGGTGATTTCCTGAAGGTGCCGTTTGGCGACCTGCCTGCGCTGGACAAGGCGTGCCAGACCTACGGCCATCGCATCACGGCGGTGCTGATGGAGCCGATTCAGGGTGAAAGTGGTGTACAGCTGGCACCACCTGGTTATCTGAAGGCGGTACGCGAGCGTTGCAGCCGGCGGGGCTGGTTGTTGATGCTCGATGAGATCCAGACCGGCATGGGCCGTACTGGACAATGGTTCGCTTTCCAGCACGAAGGCGTCGTTCCGGATGTCATGACGCTCGCCAAAGGCCTGGGCAACGGTGTACCCATCGGAGCTTGCCTGGCCCGTGGCAAGGCCGCCGAATTGTTCACGCCGGGGAGCCACGGCAGTACTTTTGGAGGTAATCCGCTGGCCTGTCGGGTGGGTTGCACTGTCGTCGACATCATTGAAGAACAGAATTTGCTGCAGAACGCACGGCAACAGGGTGAACGCCTATTGGCCGGGCTGCGGGCCAGGCTCAGCGAGCATCCGGACGTGCTGGCGATCCGTGGCAAAGGCTTGATGATCGGCATCGAACTGACCCGTCCGTTGCCTGATCTGGCGCTTTGCGCGGCACAGGATCACGGGATATTGATCAACGTCACTCGTGGCAAGACGATTCGCCTCTTGCCGCCGCTGACCATCGATGAAACGGATGTGGACGCGATTGTCATGGGGGTTTGCCGGACGCTGGCGTCGTGTACGGGAATTGGGTGGGTTGATTCGTCGACCGGGCTGATACCCGATGAAGCCAGAGCTGTACCGGTCTGACTTTGCCCGGGAACCGGTTGATTTCCTGTGGGAGGCTCTATGTTGGTCCGGCAAGATGGGCCGTGATGGACCGGCGCCATAGCGATCAAGCTCACTCCTGCAGACGACCAGATCCCTGTGGGAACCGAGCTTGCTCGCGATAAAGGCGACGCGGTTTAACAGAAATACCCCGTCATCGTTCTTCGCGAGCAAGCTCGCTCCCACAGGTTCTGTTTTCTGGCGACTGCGCAGTGTCAGCGACACCGCGCACCATCCGTTGGCTATTTGACCACTCGATAACAGGGCTCATAAGCCGCGCCACCGGGCAGTTTCATGCGGTGCTGTTCAACGAAGGCATGCAGCAGTCGGTCCAACGGCTGCATGATTTCGCTGTCACCGTGGATTTCGTAAGGACCGTGTTCCTCGATCAGGCGGATGCCTTTGTCTTTCACGTTACCCGCTACGATGCCTGAAAACGCACGGCGCAGATTGGCTGCCAACTGGTGAGGCGGCAACGAACGGCTTAACTGCAAGCCAGACATGTTCTCGTGGGTGGGATCGAACGGGCGCTGGAAGCCCTCGTCGATTTTAAGCAGCCAGTTGAAATGAAAGGCGTCGTTGCGCTCGCGGCGGAACTGTTTGACGGTCTTGAGCCCGGCGGTCATTTCCCGAGCCACTTCTGTCGGATCATCGATGATGATCTTGTAGTGCTTGTGGGCGGCTTCGCCCAAGGTCGCGCCGACAAAGGCGTGCAGCTGCTGCAGATATGGCGCGGCGCTCTTAGGCCCGGTGAGAATGACCGGGAAGGGCAGGTCGTGGTTGTCCGGATGCATGAGGATGCCCAGCAGGTACAGGAACTCCTCCGCCGTGCCTGCACCGCCGGGGAAAATAATGATGCCATGGCCGACCCGCACGAACGCCTCAAGGCGTTTTTCAATGTCGGGAAGAATCACCAACTCATTGACGATGGGGTTAGGCGCTTCGGCGGCAATGATCCCGGGCTCGGTCAACCCCAGATAGCGCCCGGCATTGATCCGCTGTTTGGCGTGGGCGATGGTTGCGCCTTTCATCGGTCCTTTCATGACGCCAGGGCCACAACCGGTGCAGATGTCCAGGCTGCGCAAGCCCAGCTCATGGCCGACTCTCTTGGTGTATTTGTATTCTTCGGTGTTGATCGAGTGGCCACCCCAGCACACCACCATCTTCGGCTCCAGGCCCGGGCGCAGAGTGCGCGCATTGCGCAACAGGTGAAAAACGTAGTCGGTAATGCCCTGAGAACTCTCCAGATCAATGCGCTGACTGTCCAGTTCGCTCTCGGTGTAGACGATATCGCGCAAAGCGCTGAACAGCATCTCACGAGTACTGGCGATCATTTCGCCATCAACGAACGCGTCGGCGGGCGCGTTGAGCAGCTCAAGACGAACGCCGCGATCCTGCTGATGAATGCGCACCTCGAAGCTTTTGTACGCCTCGAGAATGGTTTTGGCGTTGTCCACATGGGCGCCGGTGTTGAGAATCGCCAGGGCACACTGGCGGAACAGGGTGTAAATGCTGCCTGAACCGGCTGCGCTGAGCTGTTGTACTTCGCGTTGGGAAAGTGTTTCGAGGCTACCCTTCGGGCTGACCGAAGCATTGATGACTTGGCGTTGAGACATTCTGAATTCCTTGAAAAATGCGCGCAGGCCAAACGGGCACTGACGCATTTGATATTGAAACCCTGAGCAACCGTGGATAAAGCCACAGCGGTCGCGCAGGGCAAGCGTCGCGGCAACATCATCGGGGGGCGTTAGCCAGCACCGCGATGAAGAACTCACCGACAAAAGCCTTCGACTCGATATCCTCCATGTCGGGTTTTGACAAACGGTTGAATGGACCGAGCGGGCCATTCAACCGGTGATTCAATTCAGCGTCAACTGCGCGCTATTGGCTGGTTACAGCTGCATCCTACTCCCGATCAAAGTTTGCTTGCAGCCTTCGTTGTACGCCGGGTCTTGCCAGGGGAGCCAGCGGTTTTTTGTTTGCCCGTCTTGCGTTGCTTTTTCCAGGGGGCGCTAGCGGCCGGGCTGGCCGGACCGGTTATGGTCAGGCGCAAACCCGCGCAGCGGCTGAGCTGTCTGCTCATCCATCCGGCCTGCTTGGCGACGAATTCCTCGAGACTCATCTCACCGCTTTGCACCATGTCCAATGCCTGCTCCCAGATGGCCGTGGTGCCAGGATCGGCAATGGCTCGGGGCACCGCGTCGATCAGGCTGAAGGCCGCCGCTGTCGCCGCCAGAGCCTTGCCGTTCTTGGTCAGGTAACCGCGATCCAGCAAACCCTGGATGATGCCAGCGCGGGTTGCTTCAGTGCCGATACCGGTGGTGTCCTTGAGTTTCTGTTTAAGCAGCGGGTCCTGTACCAGTTTCGCGACGTTCTTCATCGCCTTGATCAGGTCCCCTTCGGTGTAAGGTTTTGGCGGCTGGGTCCACAGGTCTTTGAGGGTCACATTGTCCACCTTGCACTCGCAGCCTTGCTCCAGCATGGGCAAGGGCTGCGGGGCAGGGGCTTCGCGGCCTTTTGCAGGTGCCAGCGCTTCGGGCAACGCGCGCTTCCAGCCTGGCTCGACGATTTGTTTGCCCACTGCCCGGAGATTTTCCCCGGAGCAGTCGAAGTCGGCCTGAGTGCGATCAAATTCATGATTGGGCAGAAACTGGGCCAGATACCGCGCCCGGATCAGGGTGTAGACCGCCCGTGGCTTACCCGTCAACTGATCGACGGACTTGCCTGCGCCGGTGGGGATGATGCCGTGGTGAGCGCTGACTTTGGCGTCGTTCCAGGCTCGGGAGCGTCGCGTCGGGTCCAGGTGCCTGAGCAGTTCACTCAATGCCGGATCGGCTCGCCCCAGGCTGGCGATGATCGAAGCGGCGTCACCGTGCTGGCTGATCGGCAGGTAACCGCAGTCACTGCGCGGGTAGGTGATGACCTTATGTGTTTCATACAGCGCCTGGGCGATATCAAGGGTTTCCTGTGCGCCGAGGCCGAGCTTTTTCGAGCAGATTTCCTGCAAGGTGCCCAGGTCAAAAGGCAGCGGCGCAACTTCACGAACACGCTCGGTGCGCAGTTTGATCAGTCGTGCGCTACCTGCGTTGCTGATCGCTTGCGCGGCCCGTTGTGCGGTCGGCTGATTCAGGCAGCGATCGTGTTCGTCACAGTCATCTGGATTTGCTCGCCATTGAGCAATGAACGGCTGCCCCTCGTGCAGCAGTTGCACGTCAATGGCCCAGAACGCCACCGGGACAAAGTCGGCAATGCTGCGGTCGCGGTCCACCACTAGGCGCAGGGTGGGGGTCTGCACGCGACCCACCGGCAGCACCCCCTGGTAGCCCGACTGCCGACCAAGCAGGGTAAACAGGCGGCTCATGTTCATGCCGATCAGCCAGTCAGCACGGGATCTGCCCAGTGCGGAGTGATACAGGCTGAACGTTTCAGCCCCCGGTTTCAGGGCGCTCAATGCCTTGCGAATCGAGGCTTCGTCCAAAGCTGATAGCCAAAGGCGCTGAATAGGTCCGCGATAACGACAGTGATCCACCAGCTCCCGGGCAATCATCTCGCCTTCACGGTCGGCGTCCGTGGCGATCACCAGCTCAGACGCTTCACCCAGCAGGCGCTTGACCGCCTTGAACTGGCTGGCCGTGCGTGGTTTGACCAGCATCTTCCACTTTTGCGGGATGATCGGCAGGTCTTCAAGCACCCAGCGCTTGTAGCGGGCATCGTAGGTGTCCGGTGGAGCGGTTTCCAGCAAATGCCCGATGCACCAGGTCACGGTGACATTGGGCCCGAGCCAGCAGCCATCGCCACGCCGGTTTGCGCCGAGGACCGCAGCGATGTCTTTAGCCTGGGAGGGTTTTTCACACAGAAACAGCCGCATGGTTACCGTCGGGTTTGATTTCGATGGGGCACAGCATGCGGGGCCTGGCAGCTTTCAGCAAGTTTTATATGGATGGATATACAGTCTTTTTCTGTGGGAAATTGCCGCGTAGGTTGCGAGCGTCCTTGCATCCACCGCTCTAGCGCCGCTATTTTGTAAAGCACATTGGTTCCACCTGACGTTAAGGATGATTGATGGGCTGGATGTTTCTGTTGTTCGCGGGAGCCTGTGAAATCATTTATGCGGCCGTCATGCCCCGTACCGATGGCTTTACCCGCTTGTTGCCCAGCCTGTTCTGCGGACTTTTTATCTGCTTGAGCATGTATCTGCTTTCCCTGGCCACTCGCACGATTCCAATGGGTACGGCTTATGCTGTCTGGGTTGGCATTGGGGCAGTGGGTACGGCGACCTATGGGATGCTGGTTCTAGGTGAAGACCGCAGCCTGTTACGAATCATGTGTTTCTTGTTGATTCTGGCTGGCATTGTGGGGTTGAAGCTGGTGTCGACCGCGCGTTAACGAGCCCCCAGGTATTGAGCTATACCAGTTAGAACAAAACACGAAACACGGCGTCGAAAACTCGAACACGTTTGAAGGAGCCCTTTATGTTTATCCGGTCATTGACCATCGCCACTTTGCTGGCCGCCGCAAGCCCACTGTTTGCGGCCGACAGTGATAGCCCGCTGAATCAGGACCGCGGCAAAGCCAGGCCGTTAATCGTCATTGCTCCCAATAGCGTGGATCCGACCTTGGTCAACCTGCAGAAAGCGCTTAAAGAACCGGATAACAAGAAGGGTTTTGAAGAACGCAATATGGTGCTTTACACGGTGATCAACACCATCGGCCAGCGCGACGGCAAGAACCTCGACGCCCAAGCCACGATGGCGCTGATTCGCGAGTTGAAGTTAGGGGCCAGCACTGGCACCAAGGTCATTCTGGTCGGCAAGGACGGCGAGAAGAAGCTTGACCAGCTCGGCCCGGTTGGGGTCAAGGAATTATTCAGCGCTGTTGATCAGTTGCCCGCTCAGGAGAAAACCGCAGCCGCGCCTGCGGCACCGGTGACCCCGGAACCCGAGGCCAAACCGGGCAAAGCAGAGAAGGGTGGCAAAGCGGTGAAAGGGGCTCCGAAAGCGCTGGAGGATTGAGGTCATAACCCATGGTGCGAAGGTTCTGTGGGAGCGAGCTTGCTCGCGAAGAGGGCTTCTTATCCATCGCGAATCCTGAGGCCTGAAACATTACTTTCGCGAGCAAGCTCGCTCCAACGGAACGACACCATTAGATTTGGGGAAAGCTCCGGTGCCACCGCACAAATCGGTACAATCCAGTCGGTCATCGGCTCCGCAGCCACTCGATGTCGAGCCATGACCGTGACCGCTTTGACAGCGATTCTGGCGATGCAAATACCATGAAGACCGTAGCTATCATCCTGTTTCCCGATTTCCTTCTGCTCGATATGGCCGGGCCGATGGAGGTATTTTCCATTGCCAATCGCTTTCTCGACGCGAACAAGCACTATCAGCTAACCACCATTGGCACGCAGTCCAGCCCGATTCGCGCTTCAAATGGCGTATCTGTGCATCCCGATATCTGTGTTGCAACCGCCAGTACCAACCATGACGTGGTGCTGGTGCCAGGTGGTCCGGGGTCTTATAACGACGACCATCCGCCGCTCTGGGCCTGGCTCCAGACTATTGCACAGGGGCCCGGCCTCTACGGTTCCATCTGTACCGGCGCCTTCATTCTGGGCAAGGCCGGTTTGCTTGATGGTTACCGGGTCACGACCCACTGGCATTACACCGATCGCTTGATTAACGGCTTCCCCGAGGCGCAGGTTACGACCGATCAGATTTACATCAAGGATCGTCAACTGGTGACCTCCGGTGGCGTCACTGCCGGGATCGATCTGGCGTTGGCCATGGTCGAGGTGGATCACGGTCGAAAAGTCGCCCTTGATGTCGCCAAAGTGCTGCTGGTGGTGATGAAGCGCCAAGGTGGTCAGGCGCAGTTCAGTCCCTTGATCGCCACCGTTGCGACTCAGGAGACGCCCATTACCAAGGTGCAGAATTACCTTCTGGAACATCTCGAAGAGGAATTAAGCATCGAGCGCATGGCTACCATGGCGACCATGAGTCCACGGCATTTCGCTCGGGTTTTCAGTCGTGAAGTGAACATGACGCCCATGGAGTTCATCCAGAACGCTCGCCTGGACCGCGCTCGCCACCTGCTGGAAACCAGTGCACTGCCGCTCAAGACCGTGGCCCATCGCAGCGGTTTTGGCAGTGTGCGCTACATGCGCTCGCTGTTCACTGACAGGCTCGGACTCACCCCCGTCCAATATCGCCAGCAATTCGGTTAATCGTCCCGCCCTGAGTGTGTTTTCGGCTCAATGTGCGGCGGCATGTCGCTATTGCGCATAGGTTTGGCCGTTCTGATCCCCCCGCGAAGGTTGTCTGCGAAGCGATGCCTGCGAAGATGAGATGGAATTTTCGCAAGATTCAGGGTCATGGAAAAACCTCTCAGCGAACGGGCTGGATGTGACGATACGTTAGCCCATGAAGCAATGAACCTTAACGCTCAGGCGACTGTGATTGGCGGTCTGGCGTCTTGGCGTCTGGAGTTGGTCAAGCAAATGATCAGGGCTGACCTGGGCAAGAAGATCTCGGTGCCGATGTTGGCGCAGTCCTGTGCCCTGACCCGCAGCCATTTTTCACGAGCGTTCAAGCGCAGCATGGGGCTCTCGCCACAGGACTGGATTCGTCAGCAGCGCATTGATCAGGCCAAGGACTTGATCCGAAACTCCCCGTTGACGCTGACGCAAATCAGCGCCGAGTGCGGATTTTGCGATCAGGCGCACTTCTCGCATATGTTCAGCAAAACCGAAGGTACCAACCCGGCCTCATGGCGTGGCCAGGAACGCAAAGCCGCAGCCGTGCGTTATCGGGCGTTGGGAAGCGGCCGCCACATGTGGACTTTGGAAACGAATCCATCATCCACGGCCACCGCCATCGGCTCCAGCCCGAAAGCTGTAAATCCGCACTGCTCGTAGAGACGCAAGGCTGCTGCGTTGTGCTCACTGACGGTGAGCTGGATCAGTGACGCGTGAGGTCGAAGGCTCGCCTGGAGCAGGGCGGCATCCACCAGCTTTCGGCCGATGCCCTTGTGCTGCTGGGCGTGGGGGACGTACATGCCAAACAGTGAGACCTTGTGGCTGGCTTTTTCCTGGCAATTGAACCCAAGCCCGACCACCCCATGGATTGCTTCTTGATCGGAGATGGCCAGAACCACTTCCAGGGCGTCCTGCTTATCGTCCAGTCGGGCTTCCCACCAGGACAGCGGCAGGGCAGCCCGTTCGTTTGCCGATGAGGTAAACGCGTCAGGATGCAAGCGGTACGCCTCCAGCATAAGCGCGCGATAGGTTGCCGCATGTCGAGGTTGCAGGCGTTCGATAGTGCTCATGTTCTGATCCGCTTCTGCTGATTGCGATGACACTTAAACGACGGCGATCAGGTCCAGTTCGACCGTGGCGTTCTTGGGTAGCTGATAAACGCCAATCGAGCTTCGGGTATGCGCGCCAGCCTCTCCCAGCACGAAGAACAGCACCTCGGAAGCCCCATCGGCCACTTCGCTTTGCTGGGTGAAGTCTGCTGCACACTGTACGTACAGGTTCATGCGCAGCAGCCGTTTGATTTCGTCCAGTGAACCGACGCTCCGCTGGAGCAAGGCCAAGGCACGCATTGCGCAGACTTTCGCAGCAAGACGGGCTTGCGCCAGGGTGGCGTCAGCACCGGCGCGGCCCGTCACCACGATGGCATCGCCGACCCTTGGAATCTGCCCACTGATATAGATCTCATTACCATTGCGGACCAACGGAACGTAATTGCCGCCGATCTTTATTTCGCCATCAAAGCTGTAACCCAACTGCGTGGCGATCAGGTTGAAGCGAGCGTCTGCTGACATGCGGCGTCCTTGAAGTTGCAGATAGAGGTGAGAAAGATGGGCGGATTGACCGTGCACAGCAGACTATATCGCCGCTGTAATCCCCACAACCTGCGCGCTGAGGCCAATGCCACGTAGAATCCCTCTCTGAAATCCGGTTTTGAGGTTTGTGGTGGTGGATGTGCAGCAGGGCTTTATCCTGAGTCGACATTGGCGTGATACGCCGGTCGGCACCGAAGTTGAATTCTGGCTGGCGACCGACAACGGTCCTCGGCGCATTCGCTTGCCTGTACAACCTTCAGTGGCGTTTATTCCGGCCGAGCAACGTGCCCGGGCCGAAGCCGTTCTGCGCAACGAATCCGGGGTCGAGCTGCGGGAACTGAGCTTGTGCGACTTCCGCCACCGGCCGGTACTTGGAGTTTACTGCCAGCAGCATCGGCAATTGATGAATCTGGAAAAGGCGCTGCGCAAGGGCGGCGTTGACGTCTATGAGGCCGACATCCGCCCGCCTGAACGCTATCTGATGGAGCGTTTCATTACGGCGCCTGTGCAATTCAGCGGTATAGCCGACGCTGATGGTACCTTGTGCAATGCTCAGATCAAGCCCGCCGAGAGTTATCGTCCGAACCTGCGGCTGGTGTCGCTGGATATCGAAACCACTGAGAAAGGCGAGTTGTACTCCATCGCGCTGGAGGGTTGTGGCGAGCGGCAGGTGTACATGCTTGGCCCGGCCAACGGTGATGACAGCCAGGTGGATTTTCAGCTGGAGTACTGCGAAACCCGCAAGCTGTTGCTGGAGCGGTTGAATCAGTGGCTGGAGCGTCACGACCCGGATGCAATCATTGGCTGGAATGTTGTGCAGTTCGATCTGCGAGTGCTGCATGAGCACGCGCAACGGCTGCAAGTCCCTTTGCGCCTCGGCCGCGGCGGTGAAGCCATGGGCTGGCGCGAGCATGGTTCGCGCAATAATCACTTCTTTGCCGACGCGAGCGGGCGTTTGATCATTGATGGTATCGAGGGGTTGCGTTCCGCGACCTGGAGCTTTCCGTCATTCAGCCTGGAAAATGTCGCCCAGACACTGCTCGGCGAAGGCAAAGCCATTGATACCCCCTACCAGCGCATGGACGAGATCAATCGCATGTTCGCCGAGGACAAACCCGCCCTGGCACGCTACAACCTCAAGGACTGCGAGCTGGTGACGCGGATCTTCGCCAAAACCGAGCTGTTGACCTTCCTCCTTGAGCGGGCGACGGTGACGGGCTTGCCGGCTGATCGCAGTGGCGGTTCAGTGGCTGCGTTTTGCCATTTATACATTCCGCTAATGCATCGTCAGGGCTTTGTCGCTCCTAATCTCGGCGAGCGGATGCCTGAAGCGAGCCCCGGTGGTTTTGTCATGGATTCGCAACCGGGGCTTTATGAGTCGGTGTTGGTCCTGGATTACAAAAGCCTGTACCCGTCGATTATCCGGACCTTTTTGATTGACCCGGTGGGTTTGGTCGAGGGGCTGCGCCATCCTTCGGATGAAGACTCAGTACCTGGTTTTCGGGGGGCGCGGTTCTCCAGAACCCGCCATTGCCTGCCGGCGATTGTCGAGCGGGTCTGGCAAGGTCGGGAAACGGCCAAGCGCGAACACAACCAGCCGCTGTCCCAGGCGCTGAAAATCATCATGAATGCGTTCTACGGTGTGCTGGGTTCCAGCGGCTGCCGTTTCTTCGATACGCGCCTGGCGTCCTCAATAACTCTGCGTGGCCACGAGATCATGCGCAGAACCCGGCAGTTGATCGAGGCTCAGGGTTACACGGTGATCTATGGCGACACTGACTCGACCTTCGTCTGGCTCAAAAGCCTGCACAGCGAGGAGGATGCCGCACGCATCGGCCGCTCACTGGTGGCGCAGGTCAATCAGTGGTGGCAAGGGCACTTGCAGGAAGAATACGGTCTGAGCAGCGCGCTGGAACTGCAGTTCGAGACCCATTTTCGGCGGTTTCTGATGCCGACCATACGCGGCGCGGAGGAGGGCAGCAAAAAGCGTTACGCCGGGCTGGTCAGGCGCGCTGACGGCGCTGAGGAGATGATCTACAAAGGTCTGGAGACAGTCCGCACTGATTGGTCGCCCCTGGCTCGAGAGTTTCAGCAGGAGCTGTATTCACGGATCTTCAATCGCCGACCTTATCAGGAGTACGTGCGCGATTACGTGCGGCGCACCCTGGCGGGAGAGCTGGACGACCTGTTGATCTACCGCAAACGACTGCGGCGCAGGCTGGATGACTACGAGCGCAACGTACCACCCCATGTCCGCGCCGCGCGCCTTGCGGACGAACACAACCAGAGTCTGGGGCGTCCGAGGCAGTATCAGAACGGCGGCTGGATCAGCTACGTCATCACCCTGGCCGGGCCGGAGCCACTGGAAAAGCAGCACACGGCCATCGACTACGATCACTACGTCACTCGCCAGCTACAGCCGATTGCCGAGGCGATCCTGCCGTTTGTAGATGATGACTTCAGTACTTTGATCGGTGGGCAGTTGGGGTTGTTTTAGATCGTCGATCGAGCGCTCAAAGCGGAACATCATCGGATGCATATCCGGCTGGCTGAAGGATAACCGCCGCATCGGCACGCGCGTCGGTGAGCGGGCAATAACGATGGTCTCATTGGTTTTGCGGCGCGGTGTTTACGACAATGTTTTTGGTACAGAGCTTGAATTTTTAGTGGCGCGGAAAGTTGTCTCGCGTTGACTAAAAACGTGCCGCCGCAAGGGGCTTGGAATCGCGTGATATAAACTACTCAGATTATTGCCAATCAATATAGGTTTCTGAGATGCGCGGAGTCATTGGGTCTAATGTAAAAGGGTGAGTTTGATTTAGTCGGGTCGGTAAGTATTGTTGTTGATAGTTGTCGTAATAGCAGCAGTTTGGATCAGTTTCTCTACAGGAGTTTTATTATGCCTAATCAGAGCAAAGTCCTACCCGTACAAGATGAAAAAGGGCATAAGATCGGCAGGCAACAGCTTACGCCTCCCCTGATTACGGAGCTGCGCACCGCCAGCAAGTCTATCTACGGTGGAGGCGTCCTGGACACTCCGGCAGTCGACGTGATAGGCACAGCAGACCCAGGAACAAATATCAGGGTTGATGACACGGCGGGCAGGACCCTCTCTTGCCAAACGGGTGCAGATGGAATATGGATTTGCGGAAGATTAATCCTCGAAAGAGGTCAGCACGTTTTCACCGCCTTAGCCTACACAATCGACCCACCCGTGGAACCAGTACAGTCTCCGCCGTTCTCCATAAACGTTGTTATCGGTGAGAGGTTTCGGATGAACGGATTCTATGCATTGGACGTTTCCGGGTCTCTTTACCCTTGCGGCTCGATTATTCCGATAGTCTCGCCCGCGCAGCACCCCCCACGCCTGCTAATCACTGGACAGGCAGGAACCCGTATTCAAATGGCGAACTCCGGGCAATCAGCTGACACTCCTGCCCACGACAGCCCGTTATGGGGAGAAAAACAGACGATCCCGTATTATGGAATATCACTTGAAGTCACACCCATCGGGTTACTACCCATTAGCAACTGGTTCCACGTCCGCACCGTCGATGAGCTTCCGCCGATTGTAGCCAAGTGTGTGGCGAACTTTGTAAACGTCGGTTAAAACCGCGACGCATTAAAGATGCCACATAGAGCGTCGGGAGTAATAACCAGCCAGCCAGAGCCCCGATAACGAGGGCCAGGCTTGCATGGACCAAGTCGCCCTCTTAACAGGTGATGGGCGAAGCCTTTACTAATGCCGGGATCATTCGAGGTCCACCAATGCCATACCCTCGCTGACCATCTCGCCCTCGCGGCAGTGCACTGCGGTAATGACCCCGGTTTTGCTCGCCCTGACGCTGTGCTCCATCTTCATGGCTTCCAGGACCACTAACTGCGCACCAGCTTCTACATTCTGCCCAACCTCCACCAATACCCTCACGATGCTGCCGTTCATGGGGGCGGTCAGTCCGCCCTGAGGGGTGTGGCTGGCATCTGCTGCTGCAATAGGGTCGTAGCGAGTGATGGTGTGTAGATCACCGGCCCATTTCAGATACAACACATCGCCCTTGCGGACGGCCAGCGGCGGGTTGGCTGGAGTACTTTGATGACCCAGGTGGACGACCTGTTGTTGAGCTGCGCAGGCAAGGTGCAGGTCAGTTTCGTTTGGCAGCCCACAGCGCAAGCCCGTCAGGGACGTCCAAGGCGAATGCGGATCGTCGTGGCGGACAACGTCAGGCTGGCTCTGAAGAAATGCCGCCCCGGCAGCCCGCCAGAACTCGGCAGACAGGTCGGCAGGTTCCGGCAACAGTTGCTCCCGATACCGGGGGATGAAGTCAGTGTCCAGTTCGGCAGCGGCAAATGCAGGGTGGTCGATGATGCGTCGCAGGAACGGCAGGTTGGTTTTCACGCCGCCCACGACGAATTCGTCGAGCATTGCCAACAGCCGCAATCGGGCTTGCTCGCGGTTTTCGCCCCAGGCGATGAGCTTGCCGAGCATGGGATCGTAGAACGGCGAAACCTGGTCGCCTTGCGCTACACCACTGTCGACGCGACGTCCAGCGCCGCTAGCGCTCTCCCGGTAGACCTCAAGGGTGCCGGTCGCGGGCAAGAATTCGTGATCCGGATCTTCAGCGTACAACCGCACTTCAATGGCGTGGCCGCGCAGGGGCACCTGTGCCTGGGTCAAAGGCAGTACTTCGCCCTGAGCGACGCGTAGCTGCCATTCCACCAGGTCCAGACCGGTAATGGCTTCGGTCACCGGGTGCTCGACCTGGAGGCGAGTGTTCATCTCCATGAAGAAGAACTCACCTCGGGAATCCAGCAGGAATTCCACGGTGCCAGCGCCCACATAGCCGATGCTTTGTGCTGCCCGCACCGCGGCTTCGCCCATGGCTGCGCGCAACTGTGGGCTGAGGCCTGGAGCGGGGGCTTCTTCCACCACCTTTTGATGACGGCGTTGAATCGAGCAGTCGCGCTCGTTGAGGTAAATGCAGTGCCCGTGCTGATCAGCGAATACCTGGATCTCCACGTGCCGTGGCTTGAGCAGGTACTTCTCCACCAGCATCTGCGAATTACCGAATGAAGAGGCGGCTTCCCGCTGGGCGGAGGCCAGCGCCTCTGCCATGTCGGCAGCGCATTCCACGACTTTCATGCCTTTGCCGCCACCACCGGCCGTGGCTTTGAGCAGCACCGGGTAGCCGATGCGTTCAGCCGCCGCCAGGAAGGTATCGGCGTCCTGTGCCTGGCCGTGATACCCCGGCACCAATGGCACACCGGCCTGTTCCATGAGTGCCTTGGCGGCGGATTTGCTGCCCATGGCGTCGATGGCCGAGGCGGGCGGCCCGAGGAAGATCAGACCGGAGTCTTCCACGGCTCGGGCAAAGTCAGGGTTTTCTGACAGGAAACCGTAACCCGGATGTATCGCCTGAGCACCGCTGGCTTTCGCCGCTGCGATCAGCTTGTCGATCCGTAGATAACTGTCGGCGGCCTTGCTCCCCCCCAGATCCACCCTGATATCCGCTTCCCGGCTGTGGCGGGCGTCTTTATCAACGGCGCTGTGTACCGCGACGGTGGTCAATCCAAGGTTTTTTGCCGTGCGCATGATGCGGCAGGCGATCTCTCCGCGATTGGCGATCAACAAGGTAGTAAGAACGGGCGCGCTCATGGGCGAGGCTCCTGAGTGGTGTCGGGTTTCCAGGCAGGGGCACGCTTGCCGAGAAAGGCCCGCAAGCCTTCCTGGCCTTCAGGGCTGACACGAATGCTGGCAATGGTGCTTTCGCAGTGCTGACGTAGCGCCGGGGTCAATACGCCGCTGCCCACTTCCAGCAGCAGCGCCTTGCTGGTGCGCATGGCCTGCGGGCTGTTGAGCAACAGATTGTCGGTCCAGTGCCCGACGTGCAGGTCCAGTTCAGCCGACGGATAGCATTCGGCAAGCAGGCCGATCTCCCGTGCCCGGCTCCCACTGAAGCGTTCGGCGGTCAGGGCGTAGCGGCGCGCAGCCCGTTCGCCAATGGCCTGAACCACGAACGGGCTGATCACCGCAGGCGCGAGGCCAATACGGACTTCCGACAGGCAGAACTGTGCGTCATCGCTGCCAATCGCCATGTCGCAACAGCTGATCAGGCCAAGCGCGCCGCCAAACGCCGCGCCCTGGACCACGGCCAGGGTCGGGATTTGAAGGTTTACGAGGCGATACATCAGCTCGGCCAGCTCTCGAGCGTCTTTTAGATTACTGTCGTAGTCCAGATCGGCGCACTGTTGCATCCAGGCCAGATCCGCACCGGCGCTGAAGTGTTTACCGCGGCCACGAAGCAGCAAAAAACGCAGGCTGGCGTCGGCCTGAACCTGATCCAGTGCCGCGATCAGCTCGCGAATCATCTGCCCGTCGAAAGCATTGTTTTTCTCTGGGCGGTTGAGCCATAAAGTGGCGAAACCCTGGGGGTCGTGAAGCAGTTCTACGCTATGCAAGTCAGTCATGATCGTTTCCCGGTCTACAGGTACTGCTTTACAGGCGGTGGTTTACATGCGGAACAGGCCGAAGGTGGTCGGCTCGATGGGGGCATTCAACGAAGCGCTCAGCGCGAGGGCCAGGATGTCCCGGGTTTGCGCCGGGTCGATGACGCCGTCGTCCCAAAGACGAGCGCTGGAATAGTACGGATGGCCTTGATGTTCGTACTGGTCGAGGATTGGCTGCTTGATTTGTGCTTCTTGTTCTGCGGTGAAGGCCTGGCCGCTGCGTTCGGCTTGCTCGCGTTTGACCTGCACCAGTACGCCCGCCGCTTGTTCGCCGCCCATGACGCCAATCCGGGCGTTGGGCCACATCCACAGAAAACGCGGGTCGTAGGCACGGCCGCACATGCCGTAATTGCCGGCGCCAAAGCTGCCACCAATGATCACCGTGAATTTCGGGACCTTGGCGCATGCCACGGCGGTTACCAGCTTGGCCCCGTGCTTGGCGATGCCACCCGCTTCGTATTTCTGACCCACCATGAAGCCGGTGATGTTCTGCAGGAAGATCAGCGGGATACCGCGTTGGCAGGCCAGCTCGATGAAGTGCGCACCTTTCTGCGCCGACTCGGCAAACAAAATACCGTTGTTGGCGAGGATGGCGACCGGGTAGCCGTGCAGACGGGCGAAGCCGCACACCAGCGTGGTGCCGAACAACGCCTTGAACTCATCGAACACTGAGCCATCCACCAGCCGCGCGATCACTTCTCGAATATCGAAGGGCTGCTTGGCGTCGGAGGGGATCACGCCATACAACTCCTCGGCTGGATACAGTGGGGAGATTGGCTCAACGCTGTTGAGCTCGCCCAGC
The DNA here is from genome assembly GCF_000737245.1 of Pseudomonas syringae. GTDB lineage: Bacteria > Pseudomonadota > Gammaproteobacteria > Pseudomonadales > Pseudomonadaceae > Aquipseudomonas > Aquipseudomonas syringae_J. The sequence goes on along the minus strand of NZ_JPQU01000023.1, from coordinate 252,200 downwards.
TTGCGCCAGTTGAGATTGGCGATGCTGCGTCGCGCCAGCTCCAGGGCATGTTCGTCGTTGTCCGCGTAATGATCGGCGACCCCTGACGTGCGGCAATGCACATCGGCGCCGCCCAGATCCTCGGCGCTCACCACTTCGCCGGTCGCAGCCTTGACCAGGGGTGGTCCGGCGAGAAAGATCGTTGCCTGCTGGCGGACCATGATCGCTTCATCGGCCATTGCCGGCACATAAGCGCCGCCCGCCGTGCAAGAACCCATGACCACGGCAATCTGTGGGATGCCCAATGCGCTCATATTCGCCTGATTGAAGAAGATCCGACCGAAGTGTTCGCGATCCGGAAACACTTCATCCTGACGCGGCAGGTTGGCACCACCGGAATCCACCAGATAGATACACGGCAAGCGATTCTGTTGTGCGATAGCTTGCGCACGTAGATGTTTTTTGACAGTGAGAGGGTAGTAGGAGCCGCCTTTGACCGTCGCATCGTTGGCGATGATCATGCACTCGACGCCTTCGACCCGGCCGATCCCGGCAATGATGCCGGCGGCGGGAACGTCCTCGTCGTAAACCCCAAGGGCGGCGAGCTGGCCGACTTCAAGGAACGGCGAGCCGCAATCAAGCAAGCGATTGATTCGTTCACGGGGCAGCAGTTTGCCTCGGGAGGTATGCCGTTCCTGAGCCTTAGGTCCGCCGCCTTGCTGGACGTTGCCCAGCAGATCGCGCAGGGCGTTGACCTGCTCCAGGAGGTTCGCGCTATTGGCAGCGAACTCGGCGGAGCGAGGGTTGATACGAGTGTGAAGAATGGCCATGGCTACTCCGTAGCAGCTGCAAGCTATAAGCCGCAAGCTGCAAGATGACTGGGCTTGGCGCTTGAAGCTTGTCGCTCGCAGCTGCTCTTATTTCGACTCATTGAACAGCTCGCGCCCAATCAGCATTCGCCGTATCTCGCTGGTGCCTGCGCCGATTTCGTAGAGTTTGGCGTCGCGCAGCAATCGGCCGGCGGGGAATTCATTGATATAGCCGTTGCCGCCGAGGATCTGGATGGTCTCCAGAGCCATTTGCGTGGCACGTTCAGCGCTATAGAGGATCACGCCTGCAGCGTCCTTGCGCGTGGTCTCCCCGCGCTCGCAGGCTTGCGCTACGGCATAGAGGTAGGCGCGGCTGGCATTGAGCTGGGTGTACATGTCAGCGACTTTGCCCTGAATGAGCTGAAATTCACCAATGCTCTGGCCAAACTGTTTGCGGTCGTGGATATACGGCACGACGACATCCATACACGCCTGCATAATCCCGGTCGGGCCACCGGAAAGCACCACGCGTTCGTAATCAAGGCCGCTCATCAATACCTTCACACCACAATCCAGAGCACCCAGCAGGTTTTCTTCGGGGACTTCCACATCGTCGAAAAACAGCTCGCAGGTGTTGGAACCGCGCATGCCGAGTTTGTCGAACTTGTTACCCCGGGAAAATCCCTTCCAGTCACCCTCGACGATGAACGCACTGATGCCGTGGGCCGCCTTTTGCACGTCGGTCTTGGCGTAGATCACGTAAGTGTTGGCATCGGGACCATTGGTGATCCAGGTCTTGCTGCCATTGAGAATGAACCGGTCACCGCGTTTCTCGGCTCGCAGCTTCATGGACACCACGTCCGACCCGGCATTGGGTTCGCTCATCGCCAGCGCACCGATGTGCTCGCCGCTGATCAGGCAAGGCAGGTATCGCTCTTTCTGCGCGGCGGTACCGTTGCGATTGATCTGATTTACGCAGAGGTTCGAGTGGGCCCCATAAGACAAAGCCACCGAGGCCGACCCCCGGCTGATCTCCTCCATGGCAACCACATGGGCCAGATAGCCAAGACCGGCACCGCCGAATTCTTCGCTGACGGTGATACCGAGCAGACCCATGTCGCCGAACTTGCGCCACAGATCAGCAGGGAACAGGTTGTCCTTATCGATTTGCGCGGCACGAGGCGCTATTTCAGCCGCAACGAATGACTGCACCTGGTCACGCAAAATGTCGATGGTTTCGCCGAGAGCGAAGTTCAGACTGGGATAACTCATGGTGAGCGTCCTTATTATTTTTGGATGAGTCGCTATGACCTTTACGTTAACGTAAGCCTGCAGATGCAGACATGTCAATGAAGAAGGCGGCGGTCTGACTGATATGAAATGAGCGAAACGACCCAAAGCTGCGATGTAGAGCTTTTTAGCTCTTGATCTGCTTTTGCTTTTCTTTCGAAAGCCATGTGCAGAAATAGCAGGCACCGCGAAACGAGCGTCGGGAGGCTGAGTGGAGGTGCCGTGGTGTGGGTCGCTCGGCATGGATGCCGAGCGAGCGCCGCTGGGCCAGGGATGGCCCTTCGGCGCGTGCCCGCACCACGGTGCCGGAGCGAAGGAACCCCTGGGAACCAGGGGCCGGACGCCAGCGAAAATGGTTTTGGTTACTTTTGCCAAAACAAAAGTGACCCGGCCGCCAGGACGGAACCGAAAATAAGCAGCGCAGACAATTGGGCTGACACCACACCATTCCCAAACCCCAGACAGCAGAAAGGGGAGCCTGAGCTCCCCTCTAAATTACTGCATGCTCTTTTTTATTATTGGGCGGCCTATTGTTGTTTTTGGTGGCCGTACCCTTGTCGCTGTTTTCGAGCGATCCCCATTCGAGATCAAGAGCAAACGTATTTTTTTGAGCGCTGATGCTGCTTTCATCACTGCTTCACAACAATGATCCAACCAGTGCGGGAGCTACCTGAAGGTAGTTTTATTGTTTTCTGCCCGGTTGCGAGGTCCTCTTTCAAGGTCCTACGAAAAGCTATCCACTCCAAAAAAATCTGTTAGCTGCGCCTCTGTCCGTGTTGTTCTTGTTATGTCAGAGCCGTACATGTTGTTTTTATTGGGTTACTGCATATTTTTTTGTTTTTGTTGTACCTGAGATATAGCAGGAGCCGTGCCAGTTTTTGTAAAGCCCATTAAATCAAGGGCTTGGAGGAAAATGGCGTCAGGCGAAGGATGTCCATTCGTCAGCAATTGTTTCCGTGTTACCCGCTTTTCCTCTGCGTGCCGGGCTAGGGTAACACTCTGTGACAACATGTCGCACCAGCGATTGCCCTAGAGGCTCAATCGCGCCTTCGCCACCCGCGAGCCATTTGGCCGCCCCAATAGCAAAGAAATTCGCTGCCCCGCACTGATCAGCCGGTCAAGATCAACACCGGTTTCAATCCCGAGTCCTTGCAACATGTACAACACGTCTTCGCTGGCGACATTGCCACTGGCGCCCTTGGCGTAGGGGCATCCGCCTAGGCCTGCGACCGAGCTGTCGAACACCTCAATGCCTTCGAGCAGGCTCGCATAGATGTTGGCCAGCGCCTGCCCGTAGGTATCGTGAAAGTGCCCGGCGAGTTTGCCACGGGGAATTTGACCGGCCACGACATTCAGCAATGTCCGCGTCGCGCCTGGTGTGCCGGTGCCAATGGTGTCGCCCAGGGAAACCTCGTAGCAGCCCATATCGACAAGCTCGCGGGACACGGAAGCCACCTGCTCAGGGGCGATCTGACCCTGATAAGGACAACCCAGCACGCAAGAAACATATCCCCGCACTTTGATCCCATATAACCGGGCCGCCTCGAGGACCGGGGCAAAGCGCGCCAGGCTTTCGCTGATAGAACAATTGATGTTGCGCTGCGAGAATGCCTCCGAGGCTGCGGCGAACACGGCAACCTCCCTTACCCCGGCGGCGAGGGCGTCTTCGAAACCACGCAGATTGGGCGTTAACGCGGCATAGGTGACACCTTGGTCCCGCTGGATCTGAGCGAAGACTTCCGACGACCCGGCCATTTGCGGCACCCATTTGGGGGACACGAAGCTGCCGACTTCGATATGCCTCAACCCGCTGCGGGTCAGTTCGTTCACCAATTGCACTTTGTCGGCGATGCTGATCAATTGCGCTTCGTTCTGCAGCCCGTCACGAGGGCCGACTTCAACCAGGCGTACTTTCTGGGGGAACTGCATATCAGGCTCCAACCTCGATAGATTCGAGGATTAGTCTGTAACCAGCTGATTTTCATTATTCTTATCGAGCTCAAGCTTGCAGCGCTCTTCTGCGGTGTCGAGCTCGATCTGCATCTGTCTGATATCCAGCAGCTGTTCTTCAAGTTGCGCCCTGCGCTCGCCAATTTTGCCCAGCATGGTATGTAACTGCTTGTGGTTGCCGCCACTTGGCTCGTAGAGCTCAATCAGCTCGCGGCATTCGGCGAGGGAAAAACCGATGCGTTTGCCGCGCAGGATCAGCTTCAGGGTAACTTTGTCTCTAGCCGAATAAACACGCTCAAGTCCACGGCGTTCGGGGCTCAACATGCCTTGCTCTTCGTAAAAACGGATCGTGCGAGTGGTGATGTCCAGCTCGCGAGCGAGATCGGAAATGCTATAGGTCTGGGTGCTCATGGGCAGGCTCAGCGGATAAGCGAAGGGCTCAAACTAAGGCGTCCTTTACGTAAACGTCAAGTGCGGTAAGCATCAAACTAGTAGGAGCGCAACGAGCAACGCGAGGCCGCGATGGCGTGTATTAGACAAGACGCCATCGCTGCCTTGCGTTGTTCGAGAGCTCCTACAGCGTTTCGATTGAGAATTAAAACAATAGGTTAAATGCCAGGAATCAAGCCACTTCCAGCTTGGATTCATGGGCCGTCACCTGCTGACAGAGCTCAATCATCTGCTCGCGCATCCAGCGATTGGCCGGGTCCTGATCGGTGCTTTCGTGCCAATAAAGATGAGTTTCCACTGTCGGCACATCCTGCACGGGCAAGGGGAGGTACCGCAGATCATGGCGCTTGGCGAAGCGTTCCGGGACGGTCATGACCATGTCCGTCTGTTGCAGCACTTGCGATGCCATCAGGTAATGCTGGGAGCGCAGCGCGATCTTGCGCTGAATGCCCATTTTACCCAGCGCCAGATCGACGTAACCCAAACCGCTGCGACGGCTGGATATATGGATGTGGGTCATCGACAGGTAGTCGTCGAGCTTGATGGCTTCTCGAGTGGCCAGCGGATGGCCCTTGCGCATGGCGCAGACGTATTTGTCTTCCATGAGTTTGACGTGCCGCACCTGCGGGTCGGTGTTGAGCGGCGCATCTACAGCAAAATCCAGGCGTCCGGCGGCCAGCTCCTTGGTCGTTTCACGGCGTTTGGAAAGAAAACTTTCGATGGTGACGTTGGGTGCAAGGCGCTTCAGGCGCTGGAATAGCGGCGGCAGAATCACCGCCTCGGTCAGGTCGGTCATGCTGATCCGATAATTCTTGTTGGCCTGCAACGGGTTAAAGATGCGGCTTTCCTGAACCGAAACCCGTAACAGTGATAACGCATTGCGCACCGGGCCAATGATGTTTTGGGCCATGGGGGTGGGCACCATGCCTTGGGCCGTGCGGACGAAAAGCGGGTCGTTGAAGGTTTCGCGAAGCCGCGCCAGGGCGTTGGATACAGCGGGCTGAGTAATGCCCACGATCTGGCCTGCGCGGGTCAGGTTGGCTTCGGTATAAATCGCGTCGAAGACAATGAATAGGTTGAGATCGACCTTGCTCAGGTTCATGCCATGCCCCTCTTTACCGTTCTTGTTTTGTCGCTCTCATACCGGAGCGTGGGTCGATCATATATCGGTTATGAATGTTTATACACGCCGAGAATAGATTAGATAAATGTTGCCTGCCGGCCTAGCATCCCCTCCATGACCTGACAAACCTCATTCAGAAGGTAGCCTCACATGGATTTTGCTTACTCTGCGAAGGTTCAAGAACTGCGCGAACGTGTGACGGCGTTCATGGACAACTACGTTTATCCTGCCGAGCAGGTGTTCGAGCGTCAGGTGGCGGAGGGCGACAGATGGCAGCCGACGGCAATCATGGAAGAGCTCAAGGCTAAAGCCAAAGCTGAGGGGCTGTGGAACCTGTTTCTGCCCGAGTCAGAGCTCGGAGCCGGGTTGAGCAATCTGGAGTACGCGCCGCTGGCGGAAATCATGGGCCGTTCGCTGTTGGGGCCCGAGCCCTTCAATTGCTCAGCACCGGACACCGGCAACATGGAAGTTCTGGTGCGCTATGCCAATGACGAACAGAAACAGTTATGGCTGGAGCCTTTGCTGCGCGGCGACATACGCTCGGCGTTTGCCATGACCGAGCCCGACGTGGCGTCATCCGATGCCACCAATATGGCTGCCCGTGCAGAGCGCCAGGGCGATGAGTGGGTGATTAACGGCCGCAAATGGTGGACGTCCGGGGCCTGCGACCCGCGCTGCAAGATTCTGATCTTCATGGGCTTGAGCAATCCCGATGGGCCGCGCCATCAGCAGCATTCGATGATTCTGGTGCCCACCGATACTCCGGGCGTGAAGATCGTCCGTCCGGTCCCGGTGTTTGGCTACGACGACGCACCCCACGGGCACGCCGAAGTGCTGTTTGAAAATGTGCGGGTGCCTTACGAAAACGTATTGCTGGGTGAAGGGCGTGGGTTTGAGATTGCCCAGGGACGCCTGGGTCCCGGCCGAATTCATCACTGCATGCGCTCAATCGGAATGGCCGAGCGTGCCCTCGAGCTTATGTGCAAGCGGGCCGTCAGTCGTGTGGCATTCGGCCGGCCATTGGCGCGCTTGGGTGGGAATGTCGACAAGATTGCCGACTCGCGTATGGAAATCGACATGGCCCGGCTGCTGACCCTCAAGGCGGCCTACATGATGGACACGGTGGGCAACAAAGTCGCGAAAAGCGAAATCGCCCAGATCAAGGTCGTTGCGCCCAACGTGGCACTGCGGGTGATTGACCGGGCCATTCAGATTCACGGTGGAGCGGGGGTTTCAAACGACTTCCCGCTGGCTTACATGTACGCCATGCAGCGCACCCTGCGCCTGGCCGACGGCCCGGACGAAGTGCACCGGGCGGCGATTGGCAAGTTTGAGATTGGCAAGTATGTGCCCAAGGAGATGCTGCGGGGGTGAAATTGGAAATGCGGTCCTGTGGGAGCGCAAAGCAGGCTAGCGACGTGGGACCGGCTTCAGCCGGGAAGGCGGCATTTCAGACGATAGATACGGAGTGGATCTACTGGCCCCTTCCCGGCTAAAGCCGGTCCCACGTCATCACATCGGCTTTCGGACAAACCTGGAACCTCCCAAGGGGGTGAAATCACCACCATCAAGCTGCAATCTGACTTGCAGCTTGCAGCTTGCAGCTCCGGGCTACCGGTTATTCGTCATACCCCAGATTCGGCGCCAGCCAGCGCTCGGTGACGCTCAGGTCCTGGCCTTTGCGGGCGGTGTAGCTTTCGACCTGATCCTTGTCGACCTTGCCCACGGCGAAGTATTGCGCCTGTGGGTGGGCGAAGTACCAGCCGCTGACGGCCGCCGCCGGGAACATGGCGTAGTGCTCGGTGAGGAATACGCCGCTTTTGCCAGGCTCGCCATTAGGCATTGGGTCGAGCAATTCAAACAGGGTGCCTTTTTCGGTATGGTCCGGGCAGGCCGGATATCCGGGAGCAGGGCGGATGCCGACGTATTGCTCTTTGATCAGTTCGTCGTTGCCCAGCTGTTCGTCCTTGGCGTAACCCCAATACTCTTTACGCACTTGCTGGTGCAGCCATTCGGCGCAGGCTTCGGCCAGGCGGTCAGCCAGGGCTTTGACCATGATCGCGTTGTAGTCGTCGCCAGCGTCCTGATAGGCCTTGGACACTTCTTCCGCGCCAATGCCGGCCGTGGTGATGAAACCGCCCACATAGTCCGTCACGCCGCTGCCCTTGGGTGCGACAAAGTCGGCCAGGGAGAAATTCGGTTTGCCGTCAGTCTTGATGATCTGCTGGCGCAGGTGATGCAGCTTCGCCAGTGGCTGGCCGTCGTCGCCGTAGACTTCCAGATCGTCGTTGTCGATCTGGTTGGCAGGCCAGAAGCCGAATACCGCACGGGCACTGATCAGCTTTTCGTCGATCAGTTTGCGCAGCAGCTGTTGAGCGTCGGCGAACAGCGAGGTGGCTGCTTCACCCACCACTTCATCAGTCAGGATGCGCGGGTATTTGCCAGCCAGATCCCAGGAGATGAAGAACGGCGTCCAGTCGATGTATTCGGCCAGCACGTCCAGGTCGATGTTTTCCAGCACTTTGGCGCCGGTAAACGTTGGCTTGACTGGGGTGTAGCCGGCCCAGTCGAACTGCGGCTTCTTGGCCACTGCCGCGCCGTAGCTCAAGCGCTCGGTGCGTGCGCTGCGGGCCGAGGTTCGCTCACGGACCTCGATGTATTCCAGGCGGGTTTTCTCGATGAACGCTGGTTTCAGCTCTTTGGACAGCAATTGCGTCGCCACGCCCACGGCGCGGGAGGCATCGGTTACGTAGATCACGGCATCGTTGCTGTACTTGGGCTCGATCTTCACGGCGGTGTGCGCCTTGGAAGTAGTCGCGCCGCCAATCATCAGGGGCAGGTGAAAGTCCTGACGCTGCATTTCCCGGGCAACATGGACCATTTCATCCAGCGAGGGGGTGATCAGGCCAGACAAACCGATGATGTCGCATTTCTGCTCTTTGGCGACCTGCAGGATTTTCTCCGCAGGCACCATCACGCCGAGGTCAACGATGTCATAGCCGTTGCAACCCAGCACCACGCCAACGATGTTCTTGCCGATGTCGTGCACGTCGCCCTTGACCGTGGCCATGAGAATCTTGCCTTTGGCTTCGGGTTTGTCGCCTTTTTCCAGCTCGATGAACGGGATCAGGTGGGCTACCGCCTGCTTCATCACGCGTGCCGACTTGACTACCTGAGGCAGGAACATTTTCCCCGAGCCGAACAGGTCGCCGACAATGTTCATGCCGGACATCAGCGGACCTTCGATCACTTCGATCGGGCGTGCGAAGGACTGCCGGGATTCCTCGGTGTCTTCCACGATGTGCGTGGTGATGCCCTTGACCAGCGCGTGTTCCAGACGCTTGTTCACCGGCCAGCCACGCCATTCTTCGGTTTCTGCTTCTTTTACGCTGCCATCGCCTTTGAACTTGTCGGCAATGGCCAGCAAAGCGTCGGTGCCTTCAGGATTGCGGTTGAGCACCACGTCTTCGACGCAGTCGCGCAATTCGGCAGGGATCTGGTCGTAGATTTCCAGTTGCCCGGCGTTGACGATACCCATGCTCAGGCCGTTGCGGATCGCATGCAGCAGGAACACCGAGTGGATCGCTTCACGCACCGGGTTGTTGCCACGGAACGAGAACGACACGTTGGACACGCCACCGGAGGTCAGCGCATAGGGCAGCTCGTCGCGGATGTAGGCGCAGGCATTGATGAAGTCGACGGCGTAGTTGTTGTGCTCTTCGATGCCAGTGGCGATGGCGAAGATGTTCGGGTCAAAGATGATGTCTTCCGGCGGGAAGCCGACTTCGTTGACCAAGATGTCGTAGGAACGCTTGCAGATCTCTTTCTTGCGCGCTTCGGTGTCGGCCTGACCGGCTTCATCGAAGGCCATCACCACCACAGCCGCGCCGTAGCGCTTGCAGAGTTTAGCGTGATGGATGAACTGCTCGACGCCTTCCTTCATGCTGATGGAGTTGACGATGCCCTTGCCCTGAATGCACTTGAGGCCTGCCTCGATCACTTCCCATTTGGAGGAGTCGATCATGATCGGCACCCGGGAGATATCCGGCTCGCCTGCAATCAGGTTGAGGAAGGTCACCATGGCCTTCTTCGAGTCCAGCATCCCTTCGTCCATGTTGATGTCGATCACCTGCGCACCGGCTTCGACCTGCTGCAGGGCGACTTCCAGGGCTTCGGTGTAGTTATCTTCACGGATCAGACGGGCGAAACGGGCAGAACCGGTGATATTGGTACGTTCGCCGACGTTCACAAACAGCGATTGTCGGTCAATGGTGAACGGTTCAAGACCGGACAGACGACAGGCTTTCGGAATATCCGGGATCTGACGCGGGGCATAACCGGCCACGGCTTCGGCAATCGCCTTAATGTGACCTGGCGTGGTACCACAGCAGCCGCCGACGATATTGAGGAAGCCGCTCTGGGCAAACTCTTCGATGATTTTCGCGGTCTGGCTCGGCAGCTCGTCGTATTCGCCAAATTCGTTAGGCAGGCCTGCGTTAGGGTGGGCAGACACATAGGTGCTGGCTTTGTTCGACAGCTCCTGCAGATACGGACGCAGATCGCTGGCACCCAGGGCGCAGTTCAGGCCAACAGAGATTGGCTTGGCGTGGCTGATGGAGTTCCAGAACGCTTCAGTGGTCTGGCCGGACAGGGTGCGGCCGGAGGCGTCAGTGATGGTCCCGGAAATCATGATCGGCAATTCGAAGCCGATTTCCTCGAACACGCCTTGCACGGCAAAGATCGCAGCCTTGGCGTTGAGGGTGTCGAAAATGGTCTCGATCAGAATGAGGTCAGCGCCGCCTTCGATCAGGCCGCGAGTGGCTTCGGAGTAGTTTTCCACCAGCTCGTCGAACGTCACGTTGCGATAGCCAGGGTTATTGACGTCAGGCGACAGCGAGCAGGTGCGGCTGGTCGGGCCCAGGACGCCCGCGACGAAACGTGGCTTGTCGGGGGTTTCCAGGGTTTTGGCGTCAGCGACCTTGCGCGCCAGACGGGCGCCTTCTACGTTCAACTCGTAGACGATTTCTTCCATGCCGTAATCGGCCTGGGAAACCTGGGTCGCGTTAAAGGTGTTGGTTTCCAGAATATCGGCGCCTGCATCCAGATACGCTTTCTCGATGGCGCCAATCACGTCGGGCCGGGTCAGGATCAACAGGTCATTGTTGCCCTTGACGTCGCTGGGCCAGTCGGCGAAACGCTTGCCGCGATAATCTTCTTCCTCGAGGCGATAGCTCTGGATCATGGTGCCCATGCCGCCATCGAGGATCAGGATCCGCTGTTGGAGAGCTTGCTGGAGAGCATGGAGACGGGCGCTGCGATCAGACATAGGGCTACCTGGAAAAGGTCGATACAGAAAGGCCGAAATGATAACAAACCCGAACACTTTTAGTGTTGATAACGCTTTGCTATGAATATCGCTCATGTTGAGGGGCGATCTGACCTGTAGAATGACGGCGCTTTTTCACCTTATGAATAGTTACCTTAATAGTCACTTTGCACGTGACCCTTTGGACGCTGGATATGCCGTATCGCTTCTTTATAAGCATCGTTGTGCTGTTGGTGGGTGGCATATCACAGGTCCAGGCGGATGAACCGTCTGTGCAGCCGAACATTTCATACGTTCGGGACATCCAGCCGATCCTCACGGAAAAGTGCGTGGCCTGTCACGCCTGCAACGATGCCCCTTGTCAGTTGAATCTGGGGGCCGGAGAGGGTGTAGCTCGCGGGGCCAGTAAAATTCCGGTTTACGATGGTGAACGCAGCGTTGCCCAGGCACCGACGCGGTTGTTCTACGATGCCAGTGGCCCGGGAGCCTGGGCGGAAAAAGGCTTTTACTCGGTACTGGATGCTCAGGGCAGCCAGGCTGCCCTCATGAGCCGCATGATCGAGTTGGGGCGCAATGCTCCATTGACGCCTAACGCGAAAATCCCCGATGAAATCTCCTTGGGCATCGGTCGTGAAAATCTCTGCGCGCAACCGGGTGAATTCAATGCCTATGCCCAGGCACATCCCAGAGAAGGCATGCCGCTGGCCGTGGCGGGTTTGAGCGACGCGCAATACCAGACGCTGCAGCGCTGGTTTGCGGCTGGCGCCCCAATAGATGAGGCGGCGCAACAGACTTCTGTCAGCGAAACTGCGCAGATTGCCGAGTGGGAGGCGCTGCTCAATCGGCCCGGTTCCAGCCAGGCGCTGGTGGGACGCTGGTTGTACGAGCATCTGTTCCTGGCTCACATCTATTTTGTTGGCGGCGAACCTGGGCATTTCTTCCAGTGGGTGCGTTCCCGCACGCCGAGCGACCAACCGATTGACCTGATCGCGACCCGCAGACCCGACGATGATCCGGGCAGCAACTTCTATTATCGGCTTATGCCTGTCAAAGGCGTGATCGTGCACAAGACCCATATCACCTATGGTCTGGGGCCGCAAAAAATGGCCCGGGTCAAACAACTGTTCTACGACAACCAATGGCAAGTAGACGCACTCCCGGGCTATGGGCCGGGACGGCAGGCCAATCCATTCGAGACCTTCCAGGCCATCCCAGCGGTGGCGCGCTATCAATTCATGCTGGATAACGCTGAGTACTTCGTGCGCACGTTCATCCGTGGTCCGGTATGCCGGGGGCAGATCGCGACGGACGTGATTCGCGATCAGTTCTGGGTGCTGTTCCAGGAGCCCTCCCATGATCTTTACGTGTTCGATGGCAAATATCGCGCAGCAGCAACGCCGTTACTGGCCATGCCAGGGCAGAACGACGATGTTGGCAGCGTGCTGAGCCTGTGGCGCAGTTATCGGGACAAGCGCAACGAATACGAGGACATGCGTCGTGATGCCTACGCCGAGCTGCCGCCGCCCGGCTGGGCGACGTTATGGGCCGGCAATGACAATGCATTGCTGACAGTCTTCCGTCATTTTGACAGCGCATCAGTCAACAAGGGTTTGATCGGCGAAGCACCGCAGACCCTGTGGCTGTTTGATTTTCCGTTGCTGGAACGCACGTATTACCAATTGGCGGTGAACTTCGATGTGTACGGCAACATCTCCCATCAGGTTCAGACCCGGCTCTATTTCGACTTGATCCGCAACGGCGCCGAGGTGAACTTTTTGCGTCTGATGCCGGCAGACAAGCGCGACGATCTGTTGAGCGACTGGTATCAGAAAGGCGGCAAGCTGAAGATGTGGCTGGATTACCAACGCATCGACGATGACACCGCCAGCGGTATGAAACTGGACGAGAAGGACCCCAAGCGTGACTTCGCACTCAAGCTCGTCGAACGGGCGGGAACGCTGAATGCTGCGCCAGATCCGATCAATCGCTGCAGTGGCGCTTATTGTTCACTGAGTCGCAACGACAGTAGTTTTGCTCCCGTCGAGCAGTCTCTGAGCCGGTTGGTCTCGCGACCGGCGGCAGGCTTGAAGGTCATCGACTTTCTGCCTGAGAACACGGTGCTGCGCGTTGAAGATGCTGCCGGCAAGCGGATGATCTACAGCATGCTGCGTAACCGCGCGCATTCCAACGTGGCGTTTTTGCTGGGCGAATCCCACCGTTATCAGCCAGGCCTGGATACCCTGACGATCTATCCGGGCGTGCTTGGCAGTTATCCCAACTTCATCTTTAACGTCCCGGCCAGCGACGTGACGGTGTTCGTGGACGCGATGCAGCAGGCCCGGCACCAGGTGGAGTTTGAAAAAATCATCGAACGCTGGGGTGTGCGGCGCAGCCATCCGTTGTTCTGGACCTATTTTCATGACCTGAATCGCTACATTCAGGAAACCACGCCGCTGGAGGCAGGGGTTCTGGATATGAATCGGTACGAGAATCTTTAGATTTTTTGGGCCGGACGTTCACCTGTGGAAGCGGTGATCGGTGGGAGCGAGCTTGCTCGCGAAGGCGGTCTATCCCATAAGAATAGGCGGGGGATGTTCTGGCCTCTTCCCAAGCAAGCTTGCTCCCACAGATGTGTGGATGAGCTCGATTCTGTGGGAGCGAGCTTGCTCGCGAAGGCGGTCTATCTCCAAAGAATGGGCGGGAATGTTCTGGCCTCTTCCCAAGCAAGCTTGCTCCCACAGGTTCTGGACCAATTAAGACGCGCAAGCCACACCGGACATGGCCTGCGGCCATCTACCGTTGACCGGAAAACAACAGAAACTGACGATCTTTTTTGAATAACCGCGGTCGGACGCCCTGAGTGTTCAGGTTACAAGCGGTGTTTTTACCGCCCTGAATGGTTGTTCAAAGGCCAAGAGGTTTCTGATGTTGATTTCGGTTCAAGCCCTGCGGGCACTCGCCGCGTGGGTCGTGGTGTGTCATCACTTCATGCAGATTTTTTTCAACTTTCACGCCAGTGGCCCCATTGGTGATTTCTTCGTAACCAAGGGCGCCGTGGGCGTCGATATTTTCTTCGTCATCAGTGGTCTGGTGATCTTTCTGTCTACCCAGAACAGCGAAATGCCCGCCGGGCGGTTCATGCTCAATCGCATCATTCGGATTGTCCCGGCGTACTGGTTCTATACCGCCGCCATGGGGCTGTTGCTGCTGGTTGCCGCCCCGCTGTTGCCGCATCAGGTGATCAATTGGCAGACCTTCATGCTGTCGCTGTTTTTCATTCCGGCGGAAAACCCCGGCGGCTACGGTTTGTACCCGACCCTGAACGTCGGCTGGACGCTCAACTATGAGATGTTCTTCTACCTGTTGTTCTCTACGGTATTCCTGTTCAAGCAGCGCCATCGCCCCTTGATCGTGGCTGCGGCGCTGTTTGCAGTCTGCGAAGTGCTGGCCCGCTCTGGCCTGATCAGTCGCTTCTATGGCAATGACATCATTTATGAGTTTCTGCTGGGCATCGGTATCGGCATCATTTACCGCCGAGGCTGGATCAAGGAAGGGGTATGGCTGCCGTTGTTGGGCGTTGCCTGCGGCCTGACTGCGATCTATCACCTGTCAGCAGACCAGCAACGGTTACTCACCTGGGGACTGCCCAGCGCTTTGATCGTGATGTCGTGTATCGCCATGGAGCCGTTGTTCCGAGGCAACCGAGTGCTCAAGGTATTGGGTGATTGTTCTTACTCGGTGTACTTGCTGCATGTGCTGGTGTTGTACGGTGGCTGGCTCGCTTCTCAGCATTACAACCTCAACCCGTATCTGGTGTTTGCCATCTGCGTGCCGGTTATTGGCCTGGGTGCATGGGGCAGTTACGAGTGGATCGAAAAGAGCCTGTACCGTCGAATGAAGGCCTGGCTGGACAATCGCCGCGCTGAAAATGCTTCCCAGGTTCTTTCCTGACAAAAATACTAGGACTTTGTAGGATGCATTCGATTGGCGTAAACTGCCCGCACGTCTGCGAGGAATTTTCATGACCGCTATCACTATTACCGATGCTGCCCACGATTACTTGGCCGATCTGCTGGAAAAGCAGAATGCCCCGGGCATCGGCATCCGCGTGTTTATTACCCAACCTGGCACCCAGTACGCTGAAACCTGCATCGCCTATTGCAAGCCGGGCGAAGAAAAGCCGGACGACAAGGCCATTGGCCTGAAAAGTTTCACGGCCTGGATTGATGGTTTCAGCGAAGCCTTTCTGGATGACGCCGTTGTCGATTACGCCACTGATCGCATGGGCGGCCAGCTGACCATCAAGGCGCCAAACGCCAAAGTTCCGATGGTCAACGCCGACAGCCCGATCAACGAGCGCATCAACTATTACCTGCAAACCGAAATCAACCCAGGCCTTGCCAGTCACGGCGGCCAGGTCACCTTGATCGATGTGATCGAGGAAGACGCGCAAAACATCGCGGTGTTGCAGTTCGGCGGCGGTTGCCAGGGTTGCGGTCAGGCTGACGTGACCTTGCGCGAAGGCATCGAGCGTACCTTGCTAGAGCGCATCCCCGAGTTGACTGGCGTGCGTGACGTCACCGACCACACCCAGAAAGAGCATGCTTATTACTAAGCGGTTTTCTTTGCTGGATCAAAAACCCCGATGTGTTCGGGGTTTTTTGTGGGTGGGGTAAGCGAAATTCACGGTGAAACCTGTTGGAGCGAGGCTTGCCCGCGAAGAACGAAAACACGGATTTCCTGTTGCACCGCGTTGACCGTTTCGCGGGCAAGCCTCGCTCCAACAGGTGGAGCTACTGTCTGTAGAGATGCGCATGCCCTGCGCGATACAGGGAAGACTCACTGAAAGCATCACTGGCCAGCACGCGCCCGACCAGAATCAGCGCGGTCCTGCGAAAGCCTTTCTCCGTGACCTTTGCTTCAATGTCGGTCAGGGTTCCCACCACCCAGTCCTGATCCGGCCAGCTCGCACGATGCACCACGGCAATCGGGCAGTCGGCGCCATAGTGCGGAGTCAATTGGGCGACGATTTTCGCCAGGTTGTTCACCCCCAGGTGGATCGCCATGGTGGCTTTATGCTGGGCCAGTTCTGCCAGGGATTCGCCTTCCGGCATTGAAGTCCTGTCTGCGTAACGGGTCAGGATCACGCTTTGGGAGATATCCGGCAGGGTCAGCTCGGTTTCCAGCAGCGCAGCGCAGGCTGCGGTAGCGGTCACGCCGGGGATGATTTCGAATGGGATGCCCAGTTCACGCAGATAGCGAATCTGCTCACCGATAGCGCCATACAGGCTAGGGTCCCCGGAATGCACACGTGCCACATCCTGGCCTTGGTCATGAGCGGATTTCATCAAGGTGATGATCTGCTCCAGATGCAGTTCCGCGCTGTTGCTGACTTGAACCGCCTGATGACCCTCAAGCACCGCCGCTGGCACCAGTGAGCCGGCATAGATGATCACCGGGCAAGTCCGGATCAGGCGCTGGCCTTTGACCGTGATCAGTTCGGGGTCGCCGGGGCCTGCGCCAATGAAATAGACCGTCATGGTGCTCCAGAATCGATAGATGGCAAGAACTGGGATTATCGGTCAAGAGAGGGGCTGATGGCCAAGGCGAAAGTTGCCAGGGCGCTTTTTTGCCGGGTGATTCTTAATTGTGCAGGGCCTGACTCGCTGGCCAACGCCAGGGCAGCGCTTTCCGCCACGCCATAACAACCACTGTGCTGGAAGGCGACTGGAGAGCGATGGCTGAGTTGCGTTTCGTACACTGCCAGTTGCGTAGCACTGAAACATTTCAATGGCCGATCAAGCTGTGCGGCCAGTTGCAACAGCCCCGGCTCGCGAGCTTTGAGATCGATGGAGGCGAGGGCGGTGACGTCAGCCAGACAAAAATCAGTGCGGTGCAGGCTGTGCTCGATCAACTCCAGCAACTCGCCTGCAGAGCAACCCCGTTGACAGCCGAGGCCGACGACCAGCGTCGGCCGGGAGGCTTCAGGATTGATCAAGATCAGGCCTGATCGAAGGCAGGATTGTGCCGGCGGAACAGCCAGGCGCTGATCACGCCCATGGCGATCCAGAACAGCGCATTGGTCAGCAGCGAGGCAATCTTGAACTGCGCCGCCAATGCTTCGGGCGCAAGGCTCTCGTGGACTGCCGGTTGTGGCGCACCAATCACATGGGGTACCACCAGAATCGCCACACCCAAAACTTTGAGCAGCCAGTGCTGGCCGAAAACGATCAACGCCAGGGCGACAGCGGTGGAGGCGGCGGTGCCAACCCACCAGATCTGCCGTTGGCTCAGGTCCGCAGCGGCGGTACCCGGCAACTCCGGTGGCAGGCCCAGTGTCGGTGCCAACGTGAAGACTGCAAAACCCGCCAAGCCCCAGAGCACACCTTGAGAGGTTCTACCCGGCGCACGCAAGGTATAGAGCGCCGCGAGCATCAGGGCAAAACCGACCGCTACCACCAGGTTGCCGCCCGTGGTGGACAGGATGCGCTGCCAGCCATCTTCCGGTGACCAGGCTTCGTCGTTATGCACATGCCCGGCAGGTGCAGCTTCACCATGAGCATGCTCATGACTGTGTTCATGAGTCTGTTCGGCGGGAGCGTTTTCATAACTTTCGGCTTGGAGGATCAATGGTGTGACCCAGAAGCTTTGCAGCAGGGTCAGCAGTAATGCCGCGAGCAGGCCGGTAAAGCCTGCCGTTTGAGCGATTCGCTTGAACATGGCGGGTGATTCTCAATGGCAAGGAAAGGCAGAGCTGTGGCGGGTATCGTGGGCAGCGTTGTGTACCGCCTCGATGTGCGAAAAACCACCGAAGTACACCAGGCACGCGCCAAGGATTGCAGCGCTGATGGCGGCCGACAGGCGTTGGCTTTGGGTGGCGGTGGTGCTGGCGGGCTGGGTGGTGGCGGTGATCGACATGGCATGTCCCTCTTGACTGTCGGCAAGTGAGCAAGCGCATGCGTAGCCCGCTGACGAAAGTCAGCAGGGTTCAACAGCGCCCGCCCACCGCGGGGTTAGTTATAACTGTATGTCGGGCCGGTCTCCGGGCTTGCGAGGGGCGGAACGCAGAACGTTCAACCTGCAAGAGTCACCTTCCCATGCCGTTGATCGGCACAGTGGATCTGACTCTTCACTCGCTTACCGTTGCGGGGGCAGCGCCGGACTTGCACAAGCTTGAGGCTTGAACGCACCGGTTTCCCGTTTCACCCTGTGAAGGGCACCCGTAACAAGGTGCGTAGGAGAGCATGGTGCCGTGCAGAACGTCAATCAGTTGATTGACCTGCCAGCGACCACTGCGTAGCCTTGCGGGTTCGAGGTTCTCCGGCCGCCTATTCAGTTCAGCCAGGCGGCAAGGAGCTAAGAAGGGAACGCGGTAATGCCGCGGCTGCCCCCGCAACTGTACCGGTCATGATCGTTGCACAGCCACTGCCAAGCGCGGGAAGGCGCAACGATGGCTCCCAAGATAGACGTGGGAGCGCCGCAAGCCAGGAGACCTGCCTCGATCCGGGCCATGTGCCCGACGAATTCTCACTACAACCGGGCGGGGTGATCCGGTGGCGAATCGATCCTTGTGCCATTGCCCAGGGTTTTCGTCCCGTTTGCCCGCCGCATTGCCAAAGGGCATCCCATGAAAACACTGGCCAAGCTCCCCGTCACCATCGTCACCGGCTTTCTCGGCTCGGGCAAAACCACCCTGCTGCGACACATGCTCGACAACGCCGAAGGCCGGCGCATCGCAGTGATCGTCAACGAGTTTGGCGAGCTGGGTATCGACGGCGAAATCCTCAAGCAGTGCACCATTGGCTGCAGCGAAGAAGAAGCGGTCGGCCGCGTGTACGAACTGGCCAACGGCTGCCTGTGCTGCACGGTGCAGGAAGAGTTCTTCCCGGTGATGCGCGAGCTGGTCGCCCGCCGTGGCGATCTGGATCATATTCTTATCGAAACATCGGGCCTGGCACTGCCCAAACCCCTGGTTCAGGCTTTTCAGTGGCCGGAAATCCGCAACGCCTGCACGGTTGATGCGGTGATTACCGTGGTTGATAGCCCCGCGGTGCTGGCCGGTACTTTCGCTGCGTTCCCTGATCAGGTTGACGCGCAACGTAAGCTCGACCCGAATCTGGACCACGAATCGCCTCTGCACGAGCTGTTTGCTGACCAATTGGCCAGTGCTGATCTGGTGATTCTCAACAAGGCCGACATGATTGATGCGGCAGGCCTGGCCGCTGTGCGTGCCGAGGTGTCTGAAGAGCTGCCGCCAGCGGTCAAGGTCATCGAAGCCAGCAGCGGTCGTTTGCCGATCAATGTCCTGTTGGGCCTGGGGGCGGAGTCAGAGCAGCACATCGACGGCCGCAAGACTCACCACGATCACCATGAAGGCGATGATCATGACGACCACGATCATGACGCCTTCGATTCCATCTCGATGAAGCTGCCGCAAGCCGATGAAAGCTTGCTGCTCGACGCGTTGACTCAGTTGGTGGTGCAGCACGGCATTCTGAGGGTCAAAGGCTTCGCGGCGATTCCGGGCAAACCCATGCGCCTGCTGATCCAGGGCGTGGGCACTCGTTTCGACAAGCACTTTGATCGGGCCTGGAGCGCCGATGAAGAACGCGCTACCCATCTGGTGCTGATCGGCCAGAAACTGGACGCCGCCGCCCTTGAAGCTCAATTGCGCGCTGCGCTTGCTGGCTGACCCATGCATCTACTGAGAACCCAGCCCGGTGGATTTGTCCCGGACGACAATATTGCCGACCTTGGGCAGACGCCCGCCGAGCTGGTGATTCTCTGCAGTGGCGATTCGAGCCTGGCACTCCTGGCCGAGGCAGCGCAGCAACTCCCTGATGACTACCCGAGTCTGCGTCTGGCTAACCCCATGCAGGTACAGAATCATGCCTCGGTGGATCTATACGTCGAGGACGTGCTGCAACATGCCAAGGTGATCTTCATCTCGCTGCATGGCGGGATGGGTTACTGGCGTTATGGGGTCGAGCGTCTCGGGGAACTTGCCGCCCGCGGTGTGCAGATCATCATGGTGCCCGGTTGTGACAACCCGGACCCTGAGCTGGAAGAGCGCAGCACCGCGCCCGCCGAGGACTGCCATCGACTCTGGCAGTTCCTGCGACAAGGCGGGATGCACAACGCGCTGGATTTCTATCGTTGCCTTGCCAGCCGCATGCTGGGTCGAGACTATCCATGGTCTGAGCCGCAGCCGCTGCCGCGCACCGCTGTTTATCATCCCCAAGGGGTCAGCAGTGATCCTGCTGTCTGGCAAGGGCAGTGGTGCGCAGGCCAGCCGGTCGTGGCGCTGTTGTTTTATCGCTCGCACTTACAGGCCGCCAATACCGCATTCATCGATGTTTTCTGTGAACGATTGCAGGCACAGGGTTTGAATCCTCTGCCGATCGCCGTGGCCAGCCTCAAGGAGGCGGGTTGTTCGCGAGTGGTCGAGGACTGGCTGGATGATGTCGGCTGCGAGCTGATTCTCAATACCACCGGCTTCGCCCAATCCAGCCCCGAAGCGCCGCACATGCGGCCGTTTCGGCGCAATATCCCGGTCATTCAAGCGATTTGCGCTCAGGACAACGAGCCCGGCTGGCGCGCCAGCGAACAAGGCTTGGGCGCTCGGGATCTGGCGATGCACATTGCCTTGCCGGAACTGGACGGCCGCATCATCAGTCGGCCTATCAGCTTCAAGGACCTGGCCTGGCGAAGCGAGCGTAGCCAATCGGATGTGGTCTGCTATCGGGCTCAGCCGGAGCGTATGGATTTTGTTGCCGAGCTGGCCCGGCGCTGGGCTCTGCTCGGCCGCTTACCGAATGCGGACAAGCGCGTCGCCTTGATTCTCGCCAATTACCCGACCCGGGACGGTCGGATTGGCAACGGCGTCGGTCTGGATACCCCGGCGGCCGCCCTGAACATCCTGCGGGCCATGCAAAGCACCGGCTACCCGGTGGCAGATTTGCCGGATACCGGCACCGCGCTGATTCATCAATTGCTGGGCGGCGTGACCAACGATCTGGACAGCATTGATCTTCGCCCTTGCGAGCAAAGCATGGCGCTGGAAGAGTACGCGGCGGCTTTCGAGCAATTGCCCGCCGCTAACCGGGATGCGGTGATTGCCCGCTGGGGTGCGCCGCAAGCCGATCCGATGTTTCGCAGCGGCCGGATGATGATCGCCGGGTTGCGCTTTGGGCTGACCTTCGTCGGCATTCAGCCTGCCCGGGGTTATCAGGTGGATGCCAGTGCGGTCTACCACGACCCGGATCTGGTTCCGCCTCATGGCTATCTGGCGTTCTATTTCTGGCTGCGCAAAGCCTACGGCGCGCATGCGGTGGTGCACGTGGGCAAGCATGGCAACCTCGAGTGGCTGCCGGGCAAGGGCGTCGGGCTGTCAGAAACTTGCTGGCCGGATGCGATTCTTGGCGCGATGCCTAACATCTACCCGTTCATCGTCAATGATCCGGGCGAGGGTGCGCAGGCCAAGCGTCGCACTCAGGCGGTGATCATCGATCACCTGATGCCGCCGCTGACCCGAGCTGAAACCTACGGACCACTACGCGACCTGGAGCTGCTGGCGGACGAGTATTACGAAGCCCAGTTACTGGATCCGCGCAGGGCCCTCGAGTTGCAGCGGGACATCCTCAAGCTGGTTCGCGAGACGCATATTGACCAGGAGCTGGGGCTGGACAGCTCTCTCAAGGTCGGGGGGCTCAAGGATGACAATGCCGCTGTCTGGCTACCGCGCCTGGACACTTACCTGTGTGACTTGAAGGAGTCGCAGATCCGCGACGGTCTGCATATCTTCGGGGAGTCACCCGCCGGGCGCCTGCGCGTCGACACTCTGTTGGCCTTGTTGCGGATTCCTCGTGGCGATGGCCGTGGCGCGCAGTCGAGCTTGCTGCGAGCGTTAAGCAAGGCATTCGAATTGGGTTTCGATCCATTGGATTGCGAACTCGCCGAGCCTTGGACAGGTCCCAAGCCCCAGGCTTTGCTGGAAATCAGCGCAGATCAGTGGCGAACGGCGGGGGACGCACGGGAGCGACTGGAGTTGTATGCCAGCCAGATGATCGAGCAAATCATCACCGACGATTCTTATGCATTATCTTTAAATAACAATGAGTTGAATCAGATAGTTGAGAGCTTGCGTGAAGTGGTCGCGCCCCGTCTCGAAGCGTGTGGTCCCGCCGAGATTCAGGGTTTGCTTGATGCCTTGAGTGGACGTTTCGTGCCTGCCGGACCTAGCGGTGCGCCGAGTCGCGGCAGGCTGGACGTACTGCCCACTGGGCGTAACTTCTTTTCGGTCGATGTGCGTAACCTGCCCACCACGACAGCGTGGCGCATCGGCTTTCAATCGGCAAATCTGTTGCTGGAGAGGCACTTACAGGATCATGGTGATCATTTACGTCAACTCGGTTTGTCGGTCTGGGGCACGGCGACTATGCGCACCGGTGGCGACGATATCGCCCAGGCCATGGCATTGATGGGCGTGCGCCCGGTATGGGCTACAGGCAGTCAGCGGGTAGATGATTTCGAGATTCTGCCGCTGAGCCTGCTCGACCGTCCGCGAGTGGATGTCACGTTGCGGGTCTCGGGATTTTTCCGCGATGCGTTCGCCAATCTGATTCGCCTGTTCGATGCCGCCGTACAAGCGGTCGCCGCCCTGGACGAACCGGATGACCTGAACCCGCTGGCGTCCAAGGTGAGAGAAGAGCGTGCCACGCTGCAAAATCAGGGCGTCGACGCTGATCAAGCCTCAAGGCAAGCCGGCTGGCGTATTTTCGGTGCCAAGCCCGGCGCCTATGGCGCGGGCGTGCAGGGTGCCATCGACGCTCGTTTGTGGCAGAGCCGCGAGGATCTGGCGGAGGTCTATCTGAACTGGGGTGGCTACGCTTATGGCGCTGGCGACGAGGGCACGCCAGCCCGCGAGCGCTTTGCCAAGCGGCTCTCTCAGGTACAGGCGGTGGTGCAGAACCAGGACAACCGCGAACACGATCTGCTCGACTCCAATGACTATTACCAATTCCAGGGTGGCATGCTCGCCGCCGCTGAAAGCCTCAGCGGGCAGAAGGCAGCAAGCTATCACGGCGACCATAGCCAGCCCGATTTGCCGAAGATCCGCACCCTCAAGGAGGAGCTGAACCGGGTGATCCGCTCCCGGGCCGCCAATCCAAAATGGATCGATGGTGTGAAGCGCCATGGGTACAAAGGTGCTTTCGAGATGGCGGCGACGGTAGATTTCCTGTTTGCCTTCGATGCCACCACCGAGCTGATCGACGATCACCAGTATGCCTTGCTGGCCGATGCTTACTTGCTGGATCCCTCGACCCGGGATTTCATCCAGCAGCACAACCCTGATGCATTACGCGACATGACCGAACGGATGCTTGAAGCGCAGCAGCGGGGCCTCTGGCAAGAACCGGGTGAATACCGCGACGCGCTGGAAGGCCTGTTGCTGGATATAGAAGAGAACTGATGACGACATTGCCCGATCCCCCTCATTTCCCGCTGGCAGCAGTGGTTGACGCTGATGAGCTGAAACTGGCCCTGTGCCTCACCGCTATCGATCCGAAAATCGGTGGCGTGCTGATTGAAGGCCCCCGAGGCATGGCTAAATCGACCTTGGCCCGTGGGCTGGCGGACCTGCTGGCCAGCGGTCAGTTTGTGACCTTGCCACTGGGCGCGACGGAAGAGCGCCTGGTGGGCACGCTGGATCTGGATGCTGCACTGGGCGAAGGTCGCGCGCAGTTTTCACCTGGGGTGCTGGCCAAGGCCGATGGCGGGGTGTTGTATGTCGATGAGGTCAATCTGCTGGCTGACCATCTGGTTGATTTGCTGCTGGACGTGGCTGCCAGTGGCGTCAATCTGGTGGAGCGCGATGGCATCTCGCACCGGCATGCGGCGCGCTTCGTGCTGATTGGCACCATGAACCCGGAAGAAGGTGAATTACGCCCGCAACTGCTGGACCGTTTTGGCCTGAATGTAGCGCTGAGCGGGCAGACCTTGCCCGTGCAACGTGGACAGATCATTCGTCGTCGTCTGGAGTTTGACGCTGATCCGCAGGCTTTCTGCGATCAGTGGCAGGGCGAGCAAGACGCCTTGAAACAGCGCTGCGAACGAGCCCGGCAGCTACTGGGCAGCATTGCACTGGATGACACCTCTCTCGACATCATCACTGAGCGTTGCTTTGCAGCTGGTGTGGACGGGATGCGCGCCGATCTGGTCTGGCTCAGGGCCGCTCGCGCCCATGCCGCCTGGCGCGGTGTGACGGCCATCGCCGAGCAGGATATCGACGCGGTGGCTGAGTTTGCCTTGCGCCACAGACGTCGCAACAGCACGCCGCCTCGGGACGAATCCGCGTCGCAAGACAACGCACCACAATCTGCGCCACGTAACGCGTCACAGCAAGATCAGGGGCAGGGCAGTTGGGGCCAGTTACCGGCACAGCCCATGGCGACTGGCGCCCGTCGTGAAGTACCCAGCTGGCCAAAAAAGCCCTAGGCATCCGTCCTCGTGCTGCATCGGGCACGGATGCCAGACCCCGGCCCGGCAAGCTCCCTGGTGGTAAAACCGGCACTGTGCGCCATGGTGCTGCTGGTGCTATCGCCTGGTTGCCAACCTTGTTGCGCGGCCGCCCGAAATCTCGAAATGATCTGATCCGCCAGCCCCGCAGTCAGCAGGCCAAGGAACTGTGGCTGCTGATTGTTGATGCCTCCGCTTCCACCAAGCGCCATCAGGCCTTGAGCCAAGCCAAGGGGTTGCTGGCGCAAGTGTTCGACGATGCTTATCGGCGACGTGTTCGCCTGGCGCTGTTGACCGCCAACGGCAACGCGCCACGCTGGCAACATCAGGGCCTCAAGGCTTCCAGAGCGTTAATGCCATGGCTGGACGAATTGGGCGCTGGCGGGGGAACGCCGCTAATGGTCGCATTCGAGCAGGCGGGCGAATGGCTTGAACAGCGCAGGAGAAAACATCCGTCTGAACAGCAGCGTGTGCTGGTGATGACCGATGGCCGGGTAAAGGCTATGCCTTCAGATAGCCCATTCAACTGCCCGGGGCTGCTGATCGATATTGAAAGTGGGCCGATTCGCTTGCGCAAAGCCGAGCAGATGGCGGCAAAGTTGGGGCTTGAGTATCAGCATATCGAGGGTTTGCGGCCGTCGTAAATGATCCCTCAGGACTCAACGGAAACCCTAGGGCCGGCCAAAGCCGGTCCTATGAAACTCTGTGGGAGCGAATTCATTCGCGAATGGGTAAGTCCAGTCGATGCATCTTCATCGGCTTTTACATCGCCTTCGCGAATGAATTCGCTCCCACAGGTCCGAGGTCTGCCGACTATCAGGCTGGCATGGTCCACGGCTCGAGCCGGTAGCCTTCGTTGCTGATTTCCGCGCGGGCTTGTTCCAGAGCGCTGGCCAGCTGCGCCGGGTCCGAATAGATGCTGCGGGCAATCTGCCGACGGCCGATACGTGTGCTGGTACGGTCGATCACCGTCAGGCTCAGCTCGCCATTACCATCCTGTGGTGCCCAGGCGACGCATTGGAAAGGTTCAAAAGCGTGTCCAGCGATCAGGAGTGCATCGTTGAAGCGCAATGGGGCGTTCATGGTGTGTTCCTCAAAGTGCCCATATCAAGAGTGAGCGCCGGCGGTTGGGCGTACCGTTCGGCTGGATACTTGTGTTGATGACGAAGCCCCCCATTGAAGTCACACAGTCGGACATTTATTTTCGTTTTTTTTACGCATCCCACGTATTTCGCTGGCTCCAGGCAGGCGGCTTGACCATGGGCGAAGGTGCGGCACGGCGGCGCAGCGAAGACAGGCGCTTGTTTTATTCGCCTAATTCTATTTGGGTCTGAACCATATAGTTAATCGGTACAAGCGCCCGTCAAAAACTTGCTAATGTTCAAATCGAGACCGCCAACTACCTGTTTATAAATAGTTTTCTCAGCTTAATTCCTAAGTCATGGCGCCAGGGACTTCTTATGCATGAATCGGCACCACCATTGCGACGCTTGTTGATTGTTGATCCGTGTGACGATTGCCATCAGCTCATCCCCGTTCTACGCGCATCGATGTGGGATGTGGACATCAGCACCCTCGAAAACGCAGTCGGGCGCAGCTGCGATGTCGGCTTGATCCGCCTTATGCCGTACCATTTCGAGCACCCGGAAGTCGTCAAGGATTTGATTGCCCGCAGCCATACCGAATGGATCGCGGTGTTAACTCCTGATGATTTGCGTCGGGAGAAAATCGGTGACTTCGTCTGTGAATGGTTTTTTGATTTTCACACCTTGCCATTCGACGTCGCGCGGATGCAGGTCACTCTGGGGCGCGCGTTTGGCATGGCACGCATGCGCACTCAGGGTGCTGGCTATGTGTCCGGCCCGGAACACGAGATGCTCGGCGAAAGCCGGCCTATCCGTGAGTTGCGTCGCCTGCTGAGCAAATTGGCACCCACTGAATCCCCTGTCCTGATTCGCGGCGAGCCTGGCACTGGCAAAGAACTGGTGGCGCGCACCCTGCACATGCAGTCACAACGACGCCACAAGCCATTCGTGGCGATCAATTGCAGTGCTACCGCCGAACATTTGCTGCATACCGAACTGTTCGGCTATGAGCCGGGCGCCTTCGAGGGCGCCAATGAGCTGAAGATTGGCCGGATCGAGGCCGCTAACGGCGGAACCTTGTTTCTGGATGAGATCGGCGATTTGCCCATGGAAGTGCAAGCCAACCTGCTGCGCTTCCTCCAGGACAAGCAAATCGAGCGCATAGGCGGGCGCGAAGCTATTCCGATCGACGTGCGGGTGCTGGCGGCCACCCATGTCGATCTGGAGGCGGCAATCCGCAAGAAAAGCTTCCGCGAAGATCTTTATTACCGCCTGAATGTGCTGCAGGTCGGGACCGCACCGTTGCGCGAGCGCCATGGGGATCTGGCATTACTGGCTAACCACTTCGCTCATTTCTACAGTCAGGAAACCGGCAGAAGGGTGCGCAACTTCAGTCAGGATGCGCTGGTTGCCATGGGCAAGCATGACTGGCCAGGGAACGTGCGCGAGCTCGCCAATCGGGTGCGTCGCGGCCTGGTGCTGGCTGAAGGACGGCAGATTGAAGCGGCGGACCTTGGCTTGCTGGGCGAGGACGACATCATCAGCAGTATGGGCACGCTGGACGACTATAAATCCCGGGCAGAACGTCAGGCCCTGTGTGATGTGCTGACCCGCCACAGCGACAACCTGAGTGTCGCCGCAAAAGTGCTGGGTGTTTCGCGGCCGACGTTTTATCGGTTACTGCACAAACATCAGATCCGTTGAGAGTCAGTCCTTGCTCAGCAGATGATGCACGGCGGTAAACGCCTGCTCGCGACGTTGCGCCCAGTCGCCGCCAATCACCAGGTGAGTCTGCCGGTTTTGCTCAAGCCAGCGCAGGCTGTCTGCAAAGAATCGTTGGCGCAGGGCCAGTTCCGGCTGGCAACGCTGGCCGTCGCCAATCCATTCGACGCCTTCCGGGGCCAGAAGCAGATGCAGATCGTAATGCCGCGTCAGTAATGCCTGCTCTACCCATCCCGGACAATCCCCAAATAACGTCAGACTCCAGAGCATATTGCTCAGCAGGTGAGTATCGAGAATCAAAAGCTCGGGGGCGGCAGCGCGGGCGGCATCTTCGCTGTCGAGCTGGCCCTGGGCGATGGCCGGGATGTCAGCGTAACTAGTGTCCCGCTGGTGTTGTTCGATGAAATCACGAACGTATTCGCTCACCAGCCTCCCACCAAAGCGGTTTTGTATTTCTGCGGCCAGCCAGCTTTTGCCGCTGGACTCAGGGCCAGCCAGCACCAGAACCTTCATTGTTGCCGCTCCTTGGGGGTAGAAAACGGCGTGGATTGTAAGCGGATGACGCCTGGAGATACATGATTCGTGCAATCTCGCAGGTCCGGCTTTAGCCGGGAGAGCGGGAGTTAATGACGAAACAGATGGAGCGTATGTAACGCCATATTCCCGACTAAAGCCGGTCCCACGGGTTCAATGGAAGCATGCGCTCTGTATGTCTGTTAGGATCGCCGCGCCCGGTAATACTCAGGCCCGCGACCAGCGTATTCAGCTGCTGTTCACCGTTGGCCGGGTATATTCACACCGGTTGAAAACAATACGACTTACAGGCCTCCTTCGAGTGGGCCACATTGGGGGAATGATGGATCTTTGGACCGCCGCTCAGGCATTGATTCTCGGGATTGTCGAGGGGCTTACGGAGTTTCTGCCGATCTCCAGCACCGGACACCAGATCATCGTCGCGGACTTGATCAATTTTGGCGGCGAACGGGCGATGGCCTTCAACATCATTATCCAGCTTGGCGCGATTCTCGCGGTGGTCTGGGAGTTCCGGCGCAAGATCATCGACGTCGTGGTCGGCTTGCCAAAGCAGCGTCAGGCCCAGCGCTTTACCGTCAACCTGTTGATCGCGTTTCTGCCAGCCGTGGTGTTGGGTGTGCTGTTTGCGGACTGGATTCACGAATACCTGTTCAACCCCATCACCGTGGCGACGGCGCTGGTCGTCGGCGGCATTATCATGTTGTGGGCCGAGCGCCGCGAGCATACGGTCCACGCTGAAAGCGTCGATGACATGACCTGGGTAGACGCCCTGAAAGTCGGTTGCGCACAGTGTCTGGCGATGATCCCGGGAACCTCGCGTTCCGGCTCGACGATCATCGGCGGTTTGCTGTTCGGCTTGTCGCGCAAGACGGCCACCGAGTTTTCATTCTTCCTGGCCATGCCCACCATGGTCGGGGCTGCAGTGTACTCAGGTTACAAGTATCACCACCTTTTCCAGCCCGCAGATTTCCCAGTGTTTGCGATTGGCTTCGTCACTTCGTTCGTGTTCGCCATGATCGCGGTGCGTGGTTTGCTTCGGTTCATCGCCACCCATAGCTATGCGGTATTCGCCTGGTATCGGATCGCGTTCGGTCTGCTGATTCTCGCCACCTGGCAGTTTGGCTGGATCGACTGGACGTCGGTGAGCGGCTAAAGCGTATGGCTCAGCAGATTCGAACTGAACGCAAGGCCTCCGGCAAAACATCGGCGCGGCGCTTTGTGCGCCTGAAGCTTTTCGTGCTGCTGACGCTCTGCGCGCTGCCGATCATCGGAGCGGGGGCGTTGGCAATCAATGGCGTCTGGTTGCCGCTGGCGATCTATCTGGTTATGAGTGTGCTGGCGGTGTTTCTGTACTGGCGCGACAAGCGTCAGGCCAGAGCCGACGGCTGGCGCACGCCGGAAAAGGTCCTGCACGCCGTGGAGCTGTTGGGTGGTTGGCCGGGAGCGTTGATTGCACAGCAACTGTTCCGCCACAAAACCCGCAAAGTGTCCTTTCAATTGGTGTTCTGGCTGATCGTGCTGCTGCATCAGGCGTACTGGGTTGATCGGCTGTTGTTGGGCGGGAATTACCTGGCTCGGCATTTTTATTGAGCTCGCTGGGTTCGACTCCTGTGGGAGCGGTGCTTGCCCGCGATAGGTTTTACGCTATCTAACTGACATCTGCGGTGTCCTTATCGCGGGCAAGCACCGCTCCCACACAGTGACGGCACATCCATCCTCTACAACTTCAATCCGATCTGTTGCTTCTTCGGCAGCTTGCCGACCACCAACTGGTGGGAACGGGTCAGCAAATCCTGAAGTTCGTCGTCACTCAGGGCGTAGGGTACCGCCACGCTGATCCAGTAGGCTCTGGCCAGATAGGGCGCGGGGCGGACGCCGGGGCGGTCGACGTAACCCAGAAACAACTCCGGCGCGACTTTGAATGACAGGCCTTTGCCCGCCAGGTCCAGCACTGCGAACATCTTCTTCTCGGCTACGGAAAACACCCGCATGCCACCCCATTTGTAATCCTCTCGGGCGCCCGGCAGTTGCAGGCAGAATTGCGCGACTTGTTCGGCAAACATGGCATTCCTCGATTCAATCCCAGGATTCAAGAGTCTCAACGACAACCGGGCTCCGCGCCGAATGCTGCACTGACGTGCTCAATCCAGGCCCGCACCGCAGGCAACATTCCCCGCCTTTGGGTGTACGCCGCTTGCAGATTACCTCCGGGCAGTGACCAGTCAGGCAATAGCTGGATGAGTTGTCCGCTTTCCAGCTCCTTGTAGCAATTCATCATCGGCAGAAGCGTGAAGCCCAGGCCCTCTACCGCCGCATTCTTGCGAATCGGGAAGTCATCGACCACCAGCCGCGGCTCCAGGGCCAGATCACAGTGGTCGCCGTCAGCGTGCCGCAGTTGAAAGTGAACTTTGCGATCAGCCTCGACGGCACCCAGCACGGGCAGGGTGGCAAGGTCGCGGGGGTGGACGACGCTACGCCCGGCAATCAGGGCGGGTGAGGCAGCCAATATGGCACGGGCAGGGGATAGCTGACGAACAATGAGGCTGGGGTCTTCATCGCCGATATCCCGCACGCGCAATGCAACGTCGATGCCTTCATTGACCAGATCCACCCGGCGGTTGACCAGCAGCATTTCCAGTTGCACAAGCGGATGGCTGATAAGGAACTCGTTGATCACTGCCGACAGGTTCCAGTGAATCATGCCGACCGGACAGGATACCCGCAGCCGCCCGCGGGGTTCGGCGGACAAAGAGGCGACCACTTCGTCTGCCATTTCGGCCTCCAGCAGCATTGCCTGGCAATGGCTCAGATAGCGCTCGCCCACTGCAGTCATGGCCAGTTTGCGGGTGGTGCGTTGGAGCAGACTGGCGCCAAGCCTGGCTTCGAGCTCGGCAATACGGCGCGACAGTCGCGATTTGGGTATGCCCAGTAATCGTCCAGCCGCTGCGAATCCCCCGGATTCGACAACCTTGGCGAAGTAGTAAAGATCATTGAGGTCTTGCATGAAACGCTCGATTGTCCTGTAGGTGGGACGAACTATCGCATTTATGGCGACTAATCAGCTATTGGTTTCAAGGGTAGGATTATCGCCACTTGCCGCCTGCTGGCGACTCACTCACTCGGGAAGCTCCTCATGAAACTCTTGCACATCGATTCCAGCATCCTTGCCGACCATTCTGCCTCGCGTCAGCTGAGCCGCAGTGTGGTTGAGGCGTTCAGCGCCGTTGAAACTAGTACTCAGGTGATTTATCGCGATTTGGCCAGTGAAGCATTGACTCACTTTTCCGCAGGTACCCTGGCTGCTGCCGGCACTCCTGAAGAAGGTCGTGATGCTGCTCAACAGCAGGAAGTTGCCAGCAATGAAGCAACGTTGCAGGAATTTCTCGACGCAGACGTCGTGGTCATTGGCGCCCCGATGTACAACTTCACCATTCCAAGCCAGCTCAAGGCCTGGATTGACCGCATCACGGTCGCCGGTCGCACCTTCCGTTACACCGAAACCGGCCCAGAAGGGCTGTGTGGCGACAAGCAAGTGATCATCGTCTCCACCGCGGGTGGTTTGCACGTTGGTCAGCCAACCAGCGTAGGGCATGAGGACTTCTTGAAAGTGCTGTTCGGTTTCATCGGCGTCACTAACCTGAAGTTTGTTTTCGCTCACGGCCTGGCCTATGGCGACGAACCTCGCGCCAATGCAATGACCGCTGCACAGCAGCAGATTGCTGAAGAGTTGTTCGCGGCCTGAGGCAGCTACGAGCGGAAAGCTACAAGCGGCCCGGTGACACCTGTGGGAGCCGGGCTTGCCTGCGATAAGGTTTCGGTGATTTTTTCAAGAAGACCGCGGAGTCTGTATCCCGGGCAGGCACTGCGCAGGT
Organism: Pseudomonas syringae; assembly: GCF_000737245.1. Classification (GTDB taxonomy): domain Bacteria; phylum Pseudomonadota; class Gammaproteobacteria; order Pseudomonadales; family Pseudomonadaceae; genus Aquipseudomonas; species Aquipseudomonas syringae_J. The sequence continues at coordinate 220,542 of NZ_JPQU01000023.1, read as the reverse complement.
GGTGCAAGGAGCCGTGGGAGCGAATTCATTCGCGAAGAGGTCGGTACATTCGCTGGATATGCTTCGGTTGTACGTCAGCATTCGCGAATAAATTCGCTCCCACGAGGCTGAGATCGACCAGCGCGTTGAGGTGTTTCCGAGAAGCCTTGCAGGTAATCAAGAATCTCCCCCAGGTTCTGAGGCCGCTCGGCCCGATTCACAAAACATCTGGCCCGCCCTATGCACTAATCCGTAAATCGTGACTCTTATCTCTGTACGCCAGTACTGCGAGAGTTCGCGCCAGAGCATGAAGCTCAGGTTCAGCTGCCGCAGAGGCGTCTGGATGGGTCATTTCGGATTACAAAGGTTGGGCCTTGTGATGGTACGTCTTTGTGCATTACTGATGTTTTCCCTGCTGGGCGGCATGGTTTCGGTGCACGCAAGCGCTGACGAACACTGGAGTGTCGGCTATCACCAGCTGACGTTTCCTGATCCGCTGGATTCTCAGCCGATGCATGCTCTGGCGTTCTACCCCTCTACCGACGAAGAACACACCAGCAAGGTCCAGGACTACTGGATTGAAGCCAGCCCTGATGCGGCCATCGCCATGGGGCGTTTCCCGCTGATACTGCTGTCCCACGGCAATACCGGCACACCCTTGGCGCTGCATGATCTGGCGACTTCCCTGGCACGCCAGGGCTTCGTGGTCGTAGCGGTTGTTCATCCCGGCGATAACACCCAGGATCACAGCCGATTGGGCAGCCTCAGCAATCTCTACGGCCGGCCGCTGCAGATATCCGAAGCCATCAGCGCAGCGCTGCTCGATCCCCGATTGTCTCCATATTTGAGCGCCGATCAGGTCGGAGTGATTGGGTATTCGGCTGGCGGTGAAACTGCGTTGATTCTGGCGGGCGCTGAACCTGATCTGAAGCGCCTGAAAACCTATTGTGTAGAGCATCCGCTGGATCGCGACGCTTGCAAGACTCAAGGCGAGTTGTTGCTGGACCGGGATGATTTGCATGCCCAGGCCGATCCCCGGGTGGGGGCCTTGATGCTGATGGCACCGCTGACTTTAATGTTCGGCCGCACTACGCTGTCAGGCGTGCATGTGCCGGTATTGCTTTACAGCGGTGGTGGTGACGAACTGCTCGCCGTCGACAAGAATGCCGAAGCGCTGGCCCGCAAACTGCCGCAGACCCCTGAATACAAACTGCTGGCCGGGGCAGGGCACTTCGTGTTCATGGCACCCTGCAGCGACGAGCAGCGAGCCACGGCGCCCATCGTCTGTACTGATCGCGAAGGCGTGGATCGTGAAGACATTCATCGTAATCTGAGCGCCGAGGCTGTGCGTTTTTTCGAGGATGCCCTGGGTATGCCCGAGCTGAACACCGGCTTGCAAACAGCCCATCAGCCATAGCCTTTCAGTCAGCCAGAGCCCTTAAATAGTCAGCAAAACCGCCAGAGGCCCGAGCTTGTAGCCGGGTACTGGTGGTGACTCGCGGGCGGCAGCTCCAGGCAATGCGTGCGCCCCTCAACTCCAACTGCCGAATGAGATGGACGTCTTCATGACACGCCAGCGGTGGGAAGCCGCCCGCCAAGGTGTAAGCCGCTGCGCTGACACCCAGATTGGCGCCGTGGATATGCCGATGCCCGTCCCGATGCTGATAGCTTTGTTGGTAGCGGATCTGCGCTTCCAGCGGAATCTCGTCGTGCCACTGGCCAGGCGTCACGGTCCCGCAGACCGCATCAGCGTCCAATGCCAGCTGCTCAACCAGCCAGTCCTGCGCAACCGTACTGTCGCCGTCCGTACAGGCAATCCAGCGGGCGCCGCGTTCCAGCAGCAATGACGCACCCGCCGCCCGCGCCTGACCCACGTTTCGGACCGAGACTTCCAGAGTGGCCACAGAATAATGCTCCGCTATAGCCGCCGAGCCGTCTGTGCAGCTGTCCAACACAACCAGGACCAACACCTGCTCATCCGCAAGTGCCGGGTGCTGGCCCGCCGCAAGCACCGTCTCCAGACATTCACCGAGCAGTTGTTCTTCGTTGTGGACCGGGATGAGCACGCCAATCATCTTAGAAGCTCCTTTTCTGCCACGGATTCGCCTTCGCGACTCCAGATATCGAGTAAGAAGTCGGGTTCCTGGTGAGTGAACAGTCGGGGCATTTGCAGCCGTTCCTGAAGGATTGCGTGAACCCGCTCCGCGTTCAGCGGGCAGCCGTCGATGTCGGGTCGCCAGTGGCAAGCCAGCAGTTGCCCGCTGTCGGTGAGTGAAGCGAGCGCGCGATCAATCCACAGATTCAGGTCGACTTCGTCCAGGTAATAGCCCAGTTCACTGAGCACGATCAGGTCGAAGCGTTCATCGGGCCATTGTTGCGGCAAACGCGCCTGTATCACTCTGACATGGCTGAACGTGCGCAAACGCTGACGGGCCAGCTCCACGGCGGGCAAGCAGGTGTCGCAGGCCAACAACCGGTCGCAGCGTGTCGCAAGGTCTGCGCTGAGTTCGCCGTTGGCACATCCAGGTTCGAAAATGGCCGCATAGCGCTCTCGGGGCAACGCCGCGAGGGTTAACGCGCGCTTGCGGCGTTCATACCAGCGCTGCTTGAAAGCCCAAGGGTCATCACTGGCCTGGAAGAGCTCGTCGAAATAGCTGTCGGCGACGCTCACACGAACACCACTTCAAACGGTTGCAGCAGACGCTCCAGGGCAGACGCCGAGAGGACTGGGGGCAGACCAATGAGCGGGTCGCCTTCCAGTTGGCTGGCGAAAGCGTGGACCGCATGACGTTTGCGGGCGATGGTGACTGGATCCAGCAGCACCTTGCGGGCCCTGTCCCACGGCAAACGCTCATCTTCCGGCGACGCCCAGTGCCAGGCCCAGATCGGCACTTCATGAAAGGGCGCGCCGACTGCTTCTGCCGCCCGGGCACTGGCGCGGCCTACGGCTTCGTGGTCAGCGTGGCCGTCCATGGACCAAGTGGCGATAACCACGTCAGTGGGGCACAGATACCGTTGCAGATACTCCACCAGCTCGTCTTCCTGCGCTGCAACGCTGGTGTCACTGAAGCCACCGCGGATCCATTGCAGGCTGTGCATTGGTAGATCCAGCCGACGTAATGCCTCGGCGCTTTCCTGGGGGCGGACCGCGCTCAATCGCTCCGCAGGCCATAGGTTGGAGCCCGGATGACTAGCGCTGCCATCGGTGACGGAGATCAGCTTTAAAGGCCGATCCAGCTGCGCCAACTGGCGCATCAGACCGCCGCAGCCCAGCACTTCATCATCAGGATGGGGTGCGATGATCACCGCGCGGGAATTGATCGGCACCAGCATGTCGGCACTGATGACCGGCAACTGGGCGAGTTTCTTCGAGGTGTTCCACTCGTGCAGCGACGTACCGCTGCCAGTGATCGGATTATCCGTCATAACATCCATGTCCTTGAGGAGGGAGTGATCGGCTGGGCTGCCGTCAGTCGTCCGAGCGCCGCCAGATCCCGCTCGGCATGGCTCTGACGCAAAAAGACCGGCAGATCGGCCACTAGCCGCGCAAAGTGCGCGTCCTTGCAATAAGGCCCTGCGCCCAGTGCATGGCCGACGTGGGTAATGATCTGCTCGGCGCTGAATTCGATAGCCGCCCGACTGCGCCGGGCGAGAAGTTCGATGTTGCTCTGTTCGGTGATGTTGCTGTGTTCGGTAGTGTGTTCGGCATTGTCCTCAGGCGCGTTATCGATGCAGCTAGCCGCATGATGCAAAACGCTGAGCGCGCTGTGCAGCGCCGTATCGACCGCACCCAGATGAGCCTGGGCATGGGGTTCATCCTGTTTGATTACATGCTGCAACAGCCTCGAGGCGATGGCACGCGCCGCTCCATACCAGCAGGCAGCGATGCCGATCCCGCCTTGCCAGAAACCGGCCCGCTCGATGTAGGCACCGGGTGGCCCTACAGCCACACCTCGGGCCGCTTTGAATTGAACCTCAAAGCTGCCCGTTGCGCCCATACCCACCGCGCGCCAACCGTCCTGAGTAACAGTCACCCCAGCCTGCCTGAGATCGACAGCGACCAACTGCTGTTGGCCGTCGTCATTCCAGGCAGTGACCAGGCTGTGGCTGAGCACGGCAGCACCCGAGCACCAGGCCTTGCGGCCATCGAGCTGCACCGATGAGCCGCTCCCACTGACCCTGACGCGGGCCTGCGGCGGTTCAGCCGCCCACACTCCCCAAGTGCTGCCGGGTTCAGCAGGAACCGAACTGAACCCCTGAAAGCCCAGCTCCTGCATGATCGCCAGTGCGTCAGTGTGACCTTCATACAACTTGCACAGACCCAGGTCGTGGCCTGCGACACAGGCCAGACTGCGCCAGCGATCCAGTGTCTGACCGCTGGCGGGCATTGGCAGCTGATCCAGCCCCTCGTCAACCAGCGCCTGCAGGCACTCGCCTAACGCTCGCGTATCGGCATAGCCGTGCTTGCGCCAGTCGAGGAACTCGCTCAGCGCCAGGCTCATGGCTGCTCGTCGTGCTGCAGTTCGAACAGCAGCAGCGAGCGGGCGGTGATGGTGTAGTGCTCGCCAAAACCAAACTGCTCTTTTGCTTTCATGTCTGGCTGATTGGTATCAATCAGGCAGGTCCAGTGCGCACCTTCCGGCACTTGCGGCAGGGTGAAGTTCACGCCGTCATGGTGCGAGTTGACCGCCAGCAACAGCGTCGCATCAGAGCCGGGCCGGCGAATACCGGTTTCCTGCGCGCGACCGTCCATGAGCATGCCCAGGCAGCGCGCATTGGCGTCTTCCCATTGCTCGATACCCATCTCACTGCCGTCCGGCGAAAGCCAGGTCACGTCCTTGACGCCGATTTCTTCGTTGTAATCGCCCACCAGGAAGCGGCTACGACGCAGGATCGGGTAAGACTGACGCAGCTTGATCACACGCTTGACGAACTTGAGCAATGCCTTGCCGTCTTCGTCCAGATCCCAATTGACCCAGCCAATTTCGCTGTCCTGGCAGTAGGCATTGTTATTGCCATGCTGGGTGCGGGCGAACTCGTCACCGGCCACCACCATCGGCGTGCCCTGTGCGAGCAGCAACGTGGCGAAGAAATTGCGCATCTGACGCAGACGCAGCGCATTGATTTCCGGATCTTCCGTCGGACCTTCGACGCCATGGTTCCAGGACAGGTTGTTGTTGCTGCCGTCCTGGTTATTTTCGTCGTTGGCTTCGTTGTGCTTGTCGTTGTAAGACACGAGGTCATGCAGGGTGAAACCGTCGTGGGCGGTGATGAAGTTCACCGACGCCTGAGGACGGCGGCCACGCTGGTTGAACATGTTGCCGGAGGCGGTCATGCGCCCGGCGAAGTCTGCCAGTTGGCCTTCGTCACCTTTCCAGAACGCCCGAACGGTATCGCGGAACTTGTCGTTCCATTCCATCCAGCCCGGTGGGAAACCACCCACCTGATAGCCACCCGGACCGCAGTCCCAAGGCTCGGCAATCAGTTTGACCTGGCGCAGTACCGGGTCCTGACGGCAGGCGACGAGGAAGCTATGGCGCTCGTCAAAACCGTCGTGGTAACGGCCAAGGATGGTCGCCAGGTCGAAGCGGAAGCCATCGACGTGCATTTCGGAGGCCCAGTAGCGCAGCGAGTCGGTGACCATCTGCAGGACACACGGGTGGCTCAGGTCAAGGGTGTTGCCGGTACCGGAGTCGTTTATGTAGAAGCGCTTGTCATCGGGCATCAAGCGGTAATACGAGGCGTTGTCGATACCGCGCATGGACAGGGTAGGGCCCAGTTCGTTGCCTTCAGCGGTGTGGTTGTAAACCACGTCAAGAATGACTTCGAGCCCGGCATGGTGCATGTGCGCGACCATTTCCTTGAACTCGGCAATCTTGCCGTGCGCCAGGTAGCGTGGGTCCGGGGCAAAAAAGGCGATGCTGTTGTAGCCCCAATAGTTAGTCATGCCTTTCTGCAGCAAGTGCTGGTCGTTGACGAAGGCATGAATCGGCAGCAGTTCAACGGAGGTCACACCCAGCTTGCGGATGTGATCGATAACGTCCTCAACCATCATGCCGGAGAACGTGCCCTTGAGTTCATCAGGCACGGACGGGTGACGCATGGTGAAACCACGGGTGTGGGTTTCATACAGAATGGTCTTGTCCCAAGGCACACCGACCCGCTGATCACGGCCCCAGGTGTAGGCGGGGTCGATGACTTTACTTTTAGGCACGAAAGGCGCGCTGTCCCGCTCGTCGAAGCTCAGGTCGCCGTCTTCATGGCCGATGGTGTAACCGAACAGCGCTTCCGACCATTTGAGTTCGCCGACCAATTGCTTGGCGTAGGGGTCAATCAGCAATTTGTTGTGGTTGAAGCGGTGGCCGTTCTGCGGATCGTAAGGGCCGTAGACACGGTAGCCGTAAATCAGCCCCGGGTGGGCGTCGGGCAAATAACCGTGGAAGATTTCGTCAGTGTATTCCGGGAGTTCGATACGCTCGAGTTCCACTTCGCCAGTCGAATCAAACAGGCAAAGTTCTACCTTGGTGGCGTTGGCCGAGAACAGCGCGAAGTTAACGCCGAGGCCGTCCCAGTTGGCACCCAACGGAAAGGGTAGACCTTCACGAATGCGCGAAACAGTCGGCTCTGCTTGTTCAACCTTGGCCTTGTCGGCTTTGGCACTGTCCTTGGGGGTTTTTGACTGCGTGCTCATTATGCATTCCTGACGTCTGGTGTTTTTCGGGGCGGCCGAAACCGCAGTCGAAGCGAGGCGGCTTCAACAAATAAAAGGAAACTGAACGGTTGAATGACCGCAGATCACGACCCTGAGTCGGCGGTCACTGCGGTCCGGAACGTCACCCTGACTGATTCAAGGCGCCGAGGGTTTACCGGGCTTTTTGGCCGTTGGTTTCTTCGGTGCTGCTTTAGTCGGTTGCTCAGCCTGCGCCGCCGGTGCGGGCGGCTTGGTTTTTACTGCTGCCTTGGGTGCAGGCTTGGCCGGTGACTTGCCGGTCGGCGCAGGAGCAGCCGGTTTACCGGGTTTAGCAGGTGATGGCTTGGGTTCAGCCGCACCATCCACTTTCGGCAACTTGGGCTTGGCCGCCTTGCGGGCGGTGGATTTGTCCGGGGCCAGTGCTTCGGCCTCAGCCAGCTTGCGTGCCATCTCCCAATGGCGCTCATCCTGGCCGGAGGGCTGGCCTTCCGATTCCCATATCTGATACGCGAACTCACGGATCCGCTTTTCGTCGGCACTCATCTCGACACTCCCAGGTATTACATAGTTTGAATAAGCAGATTTACTGAAAATTCTTCGAGCGCTGCGCTAAGCAGCATCTCCTTGTCAGTTGTGACTACATCGTCTGAAAAAAGTCCCTTCCAACTTCGATTTGAATCCGCGAACGGTAGGACCACTCGTGTATCACCCCAACTTGTCGCATTGATCAATGGAGTTTGCGCCGTGCCTAATAGTTCATTGAACACGCGTGGCACGATCACGATCGCGCGTTCCTGCTTAGAGACGCGAGCGAAGGCCAGCACTTGTTCAGCATGACTGCCCAACACTTGCAGCGGCACATAATCCCCCCGGCTGAACAGCTCAGAATGCCCGGCCCGCACGTTCAGCACTTTATGGATCAGCGCCTGCTTGACGCGACCGTCCTGCCAGTTTTGCAACAGCTCTTGAGGTTCAGAACCCTGCTTCAGCGCCTGCGCCCGAGCTGCGTAATCCACAGGCCGACGGTTGTCCGGATCCACCAGGCTGAAATCCCAATACTCGGTACCCTGGTAAAGATCGGGCACGCCAGGCACTGTCATGCGAAGCAAGGTTTGCGCCAGACTGTTTAACGCTCCTGCGGTCGCGATACGGTTGGCGGTGGCGCCCAGTGACTGGCGCAGTGCGGTGCCTTCCGTGCTCAGCAGGATACTTTGGAGGAACTCCCGGCAAGCGCGCTCATAGGGTTCGTTGGCCGCGCTCCAGCTGCTGTGAAGTTTGGCTTCACGCAGTGCTTTTTCCTGCCATTTGGTCAAACGCTCAGCATAGGCGTTCAACGCGTCTTCGCCATCCAGATCCAGTGGCCAACTGCCCAGCATCGCCTGGTAAAGCATCAGCTCGTCGCCAGCGCTGATCGTTGGCTCCTTGTCGCCCTTCAGAGGCAACGCCAACTGACGCCAGCGCTCCACCTGTTCGGCGTACCAGCCCGCGCACTCGCTCAGCACCGCGAGGCGCGTACGGGTGTCTTCACCGCGCTTGTGGTCGTGAGTGGCCGTGGTGAGCAAGTTATCCGGGAAGGATTCGTGTCGAGCCAGGCAGGCATCGTGAAACGCCTGGGGTGGTGCACTGAAATGCTGCGGATGGAAGCCCACGTCGTTGCGCGAGAGCAGCACCGCACTGCGATAGAACGAAGTGTCCTCCACCGACTTGGCTGCCACCGGCGAGGTCAATTGCTGGAATCGAACGCAGGCATTTTTGTAAAGCTTACGCATCCGACCTCGCGGCAGTTGCCGCCACGGCTCGCCTCCAAGCCAGCGCTGCAGATAATCCAGCACCGACCAGTCTGCTTCGCTCAAGGTGTTGCGGGCACCCTGCATGGCCTGCTGGAAGAATCGCTCATCTTCCGCCGAACGCCCGCACACGCTGATGTAAGTCCGGTAAATCGGGAAATTGACCACCAAAGCCAGGAGGGCGCGACGTATGGCCCCCAACGTCAGGTCGCGGCTCATCAGGTCACTGCGCGCAACCTGAAGCAACGACTGGGCGACGTTCTCGAAGTCCCCTGCCAGCGTGCCATGCAGCACCAGATCACGAGCTTCAAGCACTTCCTGATCAAAGTCTGCGGTGCGCTCGCTCAAGCGGCTCCACAGTTCTCCCAACGGCGCCTGACCCTTTGGATCATGCTGTAGCAGCGAGACCTGGTTCATGAACTCATAGCCAGTGGTGCCGTCCACGCCCCAGTCCTTGGCCAACTGCTCGTCTGGGCCGAGAATTTTCTCGACGAAAATCGGCAGATGCTCAAGTTCAGTGCCTGCAGGACGTGCGGCCAACAAGCCATTCACCCGACGGCGCAACTTGCGGCAGTAGCCTCTAGGGTTGGCAAGACCGTCAATGTGGTCGATCCGTAATCCGTCAACCATACCCTCGGCGATCAGTTCGAAAATCTTGCCGTGGGTCGCTTCGAATACATTTGGCCGCTCGACCCGCAAGCCGCCTAGCTCGTTGATGTCGAAGAACCGCCGCCAGTTGATGTCATCACCGGCAGTGCGCCAGCTCGCCAGGCGATAGTGCTGGCGTTCCAGCAAGCCGTGCAAACGCTGGAAACCTTCGGGCCGGGTGGAGTCGAAGCGCTGCATGGCTTGCTCGATTGCCCCGACGATTTGCGGATCCTTGGCCAATTCCGCCAGCTCGGCGCGGGCCTGACGGGCGCGCTCATAGGCTTGGGGGAATTGATCCAGAGCGGCGAAGCGCTTGCTCAGTTCGTCCAGTAGCGGGTTGTCGTCGGATTCGAGCAGGGGCCCATAAGTCCCGGGGTTGATCGGGAAGTGATGCTGGTAGTGCTCGATGTAGAACATGCCGTGCTGGGCGTCGAAACGCAGGGGGATTTCTCCGGCCTGCAATACGGTGCCGTAGTCAGTACTCAAAAATGGCAGTAACAGTTGGCCTTCGAGCAGCGGGTCCGGTGAATTCCACTGGATGTCGAAAAAATCCGCATAGGGGCTGCGGCGCCCCCATTCCAGCAGATCAAGCCACCAAGGATTGTCAGCGCCTCCCACGGCCATGTGGTTCGACACGATGTCCAGAATCAAGCCCATGCCGTGCTCGCGCAGTGCGCTTACCAGCCGCTTGAGCGCAGGTTCGCCTCCAAGCTCCGGGTTGATGATCCGCGGGTCGACCACGTCGTAGCCATGCATGGATCCGGCGCGAGCCTTGAGCAGTGGCGAGGCATAGAGATGGCTGATACCCAGGCTGGCGAAGTAGGGCACCAGAGGCACCGCGTCATCGAGGGTGAAGTCTTTATGAAATTGCAGGCGTTGTGTCGCGCGCAATGGTTGAAGTTGGGTCATTGGTCACGCTCGGCAGCTTGCAGGCGCGCCTGTGAAAGCAATTCCACGCGGCGTGCAACGGTTTCGTCTTCCATCAGTGAGGCGCTGAACGCCGGAAGGCGCCGCCGCCAGTTTGGATGGCTATCGGTAGTCCCAGGGAGATTGAACTGCTCGGAAAGGCCCATCGCATCTTCCATGGGCAATAACACTAACGGTGCGCGGGTATGTCCGAGGTAGCGCACGCTGGCATCAATCATCTGCTCGGACTCAGAGCGATGATCGCTGAAATTGTCCGAATTCTGGCTCAACGCAAGGCGCAAGCCGTCACGCTCGCGTTCGCGATCAATGCGCCAGTTTTGCGCCTGCTCCTCATCCACCAGGCCCAGACGCAGATTCCAGTCAATGTCGTTTTCAGCCAGCCAGCCGGCAAGTGTCGGCAGGTCATGGGTGCTGGTGATGGCCAGCGCTTCATCCGACCAGTCCAGGATGGGCTTGAAGTGCGCGTTGTGTTGTTCGAACAACAGCACGCGCATCCCCAGAATGGCCCTCGCGGATAATTTTTCATGCAGGCCTTCAGGCACCGTGCCCAGGTCCTCGCCCAGCACGATTGCTTTGTGCCGCCACGATTCGAGGCTCAGCAACCTGAGCATGTCGTCCAGCGGATAGTTCAGGTAGGCACCGTCGCTGGCAGGAGCACCCAGTGGCACCACCCACAGGCGCTGCAAGCCCATGATGTGATCGATACGCAAGCCACCGGCATGGGCGAAATTGGCCCGCAGCATTTCGATAAACGCGCGGAACCCGTTACGCTTCAGACCTTCCGGTGAAAACGCGGAAATCCCCCAGCTTTGTCCGGCGCGATTGAGGATGTCAGGTGGCGCACCGACGGTCAGTGCCGACAGCAACTCATCCTGCCGACTCCAGGCCTGGCTGCCAGCGCCGTCGGCACCCACGGCGAGGTCAGCAATCAACCCAATGCGCATGCCACCGCTGCGTGCGGCCACCTGGGCGCGCTCAAGGCCGCGAGCCATGAGCCACTGGGCGAAGGCATGAAAGCTGATTTGCGGACCATGATTGGCGGCAAAGCGTGCGATCTCTTCGCTGCGCGGGTCTTTGAATTCGGGCGGCCATTCGTGCCAGTTGTCACTCATGCCCAGCTTGGCGCATTCGCCGCGAATGGCTTCGAAGCGACAGTGATTTTCCAGCGCTTCGCCGCCGCAATGGCGGAAGCTGTTGAAGTCTTCGTGCAAAGGATGAGCACTGCCGCTGAAGGCATCGTAAAGCTTGTGCAGGATTTTCCACTTGGCGCTGGAAGCGGCGGGCCAGTCAATGAGCGGCAGATCCTCTAGACGCTTGAGCTCATCGCTCAATCCGGACTCCTCAATGGCCAGACGTAAGGCGCGCTCGCCCAAGATAGTGCCTGGCGAGCAATACAGACTATTCAGAAACAGTCGGCTGGAAGGCGAATACGGGCTATAGCGGTGCGGATCGTTGGCGAACATTGCATGAACGGGGCTGATTGCCAGCGCATCGGCGCCGCGTTCGCCAGCGGAACGGGCAAAACTCTCAAGCGCCTGAGTGTCACCAAAACCGCCGTCGCCTTCACGCCGCAGGCCATACAGCTGAACGGTCAAGCCCCAGGTCCGAGGCACTGCAGTATCGGTGGCCATGGCCACGCTGAAGCAGCTGTCCGGCGCTACGGCGATGGTCAAGTGTTGTCCGGCGATATTCAGCTGCTGATAGCCCACCGGAGCCAGCGCAGGCAGGGAGCCTGTAGCGGTCAGGTTGGCATCGATGGTCGCGCCGTCTTCCAGATGCAGAACGAACGGTGTGCCGGGTTCGAACCAGGCGCTCAGGTCAAGGTTGCTGCCATGATCAACCGTCAGCAGAGGCGGTGGCGTCGGCTGATGATGAGCCTGCTTCAGTTTTTGCAAACTGGCGTCAATCTGTTCGTTTGTCTGCGCTGGATAGCCAAGGCTTTCCAGTACGTTGCTCAACACTTCGGGGCTGACCCGTTGCGGTCGACCATTGGCGTCGACCCAGTCGACCGAGAGACCCGCCTCAGTCGCCAGGTGCTCCAGTTGATCATTGCTCATCCTGTTTCTCCATAACATCGGTTGCTATCAGGCTGACAATGGCCGTGTAAGGATTGAGGACGCCTCGCCGGGAAAGTTCTGCTGCGTTGGGCAGGGTTTCGAAAACAACGCTGCCGGCACTCCATTCAGGCGCGCTAACCGCGTGCTCCGTCAGATTCAGATCAATGCGCAGGACTGTGCCGTCTCCCATGCGCCAGCGTGCCATTACCGCGCCTTCGCTAAGCACCTCGGCACCCAGCGCCTGCGCCCCTGGCAGGCGAGGCACAATCTGGCTGTGGCGCAGGGTCAGCAATTGCCGGTAGAGCGCCAGCCAAGTCTGGTGATCGGCGCCTATATCGGTCTCAAGCAATGCCGCATCAAAGGCAGGCTTGGACGCTTCGAACGTTGCCACGTCATTGGGGTCAGGGATGTGCTCACGCTTTTCTTCATCCGCGAACGCCGCGAAGTCGGCGAACTCTGCACGTCGCCCTTCACGCACTGCATCGGCCAGTTCGCCGTGATGGTCGGTGAAAAACAAAAAGGGTTCGCTAGCGGCCCATTCATCGCCCATGAACATCAGCGGGATCATGGGTGAAAGCAGCAACAGTGCTGTCGCTGCCCGTAACGCGGGTCCATAACACAGCTGTGGCAAGCGCTCGCCGTAGGCCCGATTACCGATCTGATCGTGGTTTTGCAGGAACAGGACAAAGGCGCTGGGCGGCAAGTGGCCACTCGGTTCGCCGCGGTTGTGCCCATGCCGGGTACTTTCGCCCTGATAGACAAAGCCTTGGCTGAGCAAGGTCCCCAGCTTGTTGGTTGCCTGATGGGCAAAATCGGAATAGTAGGCGTCGGTCTCGCCGGTCAGCAGCACGTGCAGGGTGTTGTGCCCGTCATCATTCCACTGCGCATCAAAGCCTTGCTCCAACAGGCTGGCCTGATTGAACTCGTTTTCCAGATTGAGCCAGACATGGCGCGGTGCGTCGATGTGCTGATGAATTTTGGTGGCGAACTCTTGCAGGAACGTCGAATCGTTGATGGCATGCACGGCATCCAGACGCAACCCGTCGAAGCGGTACTCCAGCAGCCACATCAAAGCATTGTCGATGAAGAAATCGCGCACTTCGCGCCGGCGGAAATCAATGGCGTCGCCCCATGGGGTCTTCACATCGCTGCGGAAGAATCCTTTGGCATAGCGCCCGAGATAATTGCCGTCCGGGCCGAAGTGGTTGTAAACCACGTCCAGAATGACCGCGATGCCAAAACCATGGGCCGTGTCGATCAGGTGCTTGAGCTGTTCCGGAGTGCCATAGGACGACTGTGGGGCATAAGGCAAAACTCCGTCGTAACCCCAATTGCGCTCACCGGGGAATTGCGCGATGGGCATCAGTTCGATGGCCGTCACACCGAGGTCCGCCAAGCGCTGCAGGTGTGCTTCTACGCCGACATAACCGCCCAGAGCGCCCACGTGCAATTCGTAGATCACCGCCTCATGCCAGGGCCGTCCCTGCCATCCGGTGTTTTGCCATTCGTAGGCCAGGGGGTCGACCACCACGCTGTAACCGTGAACATCAGACGCTTGAGAGCGGGAGGCGGGGTCGGGGACTTCTATTTCCCCATCGATGTTGTAGCGGTAGCGAGTACCCGCCGGGCAGCGGGTCTCAAGTATGAACCAACCTTCGTTTTGCGGGAGCATGGCCAGAGACTGGCCACCCTCGATTTCAATACTTACGTAGTAGGCATCCGGTGCCCAGAGGGCGAACCGAGTGTGTCCAGAATCCAGCAGAACGGCGCCGTGGCGCCAGTTCTCATCCGTACGCAGAGGCATCCGTTGACCCCTTAATCAGTAGTGAAGTGAAGCACCCACGTTCTTTTTCAACAGATCTTGATAGAGCTCTGCGTAAGGCTCTACCGCTTGATGCCAATTGAAAGGTGCCGCCATGGCGCGACAGCGCATGGCATTGAGTAGTGAAGGGTTGGAGAACACTTTGAAGGCACGGTTCAATGCTTCTTTGTAGCTTTCGACGGTTGACTCATCGAACAGGAAACCGGTGACGCCGTCTTCGATGGTGTCAGCAAGGCCGCCTGTGTTACGTGCCACTGGCAGAGAACCGAAGCGCTGGGCGTACATCTGACTCAGCCCGCATGGCTCGTAGCGCGAAGGCATCAGCAGGAAGTCGCTGCCGGCAAACATGCGTCGGGCATCGGTCTCGTTGAAGCCGATTCGCACGCCGATCTGACCAGGAAACCGCAATGCCAACTCACGCATTGCATCTTCTTCTTCCGGCTCGCCGCGGCCGATGATCGCAATCTGACCACCTTGGCTCACAATCTGCTCAGCCACGCCGATGGTCAGGTCCAGACCTTTCTGGTAGACCAGACGGGAAACCACGGCAAACAGCGGGCCTGTAGACGGCTCAAGCTCGAACAGCTCTCGAACGTGGTCAGCGTTGATTTCTTTGCGCTGCCATTCATTCGGGGCGAAGTGGCAAATCAGATGTTCATCGGTGGCGGCGTCCCAGCTGGCATCAATACCGTTGGGGATGCCGCTGAGCTGGCCGCGATCGGCCTTGCTTTGCAGGAAGCCTTCCAGGCCGCAACCGAATTCAGGGGTGGTGATTTCCTTGGCGTAGGTTGCACTGACGGTCGTGATATGACTGGCGTAGGCCATGCCGGCCTTGATGAACGACAACTTGCCGTAAAACTCCATCCCGTCAGCGCCCAGAGCTTCGTTGGGTATGCCCAGTTCGACGCTGGAACCGGTGCTGACAGTGCCTTGATAAGCTAGGTTGTGGATAGTGAAGATGCTCGGTGTGGTCTGGCCGCGCCATTTCATGTAGGCGGGCGCCAGGCCGGCTGGCCAGTCATGGGCGTGAACCAGTTCAGGGCACCATTGAGTCTTCACTGCGCCAGCGGCAAAGTCGGCTGCGGCCAAGCCTAGACGCGCGAAGCGGATGTGGTTGTCCGACCAGTCGCGACCATTCCTGTCAGCGTAAGGCGTGCCTTCGCGTTCATATAGTTCAGGGCAGATCAGTACATAAATGACCAGGCCATCTTTCATGTCCATGCGACCAATCTTGCAAGGTGGCAAAGCGGCGTAGCCACCCAACTGGCTGATCACGTGAATCGGATTACCGCTATTGAGGACCTGTGGATAGCCGGGTATCAGCACGCGGACATCGTGCAGGTGACGCATGGCTCGCGGCAGCGCGGCAGACACATCGCCCAAACCCCCGGTTTTGACCAGGTCAGCCAGCTCCGATGTGACGAACAGAACTTTGCGTTTGTTGGTCGGCACGATGGTTGGCTGTGAAACAGGCAGTTGCAGCAGTGGAACGCTCGTCGTAGCGAAGACCGGCAGATGAGTCAGCTCGCTGGCCGGCTGATTAAAACTCTCTCCCTTCTGGGTTTTGACAGCGGCGCTAATCATCGTTTTCTCCCATTTAATACAGTGTAAGTACTGCACTCGAATTGTTATTGGCCATGTCCTATGGCCAGACACAAATGTACTACGCAAGATCAGTACCCATTTACCGTTTGCGCAATCGCTGGACAGGGTGGCAGCGCTCAAATTGCAGGGCTAACCAACAGCATAGGCGCTCTATTCACCTGACCTATGGCTGTTTCAGAAGTTTCGACTTTTTTTGTGGGAAATGTCTGGAATGCGGGACGGCGGAACAATCATCGCTCCAGCATTTCGTTGATATCAGCTATCAGAATGGTGGTTGCGCTTTTTTATAGCGCTCTTTTACCCGCCAAATGCGTCCTATGCCGCTGGTCGGATTGTTTGACAATCCGGGTCTTAGACCACGGAACGAGGGGCCGCGCAGAGGCGAGCGAGCGTCACTCGTCAGCCAGAGATAATATGAATGCCTTTTCTCGGTGCGCTTGTCGTTCTATCCGAGTGCGTTAGAGGATTTCCCCTACAAAGGTCATGGAACATTTTTTGGTGGAGCGCGATAGAATCCACGGCCCGGCTTGCCATAGGGCAGCCATCTCGGTCTTTGATGAACGCACGAGGATGAAATGGATACCCCAGAGGTTTTGGTGCTGCAGGCGAGTTACACGAATCCGGTACACGCCGAGGCGATTGGCTTCGTGCTGAATCATTATGCTGAAGACGTAATGGGCGGCGGTCAGTCGATCTCTCTCGACACGCAGCAGCAACTGGCAATCGAGTTGGCCAAGCGGCCCCACGCGTTCAGCGTGCTCGCATTCATTTCCGGCGAGCCTGTCGGGCTTGTGAATTGCTTCGAAGGTTTTTCGACGTTCCAGTGCCGGCCTTTGATCAATATCCATGACGTTGCGGTAGTCGCCCAATATCGCGGCCTGGGTATCAGCCAGAAAATGCTGGCCAAAGTCGAGGAAATAGCCCGTCAGCGTGGCTGCTGCAAAATGACTCTGGAAGTTCTGGAGGGCAATGCAGTCGCTCAGAACGCCTATCGCAAGCTTGGTTTCGCTGGCTATGAACTCGACCCGGTCATGGGCAAGGCGATGTTCTGGCAGAAATCTCTTTGAATGACGCAGCCCGGTGTGCTCTTGCGTCTGACTGAGGGTTGGACTCAGGTACATGATCGCCGCCCGGTGTGACGAGGAACATTACAAGACGCGTCGGGTCGGAGCTTTTAGTAGCGGGGCGTAAGGTGGCCGGGAGTGTTTTGCATGAGGGCAAGCCGGTCAGGGCGGGCTTGCCGCTTTGGATTACTGTCTATCGAAGGGATGTTGCAGGGCTGCAACATCCGGCGCAGGATCAGGCGCGAAGGGCAGTGGTGCTGGATCCGGTGAGCTGTGACTGCTGCAGCATCAGGCTCAAATGAGCGACCTTTTTCTGCAATTGTTCGCGCTCTTCTTTAAGCTGGCGCAGTTCGTCACGACGGACAGTAACGTAGAGGGTTTGTGGTGCGGTAGCTGGAAGTACAGTGCCCATTGCTCACCTCGCAAATGGCGGATTCAAACCTGAAAGGTCCATGGCAAATGACTATCGATCCTCGAATCGCCTCTGCTTACCTCTCTATCGGCGACGATTCTGATTTCTTTTGCAAAAAAAAGGAACTTTTTTATTTTTAATTGTCCGGAACGTTTCTCAATCATGGCAATGAGCTTGTAGATGCGGGCTGGAACCTGCTTTTCCGGTGCCTGGACCTCGCCCCAATCGTGGCGGTCACCGCACCAATCAAACCCCATGCTTGGCCCTGGTTGTGGCTGAGCTATAAAATGAGACACTTTTTTACAATTACGGAGCATCTGCACATGCAACTTGGAATCATCGGACTGGGCCGTATGGGCGGCAACATCGCACGGCGACTGATGCTCAACGGTCACACCACGGTTGTTTATGATCGCGATGAAGCCTCCTGCAGTGCGCTCGCCAAAGAAGGCTCGACCGCCGTTGCAGATCTCCCAGCGCTGGTCGCCGCAATGGACAAGCCCCGTGCTGTCTGGGTCATGTTGCCTGCCGGTGAGCCAACGGAAGAGACCATCAATGTTCTGGCTGATCTGCTGGATGCCGATGACGTCATCATCGACGGTGGCAACACCTTCTATAAAGACGACGTGCGTCGTGCCAAGGCGCTCACCGAAAAAGGCCTGCATTATGTGGATGTCGGTACCTCGGGCGGCGTCTGGGGGCTGGAACGTGGGTATTGCATGATGATTGGCGGTGAAGCCGACGTGGTGCAGCGTCTGGATCCACTCTTTGAGACCCTTGCTCCAGGCTATGGCTCTGTAGAGCGCACCAAGGGTCGCAGCTCCACAGACGATCGTGCCGAGCGTGGTTATATTCACGCGGGCCCAGCCGGCTCGGGCCACTTCGTGAAGATGATCCACAATGGCATCGAGTACGGCATGATGCAGGCCTTCGCTGAGGGCTTCGATATTCTCAAGCAGAAGAACTCGGAAAACCTGCCACCTGAACAGCGCTTCGACCTGAACATGGCTGATATCGCCGAAGTATGGCGTCGTGGCAGCGTGGTCTCGTCCTGGTTGCTGGATCTGACGGCAGACGCGCTGGCGACCGATCCGCAGCTGGATGCTTACTCGGGTGCCGTTGCCGACAGTGGCGAAGGGCGCTGGACGATTGAGGCGGCGATGGAGCAAGCGGTTCCAGTACCGGTGCTCTCCAGCGCGTTGTTTGCGCGTTTCCGTTCGCGGCAGAAAAGTTCCTACGCCGACAAGATGCTCTCTGCCATGCGCTTCGGCTTTGGTGGCCACAAAGAGGGCCCCAAATAATGGGGTTAACCCAAGGTAATAGAGTGCCGAAGCCTGAAGTCGCGCCGCCTACCACGCTGTTCCTGTTTGGCGCGCATGGTGACCTGGTCAAGCGTCTGCTGATGCCGGCGCTTTATAACCTGACCCGTGACGGTCTGGTTGACGAAGGTCTGCACATCGTCGGCGTTGATCACAATGCGATCAGCGATGCTGACTTTGCCAAAAAGCTTGAGGATTTCATCCGCCAGGAAGCCGCAAGCAAGGTGGCGTCCGGCGGTGAGGAGCCCCTGGATCCAAAGCTCTGGGCCAGTCTCGCGAGCCGTATCAGCTATGTGCAGGGGGATTTTCTCGATGATTCCACCTACGCCGACATCGCCGAGAAGATCAAGAGCACCGGCAGCGGGAATGCGGTGTTCTATCTCGCGACGGCTCCTCGGTTCTTCAGTGAGGTCGCGACGCGGCTTGGCTCTTCCGGCCTGCTGACGGAAACCGAGGATCAGTTTCGGCGGGTGGTGATCGAAAAGCCGTTTGGTTCCGATTACGCCAGCGCGGTGGAACTGAACGCCTGTTTGCTCAAGGTCATGACCGAAAAGCAGATCTACCGTATCGATCATTATCTGGGCAAGGAAACCGTCCAGAATATTCTGGTCAGCCGGTTCTCCAATGCGTTGTTCGAGTCGTTCTGGAATAACCATTACATCGACCACGTGCAGATCACCGCAGCGGAAACCGTTGGCGTCGAAACGCGTGGCAGCTTCTACGAAAACACTGGTGCATTGCGGGATATGGTGCCCAATCACCTGTTCCAGCTACTGGCAATGGTTGCCATGGAGCCGCCGGCGGCATTCGGCGCCGACGCGGTTCGCGGCGAGAAAGCCAAGGTCGTCGGCGCCATACGGCCGTGGTCCGAGCTGGAGGCTTTGGCCAATTCGGTGCGTGGTCAGTATTCGAAGGGCAACAAAGAAGGGGCTGACATCACCGGCTACCGTCAGGAGAACAAGGTCGATCCGGAAAGCACCACTGAAACCTACGTGGCCCTCAAGGTGATGATCGATAACTGGCGCTGGGTGGGTGTTCCGTTCTACTTGCGTACCGGGAAGCGCATGAGCACTCGCAGTACGGAAATCGCCATTTCCTTCAAGCCGGCGCCCTATGCGCAGTTCCGCGATACTGAAGTTGACCAGCTCAAGCCCAACTTCCTGCGTATCCAGATTCAGCCTAATGAGGGGATGTGGTTCGATCTCTACGCCAAGCGTCCGGGACCGAATTTGCACATGGAAGACATCGAGCTGGGTTTTGAATACAACGAGTTTTTCGAAATGCAGCCTTCCACCGGCTATGAAACCCTGATTTACGATTGCCTGACGGGCGACCAGACGCTATTCCAGCGCGCGGACAACATCGAAAACGGCTGGAAGGCAGTGCAACCATTTCTGGACGCATGGCAGAAACACCCGCAGGTCGAGCTGTATCCAGCTGGCGAAGACGGCCCTCTTGCGGCCGATGACTTAATGGCCCGTGACGGTCGGGAATGGCGGGATATTAATGGTTGAAGATACGAGAGTTCAGCTTCTGCTTTCCGATATCGACGGCACGCTGCTCCGCCCCGATCACACCCTTAGCCAAGCCAATATAGACGCAGTTGCCCGCTTGCGGGCCGCCGGGGTTCATTTCACGGTGGCCAGCAGCAGGCCTCCACGCGCCATGCGTCAACAGATCGAGGCCCTGGGGATTGATCTGCCAACCGTGGGGTTCAATGGCGGCAACATTGTCAATGCGGACGGCAGCCTGTTGGTCGCCCATCGCATTGATGAAGCGGCTGCCCGGACGACCCTTGACCTGTTCGCTGAACACGACGTTGCGGTATGGGTATTTGCCGATGATCAGTGGTTGCTGACTGATCCTGACGGTGACTACGTTGAGCACGAGTGGCACACGCTCGGATATGCGCCGGTTCAGGTGGCGAGCTTTGAAGCTTACCTCGATCGGATCGACAAGATCGTAGCGGCCAGCACCGACTTTGAACTGCTCAAGCAGCTTGAAAGCAGGCTTAACCCATTGATCGCAGGTTTGGCGCTTGCTGCACGCTCACAGTCGTATTACCTGGATGTCACGGCACTGGACGCTAACAAGGGCACCGCGCTAGTCACGCTGGCTGCTCAGCTGGGTGTTCCGATGGCCAACACCGCAGCCATAGGCGATGGCGGTAATGACGTCGCCATGTTCCAGCAGGCGGGACTGTCAATTGCCATGGGGCAGGCTGAAGAGGTTGTGCGCAGTAAGGCCAGCTTCATCACCGGCAGTAATCTTGAAGATGGTGTTGCTAGCGCTATCGACCGCTACATCCTGCAACGCTGAACCGGTCGGCTCGCTGACTGGCATGACTCGACAAGGGCGGAAGTGTAATGGCTGCATTGATTGAAGACTATGCGCTGCTCGGCAACTGCAAAACCGCCGCGCTGGTTTCCAGAGATGGCTCGCTCGATTGGTTGTGTTTCCCGCGCTTCGACTCGCCGGCATGTTTCGCCGCACTGTTGGGCGATAGCGATAACGGCCGCTGGAAGATCGCGCCGGTGTCGCCGACTGTCAAAACAGAACGGCGCTACCGTAGCGGCACCTTGATTCTCGAGACCCTGTTCGAAACTGAAACCGGTCGCGCGATGCTGGTCGATTTCATGCCTGTCAATCATGGCAGCCATGTCGTGCGTATCGTGGTCGGCCTTGAGGGTCATGTGGTTTTTGATATGGACCTGGCGATTCGCTTCGACTATGGCAGCAGTGTGCCTTGGGTCGAGAATAAGGGTGGTCACCGGCTTACGGCAGTCGCAGGGCCGGAAATGCTCGTGTTGCGCACACCCGAAGCGTTGCAGGCGATGGATCATCACACGGCGAGTCATTTTCGTGTCGATGCCGGGGAGCGCAAACCCTTCGTGCTCAGTCATCAGGCATCCAGTGAGCCGGTCGAGGATGGCATAGATTCCGAGCAGGCCCTGCAAGAGACAGAGTATTTCTGGCTGGAATTCTCGGATCGTTGTCCTGATGTCGGGCCGTGGACCGAGCGGGTCAAGCGTTCGTTGATCACCCTCAAGGCCATGACTTACCAGCCCACCGGTGGCATCGTCGCCGCAGTAACGACTTCTCTGCCAGAACAGCTGGGGGGCGAGCGCAACTGGGATTATCGCTACTGCTGGCTGCGCGACGCGACCATGACCTTGCTGGCATTCATGAATCTGGGCTACTTCGAAGAAGCAGCAGCCTGGCGCGAATGGTTGATGCGAGCGGTCGCCGGCAATCCCGAGCAAATCCAGATCATGTACGGTCTGGGTGGCGAGCGGCGACTGCCAGAATTCGAATTACCCTGGTTGAGCGGGTACGAGGATTCCCGTCCGGTCCGCATTGGTAACGGCGCAGCTACGCAAATGCAGCTGGATGTGTACGGGGAGGTGGCCGACGCGATGATCCAGGCTATCAAGGGCGGCTTGCCTCGCCCACCACGCAGTATCGCGATTTCGAAAGTCATCATGCCGTTCCTCGAGAAAGTCTGGCACCAGCCTGATCGAGGTATCTGGGAAATTCGTTCGGAGCCACGTCACTTTACTCATTCGAAAGTCATGGCCTGGGTTGCATTTGATCGCAACGCCAAGCTCATTGCCGAAACGGCACAGACCGATGAAGAGCGGGCGATGGCGGTGCACTACCGCAGCGTTGCTGACGAGATCCATGCCGATGTCTGCCGCAATGGCTATGACGCCGAGCTGGGCAGTTTCACCCAGACCTATGGTGAAAAGGCGCTGGACGCCAGTCTGCTGCAAATCGCCCTGACGGGGTTCCTGCCGGTTGACGACAAACGATTCATCGGCACTGTCGCTGCCATCGAACGCAGCCTGATTGAAGACGGGTTGTTGTTGCGCTATGACACGGATCACAGCACCGATGGCGTAGCAGGTCGTGAAGGGACTTTTCTGGTCTGTTCGTTCTGGTTGGCGGATGTTTATGTATTGATGGGGCGGGACGAGGATGCTGCTGTCTTGTTTGAGCGCCTGTGTGGCTTATGCAACGACCTTGGCTTGCTCGCGGAACAATATGACCCCCGTGAAAAACGCATGCTGGGGAATTTCCCTCAGGCCTTCAGCCACATCGGGATCATCAACACTGCGCTCAACCTGCATCGGGTTGTTTGCCCGGTGAAAACCCGGGCCAGGGCCGAAGCAGATACCGTTAAATAAGCGCGCGGATCGGTTTGCGGTTTTGCTATGTGTTGTGGGAGCAAATTCATTCGCGAAGAGGCCAGTACAATCGACGCATTTTCAGCGTTTTCAATGTTGCCTTCGCGAATGAATTCGCTCCCACAGGTTCGATGTCAACCGAGGGTTTATGAGTTGTCAGAAGTTCTGCAGACAAATACAGAAATTCCCTCAGCCCAGACAAAACACAGCGCGATCACATGGCCTTTCTGAAGGTGAAGTTGATGCGTTGCTCGCCCAACTGAGCGTGATAACCGGGTTTGATGGGCAGCACCCCATGGAACCGAAGACGATCTTCTCCACCCCAGACCACCACATCGCCGTGCATCAGCGGGATGCGTTGTGCTTTGTCCTGACGCTGAAAACCACCAAATAGAAAGATCGCGGGCAGGCCCAACGACACCGAGACGACGGGCCACTGCAATTGTTTTTCGTCCCTGTCCTGATGCAGGGACATTTTTGCCCCGGGCACGTAGCAGTTGATCAGACACGCGTCGGGAACGAACCCCGGAAAATCGCACGCCAAGGCGGCCGCCTGGGCCAACTCCATGAAAACCGCAGGGATTGCTGGCCAGGGCAGGCCGGTTTGGGGGTCGGTTGGCGAGTAACTGTAGCCGGATCGATCAGTCTTCCAGCCATAACTGCCGCAACTGCTCAGCGCCGCCGACATGGTGAACCCGCCGGGTGTGACCATGTGGCGAAAGGGCGCCTGGCTCAACACCTCGCTCAGTGCCGGCAGCAGTCCCTCGATCAGGGGTAGGGCGAAGCCGCGCAACACGTAAGAGCGCGGCCCGATCTGCTCAGTTGCCGTATGAACTGGCGCATCATCGAACAGATCAAAGGTAATGGGCGTCGTGCTTTCTCGTTTCATGGACGTGCAGGTGTACCGCCGGCTTACAGGGCTTTGCTGACTTTGACGTCGGTAATCTCATCGCCGCTCTGGCCGTGCATTTTTTCCAGGGCGCTCCTTGCTTCTTCGACAGATGCCGACTGCAATTGAGCGAACTCGAAGCGGCGTTCGCCATTGAGTTTATAGCTGACGGCGTATTTGGTGGTACGGGGAACAGGCGTGCTCACATTGGCTCCTTGTGTCAGCTCAATCGGGAAGTCGAGCGGCGGACGATTTTAATCGAGTGAGTAAAGGTGGTCTTGCGCCCGCCATTGGAATCCATCTTGCGACCTGACGTGTCGATCGTGATGTTCCAGAATCCGGTGCTTGGCGCGGCGATCTTGGCAGGGAACCGGTCGAATGCGCCGCCGTGGTAGGTGTGCTTACCGCCATTTTTGAAGCTGCGGAAGTTGGAATCGTTCATCAGGCGAATATTGCAGAGCTGAGAACACTCGATGACGACCAGGTCGTCTTCATTGAGGTGCTCGCGCTGGTGTACGAATTTCATGGGTGTCTCCGACGGGAAGGCTTTTTTCGAAAAATCAAAACGATAGCATGACGCGCACCGGCATTTACCGGCGATTCATGATTTATTGCAGTCTTTCACGGTAAAACGACCTTATCGGGGATTTAATCCTCATCAAGCTTGTCGTAGGACCTTTATTGGGAGGATTGTATGAAATTGGCCGTCGTGATTTTGGCTCTGGCGATGACTGGTTGTGCCACCGTCGCAGATATCGAACATACCCCAGCCACAATGAATGTCATGTCTGGAAAAAGCCCGAAAGAGTATGCCGCGTGTTTCGTCGGCAAGATCTCCAATAGCCGCAAAGCTCCGGTCGTGATGGATCATCACGACGGGCTACGGGTGATCGTGGCGCAGAAACTAAGCAAAGACCCAGCCGCTGTTCTGGATATCGAAAACCGCTCAAACGGCAGCTCGATCAAGGTCTATGAGCGCTTGTCCAACCTGCCGATCCGGCCGAAAGATGTGCAGACCGCGGCTACCGAGTGCATCTCCGGCTGATCAAGGGGGTAGGCCGGGGAATTATTTACATACCACCAAAACGCTACGGGCTTTGTAGTTGCCGACATCCACGCCCAGGGTTTTATCGCTCTCCCTGGGTTGCGGTGTTCCATCGGTCCCAACGATTTCGTATCCGGTGCCTGCACAAGAGGCATCGGCTTTTTCGTAGCAACTGGCCCACGACATCGCTTCGCCTGAACAATCGATGCTCAGACCTTGCTTGCCATTCTTGAGATAAGTATTGGAGGAGG
This sequence comes from Pseudomonas syringae, assembly GCF_000737245.1. Taxonomy (GTDB): domain Bacteria; phylum Pseudomonadota; class Gammaproteobacteria; order Pseudomonadales; family Pseudomonadaceae; genus Aquipseudomonas; species Aquipseudomonas syringae_J. Next base: position 195,859 of record NZ_JPQU01000023.1, on the reverse strand, counting down.
TTGCGCAGCCAGCGAGGCCCAGTACAGCAATAATGGACAAAAATCGGATCATGTTTTTTGCGCTTCGCAAGAGAGGCCAAAGAGTAGGGTTATTGGTTCGACTGATGAACGATGCCATCGTTCCGACATCATTCTGGTAAGTGAACTAAAGCGTCATTTTTCCGAGCGGCGGCGGGCTGCCTTGGGTTGGTCCTGCAAAACTGCCGCGACTTCCACAGCGGCACTTTCGCTGGCGAACGGTCCGGCAATGGCTTCTGCGTTAGCGGCGCAAACCCACCAATGACCATCGGCGAGCTTATTGATCAAATAGCCGTTAACGGTTTTTGTGTCTGACATCGAATTGTTCTCGGATAAGGTTATTCAGCCGCGCATGATAAAGCGCCGCCCACTGGGCTGTCGCCCCCGGTATGCAGCGGTGTCGGTTACGATAATTCCTACACGCTTAAGGGTAGTCAGCTACGCTGCATGTCGTGGTATCGCTAAGCGAATATGGACATCGAGACAGTCGTTCTGCCCGTTAAAAGATTTGCGGAGGGCCTGATTATCCTTAGTAATTGGCGCTGTCGACGGTGCTCCAACGGTCACAATATCTGCGATTGGGCGGAACTATCTGCTCAGGGATCTCTCTACCATGGCATCGCACGGCCAGTGGCGGGGCATTGTAAGCTAGCCCCCGCCTGATTAGACTGCCTCGCTAATGCCAACAGCCCTTTATTAAGGACCTTTATGATCAAGAAATGCTTGTTCCCAGCAGCCGGTTACGGCACTCGCTTTTTGCCAGCGACCAAAGCCATGCCCAAAGAGATGCTGCCGGTGGTCAACAAGCCACTGATCCAATACGGCGTGGAAGAAGCACTTGATGCAGGCTTGAATGAAATCTCCATCGTAACGGGTCGTGGCAAGCGCGCTCTTGAAGATCACTTTGATATCAGCTACGAGCTGGAAAACCAGATCAAAGGCACCGACAAAGAGAAGTATCTGGTTGGTATTCGCCGCCTGATCGATGAGTGCAGCTTCTCCTACACTCGCCAGACCGAAATGAAAGGCCTTGGCCACGCGATCCTCAGCGGTCGTCCATTGATCGGTAACGAGGCGTTTGCCGTTGTGCTGGCGGATGACCTTTGTGTGAACCTGGACGGCGAAGGGGTCCTGGCTCAGATGGTCAAGCTGCACAAACACTATGGTTGCTCGATTGTTGCCATTCAGGAAGTTGATCCAAGCGAGACCCAGAAATATGGTGTCATCGCCGGTGAAGAAATCAAGCCTGGCCTGTTTCGCGTAACTGACATGGTTGAAAAACCAAAGCCTGAAGATGCGCCATCGAACCTGGCGATCATCGGTCGTTATATCCTGACGCCGGATATCTTCGAGAAGATCGAAGCGACCGAGCCGGGCAAAGGCGGCGAAATTCAAATCACCGACGCCTTGATGAAGCAGGCTGCCGAAGGCAACGTGCTGGCTTACAAATTCAAGGGCACCCGTTTTGACTGCGGCGGCGCTGAAGGCTACATCGAAGCGACCAACTTCTGCTTCGAACACTTCTACAAAAAAGGCAGCTAAGTCGCCTGGATGTTTCGGGCTCACTGCTCAACAAGGCCACCTTCGGGTGGCTTTGTCGTTTCTGGCTGATATGCTGTCGTTCTGTTCAGGAGATTCCAATGGCTTACGATTTTGACCTCTTTGTAATCGGTGCGGGTTCCGGTGGTGTGCGTGCCGGGCGTTTTGCGGCTGGCTTTGGTGCTCGTGTCGCCGTTGCGGAGAGCCGCTATCTGGGCGGCACTTGTGTCAACGTCGGTTGCGTGCCGAAGAAGCTGCTGGTTTACGGCGCTCATTACTCGGAAGAGTTCGAGCAAGCCAAGAGCTTCGGCTGGTCGGTCAGCGAGCCGGATTTCGATTGGGCAACGCTGATTGCCAACAAAGATCGCCAGATTCATCACCTCAACGACATCTATCGCAACCTGCTGGTCAACAGCGGCGTCACGCTGCTGGAAGGGCACGCGCGGCTGACTGGCCCGCGTGAGGTTGAAGTGAATGGCCAGCGCTACACGGCCGAACATATCCTGATCGCCACCGGTGGCTGGCCTCAGGTCCCTGATATTCAGGGTCGTGAGCACGCTATTACCTCGAACGAAGCGTTTTTCCTTCCGCAATTGCCCAAGCGCGTCATTGTGGTCGGCGGCGGGTATATCGCGGTTGAATTTGCGTCGATCTTCCATGGGTTGGGTGCTGAAACCACCTTGATGTATCGCGGTGAAATGTTCCTGCGCGGCTTTGATGGCAGCATTCGTCAGCATCTGCACGAAGAGTTGGTCAAGCGCGGCATGGATGTGCGATTCAACGCCGACATCGAGCGTATTGAAAAGCAGAGCGATGGCAGTCTTCAGGTTTTCCTCAAGGATGGCTCCACCGCCACCGCCGATTGTGTTTTCTATGCCACGGGTCGTCGGCCTATGCTGGATAACCTCGGGTTGGAGACTGTGGACGTCAAGCTCAACAAAGACGGTTTCATTCAGGTCGATGACAACTATCAAACCAGCGAGCCGTCGATTCTGGCCCTCGGTGACGTTATTGGGCGGGTGCAGCTCACACCGGTTGCTCTGGCTGAAGGCATGGCCGTGGCGCGACGGCTGTTCAAGCCAGAGGATTATCGCCCGGTGGATTACGCCCACATACCTACCGCAGTGTTCAGCTTGCCAAACATCGGTACGGTGGGGCTGACTGAAGAGGAAGCCCGCAAGGCGGGGCACGAGGTGCAGATTTTCGAGAGCCGCTTTCGGCCGATGAAATTGACCCTGACCGACAATCAGGAGCGAACTTTGATGAAGTTGGTGGTCGACGCCAATACCGACGTGGTCCTGGGTTGTCACATGGTCGGCCCTGATGCTGGGGAAATCGTACAGAGTCTGGCCATTGCGTTGAAGGCCGGGGCGACCAAGCGCGTCTTCGATGACACCATTGGCGTGCATCCGACCCTCGCCGAAGAGTTCGTCACCATGCGCTCGCCAGTGGCTCGTTAATCTTTATGCATTGAGCTGAGCCCCCGAGATTCAGGATGAAACTCGGGCTGTACGATGTTCCAGGAAGGAAAACTGCGATGAGACGTCACTATCACTGGACAGCACTGCCATTGAACACTGCTGAGCAAGAACCGCAGCCCATGCGCAACATTGATGCCCTGCTGGAAAGTGAGCGGCAGTTCCGGACGCTGGCGGACAACATGAGCCAGCTGGCCTGGACCGCTGACGCCGCTGGCAGCATTTATTGGTACAACGAGCGCTGGTACGAGTACACCGGCTCTTCGCTAGAGGCCATGCTCGCACTGGGCTGGCGCTCTGTACATCATCCCGATCATGTCGACCGTGTTTCGGCGCGGCTCTCCCACTGTTTTGCGACAGGCTCGATCTGGGAGGACACCTTTCCATTGCGGGGAAAGGACGGCGTTTACAGCTGGTTTCTGGCTCGGGCGCTGCCGATTCGCGACGAGAAGGGCCACATCACCCATTGGTTGGGCACCAATACCGACATTACTGCGCAGGTCAGCGCCGAAGAGGCGCTGCGCGAACTCAATGAAAGCCTGGAACTTCGGGTTCTCGAACGGACCCGCGAGCTGGCGACGACCAATGAATTGCTGCAGATTGAAATGGCGGAGCGCGAGCAAGCGGAGGAAGCGTTGCGGCATGCGCAAAAGATGGATGCCATCGGCCAGCTAACCGGGGGCATCGCTCACGACTTCAATAACATGCTGACTGGCGTGCTCGGCGCACTGGACCTTATTCAGCGCAGAGTGGCGGCAGGTCGTGTCTCAGAGATAGACCGCTATATCGCTGCCGCCATAACTTCGGCCAACCGCGCCGCCGCGTTGACCCATCGGTTGTTAGCGTTCGCTCGTCGCCAGTCACTCAATAACAGCGCCGTTGATGTCAACCGCATGGTCCGTTCCATGGAGGAGTTGGTGCGGCGCACCGTGGGTGAAAGTGTCGAGTTACGTATTCAACTGAGTGAGGAGTTGCGTCGTGCGCAGACCGATGAGCATCAGTTGGAAAACGCGCTGCTCAATCTGGTGATCAACGCCCGGGACGCGATGCCGGAGGGCGGGGAATTGTCTGTTTCTAGCTCCAACGTCACCGTCGTGGCGCAGCAAGGGGCGATCACCCCCGGTGATTATGTACAGCTGTGTGTAGAGGACTCCGGCAGCGGCATGTCCAGCGAGGTGCTGGAAAAAGCGTTCGATCCGTTTTTCACCACCAAGCCCATTGGTCAGGGCACTGGTCTGGGTTTGTCCATGGTCTATGGTTTTGTGAAGCAGACGGGTGGCCACGTGCTGATCGACAGTCGCGAAGGAACCGGCACACGTGTTCAACTGTTTTTGCCCTGTCATCTGCACAATGTTGAGCGCAGCGAGCAGGTTCTGGCGATCGAGTCGGCTCCTCGTGCCGGTTATGGTGAGCAGGTGTTGGTGGTAGAGGACGAGGACGCAGTCAGGATGTTGGTGGTAGATGCCTTGCGCGAGCTGGACTATTGCGTGCTCGAAGCCAGTGATAGCAAGTCTGCCTTGCCCCTATTGCAAGGCCCGAAACGCATTGATTTTCTCATCACTGATGTCGGTTTGCCGGGCCTGAACGGTCGGCAGCTTGCCGAGGTCGCCCGGCAGCACAGGCCTGGATTGAAGGTGCTGTTCATGACCGGGTACGCGCGTAACGCGCAAAACCTGGATGACTTCCTTGAAGATGGTATGGATCTGCTGACCAAGCCTTTTACCGTGGATGAGCTGGCGCTGCGAGTACGCACGATGCTGGAAAGTCATCGCACGGGGTGAGGTGTTCAGTAAGCGGTGGACCTGTGCGAGCGAGCTTGCTCGCGAAGACTGCGTTCCCTCAGCAAGGTACAGGCAGGAGATGGCGGCCTCTTCGGGAGCAAGCTCGCTCCCAAAAGTGATTTCAATATTGGCGCGACGACGTGGGACCGGCTTTAGCCGGGAAGGGGCCGGGACATTCACCTGATATTTATCGTCTGGAATGCCGCCTTCCCGGCTAAAGCCGGTCCCACGTCATTCATCCGCTTGCGAGCAAATATAGAATCTCCCACAGGGTCAATGTCAGGGTCAGAATCGGAACCAACCGCCCGATCACAGAAGCAGGTCGGTGCGGGCTGTTATCTAGCGAACGAGTACTAAACCGTGGGAGCAAGCTTGCTTGCGAAGGCGGTATTGCAGCCGACCAAGATGCATCGGACGGACTGGCCTCTTAGCGAGCAAGCTCGCTCCCACAAATATCATCCAGGTTCAGTTCGTCATGTTGTGCTTCTAAGGGGGGGCGGAGGTTGCGGTAATGCCTTGGGCTTTACTCTCTCTCTGAGGTTTTATCAGGCGAAGCCTCGCTAGCCGAGGCTTGAGCCTCTGTGGCTCGAAGATTCTCCAGCGCCAGCTCGGTCTTGATAAGGATCAGCTCCAGAACCCGATTCTGCTGCTCCACATCCGTTGCCCGCTGCTTCAATCCACTGCTTTCTTCCAATGCGCTACGCAATCGTTCTTCCAATACCGCGCAACGTGCCTCGCACTGCTGGAATTTCTCCGTGGTGCTGTTGACTTGATCGCTGAGGGTACTCAAATGGGTCTGTTGAGTGTGCAACTCTCGCTGTGCGTTTCGACTCTCTGTCAGCAACCGTTCGTTATCGCGATTGAGTTGAGTGATTTCTTCCTGCCGCCCCATGGCGCTTTGCTGGGCCTGGCGTAATTCCATCTGCAATTGCTGCACTTGGGTCTCGTGGCGCCGTTGCTCCTGTTCGCGCTGTTCCTTGATGGCGCTGCGGTAATGCTCCAGCGCGTCACGGGCATGCACGTGCTTTTCTTCCAGCGAGCGTATGTGCCCATCCTTGTCCTGCAGGCGCGTTTCCAGGTCTTGATTGGCCTGGATCAGTCGCGCGTTTTGAGACTGTTGGTTGCGCAATTGCTCCCGCGTCGCGTCGAGCGCTGCGACTTGCTTTTGCAGTTGCTCGCTTTCACTGGCGAGCATCACTTCACGATCCGCCAAGTGCTTTTCTGTCTCCTTTAGCGTGTCTTGCAGGGCTGCGCACTGTTGGTCGAACGCCGTTTGTGCGTTCGACACCAGCTCCTGAGCCTGGCCATTGAGGCGCTGGGAGAGGCGGGCGACCAGCTCGGTCAGCTCCTCACCAATGTCGACTTCCGACGAGCCGTTTCGTAAATCACTGTCATCAAGTTCCCGCAGATAGCGGTGGATGGTGGTTTTCGAGCCGGTATTACCCATTTCTACGCGTACTGCATCAATGCTTGGGTGTTCGCCTCGGGCGATCAGTGCCAAGCGTGCGGTTTGCACCACAGCCTTGTTAATGCCGCCCCGAGCCATGCTATCTCCTACGATTACGTACTGTGGTATGTACTCTGTAATTACATACTAAACATTGGGAAATAATCAATTTTATTTTCGATAATATGAGGCGGGATATTGGCGTATTATCCCGTGTGATGCGCATTTTCGTGATGTGCCATCCCGATTTCAGTACGCCAGGGCTGCCATGCAGGACATAAATCGCTATATCGACGCGGCAACCCGGGATAACACCCGTCGGAGCTACCGAGCGTCCATTGAACATTTCGAAGTGATATGGGGAGGGTTCCTGCCCGCGACCAGTGAAAGCGTTGCCCGCTACCTGGCGAGTTACGCGGGGGATCTGTCGGTCAACACGCTCAAGCTGAGGCTCTCTGCGTTGGCGCAATGGCACATCAGCCAGGGTTTCAACGACCCCACCAAGGCGCCGGTGGTGCGCAAGGTCCTCAAAGGCATTCGTGCGCTGCATCCGGCGCAGGAAAAACAGGCCGAACCGCTGCAGCTATTGCATCTTGAACAAGCGATCAACTGGCTAAGCAATGAGGCCGAGCAGGCTAGGTCGCGCCACGACCACGCCACTGTGTTGCGTTGTCGGCGAGATACGGCGTTGATCCTGCTGGGTTTCTGGCGGGGTTTTCGCAGCGATGAGTTGTGCCGCCTGCAAGTGGAGCACGTCAAGGCGCTGGCAGGCTCGGGCATCAGCCTCTATTTGCCGCGCAGTAAAGGTGACCGCGACAATCTTGGCAAAACCTATCAGACCCCGGCGTTGCAGCGATTGTGTCCAGTGCAGGCCTACATCGAATGGATAAACTGCGCAGCGCTGGTGAGTGGTGCGGTCTTCAGGGGCATTGATCGCTGGGGCAACCTGGGTGATGAGGCGCTGCACGCCAATAGCGTGATTCCGTTATTGCGCAACGCTCTTGAGCGTGCGGGCATTGCCGCGCAGTCCTACACCAGTCACTCGCTGCGTCGCGGTTTTGCCACATGGGCGCATCATAATGGGTGGGACCTGAAATCGTTGATGAGCTATGTCGGCTGGAAAGATATGAAGTCGGCCATGCGTTACGTCGAGGCCACGCCCTTCATGACCGGGCTGGATGGCTCAGCGGCAATTCCGATTTCTTCTATTAATAAACATCTCTTATAGTGAAAAACAATCAGCGGCATGAGGTTTGCCAATGAGCCCATGGCCGCGATTGTGCGTAAGCTCCACTCCATCGAATTTCAAACCCCTTCACAAACCATCAGGAGATTCACCGATGCCTATCATCAACAGCCAGGTAAAACCGTTCAAAGCCACTGCATTCAAAAACGGCGAGTTCGTCGACGTTTCTGAAGCTGACTTTAAAGGCAAGTGGTCTGTCGTGTTCTTCTACCCAGCTGACTTCACATTCGTGTGCCCAACCGAGCTGGAAGACCTGGCAGACAACTACGCCACCTTCCAGAAGCTGGGCGTTGAGATCTACAGCGTTTCGACCGACACCCACTTCGCTCACGCTGCATGGCATAACACTTCGCCAGCAATCGGCAAAATCCAGTACACCATGATCGGCGACCCAACCCTGCAGATCTCCCGCAACTTCGACGTTCTGATCGAAGAAGCAGGTCTGGCTGACCGTGGCACTTTCGTGATCAACCCAGAAGGTCAGATCAAAATCGTTGAGCTGAACGACGGCGGTGTTGGCCGTGACGCTTCCGAGCTGCTGCGCAAAATCAAGGCCGCCCAGTACGTTGCTGCTCACCCAGGCGAAGTTTGCCCAGCCAAATGGCAGGAAGGCGAGGCTACTCTGGCTCCGTCCCTGGACCTGGTTGGCAAGATCTGACTCCGATGAGTTGGCTAGGGGCGTCGAGCTCTTGAGCAAGTAAACCGCTTCGCCCCTCAAAACGCCCGGGCGACCATCGCCTGGGCGTTGTTTTTTCTACTCCAGTAAAAACCTGATCAAAAGGAAATCGCCCGCATGTTGGACGCCAATCTTAAAGCCCAGTTGAAGTCGTATCTGGAACGGGTCACCCGACCAATCGAGATCGTCGCGTCCCTTGATGACGGCGCGAAATCCAAAGAAATGCTGGAGCTGCTCAACGACGTCATCAGCGTTTCAAAAGACATTACCCTGAATGACAGCGGCACCGATGCGCGCACGCCGTCGTTTTCGCTCAATAGCCCGGGACAAGACATCAGCCTGCGTTTCGCCGGTATCCCGATGGGCCACGAATTTACTTCACTGGTGCTGGCGCTGCTGCAAGTCGGCGGTTACCCGTCCAAGGCCAGTGCAGACACTATCGAACAGGTTCGCTCACTGCAGGGCGATTTCAGGTTCGAAACCTATTTTTCCCAGTCCTGCCAGAACTGCCCGGATGTCGTCCAGGCGCTGAACCTCATGGCAGTGCTGAACCCGAACATCAAGCACGTTGCTATCGACGGTGCACTGTTCCAGGCGGAAGTCACTGATCGGCAGATCATGTCGGTCCCGAGTATTTACCTGAACGGTGAGCTGTTTGGTCAGGGCCGCATGGGCCTGGAAGAGATCCTTGCCAAGATCGACACCGGTGCCGGTGATCGTCAGGCAGAAAAACTCAATGCCAAGGACGCTTTCGACGTCCTGGTGGTCGGCGGTGGCCCGGCAGGTTCGGCGGCGGCTGTTTATGCAGCACGTAAAGGCATTCGTACGGGTGTCGCGGCTGAGCGCTTTGGCGGTCAGGTGCTGGACACCATGGCCATCGAGAACTTCATCTCCGTGCAGCACACCGAAGGCCCAAAACTGGCCGTTGCCCTTGAAGAGCACGTCAAGCAGTACGAAGTCGACATCATGAACCTGCAACGCGCAGACCAGCTCATCCCTGGCAAGAACGGCGAGCTGCATGAAGTCAAATTTGCCGGCGGTGCGACCCTCAAGGCCAAGACTGTGATTCTGGCCACCGGTGCGCGCTGGAGGGAGATGAATGTCCCTGGCGAGCAGCAATACCGCAACAAAGGCGTGGCGTACTGCCCGCACTGCGATGGCCCATTGTTCAAAGGCAAGCGTGTGGCCGTGATCGGTGGTGGTAACTCCGGCGTTGAAGCAGCGATTGATCTGGCGGGTATCGTGGCGCACGTCACACTGCTGGAGTTTGATGTGCAGCTGCGCGCTGACGCGGTGCTGCAACGAAAATTGACCAGTCTGCCAAACGTGACCGTGATCACTAATGCCCAGACCACCGAAGTGACCGGCGACGAGCAGAAGGTTAATGGCTTGCGCTACAAGAATCGTCTGAACGGCGAGGAAGTCACCGTTGAGCTGGAAGGTATCTTCGTGCAGATCGGTCTGCTGCCTAATACCGATTGGCTCAAAGGCACCATTGAACTGTCGCCACGTGGGGAGATCGTGGTGGATTCCCGTGGTGAGACTTCAATCCCCGGTATCTTCGCCGCCGGCGACGTTACAACCACCCCGTACAAGCAGATCATCATTGCTTTGGGGGAGGGCGCGAAAGCTTCTCTCAGTGCGTTCGATCACTTGATCCGGACGTCTGCCCCAGCCTGATAGCCGGTAAGCATAAAAAAAGGGCCTCATGAGAAATCATGAGGCCCTTTTCGTATCAGCTTTGCTCGATCAAGCGATCAGAGCGGCGTCGGCTGAATGATTTCTACCCAGTAGCCGTCCGGATCCTTGATGAAGGCCAGGCTGTTCATGCGGCCATCGGCCAGGCGTTTCTGGAAGTCTACGCCCAGCGCTTCAAAACGCTCACAGGCTACGTGCACGTCTGGCACTGAAATGCAGATGTGACCAAAGCCGCGAGGGTCGGTATTGCCGTTGTGATAAGCGAACGACGCGTCTTTCTCGGTGCCGTGGTTATGAGTGAGCTCCAGAATGCCCGGGATGGATTTCATCCACTCAGTGCGTGCGGCGTCATCGGCAGGGATCTGTGCCTTATCAACCAGCGCCAGGAAATACAGGCTGAATTCTGCCTCGGCGAAATCACGCTTCTCGACCAGGCTGAAGCCCAGCACGCGGGTGTAGAAGTCCAGAGATGCGGTGATGTCCTTGACCCGCAACATGGTGTGGTTGAACACGAAGCGTTGGGTGGCAGCCTCAGGCTCGGCGGTTACGCCAGGGAAGGTGTTAAGGTCTTGCAGGCTCATGAATATCTCCGCTGGAGGTGTAAAGGTTTTACCAAATGATACGGGGCGACGCCGGGGATGCCAAACCCGTCGGCCAACAAAGCGTTATTGCCCCTTGTTCGTTGCTGGCTGGGCAGTCAGACTTTGCGATCTACCTGCCTCAGCGATGTCCATCATGATTGACCCGCTCTACAGACATTCATTCCTTGGCATTTGCCTGGCGCTAGCTCTGGGTTGCACTCAGGTGCAGGCTGCGGTGATCGTGTGGCCAAGCGGTTGGCAGGTTGAAGATCTGTCCAGCGCGCAGACACCCGCACAGAGCCCGACGCAGTCACGACAGCGAGCGGCCAAGCTTGATGAGGCCGGTAACCCGGTGATGGTCATGGAGCTGACTCAGTCGAGTCTGGCGGCGGGGCACGAGGTCAATGTGGAGGGCGTATTGCTGGAAATGCGCAAGTCTGTGCAGGTCAATTTTGCTCGCACGGGCTTTCAAAGCGTTTGTACCCGCGTACGACAGACCACGCTTGATACTGTTCCCGCGCTTGAGACCACATGCACCATCACGCAGAACGGTGTTCATGTCATGACGCAAACCCTGTTGGCTGCAGCCAACAAAGAAACCGCCTGGTCTCTGTCCTATGCCGGATCGGCTGAAGGTTACGCAGCGAACAAGGATGAAGCACTGCAGATTCGCAATGCGCTGAAGCTCACACCTCCTTAGGACTGCGGCGGTGAGAGGTGAATGAGCACGCGATTTGCCGATCATGCGCCAAACCTGTGGCAGCGAGCTTGCTCGCGAATTGCTTTCACATCCAGCGGAATCTATCGAGCGCACTGGCCTATTCGCGAGCAAGGAAGGGGAGTGATATCAGACAAATTTCAGGCAAAAAGAAGCCCGCCGAAGCGGGCATTGGGGCGCTAATCCTTTAGCAGCCTCTATCCTCGCGCACGGGGTGTGAAAAAATCGTGAACATTTCCGTAAAATATTATGGAACGTCCGTACTTATAAATATCAGAATATTCTTACAAACAAGAATGACAATGCCGGTTGTTATGACCGCTTCTTTAATGTCGGTTATTTTTTGCGAGTAGACCGGTGCGGGAAAGGCTTAATTCAAAAGTGTAGACATCTCTAGCGGAGCAGCAGCATTTCGCGCTTCATGGGGTATTGAACGAAATTGAACCATGCCTATTCAATAACAATCAGCCCCTTATGAGCAGGTGTTATATGCTGACGTCAGATTATTGTCGGGCAATAAAAAGCCCCGGGAATTCGGGGCTTTTTATACTGCGTACATGGATCAAGCGCGCAGCCATGAATCTACGGTGTCGACACCGTACTGCTCTTTCCAGGATTTCAGACCGCGGTGGTTGCCACCTTTGGTTTCGATCAACTCACCCGTGTGCGGATTCTGATAAACCTTGACGACGCGGGCACGGCGGCGCTTAGGCCCTGTAGTCAGAGGCTGTGCCGACGAGCCTTTAGGGTCGAGGATGGCGATGATGTCGCGCAAACCCTTGTCATAGCTGCTCATCAGGGCCTGGAGTTTCTGTTCGAATTCAATCTCCTTTTTCAGGCCAGCGTCATTCTTCAGGGACTCCAGCTGGGCAAGCTGTTCCTGAAGGGCTTTTTCTGCTGCACGAAACTCGGCAAGTCTGGACAAATAACATACTCCGAAGGTGATTGGCTGATGCCAGCGTCACAAAGCGATAAGACAAGAACTTCTGGCTGATTCGCTCATTCGATTCCCGACCCGGGTATCCAAGCGCGCTATCCCCTGATGACACTAAGGCTTCCTGTCTATCTCGCCTCGATGAAAGGGGTAGTTGTATTCAGTAGCGTGTAAATCATGCACGTTTTTTTCGAGTTAGAAAATAGTTTTGATGCAATTAACTAGAGCACGGCCAGAATTATTGTTGTGGCGCGGCGCTGGATTGCGTTAAACAGGAAGGACTGTTTGTAAGTAATTTCTGATATTAGACGCTGACAGGCATAGATCAATTTGCGCGATTTTTCCCTTGCGTATGCCTAAAGTCCCTGTTGCAGCTCGGGGTCGTCGGGGTTCTGTTGCTCCAGTTCAGCCTGCAGGATCTGCACCTTCTGCAACTGGCCGTTTTCCTTCCAGTAGCTAATCAACAAAACACGCGCTCGGCGGTTGGCAGGCTGGCGTTGGAGGATTTCGGCGAGTTGTTTCTGGGCGGCCTCCAATTCCTGGAGGTCATGCAATGCTACCGCCAGGTCATAGCGATAGCCGACGTTGTCCTGTTCCAGCTCAACGGCCTTGGCAAGTGCGAGTAATGCGTATTCGGTCTGATCATGGGCCAGCAGCCATCTGCCCAGCGCGTGTTGAAGGCGCGACGAATCAGGATGCTGCTCCAGCAGTTGGGCCAGAAGCTGACGGGCTCGCTCGGTTTGCCCTTGTCGGTCAAGCAGATCAATGTAGGCGAGGGCCGCTTCAAGGTTCTTCGGTTCAAGCTGGGTCGCTTGTTGCACTGCCGCGAGGGCTGCTGCCGGGTTGCCGCTGTGTTCCAGGAGTCTTGCCAGTTGCAACTGGTTTTCAACGGACGGTGGCTGACTCCTGAGGAAAGCCTGCCAGGCGTCCACATTGTCCTGCAACGCGGCGTAGTACAGCCCCAGGTCGTCGGGGGTCAGATCCAGCAAGGCATTGACCGCATGCCGACGAACCGAAACATCAGGGTCATCCAGCAACGGGCCGAGCAACAGGCTTCGTTTGCCATCCGGGACGAGTATTTGTGTGGAGTCGATGGCCGCCTGTTTCACCAGCTCCGAGCCATTGCGCAGGTCTGCACTCAATAATTTCAGCGCCTGGGGGCTGGGGTAATTGCCGAGTTCGGCAAGCAGGCTGGCGCGACGGATGTCGGAGAGGTCGGTACGGGCCAGTTGCTGATACAGCACCCGTGCGGCTCCGGGCTGTCCGTTATGGGCCTGCTCCAGCGCTTGCTCGTAGGTATGGCTGAGTAGCTTGGGTGCGGGGGGCGCCGCATGTTTATTCCATGCAATGACGCCCACGAGGACTGCGATCAACAACAGTCCGATGCCTAGCCCCAGCTGTCTGCGGCGCCGAGGTTTGATCTGTGGAAAGGAGCCTTGAAAAGGCATTTTGAACATACCGATATCCATTTCTTGACGGCTTGCAGCTTCGAGGAGTGATCGCCCGGTGTCAAACGCCAATCCCTGACCCATAGCAAATGCAGCATGAAAAAAGGCCCCGCGACTCAGGAGTGGCGGGGCCTTGGCGATAACGCAAATATCAGGTGAATCAGGCCTGTGGCTGCCAGCCGCCGCCCATCGCCTTATAGATAGCGACGATGCCGTGGTACAGGTCGATCTCGGCCTGAGCCTGAGAATCTTCCGCGGCCAGGCGCTCACGCTCAGCGTCCAGCAGCACCAGGAAATCAGCGGTACCTTCGCGATACTGGACCGAAGCCAGATTGGCGGCTGCACGGCTGGCTTCACTCTGGCGGATCAGCGACAGCAGGCGCTGCTGACGTTTGTCGTAGTCGCTGAACGCGTTTTCCGATTCCTCAAGAGCGAGCAGCACTTGCTGTTCGTAGTTGGCCAGCGCGCCTTCTGCATCTGCATCGGCGCCACGAATTCGCGCTCGCACGCTACCCAGGTCAAAAGCTGCCCAGGTAATGCTTGGACCCAGAGCCCACGCTTTGGCGGCAGACGAACCGATCTGCGACCCGCGCCCTGCGGTGAATCCCAGGAAACCGCTGAGGCTGACGCGAGGGAAAAGGTCCGCCGTTTCTACGCCAATACGCGCCGTTGACGAGGCCAACTGACGTTCAGCGGAACGCACATCCGGACGATGGCGCAGCACTTGTGTCGGGTCGCCAATAGCCAGTGCCTTGGCAATGGCTGGCAGTTTCGCCGGGCTGAGGTCGACGCTGAGGTTTTCCGGACGCTCGCCCAGCAGCGTTGCAATACGATTGCGCTGGCGGACCTGTTCGGCCTGCAACTGCGGAACCGACGCTTCAACGGCTGCCAGACGCGCATCAGCGCGCACTACATCCAGCTCATTGCCGACCCCGGCATCACGCAGCTGAGCCGTTACGCCACGGGATTCCTGCTGGTTTTTCAGGTTCTCCCGGGCGATGCCTTCACGCAGCTGCGCGCCGCGCAATTGACCGTAGGCATCGACTACTTCCGCAGTGAGCGTCACCTGCAACTGATACAGGTTGGCTTCGGCGACATCCTGATCGGCGTCGCTGGCTTCCAGTTGCCGCTGAATACGCCCGAACAGGTCCAGTTCCCAGGCCATGTCCAGGCCCAGGTCGTAGCGCTCGCTGTGTACCCGACGCTCGGTAATGCCCGGTTGCTGGCCTTTGGCCTGATCACTGCTGACCCGGCTGGTGATCACCGGCATGGCGTCGTTGCTGACGTCGTCACGGATGGCTCGCGCTGCCTTCAATCGAGCGAAGGCGACCCGCAGTTCGCGGTTGCCATTCAGGGACTGGGCAACCAGCTTGTTCAGGGTCGGGTCATCAAACTGCTGCCACCAGATGGTTTCCTGGTGGCTGCGGTCGTAGTTGCCCTGGGCTGCCGAGGCAATTTTCGCCGGGGCAGTTTCAGGTGCTTTGTAATCCGGGCCGACGGCGCACGCCGCGAGAGCAAGAACCAGCAGGCTCGGCATGAACAGCTTCAACGATTTCATCAATGCGCCTCCGGGTTCAGGGTTTGCAGGCGTTTGGCCTTGGCCGCTTTGCGGGTTTGCTGACGTTCAACAAAGTTACGGATCAGTACGTAGAACACGGGTGTCAACAACAGGCCGAAGAAGGTCACACCGAGCATCCCGGAGAACACCGCAACACCCATGGCGTGGCGCATTTCAGCACCGGCACCGCTGGAGAACACCAGAGGCACCACACCCATGATGAAGGCAAAGGAGGTCATCAGGATCGGCCGCAGACGCAGACGGCACGCTTCCAGTACCGCATCGAGGGGGCTCATGCCTTCGCTCTGTTTGTCCTTGGCAAACTCGACGATCAGAATCGCGTTCTTGCACGCCAGGCCCACCAGAACAATCAAGCCGATCTGAGTGAAGATGTTGTTGTCACCCCCGGACAGGATCACCCCGGTGATGGCTGACAGCAGGGTCATCGGCACGATCAGAATCACCGCCATCGGCAGGCTCCAGCTTTCGTACTGGGCTGCCAGCACCAGGAAGGCCAGCAGTACGCAGAGCGGGAAGACCAGCAGCGCGGTGTTACCGGACAGGATTTGCTGATAGGTGATTTCCGTCCACTCATAGGTCATGCCGTTGGGCAATTCATCCTTGAGCAACTTTTCCATTGCCGCCTGGGCCTGACCCGAGCTGTAACCTGGCGCAGCTGCACCGTTGATCTCAGCGGTGATGAAGCCGTTGTAGTGCATGACGCGGTCTGGGCCTGCGGTGTCGCTGACCTTGATGAAGGTCGCCAGGGGAATCATCTCGCCCAGGTTATTGCGCACCTTCAACTGACCGATCTGGTCGGCGTCCTGACGGAATTGCTGCTCGGCCTGAACGTTGACTTGATAAGTGCGGCCGAAACGGTTGAAGTCGTTGGCATACAGCGAACCCAGGTAAACCTGCAGGGTGTCAAAGATGTCGCTGATGGCTACGCCGTGGGTCTTGGCTTTCTCCCGGTCAATGGCTGCATCGACTTGAGGCACGTTGACGGTGTAGCTGGTGAACAGCGCCGCCAGTTCGGGCACGCCCTGGCTTTTGGCGATGACGTTCATCGTCTCTTTATACAGTTCGTCGTAGCCCAGGTTGCCTCGGTCCTCGATCTGCAGGCGGAAACCACCGATGGTGCCCAGCCCTTGTACCGGCGGTGGTGGGAAGATCGCCATGTAGGCGTCCTGGATCGCAGCGTATTTGCCATTCAACGCACCGGCAATGGCCCCCGCAGACTGGCTTGGATCCTTGCGCTGGTCGAAGGGCTTGAGGGTGACGAACACGATCCCGGCGTTAGGGCTGTTGGTGAAACCGTTGATGGACAATCCCGGGAACGCGATAGCGGCTTCCACGCCGTCCTG
Organism: Pseudomonas syringae; assembly: GCF_000737245.1. Taxonomy (GTDB): domain Bacteria; phylum Pseudomonadota; class Gammaproteobacteria; order Pseudomonadales; family Pseudomonadaceae; genus Aquipseudomonas; species Aquipseudomonas syringae_J. Next base: position 179,373 of record NZ_JPQU01000023.1, on the reverse strand, counting down.
CTTGAGGGCGATGTCCGACATGCGCTTGATCACGTCTTCGGTGCGGTCCAGGCTTGCGGCGTCCGGCAGTTGTGCAAAGGCAACCAGATACTGTTTGTCCTGCGGCGGCACAAAACCTGTCGGGGTGGTGGCGAAACCGACATAGGTCAGCACCATCAAGCCCGCGTAAAGGATCAGAGCAATACCGCTGCCACGAATCACACGGCCGACGATACCTACGTAGCTATTACTGGCCCGGGCGAACGCCCGGTTGAACGGCCGGAACAACCAGCCACCAAAGATTCGGTCCAGGAAGCGGGAAAAACGGTCCTTGGGCGCGTCATGGGCCTGAAGCAACACTGCAGACAATGCCGGTGAAAGGGTCAGGGAGTTGAACGCCGAAATCACGGTGGATATGGCGATGGTCAGGGCGAACTGCTTGTAGAACTGCCCGGTCAGCCCGGAAATGAACGCTGCAGGTACAAAGACGGCACACAGCACCAGTGCCGTTGCAATGATCGGTCCTGTTACTTCACGCATGGCGATTTTCGTGGCTTCCACCGGGTTGTGGCCAAGCTCGATGTTTCGCTCGACGTTCTCCACCACGACGATGGCATCGTCCACCACGATACCGATGGCCAGTACCAGCCCGAACAGGGACAGCGCGTTCAGCGAGAAGCCGAACAGATGCATCACCGCGAAGGTGCCGATCAGCGATACCGGAACAGCCACAAGAGGGATGATCGATGCGCGCCAGGTCTGCAGGAACAGGATCACCACCAGCACCACAAGGATCAGTGCTTCGAACAGCGTGTGAACCACTGCTTCGATAGAACCCCGGACAAACACGGTGGGGTCGTAGGCGATGGCATAGTCCATGCCTTCCGGGAAGCCTTTCTTCAATTCGGCCATCTTCGCCCGAACATCGTTGGAGATGTCGATAGCGTTGGAGCCGGGGCGCTGGAAGATCGGGATCGCTACAGCCGGTTGATTATTCAGCAGCGAGCGCAGGGCATATTGATTGGAACCGAGCTCGATCCTTGCGATGTCCCGCAGGCGAGTGATCTCGCCATCGGCACCGGCACGAATCACGATGTTTTCGAATTCCTCTTCGTTGACCAATCGACCCTGGGTGTTGACCGACATCTGGAAACTGGTGGCGCTCGGGGAGGGCGGCGCACCGAGCTGGCCGGCAGCCACCTGGCGGTTCTGTTCACGAATGGCGTTGACCACATCTGTGGCGGTCAGGTTGCGCGAGGCGGTCTTGTTCGGATCCAGCCAGACTCGCAGGGAATAATCGCCCATGCCGAACAGCTGCACATCACCGACACCGCCCAAGCGGGCCAACTCATCCTTGATATTCAGGATGGCGTAGTTGGACAGGTACAACATGTCGTAGCGCTTATCCGGCGACGTCAGGTGGACAACCATGGTCAGGTCCGGAGACGCCTTGTCGACGGTGATACCGATACGCGTCACTTCTTCTGGAAGTTTCGGCTCGGTCCGGGTCACACGGTTCTGCACCTGCACCTGGGCGTTATCCAGGTCAGTGCCCAGAGCAAAGGTGATGGTTAGCGTGATCTTGCCGTCAGCGGTAGATTGCGAGGACATATACAGCATGTTCTCGACACCGGTGATGGCTTGTTCAAGCGGTGCAGCCACGGTTTCGCCGATGACTTTCGGGTTGGCACCCGGGAAGTTGGCACGGACCACCACGGTCGGAGGCACGACTTCAGGGTATTCACTGATCGGTAACTGGAAGAGCGAGATGGAACCGGCGATCAGGATCATCAGCGACAACACCGCCGCGAAGATCGGACGCGAGATAAAGAATTGAGAGAAGTTCATCAGTTGTCCCTTAACCGCGTGGCACAGCGATGCCGGCCACCTTGACAGGTGTTTTGGGCGTCGCTTGCGGCAAGTTGCTGGCTTCTAGCGCCTGGCGTTGTTTAAGTAGCGCAGCGAGGGTATCGGCGCTGGCCATTTCGGTGACTTCCGGGGTGACAGGCTGACCTGGGCGCACTCGTTGCAAGCCCTTGACTACGATGGTGTCGTCTTTGCTCAGGCCGCTGCGCACGATGCGCAAGCCTTCCACTTTTGGTCCCAGCTCGACCGGGCGATAGGCCGGCTTGTTGTCCTTATCCATGACCAGGACGAATTTCTTGCCAAGGTCGGTGCCGACCGCTTCGTCGTTGATCAATACGGCCGAGTAAACGCCACTGCCCACCAGCTTGACCCGTGCATACAGGCCTGGAGTAAAGCTGCCGTCGCTGTTATCGAACACAGCGCGGCCACGAATAGTGCCGGTACGTGGATTGACTTGGTTATCGACGAAGTTCATCTGCCCCTGATGCGGGTTCCCCACTTCATTGGACAGGCCCAGATACACCGGGGTGGTCTGACCGCGTTGGCCTTTGCGGGCCAGGTCGGCGTATTTGAGGAAGACACGTTCGTCAGCGTCGAAGTAGGCGTAGACCTTATCGGTAGAAACCACGCTGGTCAGGGGCGTGACATCGGCGGTCACGATGTTGCCTGCGGTGATTTCTGCGCGGCTGACCCGGCCACTGATGGGGGCCGTCACCCGGGTGAAGCTCAGGTTGAGTTTCGCCAGATCCAGTTGCGCTTGAATGGCGGCAACCCCGGCGCGGGCTTCTTGTGCGGTGGTGGTGCGCGAGTCTGCCAGTTCGGCGGAAATCGCGTTGTTGGTGCGCAGGCGTTCACCGCGTTGCGCTTCGTTTTCAGTGCGGGTCGAAGTCGCGCGAGCTTGTTGAAGCTGGGCTTCCAGGCGACGAACTTCCGACTGGAAAGGGCGAGGGTCGATCTGGAACAACAAGTCACCTTTCTTGACCAGTGCACCATCGGTAAAGGCGACGGCGTCGATCTGGCCGGAAACCCGTGGGCGGATTTCGACAGTTTCCGGTGCTTCCAGGCGTCCCGTGAATTCATCCCATTCATTGACGGGCTGTTCCAGAACCTTGGCAACGCTGACCTTGGCGGCTGCCGGGGCCATCGTCGCCTCAGGCGCTTTGCCGCAAGCGCTTATCACCACCAGAGCCAAAGCGGCGAGGGGGAAGCGCAAATGATTGAATGTCTGAGCCATCGGGAAATCCGCCAGTATTGATTAGATGGGCGGATTCTGTTCCCGAGGCTTGTATTGCACGAATCGAATAAGGCAAAGGTTAATATCACTCGGAATGATATTGACCTTCTCTAATACGGTAATAATTGCCCGCTGAAGCTATGTGATGCTGCGGTTTTTGCTGCTGTTAGCGGTCTGCGGGCACGTGCTGTTTTCGTAGCGCTACATCTATTCAGTCTGATGCATCTTTGAAGGGATGCCAGCCGGTTTTGCACTGAGAAGAACGGCAACTCCCAGAGCGGCGGAAAGGACCGAGCCCAGTAATACGCCAACCTTGACCTCATCAACCAGTAGCGGATTACCGGCGAACGCCAACGCGCCGATAAACAGGCTCATGGTGAAGCCAATCCCGCACAGCAGTGCTATGCCATACAGCTGCAGCCAGCCACATTCTTCCGGCAGTTTTGCCAGGCCCGAACGAATGGCCATCGCGGAGAAACCGAATACGCCCAGTTGCTTACCTAGTAACAGCCCGAGAGCGACCCCGAGTGGCACCGGATCAATCAGATTGCCAGGCGAAATGCCTGCAAGAGAAACCCCTGCATTGGCAAAACCAAAGACCGGCACAACGGCGAAGGCGACCCAGGGGTGCAGTTTTTCTTCCAGGTGGAGAAGAGGAGACTTTCGCTCGTCGTTGGAATCACCTAGCGGAATGCAGAGTGCGAGAATGACCCCTGCCAGCGTCGCATGGACTCCAGACTGGAGCATGAAGAACCACAGTAAACCGCCCGCCACCAGGTAAGGCCAGAGCTTCCTTACGCCACAACGGTTTAACACGACCAGAAAAACGGTCACGGCCAGCGATGCCAGGAGCATGCTGATGGACAAACCACTGGTGTAGAAAAGCGCGATGATAACTACTGCCCCAAGGTCATCGAGAATCGCCAGAGCGGACAGAAAAATTTTCAAAGAAATAGGAACACGTTTGCCAAGTAGCGACAGGACGCCCAGTGCAAAGGCGATGTCCGTTGCCGCGGGAATCGCCCAGCCACCCAGGGTTTCAGGGTTTCCCCAGTTGACGGCGATGTAGATCAAGGCAGGTAAAAGCATTCCCCCCAGTGCGGCAAACCCTGGAAGCGCGCGCTGGCTCCAGCTCGATAGCTGACCCACCAGCATTTCACGCTTGATCTCCAGGCCGACCAGCATGAAGAAAATCGCCATCAACCCATCGTTGACCCAATGTTCGATCGAAAGACCGAAGAATTTGATATGCAGGGTTGAGAAGTACGTTTCAGACCAGGAGGAGTTTGCGACGATGAGTGCTGCCAGCGCAGCCGCCATCAAAATCAGGCCGCCAGCGGATTCGGCAGCGAAAAAGCGAGAGAGAAAAGCCAGCGTTGCGGGTGTTGCTCGATGGTTTTGGTCTTTTTCAAGACGCGAAGGATCCAGGTTCATAGGCACAATAACCCCGCGCGGCGGCCCGACCTGCGCTAAGTTAAACCTGCCTTGCCGCGTTTTGCGGTGACACCCAGCGGGGCATTTTACACAGATGTCCATCGCAAGACGACCCGTTACGGGCTATCCGGGGAAATACTGATGACACCGCATCCCGATGCGTGGCTGTTCACACGAGCATGGCCAGGTTGAACATCACCGAGACATGTGATTTGGTGGGTATCGGTGGAGCAGCAGCACTGCTCAGGCATTTAGCCCATTCAACACCCTCGCACATCAACCTTGAGGTTCCATGCAGATCGAGTTACTGGAGATTCGCGATCATCTTCAACGCTTCGCACCTTTCGATACGCTGCCGCAGGCATCGCTGGACGCAATCGCCCAGCGCGTAGAAGTCAGCTATTTCAAAGCCGGCAGCGATATTCTTGAGGCCGGAGCGGTTATCCAGGATTTGCACTATGTGCGCAGTGGGGCGGTGGAGGTTTACCGCCGAACAGGGGAGCTCTACAACCGGCTGGTTGAGGGCGATATCTTTGGTCAGGCAGGCTTACTGCGCAGCAACAAAGTTCGCTTTCCAGCCCGAGCCCTGGAAGACAGCCTGATTTACTTTATCCCTGCCGATGTGTTCGCCCAGCTTTGCGAGCAGCACGATGCTTTTGCCGATTTTGTCGAGGCTGAGGGCCACTCCAGGCTCAAGTCTGCCGTCGAGGCACAGGGGCGTGCGAGCGAACTGACGCAGCTCAAATGTCGGGCCTTGGTCTCCCGATCTCTGGTGTCGGTCACTAGCGATACCTCGGTGCATGACGCCGCCAAAGTCATGACCGAGCAAAGCGTTGCTTGTGTCGTGGTCATGGCCCCGGCTGACCGGGAAGCAGCAAAGATGGTCGGGATAGTGACTGATCGGGATTTGCGCACCCGCGTGGTTGCGATGGGGCGAAGCGATGGCTGTACCGCCATCAGTGAGATCATGTCCCGCGATCCTGTAGCAATACAGGCAGATGATTCGGTGTTCGAGGCCATGCTGGTCATGCTCCGGCGTAATATTCATCACCTGCCGGTCGTTCACAAGGGCCGTACCCTGGGGCTGATCAACCTGTCGGATATCATCCGCTACGAGTCGCAGAGCAGCCTGTACCTGGTCAACCGAATATCTAATCAGACCTCAGTCGCCGGACTTCGATCATTACTCAGAGACCTGCGCGGGACGTACATCAGGATGGTGCGCGATGGCGCAACGGCGCACATGATCGGCAGCGCAATTTCCGGCATCGGCCGCGCCTTTACCCAGCGCCTGATCGAACTGGCAGAGCAAGAACTGGGCCCGCCGCCAGTGCCTTATTGCTTCATGGTGCTGGGCTCCATGGCCCGGGATGAACAGTTGCTGGTGACCGATCAGGACAATGCCCTGGTCCTCGATGATCGCTTCGACCCCGTTCTGCATGACGGTTACTTCCACAAACTGGCGACCTTTGTCAGTGATGGTCTGGCAGCCTGTGGTTACAGCTATTGCAAGGGTGGAGTAATGGCCACCAACGATCAGTGGCGGCAGCCATTGCGGGTCTGGCGTGCCTACTTTGAGCAATGGATCGAAAAGCCCAATCCCGCAACGCTACTCAATAGCTGTATTTTTTTCGATCTGGACGGCGTCTATGGCCAGCTTGAACTGGTTGAGGAGCTGAAGACATTGTGTGCGCGCAAATCCAGCGCTCATCCTGGATTTCTCAACGCCATGGCCCGAATCGCGCTCAACCGCACGCCACCGTTGGGATTCTTCCGCACTTTTGTCGTGGAAACAGACGGCGAGCAGAAAAGGATTATCAATTTGAAGGGCAGAGGTACGGCCCCGCTGACCGACCTCATCCGCATCCACGCGCTGGCAGCCGCAAGCACGACGCAGAACTCTTTTGATCGCCTTGAAGCGATCAGCACAACCCGGCTTATACCACCCGACGCGGTAGAGCACTTACGTTACGCATTGGAGTTTTTGTCCATGGTCCGCATCCGGCATCAGGCAGATGCACTCGAGCAAGGGGCCACGCCGGACAATTACATCGAGCCAGAACACTTTTCCACCAGTGAAAGGCACAACCTCAAAGAGGCGTTTCAGGTTTTGAGCAACGCGCAGAACTTTCTGCGGTTTCGCTATCAAGGCAAAGGGCGTTCCTCCCTATGAGCGTTAGCAGAGCCACTGACAAACCCGAAACCCTGGACTGGGCCGGCACATTTCAAGCGCTCGCCCGGAAGGCGGTTCATCCGTGCCTGCAAAAATTCTATGAGGCGGGGGCCATTGCTGCACAGACACCTATTGACCAGGTAGAGCTGCTCGCAATGGATGTCGAGACCACTGGCCTTGACGCCAAGGCCCACAGCATTGTCAGCATCGGCCTGATACCGTTCACCTTGCAGCGGATACGCTGTGGCCAGGCGCTGTATTGGGTGATAAAACCGCCGTCAGAGCTCATTGATCAATCGATCACCTTTCACCACATCACCCATAGCGATATTTTGCATGCCCCCCCGCTGACGGAGGTGGTCGAGGCATTGTTGGACGCCATGGCGGGAAAAGTGATGGTCGTCCACTACCGAAATATCGAGCGAGGCTTTCTGGATCAGGCATTTCGCCGGTACTTGGGCGAGGGGGTGCAGTTCCCGGTCATCGATACGATGCAACTGGAAGCAAGAATGCACAGGCAGAAGCCGGGATGGCTAGACCGGCTCCTGCGCCGCCCGGAGCCTTCGATAAGGCTGGCTGACAGCCGCGCACGCTACAACCTCCCGACTTACCATGCCCACCACGCCCTGACCGATGCCCTCGCGACTGCCGAGTTACTACAGGCGCAAATAGCCAATCACTATTGTCCCGCCACCTCCATTGGTAGCTTGTGGGATTGATCTGCTGCCTCGTCCGCCAGGCATTTTTTGAAAGCTTGGTTATGTGGCGTACTCACTTCGGGGGGCGAGGGCGCTGCCATTGGGGACCGAGGCCACATGAATGGTGCGTGACGGGTGCGCGAAACTGACACCCAACTCGGTGAATGCCTCAAGTATTGCAAGATTGATTTCCTGTTGAACATCCATGTAGACGTTATAACTTGGGTCGAGCACGATGTATACGGTTTCGAACTCCAGAGCGCTGGTACCGAAGTTTCGTAAGTGACAACGATCAAATCGGGCTTTGTCCTGATGTCCGATAATACTTTCAATCAGCTCAGGCACTTTTCTGGCTTGTTCTGGAGAACAGGCATAGGTCAGCGCGACCTCAAATACAATGCGACGCTCTTGAAGTCGCTTGTAGTTCTGTATCGTGCTACTGATCATTTCGGCATTGGCCATCACAATCTGTTCGCCACCCAGACTCCGTATCCGTGTCGTCTTCAGACCCACATGTTCTACGGTGCCGGACAGCGAGCCGACAACAATAAAGTCGCCCACTTCAAAAGGCTTATCTACAGCAATAGACAGTGAAGCAAAAACATCGGCCAATATATTCTGCACCGCCAGTGCAACGGCAATGCCGCCTACACCCAGGCTTGCAACGAAGGCAGTAATGTTCACACCAACGTTGGAGAGCATGGACATCACGACGATGACCCATAGTAATACTTTCGCGCCCCACAGACTCAGTGTTGCCAGCGCACTGCCCTGGAACGTTTCGCTGGCGCCGTGGCGTCGAAAGTAGCGCGACAGCGCGAGCGCAATGGCCCGGTTGGCCCACAGCCCAACCTGCAATGCGGCTACAACAAACCAGAGACTGCTGACTCTGCCCAACCAACGCTCAGGCAAGTCAAGGAAGCCGATGCCTATCAGTATGGACGCGAGTAGCAACAGCGTATTACTGGTACCCGACAGCACTTCAACTGCGATATGGCTTATAGGGGAATTGGGTTGTGATGATTTTGCCTGGAATTTTCTAAGGAAAAACCCAATCACGGCGCTAGCGCAGACAAAACTAATTGTGGACGCTAGAAGCGCTATTACCCAATTGGCTAATGTAATACCCAAGAATTGGTAGTGTATAAAAAAATCAGTAGTTTCTTGAAACATGGGGTCCTCAGTGAAAGCCTGCGAGGACATAACTCCTGTTCAGAGTTATGCACCTCACAGATGACGTTAATTCACGTTCTCATTAACTTACCCGCTACGCATCACGATCGGGGTTCAGACATCAAGCCTTTGACCAGCGAAATGCATCCCACCATCAGTACGATCGCGAACGGTAGACCTGTTGAAACTGCCATCGCCTGCAACGCCACCAGACCGCCCCCGAGCAGCAGGGCGATAGCGATTACGCCTTCTATCACGGCCCAGAACACGCGCTGTGGTACAGGTGCGTCGACTTTGCCACCTGCGGTAATAGTGTCGATCACCAGCGAGCCGGAATCTGAGGATGTGATGAAGAAGACAATGACCAGGATGATCCCGAGGAATGAGGTGATTTCCTTGAGCGGTAATTGCCCCAGCATCGCGAACAGTTTGAGCTCCAGGACGGCATCCTTGACCCCGACAAACCCCTGGACAGTGGCTTGATCGATCGCTGTTCCTCCGAAGGTGGTCATCCACAGTACTGAAACCACCGTAGGCACCAGCAACACCGAGACGAGAAACTCTCGCACGGTTCGACCCCGACTGACGCGGGCGATAAACATCCCGACAAAGGGCGACCAACTGATCCACCAGGCCCAGTAGAACGCGGTCCAGCCTTGGGTGAACTCGGTGTCGGTACGTCCGAAGGGGTTGGAAAGGGCCGGCAAGTACTCGGCGTAAGTCACCAGGTTCTTGAAGAAGCCGGTGAAAATAGCCAGGGTCGGGCCCACCACGATAATGAACAGCAGCAGGAGCAGCGCCAGCCCCATGTTGATCTGGGACAGCAGCTTCACGCCTTTGTCCAAACCCGCCAATACCGACCAGAGCGCGATCATTGTGATGCCTATGATTAGCACCACTTTGCTCAGATTCGTGGACTTGATCCCGAATAAGTACTCAATCCCCGCAGCAGCCTGTTCGGCGCCAATCCCCAAGGATGTGGCCAGACCGAACAGCGTGGCGAAAACCGCGAGGATATCGATTATATGCCCCGGCCAACCCCAGACACGCTCACCCAGCAATGGATAAAAGATCGAGCGTATCGAGAGCGGCAGGCCTTTGTTGTAAGAGAACAGCGCGAGCGACAGGGCAACAATCGCGTAGATCGCCCAAGGGTGCAGTCCCCAGTGGAATATCGTCGAGGCCATCGCCAGGTCGGCGGAAACTTTCATATCGCCCGCAGCGCCCGATAAAGGCGCCCAGTCGGTGCGAACGCCGTTGGCGTCCAGAGTGACACCGCCCATTGACGCAGCGTAGTGCGACATAGGCTCTGCTACACCGTAGAACATCAAGCCGATGCCCATACCAGCAGCAAAGAGCATTGAAAACCAACCGATGTAAGTGTGATCTGGCTTGGCGTCTCTACCGCCCAGGCGAACCTTGCCTAGCGGCGAGACAATCAGCACCAGGCACAGCACGACAAACACATTGGCCACGCTCATGAAGAACCAGGCAAGGTGGCTGGTCAGCCAGTTTCGAATCGAACTGAACAGGGGTTCGACTTCATTCTGTAGCGCTAATGTCAGGATGACGAACAGCAAGATCGCAGCTGCCGAAATGATGAAAACCTTGCCATGGATGTCGAGCGAAAAAGAAAAGTCGCCCTTGATGTTGTCTTGGCCGATGACGTAGTCGGTGTCGATCAGATTTGCTGCTCCACTGGGAGCGGGAATGCCATCATCGCTGAGGGGCTTGGGATTGTCGGGTAGATCATCCTTAGGATTTTGACCCATGAGAGCCTCCTTGGTTAGGGCACGCGCTGGCGTGCATTTGATTTGATGCCCGCTGTTCCGAGGTTACTACCGATAGATGGTTCCCCATTATCATCAACACTGCCGAAAAAAATGACTTAACACTCCACCCATCGATTCTGACGGGGCAGGGGTCGCACCTAGCGGTTCCATGTAGGACCGTTGAGTGCGAAGTGGCGTCATTGACTGTTGCTGGAGCGCTGAAAGCTGTCAGCGACACCACTGACATGAGGCACCAGTGATCCTGAACTCGCGCCAAAAAGTTCGAGAAAGAAGAGTTTTACCGTATCCCAGGTGCGTGCCCACCAACCGCCTGATGGCTGGCTCTCGAGCGCAATCAGCGGGCGAGTCGCCAGTTTCTCGTCACCCTCGTAGAGTGTGAGGCTACCGACCACAGCGCCCATGGCAATTGGCGCAATCAGTGGCTCATTGAGGGTCAGGCGAATGTCGGTTTTGCGATTCACATTCTTTGGCAGGGTAAGCGAAATGTCGTCCAGTAACCCAACCGGTAATGTCCGGCTTTCGCCTTTCCAGATCATCGGGTTTGCCAGCACTTGGGCAGCTTTGGCATAGGTTTGGGTATCGAAGAAGCGGAACCCGTATGTCAGCAGCTTACCCGCGTCATTGGCACGATTGGCTTTTGAGGAGGAGCCGAATACCGCAGTAATCAAGCGGCGGCCGTCGCGCACTGCTGAGGTGACCATGCAATAACCTGCCGCTTCGGTATGACCAGTCTTGAGGCCGTCTACCGAACTGTCGCGCCACAGCAACAGGTTTCTGTTGGGCTGACGGATGCCATTCCAGGTGAAGTGCTTCTGTTTGTATAGCGGGTAGTAAGCCGACTCATCAATGATGATTGCCCGAGCCAGGTTCGCCATATCCTGAGCCGACGAGTAGTGGTCAGGCACTGGCAGCCCTGTCGCGTTCATGAAGTGAGTGTCTTCCAGGCCAAGCTTTTTTGCAGTGGTGTTCATGAGGTCGGCAAAGGTGTCTTCACCGCCCGCAATGTGCTCGGCCAGCGCAACACTGGCGTCATTGCCTGAGCCGATGACGATGCCTCGCAACAGGTCTTGCACGGGCACTTGGCTGCGCGGATCGAGGAACATGCGCGAACCACCCGTGCGCCAGGCGTTTTCGCTGATTGTCACCAGATCATCTTCTTTGAGGCGGCTGGCCTGAATCTCATTAGTGGCTACATAGACCGTCATCAGCTTGGTCAGACTGGCGGGCGGTAAACGTTCATGAGGGTCGTGACTGGTAATAATGTCACCGCTGGCGGCATCCATGAGTACCCAGGATTTGGCATTGAGCTGCGGCGCTGAAGGGATCATCGGCCCTGAGGGAGAAGGGGCGGCCAGGGCCGGCAAACCGGGAGCGCAAACCAGTGTCATAGCGAGCCATAGTGTCGGATATTTCACGAACATCAAGCCTTGGGGCGGCGAAGGGTCCGCCACCCTAGGTGAACGATCCAGGGGGCTCAAATTAACCAGGATTAAGATTTATTTAAGGAGCCTTGGGCAGTAATCCTTGTCGCGGACAATCCAGCGTGATCCTTGTACCAGGGCCCTGATGACCCGCTTCAATGCTCAGGCCAAATCCGTGCAGGCGGGCAATGGCTGCGACCAGTGAAAGGCCAAGTCCATTACCGGGTTGTTGTCGCGTAGCGTCGCCGCGATACAGACGTCGAGTGACACTGCCACGTTCGCTAGCTGGAATGCCGGGGCCGTTATCAAGCACTTCGATAGTGACACCGTGCTCCTTTGGCACACAGCTCAACTGGATTTCGCCCCCCACCTGAGTGAACTTGATCGCGTTATCCATCAGATTCACCAGCGCCTCGAACAAGAGCGACACATCGCCCTGCAGCGTCGGGCACTGCCCGGTCAGCAGCAGTGTCAGCCGCTGGCCTTTTTCCTGGGCCAGAGGCTCATAAAATTCGTGCGCCTGTTGTAACAATGCCTCGGGTGCAAAGCTGGTGAAAGCCGAGCGGCGCCGGGTGTCTTCCAGTTCCGAGATACGCAGCAAGCCTTGAAACCTCGACATGATGGACTCGCTCTCTTCCAGTGCCAGATTCAGCGTCTGGGTGTGGTCCGGTGTCAGCGGGACCTTCTGCAATTGATAGAGTCGCGCACGAAGCCGCGTCAACGGCGTTCGCAGGTCATGTGCGATACCGTCGCAAACGCCTTTGACCTCCAGCATCAGTTGTTCGATATGTTCAAGCATGGTGTTTACGGCATTGGCCAGCATGTCCAGCTCGTCGCGCCGATCCGAAAGCGGCAGGCGTTCACCGAGGTTGCCCGATACGATGCTTTCGGTGCTGCGCTGTAATCGCTCGACACGGCGGATAGGACGCCTGCGCAGTAAGTGCCACCCTACAAGGCCGGGGATTAGCGTGAGTGACAATCCCCAGAACAAGGCTTGCCCAATGATGCCCGCGACCGCCGCAATGGAACCCCCGTCCCGGGCGAGAATGAGGATCCTGCCGTCCGGACGATTCAGTCTGAGCGCATAGCTGCTGCGGGTTTGCTCGCTGGGCAGGGCAATGCTCAGACCTCGCTCCATATAATGGACGCGGCCGTCGTCAGGCAGATTGGTGCGTAGTCTGAGCAGATCCCCCGTGATGTGCCTGCCATCGGCTTCGAACAGGCCATAGGCGTCAATCCCCTGGACAGAGTAGGCATCGTTGCCCGCCAGTTCGGCCAGCAGGGAGGTGTCGTCCACCTTCTGGTAATAATGCGCACGCTGCATCAGCGTACGCTCGGCGACAGTGCCCAGGTAGGCTGAAATCTGCCAGTACAGCACACCGGTAAATACCGCGCACCACGCCACAAAGAACAGCGCATACAACCCGATCAGACGGCTATTGCTGGAGCGCCAGCGCTCAGTTTTTTTCGACCAGAACATACCCTGACCCACGAATCGTCTGGATGGCCGGTGCGCCATCGCCTTCTATTTTTTTGCGCAAACGCGCGATATGCACGTCGATGATGTTGGTGCCGGGATCGAAGTGGTAGCCCCAGACTTCCTGGAACAACATGGTGCGCGTGACCAATTGTCCGGCGTTACGCATCAAGTAGGTCAGGAGCTTGAGTTCGGTGGGAAGCAGCGTGATTGCATCACCGTTGAGTGTCACGGTCTGCGCTATCAAGCTGATATGCAGGCCGCCAAAATTCAGGCAATGGTCCGTGCTACCCGACGCAGGATCGCGAAGCAGGACTTCGAGGCGCGCGATCATTTCAACCATTGAGAACGGCTTGGTGAGGTAATCATCGCCGCCGGAGCGCAGGCCGCGGACGCGTTCATCAATGTCCGATAAGGCGCTGATCATCAGCACCGGCGTTTGAATGGCCAATTGACGTAACGTACTGACGATGGTCAGCCCATCGTAATCAGGGAGCATACGATCCAGGGTGATGACCTCGTGGCCACCGGCAATCGCCATGGCCAGTCCGTCGCGTCCGTTGTCGGCCCAGCTTGTGCTGAACCCGTGGGCGTGGAGCTCGGCAATGATTGCCTGTGCCGTGACTTCGTCATCCTCGATGACCAATGCACGATTCATTCATATCTCCAGGCTGAGAAGGGCAGTCATTCTAACGGCAGCGGCGCCTTGATCCGGTACGCCTGTCCGTTAACTAAATTTTTCTTAATGCGGGTTAACACGGGTGGAGCCAACGCCTGCTTTAGCGTGAAGGTTTTTCCATACGAGGAACTGCCTGTCGTGCGCGTTTTATTCAGAACTGTTTTGTTGTCCTGTGCGGTGTCAGTCACAGGTGTTAGCTATGCGGACGATGCATCCAAGAACCCGCCAGTAACCCTGACGCTACTCAGCTCCAGTGGCGTCATGGGGGCGGTGCAGGCCATCGCGCCTGAGTACGAAAAAATAAGTGGCGTGAAGCTTCTGATCCAGGCAGCCCCGCCCAGGGGAGCAAACCCCCAGGCGATTCCCAACCGGCTTGACCGCAATGAACCAGCGGACGCAGTGCTTACGGGTGGCGTAGCGTTGGACAGATTGATTGCCCAAGGCCAGGTCGACAAGAGTTCGCGTGTCGATCTGGGCAAATCCTTCATCGCCGTGGCTGTGCTTGAAGGTGCCGAGAAACCTGATATCGACAGCATGGAGGCGTTTCGTACAACCTTGATCAATGCCGATTCGGTAGCCTACTCAGGTAGCTCCAGCGGTGCGTATTTGTCCCACTGGCTTTTCCCGCACATGGCCCTGGACCAGAGTTTCAAAATCAAAAGCAACGAGGTGCGCGACGAACCGGTTGGCAACGTTGTGGCGCGTGGTGAGGCTCAGTTGGGCGTCCAACAACTGAGTGAACTCATGTCGGTACCCGGTATTGATATCGTTGGGCTGATCCCGGATAAAGCTCAGCAAATGATTCTGTATTCGGGCGGCGTATTGAAAAAAAGCCCTCATCCGGCCGAAGCCAAGGCTCTGCTGGACTATATGGGCTCGGACAAGGGCCGCGAAGCCATTACTAAAAGCGGCTTGAAGCCGATGCACTAGCCGCGTCAGCGCTCACAGCTTCAATCGTTGGTGCAGGTCCATAGCTCTATCGCCGCGTCCTTGGCGTTGGGGGCTCCGACCCATTCGCTCATTAAGCGGCAGCTGCCATCGAAGCACAGTTCGAAGTCGCCAGCCTCCGGCGTTCGCCCAAGGTTCAGCGGTTGCAAGGGCGGCAGTACGCGCCGGTAGTGCCAACTGCCGTCTTGCAGCCGAGCTCCTTGGGGTATCTCCATCCCCGCGCCTGTTCCCCGAACCCGGGCCTCCCCCAGCAGCAAGCCCTGAGGGGTGACGCGATAGTCTTCCTCCCAACGGATTTTCTCTATGGTGTGGTTCCAGGCGAGCGTGAAATGAGACACCGGGAGCTGGGCCCAGACCACGCCGGCAAGGCCCAGGCACAAGCCAATCATGTTTTTGCCAAATCTGCCTGACGAGCGCGCCAGTAGTGCTGCGCTATGACCAATAACCCCAGCGCGAAGCCGATCTCATCGGTCAGCGGTAAAGCCACTACCAGTAGAGCACCGGCAATAAAGCTCAGAGAGCGTTCCCAGAGCGGCATCTTGTGTTGCAGATAGCCGGTTGAAGCCATGCCCCACAGACCCACCGCCAGTATTGTCTTGATCAGCATGTAGGCGGTCATCCACAGATTGTCACCTTGCAGCATAAGCGCCGGGTTGTAGACCGCCATGAATGGGATGACAAACCCTGCCAGCGCGATGCGGACCGCCCATAGACTGATCTTGAAGCCAGTCTCCTTGGCGATCGGCGCGGCGGCAAAGCAGGCCAGCGCCACCGGAGGAGTGAGGTCCGCAAGGATGCCGAAATAAAACACGAACATATGCGAAACAATCAGGGGTACACCCAGCTCTAGAAGGGCGGGCGCAGCGATTGAACTGGTGATGATGTAGTTGGGGATGGTCGGGATGCCCATGCCCAAAACCAGGCAGGTGATCATGGTCAGGATCAGCGACAACAGCAGATTGTCCCGGCCAATCGCCAATATATAACCGGCAAAGGTAGAGGCAACGCCGGTGAGTGACACCACCCCAATGATGATGCCCACCAACGCACAGGCGATCCCTACCGGCACCGCGTGGCGTGCACCATCGACCAGCGCGTGCAGGCAAATGGTCAAGGTGGCGCGGCCCCCCTTGATGAACCAACAGACCACCACCAACACCGCGATGACCGCAAAAATCACTGCGATTCCTAACTGGAAGAAGCCAACGCACAGCACGCCCAACGCAATCCAGAAGGCACAGCGCAAGGCGAAACTGGACACTCTGAGAATGATCGCCGAGCCGAGAATCACGATGGCGGTCAAGGCCAGTCCGACCATGCCCGAGAACAGAGGGGTGCGCCCGGAAAACAGTAGATAGACCAGCACCAATAGGGGGATCAGCAGGTACCAGCTTTCTTTCACCGCACCTAGTGCACTTGGGCATTGGTCTTTGGGCAGCCCCTGGAGATTGGAGCGCTTGGCTTCCAGATGAACCATCCAGAACACCGAGCCAAAGTAGAGAATGGCGGGGATCAATGCCGCCTTGGCAATCTCCACGAAAGGCACGTTGATGGTCTCGGCCATGATGAACGCCACAGCGCCCATCACCGGCGGCATCAACTGACTGCCCATGCTTGAGGTCGCTTCTACTCCGCCAGCGAATGCGGCCCGGTAGCCAAAGCGCTTCATCAATGGAATGGTGAATTGCCCGGTGGTGACCACGTTGGCAATACCCGATCCGGTAATGGTGCCCATCAACGCTGACGAGGCCACGGCGACCTTGGCTGGTCCACCCAGTTTGTGACCAAACAGCCCCATGGCGAAATCGGTGAAGAGTTTGATCATGCCCGCCTGTTCAAGAAACGCACCAAACAGGATGAACAGGAAAATATAGGTAGCGGACACATAGGTGGGGGTCCCGTACAACCCTTCAGTGCCAAAAGACAATTGATTGACGATCTGGTCGAAGCCATAGCCTCGGTGGGCCAGATCGCCGGGCAAGTATTCACCCAATAACCCGTAGGCAAGGAACAGGCCGCAGATGATCGGCAGTGCGATCCCCATGACCCGTCGGGCTGCTTCGAATACCAGCACGATCAGGACGAGCCCGATCACCATGTCGCTAGTGGTCAGGTCACCGGAGCGCTGAATCAGATCCGCTTCGAATATCCACTGATACAGCGCCGTGGCAATACCGGCCATGCTGAGTACCCAGGCCAATGGCTGCCAAGGTCGCGACCTGCCGTAAGCCGGATAGCTCAGAAACACGACCCACAGCAGAAAGCCAACATGGACGGCCCTTAATACCTGGCTGGAAATAGGAGCGAACGCTGCGGTGACAATCTGAAAGATCGAAAACGCCAGCGCCACATAAAACAAGGATTTAGGCCAGTCCCGCGGGTTTGCGGGAATACCGTGGGAATCTTCACTCATGTGCTGCCTGCCTCATGACTACATTGAAATAGTGCGGAGTGCGGGTGTAGCGGCGAACTGCGCCGCTACACCTTGTCTCGTTAAAGCACGCCTTTTTCTTTGTAATAACGCTCTGCACCGGGATGCAGTGGGATGGGCAGGTTTTTGGCTGCATTTTCCAGCTTGATGTCTTTGGCTGCTGAGTGGGAGTTACCCAGGCGCGTGAGGTTGTCGAATATCAATTTGGTCATTTGATAGGCGACCTCATCCGAGACATCGTCACGGGTAACAAGAATATTGGTAATCGCAACTGTCGGTACGGCCTCCGGTTGTCCATCATAGGTGTTGGCTGGAATCATTGCGCTTTGATAGGCCGCGTTGCCAATTTTCGCCACTACGTCTTTAGGGATGGAGACGTAGTTCAATGGCATGACCGAGGAAAGGTCGCGAATCGCGGCCATGCCCAGCCCGGAAGATTGCAGGGTGGCGTCCAGTTGGCGGTTTTTGATCAATTCAACTGATTCGGCAAAGGGCAGGTATTGCACTTTGCCCATATCTTCATAGGTCAACCCGGCGGCCTTGAAGATCGCCCGGGCATTGAGTTCCGTGCCTGACTTCGGGGCCCCGACCGATACGGTTTTGCCTTTGAGGTCCGCCAGGGTCTTGATGCCCGACTCCTTGCTGGCGACGATTTGAATGTAATTCGGGTAAGCCCCGGCAATGGCGCGCAACTTGGTTAAAGGCGCTTTGAAGCCTGCGTCCTCCACTCCGTTTTTGGCATCTGCGACCGAATCACCCAAGGCAAAGGCCAACTCGCCGCGCCCGGACTGCAGGAGATTCAGATTCTCCACGGAAGCCTTGGTCGCCTGAACCGAGGTCTTCATCCCGGGGATTGCCTCACCGTAAATTTGCGACAAGGCAACGCCGATTGGGTAGTAAACCCCGCTGGTGCCCCCGGTGAGAATGTTGATAAACACCGGGGCTGCCTGAGCTGAGGTGGTGACTGCCAGGGTGGCCGCTGCGGCCAGAAGGGTTAAGCGGTGTGCTACTCGCATTGGGAATGCTCCGTCTTGTTATGGCTTTATGCAGAGTCATTGCACTGTAGTCGATGCGAGGGAAAAAGGTGGCGAGTTGCTGGCCAATCTGTGCGCAAATGTGTCTTTATGACTGAAACGTGGGGAGGGTGGACGCTGACACTCGCCCCGACCAAGGCAGTCTGCTTGACGATCTACTCGATATTTATATTGCAGCTATCGAAGTTCATATGAATGCAGCCAATCCGCCGATCGCACCGACCTAGCACGTCATAAGCCCAAAGCGTGAACCATTGCCGCCACAGTTCGCGCGAACCATGCCATTACGTGGGTCATTGCCGTTCTCCTTAGTGGCTCATTAGCTTGTCGATGGCAGCGGGTTTGTCATGCACGCCGAAGCGGTCAACGATTGTCGCGCTGGCTTCATTGAGTCCGAGCACTTCGACTTCCGTGCCTTCACGGCGGAGCTTGATCACGACCTTATCCAGCGCTGCGACCGCGGTGATATCCCAGAAGTGCGCTCGTGTGAGATCAATGGTGACCTTGTGAAGCGCTTCCTTGAAGTCAAAAACTTCGGTGAACTTGTCCGCAGAGCTAAAGAATACCTGGCCCACGACGTGATAAGTCCGATGCGATTTCGTCTCTTCCAGAGTGCTCTTGATATCCAGGTAGTGCCCGACCTTGTTCGCAAAGAACAGGGAGGCCAGGAGCACCCCTACCAGTACTCCGTATGCGAGGTTGTGAGTGGTCACCACGACGACAACAGTCGCTACCATCACAAGGTTGGTCGACAGCGGATGTTCTTTCAGATTGCGCAAGGAATCCCAGCTAAAAGTGCCGATGGACACCATGATCATGACTGCGACAAGTGCTGCCATAGGGATTTTGGAGAGCCATTCGCCAAGAAATACCACCATCAGCAGCAGGAAAACGCCGGCACACAGTGTCGAGAGACGGGTGCGGCCGCCAGATTTCACGTTGATGATCGACTGGCCGATCATTGCGCAACCCGCCATTCCGCCGAGCATGCCTGCGGCGATGTTGGCCAGGCCCTGACCCTTGCACTCGCGGTTTTTGTTGCTGGGGGTATCCGTCAGGTCGTCGACGATGGTCGCGGTCATCATTGACTCCAGCAGGCCTACAACTGCCAGCGCTGCGGAGTAAGGAAAGATGATGCGCAGGGTTTCAAAGTTCAGCGGCACTTCAGGCCAGAGGAGAATCGGTAGCGTGTCCGGCAGTTGGCCCATATCACCTACGGTGCGGATATCCAGCCCCAGGTAAATCGCGACAGCAGTCAGGGTCAGGATGCACACAAGCGGCGAAGGAATCAGCTTGCCAATCTTCGGTACATAGGGAAATAGATAGATGATTCCAAGGCCCGCTGCCGTCATGGCGTAGACATGCCACGTGACATTGGTTAGTTCAGGTAGCTGCGCCATGAAAATCAGGATTGCCAAAGCATTTACAAAACCAGTGACCACTGAGCGCGACACAAAGCGCATCAGGGAGCCAAGCTTCAGGTAACCGGCGAGGATCTGGAGAACCCCACATAGCAAGGTAGCGGCCAGCAGATACTGAAGTCCGTGATCTTTAACAAGGCTTACCATCAACAGTGCCATCGCACCCGTAGCCGCTGAGACCATTCCAGGACGCCCACCAACGAAGGCGATGACGGCGCAGATACAGAAGGAGGCGTAGAGACCGACCTTTGGGTCAACCCCGGCGATGATGGAAAAGGCGATGGCTTCAGGAATCAGCGCAAGTGCGACCACGATTCCCGCGAGCACATCTCCACGGACGTTGGAAAACCAGGTTTGTCTAAGTTTTTGCAGCATAGAAAATATCCAAGGCAAAGCATCGCGCACGCCAAGGGAATGGCGGGCGAATCGATACAAATTCGAATTTTTGAGGATTTCTTGCTGTGTGCTTAAGGTGTAGAACCAGGCGTACAGCAGTGCGCGCCCGCAAGCGAGACTAGCGGAAGCAAGGTGTTGCGAGGGGGGCGTAGCGCTAAGGCGGCGTAGGCTGCCAGTAGATCGTTTGGAGTACAGTCATGCTGATGTTCCTGTGCTCAGGGGTATGCGGAGCCGAAGTATACAGTGAAGCCGTCGTCGATTGCGACCCGCCAGCCTGGTGGGCGTGTTGGTAGTGATGTTTGCCCGTCTGGCCGAACCATACATCAGACCTGCACTCCCAACTGTTGGGCCAAGACGCTGATCCGGTCCTTATCTTCTTGCAGGGCCAGAGCGAGGTTGGCGCGTTTGAGCAGAAGGTCAGCATGCCTGGCGCAGGGCTTGTTGAATACTCCTGGATTGATCTGCGAAAGACTCACAAGGGCTTTCATCAACCGTACATCGACTTCGACTAAGGCCGCACCATCCCTGGCGATAGGTCCGAAGAAGTCATCGAACAGGTCGTCGACGGTCAGGCCACGCAGGTAAACCTGCTCGCAGTCTGAGTCTATCTGCGAAACCGGTAGGTGTGGGTTTCCCCAACAAGTGAGAGTTCTGACTCCCCGGCCAATCACGTCAATGGCCGTCCCCGGGTCATTGACTGCCGGTGAGAGGGCGCGAGAGGCAATTTCAGAAAGCACAGAAAGTCCGAACCGCGGGTCGTGTTCAAAGGTTCGACGAACCCCTAGCGTCAAAGCCTCAAGGATTTTTTCAGCCAAAGGATATTGATCGTCGACCACGTCGTTGCTCAACGCCACGGTGTGAGCAAGTGGCCTGCCCAGATGCACAAAGCTTCCCGGAAGAATATCCAGATAGATTTGCACACGGCGCGCTTTGGCGATAAGGCCCAAAGCATGCACATCAATGTGCTGCACGTACCCGGTGTCACGACTTTTCACCGCTTGTGCAGAAGTGGCGAGCACACGGTCATGGGGATAAGCCGCACCGCCCAGGTAAGGCCATTGGACCCTATTGTCGAGTGCGTCGATTACCGCATTTTCTACACGGTCGATGGTTTCCCCGACGCGCCCGAGCTTGGATAAATGGTCGATCCAGCGCAGAAGGGTGTAGACGATCAGGATTACCACCATGATGGTGACGGCAAACAGCAGCACGCGACCCTGCCTGCCGTATGCACCGGTGCTCAGCGCGATGATGCCCACCAGACTGAACAGAAATGAGCCAATGAAAGTTGCAAGGGCATTTTGTGTCGTGGTGTCTTCCATCACCAGAGTGGTTGCTCGGGGTGTCACGCCACTGCTGGCAGCGCCATAAGCCGTCACCATGGTGCTTAAGGAGAAAGTTGTGACCGCCAGCATGCTGGAGGCGATGATGCCCAGAATCTTATCAACTGCGTCGGCACCGATCCGGGTAGGTAGCGACTCTGGAATGAAGTCTTTGAACACCACGGCAAGCAATGCAGTGGCCACGCCGAGCAGGGAAAACAAACTGGCTCTGAACCACAGCCGTTTGGTCAGTTGATTCAACAACCAGCGCCAGCGAGCGATCATAGTCCTACCTTCAATAGTTGGGGGTGGGGGGTTGCGTCAAACCAACTCGATGACATGCACCCACCGGCTACCGCCAGATTGAGTGTCGCCCAAGGCAGAAGTTTCATGTCACTAGGGGCGATGGCAATTTGCATCACAACGGCCAGCTTCTTATCATCGCGCTGGGTGCGTTGTTGCATAGGGCACTGCGCAGGTTAAATTCCAACGTTGGTCGGGCCGCCATCGGAGTGCATTCGTGTCTGAAAACAAATCCGCCTCGCCCACCATTCCTCGCCCTCAGGTTTTAACAGAACGTGCGTTTTCAGCACTGGAGCGGTTTTCGCACATTGAAGCGGTCAGCGGTATCGTCCTTCTGCTCGCTGCCCTGGCAGCGCTGATCTGGGCCAATAGCCCGGTCGGCGATTCCTACGAGCATTTCTGGAACACCCAAGTGACCTTGGGGTTGGGGGATTTCAGCGTATCCCGCTCGCTGCATTTCCTCGTCAACGATGGCTTGATGACGATTTTCTTCCTGGTGGTTGGCGCTGAAATCCGCCAAGAGATCAAGGACGGTGCCCTGGCAAACATGAAACTGGCGACCCTGCCTTTAGGTGCGGCGCTGGGCGGTGTCATGATGCCGGCCATCATCTATACGCTGCTCAATCATGGGAGCGAGGCGAGTGCTGGCTGGGCTGTACCTACCGCGACCGACATTGCGTTTGCCGTCGGAGTACTCGCGTTGTTGGGGAAATCGATCCCAAGCGGGGTGCGCATCCTGCTGTTGGCATTGGCAATTATCGATGACATCGTCGCCATCTTGATCATTGCGATTTTCTACACCGCCAGCCTGGACTACCTGGGGTTGGTCGTAGCGGTAGGCGGTTTGTCACTGGTTCTGCTTTTACAGCGGATGGGTATAGGTAAGGCGTACGCCTATGTTGTGCCAGGCGCCATCGTCTGGTTCGGCTTGCTGAAAACGGGTGTCCATCCAACGCTTGCGGGGGTGGTGCTTGGCCTGATGACTCCGGTGAATTCCAAGCCTGCAACGGAGCGTCCACTGGAAACAATCGGACGGACCTTTCATGAGCTGATGGATCGCTTTTCTCAGGCCAAAGATAATCCGCAGGCGGTCGCCGAACCACTGAAGCAATTGCGTCACGCCCAGCGCGAAGTGTTGCCACCTGTGCAGCGAGTCCAGGTCGGATTGCACCCATGGGTCGCATTTGGCGTCATGCCGCTGTTCGCACTGGCCAACGCGGGGGTCAGCCTGTCTGGCGCCAACCTTGACGAGGCACTTTCACAGAAAGTGTTTGTGGGAGTGATGCTGGCGTTGGTGCTCGGCAAGCCACTGGGTGTAATGCTGGCCAGTTTGATTCTGGTCAAACTGAACATCTGCACGTTACCTGAGGGTGTGACGTGGCGTGGGGTAGGGCTGGTTGGGCTGTTGGCCGGGATTGGCTTCACCATGTCCATCTTCATTGCATCGCTGGCGTTTTCCGATGCTGCGTTACTGTCGTCGGCCAAACTCAGTGTGCTGTCAGCGTCATCTGTTGCAGCGGTAATCGGTTTGATCTGGGGGAAGATAACGTTTCAAAAACGTGTCTGAGACGTCGTCGCGTCCCCAGTCCAATGGTTCAAACCCCGGCGGTCACAGCAGTTTGCCGGGGTTCATCAAACCAGCCGGGTCCAGAGCCTGTTTGAGGGTTCGCATCAGTTCCAGTTCAAGAGGGGACTTGTAGCGCTGCGCAGCATCCCGTTTCGCCTGGCCTAGGCCGTGCTCGGCGCTAATGCTGCCTGCAAACGCTACCGTCGCGTCGTAAATAACGTGCATGATCGCTTCGGCTTGCGCTTTGAAAGGAGCGTCTTCGGCGCCTGCTGGTTTACTGATGTTGTAATGCAGGTTGCCATCGCCGACGTGCCCGTAAGCGACGATCCGCACACCGGGGAAATCTTCGAGTAGCTTGCAATCAGTCGCCTCAATGAAAGCCGGAATACTGCTGACAGGTACGCTGATATCGTGTTTAAGGCTCGGACCTTCATGGTTCTGAGCTTCAGATATACCTTCGCGTAACGCCCACAGGGCCGCAACCTGGGTTTGGTTGCTGGCGACAACTGCATCGAGCGCGTCGCCTTGCTCCAGGGCCTCAACCAGGCCGCTTTCCAGCAGCTGAGCCAGTGGCGCATCAACCAGGGTGTCGCTGAGTTCGATCAATACGTACCAAGGATGAATTTCGCTGAACGGGTCGTTGCAACCGGCCACGTGCCGCAAAACGAACTCCACGCTTTGTCGCGACATCATTTCGAAGCCGGTCAGGCGATCGCCACACAGGGTGCGCATGCGGCCAATCAGGTCGACCGCTGCCTGCGGGCTCGCCAATGCCACCCATGCAGTCGTCAGACTGCATACCGCGGGGAACATTTTCAGCACTGCGGCAGTGATGATCCCCAGTGTGCCCTCGGACCCTATGAACAGATGCTTGAGGTCATAACCGGTATTGTCTTTGCGCAGACCACGCAGGCCGTCCCATATGCGCCCATCGGCCAGTACCACTTCCAGCCCCAGGGTGAGGTCGCGCATGTTGCCGTAGCGTAATACGGCGGTGCCGCCAGCGTTGGTCGCCAGATTGCCGCCGACCGTGCAGCTCCCCTCGGCACCCAGGGACAAGGGGAACAACCGGCCCACTTCAGCGGCGGCTTCCTGCAAGCGCTGAAGGACCACACCAGCCTCAACCGTGATGGTTTCGTTGGCCGGGTCGATTGCGCGGATAGCGGTCATTCGCGTCAGCGACAGTACGACCTGAGTGCCTGAGGCGTCCGGGATCGAGCCGCCGCATAGCCCAGTATTGCCTCCTTGTGGTACCAGAGATACGCCGGCCTCTCGACACAAGCGCACGACTTCAGCGACCTCGGCAGTGCAGGCTGGACGCACCACCAGCGCGGCCTTTCCGCGATAGGCATTGCGCCAGTCACTCAGATAGCTCTGCATGCGCTCGGCATCCTGAATCAGGCCAGCCGGACCGACTACCTGCTCAAGTGCCTGCACCAGTGCTTCGCTCAAACGACTCATGACATGCTCCTTGTTATTGTTAGCCCAACATGAAAACCGATGGTTTTAGCCTGTTACAACCACACGGCTCGACCCGGTATCCAATTCGATCCGGTGAATACGACCCACGACGATCAGATAGAAAAACACCGCCAGCAAGGCATTGGCCGCGACGTAAACCAGCGCTGAATCGAACGAGCCGGTGCGGCTCACCAGATAGCCAACCACGATTGGCGTGGTGATCGCCGCCAGATTGCCAAAGGTGTTGAACAGACCGCCTGAAAGGCCAATGATCTGGCGCGGCGAAGTGTCGGCGACCAGGGTCCAGCCGTGTGAACCGAACCCCTTGCCGAAGAAGGCCAGGGCCATGAGTCCGACCACGGCGGCGTCACTTTGTACGTAGATGCACAGCACCATGCTGCTCGAAAGGAGCAGACCGCAGACGATTGGCAGCTTGCGCGCCAGTGTCAGGGAATAGCCACGACGCAGCAGACCGTCCGATATCAAACCACCCAGGACGCCGCCAACGAAGCCGCTGATCGCTGGCAAGGCCGTGAACAAACCGGCGGACAAGATAGTCATGCCTCGCGCCTGCACCAGGTAGACGGGGAACCACGTCAGGAAGAAATAGGTAATCGCGTTGTTGCAGTACTGGCCTAAATACAGGCCGATCAGGGTGCGGTGGCTCAGAAGCAATTTGAGGTAACGCCACTGCGATTCGCTTGAATCGCCAACCCGGGGCTCCAGGTCCATCAACCCGCCGCCGGATTCGATGTGAGTAAATTCGGCTTGAGTGAGTGCCGGATGCTCGCGGGGGCCATGGATAACCCTGAACCACAGGATGCTGAACAGCAGACCACATCCGCCCAACACAATGAACACATACTGCCAGCCCAGAACCTGGACGACCCAGCCCATCAGGGGCGCGAAGATCGCCGTGGCGGAATATTGCGCTGAACTGGAGATGGCCGTTGCCGTGGCGCGTTCTGCGCTTGGAAACCAGGCCGCAATGATCCGCGCGTTACCTGGGAAGCAGGGCGCCCCGGCAAACCCCACCGCCATTCTCAGGAGAAACAGACTGACGATTGTCCAGGTCAGCGGTAACAGGCCAACAAAACCCTGCAGCAGGGTAAACAGCGACCAACCAAACAGCGCGATGCCATAAACCCGCCGCGCGCCAAAGCGATCGCACAGCCAGCCTCCAGGAATCTGGCCGATCACGTAGGCCCAGCCAAACGCCGAGAAAATGTAGCCAAGGGTCAACGCATCGATCCCCAGATCAGCCTGCAAGGCGGAACCGGCAATGGACAGGCTTGAGCGGTCAGCGAAGGTCACCGAAGTGACAAAAAACAGCATCAGCAAGATTGAATAGCGTACCCGGCCGGGTTTAGTTGCAGGCATCTGGCGTGATCTTCCATTGATCGAACAAGCCTCGCTCGGTCCGACCATCCGCTCGGCAGGAGGATCGTGGCGTGCAGCTTGCCAATACCTCAAACGGTGGGAGATCCGCGTGCATGACATTGTCCTGTTGTTATTGTCGTTATTGTTGTTTTCGGCTCGGCATCCCGACCGGGGATGCCTGTCTGGCTAGCCACGTTGGCGTCAGCACTGTCGCCCGATGACGGCTAAGTTATCGTACGACCAAAGAAAAAACACCATTAAACTTATCCGAAGAGATGCGTGCCTTAATACCCGCCCGGGCGGTGGATTGAAATCAGAGAGCCCTAATAGCTAAGACTTTGCCTCTCGTAATGGGAGGGAGCATACCTTTCGATCGCGCATTGACAGCAGTTGTAGCAGTTGGTAAAAAACCTCAAGTCATACGACAACGTATGACAACCAATAATAATAACTGAGGCTCAGATCATGCTGACGACCCTCGTTGCGCACATTGAAAGCTGCACACATCAGTCTCGAAATTGCCGCTGCTTATCTCAAGACGCCTGTCCGGGCCGTAGCTCAATTACGACGTCACGGCTCGCAGGGACAGGCAGAGCAGGGCGCTCAGCACTTTCTCTCTCCCTGAAAAGATCTCGCAGCTCGACAGTTGCGAAACTGCCATGCGTGCACATTCACGGATGTCGACTCATGGTTGCCGGTGTTTATGCCCGCAGCGTGCATCGCCGAGCAAGCATCTTGTTTACCTCCTGCACTGACGGCTTTTAACGGCTGTTGGTCAATAGCTCGGCACATCGACATAAAGAGTTACAACCTCGGCCGAATCCATTAGTTCGGTCAGTTTTCTAAAACCGGAGCATTCCAATGATAAAAACACTTCGCGTCTCCCTTCTCTCTGCCCTCGTTGGTATGGGTGCGATCACATCACACAACGTGGCGTCCGCTGCTGACGTCAAATGGCCGACCCGTCCTGTGCAGGTTGTAGTGATCGCCAACCCCGGTGGTGACACGGACTTCAACGCTCGCATGATGGCCAAGTACTTCAACAAGATCACCGGCAAGACCATGGTGGTGACCAACGTCGCCGGAGGCGGAGGTACGCTGGCGGCCGAGCAGGTGAAAAGTGCAGCAGCAGACGGCAACACCATCCTCTTCACACACCCGGGTCAGCTAATCGTCAACGAAGTCGCTGGCCTGTCCGATGACAGCTTCGAAGCATTTGATGTTGCGTGTATTGCCGGTGTCGACAAAGGCGCGGTTTTCGTAGCTTCCAGTCAATCCGGGGTGACCAGCGTCAAGGATCTGGTTGCCAAGGCCAAGGCCAAACCGGAGAGCATCACCTATGGCACTGAGATGGGTAATTTCTCCCATATTCAAGGCTTGATGTTCGAAAAAATCACGGGCGTCAAACTGAAAATGGTTGATGCCGGCACCGTATCGGAGAAGGTTGTTGCGCTGCTTGGTGCACGTATCGACCTGGGCGCAATCAGCTACGGCTCGGTGCAGGACTACGTCAACGGTGGCCAGATGGTCGCGCTGGGTCAGCCCAATGATGAGCGTAATGCCATGCTCGGTGACATCCCCACCTTCAAAGAACAGGGCGTCGATTTCACCATCGACAAGCCCTACGTCGTGGCCTTCCCCAAAGGCACCGATACCGCCATTGTTGGCAAGATGGCTGACATCATGAAGCAGATCACTGAAATGCCCGAGTACGCCGAGGAACTGAAGAAGTTCAAACAGCCAGTGGCTTACTACGGCACCGAAGAGTCCAGGAAAATCCTCGCCAAGACCCGCGATGACTTCATGCAATTCAAGGATGCTTTGCGCACGAAGTAAGACCTGAAGCTGGCTGGCCTGGTGCCAGCCAGCTTTACCTGGCCAATATCCCGAGGTTTTCCGATGGCTACCAGTAAGAGAAAAGAGCTGATAATCGGCGGCGCCATGCTTGCCACCGCACTCGGTTATCTGGCGATGAGCTTCAAACTCCCAGGCCATTCCGGCATTGATGCGGCATTCGTTCCCACCCTGTTGGCGACGATGCTCTGTCTGCTTGCCGTCATACAGCTATTCAGTACTTTCGCCACGCCGCAAGCGCCTGCTGACAACGTTCCACATGTCGACACTGAGGAGACGGGCAGCGCCATAGATGTGAAGACCGTTGTCAAGACGCTGGCATTGATCGTGGGTTACATCGCCCTGATGAAGCCCATCGGGTTTCCAATCATGACTGTGGTGTATCTGTATTTGCAGTTCATTGTCCTCACTCCGGTTGATCAAAAGGTACGGCACATCACCTACGCACTGGTTGCTGTCTGTACCTCTGCTGTCATTTATCTGTTGTTCCGCGAGGCGTTCGATTTGATGCTGCCCGCCGGCCTGACCAACTTCTAGGAGTTTCGAGCATGCTCGACTTGTTGCAGCAAGGCTTCGGTGCCGTTTTTTCGATCAATATCATGCTGCTGATGGCCATCGGTGTGGCCGTAGGCATCGTGTTTGGTGCAGTACCTGGACTGTCGGCCACGATGGCAGTAGCGCTCTGTTTGCCACTGACTTTTACCATGGGGCCTCAGGCGGGTCTTTCGTTGCTGGTCTCACTCTTTATCGGCGCGACCTCCGGAGGCCTGATTTCAGCGATCCTGCTGAAGATACCAGGTACACCCTCATCGATTGCCACCGTGTTCGACGGCGGGCCACTGATGGAGCAGGGCCATGGCGTCAAGGCTCTCGGCATCGGCATTGTGTTTTCCTTTCTGGGGACCTTGTTCAGTATCGCGGCCTTGATGTCTATCGCCCCGCAATTGGCCAAAGTGGCGCTGCGCTTTGGTCCGCATGAGTATTTCGCGATTGCAGTTTTCTCCTTGACCCTGATTGCCACGCTGTCTGCAGGGTCCATGGCCAAGGGGCTCTTCGCGGGAGCACTGGGTTTTGCCGTATCTACGGTAGGCATTGCTCCGGTTGAAGCCATCCGCCGGTTCACTTTCGGCTTTCCCGAGCTGAACGGTGGCTTCTCCATGCTCACAGTGATGATCGGCATGTTCGCAGTGGCCGAAATCATCAAGCTCGCCGAAAACGGTCGTCACACCAAGCAGGGCAAGGCTCGCTCAGTGAGCATGAAAAACATCAAAGGCTTCGGCTTTTCGATGAAGGAGTTTCGCGAACAGATTCCCAACGCCTTTCGCTCGGGCTTGATCGGCTTAGGCATTGGCATTCTGCCGGGCATCGGCGCTGGCACCTCGAACCTGGTGGCTTACATCATCGCCAAGAAACGCGCCAAGGATCCGGAGTCCTACGGTAAAGGCAACATCGGTGGCGTAGTTGCCAGCGAAACGGCGAACAACGCCGGTATCGGTGGCGCCATGATGCCTTTGATGACCCTGGGCATCCCGGGCGATACCGTGACTGCAATCATGCTGGGTGGCTTTCTGATCCATGGCATCCAGCCAGGTCCGCTGTTGTTCATCAGCCAAGGTCCTTTGGTTTACACCATCTTCGCTGCACTGATCGTCGCGACCTTCATGATGCTGTTCATGGAGTTCTACGGCCTGCGCCTGTTCATCAAACTGCTGGACGTGCCAAAACATATCCTGCTGCCGATCATCCTGGTGCTCTGTGTCGTGGGGGCTTTCGGCTTGTCCAGCCGTCTATTCGATGTGTGGTCGATCCTGCTTTTTGGGGTACTTGGCTACGGCTTCGTGAAGGCGGGGATGCCCGCAGCACCGTTTATCATCGGCTTCATTCTCGGACCTATGGCCGAAACCAACTTGCGTCGAGGCTTGATGCTGTCGGACGGTAACTTCCTGGCCTTCCTCGCCAACCCCATCGCTGCCTCGTTCCTGGGGCTCGCGCTGGCCTTCATTATCTGGCAGGTCTACAGCGCCATGCGCCCCAAAAAGAGTGCGATCGACGAGATCCTGCGTTCTTGATTGACCAGGCGTTGAATTAAAGCGAATGGCTCACCGGCATCGATTTTCGAATTGATGCCGGTTTCCGAACGAATAGCTGGAGGCCAAGGTCCTCTTCCAACTCCTTGATGGCTCGCGACAGCGGCGACTGCTCAATGTGCAGCCGCTCGGCTGCCCGGCCGCAATGGAGCTCTTTGGCCACGGCCAGAAAACACTTCAAATGACGAAGATCCATTAGCCGTCGCCTCCCGCAATGAAAGGTTCTACTTAGCCTTCACCACACATCGGGGTCGGCGCTGTCCAGCAGCCGGTGCACTTGCATACAGCAACATTTCTGGGCCGGGATCGCCTTGCCTATAAAGGCGGGGAGCCCATGAACTTCCAGTTGCAGTTGTCAGCGCAAACTGCGCATAGGGTCGCTCCGGGTGTGCATGCGGCTTGGCAAATCCATTGATGTGGTCGGTGTAGGCGGCCGGAATCTCTGATTTGGCTCCAAAGCCGGCTACAATTCTTTTGCCGCATGTCCTCCCAGGCTGGCGCTCAACGGAAGCCCGATTGCTACTTGTAGGATCGAGTTGCTCAGATACCGAATCGGCGGGTATATGCGTCTTCGGAGACCGATTTCGGCAGCAGATGCGTTTTTCCCAACACACATTGTTTTCTTCACCGATAGTGCCGTTGAGATCGCATAGCGCCGTGCGACGGGCTCGAACGATGCAATGCGGCTGCACACCTTTTCAGACCGCTCTGGAAAAAGCACAGATCAGGAAAGCAATGAATGTCGTAGTTCTTCACATATGTTATCTGAGGCTGCTTGGAAAGAGATCTGGCGTGTTATTAATCCCATTTTGGCTTCAATGACGAGCACGGGAAATCTCCGCGTTCTACCTTCGGAGAGTAAAGGTATTTTGAGCGCACGCCCCAATTCCGCGTTTTTGTCGCTCAACAATGGATACTTCAGACCTAACGCATCAGAGATTATTGCTTGCATGTGCGTTGATTGGATATTTACACCAAATGTACCGGCGCCCAATACCGCTAATTCTTCTTGCAATTCGTTGAACGCCATTAGTATTGCCATACTTAATTTTATAGAAAAAATGGCATCGAGCTTATTATCGATAGGGACATCCAGAGGTAATGCAACTGGATGAAATACAAAAAAATTACGATTAGGCAAATTTGCAAAATTGATTGTTTCACCGTAAGTCGATGGCAGGTCGACATGGGGTAAAGAGGTGCCAACTAGGGAGGGGACCGTCTCAAGCGTCCGATCATGGCCGCCAAAATTATTATCACCCTTCATCATTCGCTGACCCCAGGCTGCCCCGGCAAGGTTGCCACATTGCCGGTAGACGAGGGTTTGGGGTATGGCCAACCTCGGGCAAGAAAATACTTTTCAAGTTCGCTGTCTATGAGCTTAGCTGTCTCGGTGACTTCGACTTCAAGGCCGTCTTTGCCAAGGCTTCGGACCGCGCCACTAATTACGTTGCCAGGCATGGTGCCGGTTGTACTCTTTGTCTGAAAGGAAAGCAGCGGCGCTTGCGGTGCGTTAGGAAGTCGCAAACTGGTATTAACCTCTAACTCTGCTCTCCCTGCGCCATAACCTACAAATAAACGTAATGCTCTTTTGCCCTGACGGACGTCGACAACGCGATTGTAAAGTAATATATCCGGCTTTTCGTTGGGATTTACCACAAGCAAATGGCGTGCTCTCAGGGTCGATTCTAGGTCGCTGTTAAGCGATCTCCCTGCCTGGGTCGCGGCATCCAACTGAACCTCTTTCGACTCGTGACGAGGTGGGTATTCAAGCTCCACCTCAGTTTGGACTGCAATCGTTCTAGGGGCGGGGACGGCAACATCGTGCGACCTAACAACATTGTTCACTCGACTGCCGGCACAGCCTGAAACGAGGAGTATTGCTATCCCTATTAATATCGAGCGAGTGCGAATGTCAAAAAGATATTTCATTTTAATTTGCCATTTTTTAACGATAACGAATTCTGCACGTGGCAATCAATACGCGCCACGCGAGAAGTGCTGCTGGCATATGATTTCGGGCCACTTCAAGGTTTTTAAGTATTTGCGGGGAGCACTGCGTTTGTTGAGCCGTGCGAGGGTTGTCTGGGGATTTGGTGCTATCTTTCATTACGCCAACGTTTGCCGCACAATGGCTAACGAGAAATGCCTCGGTAGAGTTCATCAGGCAGCGCTCCGCAGCTTTCACAGCGACGAACCTGCCGCAGACCAGCTGGCCCCCGTAGAGAAAGTGCAGGAGACGTCGAATTGTTCAGCTAGTCACGGCTTATACGTTCAGATCCGCTATTTACCAAGAGCTCGCCTTGCTGCGCATTAATAGACGGAGATGGGCCTTATGCAAAACCTCGTAACGCCGCCATCTGTTGCCTCAATCGATTCGTTCAGCGAAGGGGGGCTCATTAATGTCGCTCGGAGCATCGATCAGCGTCTGCCCATCACCTCCCATTCGCATCCGCACGGAGAGCTGTTCCTCCTCCATGCTGGCCATCTGAAGGCTTATAGTGAGACGGGCCACTGGCTCATCCCGCCACTTCAAATTTGCTGGATTCCGCCTTACGCAGTGCATGGTGCGGACACACAAGACCTCGTATGGACGCGCATTCATTTGGCGCCAACTTTGTGCGCGTTACTTCCTAGCCGGCCTTGCGTGTGGACTTCTTCTCCGCTAGCCCGAGCTGTAATTGAAAAACTGGCTCGACAATCAGGGACGTACGAGTCGATTTCTGCGGCCGAACAACGTCTAATCGACGTCCTCTTCGATGAATTAGCCGTCGCAAGGGGCGCGCCGCTCCTTCTTCCAATGCCAAAATCTGCTGAGCTGCGAGCAGTGGCAGAGAAGTGGCAGCAGCGCATTGAAGATATGGCCGGACTAGATGAACTGGCAGCGTCATCTAACATGTCTCGGCGCACGCTTACACGAACCTTCAAACAAGAAACTGGGATGTCTGTAGGGAAATGGCGGCAGGTCGCCCGTTTGATGGCGGGAATTGACATGCTTTCCGAGGGAAAATCCGTCACTGATACCGCGATGTCTCTTGGCTATGACAGCGTGAGTAGCTTTGTTTCGTTGTGCCATCGACTGACAGGTATGAGTCCAAAGATTCTCGCAGGAGTCATTCCTCACCTCCCACGTTGATCGGTGCCATAAACTGTCGCTTTCCGGCCAGCGAGCGCGTACCTGCCTGATCCGCCGCGGTGTTCGGTGTCAGACCGGAGGGCAGGGTTCTGACGACCGGTGCGGGAGGATTGCCTTCACAATTAAGTGGGACTGCTTTCGGCCAGTTCGCGCCATTTCCTGAGACGACCCACCGGCCGATACTTGCTGTTGCCGCTGACCGAAAACTGACCCAGGTGTTCAACTGCTTCTGCTCACTTTCCGAGCAGGAGAACACAGGGTGATCAGCATGGAAATGTTGGGAAAAATCCGGCGGATGTACTTCCGCGACAAGCTCTCGCTGCACCAGATAGCCAAGCGTACCGGGCTGTCGAGAAACACCATTCGAAAATGGGTCATAGCGCCTGAAGCTACTCAGCCGGCGTACCAGCGGTGCGCGACCTTCAACAAACTCAACCCTTTCCACGACACGCTGGAACAGGCGCTGAAAGCCGATTCGTTCCGGGCAAAGCACAATCGCAGAAGCGCCAAAGCACTTTTCGAGCAGATCAAGGCCGAGGGTTATGACGGCGGCTACAGCCAGCTCACGGCGTTTGTACGCTCGTGGCGAGGTGAGCAAGGCAAGTCTTCACGCGCTTTTGTACCGCTGACGTTTGCGCTCGGTGAAGCTTTTCATTTTGACTGGAGCGAAGAAGACCTGCTGATCGGAGGCCTGTTTCGACGCATCCAGGTCTCCCACATGAAGCTGTGCGCCAGTCGCGCATTCTGGTTGGTTGCATTACAGACTATCCGGGTCCCCGAAGAACATCTGAATCCTCGACCGCAACCAACGCTCGCCCGGGTCGTTATCCTGCGAGCCGCGCCAGGCCATGTGCAGTTCGAAGGTCTGCGTCTCGATGGGCAGCGGCTCGGCCCTCACGCCCCCGGCAGCGGCCAATACTGCGGCGGCATAGTCCGGCACCGTGGCAAGGATGTCGGTGCCGGCGAGCAGGGTTGCCAAGCCGTTGAATTGCGGGACAGCGAGCACGACATGGCGTTTGCGGTCGATCTTTGCCAAGTGCTCGTCGATAAAACCGCTTAGATCACCGGCAAATGAAACCAACGCATGGGGGCGGGAGCAAAAGTCTTCCAGGCTCAGCGCACCCGGCATACTGTCTGCACGCAGCAACATGGCCTTGCTGCGCCGCAGGACTTTGCGCTTTGCATTGGCTGGCAGATCATTGGTGTAGCTGACGCCGATGGATATCTCGCCGGAAGCCAGCAAGGCAGGCATCAGAATGTAATTGACGCGTCGCACCACCAGCACAATGCCGGGCGCTTCCGAGCGCAGGCGCTTTAACAGCGCTGGCAGCAAGGCGAACTCAACTTCATCTGACAGGCCAATCCGAAACACCGCGGTGCTGGTGGCCGGATCAAATTCCGATGCACGACTGACCGCTGTTGAAATTGAGTCCAGCGCAGGCGAGAGCAGGCCGAAGATCTCGGTGGCTCTGGCGGTTGGCTCCATGCTTCGCCCGGTACGGACAAACAGCGGATCATCGAACAGCCCCCGCAACCGGGAAAGAGCGGCGCTGATCGCCGGTTGCCCGAGAAACAGCTTTTCGGCGGCACGTGTCACACTGCGCTCATGCATCAGGGTTTCGAAGACGATGAGCAAATTGAGGTCAACGCGACGCAGGTCGTTGCGATTCATGGCGGGATATCTCGGCCGTTGGTCGTTGCGGTTGTGCGAAAACGGCTCACGGTCTGTCGGAATGTGCTGTGAGCCCGGCGTGAATAGTACGAGCAAACGCAGGTTTTGCGCATGGATAAATTCTAAGTCGAGCAGGGCGCTGAGTTTTCGATGACATCAGGCCGGGCCTCGGCGTTGGGCGACATGGGTTGCATTGTGGGCCTGACATGCGAACAATGGCCGCCCATGAATGCATGGAGCTGTGTTGATTGATCCTCAGAATTCCCTACGCAATTCAGGGACAATCAATGACAGGCATGTCGACTATTAATAGCCACTCATAGTGTTACCGGCAGAGCCCGGATAGAGTTCATGGCATCAAGGTTATCTAGGCGAGGTTCGAAATGTCCCGCACGATTCGTTTTCATCAGTTTGGTCCAGCCGAGGTGCTCAAGATTGAAGAGCATCCTGCTGCGTTGCCTGCGCCCGGCGAGGTACAGGTGCGTGTTCAGGCGATAGGCATCAGCTGGTATGACGTGCTCTGGCGGCAAAACCTCGCCTCTTCACAGGCGCGGCTCCCTGCCGGTCTGGGTCATGAAATGGCCGGTGTGGTGACGGCGCTGGGCGAAGGTGTTGACGATCTAAAGGTCGGCGACAAGGTCGCCAGTTTCCCGGCCGCTGATCCTAATCAGCATCCGGTATATGGCGAGGTGATCGTCCTGCCACGTACTTCCCTGACCCGTTATCCGGATGTATTGACCCCGGTTGAAGCCAGCGTGCACTACACGCCGTTGTTGGTCGCTTACTTTGCATATGTCGATCTTGCGCGTATCAAGCCTGGGCAAATCGCACTGGTGACGGATGCCAGCCACTGTGCCGGTCCATCGTTTGTGCAGCTGGGCAAAGCATTAGGAGTGCGAGTGATCGCGGCGACCAAGACTGATGATGCCCGCGAGTATCTGCTGTCCCTGGGGGCCGACAAGGTTGTCGTCACCGAGGAGCAGGATTTGTTGATGGCTATCAACAAATACACTGACGGTCGCGGCGTAGATGTGGTCCTCGATGGTTTGGGCGGCCCGCAGATGTCGATCATGGGTGATGTACTGGCCCCGCGTGGCAGCTTGGTGCTTTATGGGCTGCAAGGTGGTAACCAGACCCCGTTCCCGGCCTGCGCAGCGTTTCAGAAGAACATTCAGTTCTTCGTGCATTGCCTGGGTAACTTCACGGGTAAACCGGAGCTTGGGATCTGTCAGGATGCAGAGGCGCTACAGCGTGCCTTGCGAGAGATTAACCAGCTGACCGCTGACCGCGTTCTCGAGCCGCTCAAGACCCGGGTTTTCCCGCTCAGTGAAGTGGTCCAGGCGCATCGTTACATGGACGGTTGCCCGATTGGTGGCCGTGCAGTTCTGGAAGTTGAATCAGACTGACTCTCGCGGTAGATAGCTCAAATGCCTTCCTCTTCAGGAGGGCATTTTATTTTGTGCCTTATCATTTTGCAGACAGGCAGTGTATTTTCGTCGGGCGTTTAAAACGTAACAGGGTTTTCAGCACGATTATCCTGTCGCGTGTGGGCAATTAAACATCCGAATCAAAGTTCAGCTCCTGGTGCCTGTCTTCGATGGTATTTGAAGTAGTCGAGATATAAGTTCTCGTGCGGGGCGTCGTGACATTGGGAGGTCTGCCGCGATAGGCATTACTTAGCTCTGCAGGGTGTCTGCGCGCCGTGTAGACGGGATGCTGGGGGTGCTTGCTTGTGGCGCGCTTAAACATCTTTGTATAGTTTATTAATGTTTAATTTGAGCAAATTAGTGTCCGTCTTAAAGTGTGACGCATGTCTTGTAATTAAATTTTTATTACTGATAATGGCGGGGTGCTTACCACTCAGGGAATGAGTTATGGTCAATGATCTCCTTTTTATTCTGTCCACTATTGAGCCTCTCGGTTGCTTATTGCAGGAGGGCGCCGGGTTATGAGCTCTATTCACGAACAGGCCATGAACTATGTCTATCAGCAAGTGCTGCAGCGCTTGCTGAGCTATTTCACCCGCGCAGAGCGCACCGCGTTGCAGTTGTTGATCCAGCGCCTGATTGTCGCGGCGGGGGGGATCGAGCGCATTGCCAGTTTCAAGGTGCTGGTGCCCTTCAGTGGTGGAAAGGACAGCGCCTACACCGTTGCTCTGTTGCGTGCTGCGCAGTTGAGTATCGCCGGTCGATCACCCGCCACTTTCAATTTGCGCGTTGCCACCATGCGTCATGCGGGGATGACGCCAGCGGTTATGGATAACATCCACAGAACTTACTGCGCATTGTTTCTGCACGATGATCCGCGCGTCGAGCTGCTGCTCGTAGAGGGCGAGCAGGTGCAGATGTTCGAGCCGGATTTTCCTGTCTCTGCCGCCCACCGCGAGCTGAATCGCTCCGATATGCTGGTCAGCGGACACGTGTCCGCAGGTGATGGTCGAACCACGTTCTGCAATAGCTGTTATCTGGGCATTGCCGGTTTCTTCGCACGTGCGACAGCCTGGGGCAGCGGCGTGGATGCGGTAGTCAGCGGCGATCCACGCAAAGAGCAAAAGCAATACGTCACCTGGATCATGCGTCTGGCACCGCGCAGTGGCTATCGC
The DNA here is from genome assembly GCF_000737245.1 of Pseudomonas syringae. Classification (GTDB taxonomy): domain Bacteria; phylum Pseudomonadota; class Gammaproteobacteria; order Pseudomonadales; family Pseudomonadaceae; genus Aquipseudomonas; species Aquipseudomonas syringae_J. The sequence goes on along the minus strand of NZ_JPQU01000023.1, from coordinate 141,832 downwards.
TTCAGTGACTGGGGGAATCAGAACTTCAATGGCATGCTGAAGATCATCGATAGCATTGGTCAGGCGTACCATCAGGAATTGTATGGCGAAGGCAATGACTCATCCGCCCCTTTTCCAAGGCCGTACATCGGAGCAAACAAGGCGGTTGTCCCATCTTTTATCAGCATCGCCGATTTGATACCCAGCGGCATTGAGGATCACTGGAAGTTGTTGACTGACTTTCTGGGTTTTCGTTTTGAAGACCTTGCATTCAGCTTCAGCGAGTCAGACTGCGCCAATCCGCTATTGATGGCGCACATGCGCGGGTTGAAGGTTCAATACGTTCAGGGCCGCAGTTACGCTGAAGGTATCGCCGAATATTTGCAATTGGCCAAAGTGCTGATGCGCAGAAAGGGAATGCCCCAGCGCTTGATCGACCAGGCGCTCGGTGCTTACCAGGGTGAAGAAAAAATCAATGCTCGCCGAGCCCTGGCAGCGGAATTCGCTCAACAGGGCTACGGGTTGGGTGAGGCACAGCTCATCTGCATGATGTTCTCGCCATTTGTGGATGAAGGTCGGGAGCTGGAGGCGTTTCTGCGCCGTTGCCACCCCGGCATGTTGGTGGCCATACCCGATCTGCACAAGGCATTGCAGGGTCATGGCGCTCCGGATCAGGTGTTGCAATGGCTGGTGGATATCAGTGGGCTGACGCTGGAGGGTCTGCAAAACCTGTATCGCAAACACCGAGTGGACTTTAACGACCAGAGCTCACTGATCGCCCGGGTCCGCGCTGCGGACCCAGACAAGCGCAAGATCATCACTGTTGATGCTGATACCGGTGAGCCGGCATTTGAAATGCTCTCCGGGCGCTGATGAGGTTGTGTAGCGCAGCAAACAAGAAATCCTGGAGGAGCTTAAGAGCACCGCGAGGCAGCGATAACGGTCTGTCTGATCTACCGCTATCGCGGCCTCGCGGTGCTCGTGCGCTCCTACGGAAGGACGGTTCCATCAGGTCGAGGACGCGCCCGCCGATCCATTAAGTTTGCCAGCGCCGGTCAGGGCTGTTATCTGTATGCCCATCCAGTATCCACCCTGATGGCATTTTTGCACTGTGGCACTCCCTCTAGCTTCAAGCGCTGAATCTTCGCGCTCCCTCGCTCCTGATCTGGCTGACCAGGCTTTTTACGGTGTCGCCGTGCGCGCGTTGTGTGAGTTCACTGCCAAGTGCGGCGATCTCGATTTGCGTTTCACGCCTTCACCCACTGCTCAAGAGGGCATCGCCGGGCACCGGACGGTGGCAGCCCGACGCGGTCCTGGCTACCAGACAGAGGTGCCGTTGGCGGGCCAATACCTGCAATTGAAGATTCGGGGCAGGGCAGATGGTTACGACCCGGAGTTGAATCGGCTGGAGGAGGTCAAGACCTATCGGGGCGAGCTTGATGCAATACCCGACAACCACCGGCAGCTGCATTGGGCGCAGGTCAAGATCTACGGCTGGTTGCTGTGTCAGCAGATGCAATTGAGCGAGGTCAACCTGGCGCTGGTGTATTTCAATATTGTCACTGAGCAGGAAACCCTGCTTAGCGAGCGCTTCACCGCAGCCACCCTCGAAGTTTTTTTCCAGCAACACTGCGGGATTTTTCTGGAATGGGCCCAGCAGGAGTTGATCCACAGCCGCGAGCGTAATCAGGCTTGTGACCTGCTCAAGTTTCCGCATGCCACGTTTCGCACCGGCCAGCGTCACCTTGCCGAGTCTGTTTACAAAGCGGTGAGCACAGGACGCTGCCTGATGGCGCAGGCCCCAACGGGTATCGGGAAAACCATCGGCACCTTGTTTCCGATGCTAAAGGCAGCTTCGACCCAGCAACTGGATAAGGTGTTTTATCTCACAGCAAAGACGCCGGGCCGCAAGCTGGCGCTGGATGCTTTGTCGGTGATTGGCGATAGCGCGCCAGAGCTGAAGCTGCGGGTGCTGGAACTGGTGGCTCGGGACAAAACCTGTGAACACCCGGACAAAGCCTGCAACGGCGATTCATGCCCGCTGGCCAAAGGTTTTTACGATCGGTTGCCAGCCGCGCGGGCCGCGGCTGCCACCGCGCCCTGGCTGGATCAGGCAGGTATGCGCGCCATCGCGCTGACTCATCAGGTCTGCCCGTATTACCTCAGCCAGGAAATGGCTCGCTGGGCCGATGTGGTAATTGGCGACTACAACTATTACTTCGACCTGAGTGGTTTATTGTTCGGGCTCGCGCAGTTCAATCAGTGGCGGGTCGCGGTTTTGGTGGACGAAGCCCACAACATGGTCGAACGCACGCGGCAGATGTACAGCGCCAGCCTCGACCAGCAAAGCCTGAACACCCTGCGTCAAAACGCTCCCGCCCCTCTGCAAAAGTCTTTGCAGCGGATCAATCGTGAATGGAACGCGGTGCAAAAACCTCAGATTGCGCCTTACCAGGCCTATCCCGGCACGCCGGGCAAACTGCTGCAAAGCCTCAACCAGTGCATCACCGCGATGGGCGATTATTTCAACGAGCATCCCCAAGCGGTGGATGGCGCCCTGCAGAGCTTCTATTTCGAGGCCATTGCCTTCGTGCGGATAGCCGAGCTGTTTGATGAGCATTTCGTCTTTGATATCAGCAAGCGGGATGTTGGCAAGCGCAGCCTGTCGCGCTTATGCCTGCGAAATGTGGTGCCAGCCGGCTTCATCCGCCCTCGACTGACCGCTGCCCGTAGCAGCGTGTTGTTCTCCGCAACCCTCAGTCCCCGGCACTACTACGCAGACTTGCTGGGTTTGCCTGCAGATACCGCGTGGATTGATGTGGAGTCGCCATTCAGCCGCGAGCAGCTGGACGTGCGCATCGTCAGCCAGATATCCACGCGCTTTACCCATAGGCAGGCTTCTCTGGCGCCGATTGTCGATCTGATGGCTGAGCAGTTCGTGAAGCGACCGGGCAATTACCTGGCATTTTTCAGCAGCTTTGACTATTTGCAGCAGGTCGTAGAACTGATGCAACGTACTCATCCGCAGATCACCCTGTGGCAACAGGCGCGGGGGATGAGTGAAAGCGAGCGTCAGGCTTTTCTGGATCGCTTTACCCTGCACAGCGAGGGCATTGGCTTCGCCGTACTGGGCGGGGCTTTTGGTGAGGGGATTGATTTACCCGGCGCGCGGTTGATTGGGGCATTCATTGCGACGCTGGGGCTCGCGCAATTGAACCCGATCAACGAGCAACTCAAACAGCGCATGGCTGCATTGTTCGGCGCAGGCTACGATTACACCTACCTTTATCCGGGCGTGCAGAAAGTCGTACAGGCTGCGGGGCGGGTGATCCGCAGTCAGCAGGATAGCGGCGTAGTAATGCTGATCGACGATCGATTTGCCGAACGCAAAGTGCAGCAATTGCTGCCGCGCTGGTGGCAGCTTTGATTCCTCAACGGCTTATGGATCGATAGCCAAGCACAGCGGTCAAACTGCCAGTAAACTGCCGCGCCGCTGTTTTTTCTGCGTTGTTTTTTTAAAAAGATGCGGTTCTGCCCCTGTACAGCAGCCAGCTCTATTTCTTTTGCTTACTTCATGGAGGTTGTATGAGTCTCAGTCCCTTCGCCGGCAAGCTGGCACCGGCTCAATTGCTGGTTGATGTTCCTCGTCTGGTCACGGCTTATTACACCGGCCAGCCTGATGCGTCGGTATCCACCCAGCGTGTGGCCTTCGGTACTTCCGGCCACCGTGGCAGCTCTTTCGAGTTGAGTTTCAACGAGTGGCACGTTCTGGCCATTAGTCAAGCCATTTGCCTTTACCGCCAAGCCAACGGCATTGATGGTCCGCTGTTCCTGGGGGCCGATACTCACGCATTGTCTACCCCCGCAGCCGCGACAGCGCTGGAAGTGCTCGCAGCCAACGGCGTTCAGGTGATGATTTCCGAGGGTGACGAATTCACCCCGACGCCTGCGGTTTCCCACGCGATCATTTGCTACAACCGTGGCCGCACTAAAGGCCTGGCAGACGGGATTGTGATCACCCCGTCGCACAATCCGCCGGAAAGCGGCGGCTTCAAATACAACCCGCCCAATGGCGGCCCGGCGGACAGCCACATCACCAAGTGGATCGAGGCCAAGGCTAACGAACTGCTGGCAGAAAAAGTCCTCGGTGTTAGCCGCATGAGCCATGAAAAAGCCCTGCGCGCAGATACCACGCACCGTCATGACTACCTGAACACCTATGTCGCTGACCTGAAGAACGTCATCGACATGGACGCGATTCGTGATGCAGGCCTGCGCCTGGGTGTTGATCCGCTCGGTGGAGCAGGGGTCAGCTACTGGTCGGCGATCGGTGAGCATTACGGTTTGAATCTGGATGTGGTCAACAAATTCGTCGACCCGACGTTCCGTTTCATGTGCGTCGATTGGGACGGCAAGATTCGCATGGACCCGTCGTCCAACTTTGCCATGCAGGGTCTGATCGGCCTCAAGGACAAGTATCAGGTTGCGTTCGCCTGCGACCCGGATCACGACCGCCACGGCATCGTGACCCCAACCGGTGGACTGTTGGCGCCCAACAACTATCTGGCAGTTTCCATTGACTACCTGTTTCAGAATCGCCCGGATTGGCGGGCTGATGCAGCGGTCGGCAAGACCGTGGTCAGTAGCGGCATGATTGACCGCGTAGCTGCGCGTCTGGGCCGTCGTCTGTATGAAGTGCCGGTGGGCTTCAAGTTCTTTGCCGACGGCTTGTTCGATGGCTCCCTGGGTTTTGGTGGCGAAGAAAGCGCGGGCGCGTCATTCCTGCGCAGGGACGGCACGGTCTGGACCACTGACAAGGACGGCTTGATCCCGGCGTTGCTGGCAGCAGAAATCACCGCTCGCAAAGGCCGTGACCCGAGCGAGATCTCTCAGGCGCTGACACAAGAGCTGGGCGAACCGTTCTCTACCCGAGTCGAGGCCAAGGCCAGTCCCGAGCAGAAAGCCGCTCTGGGCAAGCTGTCGCCGGATCAGGTCAAGTCAACTGAACTTGCGGGCGAGGCTATTCAAAGCGTGCTGAGCCATGCGCCGGGTAATAACCAGGCGATTGGTGGGCTGAAAGTCATCACCGAAAACGGCTGGTTCGCGGCGCGTCCGTCGGGCACCGAGGATATCTACAAGATCTACGCGGAAAGCTTCGTCGGTGAAGACCACCTCAAACGTCTGGTGGCCGAGGCTCAAGTGCTGGTGGATACGGCGATTGCCTGATGGGATAACCCCACACATGTAGGAGCGCGCGAGCGAAGCGAGGCCGCGATAGCGGTTTGTCTGATACACCGCTATCGCTGCCTCGCGTTGCTCGTGAGCTCCTACAGGTTCTGTGTTTTTCAGGCGCAGCACAGCGTTCATAAAAAAGCCCGGACTCGCGAGAGTCCGGGCTTTTTTTCGTCTGCGGCATCTGTTCGCTTAGCAAATCGGCGTTGAGGGAGCGGCAGCGAAGCGGCCTACATCACATGAGGCACAGCTCAAGACATTTCTTATGTTTTACCCGGAAACATCCTACTTACTTCCCATGATCATACGTTTACGGTGCGACCTGCTTCTCACGTCACGCTCTCAGGGTCGTCCGCAGGTGCGGGCATTTTCACCCAGGTGGCAACCGGAGCACGGTCCAATACCCCAAGGAAATCATGATCATGGAAATCAATACCACTCTGACCGAACGTTATACAAACGAAGAGTCAGCTGAGTTTCTGAGCGCCCAGCCTCCGATCGCCATCTACCGCTTGGCAACGCAAGGCAGTCAAACCCGCAACGGCGGAGTGATCCAGCAAGCGACGACGAAGATGGAAATCACCCTCAGTGGCGGCCAGATAGTGCGTGTCGCCCAAGTAGGCGATGAGGTTCAGTATCCCGATGGCAGCACGGCTCAAATAGTCACAGGCTCGGGACAGGAAACCGGGGATATGGCGCTGGTCGGCAGCCGCTTGAGCAATGGCGACGAGATCATTGATACGCCCCAAGGCACTGTTTACTTCGTGCACTACGAAGGCATACCTATGGCAGAGGACTTCCTGCCGCCGGTTGAGGGTTGAGCCATGGGACGGGGTTCTGTTAACGGAATCGGTCAAGGATTGGACGGCGACCTGACCACCACTGAAGCGCGTTGCATCACCAGCCTGCCCCAGGCAGCGCAAGGACGGCGCGGGGTTTTGCGGCTTGGAGATGTCACCACTCCATGCCCGAAATGTGGGACGCCCGGCAAGATAGTTGAAAGCATGCCAGCCATGAAATGGGACGGGATACCCACGGCGCTGGATGGCGCATTAATCCAATGCGGTTGCCCGCTCGGCACCCATCGGCTGATTGCCCCGCTGGAGCAATTTCGTCCGGATTCTGACTATTCCAGACCTGCCGCTGCCTTTGACGGTGCAGGTGCAGGTGCAGGTGCCTTCAAGCCGGCTGACAAGGCGGCACCAGAAAAAACCTTCGCCCGAGCCTTCGCCATCACTGACAGCGACGGGCAGCCGCTGATCAACCGCAAGTTCGTTGCACGAGTCGATGGACGTGAAACGTCAGGTGTCACTGATGCCCGAGGCATAGCCCACGTACAGGCCCCAGCGGCCAACTCGACTGTCTCGCTGCATATCGTCTTCACTGCCCCGGCGCGGGCACTTAATGAGCTATTGGAGAATGGCCAATGACTACCCGATCTTTCACAACCGTCGCCCAGGCACAGGAAGTAATCCCCGGACAGCCCCTTATACCCATTGAAATTACCGTCAACGACCGAGCCGCTACCCGCGAGGCGATCATTCGTCATGTGCGTAGGTCTGGGCATAAGTTTGTGGAGCGGTCGGGGTGGAAGGCAAAGGCCCCCAAGGGAATATTGGAAGATGACTGGGACTACAGCATGATTGCGCTGCATCACGCAGGGCGGAGTTATTCATGTGGCACAGGTGCAGAGCAGATGCTAGCTACTCAGAGGCATCAGCAGGATCCAAATCAGCCTCACCCGTTTGAAGATATAGGTTACCATTTTGGCATCGACTGTTCCGGTATTGTCTACGAAGGTCGTGATATTCGCTTCAAGGGATCTAGCGTTAATCTCTATAACACTGGAGTTATAGGTATAGTTCTGCTCAACAATTTGACAACCCCTGAAGAGGGGAATGATTGGGTTACATTTGGCCGGAAAGAACTAAAATATATCGGCATAGATACTACCAATCAAAATCCCTCTCTGCAGATAGACGCATTGCTCAATCTCACTGGCGCCTTGAAGAGTGTTTTTTATATTGAGAAGCTCGGAGGGCACAGGGAGTACCCAGGCCAGACCAAAGGGGAAGGAAGGATATGTCCTGGGAATATAGGGATGAAGTTGGTGAAAAAAATACGAGCTAGTACCAGATTGTCAAAGCCTCCTGCTTCATGAAAAAAATATTGATAACTTTTGGGGCATTTTTAACTGCTCACCTCTACATAGGTTACTACACAGAGCTCGGGGTCCATGGTGGCAATATGGTTTTCTTTATCAAGAAATACCCGACGTTCCAGGTAGAGTTCGAGAATCTCTATACTAGAGAAGGTGACCATACACCTCTAGCCAGAATGAATATGGTAGAAGCGAGCATCATAATCGATTACTGCAAGCACCGTCTGGGGATAGATACCTGGTTGGAAACTGAGGAGGAGTTGGAAGCCTGCAAGGCACGATAAACACCGAAATATGCCTCGTCTCAGAAGAGCAAAACGCCCTTTGGGATGGGGCCATTTAAAACAGTTTTTTTGCGGGTCTCGTCATGAAGTACATACTGGCAATTGCGGCACTGGTGCTTGTCACTCATTTCTATGTTGGTTATTACACGATTTTGGGTGTCCATGGCGGAGATCTAGTGTTCTTCATAAAGAAATATCCAACACTTCAGGTCCAGTTCACAAATCTCTATACCCGTGATTCTGAGGATGTACCGTTGGATGAGCTGAATATAGCTGAAGCAAATCTCATAAAGTCCTACTGCAAGTATCGTCTTGGGGTAATTAATAGACTAGGCACCGATGAGGAACTGGAAGCCTGCAAGGCACGATGAGATAGTGAAATAAGCTTCGTTGGTGGTGATAAATGGTCTGTCAATATGAGCTTTCATTCACCTAGCGTGCATGTAATCTGACATATGGGAAGGTGGTGCAATGAAAAAAGTCTTTGTCCTTACAATACTGTTGGTGCTGCTCATGCCAGTCTTTCTGTTTGTTGGCTACTACGAAACTAGCTGGGCAGAAGATAATGCGTTGGTTTTTTTTATAAAAAGAAAACCTACATTTAAGATCGCGTTTGGGAATTTTTTTGCAACTGACTCTGACGGTAAGAAGCTGCAAAATTTAACTGAGCAGCAGCGTCGAATGATCATTGATTACTGCAAATATCATCTGGGTATCGAGATCGAGATGAAAACCCAGGCAGAGATGGATCGCTGCGAGCAGGGATTTTACGAGACGTTAAAAAAATCCACTGAGCGATGAGACCTATGAGCTAACTGCTGCCGCAGCTTGCATGTCAATAACATGAATGGAACGTCATAAATGCGAGAAAAAATGGATGCTGCTACTCAGGCCGCTGTGTCGTTTTTGAAGGGGCTCAGTACGGGCCCGCATATTGAATGGCCGCATGATTTTCGCGTAGTTGAGCCTAGCGACGAACAGCTCGCTGAGGAGTTTGGTTATTGTTTTGGTGGCCAGCGTTGGTCCACGTCGGGAGATACGTTTGTTCAGTTCGGCAGAGATGCTTCTGGCTCAATGTTCCTGCTGTGGTATTACCCTGGCCTGAACGCGAAGCCACCTGTGGTCTATGTTGGTTCAGAAGGTGAATCCATGTTATTGGCCACAGACATAGAGGATTTCATCAGGCAACTTGGCTTGGGGGAATCTTTTTGTTGTGGTGCTTTCGGGTGTTCTGATGAATTTAATGAGCGCGTCTGGAGTGAGCTTCGACGGATTATTCAGGATGAATTCGAGTTCAGTGACGAAAACCTGCAACAGCTGATTGACAAGGCCAGCCAAAGTCATCCGGATTTCACAATGTGGTTTGAATCCGTGGTGGAATATAAATGAAGCTTAAATTACGAAGCGTAAGGTCGAGTGACGAGCACATTAGCTGGCCGTGTCGATATCAAATCGGCGAAGGCTAACAAAAAGCCCGGACTCTCACGAGTTCGGGCTTTCTTATGCGTTGCCTTCAGCAGGTGATCAAGCCACATCCACCAGCACGATTTCGCTGTCTTCGATGGCGGTGACCCGCAGGACACGCTCATCTTCCACCGCGATACCGTCCCGTGCCACAGCCTTCACACCGTTGACCTCAATGCTACCGGTAGCTGGCACGAGATAGGCACGACGACCTGCGTCCATATGGTATTCGGCGCTTTCCCCGGCTTTCAGATTGGCGGCTACCAGTCGGGCATCGGCGCGGATCCGCAAGCTGACGTCGTCACCCGACTTACCGCTGGCCAGGGTCACGAAGCCTTCGCGATCGCCTTTCGGAAACGGTTTGGCACCCCAAGAAGGTGCTGCGCCGGTTTCGTTGGGCATGATCCAGATCTGGAAGATCTTGGTGGCTTTGGATTCCAGGTTGTATTCGCTATGGGCAATACCGGTGCCAGCGCTCATGACCTGGACGTCACCGGCTTCGGTGCGGCCTTTGTTACCCAGGTTGTCTTCGTGAGTGATAGCACCTTCACGAACGTAGGTGATGATTTCCATGTCCCGGTGGGCGTGTTTCGGGAAGCCGGTGCCCGCCTGGATCACGTCATCGTTCCAAACCCGCAGTTGACCCCAGTTCATGCGTTGGGTGTCGTAGTACTCGGCGAAGGAGAAATGGTGATGTGCGTCCAGCCAGCCGTGGTTGGCGCCGCCCAAAGTGTTGAAAGGTCGTAATTGCAGCATGGTGTGGCCTCCTGAGCAGGGGCGGGCCATAAGTGAGCCCGGCTGCTGAACGTTGTTCGGTTGTCGATGGGGCTATGATTGATCAAATTATTATCGATAAAAAGCGTAAATAATCGCTTTAACCTATCTGGATTATCGATTCATAAATGCCTCGATATTCTCTACACCACCTGCACTTGATCGGCTAATAGCTTGATGGCAAAGCATTTCACTGGAGCTGAGGGGCAAATCGGGTGACCATACGCGCCCTCTGCTTAATCATCCGCCTGGAGCCTGCGTGCCAGACAATCTGCCTGTCGATGCCCATTCCGATAACGAGCCTGAACTGATCACCCCGCAACAGTTGCCGTTCTTCAAGCGCCTGGCCTCGCGTTTGCTGGGCCGCGGACTTGATCGTCTGCGCGCCCAGCATCAACCGTCATGGAAACAGGGTCACGCGGACGGTTACCTCAATGGTCATCAGCATGGGGTCGATGAGGGCTACGCCGATGGTCATCTGGACGGTATCGAAGAGGGGCGCAAGGTGCTCGTGATCCGCGACACGCGGCCTTTGGAGCATCGTGGGCCGAAGGTGGATGACCATTTGTTCGCTGACTGGCGGCTACCGCTGACGGCCGATCTCAAGAAGCGCATCAAAGCTGATGTTGCGCTCAAGCTGCCGGCTGATGGGCAACCCAGCGCGGCGCAGTGGAAAATGATCTTCGGCGATACCCCATCGACCTATGTGATTGCCGGGGCAGGCGCTGGCAAGTCCACCTCCCTGGTGCTGCGCATCCTGTTGCTGACCCATTATCTTGATTTCGAGCTGGACTCCATGACCGTGGTGACTTTCACCCGCGAGTCACGGAAGGACTTCGTCAATAAGCTCATTGAAATCCTGGGGCTTTGGGGCCGTGATCTCAGTCAGAAACAGGCTCGGGAGGTGGTGCGCACTTTTCATTCGCGGATTCTGCCGCTGGTCCGCAGCATGCCGGGTCTGGAAAAACTCATCGCTTTTGAGAACCTTGGCAGTCAGACGATGGGGCTGGAAGAGGGGGCCGACAGCAATCCGTTTGATCTACGCATAAATGACGCACAGCGCCAGCAGCTGAATCTCTGTTATCGCGATCTGTATGCCGGTAACGAACGCTTTCGTGAGGTCATGGCACCACTTTACCGCCAGGCGCTGCAGCTCAAGGAGTTGGAACGGGACCATCCTGATGTACAGAAGCGGGTGACGGTGACCGAGTTGTCAGCCAAACGCGACGAAGAACTGTGCGATATCGTGGAAGACTTGTGGATTCGCGCCAAGGCGTGGCCCATCAAAGGCATTGAACCGATGCGCCAGACCGTGGAAATCAACGGGTTCGGTTTCCATTTGCATGGCTACAGCGCGGAGCTGGATGCCTGGGTGGTGCTGGGTTATGACCCCTCGGAAAATCAGCAGATGAAACGCCCCGGGGCCAAATTGCCGGTGTGGGCCGAGTGGGTGATCAAGCGCACCCTGTTTCAAGCTTTCTGTCGTAAGCCGTTGATATGGCTTGATAACTACGAAGCGGGAAGTCGCGTTTTGCAATCCCTGTCGGGTGCCGCAGTCGCTGGGCCTGGTTTTGACTATAAGGTCAAAGGAGAGCTCGGCTCTGCACCTTTGCTGGACAGCTTTGTGGCCGCCGCCGGGTTTATCGAGAATCTGGGGCTGGATGTCCCGGCAGCTGTCGCCGAGATGAGCTTCGCCAGCAATGATCCGGATCGATACTACTTCGAAGCCTTGAGCCTGTTCTGGAAAGCTTTCGAGAACCAGCTGTTGACCCAAACGCCCCCGGTCATGACCTACAACCGAATGTTTGCCATGTTTGGTGAGAACTCTCCGGAGAATCTCAAACTGGTAGGCGATGAGCAGCTCAGGCCGCTTGCACATTTGATGATCGATGAATTCCAGGACGTCTCGCCGCAAATCGTGTCCTGGGTGCGCGCCAGTTTGCGCGAGATTCGCCGCCGGGGGCCGAACATGCACGTCGGACGCGGTGCGCAGCATGCTTCGCTGCTATGCGTTGGTGATGACTGGCAATCAATTTATGGCTGGCGCGGCAGTTCGCCCAAATACTTCATGGAGTTTCCGAAGGAATTCCCGTCACCTGCGACCACAAAGGTGTTGCTCAGTGACAATTACCGCAGCCACCAGCACATCATTGACGCGGCAGAGCACATTGTTCGCGCCGCGCCCGCCATTGCCGGCAAGAAGGCCCGTGCCAGCGGGGCCAACCAGGAGCTGCTGCCGGTCAAGGTCATGGATCGCAATGACGAGCAATTGGCGCAGCAGGTGATCGAGCACTACAACGCCGGTGATTCGATTCTGCTGCTGTACCGCAAAAGCAGTGAGAAAGCGCTGTTTACGCAGCAGTTGGAGGCGCTGGTGAATGCCGACTATGCCTTGGCGCCTTCAGCGCGACGATTCAAGCAGTTGACCTATCACAGCGCCAAGGGCTTGCAGGCCGACGCAGTATTTTTGCTGGGAGATTGCCAGCATCTGACCCAGTCCCCGTACAAAAATCAGCTATACCGGCTCGCTGGACTGGGCACTCCGACAGACAGTGATCCGTTCGACAAGGCTCAACGTGATGAGGTCCTGCGGCTGGCGTACGTCGCCATCACCCGGGCGGTGCGCCACTGTTATTGGTATATCGATAACAACGCTCGTGACGCAGTGAACGTCAGTAAAGCATCTGATCGGATAGATCAGAGCAAGCCGTTTTTCGAGGACTTGCGCAGCGGGCGCGGCGCATAGGGGCTGCCGCTTACGAGATTCGCGAAACACGGGGTGGAATAAAGGATTCGAGCTCCGCCTCGATGGCTTCAATGATCAGCTCCACCTCGGTGGCATTCATCACGGTGGCGCAAGGCAGGCCGGCAATCGCGATTACGGTCTCGCCACTGGCGCGATCAAACAGACGCGCGACCATGCTGCTGGGTGCATCCATGGTGGCTTCGAACCCAACCGGATGGAAGTACCAGCGCATTAGCTGACAGGCGTTGGGGAACGTGACTTTATTCATTGAACCCACCTCTTTGAAACGAGCACATGCTTAAGCTCAAATCGGAGGCAAGGGAGCTGTCTTATAAGTTTTTCTGCAAAACTATAGGACAGTCCTTACGTGTTTCAAAAATAGCACTCTGAAAACTCCCGTCAGCTTTTTTTTGCAGAACCTGCAAAGTATTTGCAAAACCTTGACGCCAGTCATGCTGTTTATACCTTTTTATGTCTTATGGAGTGCCCCCTTGGAACCGTTAGCGTTGATCTGCGGGTGCAGCCGTGGGGTGATCCCCGCCTTCGCCGCGCAAGATTGCTGACGCGCTGATGGGTCCCAAGCTGCGGACCAATTCTGCCGCCTGTCCGGGGGAGATACCATGAGCCGACTTTTTCCGTTGCAGGCGGTGCCTGAAACCAGCGAACTTCTGCGCAATAAGCTTTGCGCTGAAGTTTAGGTGGGCAATAAGCGAGACGAATTAGCGCGAGCTTGAGTGCTGTAGCGCGCCACTTGAAGGTTTTGGACTTGGTTTGGCGTCGAAAATAAAAAACACATTCCACTCATTGAACACTCCATCGCTGCCGATAGCCCTGATAGGCGCGAAGGAGTATCTGCGCCTCCGCTCATGAGGCGATTAACGCCTCAAGAGCCGGTCCCTGCAAGGAACGCTGCCGTCGTTGTTCCAACTGAGAATACATCCATGTCGCCAAGAACTATAAATATTGCGCCGCGGGCATTTCTGGGGTTTGCGTTTATTGCACTGCTGGTCATTGTGCTGGGCTTTTTCGCCCTCAATCGTATGTCAGTCATTCGCCAGGCCACCACTGACATGGAAACCAACATGCTGCCCAGCATCGGGTTCCTGGGCAACGTCACGGAAGGTGTGCTGCGCCTTCGGATCCTGTCCTTTAGGATCTTGACCAATCGGGAGCCGGCTGCCCTGCAAGAAGCAGAGAGGCGGATCGCCGAATTGACCAGCAACCTGCAGAAGGCCAAGGTCAGTTATGCGGAGCTTCCGGCGGACGTTGATGAACGGACCCTTTATAAAGAATTTGATGAAACGCTCGGCAAGTATCTGGCTGCCCAGGACGAGGCGCTGCAATTGTCGCGTCTGGATAAAATTGAAGAGTTGCGCGCGCTGATCAATACCCGGATCAAGAACGGTACGGATTTGATGGGCGAGCAACTCAACAAGTTAGTGGCGATCAACAGAGCCGGGGCGACTGCTGAGTCTAGAGTGGCTGGAGCGCAATACGACCAGGCGACGCTGGGCATTATTTGCTTTTCTATTGCTGCTGCACTCATGACGGTATTGTTGGCCTGGGTACTGACCCGCAGCATCGTCACCCCGCTGAGCAAGGCAGTGCGCGCAGCCGAGGAGATCGCGGCTGGCGATCTGACCAAGACGATTGAAGTGGATGGCAATGACGAACCTGCACGGTTGCTCGCTGCGCTCTGCGTCATGCAGCAGAACCTGCGCAAGACCATCGAGATGATTTCTGGCTCGGCCACGCAACTGGCGTCGGCCGCCGAAGAGCTGAGCGCGGTTACGGAGGAGTCTTCCCGGGGCCTGCAAAAGCAGAATGATGAAATCGAGCAGGCCGCGACTGCGGTTAATGAAATGACCGCAGCGGTAGAAGAGGTCGCACGCAATGCGGTGTCTACCTCCGTAGCCTCGCAGCAATCCAACGCGACAGCCGCGCAAGGCCGGGACAAAGTGGTCGAAACCGTGAAGGCCATTCAGGTCATGACGCTGGATGTGCAAACCACTTCGGAGCTGGTCGAAGGGCTGGCCGAACAGGGGCGCGACATAGGCAAGGTGCTGGACGTGATTCGCTCCATCGCGGAGCAGACCAATTTGCTGGCATTGAACGCAGCCATTGAAGCGGCTCGAGCTGGCGAGGCGGGCAGGGGCTTTGCGGTAGTGGCTGATGAAGTCCGTGCCTTGGCGCATCGCACTGCGCAATCGACTCGGGAAATCGAGCAGATGGTCGCGGGGATTCAAAGCGGTACCGGCAGTGCTGTGCAGTCCATGGCGCTCAATACCAGCCGCACACAAACTACCTTGGACCTGGCCCGTGCGGCGGGTGAAGCATTGGAGCAGATTACTGAGGCCATCTCGCAAATCAATGAGCGCAACCTGGTAATCGCCAGCGCATCGGAAGAGCAAGCCCAGGTATCCCGCGAGGTTGACCGCAATCTGGTGAACATCCGTGACTTGGCGACTCAGTCCGCCGCCGGAGCCAACCAGACCAGCGCCGCCAGCCACGAATTGTCGAGACTGGCAGTGGACCTCAAAGGCATGGTGGCTCGGTTTGTGATCTAGATCGGCAGTGATTGCATCCGTGGGGCTGTGTCGTGGGACCGGCTTTAGCCGGGAAGGGCTCAACAAGAGCGCTGCCTAAGTGGCGTCTGCAATGCAGTCTTCCCGGCTAAAGCCGGTCCCACGACAGAGAGGCCACAGTCTTCTCACGAATGCACATGCACCCGGCGACCATTGCCCTGATCCTTGGCAGCTTGAGGTTTGTTATCGGGCCTGAGCATCAACGTCAGCAGTACCGAAACCAAGAGTGATCCGCTCATGAACAGGTACGACGCGCTCAGAGTGCCCGTCATGCCATTCAGGTAGCCCACCAGATAAGAGCCTGCAAATGAACCCAGTGCGCCCAGGCTGTTGATCAGCGCCATGGCACCGCCAGCCACGTTAGCTGGAAGGATTTCCGGGACAATGGCGAAAAACGGCCCATAAGGCGCGTACATACAGGCACCAGCGATGACCAGCAAGGAGTACGACCACCAAAAGTGCTCAGTACCCAAGGCATAGGAGCCGTAGAAAGCCACAGCCGCCAGCAGCAGCGGTGGCCAGACGAACAGTTTGCGTTTCTGCAGTTTATCGGAGGCCCAGGACACCGCGACCATGCCAATCACCGCCGCCAGGTAAGGCAACGCGGACAGCCAGCCAGCCTCGACCATGTCCATCTGCATGCCTTGCTTGAGAATGGTCGGCAACCACAGCACAAAGCCATAGACCCCGATGCTCCAGCAGAAATATTGCGCCGCCAACAGCAACACTTTGGGCGAGCGGAAGGCCTCGGCGTAGTTCTTGACCGGTTTGATCCCCACCTGCTCGGCATCCAGTCGGGTTTGCAATTCGGTCTTTTCAGCATCGGTCAGCCATTTGGCCTGAGCTGGGCGCTCGTCCACCAGACGCCACCAGATGAAGGCCCAGATCACCGCTGGCAGCCCTTCAACAATAAACATCCAGCGCCAGCTGTAATGGGCGACCAGATACCCCGAAACCACGGACATCCAGAGCATGGTCACCGGGTTGCCGAGGATCAGCACGGTATTGGCCCTAGAGCGTTCAGCGCGGGTGAACCAATAACACAGGTAGACCAGCATCGCCGGCATCACCGCAGCTTCCACCACTCCGAGCAGGAAGCGGATCACGATCAACATGTAAACGTTGGAGATCACGCCGGTCAGCGTCGCCAGGCTGCCCCAGAGGATCAGGCTGACGAAGATCAGTTTCTTCACGCTGCGCTTCTGGGCGTAAATGGCTCCCGGCACTTGAAAGAAGAAGTAGCCCAGGAAAAACAGCGCCCCAAGCAACGAGGACATACCCGGTGTGATGTGCAGGTCTTCGGCCATGCCTGACGCTGCGGCGAAGCCATAGTTGGCCCGGTCCAGATAGGCCAGGCTGTAGGTGATGAAGACGATGGGCATGATCAACAGCCAACGGCGTTTCAATCCACCGGTTTTAATCGTATCGAGCAAGTGGTCCATTTTGTTCTCCTGAGCTTGTTGTTTTTGTCGCAGCAGGTTCGGTTCTTAATGTTGTTGAATGGGGTCAGACCGGTTCTGGTAACACGCTTTGGCTATTGAAAGCGGCATGCAAAGCCGCCCGGGTCGGCAGGCCTTCCATGTCGCCGCGACTTTGCACGGCCAGGCTGCCAACCCAGTTGCCACGGGCCACGGCATGGGCAAAGCTGTGATTTTCCAACAAGGCGCTGATCACGCCGACGGCGAAACCATCGCCAGCGCCTACTGTGTCAACGACCTTGCGCACCGGTACAGCGGCGATAAAACCCTGATCCTGCGCCGTGCGGTAATACGCGCCGTGGGCTCCCAGTTTGATCACCACGGCTTCGACGCCAAGGTCCAGATAGAACGCCGCGATGTCGGCAGGCGCTTCCTGGCCGGTCAACAACATGCCTTCGGTCAGGCCGGGCAAAACCCAATGGGCCAGGCTGGCCAGCGCATTGATCTCGGTGATCATGGTCTTCTGACTCGACCACAACGACGGGCGCAAGTTGGGATCGAATGACACGCTGCGTTCTGCCTGGTGCATGCGCGTCATCAATTCTCTGGACAGCTCACGGGTGCTGTCGGAAAGCGCCGCCGGGATACCGGTGGCGTGGAGATGGCGGGCATTGAGCAGCGACGGATCAAGGTCAGCTATCGACAAATGGCTGGCGGCCGAGCCTTTGCGGAAGTACTCCACGGTGGGATCGGCACCTTGCAGTTCCAGAGACTTGAACTGGAAGCCCGTGGGGTAACGGTCATCGGTGGTGACGTAGCGACAGCTGACACCTTCGCGTTGGAGGCTCTCTGTGACGAAGCGTCCCAGAGAGTCATTGCCCACCCGGCTGAGCCAGGCGACGTTGAAGCCCAGCCTCGACAAACCAATGGCCACGTTGCTGTCAGCCCCGGCGATGCGTTTTTCGAAATGGCTGACCTGAGCCAGATCCCCACTTTGCTCGGCGACGAACATGGCCATGGTTTCGCCAAATGAAAGAATATCGATCTCACACATGGCTCGGCTCCTTGGGTTGGGCCGCTTCGTGGGTTCCGGCGAGATCTGCGAGGATGCTCACCTGGTGCCGGGTGACCTCAAGCAAGTCATCGCCTTGCAGGGGGTATTCGATGGCGCGGGGCAAGCCCGGTGTCATGTAACCCAGTAATTCACCCCAGGCTGGCAAATCGCAGGGCTGTGGCGGTATGGCGATCAGCTTGCCTGCTGCATCACGTGTGACCGCCTTGAAATGAACATATTCAACGTACTGGCCCAGCTGTCGTGCGGCACTGAGAGGCGATTGCTCTTGCCAATGCCAATTGCCGACATCGAAGGTCATACCGACCGGAATGTGCAGGTCGCTGATCTGAGCAAAGAAGTGCACAAACCCGTCGATTCGCCCTCCATGAAGTGTTTGGTCGTTCTCAACCAGCAGGCGTACCGGCTGCTGCGTCAAGAGCTGAGCAAGTGCTGCCAGGTCGCAGTCTTCCCTGTAGTGCCCCAAAGACACTTTCAGCCATTGGGCACCGGCTAGCACTGCCCGCTGCAGTGTGGCGCTCAGTTGCGGGTTGGGTGTCAGAGTTTCAGGCAGCCAAAGCTCAAGAGGTGACGAATACAGGCATTCCAGTTGTCGACTGGCGACAGCTGAGCAGAGCGCTGACAACGATTCATGAGTCATCAACTCTTCGCGTAATTCAATCCGCGTAGCACCTGAAACTGCCACAAGATCAACGAAGGCTGCCTGTCCCTGATGGCGCACCGGATCGGCGCCGAAGCTGGAAAGGCTGATGGATACGGGGTTCATGTTCATTCTTGTTGTCCTCTGAAACCGGTTTCATTTTTATTCAGCAGCAAACGTTGAGCGGTTCAAGCTCAGTTACGCTTTCGAGTGGAACCGCGAACAATCAATCGGGCCGGGAAATCGAACGCTCGACATGGCGCCTGATCGCCGCGCAGCCGATTGAGCAGGCATTCGAACGCCGTCACGCCAATGTCGTGGGTGGGTTGCGCCAGGGAAGTGATACCGGTGCCCACCAAGGGGTACCAATCAAGCTCGTCGAGGGCAATCAGGCCGACGTCGTCAAACAACGCACAACCCTTTTCCCGCAGCAAGCGCGTGCAGGTGAGGGTGGCGACACCGTTGGCAGTAAACAGAGCTTTTGCGCCTATGGCTGGGGCATCCAGAAAAGTATTGAGCTGAGCGCCGAATTGCTCGTCGGTTTCCAACACCTGCCCACGCAGGTGCGGGCGCTCAGCGATCAACGATGTGAAGGCTTCCATGCGTTCCAGTCGCGAACTGGTGCCATCCTGTTGCTCGGTGACGAACAGGATGTCGCGATAGCCCGCGTCATCCAGATGGTCAATGGCCTGCAACACCGCCGCCGTGTTGTCCAAGCCCACCAGATCGCTTTCTAGCTGATCGACTTTGCGATCCACCAGCACCATGGGCAACTCGCGATGCAGTTCCCGCAGTTCATCCCGTTGGTGACCGAGGGTGTTCACGATCAAACCTTCGATGTTGTAAGAGCGCAGGGCGGCAAGGTGCAGGCGTTCCTGTTCATCATCGCGGTCGGTATTGCATACCACCAGGCTGTAACCGTGGCGACGGCAGGCGGTTTCGACGCCATGCATGACGGCAATGGAGTAGGGGTTGCGGATATCTGCGAGCAACATGCCGATCAAGCGGGTACGACCGCGTTTCAGGCCGCGGGCCATTTGATTGGGCCGATAGCCGAGGGTGTCGATGGCCTGTTCGATGCGCAGAGCAATGGCGTCAGACAGTAAGGCCCGGTCTTCGCCGATGAAGCGCGAGACACTGGCTTTGGAGACGCCAGCCAGATCCGCGACATCATTCATGGTCACGCGTGGCCGCGTTGACGGAGGGAAGCTACTCACAATTTGCACCCTGTTGGATTTATTGGTGGGCTGGTCGATTTCAGGCTTGGTCTACATGGCCTGAAAACGGTTTCAGAAAACACCAAAGCCAGAGCGGAGTCAATACGAGTTCAGATGAAAGGCACAGGACGAGTGCGTGCAGCAGCGTCAGAAAGTCTGCCGCATGAGTGTTGCTGAATCGTTTATGGAGGGTCACAGGGTTGTCATAAAGCCCTCCAGAGCGGCATGCTGCGGCTCCCTTTGTAACCGGACTTTACTGGATATGGCTTCGGCTTCTCGCAAGGCTGACCTGATGTCGCGTCGCTCCGCGATGGTTCTGGCCCTGTGCCTGCCCAGTGATGTGCTGCTCTACCTGTTGTTGCCGCTGCATGCTGAGGCTTTCGACATCACGCTGGCTCAAGCCGGTGTGCTGCTGGCAGCCAATCGCCTTGTCAGGATTTTCGGCTACAGCTATGTGGTTCGCTATTACGCCCGCTGGGGTGATCGCCCCACGGTCATGCTGGCCGCTGCGACAGCCGCTGTTTGTGCGGTGGGCAATGGCCTGATTTCTGGCTTCTGGTGGTTGCTGATACTGCGCCTGGGCTGGGGGCTGGCGTATGCGGCGATGAACCTGTCTACCCAGGTGTTGGCAACTTCGGACCCTGCTGGAGCAGCCCATCGTTCCGGCCGTTCACGAGCCTATGTTGCGATCGGCCCGATGATTGCCTTGCCATTGGGAGCATTGATCAGCATTGAGTTCGGGCCTCGCCTGATATTCCTGCTGCTCGCCGTCGCATCAATGATCGGATGGTGGGTTGCACGGGGATTGCCCAGCATAGGGCACGCCATGCCAACGCCATCCGGTCGGCGTTTCAAGACGCCTGACAGTGTCGCGGTCTGGTCCTTTATTGAAGGTGTTGCCCTGGATGGTTTGTTCATCTTCGGTCTCGCGCTTCAAGCGCAAACCATGATGGGCAGTAATGCAGTGGTGGTGGCCGGTGTGCTCTTGGCCCTGCGCTATGTCTCGGAAATGCTCTTGAGCCCGTTGGGCGGCCGTGCGGCTGAGCAGTTTGGCGCGGTGCGCATGCTGGTGATTTTTTCAGTACTGACCTGTATTGCCCTGACGGCATTTGGCTCGCATTGGTTGATTCTGGGGGCGGGCAGTGTGCTGATTTTGCGTGCCGTGCAGTTACCGCTGGTGACCACACTGGTCGCTCAGCGCAACCCCGGTCCAGGCCGGGTCCAGGCGTTGGCCGCCAATGCAGTGTGGCGGGATGTTGGTGCAGGCGTTGGCCCCTTGCTGGCCGGGTTAATACTGCCGGTGACGTCAGCCGTATGGGTGTATGCTCTGGCGGGTCTGGCGGTGGCATTGAGTGCAGTGTTTTGCAGCTTGCGCAAATGACTCAGGCTTTATGTCTTTCGGCACTCCAGTGAATGTCAATTCTTCATGCATCTAATGATTCACTCGCCTTTTTGCAGCCTGGATGCAACCTCCGGCCCGTTTTCGACTCTCATTCTCTCGTCAACAAGACCGACATATTCGCGCGTTAGGCTGTGGAGCGTATCAAGGACGCGCTTCAAGATGCCTGAAAAAGGGAGTTTCCAAGGGTAGCGGACCCAGTCATGGATGCAGTTCACGCTACGCATCTCAATGCCCGCTCATAAAAATCAGAGAATCATGAATTTTTTAAAAGCCCCCGTTAGCACCCGATTCAAGCGACGCTGTGCTTTTTTGCTCGTTCCGGTATTCGTCGTCGCTTCCTCCGTTGCTCTGTTCAGCCTGGGCAGAGGCGTACATGCCGAACCCAAGAACGGTACTCAAACGCTAGTGTTCATGCGTCACGCGGAAAAACCTTCAATGGGCCTGGGCCAGCTCAACTGCCAGGGTCTGAACCGTGCCATTGATCTTTCTGACCTATTGCCTCGGCAATTTGGCAATGCAAATTTCATTTTTGCCGCCAATCCCAGTCGTCATGTGGAAGAAGGAGAGGGTGATCTTTCCTACAGCTATCTTCGTCCCCTGATGACGGTTGGTCCCAGCGCGATCAAGCTCGGGCTGCCGATCAATATTGATTACGGTGCCAATGACACCAGCGCGCTAGCCGATGAGTTGATGCGTGACAAGTATCATGACTCAACCATCTATACCGCCTGGTCCCACGGTTATCTGCCGGAATTGATCAACAAGGTCGCCGAGGAGGCTTCCGGCAAGAAGATCACTTTGCTCGACGACTGGACCGGGGACGACTTCGACTCGGTACTGGTCCTGACTCTCAAATGGACCAATGGCAAAGCCACCCTGGAGTACGAGAACTATAAGCAAGGCCTTAATGATGGTGCCCAGGGCTGTCCGAGCTGAAGTGTAAACGCTGGCGACAGGTGGTTCTGGTCAGATAAAGCGCAATGGAGTACAAATGTACTCCATGAGCACATTATCTCCCCGCCGCAGCGCAATACTGACTTTCATCCGCGATCGAATCGCGCAACAAGGTCAATCCCCAAGCCTGGCCGAAATTTCCGAAGCCTTTGGTTTTGCTTCGCGCAGTGTGGCCCGTAAACACATTATTGCCCTGACTGAAGCGGGCCTGATCGAAGTCATGCCCAATCAGGCCCGGGGCATTCGTCTGGTTCAGCTTGAGCCGCGGCCAGAGCTGTTGGAAATCCCGGTGCTGGGTCGAGTCGCCGCCGGCGCACCGATTGGCCCTGACGTCGATCACCATGACACGCTGCTGCTGGATCGCGGCACATTCTCCCGTGTCCCTGACTATCTATTGCGAGTGCAGGGCGATTCGATGATCGAGGACGGCATCCTTGATGGCGATCTGGTGGGTGTGCATCGCAGCAGTGATGCCCATGACGGGCAGATTGTCGTGGCGCGTCTTGATGGCGAAGTCACTATCAAGCGCCTGCACAAGGGCAGTGATGCAATCAACCTGCTGCCTCGCAATCCGGCGTATGCCCCTATTGTGATTCGACCGGATCAGGACTTCGCCATCGAAGGCGTGTTCTGTGGTCTGGTGAGGCGTGCATGATGGGCGCCGTCGTCAGCCTTGATTCGCTGCTGGATGAGCGCCGGGTCTGGAAAGGCCGGCAAAGTGCAGCACCTGTCAGCCTGCAACCTACCGGTCATTCAGCGCTGGACGCTGCCTTGCCTTCTGGGGGCTGGCCTCCGGCGGCGCTCAGTGAAATTCTCGTCGCCTCCGACGGCAGTGGTGAATTGCGTCTGCTCTGGCCAACCCTCGCACGCTTGGCAAGCAGTGGTGAGCGGCTGGTGCTGGTGGCGCCACCCTATATTCCTTACCCCCAGGCCTGGCTGGCCGCCGGGATTGACATGGGTCAAATGACCGTGGTTCAGGCTCGCGACAGGGACGCTCTGTGGGCGGCTGAGCAATGCTTGCGCTCCGGCAGTTGTGGCGCCGTGCTCTGCTGGCCTGGCCATGTGGATGATCGGGCACTGCGCCGTTTGCAGGTCGCGGCAGAGACCGGGCAAACCCTGGCCTTTGCCTGTCGACCGCTTGCGGCCGCGAATAATCCTTCACCTGCTGCGCTACGGATTGCCATCGATACACGGCCTCAGCAATTGCGAGTGCTCAAATGTCGCGGCGGTCTGGCACCTACAGCCCCCATCCCGTTCACCCCGGACGCTTGAGGTCGCCATGTTGTGGGCCTGTGTATTGCTACCGCAACTGGCGCTGGATGGTGTCATGCGCCGTCGAACCGACCCTGATGAACCATTGGCTTTGCTCAGCGGCACCCCTCAGCGCCGGGTACTGCAAACAGTCAATCAGGCGGCCCGTGCTCTTGGACTCCGCCCCGGCCAGTCACTGATCAGTGCGCAAGTGTTGGCCCGGGATTTCGCAACGGAGGAATACGATCCGGCTGAAACCGAAGCTTTAGAGCAATTATTGGCGGCCTGGGCATATGGTTTCAGCTCACAGGTCAGCCTCAAGTATCCTCGGGCGTTGCTCATGGAGATTGAATCAAGTCTTGGACTGTTCGGACCATGGCCGATTTTCGAAGCGCGCCTGCGCGAGGAGTTGACCGCTCTGGGCTTCAGCCACCGGATAGTCGTGGCGCCCAACCCGGTTGCAGCGCGGATGCTGGCCAATGCTCACGACGGCCTGGCGATCATGGAGGCTGCGCATCTGCGGCCGGCGCTGGAGCAGATGCCTCTGGATCGAATCGGCTTGAGCCGCGATGTGTTCACTGCGTTGTCGCGGATGGGCTTTCGCTGCCTTCGACAGGTGCTTGAACTTCCTCGTCATACCTTGGCTCGTCGCTTTCCAGCGCAGGTTTTGCTGCATATCGACAACCTGCTGGGTGAGCGTCCGGTTGCGCTGGAGTGCTATACACCGCCTGACTTTTTCGATGTCAGGATTGAATTGAACTTCGATGTCGAGTCGCATCAGGCTCTGCTGTTTCCTCTCAAGCGTCTGGTCACCGATCTGGCAGCCTTTCTGGCCGGGCGAGACAGCGGTGTGCAGCGTTTCTGCCTGTCTCTTGAGCACCATGAAGGTCCGGATACCCGGTTGCCGGTGGGTTTGCTCAGCGCCGAGCGCGAAGCCGGCATGTTGTTTGAGCTGGCCAGAGGGCGTCTGGAGCAGATTCAGGTACCTTCACCGGTACACGCCGTGCGTTTGGAGGCTCGTGATTTGCCCACATTCGTACCGGTACGTCGTGAGTTGTTCGATGAGCGGCCCCATCAGGCTTTGCCTTGGGAGCAACTGCGGGAACGCTTGCGCGCGAGGCTGGGTGATGAGTCGGTGAGCAGTTTGCGCATGCATGCGGATCATCGGCCGGAATGCGCCTGGCAGTGCGATGCGCCAGGCAAAGTAAAAACTGCTATTCCCTGTGTGCCCAGGCCTGGTTGGCTGTTGTCCACACCGCAAGCTTTGCGTGAGAGTGAAGCCCGAATCCTTGCCGGACCTGAACGCATCGAATCCGGTTGGTGGGACGGTGGCGATGTTCGCCGGGATTATTACCTGATCGAGACCCGAACCGGCCAGAGAGGCTGGGCTTATCGGGCGGTGGGTGAGGGTGACGACTTGTTACTGCATGGCTGGTTCGCATGAACACGGGTTACGCGGAGCTGCATTGCCTTTCCAACTTCACGTTTCAGCGAGGGGCTTCCAGCGCTGGCGAATTGTTCGACCGTGCCCAGGCTCATGGCTACGCAGCGCTGGCGATCACCGATGAGTGTACGCTGGCCGGGATTGTTCGTGCCTGGCAAGCCGCAAAAAAAACCAGCCTGGAGCTGATTGTCGGCAGCGAGATGCAGATCAACGATGGCCCCAGAATCGTCCTGCTGGTGGAGAACCTCGCCGGTTATCAAGCCTTGTGCCAGTTGATCACCGTGGCCCGGCGGCGCGCCAAAAAAGGCGAATATCTGCTGTTGCGCGACGACTTCAAAACGCCTCTGGACGGTTTGCTGGCTCTATGGCTTGCCGATTCCGATCAACCAAACGCCTCATTGATGGAACAGGCTCGGTGGTTGCGCACCTGCTTTGAAAGCACTTTGTGGCTGTCCGTTGAGCTGCACCGTGGGCCGGACGATAAGCAGCGGCTGGACAGGCTGTTGGAGCTAAGCCGCAAATTGCACATCCCGGCTGTCGCCACTGGCGACGTGCATATGCATGCCCGGGGGCGACGGGCCTTGCAAGATACGATCACTGCCATTCGCCATCACACCACGGTGGCTGCGGCTGGCCATAACCTCTTCCCCAATGGCGAACGGCACCTGCGCCCGCTGGACGTTCTGTCCAGTCTCTATCCTCAAGCGTTGTTGGCTCAAACCCTGTGCATCGCCAAACGCTGCCGTTTCGACCTGAGCCAGTTGCGTTATGAATATCCTCATGAGCTCGTACCTCACGGGCATTCGCCTGACTCTTGGTTGCGGGAGATGACTGAGCGTGGTGCCCGTAAGCGCTGGCCCAAGGGGTTGAAGCCGGAGACCCGCGCCCAGATCGAAAAAGAGCTGAGCCTGATCCGCGAGATGAAGTTCGACAGTTATTTCCTGACGGTGCATGACATCGTCGAATTTGCCCGTGAGCGCAGCATTCTCTGTCAGGGGCGCGGTTCTGCGGCCAACTCCGTGGTGTGCTTCGCGCTGGGCATAACCGAACTGAACCCGGAAACCAGCAACCTGCTGTTCGAGCGTTTCATTTCGAAAGAGCGCAATGAGCCGCCGGATATCGACGTGGATTTCGAGCACGAGCGTCGTGAAGAAGTCCTGCAGTACATCTTCCAGCGCTATGGCCGGGGCAGGGCAGCACTGACTGCGGTAGCCAGCACCTACCACGGCACCGGGGCTGTGCGTGACGTGGCCAAAGTGCTGGGTTTACCCCCGGATCAGATCAATGCCTTGGCTGATTGCTTCAGCAGCTGGAGCGATGACCTACCTTCCGAGGCCAGGTTACGTGAGAGCGGCTTTGATCCTGAGACGCCTATTCTGCGCCGTGTCCTGACTTTGACCCGCGAGCTGATCGGCTTTCCCCGACATCTCTCACAGCACCCCGGTGGCTTTGTAATCTCCGAACATCCGCTGCATACCCTTGTGCCGGTGGAAAATGCGGCCATGGCGGATAGAACCATCATTCAGTGGGACAAGGACGATCTGGATGCAGTAGGGCTGCTCAAGGTCGATATTCTCGCCTTGGGCATGCTCAGTGCCTTGCGTCGGACCTTTGATCTTGTGCGTCGGTATCGGGGCAACGACTGGACGTTGGCGACCTTGCCGGCCGATGATCCGGCCACCTACGAAATGATCGGCCGGGCCGACACCATTGGGGTGTTCCAGATTGAATCCCGGGCGCAGATGGCCATGTTGCCGCGCATGAAGCCTAAAGAGTTCTACGATCTGGTGATTGAGGTTGCCATCGTCAGGCCGGGGCCTATTCAGGGGGACATGGTGCATCCCTACCTGCGCCGGCGAAACAAGGAAGAGGAGGTCACATATCCGGCGAAGCTGGAAAAGGTCTTCAAACGGACTCTGGGCGTGCCGTTATTCCAGGAACAAGTCATGGAAGTGGCCATCATCGCAGCGGACTATTCACCGGGCGAGGCCGATGAGTTACGTCGATCCATGGCCGCCTGGAAGCGTCATGGTGGATTGGAGCCACACCGGATACGGCTTGCGAAACGGATGCAGGCCAATGGTTATGAACCTGAGTTCATTGAGCGGATCTTCGAGCAGATCAAGGGCTTTGGAAGCTATGGTTTCCCGGAGTCCCACGCTGCCAGCTTTGCCTTGCTGACTTACGCCAGTTGCTGGCTCAAATGCCATGAACCGGCTGCCTTTGCCTGCGCCTTGATCAACAGCTGGCCCATGGGTTTCTACAGCCCGGATCAGATTCTTCAGGATGCACGTCGCCACCACATCGAAATCCGTCCGGTGGATATCCGCTATAGCGATTGGGATTGCAGCCTGGAGCCGGTCGAACATCCTGACCGCAATCGTTCGCTGGCACTGCGTATGGGCTTGCGCATGATTCGCGGGTTTCGTGAGGACGATGCCAAGCGGATTGAGGTGGCCCGGGAACGCAAGGCGTTCATCGATGCAACTGACTTGAGCCTGCGTGCGCAACTGGACAGTCGTGCAAGAGAATCCCTGGCTGATGCTGGCGCCTTGCGTGGTCTGATCGGGCATCGCCACCGCGCACGCTGGGAAGTGGCGGGGGTTGAAGCGCAACGGCCTTTGTTCGGGTTCGATGAACCTGTCGAAGAATCGCAAATCGCGCTTCCACTGCCCACGGTTGCCCAGGACCTGATGGCGGATTACGCCATGACCGGCACCACGTTAGGACCGCATCCGTTGGCCATGCTGCGACGCCAGCTTGCCGCCAAACGGTTTCGCAGTTCAAAAGAGCTGCTGGAGCTTGAGCACGGACGGCCTGTCAGTGTAGCCGGGCTGGTGGTTGGCAGGCAGCGGCCGGGTACGGCCAGTGGCGTGACATTTGTCACGCTAGAGGACGAGTTCGGGATGGTAAACGTGGTGGTATGGCGTGACCTGGCAGAGCGTCAGCGCAAAGTTCTGGTCGGATCTCAGTTGTTGCAGGTATTCGGACGGCTGGAGTCACAAAGCGGGGTGCGCCATGTGATAGCGAAGCGACTTTACAATCTGACGCCGCTACTGACGGGGCTGGATGTACGCAGTCGAGACTTCAAGTGAAACGGTATAGAGCATGCTGCACTCAGCGTGACTGGCTCGCGGTTTCGCTGGAGTGGGCGCCGCTAGCACTGATCTTCCCGCATACACCATCCAGCAGCTGAGTAATGGTCCAGGGCTTGGCGATGAAAAGCACATCAGGAGGAAGCTGATCACTGCCGGGCGTTCCGTGTCCGGACATCACCACGATGGGCATCGCAGGCCATTTACCGGCCACCAGATTTGCCAAAGCGATGCCGTCCATGCTTCCAGGCATGCGTACATCAGTCAGCAGTAATGACACTTCATGCGCGTGATTCTGAAGATATTCAAGGGCTTGATCTGCGTTCTCCACAGACTCAGTCCTGAACCCGCCTTCGAACTCAAGGATCTCTTGCACGAAGTCGCGAATCATTGGTTCATCCTCGACAATCAGCACCAGACTTGCCGATGCCGATGCCGATGCCGAGGCCTCCCCATACTGCGATGATTGAGTCATTACTTATTCCCTCTGCTAATCATTAAGAAGCACGAAGCACTGCGCCGTTGGATCCAGTCGGTCGCTTCTCGTCATCTGAACAAAACAAACTGAAAAAAATTCATTTTTTTATAAAAATCGACGAGTTGCAGATGATCGGCGCAATGACGGCGCATTGACAGCTAAACGGGAGAAAAATGCGAAGTCTGCCAAATAATGCATTCCTCGTGTAAATGACTGAAATGCCAAGCGCAATCAACACGAATTTGCGGTTAAACTGCCGCCCGCTATTGCCTGTCGATAGCCTTCGTTAGCGCCAATGCATGGATTTGCTCGGGCCAGATCGTTTCAGCCGTTATCCGGGCGACAAAATTCCATGAAAACCATTTTCACTGTGATGAGCTGTCTCGCCATGGCGGCAGCACTGGCGGGTTGTATTGCCGCGCCGGTTCCTCTGACCTCCGAAACCGAGCAACGGTTGCAGCAGCAACCGCCGATTCGCTTCCTTCTGACATTCGATGACGGCCCCAGCTCTTCGGGGTTCGCTAATCCAACCTTGCAAGTGATGGACAGCCTTGCCCATAACCCGCTGCAAAGTGGCATCAAGGCAGTGTTCTTCGTTCAAACCGGAGCGCCCAGGGCGGGCAACAGTGATCGAGGGCGCAGAGTAATGCGTCGCGAGCATGCGCAAGGGCATATCCTGGGTTTTCATACCGGGACCCCGTCGCATACCAATCATCGCTCGTTGAGCCCCCAGGAACTTGAGCAGTCGTTGAACCAGGGCAGCGCAGCCATTGCCGCCATTACCGGTGCGCCGCCCTCACTATTGCGGCCGCCGTTCTGGAACTACGACAAGCGAACCTTTGCGGCTTATCAGTTGCACCAGATGCATGTGTTGCTGACCGATGTCAGCGCCAACGACGGCAAGATCTGGGGCTTCAATGCCAGCCCGCGTCGGCGCTCGCACATGCTCCGGGAATTGTCCGTCGTGCGTGAGCAGGTTGCCAAGGGCGAGCTGCCCAGCGTGGACGGAGTGGTGCCGGTTGTCATCACCTTCCATGACTTGAATCGTTATACCGCAAGGCACACCCGAGAGTATCTACAGATATTGCTCGACAGCGCCCATGCCAACGGCCTGAAGCTGGATGCTAAACCTTTCTATGACAACACCGCCGAACTGCAACGCGCAGCCATGGCACGGACTGTTCAGAGCAGTTCTGAATCCGTGCATTTGCCGGGCTTGTGGGGCTGGATATGGGATAACGACGCTCAATGAAAAAAGGCGACCTAGAGGTCGCCTTTTTTTTCACTTCACTGATCAGTAACGCTCAAGCCAGTGCGCGTAAGGTGCTGGCAATGTCCAGGAAGCCCGATCCACGCCCAATTCCTTGGCCGCGAAATACGCCCAGTGCGGGTTGGCAAGGTGAGCTCTGCCGACCATCACCAGGTCCAACTGACCGTCCTTGACCACTTGCTCGGCGATAGCCGGAGTACCAAAGCCCCAGGCCGAGGACACCGGGATCCCGGCTTCACGGCGCACGCGCTCGGCAATTGGGCCCATGAAGGACGGAGCCCAGGGAATGTTGGTTTCCGGGATGGTGAAGCCGATGCTGACGCTGAGCATGTCCAGGCCTGCCGCCTTGAATTGACGGGTCAGCTCGATGGATTCCAGCATGGTCTGCTCATCACGACCATCGAACTCCAGCACGCCAAAACGCGCGGTCAGCGGCAGGTGTTCAGGCCAGACGTCACGGACGGCGGCCAGGGTTTCCAGCAGGAAGCGGCTGCGATTTTCAAAGCTGCCGCCATAGGCGTCGTCACGCTTGTTGGAGTGTTCGGAGAAAAACGTTTGCGCCAGGTAGCCGTGGGCGAAGTGCAATTCCAGCCATTCAAAACCGGCATCGCGAGCGCGGCGAGCGGCTGCAACGAAGTCGTCACGCACCCGGGCGATATCATCCAGTGTCATGGCTTCTGGCACTTTGGGCAGGTTGGCACCAAAGGCAATGGAGGAGGGCGCGATGGTCTGCCAGCCGCGCGAATCATCGGCAGCGATATGGTCGTCGCCTTCCCACGGACGGTTGGCGCTGGCTTTGCGGCCGGCGTGGGCGATCTGGATGCCTGGCACGGAGCCAGCGTCCTTAATCGCCTTGACCACAGGCACAAAAGCTTGAGCCAGTTCATCATTCCAGATGCCGGTGCAGCCGGGGGTGATACGGCCCTCAGGAGACACCGCAGTGGCTTCGACGATCACCAGGCCGGCGCCGCCACGGGCGATGGCCGCTAGGTGAACTTTGTGCCAATCGTTGATCAAACCATCGACGGCCGAGTATTGGCACATCGGCGGGACGGCAATGCGGTTGCGCAATGTGATGTCTTTAAGGGTGTACGGCTGGAACAACGCAGACATGCTGAAACCTCAGGGATCTAGTGAATTCGATTGTTCGATACTATTCGAACTATGGCTGATTCGTAAACCCCTGTGTATGATTCGCCCCATGCGACCATTCAAACACCCCCCTGCCAGCGATTTTGTCCTCGAGCGATTGTTTTACGCCTTGAGCGATCCGGTACGTCTAGACATCGTGCGCCGCCTTGGCCACGTTACCGAAGCAACCTGCGGCGAGCTTGACGGTGGTCGCCCCAAGTCGAGCATGTCTCATCATTTTCGCGTCTTGCGCGATGCGGGGCTGGTGAGAACCCAGAGCGTGGGCACCACGCACATGAACTCGTTGCGTCTGGAAGATCTGGAAAGTCGCTTTCCGGGCTTGATGCCCATGATCCTTGCCCAGCAAGCGTGAAGCAGATTTAACAGGCCAGAGACCTGGCCGGAGCTGTAGATGAAATTCATACACCAGCGTGAACATCTCAATGAGGACGACATTGTCGTCATCCAGGCGTCCCAGGCCTGCAATATCCGCCTGATGAGCGATGCGAACTTTCGCAGCTTCAAGAATGGCGGCCGCCACACCTATCATGGCGGCGCCTTCGACAGCTTTCCGGCAAAGATCACGGTACCGAGCAGTGGCTACTGGAACATCACTATCGATACAGTGACACGCCGGGCCATCAGCGTGACCCGCAAGCCGACCCTGACTCATTCGATCAAGATCGTGCGCAGATCCTGACGCTCAATCAGACCTCCTGCGCCGTCGGAGGGAAGAGAATTTCGTTGATGTCCATTTTGGACAGCGCTCACATCGCATGCTTGTTGCATAAGTAAACGGCAATCCAAAGAGCTCCCCTTGTGCCCGGCCTTCCGACCGGTGAGGAGGTCAGGTGAGAGATAGGCTGGAAAAATCTTTAGCGCTGAATGCGTCCGACGATGGCGTTGAGCAACACATCGCACCCCATGCGCGCGTGTTCCGGGAAGATGTCTTCGGCCTCGTTGTGACTCAGCCCACCCACACATGGAATGAAGACCATGGTGGTCGGACAGTGGCGCGCCAGCAGGATGGCGTCGTGACCGGCGCCACTGACGATGTCCTGATGGGGGTAACCCAGGGCTTCGACAGCGCTGCGCACTGCCGCAACGCAATCACCATCAAAAGGCGTCGCTGGACTGAGCCAGTGGCGCTCAATACTCAGGGTCAGGCCCCGGGCGTCGGCGACTTGCTGGAAGCGCTGCTGCACTTGCTGTTCCATGGCGGCAATCTGCTCGTCCTGATGATGACGCAGATCCACTGTGAAATTCACACTGCCGGCAATGGTGTTGCGCGACGATTTGGCAATGCTCAACTGGCCGATGGTCACCAGACCCTTGGGGGCGAACTCTTCAGCCAGGGCCTCAAGCTGCGAAGCCATCTGTGCCACGCCAAACACCGCATCCTTGCGCAGTTTCATCGGCGTCGTACCGGCGTGGGCGCTCTGACCCTTGACCTGCACGTCCAGCCAGCAGATGGCCTGGCCGCCGGTTACGACGCCAACTGGCAGGCCATTGTCCTCAAGGATCGGACCTTGCTCGATATGGGCTTCGAAATAAGCGTCGAATGGCCTTTCAAATGGCAGCTCACCGGTGTGGCCAGTCGCTTGTAGCGCTTGGGCGACGCTGATGCCGTCAGCGTCCTGCGCATCCAGAGCCGTTTGCAGGGGCAGGCTGCCAGTGAACACCGCCGAGCCAAACATGGCCGGGGTAAAGCGTGCACCTTCTTCGTTGGTCCACACCGCAATCTCGATGGGGCGCTGGCTCTGAAGGCCTTGTTCGTTGAGGCAGCGAACCACTTCCAGACCGCTCAGTACACCGTAGATGCCATCGAACCTGCCGCCTTTTGGCTGGGTATCCAGGTGACTGCCCATGACAATGGGGGCAAGGCTGTCGTCAATTCCGGCGCGACGCGCGAACAGGTTGCCAATGGCGTCGAAGCCGAGAGTCATGCCTTCTGCCCGGCACCAGCTCATGAACAGTTCGCGTCCGGCTGCATCTTCTGCTGACAGCGCCAACCGACAGTTACCACCCTTGGCGGTGGCGCCTATTTTGGCCATGTCCATGAGGCTGCCCCAGAGGCGCTCGCCGTTGCATTTCAGTACGTTCATCAGTAAGCCTCTTGCGTATTACTCAGTAACCCAGTTCCGGGTTCACCAGATTGTTCAGGGGTTCGCCATTGCTCAGCCGGCGAGCGTTTTCGGCCACCTGCCGGGCGATACAGTCATGAGAGGCGGCTGAAGCCATGTGCGGGGTGATCACCACTCCCGGCATTTGCCAGAGTCGCTCACTGAAAGGCAGCGGCTCGCGCTCGAACACATCCAGTACCGCGCCGCGTAATTGACCGCTGGCGAGCGCCTGCTCCAGGTCGTCAATCACCAAGTGTTGCCCGCGTCCGACGTTGACGATCACCGCACCGGTAGAGAGCGCCGCGAAGGTCCGCTTGCACAGGATGCCGCGGGTGGCCTCGGTCAACGGCAGCAGGTTGATCAGCATGTCCAGCCCGTCGAGGAAACCGTCGAACTGATCATCGCCATGATGACAAGCGACACCCGACAACTCCCGTGGGCTTCGCGCCCAGCCGCGCACCGTATACCCGGCACCGGACAAGTCCGTGGCGATTGCCGCACCCAGCGAGCCAAGACCCATGATGCCCACCTTGAACTCCGAGGCCGGACGCTGCGGGTGACGCTGCCACAGTTTTTGGCGCTGTTGCGCCGTGACACGGTCGAAGTCCCGATGGAAATTCAGCACGGCCCAGCGCACGTATTCGGTCATGCCCTGACGATGGTCCGGGTCGACCACCCGGCAGGCGGGTACGTCAGGACGGCTCGGATCGGTTTGCAGGTGATCAACCCCGGCCGCTACCGAATGCACCAGTTGCAGGTTGGGCAGGGCGCTCATGCTGTTTGCCGGCGGATACCAGCAGGCGGCGATTTGTGCCCGGTCCGCGTGCGGGTCATCGGCCAGCACCACCCGCAATTCGGGTGCCTGGCGAGCGAACGCAGCCTGTAACTGGGTGAGCAGGCCGGTATCGCTTGCCAAAAGAACGACAGTCATCATGAGCAGTACGACTCGCGCTGGTCTTCGATCAGGGTAAGCGTCGCTTTCCAGCTGAGCTGGATGATTTCTTCGGCTTCCTCGCGATCAAATTGCTGTGCTGCCAGGCGGCAGACCTCTTCACTCGGCTGTATCAGTTTGCTGTTGCCGGACAGGGCTTGAATCTGCGCCTGGCAGGCTCGCTCCAGGAAGTGCAATTCGTGGAATGCGTGGGCAACACTTTTACCCCCCACCAGCAGGCCATGGTTGCGCAGGATCATCGCCTTGTGAGTGCCCAGATCAGCGACCAGACGCTCACGCTCATCCATCGACAGGGCGATGCCTTCATAGGTGTGATACGCCAGCTTGCCGTAGAACTTCAACGCGTGTTGAGTGATCGGCAGCAAGCCGTGTTCTTGGGCCGCGACCGCCATGCCTGCGGCGGTATGGGTATGGATCACACAGTTCAGGTCCTCGCGGGCCATGTGAATCGCCGAATGGATCACGAAACCTGCGGCATTGACCCGACTGTTCTCGACGTCGCCGTTGACCACTTGACCATACTGATCGATGCGCACCAGATCGCTGGCCGTCATGCGGTCGAAGATCACCCCGTAGCGGTTGATCAGAAAGTGATGCTCGGGACCTGGAATACGCAGGCTGATGTGCGTGTCGATCAGGTCGGTCATGCGGAAATGCGCCACCAGTCGATACAGCGCGGCCAGGTCATATCGGGCCTGCCGTTCGACGGCATCCATTGAGTCAAGGGTGTTCATGATGGCTCCTTATTAAATGCTGGCTTATTGAACGGCTGGGTTACTGAAGTGCTGGCGCGCGGGCGGCGTTCGTTTCGCCACGCAAGCGCGCCAGGCCACAGACGCCAAATAGCGACAGGCCAGCCACCAAGCTGAAGAAAATCGCCAAGGGCAGCCATTGCCCGGCGTAATGTGTGGCCAGCAACGTGCCAATGATCGGGGTCGTACCGCCAGCAATCGCGCAGATCAATTGATAGGCAATAGAGATGCCGCTGTAGCGCAGATGCGCTGGGAAGGCCTGGGCCATGTAGCCGGCGATGACCGCGTAAAGCGCCGACAAGGTGATCACCGCCATGGCGATGCCCAGGGTCATTAATGCCAGGTTCTGTGTCCCGACCAACACAAACATCGGGTACGGCATGACCATCGAAAGCAGGGCCGCGAGCTTCAGGAACCGGCCTTCGCCGATACGCTCTGCCAGCAGTGCACTCAAGGGCTGGGAGATAAATTGCAGGATCGTCACGATGAACAGGCAATCAAGAATCGTCGCCCGGGAGATTCCCTGATATTGCGTGACG
This sequence comes from Pseudomonas syringae, assembly GCF_000737245.1. Taxonomy (GTDB): domain Bacteria; phylum Pseudomonadota; class Gammaproteobacteria; order Pseudomonadales; family Pseudomonadaceae; genus Aquipseudomonas; species Aquipseudomonas syringae_J. Next base: position 106,869 of record NZ_JPQU01000023.1, on the reverse strand, counting down.
TAGGTGATCATGAACGTATTGGTGAAGAAGAAGCCTGCCGAGCCGATGGTCACGGCGCAGGCCGCGAAGAAAATCTGCCTCCAGCACGTACGTATAACGTCCAGCACAGGGTATTTGGCAGTCTCGCCGTTGTCCGCGACGGCTTTGAATTCCGGCGACTCATCGACCCCGAAGCGAATGACCAAACCAATCATCATCAGCACACCACTGGCCAGGAACGGCAGGCGCCAGCCCCAGTCGAGCAGTTCGGCTGGCTCAAGTGAGGTCACCAGCCGGAAGGCAATCAAGGCGAGCAGCAGGCCGGCCGGGCTACCCAGTTGCGCAAAAGAGGCATAGAACGTCTTGCGACCCTTCGGTGCGTGCTCGCTGGCCATCAACACCGCGCCACCCCATTCGCCACCGACCGAGATCCCCTGAACGATGCGCAGTGCAACTAATCCGATGGGGGCCCAGATGCCAGCGCTGGCATAGCTGGGCAGCATGCCGATTCCGGTGGTAGCCAGGCCCATCAACAGCATCGTGAACAACAGCATCTTCTTGCGACCCAAACGGTCACCCAGATGGCCGAACACCATCCCGGCCATTGGCCGTGCGATAAAGCCAACGGCGAACGTACCGAATGCGGCCAGCGTACTGAGTGCCGGGTTTTCACTGGGGAAGAACACCTGGCCAAGTACCAGAGCAGCGGCAGTGGCGTAGATGTAGAAGTCATAAAATTCGACGGTGGTTCCGACGAATGCAGCGGCGGCCGCACGGCGCGACTGGTTGCGAGAGGTTTGCATGCAAGGCCCTTTTATCATTGGCTTTCTGGCAGGGTTTCAAGACTGATCAATGGCGCTCTGATGGCGCTTACCCGCTTTATCGCTTACCGGTTATGATTAATCAATTTTCTAATACTAATTCTTGGTATTAGCCTGGCTACTAATGGTGAGTGGATGAGCGACGGCGATGTCATCGAGCCGGAAGACAAATGGAAGGGGCGGCGTTTTCTCAATGATCGACTGGACTGGAATCTGCTGCGTACCTATCTGGCCATCGGTCAGGAGCGCAGCATCAGCCGGGCTGCAGCGCGGCTTTTCGTTACTCAATCAGCCGTCAGCCAATCCCTCAAACGGCTGGAGGAACAACTGGATTGCGCATTGATCCTGCGCAGAGGGCCGCGGTTCGACCTGACCCAGGCAGGTGAGGAAGTGCTGGACATCGCGCAGGAGATGTATGGCAACGTCACACGTTTAGGTACAGCGGTTGAGGACGCAGTAGAAGACGTCGTCGGCAAGGTGCGGGTGCTGTCCATCAGCCTCGTGCAGTCGTCCCTGTACGATGAATTCCTGGCGGATTTCCACCAACAGCACCCTCGGGTGGAGTTGGAAGTGGAGGTCATGCGCAGTTCGGATATTCAGAGCTCGTTGAACCAGAAGACCGCCAGCGTGGGCGTCGGCCTGTGCCGATTTGCGCAGCCCAAATTAGAGCGGGTGCCCATGATGCGTCAGCGCTATGCGTTCTTCTGCGGCAAGCGCCACCGGCTATTCGGACAGCGACGGTTATCCCTGGACGGATTGAAAGGGGAGAATTTTGTCAGCTTCACCAGCGACCAGATTGGCGGGAATCTTTCACCCTTGACGGTCTTTCGGGATGAGCACGGGTTCACCGGCAAAATCGTTGCCAAGTCCTCCAGTTTTGAAGAGATCCGCCGCTTGATCATCGCGGGCTACGGCATTGGTTGCTTGCCGGAGCATCTGGTGGACATCGATCTGCACAATGGCCTGATCTGGCGATTGCCGCCAGCGGAAGGCGTTGTGGATGTTGACGTGTTTCTCATGTGGAACCGCGAGCAACGCATGACCCGCGCTGAGACCGTATTTCTCGAATCATTTCAGCGCGCGATTAACTTCTCGGTGCTGGAGAAGACCTAGGCAACAAGTCCTGTAGGAGCGCGCTTGCCCGCGATGGCGTTATTTCAGACGCTAACTTTGTCGACTGAACCAACGTCATCGCGGGCAAGCGCGCTCCTACAGGGTCTACATTTGCTGTGCGATAGCGCGGTGTCAGTTAGCAACCTCTCCAGCTCTGCGAACTGTGGAAAAACGCCTGAGCATTGTCTGCCAGTGTTTCCAGGTGATAGCCACCTTCCTGCACGATCACGCAGGGCAGACCCAGGCTTCGAACGCGTTCACCCAGCCTTGCAAAACCTTCGCGGGTAACGGCGACCTGGCTTTGAGGGTCCAGCTCATAGATATCGAAGCCCAGCGACAGCACCAAGACCTGCGCATCGAAGGCTTTTACCGCCTCCAGCGACTGTTCCAGCTTGTCCATGAACACCGCTTCGCTGGAGCCGTGAGGCATCGGGAAGTTGACGTTGAAGCCCGTCCCGACGCCCGCTCCTTGTTCCTCCTCGAAACCGGCAACCCCAGGGTAGAAGTTCTCCGGATCACCATGAATAGAGGCGTAAAGCACATCATCACGTTCATAAAAGATTTCTTGAATGCCCTGGCCATGATGCATGTCGGTATCGAGCACGGCCACACGCTGGAAGCGTTCCCTTAACACCTGAGCAGCAACCGCCGCGCTGTTCACGTAGCAGAAACCACCAGCCGCCTCGGCACGGGCGTGATGCCCTGGAGGTCTACACAGCGCGTAAGCAGCGGGCTCGCCGTCGAGCACGGCCTTGGCAGCGGCAACAGCACTTTGCGCTGACCAGTAAGCCGACCGCCAGGTATTTTCGCCAACCGGGCAACTGCCATCCGCCAGGTACCGCGCGGCCTTGGCGAGGATTCCACGCAGGGCATTGGGTTCGCGAACAAAGATATTGGACATCACCTCATCGCCCCAGTCGTCGGGCATTTTTTTCCAGTCCGCGTGGGCGTTTTCAAGGAAGGTCAGGTAAGCAGGGCTGTGCACTGCCAGTAAAGGGTCGAGGCCGAAATCCTCGGGTTCTCTGATGTCGAATCCGAGACTGTCCACGGCTTGCAGAAGATTTTGCGCGCGCTGGGGGACTTCCTGCGGGGTGCGCATCTGTCCGCGCGAATAATAGCTTTTCGGAAAGTGCAGAAGTTGTTCGGGATGGAAGAAACTGAGCATCGGTAATTCCTCGTTCGGTAGTTGGCCAATCAGGCTTCGCGAGCCGTTTCGAGTCTGAAGGCAGTCGCATGACGCTGCGCCAGCGCTAACACACAGATCAGTGAAGTCCCGGCGATCAGGGTGTAGAACACTGCCATCGGCCACCACTGGCCAGGATAGGAGTGCGCCAGCCAGGTTCCGATCAGCGGCGTCAGGCCACCAGCCAACGCACCGCACACCTGATAGGCGAGGGAGATGGCCGTGTAGCGCACGCGGGTTTCGAACATGCCGCTGACGTAGCCTGCGATCACCGCGTAGAACGACGCCATGCACACCACCGCCAAGGCAATCCCGGCAATGATCATCGGTGCTTCACCACTGCTGACCAGGATGAACATGGGGTAGGGTGACGCCATGGCCAGAATCGTCACCGCGCAAAGGAAGCGCGTTGCACCGACTTTTTCCGCAATCCATGCCGCAATGGGCTGGATGCAGAACTGGATGATGGCGACCACAAACAGACATTCGAGAATCAGCGAGCGGGGCAGTCCCAGTTGCTGGGTGCTATAGGCGATCATGAATGTATTGGTGAAGTAGACGCCGGCGATCCCGAGGGTGTTGGCTCCGATACAGAGCAACAGCGGGCGCCAGGATGTTTTCAGGACTTCCAGCACTGGTGCTTGTTGCTTGCGTCCGGATCTTTCGAAGTCCAGCCGCGCCTGCTCTTTGTTATCGAGAAACTCAGGCGACTCGTTCACCCCCAGGCGAATGGCAAGCCCGACGATCAACAGCGCCGCGCTGGCCAGGAATGGCAGACGCCAGCCCCAGCTCATCAAGTCCTCTTCCGGCAAACGCGTCACCGCACTGAAGGCCAAAAGCGAAAGAATCAGGCCCGCCGGGCTGCCCAACTGAGCAAAAGAGGCGAAAAAGTTGCGTCGACCTTTAGGCGCATGTTCGCCCGCCATGAGCACCGCGCCACCCCATTCACCACCCACCGCGATGCCTTGTACCACTCGCAGCAGGATCAACAGCACCGGAGCAGCGGCGCCGATTTGCGCGTAAGTGGGTAGTAAGCCGATGCAGATTGTCACCACGCCCATCATCACCAGCGTGATAACCAACGATTTTTTGCGGCCTATGCGGTCGCCGATATGACCGAAGATCACGCCGCCCAGCGGCCGGGCGAAGAAGCCCACGGCAAAAGTGCCAAACGCAGCCATGGTGCTGAACAGTTTGTCTTCGGAGGGGAAAAAGAGCTGACCGAAAACCAGGGCGGCAGCGGTCGCATAAATATAAAAGTCGTACCACTCGATCATGGTGCCGACGAATGCGGCGGCCGCCGCACGGCGCGGCTGCGGGGAAGCAGAAAGCTCCATGTAGTACTCCATTGGTTAGTTTTGTTGGCAGGAGAAAAAGTTACGGCGAAGTCACTCTGGTGGCGACTGTGAAATGATTTTTTGCGCTTTAGGCATAATCAGTCAAATTTCTATTTATTATGCGAACTATAAACAGGAATTATTATTGAGGCCGGCGATGACAGATCCCTCTCGCAATATCCCTTCATTGCTTAACGACCGCCTTGACTGGAATCTGCTGCGTACCTTTCGCGTCATCGGTCAGGAGCTGAGCATCAGCCGTGCCGCCGCCCGGATGCACCTGACACAACCCGCAGTCAGCCAGGCCCTCAAGCGTCTAGAAGAGCAGTTGGGTTGTCAGCTTATTGCCCGTCGAGGGCCGAGGTTTGATCTGACAGAAGCGGGCGTGAAGATTTTCGCTCTGGCGGGCGAGATGTATGGTCACGTGTCCCAGGTCAGCAATACCCTGCAAATGCCGGGTGATGAGGTGATCGGTAAAGTCCGCTTACTGATGATCAGCCGCATCGTTTCGACCAGCTTCGATAATTTCCTTACGCAGTTTCATCGCAATCACCCCCGTGTTGATCTTGAGGTGGATGTGATGCGCAGCTCTGACATTGTCAGCGCGCTGCTGGAAAAGACCGCAACGTTGGGTTTAAGCCTCAATCGCCGACTGCAACCGCGCCTGGAGCAACGTCTGTTTCAGCGTCAGCGTTATGTATTTTTCTGCGGCCGTAATCACCCTTTATATGGCCGTACAGACCTGACTCAGAGCGACGTGCAGCAAGAGAACTTCGTCAGTTTCACCAGCGACCAGATTGGCGGAATGCTCTCGCCCCTGACGATTTTTCGCGACCAGCAGGGCTTCTCCGGACGGATCGTCGCGTCCTCATCGAGCCTCGAAGAAATCCGCCGGCTGGTCATCGCCGGGATTGGCCTGGGGTGTTTGCCGGAGCACGTGGTAGTTGAAGACGTCGCCAACGGCTTGCTATGGCGCGTCCCGCCGCTGGATGGGGTTGCGGATGTCGATATACACCTGTTGTGGAACCGCGAACAGCGCATGAGCCGGGCAGAAACCGTGTTCATCGAGGGTTTGGCAGCGGGTCTGGAGAGGACTTGGAACGTCGGTAGTGACTCAGCCTTGATACCGTGAGGTTATCGGTTATTGAATATTTGTCATTGGAGTTTATCGCTGTCAGCACCTAGCGTGAGGGGCCTCGCTGAACAGGAAACCAATAAAAATGTCGCTCACACTTACGCCTGCGAACACACTCCCGACGGATGGCCTGACGGGTACTTTAATTGGCCGCGCATGGATCCCCGGTGCAGTTTCAGGCCCGTCGCCAGTGGTCATTCGCCCGGAAGGGGTGTTCGATCTGTCCCGGCATTTCCCGACCCTGACGGACTTGCTGGAGCACCCAGAGCCCCTCAGTGCTGTTCGAGCCGCAACAGGCACCCTGGTCGCCAGTCTCGAAGCCTTGCTGGAAAACTCGCACCCCAATCCGGATCCTGAAAAACCGTACTTGCTGCCGCCAGTCGATCTGCAGGTTATCAAAGCCGCAGGTGTAACCTTTGCCGCCAGCATGATCGAACGTGTCATCGAGGAGCAGGCAGGAGGCGATGCCGCCAAGGCCGAGGCGGTACGGGCCGTGGTGCACAGCGCCATTGGCGATAATCTGCGCAGCATCAAACCAGGTTCGGAGCAGGCTATGCGGCTCAAAGCCTTGCTGATCGAGCAGGGCATGTGGTCGCAATATCTGGAGGTGGGCATAGGCCCGGACGCCGAAATTTTTACCAAAGCACCGATCCTCGCGGCTGTCGGCAGCGGCTGCGAAGTGGGCATCCATCCCAAATCGCACTGGAACAACCCTGAGCCGGAAATCGTCCTCACTGTTAACAGTCGCGGGCAGATTCACGGCGCCACGCTGGGTAATGATGTGAACCTGCGTGACTTCGAAGGCCGTAGTGCACTGCTGTTGAGCAAGGCTAAAGACAACAATGCTTCATGTTCTCTTGGGCCATTCGTGCGGCTGTTTGACGAAACCTTCAGCCTCGACGATGTGCGCAGCTGTGTGGTGGATCTGGAAGTACGAGGCCTGGACGGATACGTGATGCGCGGCTCCAGCTCCATGGATCAGATCAGCCGCGACCCTGCTGACCTCGCCGGCCAAACCCTCAACGCTAATCACCAATACCCGGACGGCTTTGTGCTGTTCCTCGGCACTTTGTTCGCCCCTACTGAGGATCGCGATCACCCGGGCGGCGGTTTCACCCACAAACTGGGCGACCAGGTCACCATCAGCAGCCCGTTGCTGGGCAGCCTGCGCAACATCGTCACCCACAGCAGTGATGCTCAGCGCTGGAGCTTCGGCGTTAATGCCTTGTTCCAGAACCTGGCAGCGCGAGGGCTTTTATCCCGTTGAGCCCTGACTTATACGCCTGATCGTAAAAGTCAGGACTGCCGTGCTAATAACAATAAAAGCGAGGCTCACCATGCACTCTGACGCCAGTGATTCGAACCCTGTCGCGCCTGATCCCAAACAGCTACGACGGGCCATTTTTACCGGTGCTGTCGGCAGCGCCCTTGAATACTATGATTTCGCCATTTACGGCCTGGCCTCCGCGCTGGTCTTTGGTCATATCTTTTTTCCGTCCCTGGGCACCACCGGCGCGTTGCTGGCCAGCTTTGCGACCTATGGCGCGGGCTTTCTTGCTCGCCCATTCGGAGGCCTGTTCTTTGGATCATTAGGTGATCGCAAGGGGCGCAAGCTGGTGCTGCTGCTGACCATCGGCCTGATGGGCCTGGCGACAACCCTCATCGGCCTGTTACCCACTGGAAGCGTGGGTGCGGTGTTGCTGGTATTCCTTCGCCTGCTGCAAGGTTTTGGCGCCGGAGCGGAACAAACCGGCGCTGCGACCTTGATGGCCGAACTGGCGCCGCCCAAGCGTCGAGGTTTTTACGCGGCATTGCCGTTCATAGGCGTATTCACCGGTCTGGCGATGGCGACCATTACCTTCCGCATCATGCAAGCCGTGCTGACCCAGGAGGAAATACTTGCCTGGGGCTGGCGCCTGCCGTTCCTGGCGAGCATCGTGCTCATCGTCATGGCGATCTGGATCCGCTTGAAGCTCAAGGAGAGCCCGGTTTTCAAAGACCTCGCTGAATCGAGGAATGTCATCCAGTCGCCCATGCGGGCGGTGCTCAAGGGGGCTCGTCGCCCGCTACTGGCAACCAGTCTGATGCGTCTGGCGGAGACCGGTTGTTCGACGCTCTATACCACAGTGGCCATTGCATTCCTCACCGGCTATGCGATGAAGCAGGGCGCTGCCGACAATGCAAACTTCGCCACTATCGGCACCAATGCGGTGCTCATTGCGAGTATCGCCAGTGTGATCACCACGCCGCTGTTCGGCGCGTTGTCTGACCGAGTAGGGCGTCTGGTGGTTTATCGCTGCGGGGCTATTTTCACTGCACTCTGGGCGGTTCCGGCCTGGTGGATGATCGACACCGGTAACCCGACACTGGTCTCGATCGCCATCATCGGCGGCTTTGCTCTGGGCGCCAACAGCATGCTCGGCGCACAGTGCGCGCACTTCACCGAGCTGTTCGGCAATCGTTATCGCTACTCCGGGGTTGCCTTGTCCCGTGAGGTGGGAGCGATGCTGTCCGGCGGTATCGCCCCGATCCTGGGGATTTTCCTGGTCGGGATGGCGGGCGGTGCATATTGGGTGCTGGCGGTGTACACCATCGTGCTGGCGGTCTTGACCTTGATGGGAACCCTGTTATCCATCGAAACCCGCGGTCGTAGCCTGACCGACCTGGCTGACGCCGTCGGCAGTGGCGCAGTGCTCAGCGAAGACGAAATTCACTCGCAGCAACAAGCCCGCGTCATTGCCTGACCCCGTTGCTTCGGGGCAAACAGATTCGCCTGACTGATCAATTCAATTACAAGAGAGAAACCGATCATGACTGATACACCCAAACGCCCTCTGCGCAGCCAGCAATGGTTTGATGACCCCGAGCACGCGGACATGACGGCCCTCTACGTCGAGCGCTACATGAACTACGGCCTGACCCGGGATGAGCTGCAGTCCGGGAGACCGATCATTGGCATCGCCCAGACTGGCAGTGATCTAACGCCCTGCAATCGCCATCACATTGAACTGGCGCAACGGGTGAAGGCGGGCATCCGAGATGCCGGGGGTATCCCCATGGAATTCCCGGTGCATCCGATCGCCGAACAGTCGCGGCGACCGACCGCAGCGCTGGACCGCAATCTGGCTTATCTGGGGCTGGTAGAGATCCTCCACGGCTACCCACTCGATGGCGTTGTCCTGACCACCGGTTGTGACAAGACAACTCCTGCCTGCCTTATGGCAGCGGCAACGACCGACCTGCCATCTATCGTCCTGTCCGGCGGACCCATGCTTGACGGTTATCACAAAGGCCAGTTGATCGGTTCCGGGACCGTGCTCTGGCACGCCAGAAATTTGATGGCCGCCGGGGAAATCAACTACGAAGGTTTCATGGAAATGACCACCGCGGCATCACCGTCTGTAGGTCACTGCAACACCATGGGCACGGCGCTATCGATGAATGCTTTGGCTGAAGCCCTCGGTATGTCACTGCCTGGTTGCGCAAGTATTCCAGCGCCGTATCGTGAGCGCGGGCAAATGGCCTATGCCACAGGCAAACGCATCTGTGACCTGGTGCGGCAGGACGTGCGCCCCTCGCAGATCATGACCCGCGAGGCGTTCGAAAATGCCATTGCCGTGGCCTCGGCGCTGGGCGCGTCGAGTAACTGTCCTCCGCATTTGATCGCTATTGCACGGCACATGGGGGTCGAACTGAGTCTCGACGATTGGCAACGGATCGGTGAGGACGTCCCGTTGTTGGTCAACTGCATGCCAGCGGGTAAATACCTGGGGGAAAGCTTCCACCGGGCAGGGGGTGTGCCCGCAGTGATGCACGAACTGCAAAAGGCCGGACGACTGCATGAGGCTTGTGCGACGGTGTCCGGGAAAAGCATCGGCGAAATCGTTACCACGGCCTTCGCCAGTGACGTGGACGTGATCTTTCCGTATGACGCTCCACTCAAGCATGGCGCCGGTTTCATTGTGCTCAGCGGCAACTTCTTTGATAGCGCGATCATGAAAATGTCTGTGGTCGGCGAAGCGTTCCGTAAAACCTATCTGTCCGAACCCGGCGCGGAAAACACCTTTGAAGCTCGGGCCATCGTCTTCGAAGGGCCTGAGGACTATCACGCGCGAATCAATGATCCGGAGCTTGATATCGACGAGCGTTGCATTCTGGTGATCAGAGGCGCGGGAACAGTGGGATATCCGGGCAGTGCCGAGGTGGTCAATATGGCGCCGCCTGCCAGGCTGATCAAGCAGGGTATTGATTCGCTGCCGTGCCTGGGCGACGGTCGGCAAAGCGGAACCTCGGCGAGCCCATCGATTCTCAATATGTCGCCAGAAGCGGCTGTAGGCGGGGGACTTGCGCTGCTGCGCACCAACGACCGACTGCGGGTTGACCTCAACTCACGTTCGGTCAATGTGCTGGTTTCCGATGAAGAGATGGCTGAACGGCGTCTTGCCTGGACACCGGACTACCCGGCATCACAAACGCCCTGGCAAGAACTCTATCGGCAACTGGTGGGGCAATTGTCTACAGGTGGCTGCCTGGAACCGGCAACCCTGCACTTGAAAGTGATTGCCCGCACTGGTGGCGAGCCTCGTCATTCGCATTGAAAGTGCTGACCTGTAGGCGCTCACCGAGGTTACGAGGCCAGCGAGCCCGGTGTTTCAGGCAAACCGCCATCGCTGCCTCGCGGTGCTCGTGAGCTCCTACAGAAAAGCATTCCAATTCAGATATTTATTTCATGTGTGATGGGATGTACCGAAGGCCACGAACTGCGGCGTGTCAGAGACGCCGCATGCGTCGCCGTCGTAACCACCGATAACTCCTACAGTCCCGCGTACTGTCTGTAGGAGCTGCCGAAGGCTGCGAACTTTACAGGCTCAGGCTATTTAGAACACCACACCCTGGCTACGCAGGTAGTCGTCGTAGGTGCCGCTGAAGTCGGTCACGCCACTTGGGCTCAGTTCGATGATGCGGGTCGCCAGGGACGAAACGAATTCGCGGTCGTGGCTGACGAAGATCAAGGTACCTGGATAGTTTTCCAGCGCCAGGTTCAGCGCTTCAATGGATTCCATGTCCAAGTGGTTGGTCGGTTCGTCCATGATCAGCACGTTCGGCTTTTGCAGGATCAGCTTGCCGAACAGCATGCGGCCTTGCTCACCACCGGAAATCACCTTGACCGACTTCTGGATCTCGTCGTTGGAGAACAGCATCCGACCCAAAGTACCGCGGATCATCTGCTCGCCCTGAGTCCACTGGCCCATCCAGTCGAACAGCGTGACGTCATCTTCGAAGTCGTGAGCGTGGTCCTGAGCGTAGTAGCCCAGTTCCGCCGCATCGGTCCATTTGACGCTACCAGCATCCGGAGTCAGTTCGTTGACCAGGGTGCGCAGCAGGGTGGTTTTACCGATACCGTTCGGGCCGATGATCGCTACGCGCTCGCCTGCTTCAATCTGGAAGCTGAAGTCTTTGAACAGCGGCTTGCCGTCGAAGCCTTTAGCCATGCGCTCGACGATAACCGCCTGGCGATGCAGCTTTTTGGTTTGTTCGAAGCGGATAAACGGGCTGACGCGGCTCGAAGGCTTGACCTCGGCCAGCTGGATCTTGTCGATAGCCTTGGCGCGGGAAGTGGCCTGTTTGGCTTTCGAGGCGTTGGCGGAGAAGCGGCTGACGAACGATTGCAGCTCGGTAATCTGAGCTTTCTTCTTGGCGTTGTCCGATAGCAGTTGCTCGCGGGACTGGGTCGCCACGGTCATGTATTCGTCGTAGTTGCCCGGGAACAGACGCAGCTCGCCGTAGTCCAGGTCAGCCATGTGGGTGCACACGCTGTTCAGGAAGTGACGGTCGTGGGAGATGATGATCATCAGGCTGTTGCGCTGGGTCAGGATGTTTTCCAGCCAGCGAATGGTGTTGATGTCCAGGTGGTTGGTCGGTTCGTCGAGCAGCAGCACTTCCGGATCGGAAAACAGTGCCTGAGCGAGCAATACGCGCAGCTTCCAGCCCGGCGATACTTCGCTCATCGGGCCAAAGTGTTGATCGATGCCGATACCCAGGCCAAGCAACAACTCACCGGCACGGGACTCGGCCGTGTAGCCGTCCATTTCAGCGAATTCGGTTTCCAGCTCGGCCACCGCCATGCCGTCTTCTTCGCTCATTTCCGGCAGCGAGTAGATGCGATCGCGCTCGGCCTTGACCTTCCACAGTTCTTCGTGACCCATGATCACGGTGTCGAGCACCGTGAATTCTTCATAGGCGAACTGATCCTGGCGCAGTTTACCCAGACGCACATTCGGCTCAAGCATCACCTGCCCACCCGAAGGCTCAAGATCGCCGCCCAGGATCTTCATGAAGGTGGACTTGCCGCAGCCGTTGGCGCCGATCAGGCCGTAACGGTTACCGGCACCGAACTTGACCGAGACGTTCTCGAACAGGGGTTTGGCGCCGAACTGCATGGTGATGTTTGCTGTGGAGATCAATTACCTTACCTTCAATAGCTTGGATGTGGCTTATGGAAGCCGATTACCGATTTGATACCCGTTTTCGTCTCTGTACCTGAGCGATTGAGACTCTGGTTCGAGGCCATTCTTCGGGCCATATCTAGCCAGCATCTGCGACACAGGAGGTCGGATGACTGGAAATGAAAGCGGGATTCATGCCGAATTTGGCGCGCATTGTCGCATAGGTGAGGCGACAGTTGTATGGCGGCATGCAAGCCCCTGGGAGTAAGGGGCTTAAAGGAGAGGTTTTACAGGTGGGTGATTAGCTGGATGACAACCAACGCAGCCGCTGCAGACACCGCACCGGCCGCAAAAGGCAGGAGGCCGATGCGCTTGGCAAACGACTCTTTGGTGTTCATCAACACATCCAGCTCGGCAAGCTCACGACTCAACAGCCTCTCGCCGCTATTGCTGTTTCGAGTGTTATCCATGGTCGATCCTTTCAACGGGACGGTATGATCTGGTAGCCGTCGCTTGTAATAATGTGTACCCATAGCCGCTAAAACTCAAGCCCGGCGATGGTCTGAAGCCAATCAGGCCTTGGAAATCAGATTGATGATTGCACTGGCCGCTGTTATCAGGCCTGCGCCTACAAGGTACGGGTACCAGAAGGCTTCTCGCTTCAATTTCTTTTCTTCGGCCAGTAGCTTGCGGGTTTCTGCGACCAACTTGCGGCTCTGGATTTGGAGATTTTCCAGCTCAAGATATTGGCGGTCGTCTTGCAACATCCTTTGTCCTTTGGCTTCGTTCATTTGCTGGTGCGGTAGTTTCCGGTACCTCGCGTACTCCCGCAATAATGTTGAACTGCCATTCTTGCCCGACTGTCTAGTAAGGGTCGCTTCCAGATTCGGAAGCCAGTCTCTGGAGAATAGACCTTGAATATTTTTGAAGCCTTGCGAGAAAGCCACGAGCGCCAGCGCAACTATGCCGACATCCTGGTGCAGACCCACGGCGACACTGCCGAGCGTGCTGAAGCCTATAAACAGCTCAAAGCCGAGCTTCAGGCCCATGAAACGGCCGAGGAACGCTTCTTTTATATCCCGCTGATGGAGCACGACAGTGGCGTTGATCTGAGTCGGCACGCAATCTCCGAACATCACGAAATGGACGAGATGATGGAAGAGTTGGACGAGACCGAAATGTCGAGCCCCAGCTGGCTGGCGACAGCCAAGAAACTTTCCGAGAAAGTCCATCATCACTTGAAGGAAGAAGAGCAGAAATTCTTTCAAATGGCGGGCAAGATTCTCGATGACAAGCAGAAAGAAACCCTGGCTGGGGAATACGTCAAAGAGTACGAAGTGCAATTGACTGAAGCATAAAGCTCACGGGCAGGGCGCATGGACCGGCATGCGCCTTCCCCGACCGTGTAGAATCCATTTCTTTAACCCAAGGAATGTCATGAAGCTTTTGATTTCGGTGCTGGTCCCCACGGTGCTGGTTGTCACACTGCTCGCAGGATGCACCTCCCCGTCAAATCAAGCCCGCCTGGCTGGTCCTTACAAGTCCTACTCCAGCCACAAGACTGCCGTTGTTGTCGCGCAGTGCATTGAATACTCATGGCAGGACGAAGCACTACTGGGCGGCGAAGCGGATGCCTTCATGCATTCAGGCAAAGATGGGTTCACTATCTACAACACGGGCGCGGAGTTTTTTGTCGACGTGAAACCAGCTGGGGCCGGATCGGCTGTCAGCTATTACGCGCCGCCGTCGAGTCAGGCAGCCGAGCGGCGTGGGGCTGCGTTGGCGACTTGTCTTTAACTTAGCCAGCTCGTAACTCAAGCAAAAAAAATGGCCCGGCATTGACCGGGCCATTTGCTGTCACCGAGACTCAGTTGTCGTCAGAGCCTGATGCGCCGCCGCCGGTACCATTAGGGCCGTTTTTGTTCGGGCCACCGGTTTTACCTACAGCGCTGCCAGTAGTGCCGCCATCGACAGATTTGCCCGCACCGGATTCGGAGCTGCGACCATAGGCATCAGCTTTTTTGGTGCTGCCGTCTGGAGCGGCAGGGTGAGTGCCTGGTGGCATCGCGGAACCGCTCTGGGCACCGCCGGTTTCAGGTTTGACTGGGCCGGTGCCCGATTCGCCCGCTGCGAACGCGGACCCGAAAGAGATGGAAAGCAGTCCTGCAAGGAAAAGGCTAGTCATCTTTGACTTCATCATGGTGCGTCTCCAAATTATGGGCGTTACCTGATATTGGTCAGTCGAGAGATGGCAGGGTGCCCTTGGGGGCGACGAACGGTCTTGTTGCTCAGGGTGTCAGACCGTTCATTTCGCAGTATTGAAGCCAGTCCATCCCGGCCATCTGCGCTACCTCTTTATGCACCTCTTGGCGTTGAGCTTCGTACTCTTCGGGGGTTTGCGCCGTCAGCTGCAAGGTCAACTCCCAGGCAAATAAGCCCTGCCTCTCGGCTTCTTCCTCGAAGGCCTCATGCAGGCGCTCTTCTCGATACTGCTCCCGGGTCAGCCCTGCGGCCTGGGCGGCCAAAGGATTGAGCCTGGCAAGTTCCTGCTCCAGGTCCGGGTGCCGGGCGAGGAAAATTTCCAGGGCAACTTGATGAGGATGTTCTGCTAAAGCCATTGGATCTCCGTTTTGCGGGCAACGGCGAAATGCCTGTCTGCCTGATAATAGCTGCTCAGCAACCAGTCAGCCCTGTCTGGCGTTAAAGCGTATCCGATAGACAGCCAGGACGTCGGCGCGTTGGTTTTTTTCATCCACTGATTGTGGCAGACTCTTCAGTATTCCTTTATTGCAGAATAAGTTCCGCTGTAGCGGAATTAGGTTTTTGCTTTCATCACCTTCAGCCTGGAGAAAAACAGCATGAGCATCAAACGTTACGGCGCTGGAAGCGTTGCCGGTGGCGGCCAGCCTCGTCCTTTTGCACGAGCCGTGGAAGCCGATGGCTGGCTGCATGTCTCCGGGCAAGTGCCCGCCCATGAGGGTGAAATCATCGCCGGCGGGATCGTTGAGCAGACCCGCAAGACCATGGACAACCTGGTAGCTATTCTGACCGAGGCCGGTTACGGCCTTGAGGATGTGGTGCGGGTCGGCGTGTGGCTGGAAGATCCGCGGGATTTCTGGAGTTTCAATAAAGTGTTCGGTGAGTACTTCAAGCCCGAGCATGCGCCTGCACGAGCCTGTGTGCAGGCCAATATGATGGTCGATTGCAAGGTCGAGATTGATTGCATTGCGTACAAAAAGAAGGCGTGACGTGGAACCGGCTTTAGCCGGGAAGGCGCGACAAGGATTGAAGAATATCTAGCGGCTGCACCGGCCTCTTCCCGGCTTAAGCCGGTCCCACGACACAGGGCTGGACGATGAGCCTTCACACCATTTCGGATAACCCAGACATGACCGAAGACACCATAAAGCGACGGGCGCGGGGGCTGGATCGGGCGTTCGACATCCTTGATTTCCTCAAGGAAAAAGGCGCTCCATTACGACCCAACGACATTGCCAACGGCATCGGCAGCCCAAAATCCACGGTGTATGAACTGGTGGCGTCATTGCTCGAACGGCGCATCCTTGAACCTGTTGGTACCGAAGGTCATGTCTATCTGGGCCGCCAGCTTTATTTCCTGGGTCAGGCTCATCTACGCCATTTCGACTTTACGCGTGAAGCTCAGGTTTGCCTCAGTGATATTGTCAGGCAGACCCGGGAAACCGCGCAGATGTGCCTGCTCAACGGCCGCAAATACACCGTGGCACTGATGCAGGAGGGTGAACGACATTTCCGCATATCCTCGAATATCGGCGAGAACGCTCCGATTCCCTGGACCGCTTCTGGCCGCTTGCTGCTGACCCATTTGTCCGATCAGGCCATTGCCGAACTGATTGACGCCGATGACTTCATCCTGCCCGATGGGGAGAGGCTCTCCATGGCGACCTTTCTCGGTGAAATTCGCAAGGCGGGCGAAGAGGGTTTCTTCTCCTTCGATAGCGTGGCCGACACTTTCACCCATTGCTTTGCCGCTCCGGTCAAAGACAGCAACGGCGTGTGCATTGCTACCTTGTGCATCGTTGCCCCACGCGACGATGCCAAAACCCATTACAACGCTTATCGCAAAGTCTTGATCGAGAGTGCCAACGGCCTTGCACGGCGCATCAGTGAATAGCATCAGTAAATAAAAACCATCTGGAGATCTGCATGAGCATTGCAAAAGTTGAGAAAGGTGCGGCAACGCCGGGCGACTATATGGTGCGTGACGTTAGCCTCCCGGCACTGGTCATTCATCGTCAGGCGCTGGAGCACAATATTCGCTGGATGCAGACCTTTGTCAGTAACAGCGGCGCGGAACTGGCGCCCCATGGCAAAACCAGCATGGTGCCGGCGTTATTCCGTCGGCAACTGGAAGAGGGCGCCTGGGGCATGACGCTGGCGACCGCCGTACAAACCCGAGCGGCCTATGTACGCGGCGTGCGACGGGTGCTGATGGCCAATCAGCTGATTGGTACCCCAAACATGGCGATCATTGCAGAGATGCTGTCGGACTCGATGTTTGATTTCCATTGCATGGTCGACCACCCAGACAACGTCGCCGCACTGGGAGAGTTCTTCGCCTCTCGAGGTCTTCGCCTGAACGTGATGATTGAGTACGGCGTGCCGGGCGGCCGCTGCGGTTGTCGCACCGAGCAACAAGTGCTGGCACTGGCCGATGCCATCGCGGCTCAACCGGCACTGGCGTTGACTGGCATCGAGGGATATGAAGGTGTGTTTCACGGCGATCAGGCGGTCAGCGGCATCCGCGAGTTCGCCGCTTCACTGGTGCGGCTGGCCGTACAGTTGCAGGATCAGGGCGCATTTGCTCTGGAGCGGCCGATTGTCACGGCGTCGGGCTCGGCCTGGTACGATCTGATTGCCGAAGCTTTTGACGAGCGCCAGGTGCGCGAGCGATTCCTGGCCGTCTTGCGCCCCGGCAGTTATGTGGTACACGACCACGGCATCTATAAAGATGCGCAATGCTGTGTGCTCGATAGGCGCAGTGATTTAACCGAAGGGTTGCAACCGGCCATGGAAATCTGGGCGCATGTGCAGTCACTGCCTGAGCCCGGCTTTGCAGTCATCGCAATGGGCAAACGTGACGTTGCCTACGACGCTGGATTGCCCAATCCATTACGCCGCTACCAGGCGGGGATGCTGGAAGATAAAGGAACGGACATCAGCGCATGCACCGTCACCGCCGTGATGGATCAACACGCCTTTATGACCGTCGCGACCGGCTGCGAGCTTAAAGTGGGCGACATCATCGCCTTCGGCTCATCTCACCCCTGCCTGACGTTCGACAAATGGCGCTCGGGCTGTCTGGTGGACGAACAGCTGCAAGTCATTGAAAGTTTCGACACCTGTTTCTAATCGAAGGATTGATCCGTTATGAGTGAACTCGTTACCCATAGCCAGCCACGAATCGCCTTGATCGGTGAGTGCATGATCGAGCTGCAGCAGCATGCCAATGGCGCTCTGCAGCAGAGCTTCGGCGGCGACACGCTCAACACCGCGGTTTACTTGTCGCGGCTGCTCAAGAGCGGTGCACAGGTTGACTACGTGACAGCGTTGGGCGACGACAGCTTTAGTGATGCCATGTGCCAGAGTTGGGCGCAGGAAAACGTAGGGCTGAGCAAGGTGCAACGTCTGCCGGGCAGGTTGCCGGGGCTGTATTGCATCCAGACCGATGCCAAGGGTGAGCGGCGCTTCTTGTATTGGCGCAATGAAGCGGCAGTACGCGACTGCTTTACCAGCGAAAGTGGTGATACGGTCCTGAATGCTTTGGCTGACTACGATGTCCTCTACCTGAGCGGTATTACCCTGGCGGTGCTGGGGGAAGTCGGCCGTGAGCGGCTGCTTGCGGCGTTGAAACGCGCACGGGCGAAAGGCACGAGAGTAGCTTTCGACAACAACTACCGGCCGCGGCTCTGGGCTTCAGTTGATCAGGCGCGCGAAGCTTATCGAGCCTGTCTGGAGCATGTCGATGTCGCGCTGCTGACCGAAGACGATGAGCAAGCGCTGTTTGGCTATGCCGACACGGAACAGTTGTTAGCCGCTTATCGGCAGCGTGATATCAGCGAAGTGGTGGTCAAGCGCGGCTCCCTCAGTTGCCTGGTGGAATCTGCGGGTGAACGCTATGACATTCCGGCACAGCCTGTAACACGAGTGATTGACAGCACCGCTGCCGGGGACTCGTTCAGCGCCGCTTATCTGGCCATGCGCTTGCGCGGTCGCGGCCCGGCTGAGGCAGCAGAAGCCGGGCATCGTTTGGCGAGCGTGGTGATTCAACATCCCGGGGCGCTGATTCCCGACAGTGCCATGCCAACCTTTTAAGCTGATCAGGTATCAGTCGCGGTAGAAAACCTGGACCAAGTGGTAGCCAAATTTGCTTCTGATCGGACCATGGACGGTGCGTAACGGCTTTTTGAAAATCACCTGATCAATCGCCCCCACCATTTGTCCCGGCCGGACTTCACCCAGGTCACCGCCACGTTTGCCAGAAGGGCAGGTGGAGTGTTTCTTCGCAAGCACATCAAACGCTTCGCCTTTGGCAATGCGCTGCTTGAGTTGTTCGGCCTCTTCGGCGGTTTTCACCAGAATGTGGCGGGCTTGGGCTTTCATGGGTCGCAGGGCCTGAGGAAAAATCGGCGGCCATTATCACACAGGTCACAGCGCAGGTCGCAGTAGGGTGAGCGTCGCACATGTCGTCCTGCCGTGAATACGTCCACTGTTTCAAAAGCAGGATGATCAATGATTGCGTCCGGCACCGTTCTGCCGCCAAGCTATGCGCACTCGCCCGTGAACGATTATTCCGGGTGAACGTCGCCTAAGGTGCGGCATCTATTCAGTCAAATCATTGGTGCGGTGTTGCTTATGGATTTTCCGGCGTTGTTGAGGATTCTGGCCAGCCAGGATGGATCGGACCTTTATCTTTCCACCGGCGCACCGCCTTGTGCCAAATTCAATGGGGTGCTCAAGCCCCTGAGTGCAGAGAAGCTCAAGCCCGGGCAAGTGGGCGAAATTGCCCAGAGCCTTATGGATAAAGAGCAGCAACTGGATTTTCATCGTGAGCTGGAGATGAATCTGGCGGTGTCCATGGCCGGAATCGGGCGCTTTCGAATCAACATCTTCATGCAGCGCAACGAAGTTTCACTGGTGGCGCGAAACATCAAGCTGGACATCCCACGGTTTGAAGACCTGCATCTCCCGCCCGTGCTGCTGGATGTGATCATGGAAAAGCACGGGCTGGTGCTTTTCGTGGGTGCGACCGGCTCTGGCAAGTCCACTTCACTGGCCTCCCTGATCGACTACCGCAACAGCAATGCCAGCGGCCACATCATTACCATTGAAGACCCGGTGGAATTCATCCATCGGCACAAGAAGTCCATCGTCAACCAGCGCGAAGTCGGCGTTGATACCCGCAGCTTTCATGCTGCGTTGAAAAACACCCTGCGTCAGGCCCCGGACGTGATCCTCATCGGCGAGATCCGTGATCGGGAAACCATGGAGCATGCGCTGGCCTTTGCTGACACCGGTCACCTGGCGATTTCGACGTTGCACGCCAACAATGCCAATCAGGCATTGGACCGGATCATCAACTTCTTCCCTGAAGAGCGCCGTGAGCAATTGCTCCATGATCTGAGCAATAACCTCAAGGCTTTCGTATCGCAACGTCTGGTCAACACCGTGGACGGCAAACGCCGCGCAGCGGTGGAGGTCATGATGGGTACGCCGACCATTCGCGACCTGATCCAGCGCAACCAGCTCAATGACCTCAAGGGCATCATGGAAAAATCCGGCCATCTGGGCATGCAGACGTTCGACAGCGCGCTGTTCGAACTGGCCTCGACCGGCATCATCACTGAAGAGGAAGCGGTGAAGTATGCAGACTCGAAGAACAACCTGCGCCTGCGGATGAAGCTGCACGGCGAAGGAGTGACCGCTGCGCCAACCGTCGCTCCGGCGGCCCCGGTGGGTACCAGCAGCGCCAGACCTTCCGATTGGGGGTTGGTGGATGAAGGGGGTCAGGGCGGGCAGAGTTAACTACGCGTGAAGATCAGATCTGTGGGAGCGAATTCATTCGCGAAAAGGTCGGTCCAGCCGCCTGTATCTGTCGCTGACAATACCGTCTTCGCGAATGAATTCGCTCCCACTTGGCCTGCACAATTCGGTTGTTGCGACTACCTTGCCAACCACCCCCCATCAATATTCCACGCCGCCCCGCGCACCTGGCTGCCGGCTTCACTGCATAGAAACAACACCAGCTCGCCCAATTGTGACGGCGTCACGAATTCCAGCGAGGGTTGTTTCTCGGCAAGCAGGTCATGCCGCGCCTGATCGGCATCGCCACTCACGGCCGCCCGGTCGTCGATCTGCTGCTGGACCAGTGGCGTCAATACCCAACCTGGGCAAATCGCGTTGCAGGTAATCGGAGTGGTTGCGGTCTCCAGGCCGACGACTTTGGTCAGCCCGATCACACCATGTTTGGCGGCTACATAGGCCGCCTTGCCGGTAGAACCCACGAGGCCATGCACGGAGGCGATATTAATAATGCGCCCCCAGTTTTTGTTGCGCATGCCCGGCAGGCAGAGGCGGGTGCTATGGAACACCGAAGACAAGTTGATTGCGATAATCGAATCCCATCGTTCAACCGGGAAGGCCTCGACAGCGTCGACGTGCTGAATACCGGCGTTGTTGACCAGAATATCCACCCCGCCAAACTCACGTTCTGCGTAGGCAATCATCTCGGCTATTTCCTCGGGTTTGCTGACGTCGGCCGGATGATGACCCACCTTGCCGCCGAACTTGCCCACTTCGGCGATCACCGCCGAAGCATCACCGAAACCGTTGAGAATCAGGTTCGCGCCGGACCGTGCCAGGCTCAACGCAATCCCCAGACCGATACCGCTGGTGGATCCGGTCACCAATGCCGTTTTACCTTGCAGACTCATATTCCGTGCCTCACACAATGCCAGTGGCGTAGAAGGTGCCGATCACCACGAAAACCGCCAGGGTCTTGATGATGGTGATACCAAAGATGTCTTTGTAGGCCTCGCGATGGGTCAGGCCGGTGACCGCAAGCAACGTAATGACCGCGCCGTTATGCGGCAGTGTATCCATGCCACCACTGGCCATCGCCGCCACTCGGTGCAGGACTTCCAGCGGAATGTTCGCGGCATTGGCAGCACTGATGAAGGTATTGGACATGGCAGCCAGGGCGATGCTCATCCCCCCTGAAGCGGATCCGGTGATCCCGGCCAGCAATGTCACTGTGATCGCTTCGTTGACCAGTGGATTGGGGATGCTTTTCAGCCAGTCCGCCAACACCAGAAATCCCGGCAGCGACGCTATCACCGCACCAAAACCATATTCTGACGCGGTGTTCATGGCGGCCAGCAATGCGCCGCTGACGGCACTTTTACTGCCTTCGGCGAGTCGGCTTTTGATGGCGGAAAAACCAAAGGCCAAGACCATGAGGATCCCCACCAGCAGCGCCGCCTCAACTGCCCAGATGGCCGTCAGCTTGGCGATCTCGGTCTGAACCGGCGTTGCCATGCCCGGCAATGCCAGGGTATGGGTCTTGCCGTACCACTGGGGAATCCACCAGGTGAACAGGAGGTTCATGACGCCCACCAACAGCAGCGGAGAGAGGGCGATCCACGGATTGGGCAGTTTGATGTCTTCAGCAGTTTCCGGCTCGTTACGCAGTTCGGTGCCGTAGCCTTCACCCGCGCGTTGCGCCTTGTTACGTTGCCGCTGCAGATAAAGCATGCCGGCGCAGAAGACGAATATCGTGCCGATCACGCCCAGCCAGGGTGCAGCCCAAGCCGTGGTGTTGAAGAAAGTCGTGGGGATAATGTTCTGGATCTGCGGCGTACCGGGCAGGGCGTCCATCGTGAATGAAAACGCACCCAGAGCAATGGTCGCGGGGATCAGTCGCTTGGGTATATCACTCTGGCGAAACATCTCTGCGGCAAAGGGATAGACCGCGAACACCACCACGAACAGTGATACGCCGCCGTAAGTCAGCAGCGCGCAGACCAGCACAATCACCAGCATCGCCTGCCGGGTCCCGAGCACGCCAATGGCAGCTGCCACGATGGCGCGGGAAAAGCCGGAAAGCTCGATGAGTTTGCCGAACACAGCACCCAGCAGGAAGACAGGGAAATACAGTTTGATGAAACCGACCATCTTGTCCATGAACACGCCGGTGAAAGCAGGCGCCACAGCCGAGGGGTCGGTGAGCAATACCGCACCAAGGGCGGCAATGGGGGCAAAGAGGATAACGCTGTAGCCACGGTAAGCAGCAAGCATCAACAGCGCGAGGGCTGCCAAGGCAATGATCACACTCATTGAGTGTCTCCTGGCCAGGGAATCCGGCGAACTCAGAGGCTGCCGAAGGCTCTCTGTACGGCTCGCTGAAATCGTCAGGCATATTGTTATTGTTTTCGGCTGCGGCGGTCCGCCCACTGGGTATAGCGGATTTCATGCCAAACGCCCAAGAGGCTGATTTAAAAGGGTTTATCTATGATTTCACAGCGGCATGAGATTCTGCAGTCTCCAAAAAGAGACTGACAGCCAGCGATGCTTTTTCGCCTTCGATCAGGAGTCCCTGTCAAAGGCCGTATTAGAGCTACCGGTAAGCCTGCCTTCGATATCTCCATTTAAAGACGCAAGTCTCTTTATTGAGACTCGACGATCCCCAATGCTGCCATTTTTTTGTAAAGCGTAGATCGCCCCAGGCCGAGTTGGCTCGCGGCGTCGACAACATTCCCTGCGCAGAGGGCCAATGCCTGTTCGATGACTTGCCGATCATAGCGCTGACGCGCCTGACTGAAGGTTTCGAAGGGTGCTGCTTCCCCATGTAGGCCGGTATGACTGGTCAACGGCACGAGATTGCCGATTGCTGCACGAATCTCTCTGGCGTTGAGCACCAAGTCATCACTGAGCAGCGCTGCACGCTCCAGCACATTGCGTAATTCCCGAATGTTACCGGGCCAGGCGTGCTGCGCCAGCAAGGCCAATGCGTTGTCCTCCAGTTCGTGCTGGCTGCGCAGCTCCTCGAGAATCGCTTCGCTGAGAGCAGGAAGATCATCCAGACGCTCTCTCAAGGGGGGAACGTGAATCGGCAGTACGCTCAAGCGGTAATACAGGTCGGCACGAAATTCGCCGCGCTTGATCGCGGCTTCAAGGTCGGTGGATGTAGCTGCGATCAGCCGGATATCGCTGCGGACAACCTCATTTGAACCGACTGGTTCATACTCTTTCTCTTGGAGGACTCGCAGCAGCTTGCTCTGCAACGGTAAAGGCATATCGCCGATTTCGTCGAGAAACAGAGTGCCGCCCTGAGCGATTTGCAATTTACCGGGACGCGCCTTGCGATCAGCACCGGTGAAGGCTCCCGGCGCAGTGCCGAAGAACTCGGCTTCGAGCAGGGTTTCGGGGATCGCGGCACTGTTGATACTGACAAAGGCCTTGTGCGCCCTGGGTGATGCGCTATGGATGGCGTGGGCCAGCAGCTCCTTTCCGGTGCCTGTTTCACCGAGTAGCAGCACCGGAGAGTCAGCGCTGGCGCTACGTCGGGCGCGGCGTTTGACCTCCAGGCTGGCAGCGCTGGTACCAATGAAATGCGCAAAGCTGTACTTGGCCTGACGAGCACGTAACAGCGAGCGGGTCGAGGCCAGTTCCTCTTGCATGCTCAGATAGCGCTTGAGCAGTGGAGACAGGGCCTGCAGTTCGCCGAAAAGGGCGAAACCGATGGCGCCAATCAAATCGCCAGCGTCATCGTGGATCGGCAGACGCATGACCACCAGCGGGTCTTTGGCGGTGTCCATCATGTCCAGCAGGATTGGTCGGCCATTGGTCGCGACCTGGCGCAGCAGGCTGCCCGGTATGACCTTTTCACACGGCTGTCCCAGAGCAAGACTTGAGTCCTGCAGGCCAAAGCGCCGTGCATAACGTTCATTGATCCAGACGATGTTGGCGTTTTTGTCGACGATCACGGTTCCTTCGCTGGACTGCTCGATGATCTCGAACAGAGAGCGAATCGCGAGTTGTCTGACGCTCAGATAATCGTTGAGGCTGTGGCTTTCTTTCATGGGATTTTCCATGGAGGGTTCCGTTGCTTGAAACCGGCGTCTGGCCGCACAGAATGCCCTTTTTCAGCTGAAACCCGGATGCGCCGCCGCCAGCAATTCCCTGGTGTAAGGGTGCTGGGGCGAGTCGAACAAATCGTGGCTGGCGCCACGTTCGACAACTTTGCCATCCTTGACCACGATCACGTCATGGGCAAGGGCCCTGACGACAGCCAGATCGTGGCTGATAAACAGATACGTCAGGCCGTGTTTTTCCTGCAATTGGCGCAGCAATGATACGACTTGTTTTTGTACGGTCCGATCCAGTGCAGACGTCGGCTCATCCAGCAGGATCAGCGCAGGCTTGAGCACCAGCGCCCTGGCAATTGCAATACGCTGACGCTGCCCCCCGGAAAACTCGTGAGGGTAGCGGTGTCGGCTTTGTGGGTCGATACCGACTTCCTCCAGCACGCGAATCACCTCGACTTCGCATTGCACCGCATCCAGCGCACTGTGTACTTCAAGGCCTTCGCTGATGATCTGTGCCACCGACATCCGTGGGCTGAGACTTCCGTAGGGGTCCTGAAATACCACCTGCATCTGCTTGCGCCATGGCTGCATTTGCTTCTGGGTAAGGCCGTCGATGGCCTTGCCCTGATAGCGGATACTGCCACGCGATTCGATAAGACGCAGGATTGCCTGACCAAGTGTCGATTTCCCGGATCCGGATTCGCCCACAATGCCGAGGGTCTTGCCGCGCTCGATACTCAGACTGATGTCATCCACTGCCTTGAGGTATTCCTGATGGCGACGGAAAATTCCGCCTCCCAGGGAAAACCAGACCCGCAGATTATCGACCTCCAGCACCTTTTCCCGGCTGTCCCGAGGCAATGGCTCGCCAGCAGGCTCGGCATCCAGCAGCAGCTTGCTGTAAGGGTGTTGTGGCTGCTTGAAAAGCAAGTGGCAGTTGGCCTGCTCGACGATTTCACCGGCGCGCATCACGCAGACTCGCTGGGCGATGCTGTGCACCAGATTCAGATCATGGCTGATCAATAGCAGTGACATGTTAAGGCGTTGCTGCAATTGCTTGAGCAACAGCAGGATCTTGCGTTGCACGGTTACGTCCAGCGCAGTCGTGGGCTCATCAGCAATCAACAGCTCGGGTTCGCACGCCAGGGCCATGGCGATCATGACCCGCTGTCGTTGGCCGCCAGACAACTCGTGAGGATAGGCTTTCAGGCGTTTTTGCGGGTGCTGGATACCCACCAGCTCCAGCAGCTCCAGAATCCGCTTTTGTGCCGAACGACCGGTCATGCCTTTGTGCAGCAACAGGGTCTCGCCGATTTGTTTGGCCACGGTGTGCAGTGGATTAAGGGAGGTCATCGGCTCCTGAAAAATCATCGCAATGCGGTTTCCGCGCAGTTTGCGCAGGGTCTTGCCGTCGGCGCCGAGCAGTTGCTGGCCGCGATAGGTGATGCTGCCGGTGCTCAGCGTGCCAGTGGTAGGCAGTAGTTGCAGGATCGAGTGTGCCGTCACCGATTTGCCCGACCCGGATTCACCGACTAACGCCAGACACTCACCCGCGCGGATATCCAGACTGAGGTTGCTGACCACGGTCTGACCATTGAAGGCAACGCTGAGGTCACGGATTTCGATCAGGTTGTCCGACATTTCAAGACCTCGGGTCGAAGGCATCACGTAGCGCCTCACCAATGAAAACCAGTAATGAAAGGATCAGCGCCAGGGTGAAGAACGCCGTCAGGCCCAGCCAGGGGGCTTGCAGATTCTGTTTACCCTGAGCGATCAGCTCGCCCAGCGAAGCGCTACCAGCGGGCATGCCGAATCCGAGGAAGTCCAGGGCGGTGAGGGTAGAGATGGCGCCGGTCAGGATGAAGGGTAGATAGCTCAGGGTCGCATTCATGGCATTGGGCAGAATGTGTCGCATGATCACTTTGCGGTCTCCCAGACCCAGCGCGCGCGCAGCCTTGACGTATTCCAGGTTGCGTCCGCGCAGAAACTCGGCGCGGACCACATCCACCAGAGCCAGCCACGAAAACAGCGCCATGATCCCTAGTAGCCACCAGAAGTTCGGTTCAACGAAGCCGGAAAGAATGATCAGCAGATACAGCACCGGCAACCCGGACCAGACTTCCAGCAGACGCTGGCCGATCAGGTCGATCCAGCCACCGTAGTAGCCCTGCAACGCCCCGGCGGTGATACCGATAAGTGCACTGATTGCCGTCAGGACCAAGGCGAACAGAATTGATACCCGAGCGCCAAAAATCACCCGGGCCAACACATCTCGGGCCTGATCGTCAGTGCCCAGCCAGTTGTCGGCGGTCGGCGGGCTTGGGGCAGGGCGATTCAGATCGTAGTTGGGGGTGTCGTCGCTGAACGGAATGATTGGGAAGAGCATCCAGCCGTCCCCTTTGCGGATCAGCTCCCGGACATAATCGCTGCGATAGTCCGGCTGAAAGGGCAATCGACCGCCAAACTCCTGCTCGGTGTAGCGTTTGAGTGCCGGGAAATACAACGAGCCGTGATAACTCACCACCAGCGGTTTGTCGTTGGCGATCAGTTCGCCGCCCAGGCTCAACAGAAACAGGCCGCAGAACAGCCATAGCGACCACCAGCCCCGACGGTTATTACGAAAGCGATCCAGGCGGCGCTGGGCCAGTGGAGAGAGTCTACGCATCAGACGTTCCTCGCACTGAAGTCGATTCTTGGGTCCACCAGGGTATAGCAGATGTCGCCCACCAGCTTAATCAGCAGGCCGAACAGCGTGAAGATGAACAATGAGCCGAACACCACCGGGTAGTCTCTGGATACAGCCGCTTCATAACTCATGCGTCCGAGGCCATCGAGGGAGAAAATCACTTCGATCAACAGCGAGCCCGCAAAGAACACACTGATGAACGCCTGGGGAATGCCCGCCACCACCAACAGCATGGCGTTGCGGAACACATGCCCGTACAGCACTCGGCGCTCGCTCAAGCCTTTGGCTCGCGCGGTCACCACGTACTGGCGAGTGATCTCATTGAGGAAGGAGTTCTTGGTGAGGATGGTCAGCGTTGCAAAGCCACCAATCACCAGCGATGCCACTGGCAATACCAGATGCCAGAAGTAATCGGCTATTTTGCCGGTAAGGCTCATCTGCTCGAAATTCTCCGACACCAGCCCGCGTACCGGAAACCAGTTGAGCGACGTGCCCCCCGCGAATACCACCACCAGCAGCATGGCGAAGAGAAAGGCCGGCATGGCGTAGCCGATGATGATCGCGGTGCTGCTCCAGATGTCGAACTGGCTGCCATGCTTGACGGCCTTGCGAATCCCCAGCGGAATTGACACCAGATAGGTGAGCAGCGTGGCCCAGAGCCCCAGGGAAATGGAGACAGGCATCTTTTGCAGAATCAGATCGGTCACGCTGGCGCCGCGAAAGAAACTGTTGCCGAAATCCAGTTGCGCGTAGTTCTTCAACATCAGCCACAAGCGTTCGTGCAATGGTTTGTCGAAGCCGTACTGATGCTCGATCTCCTTGATCAACTTCGGATCCAGGCCCCGAGCGGCACGGGACGAACTGTTGCTGACCGATTCGGCGGGGGCGCTGCCGACACTGGCGCTGGCGCCACCAATGCCTTGCAGTCGGGCGATTGCTTGCTCAACAGGCCCCCCAGGTGCGGCCTGCACGATGAAAAAATTCACCAGCAGAATGCACAGCAAGGTGGGGATGATCAGTAAAAGTCGTCGCAGGAGATAACCGAGCATTTACTTCATCTCCGAAGCGATGGCTGATGCACCGCGCTTGGTAGCAAACTGCTCATTGGTCAGCGGAGTCGGGCTGACCTCCCACCAGGTCTCGATGGCTTCGGCATTACTGGCCTGTACCTTGGGAATGCCGAAACGATTCCACCACAAGGTCGATGAGCCGGGCGGGTAATAATTGGGGATCCAGTAGAAACCCCATTGCAGCACGCGGTCCAGGCAGTGTGCGTAATCCACCATGGTGGATTTCTGATCGGCGGCGACCAGGCCAGCAATCAGCGTATCCACGGCCGGGTCCTGCAAGACCATGTAGTTGCTTGAGCCAGGATCGCGCGCGCCCTTTGAGCCGAAATTGTTGTAAAGCTCCATGCCCGGCGATGTCGAGACGGAATAGCCGGTGACGATCATGTCGTAATCCCGGGCCATGACCCGATTAATATATTGGGCTGAATCGATGCGCCGGATATCGAAGCTCACCCCGATCTGCGCCAGGTTGCGCTTGTAGGGCAGGAGTATTTTTTCGAAACCCGCTTGAGCATTGAGGAACGTGAAGCTCAGCGGCTCACCCTTGGCGTTGACCAGATGATCACCCTCAGGCCTCCAGCCAGCTTCTTGCAGGAGGGCCAGCGCTTGCAGCTGCTTATCCCTGATAAAGCCGCTGGCATCGGTCTTGGGTGCATGAAAGACTTTATCGAAAACTTCTGGCGGGACTTTATCTCGCAGAGGTTCGAGGATCTTCAATTCGGCGGCCGTCGGCAGCTCCGATGCGGCCAGCGCGGAATTGGAAAAGTAGCTGTTCTGGCGGATGTACATGTTGCGCATCATTTGCCGGTTGGTCCATTCGAAGTCCCAGAGCATCGCCAGCGCCTGACGCACCCGCCGATCCTGGAACATCGGCCGATCCAGATTAAAGACAAAACCCTGGGAGCTCTGTACCGCGCCCTTGGCCAGATGAGCTTTTTGCAGAAGCCCGTCGGTGAGCGCCGGACCGTCGTAAAGAATCGAATAGGCTGTGGCCGAGTATTCGCGGTTGTAGTCGTAGGCGCCGCCCTTGAGCACCTGGCGGGCGACGTCGGTATCGCCAAAGTACTCGACGCTGAAGGTATCAAAGTTGTAAATGCCGCGATTGACCGGCAAATCCCTGGCCCACCAATTCGGGTTACGGGCGAAGGTGATGCTGCGTCCTGGATCGACTTTGGCGACGGTATAAGGCCCGCTGCCGAGCGGGGCTTCGAACCCGGCACCGCTGGCAAAGTCGCGGCTTTTCCACCAATGCTCCGGCAGGACTGGAATAGACGCCAGGTCCAGCGGCAGGCTGCGGTTCTCGTTGCTTTTGAAGTCAAAGCGGATCTGTGTCGGCGATTCGACTTCCACCCCTTTGATGTCCTGGAATTCGGTGCGGTAGGAGAGACTGCCCTGGGTCATCAACAAGTTGTAGCTGTAGCGCACATCCTCGGCAGTGATGGGCGTGTTATCGGCAAAGCGCGCTTTGGGGTTGATGAAAAACCTCAGCGACAAGCCGTCGGCACCGCGCTCCATTTTTTCCGCCACCAGCCCATATACGGTGTAGGGCTCATCCAGCGAGCGAACCGCCAGCGGGGAATACAGCATGCCGTTGATCTGTGAAACCCCGGTACCTTTATCAATGTAGGGGATCAGATGATCGAACTGCCCGATTTCCTGGGCAGAACGTCGCATGCTTCCTCCTTTTGGCGCATCGGGATTTACATAGTCGAAATGCGCGAAGTTTGCCGGGTAGCGGGGCGCCTCGCCATAGACCGTCAGGGCGTGTTGAGCAGCAGCGAATGAGGGTTGTAAGCCTGACGACAAGGTCAATATGAAAGCGATCAGCGATGTAGAAACAAAACGCATTACACGAATCCTGACTGATGTCCGCAGGCGACTATCAGGGTTAAGGGCAGGGTGATGGAACCGCAGGAAACAAGGTACCGGAACCCGGGGACGTTTGTAACCAGATGATGCGCAGCCAAGATGTCATTGATGTTTGCCGTGCACAAACGGGGGTTGTGCCAAAACACAGCAATTTGCTTGCCGCGTAGCTTCTGTAGGAGCGCCCGTGCACCGAGAGGCCGCGATGGCGGTGTGTCAGGCACGCCGCGATCCTGAGGCGACGCCGCACCTTTAGGAGCGCGACAAACAAAAACGGCCCGCTTCTCAGCGGGCCGTACTCTGAATCAACTGCGAGGAATCAATCCTGGCGGCTGGTCACTTCCAGCAGGTGATAACCGAACTGAGTTTTCACCGGGCCTTGCACGACATTGACTGGCGCGCTGAACACAACAGTGTCGAATTCCTTGACCATTTGACCAGGGCCAAAAGAACCCAGATCGCCACCTTGGCGGCTTGACGGGCAGCTCGAGTTGGATTTCGCGACTTCTGCAAAATCAGCACCGCCTTCGATTTGAGCTTTGAGTTCGTTGCACTTCTCTTCGCTGGAAACGAGGATGTGGCGGGCAGTGGCTTTAGCCATGGGGAGTTACTCCTGTCAAAAAAAAGAAAGAGCCTACCGGATTAAGGGAAGCATTTGCGATAAAAGTTCCAGCGCGAACCTGGCTGGGCCAAGTCCGCTGCCTCTTTTTTGACATCCGCTGACGTTGACCCGGCGTTGATTATCTGTAGCGCAGCCTTTGCACTGCGCTTCGCAGCAGGTCTTCGGTGGCGTCCCAGCCGAGGCAACCGTCGGTCACCGAAACCCCATAACGCATCGAGTCGCCGATGGGCTGGCACCCTTCAAACAGATGGCTTTCCAGCATCATTCCGATCAATGATTGATCGCCTTGCAGGCGCTGGTTGAGTACATCATTGAACACCAGCGGCTGACGTAGCGGGTCTTTGCCGCTGTTGGCGTGGCTGCAATCGACCATGATCCGTTCGGCAATGCGGTTTTTCGCCAGATCGGCCCGCACCCTGGCCACACTTTGCTGATCGTAGTTCGGGCCTTTGTTGCCACCGCGCAGGACGATATGGGTATCCCGGTTGCCTTGGGTTTCGATGATGGCCGGATGGCCGTGACGGTCAGTGCCGAAGTGACGATGCCCGTGGGCAGCAGAGCGCATGGCATCTGTGGCTACGGCAACGCCGCCATCCGTGCCGTTTTTGAAACCAACGGGCATTGGCAGACCGCTGGCCATTTCCCGATGGATCTGGGATTCGGTGGTTCGTGCGCCAATCGCCACCCAGCTCAATACATCGTCGAAATAGCCCGCGGCCATCGGTTGCAGGATTTCTGTGGCGATGGGCAAACCCAGACGCAACATTTCCAGCATCAGCTGGCGTGATAGCGTCAGGCCCAGGGCCATGTCGTCGCTGCCATCGAGCATCGGATCGTAAGCCAGGCCCTTCCAGCCGACGGTGGTGCGAGGTTTCTCAACGTAGGCTCGCATCACCAGGAGCATCTGATCGCTCACTTCGTCAGCGAGGCCAGCGAGACGCTCGGCATATTCCAGCGCCGATTGTGGGTCATGGATCGAGCAGGGACCGACTATCAGCAGTAAACGGCTGTCTTCACCATCAAGAATGGCGCGTACTGAGCGGCGATGGGCGGCAACTTGCTCGCCCAATCCGATGCTCAGAGGGAGTTGTGATTTCAGTTGCTGGACGGTGGGCAAACGGTGGGGAGCCGGGCTGTCGAGCACGGTGAGGCTGGAGTGCGACAGGTCAGATGGCTTTATTGCGACGGACGAATTCATGGCTTCTGCTTCCTGGGGCTGGCGGGTCTATCCCGCGCAGCCCTACTGGGGTGTTCGACAAAGTGTCGTAAGGTCGTGCTGCGATGTATTGCCACCTGAAAGTGACCGGTCGGAGGCGGCTGCTGGTCCCGAACGGAGGGTGCTAAATCGCCAGGCGCAGCAGATGTCGGAGCGGTAATAAGGGCGGTAAGTCATGGTGTGTTCCTCATGTTTAATCGAATGTTCAATGGTTTTTACGGAAGCCAGAAAAACAAAACCCCCGGTCGGGTAGCCGACCGGGGGTAGAGAATTCTCTGGTTGGCGTCCCCTTGATTTGGGCGCCGGTTAGGTATCAGGCGCGCCAGTGGCTATACCAATACCCAAAATAAAAATGACCGCTTACAACGTCGTCAACAGATCCCACAGGCACAGCCGCACGTGCAACCAGGCGTTGAACGCCGGTCGGCAGCAGTAACTGTGAAAGTGATAGCAACATGCTTTGTCTCCGTTGGGTTCGGCGAGCTTACTTCAGCCGAGTCGGAGGATTCAATGGGAATTATCAATAATCCAACAAGATGCGAGACGGCAGGAGGCGGGATCCAGTTTCACAGCGTGACCAACGATCAGACACAGTGCATTCGCGCTACCCGTGGCCCGCCCTTGAAATAACAGCGCTGGTCGTCGCTATTTGGTAACGGCATCGCCCTGGGATTCAGCGGGGGTAGGGATGCTGCCGATTTTCATGCCCAACAGCACCGCCACTTTGTGGGCTTCACCGCGTCGGCCTTTCTTGCGACCCGACAGCACCTGATAAGTCGTCGCCGGGTCAATGCTGTTCTCACGAGCAAACTCTTGAACAGATTTGCCTTGTTGTTCAAGCCACTCCTTGGCTTGTGCAGCCGTACGTATTCCGGGCATAGTTCAAAACCGTTCAAATCAGTTTAATTTATCTCGATTCTACCATTCGTAAGGATGGGGTCAACAGGAATGTGCATTCAAATGAGTGGAATTGGTTCCCGACTAAGAAAAGAAAGGGAGCGCTTGGGCTTGTCTCAGCGAGCTTTCGGCGAAATCGGTGGTGTGGAAGCTAACGCTCAAGGCAAGTACGAAAGTGGCGATCGTGCGCCAAAGGCCGACTACCTTGCTGCCGTTGCGGCAAAGGGCGTCGATATATTGTTCGTACTGACCGGAAACCCTACTCCGGTACCCGTCGACAATCTGAGTAATTCTGAGGAGAAGGTCCTTGGCAGCTACCGAACGCTGCACAAGGAAGATCAGGATGCGATCAAGCGCCTGACCATGACCATGGCTGAGCTGTCTGCTTCCTATGCGGTCAGATCGAAGTCCGATACCCGGGACGACAGCTAACTAACAGGCAGGCGCTAGAGCCTGTAAAAGCAGTATTGGCAATTAATGAGAGCCAGACTTTGCATTACGCTAGGTCCGGCTCTCTGTTTTTGCTATGGTGACCAGCATTCGATATGACCGTTGCGTGAGGTGTCTGCTTGATTAAGGTGCTAGTTGTTGATGACCATGATCTTGTTCGGACAGGCATCACCCGTATGTTGGCCGACATAGATGGCCTGCAGGTAGTTGGGCAAGCCGATTCGGGTGAGGAATCACTTAAGAAAGCCCGTGAGTTGAAACCGGATGTGGTGCTGATGGATGTCAAGATGCCTGGCATCGGCGGCCTTGAAGCCACGCGCAAGATGTTGCGTAGCCACCCGGAGATAAAAGTCGTTGCGGTCACAGTCTGTGAAGAAGACCCGTTCCCCACGCGTCTGCTTCAGGCCGGGGCTGCTGGATACATGACCAAAGGTGCCGGACTTGCGGAAATGGTCCAGGCCATTCGCCTGGTGTTTGCCGGACAACGCTACATCAGTCCGCAAATCGCTCAGCAGTTGGCCCTGAAGTCTTTTCAGCCCCAAGTGAACAACTCTCCTTTCGACCTTCTGTCAGAGCGTGAAATCCAGATCGCGCTGATGATCGTCGGCTGCCAGAAAGTGCAGGCTATTTCCGATAAGCTATGCCTTTCTCCCAAAACCGTTAATACCTACCGTTACCGTATCTTTGAGAAGCTCTCGATCAGCAGCGATGTTGAATTGGCTTTATTAGCGGTACGTCACGGCATGGTCGATGCCAGCGCCTGAAATGAACCAACCGTTTGACCCCAGTGTCTTTCTTGCAACCTGTAGCGGCCGTCCTGGCGTGTATCGAATGTTCGATGCCGAGGCACGTCTGCTTTACGTGGGCAAAGCCAAAAATCTGAAAAACCGTCTGGCGAGCTACTTTCGCAAGACTGGCCATGCGCCGAAAACCAGCGCTCTAGTGGCGCGCATCGCGCAGATCGAAACCACCATCACGGCCAACGAAACAGAAGCCTTGCTGCTTGAGCAGACGCTGATCAAGGAATGGCGTCCGCCTTACAACATCCTGCTGCGCGACGACAAATCCTATCCTTACGTTTATCTATCGGACGGCAATTTCCCGCGCTTGAGCATTCACCGCGGCGCGAAGAAAGCCAAAGGGCGGTATTTCGGTCCTTATCCAAGCGCCGGGGCTGTGCGTGAAAGTCTGAGCTTGATGCAGAAGACGTTTCTGGTTCGCCAGTGCGAAGACAGCTACTACAAGAACCGTACACGACCTTGTCTGCAGTACCAGATCAAGCGTTGCAAAGGGCCTTGCGTCGGGCTGGTGGAGCCGGACGTCTATGCCGAAGATGTCCGCCACTCGATCATGTTTCTCGAAGGGCGCAGCAACACGCTGACCGACGAATTGAACGCGTCGATGGAAAAGGCAGCCATGAGCCTGGATTTTGAGCGGGCTGCCGAATTGCGTGACCAGATTGCGTTGTTGCGCCGTGTCCAGGACCAGCAAAGCATGGAAGGCGGCACTGGTGATGTGGATGTCGTGGCCGCCTTCGTCAACCCGGGCGGTGCCTGCGTGCATTTGATCAGCGTGCGCGGTGGCAGAGTGCTGGGCAGCAAGAACTTCTTCCCTCAGGTCGGCATCGAGGAAGAAGTGGGCGAAGTCATGTCAGCCTTTCTATCGCAGTACTTTCTCGGCGGCGTGGATCGCGAGCTGCCGAGCGAAGTGATTGTTAACGTACTGCACGAAGATTTCCCGACGCTGATTGACGCCATTGAAGAGTCCCGCGGCCGTGAGCTGGTCATCAGCCACCGTGTGCGCGGTACCCGTGCGCGCTGGCAGCAGATGGCGGTCACCAATGCCGAACAGGCGTTATCGGCACGTCTGGCCGATCGACAACATGTGGCCGCGCGGTTCGATGCGCTGGCCCAGGTACTGAAGCTGGATGAACCACCGCTGCGTCTTGAGTGTTACGACATCAGCCACTCCAGTGGTGAAGCGACAGTGGCGTCCTGTGTGGTTTTCGGACCGGACGGGCCGATCAAAGCCGACTATCGTCGATACAACATCGAAGGTGTGACCGCAGGCGATGACTATGCGGCGATGCATCAGGCGTTGACCCGGCGTTTCAGCAAGCTCAAGGACGGGGAAGGCAAGCTTCCGGACATTCTGCTGGTGGACGGTGGTAAAGGGCAGTTATCCATGGCCCGCGATGTACTGAATGAGCTGGCGGTTCCCGACCTGATCCTGCTGGGTGTCGCCAAAGGTGCAACGCGCAAGGCCGGTTTCGAAACCCTGTACCTGAACGATGCTGCCCATGAGTTCACCTTGCCAGGGGATTCTCCGGCACTGCACTTGATTCAGCAGATACGGGATGAAGCCCACCGTTTTGCAATTACCGGACACAGGGCACGACGCGGCAAAACCCGCCGGACTTCAACCCTTGAAGGTGTAGCGGGGGTGGGGCCCACGAGGCGTCGGGACCTGCTCAAGCACTTCGGTGGACTGCAGGAACTGAGCCGCGCAAGCATCGAAGAAATAGCAAAAGCGCCCGGAATCAGTAAAAAGCTTGCAGAGTCGATTTATGCAAACCTGCACAGCGAGTAGAATACCCGTTCACCTCGTAGCAAGTTGTGCCGATGAATATCCCTAATCTGATCACCGTTCTACGTGTCCTCCTGATTCCGATCTTCATCCTGCTGTTTTATTTGCCGTATCACTGGAGTTATATGGCGGCCAGTACGGTCTTCGCTTTCGCAGCGGCAACCGATTGGCTGGATGGGTATTTGGCGCGCAAGCTTGAGCAAAGCACACCCTTTGGTGCGTTTCTCGATCCGGTGGCCGACAAACTGATGGTTGCAGTGGCGCTTGTGTTGCTGGTGCAGGCCCATGCCAACATCTGGCTGACGCTGGCAGCAGCGGTCATTATCGGCCGGGAGATTGTCATTTCAGCCCTTCGCGAGTGGATGGCCGAGTTGGGGGCCCGTGCGCAAGTGGCCGTGTCCAATCTGGGTAAATGGAAAACCGCAGCGCAAATGCTGGCGTTGGTCATTCTATTGGGCAACCCGCCAGGGTTCACCATCTGGGTGATGCTGGGCTACACGCTGCTGTTGCTTGCTGCCGGTTTGACCTTGTGGTCAATGGTGCAATACCTCAGGGCGGCATGGCCGCACTTGAAGACCACGGCAGATAAAAAATAAGTTTTTAAAACAAAGGGTTGACGGCGCTAATTGAAACGTTAGAATAGCGCCCGTCACCAAGATGCGGGAATAGCTCAGTTGGTAGAGCACGACCTTGCCAAGGTCGGGGTCGCGAGTTCGAGTCTCGTTTCCCGCTCCAAACATTGCATTTGCAGACTTCAGTTAGGGTTTGCAGATGATAGAAAAAAGGACCTTCGGGTCCTTTTTTCGTTGCTGCGTTAAATCATTGTTCGCCGCAGCTTCCCTGTGCCCCCCAACCAATGGCTCGTTTGACAAATCCTCCATCGAACATCTCGATGGAGGATTTACCTTTTTGCTATGGCATCCCCAGCCAGGTCGGCAGCGCCAGCGAGATGAATGGCACGTAGGTGACCAGGATCAGGAACAGCAACAGGATCGACAGCCAGGGCAGGGCAGCGCGAATAGTCTGCCCCAGCGTCAGCCCGGTTACCGCTGAGGTCACGAACAGATTCAGCCCCACCGGTGGATGCACCAGCCCGATCTCCATGTTCACCACCATGATGATGCCCAAGTGAATCGGATCGATGCCCAGTTTCATGGCGATCGGAAAGAAGATCGGTGCCAGGATCAGGATGATCGCCGAGGGCTCCATGAAGCTGCCAGCGATCAGCAACACGATGTTGACCATGATCAGGAAGCCGATCGGTGTCAGGCCTTCGGAAATCACCCAAGCGGTGATTTGCTGAGGGATTTGCTCAGTGGTCAGTACGTGGGCGAACAACATTGCGTTGGCAATGATGAACAGCAGCATGATCGTCAGCCTGCCAGACTCCAGCAGGACCTTCGGGCATTCCTTGAAACTCATGTCCTTATAGACAAACAGTGCAATGAACGCCGAATACACGGCCGCCACTGCGGCGGCTTCCGTGGGCGTGAACATACCGCTGTAGATGCCGCCAAGGATGATCACCAGCAATAACAAGCCCCAGAACGCCCGTTGCGCGGTATGCAACCATTCACGGAAAGTTGCACGTGGCTGGGCTGGAAGGTTTTTGACCCGGGCGACGATGTAAATCACCACCATCAGGCTCAACCCCAGCAAGATGCCGGGTATGACGCCCGCCATGAACAGCTTGCCCACGGAAGTCTCGGTAGCCGCCGCATACACCACCATAACGATGGACGGCGGAATCAGAATGCCTAAGGTGCCGGCATTACAGATGATCCCCGCACCGAACTCTTTTGGATAGCCGGAACGCACCATGCCCGCCACGGCAATGGACCCGACCGCCGCTACGGTCGCAGGCGAGGAACCAGACAATGCTGCGAAGAGCATGCACGCCAACACGGCCGCAATGGCAAGGCCGCCACGGATATGGCCGACACAGGCGTTGGCGAAATCGATCAGCCGCTGCGCCACGCCGCCGGTGGTCATGAACGCGCCTGACAGGAGGAAGAATGGAATCGCCAGGAAGGTGTAGCTGTCGGACGTTTCGAACAGTTTGATCGCCAGTGAGCTCAGGGAATCCGGGCTGAACAGCAGGATCGACACGGCCCCGGCCAGGCCCAGCGATATCGCGATAGGTACGCCGAGGAACATGAACACGAAGAGCAACAGGAACAGACAGATCACCGTCATCAGTGTTGCTCCTCTGCAGGGTTGGCCAATTTGGTAGCTTCCGCGGCTTCATCCGCCAGGCCCAGGCCGAGCTGTTGGTGGGTGTAGATGCGGTACAGGATTTCCAGATAGCGCGCGATGATCAACCCGAAGCCAATCGGCACGATGATCGCGATGTGGCCAATCTTGATCCCGTAGCGGTCCAGGTCTTCGGCACCGATCCCGGCGACCAGGAGCGCGGTGACCCATTTGATACTCGCAACCAGAAACAGTCCGGCATAAGCCAGGCAGCAAGCGCAGGCCAGCATGGCCAGCAGGCGCTGGACCGGTCTGCTGGTTTTCTTGACCAACACGTCGACCCCCAGATGACCCGCCGTGCGCACGCCATAAGCGATGCCGAAGAAGATCAGCCAGCCAAACAGCGCCTTGGTCAACGCGACGCTCCAGGTCATCTCCTGGGCATAACCCATCAGGTGATCGCCGAACCAGGCGAAAAAGTCACTGCTCCACGCCCACTTGTCGCTGAGGGTATAGAACAGCGTGTATAGGTTATTCAGCGCCACGTAGACGAACGTGACCAGTGTCATGGCAGCCAACAGGAAGGCAATCATGCCCTCCTCGAAATGCTCCCAGACTCGCCTGAGCGATTGCATAAGAATTCTCCAAACCAAGAGAGGGCAGCCACCCGGGGATGGGCGGCCGCACATACGTCACTTGTTGAACGGGCCGCTCATTTCCTCGCGCAGCCGAACTTCATGACGCCTTGTTCGATGCATCAGCGGCCTTGATCAGGTCAGCACCGATTTCGTCGGAGAATTTTTCCCAGACCGGCTTCATCGCTTCGCGCCATTCTTGACGTTGTGCCTCGGTCAGTTGATCGATTTCGCTGGTCTTGGAGTCGATGATTTTTTGCTTGGCCGTCTGGTTCAGGGCTTCGGCTTGCTTGTTCACCTCCACGGTGACCTGATCCATGATCTTTTGCAGCTCGGTACGAACATCCGGCGCCAGACCGTCCCAGAATTTCGAGTTGGTGATCACCATGTAGTCGATCAGGCCGTGGTTAGTCTCGGTGAAGAACGGCTGCACCTCGTTAACCTTCTGGCTCTCGTAGTTGGACCAAGTGTTTTCGGTGCCATTCACGGTACCGGTCTGCAGGCCTTGATATACCTCGGCGAAGCTCATTTTGCGAGGGTTGGCGCGCACGGCCTTGAATTGTTCTTCCAGGACGCTGGAGGCTTGAACGCGGAATTTCAGGCCACGGGCATCCTTGGGCAGAATGACCTTCTTGTTGGCCGATAGCTGCTTCAGCCCGTTATGCCAATACGCGAGGCCGTGGATGCCCTTGTCGTCCATGGACTTGAGCAGCGCCTGGCCCTGAGGGCCTTGCTGAAAGCGATCAACTGCTGCCAGGTCGTTGAACAGGAAGGGCAGGTCGAAGATTTGCACCTGTTTGGTGTAATGCTCGAACTTGGCGAGAGACGGCGCCAGCATTTGCACGTCACCCAGCAACAAGGCTTCCATCTCTTTGCCATCGCCAAACAGCGAGGAGTTGGGGTACACCTCGACCTTCACTTTGTCCTTGAGCTTTGGGTCGGCGGCGACGAGTTTCTGAAACATCAGGGCGCCCTGGCCTTTGGGCGTGTTCTCCGCCACGACGTGGGCAAATTTGATGACAACCGGGTCGGCTGCCTGAGCGATGCCTGTCATGGATACTACGACGGCGCAGACTAGCGCCTTGGTCAGCTTCAACATCGATATCACCTTTTTATTGTTGTGGTGGAATCAGCTTTATAGAGTGTTTTCAAGACACCTGCACGGGCGGGCGCCTTTGAAGCGTTAACGACACGATGGCCCAATGCCCTCCAGCTGCAGAATTAGCTTTTATAGAACCCCGTGTTCGGCGGAGCCGAACGCGGCCAATGTAGCCCGCGCAGTTCAACGTTAGCAGACTGACGCGCAAGCCTGCGGTATTCCTGCCTATGCCTATGCCAACGCCAACGCCAACGCCAGTAGTCGCTGCGCTCGCAGCAGAACGGGCGCGTCGATCATTTGCCCGTCCAGTTGAAAGGCCCCTGCGCCCTGTGCAGCGGCGCTTCCCTGTATGACTTTATGGGCCCAGGCCAAGTCGTCGGCGCTGGGGGTGAGGGCGGCATGGATGATCGGGATCTGCTTGGGATGAATGCACAGCGCGCCGCCATAACCCATGTCATAAGCATGCCGGACGGCCTTCTGCAGGCCATCCGGGTCACCAATGGCAGGATAAACACCGTCTAGTGGTGGCAGTAGATCGGCACCTCGAGAGTGCAATTGCACCGCCATGCGTGCCTGATCGAGGAATAGCTGCGCCGCGGCAGTGCCTGTGTTCAGGTTCAGATCCAGGGCCAGGTCGAGACTGCCGAAAGAAAGACGCTCTACGCCTTCGCTATGGGCGATCTGTTCGAGGGCCAGCAGCCCTTTGGCGCTTTCGATGATCGGCCAGATCGGTTTGCGTGTCTGCCTGACTTCGGCGACATGCGCGGCGCTTTCCACCTTAGGTAACAGAATCCCCGCGACTCCAGGCTGAATGGCGCACCAGGCCAGGTCGGCGGCATGTTCAGCATGGTCCGGCGCATTGATCCGCACCCAGACGCAGGCCCCGCGATCCTGACCCAGAAAGGCTTTGAGGTTATCCCGGGCCTGACGCTTGAGTGGTTCTTCAACGGCATCTTCGAAATCGACGATGACCGCATCGGCACCGGCGGCCAGCGCCTTGGCGAAACGTTCGGGCCGACTTCCCGGCACGAACAGCGCAGAGCGGACGATGGATGGGGGCATGGTGGTTGGCTCCTCTTGTTGCCTGGTGAACTCGCTGAATCGGAATGCTTTCTTGTAGGAGCGCGCTTGCCCGCGATAGCAGTGGTCAGACAAAAGATTATTCGCTGATCCAACGCTATCGCGGGCAAGCGCGCTCCTACGGGTCCCATGGTTGCTCTGCGGCAGGGTAGGACCTCACGTTTTTTAGCAATATTGTATTTGCCATCCCGCTCAAACCACCCCTTCTGCGACTAACCGCGCCTGTTCCTCGCCCGTGATCCCCAACTCATCGAGAATGCCAGCGGTGTGTTGCCCCAGCGCGGGCACGCCGTCCATTCGCGGGGTGAAAGCCGCGTTGCGGCCCGGAGGTAGCAGCGACGGCAGTTTTCCAGCAGGGCTGTCGACTTCTCGCCAACTGTCTCGGGCCTTGAGTTGCGGATGATCCCAGACGCCCTGCATGTCATTGACGCGAGCGTTGGCGATTTGCGCATCCTCCAGCCGTGCAACCACTTCGTCCACCGACAACGAGGCAAACCCATCCACGATGATCTGTCGCAGCACTTCGCGATTTTCCGAACGCTTGAAGTTGGCGGAGAAGCGTTCGTCTATGGCCAGTGCCTTGTCGAGCAGGACTTTTTCGCAGAACAGCGCCCATTCGCGCTCGTTCTGTAAGCCCAGCATGATGGTTCCACCACCGCCGGTGGGGAAAGGCCCGTAGGGATAGATGGTGGAGTGAGATGCCCCGGCCCGAGGCGGAGGCGGCGCGCCGTTGTAGGCGTAATACATCGGGTAGCCCATCCACTCCACCAGGCTTTCGAGCATCGAAACATCAATGCGGCTGCCCACACCGGTTTTGGCCCGAAGCATCAGCGCCGAGAGGATCCCGGTATAGGCGTACATGCCTGCCGCGATGTCAGCAATGGAGCAACCGGCCTTGGCCATTTCGTTCTCGCCAGGCCCGCCGGTGACCGAGAGAAAGCCACCTTCGCTTTGAATCAGCAGGTCGTAAGCCTTTTTCTTCTCGTAGGGGCCACCTTCGCCGTAGCCCGAAATATCGCAAACAATAAGTCGCGGGAAGCGCTCATGCAGCGCGTCGAAAGACAGCCCCATGCGCGCTGCTGCACCTGGAGCGAGGTTCTGCACCAGCACGTCTGCTTTACCCAGTAACGATTGCAGAATTGACCCGGCCGCATCCTGTTTAAGGTCCAGGGTCAGGCTTTCTTTGGAGCGGTTGGTCCAGACGAAATGCGAGGCCAGCCCATCGACGCGCTGATCATAGCCACGCGCGAAATCACCGGTGCCAGGGCGTTCGATCTTCACCACCCGGGCACCGAGATCGGCCAATTGCCGGGTACAGAAGGGCGCTGCGATGGCGTGCTCCAGGCTGATGACGGTGATGCCATCCAGCGGGCGGGGATTGAGTTGAGTCATGTCTGTTACCTCTTGAAACCTGTAGGAGCTGCCAAAGGCTGCTAAAGCGGTGCGTCGAATGCAGCTGCGTTGTTGTTCTTCGCGGGCAAGTCACGCTCTCACAGGGGATTGCCATCTTCTGTAGGAGCGCGCTTGCCCGCGATTGCATTGCGGCAGACGCCATCAGCGTTGGATGTGCCGATGTCATCGCGGGCAAGCGCACTCCTACAAGGCCCGTGCTGGCTGCGCGACAGTGCCGTGTTTAAATCAAATCCACCAGGGTTGGCGCATCCCGCAATGCCCAGACACGGTCAATCAACGCTTTGCCTTGCTCTTCAGTGCGAGCCCCGGAAAATGCCAGCAGGCGTTGAAACTTGGATTCCAGTTCGGGGCGCGACAGGGTGTTGCCGGGGTCGCCTTTGGGTTCGTCGATAGCGGCCGCAAGCGTGCGGCCGTCGGTGGTGGTGACGATCACCCGTCCCAGCCAGCGACCTGGATAAGCCGCATCGACCTCAGGGTCCAGCTCCATACTGACTTTCTCGCGGAAGGCGTCCACTGCCGGGTCAGTCAGCGCCAGGTCGCGGAATTCAATTAACTGAGCACTGCCATGCACGGCAATCAGCCCTAGCACGGCCCCCATGGAAAATTTCGCCTGATGCACGGTGGTTGGCTTCACGACGCGCCCGAGGACGTCAATTGCGCCCTGATGAACTCGAGTAACCACCGTGGCGATCTGTTCGTGACTAAGGCCTTCGCGCTGCATCAGGTGCAACAAGGCATCTGCGGCCGGGTGGGTGTGGCGGCATGAGGCGTGAAACTTGAATGAGGTTTCCACCAACGCCCAGCGAGTGCCCAATCGGTCTGACAAGCAGGCTGGCTTGGCGTCGGTGGACATACCTGCCGCCATGCCTTGCTCACCTTCAAGAATGTTGCGCGCACCTGTTAGCCCGTCTTCGGTCATGTAGGCGGCGAGCAAACCATCAGCGGCGGCTTTGGCGGTATGTAACTGTTTGGAGTCCGCGGCATCGCGAAGAAACTCCCACAAACCGGCAGCCTGAGTCCCGGCATTGCCTAGTAGATTGATGAATTGCTCTTTATTGAAGCCCAACAGCTTGCCCACACCGACAGCGGCAGCCAGGGTGCCGACGGTGGCCGTGGTGTGGAAGATCCGGTAATGCGATCGGCCCATGAACTCGCCGATGCGGATCCCGGCTTCGTAGCCAGCGACTGAAGCGAGCAGCAGGTCCTTACCTGATTTGTTCAAATCCTGAGCTGCGGCCAGTACTGCTGAAAACACCACGGTTGCGGGGTGCAGCACCGAGCTGTTGTGCAGGTCATCCTGCTCCACCAGGTGTGATGATGCGCCGTTGACGAACGCCGCAAACCAGGGCGAGGTGCCGCGTCCGCTGACCAGGATTTTCGCGTTGCCGTCGGCTGGCCCCATGCGATGCGCGTAACGTTCGAACAGAGGGATAGGGCGCGCGCCCTGACTGGCCAGCGCCGAACCGATCCAGTCCAGAAACAGGTCTTCGGTGCGGTCAAGAACGGTGCCGGGAATCTGCTCGTAGTGCAGGTCGGCCAGGAACGCGGCCAGGGCTTGGGTATGGCTCATGGGCAAATCCTCAGAAGCTGCGTGGCAGTTCGAGCAAATGCTCGGCGACGTAGGAAAGAATCAGGTTGGTGGAGATCGGTGCCACCTGGTAGAGGCGTGTTTCGCGGAATTTACGCTCCACGTCGTACTCGCAGGCGAAGCCAAAACCGCCGTGAGTCTGCAGGCAGGCATTGGCGGCTTCCCAAGAGGCCTTGGCGGCCAGGTACTTGGCCATGTTGGCGCTGGCCCCGGCGTTTTTGCCGTTGTCGTATTCCTCGCAGGCACGCCAGCGCATCAGATCGGCGGCTTCGATCTCGATGTGGGCTTCTGCAATGGGGAACTGCACACCCTGGTTCTGCCCGATTGGCCGGCCGAAGACCACCCGGTCACGGGCATAGGCGCTGGCTTTGTCGATGAACCATCGGCCATCACCGATGCACTCGGCGGCGATCAGGGTGCGTTCGGCATTCAGGCCGTCGAGGATGTACTTGAAGCCTTTGCCTTCTTCACCGATCAGGCTGTCGGCCGGCAATTCAAGGTTGTCAAAGAACAGCTCATTGGTTTCGTGATTGACCATATTGGCAATGGGTTGAACAGTCAGGCCCTTGCCGATGGCCTCACGTAGATCGACCAGAAAAATCGACATGCCCTCAGACTTTTTCTTCACTTCAGCCAGCGGAGTGGTGCGTGCCAGCAGGATCATCAGGTCCGAATGCTGAACCCGAGAGATCCAAACTTTCTGGCCGTTGATGATGTATTTGTCGCCCTGTCGGACGGCCGTGGTCTTGATCTTGGTGGTGTCGGTGCCCGTGGTGGGCTCGGTGACAGCCATGGATTGCAAACGCAGTTCACCGCTGGCGAGTTTTGGCAGGTAATGGCTTTTTTGCGCGTCGCTGCCGTGGCGCAGCAAGGTGAACATATTGTACATCTGGCCGTGAACGGTGCCGGAGTTGCCGCCGCATGCGTTGACTTCCTCAAGGATGACCGAGGCTTCCGCCAATCCCAGGCCTGAGCCACCGTATTCAGCCGGGATCATCGCCGAAAGCCAACCTGCGTCGGTCAGGGCCTTGACGAAGGTTTCAGGGAAGCTTTTTTCTTCGTCGATTTTGCGCCAGTAAGCGGCGTCGAATTCGCCGCACAGGGCACGAACGCCTTCGCGGATCGCATTGAGGTCTTCGTCTTCGTAAGGGTTCATTGTTTGTCCTCGTTGTCATGGCCTGCCGGTGTCGGGGTCATGATCATTGTTTGAACATCAGTGGGGCGATTTGAAAAACTGTGACGCGCAGGGACTTCAGTCGAACTGCACTTCAGCGCTCTGC
Organism: Pseudomonas syringae; assembly: GCF_000737245.1. Lineage (GTDB taxonomy): Bacteria > Pseudomonadota > Gammaproteobacteria > Pseudomonadales > Pseudomonadaceae > Aquipseudomonas > Aquipseudomonas syringae_J. The sequence continues at coordinate 62,049 of NZ_JPQU01000023.1, read as the reverse complement.
GCGACGCCGTCTTCATTGCCAGCCCATAACTGGGCCTTGCCCGTGTCAACGATGCGGCCACCCACGTGAAAAGGAGTGGGCACGTTCAGCGGGCGTACCCCGCGATAGGCGAAATGCCGCACGTGCTTGTCTGGGTTGGCGCGCACGAAAGCACGAAGACTGAAAGTGGCGATCATCGGGCCGTGCACCACCAGGCCGGGATAGCCTTCGGTCTCGGTCACGTAGGGGTAGTCGTAATGGATGCGGTGGCCGTTGAAGGTCACAGCCGAGTAGCGAAACAACAGGGTAGGGGTGGGCACGATAATCTCGCTCCAGTCCCCGGGTTCCGGCGCGGCGCCGCTGTTGAGCTTGGGTGGGTTGGGCTCGCGGTAGACGATGTCCTGTTCTTCACGAACGCAAAGCTGGCCGTCCTGGGAATAGTCATGGCGGACCGTGACAAACAGCAGTGACCCCGTTCGACCGTGTTTTTCCTCAACGTTAAGCAGGGTGGACAAACGCTGGGCCTGGCCGCCCACCTTCAGCGGCGCGATAAACTCGACCCGGCCACCGGCCCACATGCGGTTGCGATTGGCTGCTGGGGGCAGGAAACCACCTCGGGCCGGATGACCATCACCGCCCAGCTGGCTTTCAGGCACCGGGTCCTGAAAAAAGCACCATTGCCAGAGGGGCGGCAGCGGCTCTCCCTCAGCGGGTGTCGCTTCACCGAAGGTCGCGGCGATGCGCTGAATCAGGTTACGGCTCAGCACATCATGGGCCACTTCCGTACGGCCGATCCAGGCGCTGAAATCCGTGGTTGTGCTCGAAGCATTCATAGCCATGGGGCCTCTGTCTTTGTTGTTATGGACAGATGATGCGAGGCGCCAGGCATTCTGAGAATTTGCATTTGCGTAACCCGGCGTTCATGTATGCTGAACGCCATTTGGTCATGTACGGACACAACCATGCACTTCGATCTGGCTGATCTGCGTCTCTTCATTCATATCGGTGAATCGCCGAGCCTGACCCAAGGCGCGCGCCGGGCGTTTCTCTCACCTGCGGCAGCCAGCGCGCGGATCAAGGCACTGGAAGGACAGCTCGAAACCCGCTTGCTGTATCGCGACAGTCGGGGTGTCGAGCTGACGCCCGCCGGTCAGAAACTGCTCAGACATGCGCGCCTGATCATGAGCCAGGTGGATTACCTGAAAGCCGAGTTCACCCATTTCGGTACCGATTCAGCCGGGCACATCCGTATCTTCGCCAACACCACGGCAGTGACCGAGTTTCTTCCGGAAGTGCTCGCGGGGTTTCTGGCTAAACGACCCGGCGTCACGGTTGACCTGCAAGAGCGCTTGTCCCGGGACATTGTGCGCGGCGTGCTGGATGGCAGCACTGACATGGGGATTATTGCCGGACCGGTGGAGGCTGCCGGTTTGCAGGTCATGCACTTCAGCACGGATCGGCTGGTGTTGATCGTGCCCGTGGGGCATGAATTGGCGAGCTGCAAAAGAATCACCCTGAAACAGACCCTTGCGTTCCAGCATATCGGCCTGCACGAAGGCAGCACCTTGCTCAGCTTCCTGCGCGACCACGTCGAGCGAATCGGCAAGAGCCTGTCCCTGAGGATTCAAGTCTCCAGCTTCGAGGCCATCTGCCGCATGGTGGAAGCCGGGGTCGGGATCGGCATCATCCCGGAATCGGCTGCAATACGACACAGCCGCACCATGAAACTGGTAGCCATTGAACTCGACGAACCCTGGGCTGTGCGCGAGCGCAGCATTCTGGTCCGTGAGCTTGATGCGCTGCCTGGCACGGTACGGGCATTGATTGCGACGTTGATGCCCGATGCCGAAACACCATTGCCGTCTTGAATACCGGTTGTGGGACCGGCGTCAGCCGGAACGAGTCAGATCTGACGACCTGGATGCAGCGAATGTGCCGACCTTGTCCCGGCTAAAGCCGGTCCCACAGCTCAGAAGGTAATCACCTGGCGGATCGCTTTCCCTTCGTGCAGCCGGTCCATACCGACATTGATTTCATCCAGCCCCATCCTGTGCGTCACTAATTGATCGATGGGCAGCCTGCCTTGCTTGAACAGCTCCAGATAACGGGGGATGTCCCGTGATGGAACGCTACTGCCCATGTAACTGCCCCGTAGTAAGCGCTCTTCCGCGACCAGGGTGACCATGGGCACGGCGAAGGTTGCGCTTGGTGGCGCCAGCCCGGCCGTGACGATCTCGCCACCGCGTTTGGCCACCCGCCAGGCCAGATCCAGTGCCGGTGCGGCGCCCGCGAACTCCAGGGATACATCGACACCGCCGTGAGTCCAGTCCCGGACCAGGTCGACGACACCCTCATCCAGCGCATTGAATGTCGCGGTTGCGCCCAACGCCTTGGCTTTCTCCAGCTTGTCCGGGTTGGTATCGATGGCGATGACCTGCGCTGCGCCTGCCGCATAGGCACCCAGCAGGGCTGCCATACCCACACCACCCAGCCCGACGATCGCCACTGTGCTGCCGAGCTGAATCCGGGCGGTATTAATGGCCGCGCCGACGCCGGTCAACACTGCACAGCCAAACAACGCAGCGTTCTCCAGCGCAATGGTCGGGTCGATCCTGACCAGCGAGTGGGCGGACACCGTGGCGTATTCGGCAAAGCAGGAAACGCCATTGTGATGGTTCAGCGTCTGCCCCTTTGCAGTGGGGCGGCGGGCACCGTGCAGCAATGTACCGGCAGCGCCCGCAACCGAACCTGGCTCGCACAGCGCCGGGCGACCCTCCGAGCAGGAGACGCAATGCCCGCAGGTGGCGACGAATACCGTGACGACGTGATCGCCCGGTGCCAGATCGTAGACATAAGGCCCGACAGCCTCGACGACTCCCGACGCTTCATGCCCCATCACCATGGGCAGCGGACGAGGCCTTACCCCTTGAATAACCGACAGGTCGGAATGGCAAATACCCGCCGCAGCGTAACGGATCAAGACCTCACCGGGGCCGGGAGGCTGCAATTCAACGTCCTGAATGCTCAGCGGCTTGCTGAGAGCGTAGGGGGCAGGGGCTCCCATTTGTTCGAGTACGGCGGCGCGCATGTGCATCATCGATCTCCCTAATAGTTGTGGTGGTTGATCAAACGACGCGTCCGCCATCCACCGGCAGTTCGACGCCATTGAGGAACGCCGCATCATCAGTGGCCAGAAAAACCGCGACAGCAGCGACATCACTAGGCTTGGAAAGGCGGCCCAGCGAGATCGAAGCCAGAAACTTCTGACGGTTTTCCGGGGTGTCCGGCATGCCCATGAAGTCTTCGAGCAACGCAGTCTCGCCCATGACCGGACAGATGTTATTGACGCGGATTCCATCAGGCCCCAGCTCTACAGCCAGTGACTTGGACAGCAGATTCACGTCGCCCTTCGAGCCGTTGTACCAGGTCAGCCCCGGCCGTGAGCGAATCCCGGCGACCTGCCGGTCAGGGTCTGGTTGAGAAACCACTTGAGTTGGTTTTGTCTAACCCAGCGTTCGTCGTAGCTGAATGATAGACGCTGGCAGCAGCAGGGGGAGAACTCCTGGCCGATGGCAATTGGCAGCCCTGGCCGCTTGGGAAAAAGTGCGAACTCAGCGGACGAGGATGCAGTCCACCTCTTGAATCGAAGCTGAAACCGCGCAGCTTCAACACGCAATCTAAACGAGAGGAAAGCTGAATGGCCCACTATCCAAAACCTCCATTTGAGCCACAACACCAGCCTGTTCCGGGCAGCCAGAGCAAAATGAGTCCTCTGCCTGATTGCGGCGAAACGAGTTACAAAGGCTCAGGCCGCCTCGCCAACAAAATCGCCCTGATAACCGGTGGGGACAGCGGCATAGGTAGAGCTGTGGCCATCGCCTATGCCCGTGAGGGTGCGGACGTCGCCATCTCATACCTTGATGAGCATGATGATGCCAAAGAGACCGCGCGCTGGGTGGAGGAGGCGGGCAGACAGTGCCTTTTATTACCGGGAGATCTGGCGAACAAGGCACAGTGCGAAGCAGTGGTGAACAAAACCGTTGAGCAATTCGGACGCATTGATGTGTTGGTCAATAATGCCGCCTTCCAGATGACCCATGAAACGCTGGAAGAGATTACGGATGAGGAGTGGTTGAAGACCTTTGATATCAACATCACCGCCATGTTTCGCATCTGTAAAGCCGCGCTGCCTTCCATGGCCCCTGGCAGTTCAATCATCAATACCAGCTCAGTCAACTCCGATATGCCCAACGAAAGCCTGCTGGTCTACGCCACCACCAAAGGGGCGATCGCCAATTTCACGGCGGGTCTGGCACAAATGCTCGGAGAGCGTGGCATTCGGGTCAACAGCGTGGCCCCAGGACCTATCTGGACCCCCTTGATCGTCGCGACCATGACGGATGATCAAGTGAAGAACTTTGGTTCACAGACGCCCCTCGGGCGGCCGGGTCAGCCGGTAGAAGTGGCACCGATTTACGTGCTGCTGGCGTCGGATGAAGGAAGTTACATATCCGGAACACGCTACGGCGTTACAGGGGGCAAACCGATCCTTTGATTCGTGCGTCCCATGCCCTGTACAGCGCTTGCACAGGGCATGGGACTTATTGACCGCGGTTTTAACCGGGTTCAATTTTTAGCCGCATTACCACCTGTTGCGGCTGCCAGTTCTTTTGCTTGAACCAGATGCTCTTTGAGCTTGGGCAGCGTTTCGCTGGCAAAGGCTTTAAGTTCGGCATCTTCACCGTTGGCAGCCTGCTCTTCGAACAGCGCGATGGTCGCCTCATGGGCTTTCACCTGATTATTGGCATACGCCCGATCAAACGAACTGGCGTTGCGTAGATCAAGGATCAAGGCTTTTGCCTTATCCATAAGTTGCGCATCGTCGGAAACCTCCAGCTTCTTAGACTGCGCGATAGCTTTGAGCTTTTCATTGGCGGCGGTGTGATCCTTGATCATCATCTGTGCGAAGTCTTTCACTTTTTGAGACTGGCCTTTCTCGTCCGCCAGTTTTCCTGCTTCAACTTCCGCAACACCTTTTGCCGAGGCATCCTCAACGAAGTCATCAGCATCTTGGGCAGCAAGTGCAGCCTGGCTTCCTAATGCAAGTGCCAGGCATATAGCGCTCATTCGAAAGAACTTATCCATTTTTAGCTTCCTTATAGATCGACGGTATGACGTCCTGGTGGACGGTTCAACAATGTCGACTGGGCACCAACGGCAATGTTCCGTATTTTCGCGGTACGGAGTCATGAGCGGTTGGTACAGGTTCAGCCCTTACTGTGTTCGGGTGAAGAGGGTGCTCGGGAAACGCCACGTGGACCGGTGATGCCCCAGATGACCCAGCCCACGACGGGTAGGAGAATGATCAGTAACGCCCAGCCGATCTTGGTGCTGGTGCCTTTGCTGCTGCGGCTTATGCTCACCAGTAACCATATATCGATGAGCAGAGCGATCAGAAGTACACCCACCCAAAACAGTGTAATTTCCATGATTATTGCCTCGATTTTGATCTTTGATAAATCGAATGCGAGTCGTTGACTCGCACCTGTCTATAGGGTGACCCCGGCTAACGATCAGCGGTTTAGTTGCGTGAATCGATATGCGACAAGCGGTTTGAGTTGCCTGCAACAAATGAAGAAAGCCCGATCCAGGACCGGGCTTCGGATTTGATTACTCCAGGTTCGACTTTCTGGTGTTGTGGGCGGCGTAAAGTCGCAAGAATGCTTTTTCGTCAAGGGTAGCCAGAAACTTCCTGCCATCCTTCAACGTGGCCAGAAACGTCACTTCCTTGTATTCATTGCCTAGCACGAACCCGGCAACGGCGCCCAGAGGCCCCATTACCAGGCTGCCAGCGGCCCCCTGGAGTAAAGCGCTGCTGATGTCTCTATTTTCTTCCTTGCCGACAATCTCGATCGACCTGATCATCGATGTACTGATGGTAATACCAGGCCAAGGGTACAAGGCGGACTCGATACTCAGAACTGCGCCGTGATATTCCCCGCTACCCTGTAAAAAGTCGCCGGCCAGGATCTTCATCTTGGCCATGGAAAAGCTCCTTCTACGGTGAATGCCTCCTCGGAATTCCACGCTTCATCCCACCGATCGTCAACCGCCACAAGACCAGCAGGTCGATCAGCGACTGACGGTCGCCGACACCAGGCTGTCTGCATGAAAACGCCCGCTGATGATTTTTTTCATGGCATTCCTTGACACGTCTGCCGAAGCAGTCCAGAATTGCGTCCATTCCTGATTCAGGAACTAGAAAAACCCTTTAGATTTCAACGGGTTGGAAGCAAGTATAGATTAAGCTTCCCACTCTAGAGTTGTACGCATTTAGCAATCGAAGTCTGAGCGCTGAATGTATTGAGGCCGAGTAGCAAAATGGTTATGCCGCGGATTGCAAATCCGCTTACGCCGGTTCGATTCCGACCTCGGCCTCCACTATTAAAAACCCCGAAGATTAATGTCTTCGGGGTTTTTTTTGAGCTAAAAAAAGGCAAGCCTATCCCGCTGGAGAGTCGACGACTCGCTGCAGCCGATCAAGGGCTAAACCGTCGGAGCTCTTGACGTTGCCTGATCAGGTGGAATTAAAACAACAAGGGCCTACGCACCGAAGCACGTAAGCCCTTGTTCTATAAGTGGTGCCCCGAGCCGGGGTCGAACCGGCACGTCCAAAGGACGAGGGATTTTAAGTCCCTTGCGTCTACCAATTTCGCCATCGGGGCGGTAGCGCTGAAGAGCAGGGAATATATACACCCAACCCTCGTGAAGCAAGCCCGCAAGATATTGAAATAAGACAAGATCTTGCCTGAGCTGCCTATCGGGGTTGGGTGCTACGGTTGCGAAAAAGTATTACTGGCTAGTTAAAAACGCTATCAACCGTACAGTGCACGGTTCAAAAACGGTGCGGTGCGGCTTTCGAAGTTTTTTGCCACGTCCGCCGGTGCTCCAGTTGCGACAATGGAGCCACCTTTATCACCTGCGCCCGGTCCGATGTCTATGACCCAGTCACTTTGAGCTACGACGCGCATTTCGTGCTCGACTACCACGACGGTATTGCCTGCATCGACCAGGGTGTTGAGTTGTTTGAGTAAGCGATCGACGTCGGTCGGATGCAGGCCCGTTGTGGGCTCATCCAGTACATACAAGGTGGCGCCTCGCTGAGTTCGCTGTAGTTCGGTGGCCAGCTTGATCCGTTGCGCCTCGCCCCCGGACAACTCGGTAGCGGGCTGGCCCAGGCGAAGGTAGCCCAAGCCGATATCACGCAGTGCGGTCAGGGGCCGCATGACTGCGGTTTCGTCGCTGAACTGCACGATGGCTTGGTCGACGGTGAGTTGCAGAACCTGAGCAATGTTCAGGCCTTGCAAGTGGACGGTCAGGGTCTCCGGGTTGTAGCGAGCACCGTGGCAGGTCGGGCAGGGGGCATAGACGCTGGGCATGAACAGCAATTCGACGCTGACAAAACCCTCCCCTTCGCAGACGGAGCAACGTCCCTTGGCAACATTGAACGAGAATTGCCCGGCGTCGTAACCCCTTTCCCGTGACTCAGCTGTCGCGGCGAACAGTTTACGAACCTGATCGAATAACCCGGTGTAGGTGGCGAGATTGGAACGTGGGGTGCGGCCGATGGGTTTCTGATCGACCTTGACCAGACGCTTGATTGATTGAAGGCCGTCAACAACGCGTCCGCTGCTGAACTGCGGCGCGTCATCTTCGAGGCTGGGCATTTCGGATTCGTTGTTGTCCACGATATGCCCCAGATGGGCACCCACCAATTCCAGCAGCGAATGACTGACCAGACTGGACTTGCCCGAACCGGAAACGCCGGTGACAGAGGTGAAGCATCCCAGGGGAAATGCAGCGCTCAGCTCATGCAGGTTATTACGGGTCACGCCTTCAAGGCGTAACCAGCCCGATGGCTCACGTCGCAGAGTCTGTTGCGACTCATGGCTGGCAAACAAATGGGGCCTGGTCTGAGAGGCTTCGACAGCGGCCAGACCCGCAGGAGGGCCGCTGTAGAGGATGCGCCCACCTTGTTCGCCCGCTGCCGGGCCGACGTCTACCAACCAGTCCGCGCGGCGCATGGTCTCCAGATCATGCTCAACCACGAACAACGAGTTACCAGCGGCTTTGAGGCGCTGCAGTGCGCTGAACAGCGCTTCACCATCTGCCGGGTGCAAGCCTGCGGATGGTTCATCCAGCACGTAAATCACGCCGAACAGTTGAGAGCCCAACTGTGTGGCCAGTCTCAGTCGTTGCAGCTCGCCTGAGGACAGGGTCGGGGTGCTGCGGTCCAGTGCTAGGTAGCCCAGCCCGAGATCCGTAAGAGTGCTGACCCGGCCCAGCAGGTCCTGAGCGATACGTTGCGCCGCAATGCGTTTTTCAATGGACAAGTTGGGTGTCAGGCGCACATCTGGCGCGCTTTCATGGGTTGACTTGCCCTTGACTGCACGTTGCTGGCGAGTTTTCTTCGCCTGCTCCGGGCTGATGGGTTCGCCGTTCTGTTGCTCGCTTTCGATAAAGGTCTGCGCCGCCACTGGGGCAAGGACGGCGGCCAGCTGCAACAGGGACATCTGTGACAATTCGCCGATATCGAAACCGGCAAATTTCACTGACAAGGCCGCCTGGGTGAGGCGCTTGCCCTGACACAGGGAACAAGGGCTGCCGATCATGAATTGCGCCACGCGCTTCTTCATCAGGGCGCTTTGGGAATGGGTGAACGTATGCAGGACGTAGCGACGCGCGCCTGTGAAGGTGCCCTGGTAGCTGGGTTCGAGTTTCTGTTTCAGGGCCTTGCGGGTTTCCTGCGGTGTAAACCCTGCATATACAGGGACGGTGGGTTGCTCGTCAGTAAACAGAATCCAGTCCCGTTGCTTTTTGGGCAGATCCCGCCACGGGATATCCACGTCGTATCCAAGGGTGACCAAGATGTCACGCAGGTTCTGTCCTTGCCAGGCCGTGGGCCAGGAAGCGATAGCACGCTGGCGAATGGTCAGCGAACCATCCGGGACCATCGACTGCTCGGTGACTTCATACACTCTGCCCAAGCCATGACATTGCGGGCAGGCACCTTGAGGGGTATTGGGGGAGAAGTCTTCGGCGTACAGCATTGCCTGGCCTGCGGGGTAACTGCCGGCTCGGGAGTAGAGCATGCGGATCAGGCTCGACAGGGTGGTCACGCTGCCGACCGATGATCGAGCGCTGGGCGTGCCGCGCTGTTGCTGCAACGCCACCGCTGGCGGCAGACCTTCGATGGAATCAACGTCCGGCACGCCGACCTGGTCGATCAGACGCCGGGCATAAGGGGCCACAGACTCAAAGTAGCGTCGCTGGGCCTCGGCATAGAGCGTCGAAAAAGCCAGGGATGATTTGCCGGAGCCTGAGACGCCTGTGAACACCACCAAGGCGTCACGGGGGATGTCGATGTCGATATTTTTAAGATTGTGCTCGCGAGCCCCGCGGACCCGGACAAAACCGGTAAACGCCTGTGCGCATTCGGCCTGCAGGGTTTGCGGGTCGGGATTGTTGCTCTGTGAAGTCATTGTCCAGCCTTGTCGTGGGGGTAGGGCGACACGACAACGCGCACGCCTGTGCTTCGGTTATCGCGGCTCAGCGATTGCCTTGCTTGCCGGGTATCTTTGGCGTATGGCCTTCAACATCCTGACGGTCGCCGGTATGGGTCTCTTCATCTCGGGTTTCGGTGGTGCGTTGTTCATGATCGGCAATGTCTGCCGGACGCGCATCCGGGTCGTTGAGATTGTTGCCTTGAACAGTGTGTTTGTCATTGGGCATGTGCAGGATCTCCAAGGGGTCATCAATACGATTCGATGGAGCCCGGGTTCGTTCCATCGCGTTGGAGCCACGACTCGCTGAACTAAGGGTCTTGGTATACGCACGTAACAGCCAAAGTAGGACATCCTCCATTTGTGTTGTAGGAGTAGTCCTACCGCGTAAATGTTAGTTGTCTAAAAGTTCCCAACGGCGTTTTAATTAACCACGGTTTTTCATCAAGCAGGTTTTGTTCAGATGCAGTGGAGTTGACAGGTCCATGAGTGGAATTGGCACACGATTGAGGCAGGAGCGCAGGCGCCTGGGGTTGTCTCAACGAGAGATGGGGCAGATGGGCGGGGTCGCTGTGAATGCCCAGGGCAAGTATGAAAGTGGCGAGCGAATACCCAAGGCTGACTATCTGGCGGCTCTGGCCTGTGTCGGGGTTGATGTGTTGTACGTGTTGACCAGTCGTCATTCGCCAGCGAGCCCTGCCGATAGCGCCCAGGTGCGAATCGACAGCCCAGGAGAACCTGACGCATTGCTCATCCAGGTCCAGCACGCGGCCAGGCACTTCATGTCAACCATTCAGGAGTTATCGAACTCCTATGTGGTTAATGGCAAGGCCGTGCCAGTAAGATCCAACGAGGGCAATAACTGAGTCGTGGCTTAATTGCAGAGCATTTTTTCGCGGTCAACAAAAACAACGGCACGCTACTGATCAACCCCGCTCAGGACTTTCAGCCGCCGCGTTTCGAGCAAGACTTTGGAGGAAGCTCGCCAGTGCGACTTCTTCAACGCGCAGTCCCTTGCGTTGTCGGGTACGTGGCAGCAGCGCAAGTTCCCCTTGCAGAAAACCCTCCAGCACAGCGGGGTGGATGTAGCACTTGCGGCAGATCGCTGGGGTATTGCCCAGTTGGCGAGCGACAGCCTTGACCATATCGACAATATGCTTTTTAGCGTCGGCTTCCGGCTCCCAATGCAACTTGCGCAATGTGGCGAGCGCCAGTGCGCTGCCAGCCCAGGTTCGGTAGTCTTTGGCGGTGAAGTCAGCGCCGGTCAAGCGCTGCAGGTAGGCGTTAATGTCCGAAGAGCTGACCGTGTGCCGTTCGCCGTTGTCGTCCAGATACTGGAAAAGATTTTGCCCCGGTAGTTCCATGCAGCGTTTGATAACTCGGGCGATGCGCCGATCCGTCACGCTGATCTGGTGCTCCACTCCGCTTTTGCCGCGAAACTGGAAAAGGATCGCATTGCCACGCACTTCGACGTGTTTGTTGCGCAAAGTAGTCAACCCATAAGATCGATTGTCCCGAGCGTATTGGCTATTGCCGATGCGGATCAACGTGGCGTCCAGCAATGAAATAACCGTCGCCATCACCTTGTCACGGCCGATACCCGGCTCCGCGAGTTGGGCCTCCAGCTGCTTGCGGACCTTGGGCAGTGCCAGCCCGAATTCAATCATCCGCGAGTATTTGTTCTCGTCGCGGATCTCCCGCCAGCGCGGGTGGTAGCGGTACTGTTTTCGCCCCCGTGCATCACGCCCGGTGGCCTGCAGATGACCCCGTGGGTCGGGGCAGATCCAGACATCGGTGTAGGCGGGCGGTATGACCAGGGCATTTATGCGTTTTATTTGCGCCTCATCGCGAATGCGTTGGCCATCGACATCAAAATACACAAACTTGCCACGCAGGATTTTCCGGGAAAACCCCGCCTGAGCATCCTCGACATAATGAAGATCAGGCGGTAATTGGGCGATGAGGCTCGAATCAGTCATGGCAGCAATCCACAGGGCAGTTAAGTGGATTGACCGTGCCAACCGGAAGGGGTGCCCAGTATTTTTCGCAACGCCATTGCGTTACGCCAAGACTGCAACCGACTTGATCTGCGCCCAAAGCCGTTGGCCGGGTGACAGCCTCATCTGATCTCGGGAATAGCGCGTAATCCGTGCCAATAAAGGTGTGCCCGCCGCATCGAGTCGCACCATTACGTGGGCGGCGTTGTCCGCCGGCATTTCACTCACGACGATGACTGGCAGTCGATTGAGTATGCTGCTTTGCCCGTCGGGCTGCAGACTCAGGCTGACATCTCGGGCCTGGACTTTGAATCGCAGGGTTCTGCCTAGCTCCATAGGTGTGTGCGCCACCCGGACGTGTAAGTCGCTATCGGGCAATTGCACGCTTAGCAGGTGGTAATCCGCGTCGAAAGCAATGACTCCCCCTTCAATCACCACCCCAGCATCGTCACCCAGGGCGAGTGGCAGGTCGAGTCTGGAAAGGGTTTCGCCGATTGGGCCGCTGGCCAGTGCTTTCCCGTTATCCATCAGCACCAAATGGTCGGCAAGACGTGCCACCTCATCCTGAGAGTGGCTTACATAAAGCATGGGGATTTCCAGCTCGTCATGCAGCCGCTCAAGGTACGGCAGAATCTCACTTTTGCGGCGGGTATCGAGTGCTGCCAGGGGCTCGTCGAGCAACAACAGCCGCGGGCTGGTCAGCAAGGCCCGGGCGATACCGACCCGCTGGCGCTCGCCACCAGACAGCTTGTCCGGGCTTCGTTCCAGCAAATGCTCGATACCGAGAAGCTGTGCCGCATGCCCCAAGTCTAAGTGGCGTTCGCCTTTTGGGATGCGATGCAGGCCGAACTCGAGATTGCCACGTACCGACAGATGCGGAAAAAGGCTCGCTTCCTGGAAGACATAACCCAGCGCCCGTTTGTGGGGGGGCTGGAGCAGGTTCGTGGCACTGTCCTGCCAGACTTCATCATTGATGCGGATATAGCCTTGAGTGGGTTTTTCCAGCCCGGCAATACAACGCAAGCAGGTAGTCTTTCCCGAGCCGGAATGGCCGAAAAGCGCCGTGACGCCGCGCCCTGGCAATGACAGATCCACATCTAAGGTGAATTGCGGGTAGGTCACCAGCAGACGAATTTCCAGTCCCGAATTCATCGGTCAACTCCAGTCAGCTTTGGTCTTGCCGCTGGAATAAAGCGCCAGAAGAACCAGAAAGGAGAATACCAGCATGGCACCCGCCAGCCAGTGGGCCTGCACGTATTCCATTGCCTCGACGTGGTCGAAGATCTGTACCGAGACCACTCGGGTTTTCTCGGGAATATTGCCGCCGATCATCAACACCACACCAAATTCGCCCACGGTATGAGCGAAGCCGAGGATGGCGCCGGTCACAAAACCTGGTTTGGCCAAGGGCAAAACCACGCAGAAGAAGGTTTCCCAAGGATTGGCACGCAAGGTTGCGGCCACCTCAAGTGGGCGAGTGCCAATCGCGGCGAAAGCGTTTTGCAACGGTTGCACCACAAACGGCATCGAATACAGCACAGAGCCAATCACCAGCCCGGCAAAGCTGAAGGTCAGGGTGCCAAGGCCGAGGCTTTGGGTTAATTGGCCAACAGCGCCGTTAGGCCCCAGTAGCAACAAAAGGTAGAAGCCGATGACCGTGGGCGGCAACACTAACGGCAGCGCGACAATCGCGCCCACCGGGCCTTTTAGCCAGGAGCGCGTGCGCACCAGCCACCATGCGATAGGCGTACCGATGATGAGCAGGATCACGGTTGTCAGCAATGCCAGTTTCAGGGTCAGCCAGATCGCCGCGAGATCGGTTCCGTCCAACGGTATTGCCAGGGACATTTACAATTGATACCCGAATGATTTGATCACTGCGGCCGCTTTAGGACCTTTGAGGTATTCCACTAGCGCTTTAGCGGCTGCATTGTCCTTACCTTTGTTGAGAATCACTGCGTCCTGCTTGATCGGGGCATGCAGTTCGGCCGGTACGATCCAGGCGGAGCCGCTGGTGAGTTTTCCATCCTTGTAGATTTGCGACAGGGCTACAAAACCCAGCTCGGCGTTGCCAGTGGAGACGAACTGGTAAGCCTGCGTGATGCTCTGGCCTTCGACGATCTTTGTCTTAGTGGCGTCGATGAGGCCAAGTTTGGCCAATACCTGAGTTGCAGCCAGGCCATAAGGGGCCGTTTTGGGATTGGCGATGGACAGATGCTGGTAGGTGTTGGCCTTGAGCACATCTCCCTTGGCGTCCACGTAACCGTCCTTGGCGGACCACAAAGCCAGGGTGCCGACCGCATAGGTAAACCGTGAGCCTTTGACGATTTCGCCTTCCTGCTCGAGTTTTGCCGGGGTGCTGTCGTCAGCGGAGAGGAAGACTTCGAATGGCGCGCCATTTTTGATCTGGGTGTAGATCTGGCCGGTGGCACCGAATGCCGCAACCAGTTTGTGCCCAGTGTCCTTTTCGAAATCCTTGGCGATGGCTTGAATAGGTGCGGTGAAGTTGGCGGCGACCGCGACCTGGGCCTCATCGGCAAACGCAGGACTCATGGCCAAGACGGCAGCCACACTGGCGATGGATTTCAGAGGCAGAGGTCGAAAGGGCATACGCATTAAAAAGAGTTCCGTTGACAGAAAGGGTAGATGGACCATGTCGGCCAATCGCTATATATCGAAATATATAGCGGGCCATCCACCCAGGGAAGCTAAGTTTCAATACCGCGTGAGTTTTTCCAGAGCCTGGGTAGCGAGTAACCGGGTCAGGGCTTCAGCGCCAAGCTCATGCTTGAGCCCGACCGCCTGGCCTGCCCAGAGGTTCATGAAGTCGCCGCTGCCCAAGGGTTCGGCGATAGCCCGCAGTGGCATCAATGCACCTCCTGCGAGAGGAAAGGACGGCGCGGCATCGCACATCGGCCCCAATTCGGTCATCACCCTGTTGACGATGCCCCGCGCTGGCCGGCCGGTGAAAATATTAGTCAGCGCGGTCTGGCTGTCTTTGGCCGAGCGCAATGCCTGGAAGTGCGGCTTGCTGACCTTGGCTTCAGGGCAGAACAGGTAGGCCGTACCCACTTGAACGGCTGCAGCGCCGAGCATGAACGCAGCGGCAATACCACGCCCATCCGCTATACCGCCTGCCGCGATGACTGGCACCCTGACGGCGTCTACGACCTGAGGCACGAGCGCGAGAGTTCCGACTTGAGTGGTGAGGTCGGTGCTTAAAAACATGCCGCGATGGCCACCTGCTTCATAACCCATGGCGATGATCGCATCGCAACCATTGGCCTCAAGCCAGATCGCCTCGTCAACGGTGGTCGCCGATGAAATCACCTTGGCCCCGGTCGCCTTGACCCGGGCAAGCAATGAAGCCTCCGGTAAACCAAAGTGGAAGCTGACCACTTCCGGCTTCAGCGTCTCCACAAGCTCACAACTCGACGCATCAAACGGGGCGCGGCTGGACACTGGCGTCGGGGCTTCGAAATCGGCACCTAGTTCCTGATAATAAGGCTGCAGCAGGTTTTTCCAGCGCACGTGGCTGTCTGGATCATCCAGCGGCGCTTGATGGCAGAAGAAATTCAAGTTCAACGGCGCGGCGCTGTGCTGTCGAATGGCGGCAACCTCTTCGCGGATCTGCTGTGGGCTGAGCATCGCGCAGGGTAATGAGGCCAAACCGCCTGCTTTAGCCACTGCAATGGCCATGGCGGAGCCGCTGGCACCGGCCATGGGCGCTTGAAGAATCGGCATTTCGATACCGAAAAGGTGCAAGAGACGAGTATCAGGCCACGCGTTCATCGGACTGTTCCAGGCTGAGAAATTGAAGTCCTATTGAGCGGGTGTGTACCGCGTTTGGCAACTGCCGAGTGAGCGGGATTGACATAAAAGACGATCGGTCTAGAATTCGGACCATGACCAGTACACCAATCAAATCTCGACGTCCCGGACGTCCACCCAAGGTAGATCGGGATAATCTCGAAACCCGCGATGCGTTGATCCGCTGTGGAATTGAAGTCCTCACCGAACAGGGCTTCATGGCCACCGGCCTTGATTACATTCTCAAGCGGGTGGATGTGCCGAAAGGCTCGTTCTATCACTACTTCCCCAGCAAAGAAGCTTACGGCCGAGTTGTGCTTGGGCATTACGCCGAGTATTTCTCCCGGCGCCTGGACCGCTGGTTGCTCGATGAGACCCTGAGCCCGCTCGAGCGGCTGGTGGGTTTCGTGCAGAGCGCCAAGAGCTCTATGGCCCGCCATGAATACCGTCGCGGCTGTCTGGTAGGTAATCTCGGCCAGGAGGCTGGCATGCTCCCTGAAGGTTTCAGTCCGGCGCTGGAAACCATATTCCAGGATTGGCAACAACGTCTGAGCCATTGCTTTCAGGCTGCGAAGGCCTGTGGCGAACTGGCAGAGTCCGCCGACTGCGATGAGTTAGCTGCGTTTTTCTGGATCGGTTGGGAGGGTGCCGTGTTGCGCGCCAAGCTGGTTGGGAGCGACGTACCCCTCAATACATTCATCAGCGGGTTTCTGCGCGGCTTGCCGCAATGATGTCCAAGGCTTAATAAAAGACGATCGGTCTAAATTGGAGGCAAGCATGTTCAAAGGCATCTTGATCGAAAAAGACGATAACGGTTACCGCTCCACCCTAGCCGAGCTCAGTGAGGATTCACTGCCAGCGGGCGACGTAAACGTGGATGTATCCCACAGCACGATCAACTACAAGGATGCGCTGGCGATAACCGGCGATGGACCCATTGTGCGCAGTTTTCCGATGGTTCCGGGGGTGGACCTTGCGGGCACCGTCACCGCCAGCAGCGATCCAGATTTCGTGCCTGGTGATGCGGTGGTGCTCAATGGCTGGGGCGTGGGTGAGGGCCACTGGGGCGGACTGGCCGAGAAGGCACGCTTGCAAGGAAAGTGGCTGATACCACTGCCAACAGCATTCACCCCGGCCCAGGCCATGGCGATAGGTACGGCGGGCTACACGGCGATGCTGGCGATCATGGCGCTGGAGAAGAACGGCGTAATGCCAGACAACGGCGATATTCTGGTCACTGGCGCAAATGGCGGGGTGGGCAGTTTCGCGGTGGCGCTACTCGCCCGGCTGGGTTATCGGGTCGTGGCTTCGACCGGCCGGGTCAACGAGACCGAATATCTTCAGGCCCTGGGGGCCGCCGAGATTATTGACCGCGCCACGTTGTCCGCACCCGGCCGGCCTTTGACCAAAGAGCGCTGGGCGGGGGCCATTGACTCGATTGGTAGCCACACATTGGCCAATATCTGCGCGGCAACCCGCTATCGAGGCACCGTTGCCGCCTGCGGACTGGCACAAGGCATGGAGTTTCCGGCTTCGGTTGCGCCGTTCATCTTGCGCGGGATTACCCTCGCGGGTATCGACAGCGTCACCCGCCCTCGGGCTGACCGGATAGCGGCGTGGGCGCGTCTGGCAAGCGATCTTGATGTATCGCTGTTACCCATGATCAGCCGCGAAGTGGGATTGAGCGAAGCAATCGACCTCGCCCCCGAGCTTTTAGCGGGCAAGGTGCGGGGCAGGCTGGTGGTGGATGTAAGGCGGTAGGCCAAGCGGTCTCTGTGTTCTGTAGGAGCGCACTCACAAAGCGAGGGCGCGATAGTGGTCGGTCTGACACACCGCCATCGCGGCCTCGCGGTGCTTGTGCGCTCCTACAAAGGATTGCGTTTTGCCTCGCTCTCGCGCTCCAACAACTTTTGTTTGCGCTCGATCCCCCAGCGATAACCCGATAGATTGCCGTCGCTACGTACTACGCGATGGCAAGGTATCGCGACCGCAAGGCTGTTGGCGCCGCAGGCCTGGGCAACGGCGCGAAAGGATTTGGGGGCACCGATTTTCTGAGCGATTTCTGCGTAACTTGCGGTGCTGCCGGGCGGGATTTCCTGCAGGGCCAGCCACACCCGCTGCTGGAAGGCAGTGCCGCGCATGTCCAATGGCAGGTCCAGGCCTAGCCCCGGCGCTTCGGTGAAGCCGACGACCTTGGCGATCATCTGTTCAAAATCGTGGTCAGCGCCAATCAACAAGGCATTGCGAAACTGGTCCTGAAAATTACGCACCAACACCTCTGGATCGTCGCCCAACAGAATGGCGCACACGCCGCGAGGACTTTGCGCGACGAGGATCGAGCCCAGCGAGCATTCGCCCAGGGCAAAGCGTATTTCTGTATCGCTGCCACCCTTGCGAAACTGCTCTGGCTTCATGCCCAGCAACGCTTGCGCATTCGCATAAAAGCGACTGTTGGAATTGAAGCCCGCGTCATACAGCGCTTCGGTCACTGAGTTGCCCGCCACCAGATGATGACGAACCTTGCTTGCACGCTGTGCATTGGCGTACCCCTTGGGCGTGACCCCGGTGAGCGCTTTGAATACCCGATGAAAGTGATAAGGGCTCAACCCCGCATCGAACGCCAATTGCGAAAGGCTGGGAGAAACCTCGGCCTGCTCGATGCGGCGGCAGGCCTGGGCTACCAGCGCAGCATGTTGCTCGGCGACGTTGCTTTGATCAGCCGCAGCGCGTCTGCTGGGACGATAGCCAGCGGCTTCTGCGGCGGCGGCTGTGTCAAAGAACAGTACATTACCTCGATGAGGTAAGCGCGAGAGGCTGCTGGGTCGACAATAAACCCCGGTAGTACGTACGGCGTAGACGAACTGGCCGTCGGCACTGGCATCTCTGGCCAACACTGCCGCCCAGCGGGCATCCTCTTCAGTCGCAGGTGCCACGGTTCTTGTTGTATTAGCGGTGGTCATGGGCTTAAACCTTTCACTGGCTTGAAGGTTTCAAGTTTATGAATGCGCGAGAGGGGCGGCACTCCGGGTCTTGCGGTCAAACTCGGTCAGCCAGCCTGCAGCGGTGGCAGTGTGCCCAGCAGTGAAACGGCGAGCAGCGCCGCAACGCCGAACAGCGATTCGAAGATGATACTGGTGCGCAGTACACCCGTTGGCAAATCACGACGGTTGAGCATCAAGCGATTGAATAGCGCCAGCGCCAACATACACAAGACCATGCTGGCCTTGATCCCGAGAATCAGACCAAATCCCGACAAAGCAGGCTGCGGCCAAAACGCGCCGCTCATGGCGCGAACGTTGATCAATCCCGTTGCGATGATCAGCGCAACCAGCAAATAGCCCAAACTGCTGAAACGCAGCAGGATGGCCCGCATGTCGGCTGCTACCGCTCCCAGACACCTCAACTGGCTCAACAGCAGGCCCAATCCCCCCAACCATGCGCCGACCGCGCAAAGGTGGATCAGCTGGTTGAGGATCATCAATTGGCCGGATAGCCCGTCGAACATAGCAACATGGCCAATAGGTGCCAGTGTTGCCAGCAGCGAAAAAGCCAGAGCAAGGCGTAGTAGCGGGGAAGGCGTGTCGGCCGCTGCCAAGATGATCAGCAGAAGCAGATTCAAGCCCAAGTGCCAGGCCCATATTTTGCCGAACGAGGTATTGCCAAGCACCAACAGCAGAGTGTCGCGATCAAAACCGTCAGCCCAATTGCCGGCCATGCTGGCGGCCGTCAACAGCAGCCAGCCCACGGCGCTGAGCAAAGCCACGAGGCAAAGCGCAGGCGTCAGTCGAGCCGCGATAAACCGTGGCACGGCGCGCTCAAGGCTCAAACCCGGCAGCATACGCGCAAGGCACAGCCCGAATAGCATCAATACTGTCCAGAAGTGCACCAGCCGGCAAACAATGAGCGCCGTATGCATGCCGTTACGGGCTTACCGAGAAACGGTAGCTGCCTTCGCTTTTGTGGGTGTCGACGGATACGACATGCCATTCCACCTTGTATTCGCCAGGGGCCAGTGGCGCGCCGGGGGTAACGATCAACACTGTCTTGTCGGCCGGATCGGTGGCAATGCCTGGCACGGGCTCAACCAGGTTCTTGCCGCTTGCCGCTACCGAGGTGATGCTGATCTTGGTGAACTTCTCTTCAACGCCTTCGCTGAACTTCAGACGTAATTCCTTGGGGCTGCTGACTGTACTGTCAGCGGCGGGTAACTGGCTGTCCAGGTGGGCATGGGCGAACGCCACGTTAGTCAGCGTCAGCGACGCGAACACAGTAATGGAGGCAACGAACTGTTTGAAACGGAGGGCAGACATCAAAAAATACCTGTTTGCAGGAGCTGAAGTTAAGCTTTTCAAGCCTTTCTGGTGGGGTACTAGACCAGAAATGCTCGAGGGACTCCAGCTTTCAAACCAAGCTTTACGCCGCCTGCACCCTCGCAAGAGCTGCTACAGCCGCCAAAAGCGAATCGCGAGCAAAAAAAAGCCACCGCACATTAAGTGAGGTGACTATAAAGTTTCTAACCAAAGGAATGATGAAGCGGAGCAGGTATTCGATCGCTTGTAGATGCGGAGTCAGCAAGCGACTGAAACATGTTCTTCATCGCCGACAACCCTAACATCTGTTTTCGAATCTGGACTATTACAATAATCGATAGTGACTATTACCGATTCAATATAATTGGTGCTGGCGACAAGTGCTAAAAACTCCCCGCGCTGGCCAGCACTAAAAAGAAGTTTTGAGGCGCCATGTTTGAAAGGACCCTTTAGAGCTCTTGATCAATCCTGTGTGTCAACCATGTTTTAATTCTTTGTGTTTCTGCCGTATGTGTAAGCCCCTCGTTGACATGTGGTCATCTCAGCAGGCTTTGCCATTTCTGATGACCGAGTAGCGGGGGGCATTATCTGGACAGGGCTTAAACTGATGTGACCGGCCACTGCCGCCTCAACCATTCTGGCAACCATCGCCGATGCGAGTGTATTGCAGATTGTGCTCTACGCCTTGGCTGTCGAGGTACAGCATGTGAGCTTTGACAGGACCACAAGCGGTATCGTTTTCAGAACTGATCTGGATAACTTTGGCAATATCCAGATTCTGCGAGTATTTGTAGTCAACGGAAGCAGGAGCCTGATGGGAAAGTTGATCATTCGCCGAAGCAAATACAGAAAACATCGAAAGGGCGGCGAACAGGGCATAGTTTTTCATGGTGAATCTCCAAAAGCGTTGAAACGGCCATTCAGTGCAAAGCTGAAAGTTTGCTTTGCTGTTGGAGTGAATCCTAAGCCTGTCACCACCTCAGCAAAAATGGTGGATGTCGATACCCGCAATCATTAGAACTGATGGGACCCAGACCCTCAGATCCAACTAACCCTGCCTTATTCGAAATGAACGCGATAACCCGGTATTGGGTTTATATCGACAGCGACGCCGGATTCGCTCTGGCGATCAGGCTCTGGTGAATTGCTTGCGATAGCTGCTGGGGCTGATGCCCACCAGGTTGCGGAAGTGCCTGCGCAGCGATTCTTCGGAACCAAAGCCCGCCACTTCAACGACCTCCGTCAGGCGCATGCTGGACGACTCCAGCAGCTCCTTGGCGTAAGCGATGCGTTCGCCCAGCAGCCAGTCATAAGGCGACAATCCAGTACTGTCCATGAAACTGCGGTGCAGTGTGCGGGTGCTGACGGCCGCGTGATCAGCCATCTCCTTGATACTGCGCTGGCGCTTCAGATCGCTGCGAATCCAGTCCATGACTTTGGCAATAGGACCGTCGCTGGAGGACACCAGCTGCCGCGATGCATATTGCGATTGACCACCCTCACGATGGGGCGGGATCACCATGCGTTGGGCAACCATATTCGCCACTCGGGCGCCATGATCGTTGCGCACCAGGTGCAGCATCATGTCCAGGCCTGCGGCAGAACCGGCAGCCGTTACGATCTGGCCCTGATCAACGTACAGCTCATTGGGCTGAATCGTGAGGTGCGGGTACATGCTCGCCAGGAGGTCGGTATAGCGCCAGTGGGTGGTGACGCGCTTACCCTCCAGTAATCCTGCTGCGGCCAGCACAAATGCGCCGGTACAGATAGAGCAGATTCGCGCACCCCGGGCATGGGCGGCCTGCAGCTGCGCGATCAGCCTGGCAGGAACAGGCGCATCGACTCCGCGCCAGCCCGGAACAATGATGGTATCGGCGTTCTCCAGAAACGTGTCGCCCGCGGATGGGACAATGGTGATTCCACCGGCTGCAGTGATCTGGCCTTCATCCACCGAATGAGTCGCGAATTCGTACCAGGTGACGCCCAGCTCCGGCCTTTTGAGCGCAAAGACTTCCACCGTGCAGCCAAATTCAAAGGTGCACAGCTGGTTATAAATAAGCGCAACAACGAGATGATTTTCCATGGCGCGATGTTACCGGATATTGGCGGTAACCACAGTGGTCCGGTCTGCGGGGACTGGGTAACCTGACTGCATAAATCAGGCAGCAGCCTGAAGTTGCGGTAGTTCATGTAAGCGATCCAGGAGTCAGTTCGTGTCAATCAACATTGGTATCTACGTCTACGACGACGTTGAAGTGCTGGACTTCGCTGGCCCCTATGAAGTGTTCACAACCGCCAGCCGCATGCACATGCGCAACAGCCTTGATGACCGGCCACTGTTCAATGTCTTTACCATCGGCCGCACCATGTCTTCGATCAGGGCTCGTGCCGGGCTGAAGGTCGATCCTGATTACTCGATGAGCGATCACCCGGTCATGGATTGCCTGATCGTGCCCGGCGGCGTGGTGACGGCAGAGCTGGAAAAGCCTGATGTCATTCACTGGATCAGCGGTCAGTCCGCGCCAGAGCGAGTGGTTGCGTCAGTGTGTACCGGTGCGTTTTTACTGGCCAAGACCGGTAAGCTGGCTGGCAAGCAAGTGACTACCCACTGGGAAGATCTTGAGGACCTCAAGGCAATGTTTCCCTCCATGGATGTATTGAGCGCGCTGCGCTGGGTCGATGAAGGTTCCTTTGTGACCTCTGCGGGTATTTCTGCGGGCATCGACATGAGCCTGCATCTGGTTGAACGGTTGCACAGCCGCACACTGGCGGATCGAACTGCCCGGCAGCTGGACTTCGACTGGACCGAAAATCACTGATCCAGGCTTTTAACGAATATAGGTGGCCGCACTGCGCATTATGGGACCGGCTTTAGCCGGGAAAGCGGTATTGACGTCAACACATAGCTTGCGGATGTTTTAACCACTTCCCGGCTAAAGCCGGTCCCACGTCGTCACATCCGCTGCTGGGCAAACATAGGATCTTCCACTACAGACCGGGTTTGTTTTCAGGAATTAACCTGTAACCCAATGCAACGTTTGCCAGCCACAGCGCTCATACAGTCAAGCAACTGAAAGACAGAATCGGACCCGATCAGATCACTCCGATGGCTTCGACCCGACTGACTTGACGCGGATGACTGTACTTTATGACGACACCGGATAAGCAATATGTGGACTGGCTCATCGAGCAATCGATGCTGAATGCCGCCAGACAACGCGCGAAACTGTACTCCGGCCAAGGCAGGCTGTGGCAACGCCCGTTTGCCCAGGCCCGACCTCGAGACGCCTCGGCCATTGCCTCCGTGTGGTTTACCGCTTACCCGGCGTCGATCATTCCCCGCGAAGGCGGCACGGTACTGGAAGCGTTGGGGGATGAAGCGCTTTGGCACGCGCTTTCAGAAATCGGGATTCAGGGCATTCACAATGGCCCGCTGAAAACCTCAGGCGGTTTGCAAGGTCGTCAACGCACGCCAAGCATCGACGGCAACTTCGACCGTATCAGTTTTGGCATCGATCCAGATCTTGGCACTGACGCGCAGTTGCTCAGCCTGAGCCGCATTGCTGCGGCGCATAACGCAGTGCTCATCGATGACGTGATCCCGTCCCACACCGGTAAAGGTGCAGACTTCCGTCTTGCCGAAATGGCCTATGAAGACTATCCCGGCCTGTATCACATGGTGGAGATTCGCGAAGAGGACTGGCACTTGCTGCCCGATATCCCGGCCGGTCGTGACGCGGTCAACCTGATGCCGGACGTGGTCGATGTGCTCAAGGACAAGCACTACATCGTCGGTCAATTACAGCGGGTGATTTTTTTCGAACCCGGCGTTAAAGAAACTGACTGGAGCGCGACGGCGATTGTCCAGGGCGTCGATGGCAAAGCCCGGCGCTGGGTTTATCTGCATTACTTCAAAGAAGGTCAGCCTTCTCTGAACTGGCTGGACCCGAGTTTTGCTGCGCAGCAAATGATCATTGGTGATGCGCTGCATGCCATCGACGTCATGGGCGCCCGGGTCCTGCGCCTGGATGCCAATGGCTTCCTCGGGGTCGAGCGCAAAGCTGAAGGTAACGCCTGGTCCGAAAGCCATCCGCTGTCGATCACTGGCAATCAATTGATCGGCGGCGCAATTCGCAAGGCCGGTGGTTTCAGTTTTCAGGAATTGAACCTGACTCTGGACGACATTGCTGCCATGTCTCACGGCGGGGCAGACCTGTCTTACGACTTCATTTCGCGGCCTGCGTATCAACACGCCTTGCTCACCGGTACTACAGAGTTTCTGCGTTTGATGCTGCGTCAGGTGCATGCGTTCGGCATTGATCCGGCTTCTTTGATTCATGCGCTGCAAAACCATGATGAGCTGACGCTGGAGTTGGTGCACTTTTGGACGCTTCACGCTCACGACACCTATCACTATCAGGGGCAAACGTTCCCCGGCAATATCCTGCGCGAGCATATCCGCGAGGAGATGTATGAGCGCCTGGCAGGCGAGCATGCCCCTTACAACCTGAAGTTCGTTACCAACGGCGTGTCCTGCACCACCGCGAGCATCATCACTGCGGCGCTGGGGATTCGCGATCTGGACGCGATCACCGAGGCTGATATCCAGCAGATTCAGCACATTCATTTGCTGCTTGTGATGTTCAATGCCATGCAGCCGGGTGTGTTTGCGTTGTCCGGGTGGGATCTGGTCGGCGCGCTGCCGTTGCCTGCCGATCAGGTTCAGCATTTGATGCAGGATGGCGACACCCGCTGGATTCATCGGGGTGCGTATGACCTGGTAGACCTCGATCCCGAAGCCGAATTCTCCGCAGGCAACATGCCGCGGCCGCGCTCACTGTACGGCAGCCTGATCAGCCAGCTGCAGCGCCCGGACTCTTTCGCCTCACAGCTCAAGAAGATCCTCGCGGTACGTCGCGCTTACGACATCGCCGCCAGCAAGCAGATCTTGATCCCGGATGTGCAGCATCCTGGTTTGCTGATCATGGTTCATGAACTGCCAGCCGGGAAGGGCACCCAGATCACGGCGTTGAACTTCAGTTCGGAGTCGGTGGTGGAGACCTTGCATCTGGCCGGTATCGCCCCGGGTCCAGTGGTGGACATCATCAACGAGCGGGTTGAGGGTGATCTGACCGAGGAGGGTGAATTCACGATCACTCTGGACGCCTATGAAGGACTTGCACTGCGGGTAGTGAGCGCTGTGCCGGCGTTCTGAGTGAATGCTGCATCGCCCGGCTGAAACTTCGCGGTGGGAGTTTCTAAGATTGTGCGCAAGCTGAAGTGCGACGTGAGACCGGCTTTAGCCGGGAAAGCGGTAGTTAGGCCGGGAAACATCCAGAGCCTGTACCGGCCTCTTCCCGGCTAAAGCCGGTCCCACGTCGGTTTGCAGGTCAACATACACTTTCCCACAAGGCTGACCGCTTAGATCAAAAACATCGTCCGTTGACGAAATGACGACATCTCTGGCCTGATAATGGGCTTTTCTTGCTGAGCGCAAGTCGTCTCGTCTTCGGAATTTGCATGGATATCAAACACAGCCTCAAACAGCGCATCGTCATCGTCTTTACGCTGATGAGTACTCTGGTGGCGCTGGTTTTTGCAGCTGGCATTGTCATGACGGTCCATCTGGTGGGTAAGAAACTCACGTCCCTTTCAATGAATGGCGATCTTCACCGCCTGCTGCTAATGGACGATGTCAGCAACTGGAGCCACCGTCCGGAAAAAGACTCACTGTTCTTCGTCCAGGATGCTTCCGGGGTCCTGGAAATGCCCGACGACCTGAAGGGCTTCGAACCCGGCTTTCATCAACTGATTCAGGATAAAGTCAGCTACTACGCCATGGTCGACGTGGTGGATGGCCGTCGATACGTGTTGTTACGAGACCGGTCTGCCACTCTGCAACGGGAGCGGATTCTGTTTGGCATCGTTCTGGTGGGGTTCATTCTCAGCGTGTTGCTGGCATTGCTCTTGGGGCGGCTGTTGGCGCAACGCGTCATGGCTCCGGTGGTAAAGCTCGCAGGCCAGGTGCGGCACCGGGACCAGATTCTGGATGGGGCACCGGCCCTGGCGCCTGAATATGCTCATGATGAAGTTGGTGAACTTGCGATTTCATTTGATGAAACCCTCGGACGCCTGCGGGCAGCACTCAAACGCGAAAAGATGTTCACCAGCGACGTCAGCCACGAGCTGCGCACGCCATTGATGGTATTGGCCAGTTCGTGTGAGTTGCTCCTGGAAAATCCCAACGTTGATGCCCGCTCCCATAATCAGGTCGTACGTATTGCTCGCGCCAGCGAGGGCATGCGTCAGTTGGTGGAGACCTTCCTGCTCCTGGCTCGCGTGGAAAGCGAAGTGGGGGGGCATGGTCCACGGTCGACGCTCACGGCTGTCGCCGACGAATTGATTGATATCTGGCGCAAACCCATTGAAGAGAAGGGGCTGACGCTGACCTATGAGCGCGGTGACGAGTCCCCGCAGCTGTACAACGCCACCTTGCTGCATTCGGTCATGGGTAACCTGTTGCGTAATGCCTGGCATTACACTGACTCGGGTTTCATTAGCCTGACCCTGGCTAGCAACGGTTTTTCGGTTCAGGACAGCGGCATCGGCATACCGCTGGAAAAACAGCAGGCCATGTTCCAACCCTTTGTCCGGGGTGATGAGCAACGGGGCGAAGGGCTGGGCCTGGGCTTGTCACTGGTTCAGCGAATCTGTACCCATCAGGGTTGGACAGTCAGGCTGGAAAGCCGGGTGCCACATGGCTGCTGTTTCGAGGTTTTTCTGTCGGCACCGACGGCCAACGCGAACACTCAATCGGCGCCGTTACTTCAACCTGAAGCGTCAACCCTGTAGGCGCTCACCGAGGTTACGAGGCCAGCGATGGCGGTGGGGCAGACAGACCGTTATCGCGGTCTCGCGCTACTCGTGAGCTCCTAGTGTTAATCATTCCAACCCAGATATGAACTTTCATGTTTTGCCAGGAGCTGTTGCATGACCACGATAAAAATAACCGCAGGCGGCTATGAGTTTCTCGCGCAAGCCAACCCTGATGCGCCGCAAACGGTCGCAGCATTTCTAGAGTTGCTGCCTTATCGGCAGAAATTGGTTCATGTGCGTTGGAGCGGCGAAGGCTGCTGGGTGCCACTGGGTGAGTACCAGCTGCTGCTCGATGACCAACCGATCGGGTTTGAAAATCACACGAGCCATCCGTCAGTAGGGGACGTCCTGTTCTATCCAGGACCCTACAGCGAAACAGAAATCCTCATTGCCTATGGCTCGTGCTGCTTCGCCGCCAAGATGGGCCAGTTGGCGGGTAATCACTTTCTGACCATCGTTCAAGGGAAGGAAAACCTGCGTGCCCTGGGAGTGAAGACCTTGTGGGAAGGCGCGCAGGATGTGCTGTTCGAACTCGCCTGATTATCGCTGGCTGCCCTCAGCTGTTTCGTTATGGCTTCGCCTGCCCAGATACCAACCCACCAGAGTCCAGAGTGCGGCGCAGATTGCGCCTACCACGGCCACCAGCACAGCCGACTGACCCAGTGTGTCGAGCAGGCTTTTCGCCCAGCCGCTGATCGCATCGCCGCCCCGGTAAACCACCGTGTCGATGAAGTTCTTGGCCTTGTATTTGGTTTCTGCGTCCAAGGGTGCGAAGAGCATTTCTCGTCCTGGTCGGATGAAGGCGTATTCGCCGATCCGCCTTATGATCATCAAGCCGGCGAGCATGGCAAAACTGGGAGCGAGGGCAAGGCCGATGAACCCCAGGCATACCAAAGCGGGAACGATGGCCAGCAAACTCCCCACGCCGAAGCGCTGAGCGATACGCCCGGTGATAAATAGCTGTGCAACCAGCGCGCCTGCCTGCACCGCAAAGTCGATCAAGCCGAAGACACTGACCTGCAGTTCCCGGCTGGGGAAGCGCTCCGCGACCAGACGAGCCTGCTCGAAATAGAGAAAGGTACTGGCCGTGGCCAACAGCAAGACGAA
The DNA here is from genome assembly GCF_000737245.1 of Pseudomonas syringae. Taxonomy (GTDB): domain Bacteria; phylum Pseudomonadota; class Gammaproteobacteria; order Pseudomonadales; family Pseudomonadaceae; genus Aquipseudomonas; species Aquipseudomonas syringae_J. The sequence goes on along the minus strand of NZ_JPQU01000023.1, from coordinate 34,407 downwards.
CAGGCACATTGCCAACAAATAAGAGGAGCGCAAAACCCGGCCAAGCCCGCTGAACGGATTGCCTGCGACCGGCTTGCGCGGGCTTTCGGTGGGTGCAGCCCCAGGCCGACCAGCGCCACCGCGTGCGCGCCAGTTCATCAGGTAGCGCTTGAGGTAAAGCGCCGCGAACAGCAGCAACGCGCTCACCAGGGTCAGCCCAGCTTGCCCAAGTTGATTGATCGACAGCGCACTTATCAACGGCCCCACGAGCCCACCCACACTGGCACCTGCCGCGATAAACGCAAACAACCGCTTGGCTTGGTCAGCATCAAAGACGTCGGCCATCAGGCTCCAGGCCACGGAAACCACAAACAGGTTATAAACAGAGATCCACACGTAAAACAGTCTTGCCAGCCAGACACTGTCGTCATGAACGGCGAAGGTCAGGGCGAATAGCAGCAGGTTGACGATAAAGAATCCAAATACCCAATCGACGAATTGCTCCCGGGGCACCCTGGAATTCAACCAGCCAAACAACGGGATGGCGATCAACATGACCACGAATGTCGCTGTGAACAACCACTGCAGATTCTCGACACCTCCCTGGATGCCCATGGCCTCGCGGATTGGCCGTAGCATGAAGTAGCCGGTGAACAGGCAGAAAAACAACCCGAAACCGGCCAATGCTGAATACACCTCGCCCGCCTGGGCATTAATGGCCTGGGCGGTTCGGTTGATCAGTGGATGGTCGGTGTTTGGCAAGATCAATCCCTGTGGCAAACGTTGTGTCGGCAGCTCTCACTGATCATAGGTGATTCAAGTGAACGCTTCCGCGTGAGCGTTTGCGACGGCATGCGGGCTTGTATCAGCGCCGGTGCCGGTCTGGCATTAACGCCACGCAGTGACCCCGTTCCATGGGGTCGTGATGAAGAGCGAGCGACTAGCGCGGATTGGGCTGATCGTCCATCTCGGCGTTATCTGGATCAACATCGATCAGTTCCTCCTCGACTGGGGCGTCATCGTCTGAATCCAGCGGAATTTCGCCTTCATTGTTAGGAAGCTCATCAACTCCAGGTTGATCACTCGGGTTAACGTCTGTGCGGCCCGGACTCAATGGATCATTGGAGGTTGGAAGTAAATCCATACCGCCTCTAAGCTCTGTGTTGATTTGCATGGCTATCTCCTTTGCCCGACCCGATGCCAGGCGCATAAATTGGAAATAGCCTTTGACGGGTAGTTCGAAGCATACGACTGGCGGTAGCACGGGTGACTCGTCAGCAGTGGCAGGAGTTTGTCACTGATCAGGTTGGGAGTGGATTCTGCGATTCAGGCTACCTTCGATCTGACCGGCCATGTGCAGGGTTCCGGCCATGACGCCGCTGTTGGGGTTCTGGAGTAGCTTTAGCCAGGCTTTATCAAATGATGTGCCGAGGGTTTGTCTGATCAAGGCTTCGCTGTCAGGGCGGTCATTGGCCTGGAGCACCGCCCTGACGCCAGCAACGCCCACGGAAATGAGTGCGCCGGCGAGTTTACCGGCTACCGCAGCAATTGCACTGGCCGCGCCACGCGGCGCCATCTCTGCTTCTATTCGCTGACTGGCTCGCTTGGCAACCGGGGTCATCCCCGCATCAGTCGAGCCGATACCCCGGTCGCCGCCCGCTTTGTGGATCTCGTCAATGAGCGCCGCATAAGCGGGCAGGGTGCTTAGCGGTTCGGCACTCACAAGCTGGAATAACGATGCATTACGGGAGGAGGGAGGGCCAAGGGCGATAGCCGGGATTCGCTGGGTTCTGCTGTTGAGCCGGGAGATCGGCACACCGTGCCGCTGGGCAATGACTTTCAGCTGCTCATCCATCAGTTGGACATAGAAGCCCGTCGCCTGGCCGAGGATGGCGTCCGGTTCGACTTCCACTGCCACAGGTGCCAGGACCTGTTCCTGATATTCCTGTAGCAGATAGTCCGCAAGACGTTTCGCAGAAGCGTCCTGCTCGCCGCTGGCGCTAAGGGCGTACCAACTGACTTTCATCGACAGCCATTCCTGAGTCCAGTAGCTACTGAACCAGGGGATGAATCGTTCTTCGGTCTGTTGGTAAACCCGGGTCCGCCAATGGTCCATGGAACCTCGGGCAAACACCTTGACTTGTTCAGTGGCGTCTCGCGATGCACTGACTATTTCCCGGTCAACCTGTTGCCAGGTTGCAGGAGAAATGACCACAGGCGTTACCGCCACTGGCGCGGGCCTTTGCGAGGCGCAACCGGCTGATATCAGAACTATCACGACGATCAGCGAACGTATGTTCAAGATGTCGGCTTCCGGGACGGGATCCAGGTCTACTGCGTTTCGCCTGAGTATAGAGCTCCGTTAAGAAAGTTATTGCTAACACACTGCTCACTCGTAGGAGCGCGCTTGGCGGCGATAGCGTTTCCACAAGCACCCAACCTGCTGGCTTTGGAACCGCATCGCGGGCAAGCGCGCCCCAACGCGCAGGCGCGGTCACTTTGTCTGCAACGGCGGCGTCCGTGGCGGAATCATGCGTTTGCTGCCTGTCGCTTCGAAAGCACTGGCGAGGCGCAATAGATTCGAGTCGTCATAAGCACGACCAGCGAACGTCAGCCCGACGGGCATGCCAATATCGGCCATGACGCCCATTGGCACCGTGACGGTCGGCACGCCCAAGTGACGAATGGCAAGATTGCCATTAGCCACCCAAACGCCGTTGCTCCAGGCAATGTCAGCGGATTCGGGATTGATATCGGCGTCAGCCGGGCCTACATCCGCCACGGTTGGAAAAAGCACCGCATCAAGGCCCAACTTATCCATCCAGTCTTCCAGATCGATACGCCGGGTCTGCTCAAGTCCGCGAAGGCCATCGGGGAGGGTGGGTATCTCATTCCACGGGGTAATCCCGCGCTCGGCCATGCGCACATACTCGTCCATACCTGCGGCCAGATCGTCCTCGCGATTGGGCAGCGTGCCGGGGTCGTGGGGGAAAATCTTCGCACCATCGACGTCCGCGAGACGGTTTAATGTCGGATCGCCATTGGCGCGCAGAAAGTCATCAAAGGCCCACGCTGACAGATCCCACAACTCGTCATGCAGAAATTCTTTTGACACCAGCCCACGGGTAAATACGGTGGGCGCGCCTGGGCGATCACCCTCGCAATTTGAAACCAGCGGAAAATCCACCTCAATGACTTCGGCACCGGCTGCTTCGAGCGCCTTGCGGGCCTGTTGCCAAAGGTCGATCACGCTAGGCCGGGTGATGATGCGCTGGCCGGTCGGGCCACCAATTCCGGGGGTTTCGGCGGTGCCTGCCTCAGGGTCTGCATTGATGAACATGCGTGGCACCCCGAAGCGCTTGCCGGCCATTGCTTCGGCCGTGATGGCCAGTTCAGGGTAAGAAGCGGGGCGCACCGAAGCGACACTCGGCAATGTCACCCAAGGCTGCAGCCGCCAAAGATCGCCACGGGTTTCGGGGTCCTCGGCGACGATCACATCCAGCACTTCGAGCAGATCAGCCATGCTTCTTGCGTACGGGACAACAACGTCCATGGTTGGCGTCAACGGCCAGTTGCCCCGCACCGAGATCACCCCACGGGAAGGGGTATAAGCGCAAAGGCCGTTGTTTGAAGCAGGGCCGCGACCACTCGACCAGGTTTCTTCAGCCATGCCGAAGGCAGCGAAACTGGCGGCGGTGGCGGTTCCGGCACCGTTGGAGGAGCCTGAGGCGAACGGTGCAGTGAGGTAATTGGCGTTGTACGGACTTTCGGCACGGCCATAAACGCCACGCTGCATACCGCCGTTTGCCATGGGGGGCATGTTGGTTTTGCCCAGACAGATCGCGCCAGCGGCCCGAAGGCGGCCGATGGTGAAGGCATCACGTTGCGCAACCAATTCGGCAAATGCAGGGCTGCCCGAAGCCGCAGTCAGCCCTTTGACCAGATAACTGTCCTTTGCCGTATACGGGATGCCATCCAGCGGGCTCAGCTGTTCGCCCTTGCTGCGACGGCTATCGGAGGCTTGCGCTTCTTCGATAGCCTCAGGGTTTCGAACCACGACAGCATTAAGAGCGGTCGGGGTGTCGAGGCCGTCGTAGGCATCCATTCTGGCAAGGTAAGCCCTCACCAGCTCAACCGACGTAGTCTGGCCAGACTCCAGTGCAGCACGCAGATCGGCGATGGAGGCCTCTGTCACTTCAATCATTTACGTTTCACCGACGGCAGGAAATGCTGCCTAGTCTATTTGCAGTGTCCGACTCGAGCCAGCCCCTTGCATCAGAGCGGACGGTCAAGAAACAGCAAACGTGCCGCCAGTGCGGCCATCACCCCGGCAAAACCGTACTTCCCCAGACGCTCGGTGAATCTGCTTCTGTGCATCTTCCCGTTAAGTTGACCGGCACACAGGCCCAGCAGCGTATGGAAGACCAGTGCGATAAGTGACAGCAGCCCGCCGAGAAACATGAGCTGAAAAGTGAGGTTGCCGTTTTCCACGCTGACGAATTGGGGCAGGAACACCATGAAGAACAACAGCGCCTTGGGGTTCAGCAGGCTGTTGAGAGTGGCTCGGGCAAATATTTTCCACATAGAAGCCAACTGAGGCTGGGTGCCTTGGGGAAGCGATGGCACTTTCAATGCCTGCCAGGCGATCCAGATGAGATAACAGGCGCCAGCCACACGCAACACATCGAATGCTGGCGCCCAGCTCATGACCACGGCGCCAACGCCTGCGCTCACCAACGCGGTCATCACCAGATCAGCCAGAGAAATACCCAGTGCGGCGGCGAATCCAGCACGCCAACCGTGGGCCAAGGCATGGGTGGTGACGAACGCCATGTTGGGGCCCGGAACGACCAACAAGAGCACAACGGCGACAATGAACAGGTAAAGGCTGGCTGCATCAGGCATAGCGATCGCTCCGTTGATTTGAATGCCCTAAGGTTTTGTATGAAGAAGTTAAGCGCGATGGGGTGGGGGCGGTAGCTACAGTCAGCGAGTATCCGATAGCAACAGTCAGAGATTTATGGGCGCCGAATATAAAACGCTAACCATCGGTTTCGTCTTTGGCGCGGGATGTGTACGATCGCGGCTGGCCAGTGCTGCCCGCCGCTCGCTCCGAAAGGAAAGGTGAAAGCATGTTTTTCCAACCCCTATCGCAAAGCTCTTGATAGTCGAGGTTTGGCAACGCGAGCACCAACAGGCTTCGACTCCAGGAGAAATCATGTTAACCATCCAGAAAGCCAAGCAGATGGCTAAGACCTTGCGTGCTTCGTTGGAAGGCCGCAACCAGGAAGTGTCCCATAGCGCGGCACTCGAACTGGTCGCTCAACAACTGGGCTACAAGGACTGGAACACCGCATCAGCAATGCTTGCGGAAGAAAATCCCCACAGCGTTACGTTCGACAAAGCCATTCCGATATTGCGAATTTTTGACGAGGCCAAGGCGCGGGAATTCTATATTGACTTCCTCGGTTTCAGTGTCGAATTCGAGCATCGGTTCGAAGCGGATCTGCCGCTTTACCTGGGCGTCAGCCGAAACGGCCTGCAGCTCCATCTGTCCGAACATCATGGCGATGCCAGTCCGGGATCGACGATCTTTATCCCGATGCACAACATCGAAACGCTCCGGGATGAACTCATTGCCAAGCGCTATGGCTACGGGCGTCCGGATATTGTCCAGCAGGGATGGGGGCAGATTCTGGAAGTCTACGACCCTTTCGGTAATCGGATCCGCTTCTGCCAGAGCTGATTTGGCGACAGAGGCCGGACTACGGTGGTTTGCCCGGCCTCTGTCGTGAGCAAGAACAAGGAAGCATTGAAATGCATGGATATGGAATGGTAGGGGATCTACTTTACTTGGCACTTTATTTGGCAAGTATCGGATGTTGGACCTTTCTATGGATGGTGTGCATCTTTAACGCCGAGGGCCGTTTGAAAAGATTTCTGGGCACTCACGCATTGCTGATTTGCGTACTGGTGTTCCCGCTGTTGCCTGCAATCTTCATTGGTGGGGCCTTGATGACGTTTGGCACGCAAGGTCTCGCCTGGATCTGCGGCATCGTGGGTATCGGTTTACCTCTGGCGGGCTTGGCGCTGATCAAACGCTATCTCAAGGTGGGCCCAAATGTTCACTCATAAGGTCATTCAGGCAACCGGGCTGTGTTCTCTCGGGCTATTTCGGTGTCTTTGAGAATTTGTAAAACAGGTTGGGCTCGCTGACTACGTAAAGGTTGCCGTCGCGATCCATGGTCATGCCCTCAGGCTGAGGTGCGCTGTGGCGAAGATCGGAGAGACCGCCCTGGAGTGAGCGAATACTCACGAACCTGCCATTGCTGTCCATTTCCGTAATCGACAGCGACTGGTCACTGAGTAACAGTAAATGACCGGTTCGCGGATCGTAGTAGCCGTCGGACAGGTCTCGGGTGGCGACACTCTTCGTCACCCAGTCTTGCCTGTCGACAACCCTTATCTGCAAGCGCCCCTGATCGATGGAGCGCATTACCCCGCAAACCTCGAACAATTGCCGTGGGTCACGTTCTTTGATTGCGAACAGCCGGTCGCCGTCCGGGTCGTACGTTACCCCCTCAAACCCTTTGTTATTAGTACTGGGGTTGATCATAAGCGCTATGTATTGGGCTTCTTGCACCTGGATGGGCCTTACCTGTATGGGCAGTGTGATGATATCCAGCTGCTGGAAGTCTTCGTCGCACAGGGCTATACGACCGTTGCCCAGGTAGGCCAGTCCTTCGATGTCATCGAAGCCAATCAGCGGATAGCGCGCCAGGATGTTGCCGCTCTTATCCAGCGTCAGCAGTTGCATCGGCCCTTTGTTAGTCACTGCAAGCAGCCGATCATTGTCGTAGTCGTAGGTGATCCCGGAGAGATTCTCCAGCCCCGGAGCGATGGGTTTTGCATCGATCACTACATGAAAATCCGGCAGCCAGATATTTTCCTCGCCAGCCTGATTTCCGTGCAACCAGACACCACTGTATTGGTAGAGCTGTTGATGGATCTGAAAATGGTTCGATACTGCACTGACCAACGCCAATAGGCCTAGAACGGCGAGACCCACCAGTATCTGCCGATGTAATATCGGCCGACGGCGGAGGATCGAGTGACGCGGCATCGCCACTTCAGCTACCACTGGGCTCATGGCATCGGGCACTCGCTGAAGTGCCGGACGGTGGGAGCCTGAATCAATTCGCATTTTTCTTCCAGCTGAAGTGATAGACATCGGCATGAGTGTGCGGACGGCATAGACCGTTGTCCGCGCTGGCGTCTACCACAAACCAGTCAGCCCGTGACGTCTGACCGAGCGGTTGAGCTTTTTCCGGTACGAAACAACTGGCCAGTTGCTCACCGGGGACCATGGCAAAGGAGCCAGGATGTTCGCGCAGCCAAGTGGCGGCCTGCTGGATCGCCAGGGAATCGGCAAAGCCGAAATGCACAATCGGCTGGCGCGCAAAGAGCCAATTGCCTTCCCGCCAGCCGACCAATACCAGCTCGGCTCCCTGGGTGACCTCGGCTGCTTGATCCATCACAAGCTTGTGCGGGTTTTCGCCATCCAAAACTGGTTCGACGAACCCACGAGCGAACCATAAACAGAACCAGCCAATGACGACGCCCGGAAAAATTCGTCGCGCCCAGTCGCGGTTATGGAACAAGCGGCGCAGCAGCCATGGCACCAGTGGCGCGGCGACCAGCACCAGACCTGGCAGGGCGGGGTAGATGTAGAGTTTGCGCTTACCCGTGGAGATGCTGAAAAACACCAGCACCAGCACAACCCATCCGAGCAGGACCAGTACTCTGCCGTCGCGCTTGCTTAACTGCCGGCGCCAGGCCGGAATCAACCAAGGCAGCACCAGTACCAACGGCAACCAATACTGGGGGATCACGTTGACGAAAAAGTACCAAAATGGCTCGCGGTGGTCCCAGGCGCTGGCATAGCGATTGGCGGTCTGATGCAGGAGTATTTCGCGGATATAGGCAAAGCCTTCCGGCCCACCGTCGCGCACCACCGAGATCACCATCGGTATCAGCCACAGGCAGCAAGCCAGCAATACGACCAGTAAGCCAAGTGCCCAGCGACCGGCTTGGCCGGGCATTGCGACGACGCCGGGCCACCCCTTGCGGACAGCATAGCCATACGGAATCAGCATCAGCGCCGGCACAAAACCTACCCCTTTACTGATGATGCCCAGGCCCATGGCCGCGCAACCAACATAGAACCAGCGCCAGGCAGGGGCGAGCAGTAAGTGGCGAACCAGACCGTAAATGCCCAGGGCAGTCCACAAGCATAGAAAGCCGTCGATCTGCCCGGTGCGCAGAATACTGTAGGTCTGATAAGTCGCCAGGAACAGCAAAGCGGCGTAGCGTCCGATTCGCCGGTTCCACAGGCGCCGGCCCAGATCGTAGAGAGCGGCCGTGGCCACGCTCGCCGAGAAGAGTGCCGGCAGGTAAAGGGCGATGTTCGGGCTGCCCGTCAGCCAGATGAAAAACGCCACTGCCCACATGAACAGCGGCGGCTTGTCGCCATAAATCTCCGCTGCCCGGTGGGGTACGAACCAGGAGCCGCTCTGCAACATCTCCAGCGCAACACCCAGGAAGCGTTCTTCGTCCACGTTCTGCGCCTGGCGCAGGCCAAGTCCGGCCCCGATCAGAACGACGGCGAGTGCAACCAACAACCATCCTTCAAGACGCGGTGAAAGCTTGATTCGCACCGTTATTCTTCCTTGACTGCTTTAGCCTGCTGGCTGATTAACTGAAGGTTGCGCAGGTACACCAGCAAGCCGAACGACTGGCCTGCAATAAACACCGGGTCTTGCCGATAGATGGCGTAGATGAGCAGCAGGGCGCTGCCAAGCATGCTCAGATACCAGAAGCCCACCGGAATGATGCTGCGTTTGTGAATCTCGCTATATAGCCACTGCAAAACGAAGCGTCCGGTGAACACGGCTTGTCCGACAAAGCCCAGAATCAGCCACATAGTTTCGTTATCGAATTTCATGGCTTCAGCTCCCGTGGCTGGCTGTGCAGCCGGGTGCGGCGGATGAGCCACCAAACGCCAAACAGGTCAAGAATCCCCACCAGCGCCCGGTCCAGATTGCCGTAGTTTGAAATGCCAGCCTGGCGATGACGGTGGTTGACCGGATGGTTGACCATGCGGCCGTTATGGCGCTGAATCAGCGCCGGAATAAAGCGGTGCATATGGTCGAAATAGGGCAGGCGCAGAAAGGCATTGCGTTCGATCAGTTTCAGACCACAACCGGTATCGGGAGTCGAGTCCTTGAGAAGGCGGCTGCGTAATCCATTGGCAAATCGAGAAGCCCAGCGCTTACTGGCGGTATCGCGGCGGTTTACACGGTGCCCGGCCACCAGCTGAAGGGCATCGGAACCGCCTTGGCGAGCGCGCACCAATGCCAACATACCGGGGATGTCCGCCGGGTCGTTCTGGCCATCGCCGTCCAGCGTCGCTAGCCAGTCGCCCTGTGCCGTCTGAGCCGCGTGGTAGATCGACGTGCTCTGGCCCAGTGAGTGTTCGTGTTGCAGAATCCGCAGCTCCGGGAATCCTTCGTCTTTCAATGCGCGCAGGACCTGCGGGGTTTCATCGGTGCTGCCGTCGTCAACCACCAGAACCTCGTAGTGCTCTCCAGTCAGCGCGGCTCGGACCTCCTGCAACAGCGAAGGCAGATTGCCTGCTTCGTTCTTGGCGGGAATTATTACGGAAACAAAAATAGGCGCAGTCATTATTTTTTTGGCTCTGAAGAGGGCAGGCCAGTCCGGGGCTGGTAGTGCTCCCGGTACCAGTCGACGAAGGCTTGAACGCCTGTGTCGACCGACACCTGCGGTTGAAAGTCAATCCACTGGGCCAGGTCACTGACATCTGCCCAGGTTTGCAGCACGTCACCCGCCTGCATGGGCAGATAGCGGCGTTCGGCACGCAGGCCCAGTGCGGCCTCCAGGCAGTCAACGAACTCCAGCAACTTCACAGGCTGACCCCGGCCGATGTTGAAGAGTCGGTGAGGCGGTTCGCTGCCGACGGCTTCGGGCGGACGCACGCGCAAACGCAGGATGCTTTCGACAATGTCATCGATGTAGGTAAAGTCCCGCGCCATCTCCCCATGGTTGTAGATGTGCACCGGTTCGCCGGCGAGCATGGCTTGGGTGAACTTGAACAACGCCATGTCGGGGCGGCCCCATGGGCCATAAACCGTGAAAAAGCGTAATCCGCTGCATCGCAGACCATAGAGGTGGGCGTAACTGTATGCGGTCAACTCGTTGGCGCGTTTGGTGGCGGCGTACAGGGAAAGCGGCCTGTCTACGGCATCCTCTACGCGAAACGGCATCCGCGTATTCGCGCCGTAGACTGAGCTGCTTGATGCGTAGATGAGATGCGTCGGTCGATGGTGCCGACAGGCCTCCAGTACGTTAACAAAACCGACTAAATTGGATTGGACGTATGCACCCGGCTCCTCCAGCGAATAACGCACACCGGCCTGGGCCGCCAGGTGAATGACCTGCTCGAAGCCGTGAAGCCGGAATAAAGCAGACAAAGCCTGATCGTCGGTAATGTCCAGACAATGAAAAGTGAAACCTGGCGTGCCCTCGAGCACCCTTAGTCGCGCCTTTTTGAGATCAACGCTGTAGTAAGCGTTGAGATTGTCGATCCCAACCACTTCAATACCTTGCTCGCACAAGCGTTTGGCAGCATGAAATCCGATGAATCCTGCAACGCCAGTCACGAGAACGGTCATGGCCGGACCCCCTGGCCGCGGCCAATACCGTAGTAAGTAAAGCCGGCCTCTCGCAACTGCAGCGGGTCGAACAGGTTACGCCCATCAAATACCACCCAGTCTCGAAGTTGTTCCTTGAGCCTGGGCAGATTCAGGACGCGATAGTCCTGCCATTCGGTGACCACCACCAAGGCGTCAGCGCCATCGAGAGCGCTTTCCTTGCACGGCATCAGTTTCAGATCATCGCGCTCTCCGTAACGAGCGCTGATTGCCTCCATGGCCTTTGGGTCGTGTGCCTGGACCGTGGCACCGGCGGCCCACAGCGCCTCAAGAAGCGCATGACTGGGCGCTTCGCGGATATCGTCGGTATTGGGTTTGAACGCCAGCCCCCAGACGGCGAAAACCTTGCCTCTGAGCGCGCCTTGATAATGCACGCGGATCTTTTCAAACAGCAGGTGCTTCTGGCGACGATTAACGTCATCCACGGCGCTGAGGAGGGCGGTCTCCATCCCGCATGCCTTGGCTGCACTGATCAGCGCTTGAAGATCCTTGGGGAAACACGAGCCGCCGAAACCGCACCCAGGGTAGATGAAGTCGTAGCCGATCCGAGGGTCTGAGCCAATACCGAGCCGCACCTGCTCAATGTCGGCATCAAACCGCTCAGCGAGGTTGGCCAGTTCGTTCATAAACGAGATTTTGGTCGCCAACAGGCAGTTGGCTGCGTACTTGGTAAGCTCGGCACTGCGAGCGTCCATCACGACAAACTTCTCACGGTTGCGGCTGAATGGCTGATAGAGCTCCCGCAAACGCTCAAGTGCGGCCTGGCTGGCGCCGCCGACAATTATGCGATCGGGGCGCAGGCAATCACTGACCGCTGAGCCTTCTTTGAAAAATTCCGGGTTACTGATCACTTCAAAGCCATCATCTCGCCGAGGGCTAGCGGCAATCACCGCAAGCATCTGGTCGACAGTCCCTACCGGGGAGGTGGACTTGTTGACGATGATCCGTGCACCGTTGGCATGCTGGAGCAGGGCAGCCAGCACCGCCAATACCTGACTCAGGTCGGCGTTGCCGTCAGCCTGCGGCGGCGTTCCCACCGCAATGAATACCAATTCTGCAAAGCGACTGGCTTCGGCTTCATCCGTGGTGAAATGCAATCGCTGGTTGTCCAGCCCATTGCGGAGGAGCCCACCAAGGCTGGGTTCGAAAATGGGGCAGATGCCATCGCGCAGTGCGTCAATACGGTTGCTATCCACATCGATGCAACACACGGTGTGGCCCACCTCAGCCAGACAGGCGGCCTGGGTCAAGCCGACATAACCGGTTCCGAAGACTGTGACTCTCATGTGCGGCTCCCTTTGTTCCAGGTATCAACGGGCTTGTTTTTTAGAAATGCCCGACGACGTCAAAACAGACCGCGCAAAATGAATGTCACAAATGTGTTAACAAACGATGACTGTGTCTGCGATTGCGTCGCGTCTAAGCAGTCCAAGAGAAGAACAAAGGCGATAACGCCCAGGTTTTTAAAAGAGCGCTGTAATTCTGTTATTCAAATAGTGTCTGGAACCCTTGATCAATAGGGTTTTAACGGCACTCTCGCTGGTCACGGGTGACTGACTTGGCGAAAGAGAAATCTAGCGAGCCCCTGTTCAACTTGTTTTTGATATTCAATCGCTAACTAATGGGCTCACCTTAAGACAGGTCAAAGGGCTCTAAGCTGCGCGTAGAACTTGTCGAGGCCCGTGTTGGTTTGGGGGAATAAGGTGGGGGCTCAGGCACGGCAGCTAACTAGCGCGGAAAAACTATCCACGCAACCGACGCGAAACTGTGGTGATCAGCATCGCCTCGGTTCCACGCATGTCTTCAATTGCATGCAATTTGGCGCCTCGCTTCGTTCGCCACGAAGATCTGCGTGACTTTCGCGCTGAAGAGCGGATCAATCAGAATGAGCTGTCGGGCCCGTTCAACGAAGGAGGAGTAATGGCCGAGCGAAACAACTAGATTCTGCGAGTGATCAATCGCCCCGCGGTTGGTTTATACGACAACCGGCAGTTTTGGCCTATCTGTGTGGCCTTCAACGTCTGCATCAAGGCTTTATGTCAGCTATTTTTTATCGGGCAACCCAATAACTCGGCCGAGGAGGGCGGGCCTCGGTAGCTCGGTCTGGTCAGCACAGATAGCGCAGAGTCGTTCCAGCGTGACCTTGCTGAAAGGAGCCGAGCGCGGGCCAGTCATATCGACGTGCAAAAGCATTTGCTCGTTGCCTGCCAGTTCCTTTTCATCTCCCGCCAAGTGCAGGCTGTGATAGAGGTGCAGACGTTTGGCGTCGTAGGCGATCAGTTGGGTGCGCACCTCAACGTCCGCACCGAGTTTCACCTCGTGAAGGTAATTCAAGTGCAGTTCCAGGGTGAATAACGAGTGGCCACTTGCTTCGCGGTTGTCGCTGTCCAGGCCCAGAGTGTCCATCAGTACATCGGTGGCATAGCTGAAAATCAGCAGGTAGAACGCGTCGCGCAGGTGGCCGTTATAGTCGACCCAATCGCGTTGAACCTGGGTGGTGTAGGTGGTCAGTGCAGGCATGGGTCTGTACTCGGCAAAAGACGTGGGAAATTCTATGTTTCGACGTGGGACCGGCTTTAGCCGGGAAGGCGGCATTTCAGACGATAAATAGGATATGGATGTACTGGCCTCTTCCCGGCTGAAGCCGGTCCCACGTCGTCGCGCCAATATCCGGATAACTCCTGTGAGTAAGCGAGCTCCCGCACAGGTCTATTCGGCGAAGGTCATGCCGTGTTTTTCCTTGGTGGTTTTGACCGCCTCCAATACAGCTAGCAGGCAGTCGTCACGATAGCGCTCCAGCCCTGAAATACTATGGTTACCCAACTGGGCGCTGGTGCCGTCGACCACATGGTCGATCAACTCTTCGGTCAGCTCCGGTGCCTGCAGATAGGTCCACGGCAATTGCAGTGCGGGGCCAAACTGCGCCATGAAGTGGCGCATCCCGGCATCGCCACCGGCCAGCGTGTAGGTGAGGAAAGTGCCCATGAATGACCAGCGCAACCCAGCGCCAAAACGAATCGCGTCATCGATTTCGCCGGTGGTGGCCACGCCGTCATTGACCAGGTGCAGAGCCTCACGCCATAGCGCTTCGAGCAAGCGATCGGCGATGAAGCCCGGGACTTCCTTGCGCACATGCAGAGGGCGCATTCCGAGGGATTCGTAAACCTTGATTGCTGCCTGGATTGCCTCCGGCGCGGTGTTTTTTCCGCCCACTACCTCCACCAACGGCAGCAGGTATACGGGATTGAAGGGGTGACCAACCACGCACCGCTGCGGGAGGGTGGCGCTCTCGTAGAACTCACTGGGCAGCAGGCCCGACGTACTCGAACCGATCAACGCATCGGGCTTGGCCGCTCTGCTGATTTTGCTGTGCAATTCCAGCTTCAACTCCAGGCGTTCGGGGGCGCTTTCCTGGATGAAGTCAGCGTCTTTCACGCATTCTTCGATGGTGGCGACGAAGCGAAGGCGATCCTGGGACGCGCCCGGTGCCAGGCCCTGTTTCTCCAACGCTCCCCAGGCATTGGCGACGCGCTTGCGCAACGCAGCTTCGGCCCCCGGTGCCGGGTCCCACGCCACTACATCAAGGCCGTGGGCGAGGGCACGAGATACCCAGCCGCTGCCGATAACGCCGCTGCCCAGGGCGGCGAAGGTTTTGATCTCAGTGATAAAGCGCATTGGCGACGATCCTGAATAATGTGATGAATGCATCTGGGGGTTAGCCGCGTTTTTTAAGACCCATCTTGATACGGCCTTCTGCCGGGGTCATGACGCGTGCGCCCAGGCGACTGAGGATTTCGTTGGCACGCTCCACCAGTTGGCCATTGGTCGCGAGCACGCCCTTGTCCAGCCACAGGTTATCTTCCAGACCAACACGCACGTTGCCGCCCAGCAGCACCGCCTGCGCCGCCATCGGCATCTGCATGCGGCCGATGCCGAATCCGGCCCACACAGCGTCGTCTGGCAGGTTGTCGACCATGGCTTTCATCGTGGTGGTGTCGGCCGGCGCGCCCCATGGGATGCCCAGACACAGTTGGAACAGCGGGTTGTCGAGTAAACCTTCCTTGATCATCTGTTTGGCGAACCACAGGTGGCCGGTGTCGAAGATTTCCAGCTCCGCCTTAACGCCCAGCTCCTGGATGCGTTTGGCTCCGGCGCGCAGTTGGGCGGGGGTGGACACGTAAATAGTGTCGCCGTCGCCGAAGTTCAGGGTTCCGCAGTCCAGGGTGCAGATTTCCGGCAACAACTCTTCCACATGAGCCAGACGGCTAATCGGGCCGATCAGGTCGGTGTTGGGGCCGAACTCCATAGGGTTCTCACCGCCGCCGATTTCCAGGTCTCCACCCATGCCTGCGGTGAGGTTGACGATGATATCGACGTCGGCCTCGCGGATACGCTCCATGACTTCGCGATACAGCGCGACGCTGCGGCTGAACTTGCCTGTGTCGGGATCGCGTACATGGCAATGCACAACGGTCGCACCCGCCTTGGCAGCTTCCACTGCCGCTGCGGCGATTTGTTTGGGAGTGACCGGCACATGTGGACTTCTGGCGGTCGTGTCGCCAGCACCGGTGAGTGCGCAGGTGATGATGACGTCGTGATTCATGGGGGGTTCCTTTCAGGCGTGATGAGGCCGTTCGTAGCCGGTGTTGGCTACGAAGCGGTGAGGAGCATGGTTATTTGCTGGTCAATTGCAGATTGGCCGCAGCCGGCTTGCCGTCGAAGGTGGTGACACCTTCCAGCCAGCGAGCCTGGTCCTGCGGGTGATCCTTTAGCCACTGTTTGGCGGATTCAAGCGGATCCTTGTGATCCAGAAGCGGCTGCATCATCCGGCTCTCGTCGGCGGCCGTGAAGCTCAGGTTGGTCAGAAGTTTGTGCACGTTGGGACACTGCTCGGCATACGTGGGCGATGTCACAGTCCAGACCGTTGCCGCGCCTTCGTTAGGCCCCATGGCATCGTCGCTGCCACTCAGGTAAGTCATGGCGATGTTGACGTTCATCGGGTGGGGCGCCCAACCGAAGAAAACCACGGCTCCATTTCGACGTACAGCGCGGTTAACGGCGGCGAGCATGCCGGCTTCGCTGGACTCCACCAGCTGGAACTTGCCCAGGCCGAATTGGTTCTTGGCGATCATTGCCTTGATCTGGGTGTTGGCGCCCGAGCCTGGCTCGATGCCATAGATCTTGCCGCCGAGCTCTTTTTCGAATTTGGCGATATCGGCGAACGTTTTCAGGCCCTTGTCGGCCAGGTAAGTCGGGACGGCGAGGGTGGCGCGAGCGTCTTCCAGGCTTGGTTTGCTGAGGACCTTGACTTGCCTGGCCTCAACGAAAGGGGTGATGGTCTGAGTCATCAGCGGGTTCCAGTAGCCCAGGAACAGGTCCAGGCGCTGGTCGCGGATGCCAGCGAAAATGATTTGCTGCGAAGCGCTGGTCTGTTTGGTGTTGTAGCCGAGGCCGTCGAGCAAGACTTTGGTCATGGCGCTGGTGGCGATGACGTCGGTCCAGTCCACCACGCCCATGCGCACGTTCTGGCATGAAGCGGCATCTGCTGCCATGACATTTGTGCTCAAGATGGCGCTGGCGCTGAGTGCGAGCACGCAGCGGCTGATCAGTCGATTCATGGTGTATCCCTCGGCAGCTCGTAATTGTGGGGGCCGGTGTCTTTGTGCACCGTAACGCCACGTTACGTACCTGCGAGGCCGACAAACTGCACGGCGGCGACGCACTTTTGCACTGCAGCGACCTACCTCTTGAATGAGCTGCATAACGGGAGTATCACAGTGCCACGCTGTCCGTTCTGCAAGAGCGCTACCATGTCCCAGGATTTCTACTTTCTGCTGATGCCAGGGTTTTCGGCCATTGGCTTTATTTCCGCACTAGAGCCTCTTCGGGTTGCCAACCGCTTTCGCGGTGACCTGTACCACTGGCATGTGTTAAGTGCCGATGGCGGCGCGGTACTGGCGAGCAATGGCATGTCGGTCAACGCCGCCGCGCTGCAGCCGCTGAATAAAAACGCGACCCTGATGGTGGTTGCGGGTTTCGAGCCGCTGCAGTTTGTCACTCCAGCCCTGGCACAGTGGCTGCGTCGCCTCGACAACGACGGAGTGACCCTTGGTGCCATCGACACGGGCGCCTGTGTGCTCGCTGAAGTCGGGCTGCTCGACGGACACCGCTTGACCCTGCATTGGGAAGCCATCGACGCATTCAAAGAGTCCTATCCACAACTGACGGTTACTCAGGAACTGTTCGAGATTGACCGCCGCCGGATCACCTGTGCTGGCGGCACCGCGTCAATTGACCTGATGCTCGACTTGATCGCCATGGCCCATGGCCCGGAGCTGGCGATCCAGGTGTCCGAACAATTCGTCCTGAGCCGCATCCGCCCGCGCAAAGATCACCAGCGCATGCAGATCGCCGCGCGCTACGGTATCAACAACAAGAAACTGGTTCAGGTGATCGGCGAGATG
This sequence comes from Pseudomonas syringae, assembly GCF_000737245.1. Lineage (GTDB taxonomy): Bacteria > Pseudomonadota > Gammaproteobacteria > Pseudomonadales > Pseudomonadaceae > Aquipseudomonas > Aquipseudomonas syringae_J. The sequence continues at coordinate 17,174 of NZ_JPQU01000023.1, read as the reverse complement.
GAGCAACATACCGAACCGCCCGTGAGCACGTTTGCCCTGGCCGAGTCGATCAAGGTCACGCGGCGTCAGCTGGAGCGTTTGTTCCGCCTGCACCTGAACGACACACCCCGCAATTTCTACTTGGGTCTGCGCCTGGAGAAAGCTCGGCAACTGCTGCGACAGAGCGAGCTTAGTGTGCTTGAGGTGAGTATTGCCTGCGGGTTTGAGTCGCCGTCATATTTCACCCGCAGCTATCGGGCACGGTTTGCCAAATGCCCCAGAGAGGATCGGCGCCGGGAGGTGGTATGAAGACACCGAAGCGCCCAGGGCATTGAACAGATCCGATGCGGCGCGCAAAAAGTGGGGCCCGGTTGGCGGCGAGAGGCCGCTTCAGGGCCGGAAGCATTCACTTGCGACCAGACTGCTACAGGCCCGCCGCGATCAACGAACCCTCAAGCTCGGCTGCAGTTCACTCAGGCTTTGCGGCGGGGTGCAGGGCTATTCCTCACCACCCGCTGCGCCGCGAGGTTGCATACCCGTCATAGCCACCGAAGGGCACACCACACGCAACAGCTTGCGAAATCGGGGGCAATTCATATGAGAGACTGCGTGGCATTCGGCCACGTGCCTGAGCAGGCGGCTCATGGTCGTCATGCGCAGAATCTGGCGGTCGAGCTCATCGGCGCGCTGCAGCAGGGTCGGCCGCGCCAAGTCCGCGTTTCGATTCTGGTCGAACATGCCGCCGATGTCTTCCAGCGATAATCCGGCGGCTTTTCCGAGGCCGATCAAGGCAAGCTGGACGATCGTATCCTCACTGTATTGCCTGCGTAATCCGTTTCGGCAAACGGGCTGGATCAGTCCCACTTCTTCGTAGTACCGCAGCGTAGACGCGGGCAGCCCGCTGGTTTTCGAAAGTGCCCCGATATCGACGAGTTTCATGCTTGACCTCAAGTTGACTTGAAGTTGCATAGTAGGCCATCCCGACGTTAACAGGCAGACAATGCGTATGAAACAGGAAGCCATCCCAGCGACCAACACACCAACACTCGCGGCATTGGCGGGCGCCATCCTGCTGGCTTCGCTGGGCAACAGTATCGCGACGGTCGCGCTGCCGCACCTGGCAACGATGTTCTCGGCTGGCGTACAAACAGTGCAATGGGTCGTGCTGGCCTATCTGCTCGGTGTGACCATGGCCATTTTGATAGCCGGGCGCCTGGGTGATCTATACGGTAGTCGCCGCGTGCTGCTCGCCGGCATCATGTTGTTCACCCTGGCCAGTGTAGGAGGCGCCGTTGCCCCGAGCCTGGGTTGGCTTATAGCCGGTCGTGCGCTGCAGGGGGTGGGCGCGGCCGTGCTCATGGCACTGCCGATGTCGATTGCCAAGAGCCTGATTACAAAGGAGCGCCTAGGCGCCGCAATGGGTCTGTTGGGCACCATGTCGGCGATTGGGACGGCACTGGGGCCAACAGTTGGCGGCCTGCTGATCGGTCAGCTCGGCTGGCGCTCCATCTTCGTGCTGCTGGCAATGTGCGGCGCCGGCATGCTGGTGCTGGCCTCTGCAGGTGTCGGTAAAACGACACCGACTGCAACAGTGACCCGAATCGATTGGCCCGGCGGCGCCTGGCTATCCGTAGCGCTGCTGGGCTTTGCGCTTGCGGCCACTGGTGGGCGGGCCGGCATAGACATTCAGCCCTGGGTTTTGTTGATACTGGCCGCAGTTGCACTCCTGCTGTTTATCCGCACCGAGCTTGGCATTGCCCACCCCCTTATCCCGTTGACGCTCTTTCGCGAGCGAGCCATCGTTGCCCCGTTGTGGATGAACCTTCTGGTTGCCAGCATCATGATGTCCACGCTTGTGGTGGGCCCACTATTTCTCACGTTTGGTTTGGGCCTGAGCGAGACCATGACGGGGTTGGTTATGGCCGCTGGGCCTATCGCCGCAGCGCTCTCAGGAGCGCCAGCCGGCAGGCTCACGGATCGGTTCGGAACTGACCGAATACTGTTCGCTGGCCTGATGCTTGCGGCTGTGGGGCTGTGTAGCTTCGCCGTATTGCCGGGTTTAATCGGGGTGCCAGGCTACCTGCTGGCGATGCTGCTAATGACCCCAGGCTTCCAGTTGTTTCTGGCAGCCAACAGCACGAGCGTAATGAACCAGGCCGCGGAGGATAACCGAGGCGTGTTATCGGGGCTGCTCGGCCTGTCGCGCAATCTTGGCTTCATGACAGGTGCCTCTTTGATTCCGTTCCTATTTGCCTCGCGGCTGGATGGCCGAATACTGGCCAACAATACCACTACAGCTATCAGCAGTGCTTTCTCTGTGACATTCCTGACTATGGCAGGTCTTTGCTTCCTCACTCTGTTAGCAGTGCGGTATCGAAGCGGACGATGTTGAATAAGAATGGCCACTCGCGCGAGATCCTTATCCACATAGTCAAAAGGGCGTCAGCAATGTTTTCTATCCAAGGTTTCAATTTCTTAAGTAACGTACTGATTTTGCATGGATTTCGTGATTTACCCGAAATTCGTTCGGGTTTTAGCTGATCGTCACAGCCGCGGTGGTCGAAATATTCTTCAATGATCACCAGAAGCGCCCCCACGGTGAAACCCATAGGTACGCATAATGTATATTATGTTAAACGACAGGCCATGTCACAGATGTTCACGAGTCGTCTAAGGTACTGATTAGACAAATCTGCTTCTCACATCCATTCTCTTAACGGGCCATGTCCTTCGTGTTCATGGCGAGTCCTTGAATTAAGGTGGCTGCCGATGAATCTGATTCAGTGCCGTTACTCTTCTGGTCAGCGTGTACCGCTGCTTGTGCAGGATGGTCAGGCGGCGCCATTGCCCAAGCTAGTCCCATTCATCTACGTCCAGCTCAAGCTCAAGCATCGTGCATACAACACCGCCGCAGCGCACTTGCGTGCGATCCAGGCTTTCTACAACTATGCCAAAACCCGAGATCTGGATATCGATGAGGCCATCTTGGCCTGTCACTTTGAGGCGATTCTGGCGTTACTGGACGGTTACGCCATCTGGCTCCAAAGCGGCCGTCAAGCCGATAACCTAGTCGCCCGAATTGGCAAAGCTACGACGGCACCTTTTCCGCAGATCGATCCGCGTACCCGTGACCAGTACTTGCGGCTGTTGAAGAAGTACCTGTCCTGGTGTGTCACTCGCTACATCCCGCGCGCCCGTCAGAGCTCAACCACCCTGGCTAACATCGAGGTGGTATTTGCAGATGTTGCCGACGTCATCGAACGACGCTTTGAGAGCCACATCATCAATGTTCGTCCCGACCACGCTCGTTACCGCAGCCTGACAGATACACAACTCCAGATCATTCGCACACTGATTCGCCCGGGTGCTGCGGGGAATCCGTTTCCGGAGCGACTTCAGTTGCGTAATTGGCTAATGATTGAATTACTGCTGGAGACGGGTATCCGTCGCGGAGAGCTTCTGAAGCTCTACACCACGGATATCAATCAGGGGTCTCAGCATGCCTTTGTCAGCATCAATGATCGCGAACATGATCCCGGCGATCCACGAGCTGAAGAGCCTGCGTTGAAAACACACGGGCGGACGGTGGGTATTTCCGCGCAGTTGTATGAGGTCTATGAGCGCTATATCCAGGGCGATCGGCGCCCCATACGTAACGGCAGACCAATGAAATTGCGGTACCACTATTTGTTCATCTCTGACCGAGGTCGTCCGCTGTCGATCCGCGCGCTGTCTAACGTCCTTGATCGGCTGTTTCTGACCATTGAACTTGCTCATCCGGGGTTGTTGCCTACACTTTCCGCGCATGATTTTCGCCACACCTTTGCCGACAGGTTTTTGGCTTACCTGGTCGAGAAGCGTGGGTATGACCTCGAGCGGGCCACTGACGAACTCCGGCGAGTCTGCGGTTGGTCTGACACTTCGACGATGCCACGCCGTTATGCAAGTCGTTATCTTTCCGAGTCGGCCAACCTCCACAACGCCCAGCGTGCCTCGGCAGCCTGGAGCCGACTTGACAGTTAAGGAGGTTCGCCGTGACCAAATCAGCCGATCAAGAACAGGCTTCACCCTCCTCCTCTTTTCCGGCCTACGTGTTCGAGGGCCCGGCTCAGGTTGCGATTCGAACACGCACCAATGACCAGCCAAGATACGTCGATACTCGACTTGACGTTTGGACGTGGTACGACGGCGGGATGAGTATGAAAATAGATTGGACTGCACTTCAGTTCAGTGCTGAGCTCATGGCAATTAGTAAAAGCTTTATGGCTTATGCGCTTGAAAAATATGCACCAAAAACCGCGCAAATGTTTGCAAATTCCCTCCGCACTCTATCTAGTACTAAACTAGCAAATGGTCTTCCCTGGGATAAGACCGTTCTAATTGCAGTTCTTGATGGCTTAAAAAAATCAAGACACGATCTTGTGGGGTTTCGTAGGTTTTATCGTTGGGCTATTGATAGAGGTATTAAAGGTTTTGATCTAAATACTTACCTGATAATCAAAGATGCAAGGTCAGCTCGGGTGGATCCGTATGCGCGAATTTTTCTCTCGCAGTCTGGCTTAGAACTTGATGAGGAAATTAGGTTGCTCAAGCGCATTGATCGAGAGTTTTCAACTGACTCTTGGGAGGAAGTGCAGTTTAATATAGTGCTTCACTTGGGTTTCGAACTCGCACCACGCGCGATTCAATTCCATTCGCTGGACATTGCGGATTTTGAGTTCATTGAAAGCGCTGATCATGAGCAGTACTACACCCTGTGGCTACCCATGGCCAAAAAGGTCGGCCAGCGCAGACCTGAGCGACGCCCCCGCAAAGTCACCACCCGGTTGGGTGAAAAAATGTTACGACATGTATCGGAAATGCAACGCCGCTTTGGGAGCGACTGCGAACCATTATTTGTAGGTCCCAATGGAAGACGCCTGTCTGTAATTGAAATCGGTGTAGGCCTCAAACACGAGCTGCGTGAAGCCGGGATAGACAAGCCGAACCAGGTAACCATGTTGCTGCGTCATCACCTCGGGCAAGGTTTGGCGGACCAGGGAACTCCGGCAGACATGATTGCCGAACTGCTCGGCCACAACAGCACGGTTGCGGCGCGTGCTTACGTAACGGCAACCCCCAACATTGCCCGGATCAAAGAGAAAGCACTCGGCAAGAGTCCCGCGTATCAACGCATTATGCGCAGTCTCTTGACCGGGGAAGTCGTGCAACGCCGCGATACTGCTACCGAAAGAGCGATCCGCGGCGTGGTCGACACACAGTACATCGGGGACATCGGTGCATGCGCCCTCCCGGTTCATACGCACTGCCCCTACAATCCCGTGTATGCCTGCTACACCTGCAAGAAGTTTCACCCCTTTGCTGACGGCCGCCATGAGCAAGTGAAAGAGGCGCTGCAACGAGAAGCCCAACGGTTCATAGACATGGCGGAACAAGCCGGTGACCTCATACACAACCGGCCTCTCGCTCAGCATCAAACAACCATCCTGGCGGTAACCGCTACGATAGAACGCTGCCGGCAGCACATGGAGGATGTCGCAGATGACACCGTCTAGGGCAAGGCAGAGTCTCGAAAGTTTCATCAAGCAGGAACAAGCGATTTTTCAGTCGTTGCCAATTTCGTCCCCGTGGGCGTCACCGCTATGGGACGTCGGAAGTTGGTTGCCACTGCGGAATAACCAACATGCTCTTACCTTCGACACGCATCGGCTAGCCCTTGAGAAGACAGGCTATTCCGCCCCACCTAAGGGACCGCTCCCCTTCATTTTCCAAGATTTTAGTAAAGCCTTGATTGTGTATTTGCAACGCACTCGAAATCTGAAGTTCTCGATGGCGGCTGCATATAATATCGCCGTCCGGCGACTGTACAATCCCTTGTTTGAACGCGACGTCTCCGACCCCGCACAGTTGACGCGAGGCGACTTTGATCGCGTCGTCGGATTTCTCCGCGAAAGTGGTTATAAGAATCTCTACGACGCGATCTCTCACCTTCAAGTAGTAGCGGATACGATTGATAATTTGCAATTAACCGAGATCGCCATCCACTTTGAGCATGATGCCAAACCAGAAAAGCGTCGGCACGATTACATTTCATTGCACGATCCAGATCGCGCAGTAAAACATCGTAAATCTGATGACAGGTTGCCATCTCGCGAAGCAATGGAAGCTTATGCCTTGTGTTCAAATAATCCGCTTAGTGAGGGCGAAGAAATCCTACTGCGTGTAATCGATTTGTTGATTGCGACTGGGCAGCGGGGTAATGAGGTAGCCGTAATTCCCTATGACTGTTGGGTAGAAAGACCGATCAAAGGAACGACAGGTCAGGTAGTTTTAGATGCCAATGGCAAGCCCCTTATCGAATGTGGAATCAGGTATTTTGCGGAAAAGCAATTTCAATCCCGTGTTCATTGGTTCGCAGAAAGCGACGTTCCTTTAGCGAGGCGCGCGGTAGAACGACTGAAGGTTCTAACGCAAGAACAGCGGGAAATCGCTAGGTGGCAAGAAGCCCATCCAGGACGTGTCTGGGACTACTCACCCTCTACAGTAATTCCAGAGAGTCAAATCCTGCGTTGGCTCGGTTTTAGCGAAAAAAACCCAGCTAGAAATCTGTATTTATACCTTTCTCGCAACGGAATTCACCCATACGACGATGAGACAGATCATCGATCTACGCAAGCGATAAAGAGACGATACGTGGCCGGTGATATTGAGCGTCTGATCTTCCCCAAGCTTCGTGGCCATGCGGCGTTAACAGAAAATGTTGGAGGCTCTCTTCGTTATATCCTTAAAACCAGCGAAACGCTTGCAATTGCTTTTGATGGTCAATTCCGCTTCGGTGGGCGGGAAGCAAATGTGTTTCGCGCAATCCCGCGTCGGGTGACCCTCGCGGATATTAATCGCGCGTTAGGTCATGATGAAAATTACCCTTCCATTTTTTCACGTCGGTCATTGACCGAGTCAGATGGCACTCCGATTAGGGTAACAAGCCACCAACCCCGACACTGGCGAAACACTATTTATGATCTGACCGGCATGAGTGATGTTCAGCAAGCATTGGCCTTAGGGCGCAAACGCCTCGACCAGAATGTCTACTACCAACACACAAGCATTGAGGAAAACACTGCTGCGCATCACCAGTTCTTGGCGTTCAATAGCCATCACGAGCGCATCGATTTTCTGCATACAGGCATAAGAGATAAACGCATTCAGGGCGCGTTAACCGACAGTTACCATGCGTTGCTGTCAGATAAAGGCACGACAACTGCAGAAGCATTCCTCACCGTACACGCCACGGCGCTACACGTAACACCCTTCGGAGGTTGCATTCACGATTTCTCCCAAGCGCCCTGCCCTAAGCATCTTCAGTGCTGGAATGGCTGCTCGCATCTCCATCTGATGGGCACTCCATCGGAGCGGGCCAACCTTGAGAAACAAGCCGAGAATTTGACGACGGCAATCACCATCATGCGCGATTCCGGCGCCGGAGAGGCAGGTAGCGATGTATGGCTGATGGACCAGGAAAACAAGCTCAACAATTTAAAATCCGTCCTCGCACGCGATACCAATGTAGGTGTGCAACGCGTATTTCCGAATGGGCATCCAATGACGATTGCGGACACGGACAAACGGCACAGCTCTGTTTCAGATGATTAGAGGCGACCATGGCTCATCGACAGACCTTGAGAGGGGGGACCTTGGATGAGGCGATCGACGCCCTCCTCGCCCAAATGATTAGCTTAGGACTAGAGAACGCGCCTATTTCGCGCCCCGAAGTGCAGCGTCGATTGGGTCTGACTAGCCGAGCTACCTTAGTGGGGGACCGTGGGAGGCGAATCGAGTTCGCCCGTATCGCACAACTCAAGGAGAGTGGGAGAGATCCGGACGGTGCCCGCCGCCGAAGAAGCCTCGAAGAACGTATTGCTAAGCTGCAGGCGGAGAATGCCGACTTGATAAAGCAGCGAGACCAGCTCTATGAAGCACTGGCGGCAATTGCGCACAACTGCCTGCTGAAAGGATTGGATGTCGAAAACATACTGACTCCGTTGCGGAAACGGTAAGTGGCAGAAAGGTTGCCAACGCCGCCAACTGACTCGGCGGGCAGGCTAGATTGCCTAATCGCTAACGCGTCGAAGATGCCGTTAACCGTTCGAGCGTGTTGGTCTCATGCTCGCCGAGATGCCGGTGTAGCGGAAAAAATGATACGAGGATTTTGCAAATCGGATGTGCTGGACCCCAAGGCCTCAGTGTAGGTATGCCCTCCCTCCAGGCTATACACGTAGGCCGCCTCCTCACTGGTGTTATCCACCATTTCGCGCACCTCTAACAGCCTCTCCATCTTCCACCCGTCACTTCCGTTCAGATAAGCCGGTGAAACCAACTGCACATCCAACAGCCAGATGTCTGCTCCCTGTTCGTTAAGTAGCTTCTCAAGCGCTGAAACGCTGGGAAGCATAACCATACTAGTCAACCCTTCACCGCCTTGTTGTCGCCCTACTCTGACGTAAAACCAGGGACAATGAGTGGTCTGCTCAACGTACTGCCAGTACTGGGTAGAGTCATCACCCAGGTATGCGCCGAGGAAAATCTCTGCTGGTTTGTGAGTGATGAACATAGCTCCACCCCAAAAGTGAACACTATAGATTGTAGCTCTATAGAGCTCGCGAAGGCTTCATCGTTCCTTTTGCGAGGTCGGCAATATGGAACTGAAACAGGCTTTTGGCGCGGCCCTGAAAAAGCTGAGATCGGAGAGAAAGCTTTCCCAGGAAGATTTCTCCGACGTCAGTAGTCGTACCTATCTGAGCACCCTAGAGCGCGGTCTGAAGAGCCCTACGATCGAGAAGGTAGACGAGCTAGCATCTGTAATGGACGTTCATCCGCTGACCATCCTCGTAGGCTGTTATTTGCTTCAGGAAAATCCGATCACGCTCGACGAACTGTTTTCGCGAATTCGAACGGAACTGCCAAGCGAGATGAAATGAACATCTGACGGATTACGTTCCATAAGCAAAGGGGATCAACGGAAGACTGTGGGTTGTAAGGCTTGTGCTAGCATCCAATTTGATCCGAAGATCGAGGTCAGCAGCGATGAAGCACCCAGTAAAGCCGGAAAATAGCCTCTCTGAAATTTTGGAAGGTAAACGGAAACGCCGTGATGCGTTAATGCTTGCCGTTAGCCTTGCTTCGCCGTCCGAGCTAGAAGAATCTGCTCAGCGTTTGAAAGAGGTGATGAAAAAACCTGCTGGAGCGCGACGTCAACGCGTTCCCCCACCAGAGTTCGCACGATAGGCAAAGGTTCGATTTCTACCCTCCTTAAATAACAGCGCTACCGCGTCGATCGCGATGCTCTGTAGTGGTCAACTAATCCCGGACACGACGTTAAGTTTTTTCTCGGCCTGAGCTGGGGCCAGACCGTCGTTGAATTGACACGACCGAATCCAGTTGTACCGATGCATCAGATAATGATTCATCTTTCGGTGCGCTTCTTGTGTCGTCATGTTACCCACGGTTGGTATCCATTCAGTTTTCAAGCTGCGAAACACACGCACCATCGGCGCATTGTCCCTACAGTTTCCACGACGGCTCATGCTTCGGCGCATGCGGTAACACCCGAGCCGTTGGCGAAACTGGCGGCTGCCATAGACGTCAGGCCAGTTGTTTCTCAACCTTTGTCAAATCCGCTTTAAACTGCTTGAGTGTCTGCTGGTCATCCTCCAAGGATGTTGAGCCAGGACTGCAATGGCAATACGATTGGCAGGTAGCTCCGACCTTCACAAGTTTCCATCCCGCCGATAACAGGCAGGACAAGTGCTCTTAGACCGCTAGCCGATCTCAATCAGCTGATTACCCAAAATTTTTGCAAGGACGCCAGATGCCTCCAGTACCGCTAACCCGGCATTTCCGTCTGATTCCAGACGCCTATCAGAAAGATGATCTACCTCTAGGCGAACTGTGGCTGGGATCTTCACACGGTGAAAATCAGACGTGGAAGGTGCTCTTTACGGAGTACCGGGTGGTCATCCTCGCCGAGGCCGGAGCTGGTAAAACCTACGAGCTACAGTGGGCCGCAAACCTACTGCAAAACCAGGGCAAAGCGGCATTCTTTATCCGGGTCGAAGACATAAGCGACCGCTTCGAGACAGCCTTCGAGATAGGCACCGCAGAAGCATTCTCGGCCTGGCTATCAGGTACGGATGAAGCCTGGTTCTTTCTGGACTCAGTGGATGAGCTTCGCCTGACAGAAGCGAGAGCCTTTGAGCAGGCCTTGCGATATTTTGCCGATCAGGTTGGGCCAGCCAGCCAACGTGCCCATGTGTACGTGTCAAGCCGACCCTATGCCTGGCGGCCGCAACTTGATCGTGCCCTTTTGGAAGAGTTACTCCCCTTTGCCCCGCAGACGACGTCGCTCGAAACCGATGGCATCGATGATCCCGCAGAAGATACCGAGGTTGCGGCTGAGCACTACACTACCCAGACAGCCGATGACCCGCTGTCCGCCCTGCGCCTTTATCAGTTGACCCCGCTGAGCATTAACGACATTGAGATTTTTGCCCAGCACAGCGGCGTCTTGGACCCAACCGTGTTTCTGGAAGAGCTGGAGCGCGGTAACCTTCTCACACTCGCTGGGCTTCCCTTTGATTTGCGCGATTTGATCGGCACATGGAACGCCGAGCATGCTCTTGCGAACAGGCTAACGATCCTGCAGCAGAGTATCGCCCGACAACTTGATCAAGCCGCCCGGGATCTGCCGACTCTCACGCGGTCTCGCCTCGAAGAGGGTGCCGAACTCTTGGCCATAGGTGTTGTATTGACCGGCATTTCGAGCCTGCGGATACAAGAAAGTGGCTCTGAGGCAGCTATCAAACCGGACACCTTACTCCAGGAATGGTCCTGCGCTGAGCTCAATGCCCTGTTGATGTGCGGAATTTTTGGCGAGCCCGTCTATGGCGAGGTTCGGTTCCGCCATCGCGAAATAAGAGAATTGCTGGCAGCGCGCTGGATCAGCAACCATCTGGGAGTCGAGGCGAATCGCAGCGAAATTGAGTCATGGATATTTCGTCGGCAGTATGAGCAGACGGTACTGAGTGCACGCATGCGTCCGCTGCTGCCTTGGTTGATTCTGCTCGACGAGAGCATTCGAAACAGGGTCACCCGTGACTACCCTGATGTTGTGCTTGAAGGAGGGGATGCTGCAGTACTGCCTTTTGCAGCTCGAGGAGAGACATTGACGCGAGTGATTGAACAGATCACTGATGCAAATTCATCGATTCGGGGACTGGACAATGACGCCATCATACGAATCGCAGGCCTAGATCTTGAAGCCCTGACCCTCGAGCTGATTGGCAAGCACGCGAAGCATGACGACGCGATTTTCATCCTGGGTCGTTTAGCCTGGCAGGGCAAGATGCTCCGATGCGTGGAGCCGCTGGCGAACATCGCTGTCGAGTCCGGCCGCGGCCTGTATGCTCGGATCGTGTCGGTGAGAGCGGTGGCAGCACTGAGTGATACTCAGCGCTTCCTTCAGCTGTGGCAAGACATCTTGGCATGCGAAGGATCGGTTCCGCGAGGCGTCTTCTCGGAACTGGTTTCGTATGCACCCAGCCAACAGGAGTCGAGCGAGTTCATCCTGCAGACTCTTACTCGATCAGGAAAGCATGACGGATATGACGCAAGCGGACTCACTTCCAGCTTGGCCGATTTCGTTAAACGGCTGGCCTTGAGCGGTAAGTCTAACGCACTTGAGCTACTCCATGGGTTTGCCGAGGGCTTGCTTGGACTTCTGAAAAAGACGCCGCATATAGAACGGGGTGACTGCGCTGTTTCGAAAGAGTATCAGTGGCTGATGCCCACCGCCTTGCTCTGCGTCGAACACCTGATTGCTGTGCGCGCTCCGGCCGCTTTGTCCTCGACATCATTGGCCCTCCTCTCGGCGGTACCTGCCCTTCTCCACTGGCAGGGTGCCGAGCTTCAAGAAGCGCGGAAGACGTTCGACATGCTAGTACCCCAATGGACCGAATTGAATGACGCGTTGTTTTGGTGGACTGTCGCCGAATGCCGGAAGAAGACCAAGAGGACTGGCCAGCCGCTCAGGGATGATTGGCCGGTGACCTGGCCAGGGCATTTCTGGTCGTTCGATGAAGCCAGTTTCCCCAGAACATTGGCGTGGATAAATCAGCGAGCTCAGGAAGATGACCGTTACGTAGCCCTTGCCCGGGCTTATCGGACCTATAGGGAAAATAGCCAGCCGCAGTGCTGGTTGGATCAGTTGCTTGTCGCTACGCACGACCATACCGGGCTAAAGGCCACCCTTCAGGCGTGGCTCAACCCTCCACCAGACCCGGCAACCTTGAGCCTCCAAGCACAAGAGCGTAAGCACCAGCAGCTCTATGCACGGCGTAAAAAAAAGCGGAGTAAGGACTGGGACGCCTTCGTCGCTCGAGTGAAGGATAACCCGAAGATTGTACGTCACCCGCCGGGTCTTAAAACGAACGAATTGAGCCAAATCCAGTATCACTTGATGGAACATATCCGAGCAGGCAATGGCCTATATAAGCGATCCGAGGGAGCTAACTGGAGTGTACTGATTCCAGAGTTCGGCAACGAGGTGGCCGGGGCTTACCGCGATGCTGCGATTGCGTTCTGGCGTGCTTACCAACCAGATACTCGTTCAGAAGGCGCCGCGCCGAATAGCATCCCCGTGGCGGTGATGTTTGGCCTGGCCGGCCTTGAAATTGAACTTGAAAGCGAGAGTGCTATTGCTCACTTGACTAACGCGGAAGCGGAAGCTGCACTGCGATACGCACTTTGGGAGATCAATGGTTTTCCGCAATGGTTTGAACCGTTATGCCGGCTGTATCCCCTTGCGGTGACGAACGTCTTGCACCCGGAAATTCAATGGGAACTGCAGAGTAGCCTGCCCGAGCAAAACTCCTACTATGTGTTACACAACTTGGTGTACTACGCTCCAGGGTTGCATGGTGCTTTAGCTCCGGCAATCTATGAGTGGATATCGAAGCATCAGGTCGTAAACCATGACTGCTTGAACTACTGCCGACTGATCATGACCGCCGGGGACATATCAGCTACGCGGATAGCAGGATTGGCGGCGGCTAAGGTTAGCGACCCTTCTACCCCCCCTCAACTACTGCCGGTCTGGCACGCCGTCCGAGTGCACGCCGACCCCTATCTGGCGTTACCACCTCTTAAGCATACATTCCGCTCGCTTTCCGCGACAAAGGCCGAGCGCTTCGGCGAAGTCTTCAGTGTAGCGCTGCTGGGCGGAAGACGTGAGACGGTCAAAGGTAACGGCAGATTCCAGACACCGAGTATCCTGAAGGATTTGTATTTGCTGGTGCATCGCGTGGTCCGCGCCAGAGATGACCTCAATCGGGCTAACACCGGTGTGTACTCCCCAACGCTGCGTGATGATGCACAGGATGCCAGGGAGCGCCTGTTCGGCCTGCTTAGCGAATTACCTAAAGAGGCGACTTACCGAACCATTCTCGAGCTTGCCGTTGCGCACCCGGATCCCCGTTTTCGTGCTTTTATGCGCGCATCTGCTCTGCAGCGCGCTACGGTAGATGGGGATCTAGCATTGTGGAGTGAAGATGAGGTCGCCAATGTTGCGCGTCGTCTGACGGTGATTAACGCCGTCGACACTTCTTCGCCGGAGACCCCCTGTGCAGTACTTTGAGCGGCCAAGCCAGCCTCCCGCGATTCTGAAGTCACCGCTAACCCAGGCATCGCGCAAATCGATGCTGGAATACTGGCTGATTGAGCCCGGGCGACGGTCGCAAACCAGTGTCCCCATCATTAGCGTCAATGAAGACGAACACCTCCTGCGTGAAGCGTTGGCAAACCTGAATAGGCAGCGATGCGCGTTTTGTGAGGCCAGCGATCGGCTGGAAGTGCATCGCTTCCGGCCCGCTGGTAATGCCTTGCCCATGTCTCGGTCCAGTGACGCCCACCTTTACTACCTCTGGCTAGCAGATGCCTGGCAAAACCTTTTCCCCATCTGCCCCGGCTGTGTACCGATTGAGCCCCAATTTGCGGTGCGAGGAAGTCGCTGCCCGCTACCGACCCGTGAGCAGGTTGAGGCCTATGTGAACAGCGGAGATGGTCTCTGGCAGTTTGGCATGCCTAGCGAAAAAGCCATGCTCCTCGATCCCACGGAAGTACGCCAGTTTGCCGGCCACCTCATTCCGGCCTTGGATGGCGGTTTACTGCCCGGCTCGACACGAGGAGCGTACACCATTGCCCATTTCGACCTGAATCGGGGGGAGCGACGTCACCAGCGCTATATCACCTACCAGCAGCGCCTGGAGGAGCTTCGCAGCTGTACCACACCCTCAGACCTGTCGAGGATCGATCGACTGGTCGACTTTGCAACTCTTGAGTTTGGCGGGACGTGGTACCTGCTGCTTCGTCGGCTACTCAACCATCTTCCTGTCAATGGAATCGTGCGTAACCCGACGCCCAAGCAGGTTGGTCCCGCGCTTCGCCGATGGGCGAAAGCCCGGGACGCGGCGACGCTCTTGGCGCAAGCACACCATATGCTGCAACGCGAAGATGCGAGGCTGCACGCAAGCGACAAACAGGCGATGGCGCCCGAGCCGGTCGTCGAATCGATCACCGCCATCCACATACGCAATTTCAAAGCAATCGAGCAGCTTGATCTTAAGTTCAAGGGGGCACCGGCGCGGTCGCTCGCGCGCAGTGAGCCTCTGGCCCCTGCCTTGGTGATTCTGGGAGAAAATGCCACCGGTAAGAGCTCCATACTTGAAGCTGTCGCGTTGACGCTAGTCCCTGCAGCAGTTCGGAACGCACTCAACATATCGTTGGCTGAGCTGGTCATGGATCCTGCCCAGCTCGGCGTGGACGGCGGTGATCAGGCGACTCGTGCACAGATTCGTATCGAGCTATCCAATCAACACTGGGTTGAGCTGACCATCGACCAGCAAGCCCACGGCCACTCCAGCAACTTAGATAACCAGCAAGTCCCTGTGTTTGCCTATGGCGCGTTTCGTAGATTCACCCGAACCAGCCAGCGAACAAGCCCGCATGCCCATGTCCGTAATCTGTTCGACGGCAACGTGCTGTCAAATCCTGAGCCTTGGCTAAGGCATCTTAGACAAGATCGATTCGACATGGTGATTCGTACCCTACGCGAAGTGCTGGCAATAGATGGCGATTTCGATGTAATCCAACGCGCTCAGGAGAGCGATATCCTGTACATGGTGACGGCCATCAGCGAACCGGACGGCGCGTTCCGCTTCAATCGTACCCCGCTGCACGCTGTGTCTTCCGGGTATCGCTCAATGCTGGCAATGATCTGTGACATCCTCAAAGGGCTCATGAACGCAACTATTTACCCCGGCTTCGAAAGCTTTCAATCGGCCCGAGGGGTCGTACTGATCGACGAAATCGAGGCGCACCTACACCCACGCTGGAAGGTCCAAGTCATGTCTCGTTTACGTGCAGCCCTGCCAAGCATGACATTTATCGTCACCACCCATGACCCGTTGTGCCTGCGGGGCATGGAGCAAGGCGAAGTGGTGGTGCTGCAGCGCATCGCTAGCGCTGATAGCCAGGCGCAGCGCCAGATGCCGATCACCATTGAAAGCATGGCCGACCTGCCCCCGGTGGCCGATCTGAGGCTTGAGCAACTGCTCACCTCTGACTTCTTCCAGATGCTATCTACCGATGATGCGCATGCTGACCGTCGCTTAGCGAGAATCGCCGATCTGATGGCGGCACACGCTAATGGTGAGTTGAGCGCGGAGGATGAGCGAGTGTTGCAGGACTTCAATGAAGATATCACTAACGCCCTTCCAATTGGCTCGAGCGAAGTACATCAAATTGTCCAACTGGCCGTGGGTGAATACCTGGCGAAACGCCGTGCCGCCAGTAGCCAGCGGTTGCGGAATTTGCGGCAGGCAGCCAAGGATCAAATTCTGTCTGCCCTAGAGAGGCTTTGAATATGCGTCCCGTTGACCGATTTTCAGTGCCTCCCCCCTCCTCGCTGCTAGCAGGTGGCGCTGGACCTCTGGAGTTAGATGATGCCCGCAGCCACCGCGCCACTGCGCCGGTCCCAGGCACAAAGAAGAAGGAATTTAAGTACAAGGCTTACAAAGGCGCCGATGTGCGACAGGCCTTGGAGAAACTGTTCCACGGCAAGTGTGCCTACTGCGAGACCTACTATGCGGCCTCTGCCCCAGTAGATATCGAGCATTACCGGCCCAAAGGTGCGGTGGCGGATGATGTCGCGCATGGTGGTTATTGGTGGATTGCCATGCAGTGGGAAAATCTGCTGCCGTCGTGCATTGACTGCAACCGCAAACGAGGTCAGGTTCTGGCTAATGCATCGAATAGCCTTGTAGTGCTGGCGGGCACGGCTGCGACAAGGACCCGACAAGCAGGCAAGAAAGATAGCTTTCCGCTCGCGGACACGGGCGTGCGCGCCACGGCAGAGACCACTAACTTTTCCAGAGAATTGCCGCTACTCATCAATCCTTGCGAAGATGATCCTGCCACGTATTTAGCGCATAGCATCGATCCACAGCTGCCCACGGGTTTGATCGTGGCCGTAGGCAATGCGCAACAGCAAGCGCGCGCCAATTCGTCTATTTACGTATATGGGCTGAACCGCCTGAAGCTGTTCCAAGATCGCAACCGCGTGTTACGGAAATTACAATTCCTCGGTGATTTGGTCACTGAACTGGCTGAGTCGATCACCGCACTGGAGGAACCCGCCACACAGCGCATATTGGAGGGTACGCCTGCGGCAGGTGTCACCACACGACTTCGCCTTCTCCAAGATCGCTTGCTCACCGAATTGAAGGCTGCCACCGCGCCGGAAGCTCCTTATGCGTCGATGGCCAGCGCTTGGCTTGCACAGTTCACGGAAGAGCTGCTCTTGTAAAGCGTTCAAAACCGCTGTCAACTACCGAACCAGATAGTAGTGCCACTTCTAGTTTGTCGACAAATACATAGGACGATTACCACAACTAACGAACGATTTTTCCACTGTCGCACAACAGCAGGTTTAATCGCCGAGGTTAGGTTCAGGCAGAAGCAATTGTTCGCGAGGCGAGCCACGCACGCCCCTCAACTATCAACATTTGTGCGGATTTCCAAGAGCGAGGTAAGCGTCCGGCGAAGGCACTTGGCTGAGTTGGTCTACGACGATGATCAACTCG
>NZ_JPQU01000022.1 GCF_000737245.1 Pseudomonas syringae | reverse complement strand
TCATGAAAAACACCCCAGAGGTTGGACGGGTGTCCAACTTTTGGGGCGCACTTCATAAAATGCGTGTTTCATCTGTGGGAGCGAGGCTTGCCCGCGATAAGGGCGCATCGGTTTTAACCAGAGAACCAACAAAAAACCCCACCCGGCTCACACCGAATGGGGCTTTTTCAGGCCGTGACTATCAGGCCACGCTCATGGTCTTGTGGGTATCGATCAAATGCTGAACCACGCTTGGATCGGCCAGGGTGGAGATATCCCCAAGGGAATCGTATTCACCGGTGGCGATTTTGCGCAGGATGCGGCGCATGATTTTACCCGAGCGGGTTTTCGGCAGTCCTGGGGCCCACTGAATCACGTCCGGTGAGGCAATCGGGCCGATCTCTTTGCGGACCCAGTTACGCAACTCGATACGCAGCGCTTCGTCCGGCACTTCGCCACCGTTCAGGGTCACGTACACATAGATACCCTGCCCTTTCAGATCGTGAGGCACACCGACCACAGCGGCTTCGGCAACCTTCGGATGGGCAACCATGGCGCTTTCGATCTCGGCCGTGCCCATGCGGTGGCCGGAAACGTTGAGTACGTCGTCCACGCGGCCGGTGATCCAGTAGTAGCCATCTTCGTCACGGCGCGCACCGTCGCCGGTGAAGTACATGCCACGGAAAGTCTTGAAGTAGGTGTCGACGAAACGATCGTGGTCGCCATACAGCGAACGGGACTGACCCGGCCAGGAATCCAGGATCACCAGATTGCCTTCCGCTGCGCCTTCGATCAGGTTGCCCAGGTTATCCACCAGGGCCGGGATGACGCCGAAGAACGGACGGGTCGCCGAACCTGGTTTCAATGCAGTTGCGCCAGGCAGCGGGCTGATCAGGATGCCGCCGGTTTCGGTCTGCCACCAGGTATCGACAATCGGGCAGTTTTTCTTGCCCACGGTGTTGTAGTACCAGTTCCAGGCTTCCGGATTGATCGGCTCGCCCACCGACCCCAGCAAGCGCAGGCTGGAACCGTCAGCACCGTCAACCGCCTTGGTGCCTTCTGCCATCATGGCGCGAATCGCGGTCGGCGCGGTGTAGAGGATGTTGACCTTGTGCTTGTCGACGATCTTCGACACGCGGGTGATATCCGGATAGTTCGGCACCCCTTCGAACAGCAAGGTGGTCGCGCCATTGGCCAGCGGGCCGTAGACGATGTAGCTGTGGCCAGTGACCCAGCCCACGTCAGCGGTACACCAGTAGACTTCGCCCGGCTTGTAATCGAACACCCGCTCATGAGTCAGGGCCGCGTACAGCAGATAACCGGCGGTGGTGTGCAAAACACCCTTGGGTTTGCCGGTGGAGCCGGAGGTATAAAGGATAAACAGCGATTCTTCAGCGCCCATTTCTTTCGGTGCGCAGGTCGCGGAGGCCACTTCCAGCAGCGAGTGGTACCAGATGTCGCGATGGCGGTTCCACTCGATCTCGCCGCCAGTGCGCTTGCAGACGATGACTTTCTGCACGCTGGCGGTTTCAGGGTTAGTCAGCGCGCGGTCAACGTTGGCCTTCATAGCGGTGCGTTTGCCGCCACGCAGACCTTCGTCAGCGGTAATCACCACTTTGGATTTGCAGTCGATGATACGACCGGCCAGCGCTTCGGGCGAGAAGCCGCCGAAGACCACCGAGTGAATCGCGCCGATCCGTGCACAGGCCAGCATGGCGACCACGGCTTCAGGGATCATCGGCATATAAAGCGTCACCACGTCGCCGCGATGCACATCCTGGCCCCGCAAGGCGTTGGCGAACTTGCAGACTTCTTCGTGCAGCTCACGGTAAGTGATGTTGCGACTTTCGGAAGGATCATCGCCTTCCCAGATAATCGCGATGCTGTCGCCGCGCTCGGCGAGGTGGCGATCCAGGCAGTTATAGGCAACGTTGAGGGTGCCATCGGCAAACCATTTGATATCGACCCGGTGATCGTCGAACGAAGTCTGCTTGACCGAGGTAAAAGGCTTGATCCAGTCCAGGCGCTGAGCTTGTTCACGCCAGAAACCGTCAGGATTGACCACTGACTGCTGGTACATGGCCTTGTAGGTCGCCTCATCGGTCAGCGTAGTCGCTGCGACTTCTGGGCGGACGGGGTACAGGGAAGCTGCACTCATCTTGGTTACCTCGGTGGATAGTTGTTGTTTTATGTGTCAGTTGTAGCCGCCTGTCGCCGTTCGGACCATTCGACGATGGTCTTACCGACCTGCCCGGCTGCCATTCAGCCCCCGCAGGCACTACATTTGCGCCTCCGCCCGTGAGAAAGCAAGCAGGCAGCTCTGGACCGGGCCGTTCAGGGATTGTTACCGAATCGACTAATAATCTTTGTAAAAGTGTTTCTGTATGGCGTGTTGATGCAGGCATAGAATCAGCTCCGCCAACACGGCACATGATTAACAACTGACAGCCTCCCACGGCAAGTTGATCTTAATTATAGAAACTGGCTACACACATCACCGCTCTACGGTGGTGTGCCCCCTGTCGAACTCAAGAAGGTAAAAGAGATGAAAGTTTCACTGTTGGTTCTGGCGCTCTGTGGTTTCAGCACACTTGCAATGGCTGAAGAATCCGGAGCAAAAGTTGCTGCCCAACAAGCCCGCGTCGAGCAATATAAGTATGGAAGCCATCCCGATATCGCCAAGGTCATTTCGGTCACCGAAATCCCCAACGTCTGCGCAGTCGTGCCTATGCGCATGACCTACGAAGATCACGACGGCCATCAGCACGTGATGGGCTACCAGGTGATGGGCAATGGCTGCACTAACGGGTAAACACTGGTATTGCGCAAACAACGCTGATCTGAAGTAGATAAGTTACCTGTGGGAGCGAATTCATTCGCGAAAGCTGTGTGTTAGTCATCCAGGTTTTTTGGTGCTGACCTTCTTCGCGAATGAATTCGCTCCCACAGATGTGTATTTCAATCAAATAAGTATTGGATACAGGATATGCAGTGACGTGCAAATCCGTCCGCCTATAGTCGCTTTATAAGTCGCAGCAAGATCACAGCGTATGTAATTCACGTATTCCCACCTCCCCCTACTGACATGCTGAAATTACTCGACACTTGAGCTATCGTTCCATTGGGCGTTCGCGACAAACCCTATAAAAAGAACCCCAAGGGAGAGCAGCATGAGCAGTACCACCTATGTGGCACGTGAGCCCGACGCACAAGGGTTCATTGATTACCCGGCCGCCGATCATCAGGTATGGAATACCCTGATCACCCGGCAGATGCAGGTGATCGAAGGACGCGCCTGCCAGGAATATCTGGACGGCATCGCGCAACTTGCCCTGCCTCACGATCGCATTCCGCAATTGGCAGAAATCAATCGAGTGCTGGGGGCAACCACAGGCTGGCAAGTGGAGCGCGTACCGGCGCTGATCCCTTTCCAAAAGTTTTTCGAGCTGTTGGCCAACAAACAGTTTCCGGTTGCCACTTTCATCCGCAGCGCTGAGGAACTGGACTACCTGCAAGAGCCGGACATCTTCCACGAGATCTTCGGGCACTGCCCGATGCTGACCAATCCGTGGTTTGCGGAATTCACCCATACTTATGGCCGGCTTGGTCTCAACGCCAGTAAGGAGCAACGTGTCTATCTGGCGCGGCTGTACTGGATGACCATCGAATTCGGCCTGTTGGAGACCGCCCAGGGTCGCAGAATCTACGGTGGCGGCATCCTCTCCTCACCCAGAGAAGCGGTTTACAGCCTGTCGATGACCCCTGAACATCAGCCTTTCGATGCCGTTGAAGCCATGCGCACGCCCTACCGCATCGATATTCTGCAACCTCTGTATTTTGTATTGCCCGACCTCAAGCAGCTGTTCGATCTCGCCCGACAAGACATCATGGGCATGGTTGGCCAAGCGATGCAGTTGGGCCTGCACGAAGCTAAATTCCCGCCAAAACTCTCTAAAGAAAAGCTCCCTCCGGAAAAGACATCCAGCCACCAGTTGGCCTGAACAGGAAAACCTTTTATGACGACCCTCAACCAAGCTCATTGCGAAGCCTGCAGCGCCAACGCTCCGCAGGTCAGTGAGGCCGAGCTTCCGGCGCTGCTCAAGCAGATCCCGGACTGGAACATCGAAGTGCGTGATGGCGTGATGCAGCTGGAAAAGGTTTATCGCTTCAAGAATTTCAAATTTGCGTTGGCGTTCACCAATGCCGTCGGGGAAATCGCCGAAGCCGAGGGCCATCACCCCGGGCTGCTGACCGAATGGGGCAAAGTGACCGTGACCTGGTGGAGCCATTCGATCAAAGGCCTGCACCGCAACGATTTCATCATGGCGGCCCGGACCGATGAGGTGGCGAAAGGCGCCGAAGGAATCAAATAGCGCCTTATTAGCGAATAAACGCGAGACCTATTGCAGCTCACCGAGGTTACGAGGCCAGCGATGGCGGCCGGTCTGATACACCGCGTCGTCATCTATCGCGGGCAAGCGCGCTCCTACGGCAGGTGCAACGGCGACCGTTTCAGTAAATCCGACACACCGCCATCGCTACCTCGCGGTGCTCGTGAGCTCCACAGGGGTGGCCTGTTTTTTCTCGGCAATGACCGAGCTGTGACTGAGTAAACGCGAGACCTGTAGGAGCTCACCGAGGTTACGAGGCCAGCGATGGCGGCCGGTCTGATACACCGCGTCGTCATCTATCGCGGGCAAGCGCGCTCCTACGGCAGGTGCAACGGCGACCGTTTCAGTAAATCCGACACACCGCCATCGCTACCTCGCGGTGCTCGTGAGCTCCTACAGGGGCAGCCGGTTTTTTGCTGCAATGACCCAGGACAGCAAAATCGGCTTTTTGTTTCCGTACATGACCAACGGTCGAGATAAACGTCTGTTTGTCATTTTGTCTGCTGTATCCTGCCCAAGCTTTTTAGAAGCACGGTTCTGCCCAGCAACTAAAATTCTTGCAAGGAGCGACTTCGATGCATGAAATCCCAAACTTTCCCCCAAGCCAGAAAGAACCAGAGCAGTCGACATTGGCTCAACTGGAACTCGGACAGCCGGTCGAAATGAAAGCCGGCGCGCAGGCTGAACCAAGCCAGCAAGCCTCCAGCGAAGACTGAGGGCGACTTTTCAGGCGTATCGGAACCATCACTTGCTGTGGTTTCATACGCC
This sequence comes from Pseudomonas syringae, assembly GCF_000737245.1. Lineage (GTDB taxonomy): Bacteria > Pseudomonadota > Gammaproteobacteria > Pseudomonadales > Pseudomonadaceae > Aquipseudomonas > Aquipseudomonas syringae_J. The sequence continues at coordinate 100,570 of NZ_JPQU01000022.1, read as the reverse complement.
TGAAATGCCCACGACCACAGGCTGCAGATGAACGATTTCAACGAAGCACAAGCCAACACCCTGATCGGTACTGCCGAACGCATGATCAAAGTCTGGGCGCAGTTGAGCCCGGAAAAGAAGCAACTCCTGCTCGCCCGTTTCGGCAATCAGGAAAACGCCCTCGCCGCACTCGTGACCAGCCAGCTGGTTGCACCTGAAACCAAAACCCGATCCAGCACCTGACACCAGCGCTTCACTCCCTCACGTAAAAAGTTTCTAAGCTGCCTGCTTCTAACGCTCAACGCACCGCTATCATTGAGCACTTGGTCAGCTTTCCAGGCCTGCACTCCGCTTTGACTCACTCTGCCGTTTTTCGTGGACCGTCCCCTAATGTCTGAAACACCCCAAACCGCCCCGCAACGCCCGATGGCCATTACCCTGCAAGTAGTGTCCATCGTAATGTTCACCTTCATCGGCTACTTGAATGTCGGTATTCCCCTGGCAGTGCTGCCGGGTTACGTGCATACCGATCTGGGGTTTGGCGCCGTGACGGCGGGGCTGGTGATCAGCGTGGCCTATCTGGCGACCTTGCTCAGCCGGCCCTATGCCGGACGCATCATCGACAACCTGGGCGCCAAGAAGGCGGTGTTGATCGGGCTGGCCGGTTGTGGACTGAGCGGTTTATTCATGCTGGTTTCCAGCTGGCTGCAAGCCTGGCCCATGGTGAGCCTGATCTGCCTTTTCGTGGGTCGTCTTGTGCTGGGCAGCGCGGAAAGTCTGGTGGGTTCCGGCTCGATTGGCTGGGGCATCGGCCGCGTCGGTTCAGCCAATACAGCTAAAGTGATTTCCTGGAACGGTATCGCCAGCTACGGCGCGCTGGCCATTGGCGCACCGCTGGGAGTGTTGCTGGTCAATACGCTGGGGCTTTGGAGTATGGGCGTCAGCATCATTCTGCTGGCGCTACTGGGGCTGCGACTGGGCTGGAAAAAACAGGCCGCGCCCATCGTGCACGGTGAGCGTCTTCCGTTCATACACGTGCTGGGCAAAGTTCTGCCCCACGGCATGGGCCTGGCGCTGGGCTCCATCGGTTTCGGTACCATCGCAACCTTTATTACTCTGTATTACGCCAGCCATAGCTGGCCAAACGCAGTGCTGTGCCTGAGCCTGTTCGGCGGTTCATTCATCAGCGCGCGGTTGTTGTTCGGCAACATGATCAACCGTATTGGCGGCTTCAAGGTGGCGATCGCCTGCCTGAGCGTGGAAACGCTCGGCCTGCTGCTGTTGTGGTTGGCGCCTTCGCCCGAGCTGGCGTTGGCTGGCGCGGCGTTGACCGGCTTCGGATTCTCGCTGGTGTTCCCGGCGCTGGGGGTCGAGGCGGTGAATCTGGTACCGGCGTCCAGTCGAGGCGCGGCGGTGGGTGCCTATTCGCTGTTTATTGACCTGTCCCTTGGGATTACCGGTCCACTGGCTGGTGCGGTAGCGGCTGGTTTTGGCTTCTCTTCGATATTCCTGTTTGCCGCCCTCGCCTCGTTGAGCGGTCTGGCATTGAGTGTCTGGCTCTACAAACAGGCCAAGGTCATGCGCCAGAGCAACTCCACTCAGAGCAGCGCCTGATCAGAAATCCACCTTGCCGCGCCCGGCCTTGATCGAGCCACGCTTGGTCTTGGACTCCAGACGACGCGTCTTGGAACCCAGCGTCGGCTTGGTGGGTCGGCGCTTCTTCTCGACCTTTGCCGCATTCACAATCAGCTCGGTCAATCGCTCCAGCGCATCGGCACGGTTCTGTTCCTGGGTGCGGTATTGCTGCGCCTTGAGCACAATCACGCCATCACTGGTTATCCGACTGTCACGCAGCGCCAGCAGCCGCTCTTTGTAGAAAGGCGGCAGCGACGAGGCGTTGATGTCAAAACGCAAGTGCACGGCGCTGGAAACCTTGTTGACGTTCTGCCCCCCTGCGCCTTGGGCACGGATGGCGGTCAACTCGATTTCGGCATCGGGCAGATGGACGTTGTTGGAAATTATGAGCATGGGAGGATCCTTGTTGGAGCGAGGCTTGCCCGCGAATCAGGCGACACGGTTTGGCATACACACCGCGTTATCGTTCTTCGCGGGCAAGCCTCGCTCCAACAGGATCTTAAGCATCTACTGGCGCATCCCGCGTCCGCTCACCAGTAACCGCGCACAGCCCAGATACAGGACGATAGTCGCGACCACCATGAATGCCATGGCGATGCTGATGCGGATGTCGGAGACACCCAGAATGCCAAAGCGGAACGCGTTGACCATGTGCAGGACCGGGTTGGCCATCGATACGGTCTGCCAGAACGGCGGCAGCAGGTTGATCGAATAAAACACTCCGCCCAGGTAGGTCAGTGGCGTCAGCACGAATGTAGGAATAATCGAAATATCGTCGAAGTTACGCGCAAATACGGCGTTGATGAAGCCCAATAGCGAGAAGATAGTCGCAGTCAGCACCACCACCACGACCGTGACACCCAGGTGGTGAACCTGCAGATCGGTGAAGAACATCGACAGAATGGTGACGATCACGCCAACCATCAAACCGCGCAAGACGCCGCCCGCGACGTAGCCTACCAGGATGGTGTGGGGTGATACCGGCGAGACCATCAGCTCTTCCACCGAACGCTGGAACTTGGCACCGAAGAAGCTCGATACCACGTTGCCGTAGGAGTTGGTGATCACCGACATCATGATCAGGCCCGGCACGATGTATTGCATGTAGGTGAAACCACCCATGTCGCCGATCTGACGGCCGATCAGGTTGCCGAAGATCACGAAGTACAGAACCATGGTGATCGCTGGCGGCAGCAGTGTCTGCGGCCAGATGCGCATAAAGCGTCGCACTTCGCGATAGATGATGGTGTTCAGCGCAATCAGGTTGGGCCGCAGCTCGGAGCCGGTCGGGTTGCTCATACCGCCACCTTCGACAGGTTTTTTTCCACCAGGGACACGAACAACTCCTCAAGACGATTGGTTTTATTGCGCAGGCTCAGCACCTCGACGTTCTGCGTCGCCAGTTGACCGAACAACGCGGTAATACCGACCTTTTTGTCGACCTGGACTTCCAGGGTGTGGCTGTCGATCAGCTTGCTCGGGTAGCCCACCAATTGCGGCGCCACTTGATACTCGTTCTTCAGATCCAGCAGGAACGTCTCGACCGTCATCTTGTTGAGCAACTGCTTCATGCCCATGTTCTCGACAATCACACCGTGGTCGATGATGCCGATGTTGCGGCACAGCTGCTCGGCCTCTTCAAGGTAGTGAGTAGTCAGAATGATGGTCGTGCCCTGCTCGTTCAGCTCAGTGAGAAAACTCCACATCGAACGGCGCAGCTCGATGTCCACACCTGCGGTTGGCTCGTCGAGAATCAACAGGCGCGGCTGGTGGACCAGGGCGCGAGCAATCATCAGCCGGCGCTTCATGCCGCCCGAAAGTGAACGCGACGGCACGTCGCGCTTGTCCCACAAGCCCAACTGGGTCAGGTACTGTTCGGCGCGCTCCTTGGCAATCTTCGGCGGGATGCCGTAGTAGCCGGCCTGAGTCACGACGATGTCGAAAGCTTTTTCGAACTGATTGAAATTGAATTCCTGGGGCACCACGCCGATGCAGCGCTTGAGCGCAGCGGGCTCGCGGTCCAGGTCATGGCCAAAGATGTTCACCGTGCCACTGGTCTTGTTGACCAGGGTGGAAATGATGCCAATGGTGGTGGATTTGCCGGCGCCGTTGGGGCCGAGCAAGGCAAAAAAGTCACCTTCGGCGACATCCAGATCGATACCACTCAATGCCTGGAAACCGTTGCCGTAGGTTTTGGTTAGCTGCCGGATGGACAGAGCAGAACTCATATCGGAAAAAATACCAGTCAAGAAATAGAGGATGAAGATGAGGGCGTACACACTTGATTACAACTGCGGCGCGCCATGCAATGGTGCTTGGCTACGCCGCTCAAGTACAGCGCGATCTATTGATAGTAGCTATCAACACAAGGCATCAACCTGACGCATCAGGTCAAAGCAGTCATCACAGCAGACCGATAAGCGGGCCGTGCTTTAAGGCGCTCGTACCAGCTTTCGAGGTGTGGCATGGCCGGTCGTTCAATCGGCATTTCAAACCAGGCATAAATAAAGCTGCCCAGCGGGATATCACCCATACCGAATTCATCACCCGATAGGTAAGGCTGTCTGGTCAGCGCTTCGTCAACCATGACCAGAAGGCTTTGGACGGTCTTGATAGCGCCATTGATCTGAACCCAGTCTTGCTGCTCGGCCGGAGTACGCAATACGCCCCAGAACACATGACGGAAGGGATCGGCAAAGCTTGAAGTCGTCCAGTCCATCCACTTGTCCGCCACGGCCCGCTGTTGCGGGTCAGCCGGATAAAGTGCCGAATCCGGAGCATGGCGCGCTGCCAGATAACGCACGATGGCGTTGGATTCCCACAACACGAAGTCGCCATCCTCGATCATCGGGATGCGCCCGTTGGGGTTTTTCGCCCGATACTCAGGCCCGTCAACCAGCCCGAACGCCCCGCCCGCCGCTACAGACTCATACGCCAGCCCCAGCTCTTCAGCAATCCACAGCGCCTTGCGCACATTGGAAGAATTCGTACGACCCCAGATTTTAAGCATTGGTTTCTCCTCGAGAGTGGGCGACAGGATAGACCTGAAATACAGTCATGTGGGTGGTGCTTTATGTGGGAGTGGTGCTTGCTCTGGGCGGCATTCCGACGATAAGGCCGCCCAGAGCAAGCACCGCTCCCACAAAAGTGATCTCAATAGTGGCGCGACGACGTGGGACCGGCTTTAGCCGGGAAGAGGCCAGTACATCCATCCGATATTTATCGTCTGAAATGCCGCCTTCCCGGCTAAAGCCGGTCCCACGTCACATCCGCTTGCGGGCAAACATAGAATCTCCCACAGGGGCCGCATTTCAGATTGAGACCGAATCATGCAGTGAAACTCCCCCTCCCCGCCAGGGTCACTATCCATGCACTCGATCGGGCCCCGTCTTGACGGAACATGTCCCGGCTCTTGATAGTGGCTGCTCGCTGCTGTCATCACGGAGGATTACTTATGCTGTTGTTGTGGATTGTGGTTCTGGTTATCGGCATCGCCTGGTTGGCGCACCGTCGGATGTCGCCGCTGCCTGCGCTAGGCGTGGTTGCGGTTTACCTGCTGGCGATGGGCGTGTTCAGTCACGCGCCGGGCTGGCTGATGGCGATCTTCTGGATTGCCCTGCTGGCCGTGGCATTGCCCCTTGCATTGCCTGACCTGCGGCGCAAGCATTTCACCGCGCCGATGTTCAGCTGGTTCAAAAAAGTATTGCCACCCATGTCTGAAACCGAGCGCGACGCCATCGACGCCGGCACCGTCTGGTGGGACGGCGAGCTGTTCAGTGGTCGCCCGGACTGGGACCTGCTGCTCAGCTATCCGAAAGTCCAGCTGACTGAAGAAGAACAGGCTTTTATCGACGGCCCTACCGAAGAGCTATGTGCGATGGTCACGGACTGGGAAATCGGTCAGGCCATGGACCTGCCGCCCCGGGCCTGGGAACACATCAAGCAACATGGCTTCTTTGCCTTGATCATCCCGAAAGAATTCGGCGGTAAAGGCTTCTCGGCCTACGCTCACTCGCAAGTGGCCATGAAGCTGGCAACCCGCAGTGGCGACCTGGCGTCTACCGTTATGGTCCCCAACTCCCTCGGTCCTGCCGAACTGCTGTTGCATTACGGCACCGACGAGCAGCGCAACCACTATCTGCCGCGTCTGGCCCGTGGCGATGATATTCCGTGTTTCGCCCTGACCGGCCCGCTGGCGGGTTCCGACGCAGGAGCCATGCCCGACACCGGCATCATCTGCAAAGGCCAGTGGCAAGGTGAAGAAGTCATCGGCCTGCGCCTGAACTGGGAAAAGCGCTATATCACCCTCGGCCCGGTTGCCACCCTGCTGGGCCTGGCGTTCAAAGCCTACGATCCGGAACACCTGCTCGGCGAAGAAGAAGATCTGGGCATCAGCCTGGCGTTGATCCCCACCGAAACGCCGGGCGTGGAAATCGGCCGCCGTCACCTGCCGCTGGGCGCAGCGTTCATGAACGGCCCGAACTCCGGCAAGGATGTGTTCATCCCTCTGGAGTACCTGATCGGTGGTGAGGAGATGCTCGGCAAAGGCTGGATGATGTTGATGAACTGCCTGTCGGTAGGCCGCTCCATTTCTCTGCCTGCAGTGGGTACCGGCGCCGCCAAGTTCACCAGCCTGGTCACCGGCCAGTATGCGCAGGTGCGCGAGCAGTTCAATGTGCCGTTGTCGGCATTTGAAGGTATTCAGGAGTCTCTGGCACGAATCGGCGGCAACGCCTGGCTGATGGACAGCGCGCGAATGCTGACCGCCAATGCCGTGGACCTGGGTGAGAAACCGTCGGTACTGTCGGCGATCCTCAAGTATCACCTGACTGAACGTGGCCGCGAATGCATCACCCATGCCATGGACGTACACGGCGGCAAGGGCATCATCATGGGCCCGAACAACTACCTGGGCCGCAACTGGCAAGGCGCACCGATCTTCATCACGGTTGAAGGCGCGAACATCCTGTCGCGCAACCTGATGATCTTCGGTCAGGGCGCGATTCGCTGCCACCCATTCGTGCTCAAGGAAATGGCCCTGGTGGGTCGTGAAGACCAGCAACAGGCCTTGGCCGAGTTCGACACCCTGCTGCTCAATCACATTGGCTTTGCCGTGAGCAACGCCGCCAGTACCTTCATCCTCAATCTCGGTTTTGGTCGTTTCGAAAAGGCACCCGGCGATCACCTGAGTCAGGGCTACTACCGCGCCCTGAACCGGCAGGCCGCTGCATTTGCCATGCTTGCCGACCTGAGCATGATGATGCTGGGTGGCGAGTTGAAACGCCGCGAACGCTTGTCTGCGCGACTGGGCGACGTCCTCAGCCATCTGTACCTGGCTTCGGCCGCACTCAAGCGTTATCACGACCTGGATTATCCGGAGCATCTGCAACCGCTGTTCCGCTGGGCCATGGAAGAAGCGCTGGGCGAATCCGAGCGCGCGCTGGACGAACTGCTCACCAACTTCCCGAATCGGGTCCTTGGCGTTCTGCTTCGCGGGGTCGTCTTCCCGTTCGGCCGTCGTCACAAAGGCCCATCCGATGCACTGGACGCGCAAGTGGCCAGCGTATTGGGCCGGGCGAAGGGCGATCCGACTCTGGAAGAATTGCTCGCCGGTTGCTACCGCCCACAAAACCCGGACGATGCCGTGGGCGCGTTGCAACATGCCAGCGACTTGCTGAACGCCGCAAAACCGCTGCACAAGAAGCTTCACGTGGCGTTCAAGGCAGGCCAGTTCCAGCCGTCTGCTGGTGAACACGTCATCGACGCAGCGCTGAACGCCAGTGTCTTGCAATCAGCCGAGGCCGAAACCCTGCGCGCAGCGGAAGCGGCACGCCGCAAGGTGATTGATGTGGATGACTTCGATAAAGAGGAGCTGACGCTGACCGAGGGCAAAATTCGATAAAAGGGCTCATTTATTCAAGGGCTCGTCAGCCCAATCCCACAGCAGGCGCGCAGAGCTTTATACTCTCGCGCCTGTTTTTTTGTTTTTGAGGATTCCACCATGGCCGACGCCACTCTCGACCACCAACTGAACCTGCTGGCCCACCTGCGCAGCATCCTGGTCGCACTGGGCGAGGCCGAGCAGGTTCCTGAGGAAAGCCATGCGCTGTTCATGGAGCGCTTCGACGAACTGCTGACGTTACTGCCGCAAGACCCTATCGAAAGCCAGTATCTGGGCCAGGACATCCTCTGCCAGGTGATCCAGCGCTACCCGCAAATCGCCCATCTGGTGCCGCGCGACCTGCTTTGGTTCTTTGCCGGTGACTGCCTGCACTTCATGCCGGACGAGGAAATCCAGCTTTATCAGTCGCTTGAAGAGCGTCGCTATGAAGCCGAACAGAACGAAGAACCGTTCGATTGGAACATGGAAAAACAGCTGTTGGCGATGCCCGCCGAGGGCAATAAGCACTGATCTGCGGGGCATGATCCAATTTGCCAGACGCCGAACTGAACCATTAAGCAAAGGTCACTTAGTGATTTAAATCGGCGTTTGACTGTAAGAACATTATGTTTGTTACCCCAGGCAAAACTCGAGCCCCCCTTCAATTTTATGTGAACCCGTTCAAATTAAATCCACCTGCTGGCTCATCGCCAAACCAAACAGCTGAACGAGGCTTGTTAAGGCTGTCGGGCTAATGGATACTCGGGACCTCCGTCAACTTTGTATTCTCGCAGCCACTTATTAAATCAGCGCGAACACCTGCGGGCTGAAAGTTGTATTGGAGACCATTACGAACTGTCATATAACTCTGCCAGGGAAGAATTCGATGTCTACAGTCTCAGCTACACCGCCCTCTACCAGCTCAACTCCCAGCTCGCATAAATCCTCCAGCTTTGATGCGAAGCTGGACATTGCGAAGTCCAGCCAGATTCTCGTGGATTATCTGAAAGACAATGGCAAGTCGGCGATCAATGCCGATGAGCTTTCGCGCCTGGCCAATGCGCCGGCAGACGATGTGTCGGCAGAAGTATCGGCGGCAGCGGATTACATGACCCGACACTCGGATGTCTTCACCGCCATTGAAACCCACGACGTGGCGGGGGCTGACAACCTATCCGGGGTCTGGAACCTGGAATGGGCCGCTCAAGGCGGGCTGAACGGCACGGCGGTGGAAGCCATTGCCAAAATGACTGACACCTTCGATCTGGCGATCGCCAAATCTGCCGAGATCACCCAGATCACCACTGGCAAGAAAGCTGAACTGGATGCCACCAAGCAGCGTCCACAAAGCTGATACTCCTCGATAGAAGATGCGGTGTACGCCAATCCTGGGTACACCGCACATTCATCAAGCGCTTGGTGATTCTCGCCGATATCCTGCCTGCACCGCTATCCAGCATCCCTCGATGCTCACGGATTAACTTACGCATTGGTTAACACACTCAGCAACCGTCGGCTTTCCGAACGGAATAACAATAAAGTTCGGATTTCCGAACATATAGCGTGACGACCATTCAACAGCACTATAGTTCCCGATATCATTCAAGCACTTACACTTCCAGCTAATGCATAACAACTGGCACACAACCTGCTTAGGTTACCTACTAGATAGAAACAGACCCGAAGTCATTGCGCACTATAAGTTACACCCTCTGAAGAACGCTCACTTCTGGTGCGTTTATTGATCCTTCGACAATTGCACTGTGATTGTTCCTAGTGCGTTTGCACCTGAGTCCTTGGGCTAGATCTGTGGCTTGTTGACATCAAGGATTCAGAAGCACTCAAAGCCGTAACCATCAGGTTGGATACTGCAGCCTGACTGGACGATAAGAACCTCATCATTAAAGGTTTACTCATGAATCTCGACAGAGTCAGTCCCGGAATGCCCGGCGCCTCAGAAGCCGCTGACAGGTCTGAGCCGGAAGAGGCGATCTGCTTCGGCCCGTTTGTGCTTTTACCCAGGCAGCATTTGCTGCTCAGGAATGGCGAACCTGTACCGATGGGCAGCCGTGCACTGCTACTGTTGATTGCCTTGGCCAGTCGCTCGGGCGAACTGTTGAGCAAAGCCGAATTGCTTGCATTGGTGTGGCCCAGGCTCGTGGTTGAAGAGTGCAACCTGCGCGCACAAATCGTCACCTTGCGCCGCGCACTGGGGGATGACGGGGATTTTGGTTACATCGTAACGGTACCTGGCCGGGGCTATCGCTTCGTCGCGCCGGTCGCAACCCAGGCACTGGCTCCCGAACAGGCCGCTGCGCAGGAGCCCAACGCAGAATTGCCGGGCATGATGAGTCAGATCATCGGCCGGGATGCCTTACTCGATGTTCTACAAGAACAAATCGCCAGCCGACGGTTCGTCACCATCACTGGCCCCGGCGGCATCGGCAAAACCACTCTGGTGCTCGCCCTCGCAAACCGGCTGCTGGCGCAATACCCGCAGGGCATCAGCTTTATCGACCTGGCCCCGGTGAGCCGCACCCAACGGGTCAGCGTGGTCATTGCTTCGACACTGGGCATTAACTGCACCACTGAAGATCCACTTCAGGTGCTGACAAGCCAATTGGCAGCGAGCAAGGCACTGCTGATTCTCGACAACTGTGAGCATGTGCTTGAGGAAGCTGCCATTTCAGTGGAAGCGATCTTGCGCAACGCCCCGCACTGTTCAGTACTGGTCACCAGCCGTGAGCCGCTGCATGCCGAAGGCGAGTTTGTCCACGACCTGGCGCCGCTGCCCTCGCCTACCGATGCCAGTGCTTTGACCGCCGCGAAGGCTCTGGACTATCCCGCCATTCGCCTCCTGGTCGAGCGCATCGCTGCTCACGATCTGGGTTACGTTTTCACCGATCAGGATGTGCCGGCCGCCGCCGAGATCTGCCGAAAACTGGACGGCAATGCCTTGGCCATCGAAATCGCTGCGGCTCGGGTCCGGGCGTTTGGCATTGCTCACCTGGTGGATTTGCTGGATGGCAGTTTTCGCTTGCAGATGACCGGTCGACGCACCGCTCTGCCCCGTCATCGGACGTTGAGCGCGGCCCTGGACTGGACCTTCGCCCTGCTCTCGCCTGATGAACAGGCCATGCTGCGTCAATTGTCCGTGTTCACCGGACTGTTCACCCTTGGGGCAGTCAAGGACGTCGTCGCGCTCACCGGCACTCAGGACCTTACGCAACTGCTGGAAAGCCTGATGGACAAATCGTTGGTGATCGCCTGCGAACAGGGCCCGGCCAAACGCTACCGATTACTGGAAACCACGCGCCTGTATGCAGCACAAAAACTTGCCCAGCACGCAGAAACCGATGCCTGTGCGCTGCGTCACGCCACCTATGCGCTGCTGGAGCTGAAACAGGCAGTGCAAAATCTCGCCAGCACTTCACCTAGTGCCTGGCTTGAGCAGTACGGGGCTTTGATCGATACCGTCCGGGCTGCGCTGGACTGGGCGTATTCGGACAGCGGCAATGTTGACCTGGGTATCGAGCTAACCCTTATCAGCGTGCCACTCTGGCTGCGCCTTTCACTGGTTGGCGAATGCCATGACTGGGTCCATCGCGGCCTGGAAAACCACAATCGCCTGACCCCGATACAGCCCCGTCAGCGGATGTTGCTGCTGACGGTTTCAGCCAGCGTGATGGTCCTGACTTATGGCGCCGGCGAAAAGATTCGTCAGGCCTGGCTGCAGGTCAGCGAGGACGCGCGGATGCTCGACGATACCGAACACCAACTGCGCGCCCTCTGGGGTCTGTGGAACGACCGCTGCTGCAGTAACCACTACCCCGAAGCGTTGGAACTGGCTGACCGCTACTCAGCCCTGAGCAAGAGCTCCAACAGCACCGAGCGTGAATTGCTCGCCAAACGCATGCGCGCCACGGCGCTGTTTTACATGGCGGATCTCGACGGCGCCCGGCAAGCAATCCTGGAAGCCTTGAGCTCTCCACTCCCTGCCGATGCGCACGTGATCGACAAGCATTTCGATCAGCGCATCGCCGCTCGCTCGCTGAAGGCGCAAATTCAACTGCTGCAAGGTAACGTTGGCCCGGCAATGCTGATCATTGATGAGAATGTCAGCCAGGCCATTACTCTCAACCACCCCGCGACGCTTTGGTACACCCTGTGCCTCAGCGCGATTCCTACCACATTGCTGGTCGGCCATTTGCAGAAGGCCCGTTATTACTTGTCGTTGCTGCAAGACAGCATGGCCGGGAACGATCTGCACATCTGGCATCAGTTCACCCTGTGTTTCGAGAATATATTGCTGATCCGTCAGGGTTCGCCGGAAGAAAGCGTGCCGCGCCTGGGTGAGGCCCTGCTGCAGTTGCACGCTCAGGGCGACAGTCCGCTTTACAGCCTGTTGCGCAGTGAATATGCCCAAGGACTGGCGTTGCTGGGTCTTGAACAACTGGCACTGGAAGTGATCAGCGAAACCCTGCACATCGCCCAGGCCCGAGGCGAACGATGGTTCGTGCCTGAATTACTGCGGATCAAGGCGCAATTGCTGCTTAAACAAGACAAACCTTCACTGCTACCCTTGGCCAATGCAACACTGCGCGAGGCCATGAATGAAGCCCGCAATCAGGGCGCCGACTTCTGGACCGCCCGCATCGCCGCCGACCAGGCCCGGCTGCTACCAGTGGAGCTGGTGTGTTCGGGGGGGAATTGAGTAGCGCCGGACCCGACGCGCTGTCGAACGGCAAACGTATGCCCCTGTAGGAGCGAGGCTTGGTCTGGGCGGCATTCCGACGATAAGGGCACCATGATTTAGCGGGCGCACCGCGTCATCGTTCATCGCGAGCAAGCTCGGCTCCTACAGACCATCTCTAACCCGATGGAGCGCGTGACAGCACTCTGACTTGCTCACTGTCTACTTGAACCGATAAGGACTATTGGATTCCGGCTTCTCGTAAAACACCGTCTCGCCCGGGGTGCGGTCCATGACGTCGATGAGTTTGAGCCACGTATCCAGATCGTCGGTGCTGAGCTTGGTATCGCGCTTGTCTTTCTTCCAGAGGTTATCCAGCAAGTCGAAGAAGCCTTTGTCATTGAGGATGAATTCGGCGGCGGCTTTTTCCTTCTCGTCGCCATCGTTGAGGATCTTCTCGAAGTCCTTCTTGCTGACGATATCGTCCTTGCCATTCCAGTCGTCCCACTTCTCGCGAATGGTCTCGATCTCTTCCTTGTGCGCGTCGTAATAGGCCTTGTTGTAGACGTCCATCGGCAAGCCATTGGTGTTCTCGCCGACGATGCCATTTTTGTCCTTGTGCAGGCTCTCATCGAGACGAATCATTGATGAGCCCTGATCCTGCGGCGTTTCCTGGAAGTGTTTCCACTCCTCGGCCTGATAATCGAAGATGCTCTGGTCATCCGGGGCATCGCGCCCTTCGTATTCGTAGAAGCTGTAACGACCGTATTCAAGCTTGTCGCCCCAGTCGCTCTGCGCGAAGCCCAGCTCGGCCTGGTCCTTGAACCACTGGCCTTCCTTATCGGTCGCCTTCTGTTTTTTCTGGTGGTCGACGAACACGCTGATGATGCCAGTGATAATCCCCAGGCCCGCGGTGATCAGGAACAGCGGTGCTGTGGCGCCTGCAATGGCGCCGATTGCCGGAGTGATCAATCCCGCGATGCCGATGCCTGCCGCGACAGTCCCGGCCGCACCCGAGACGATCTGAAGGCTGCCGTTGGCAATGGCCAGATCGCTGCCTGACTTGATGCCATCCTTAATGGCGATTCCGCCCATGACGATGTCGGCGATGCTCATGACATCCGGAGCTACGCCCAGCACCTTGACCACGGACCCTGCAATTCGCGCCGAGACGTTAGGCAACACTTTGGCGGCACCTTCCGGCGCAACGCCTTCAACACTTTGCGTAACGCTTTGCACGTCCACCAGGCTACCGGCGCCCGCGCTTCCGGCAGCCGCGTCCGCAACGGAGATGCGCATGCTGTCGACTACATCATCGGCGGGGACGGGGCGGTTGTCCGCTTCGAGCATGACGTTGATCGACTCGCGATCAATCTCGCCATTGCCGAGCATTTCGGCAAGATTAACCCGGTCATTATCAGCAGGCACCGCTTGGCCGTTGCGATCCAGTTGCTCCTCGATCCCGGCAGCGAACGCCTCTCGTGTCGGCGGTGGAATATCACGGGCGGTCATGTACTCGACAGCGTCTTCATACAGCGTGGAAACCGCGTCGCTGTAATTGGAATAGCCCGAGCTGGCCACCGACTCTGGTGCGGCGGTGTTGGCAGCGCGCTCCAGCTCTGTGGCGATGTTGCCAGCATCATCAGCGTCCAGGGGCGGCAGGTCAGCAGCCGCACGCTGGGCATTGATGCTCTGCAGAAGGGAGTCCTGAGTGATGTTCAGGTTCAGGTCCGTTGCCAACTCGTTCAGGTTGCCGTATTTCGAATAATCCCCCGGAGGATTGCCGCCCGCGCGGGTGACGATATCGTCCAGCAGTTCGCGGCTGACATCTTGAGAAAGCGTGCCTGCTTCGTTGACTTCGTTGACCAGGCCGATCTGATCAATGACGTTGCCGCCTCCGTTACCCGCATTGATACTCTGCAGTTCGTAGACGCTTTCCAGTCGATTTTGCAGGCCTTCGTCCACAGCGGGAACGTCGTTGGCCGCCTGCGCTGCATCGATCTTTTTCGTCCACGGCGCTTCTTTGCCCCAGATCTCCGGCAAGGACTTGCTCAAGCCCAGCAGCTCGGCGGTATTGGTTTTGGTGAACAGATCAAAGACGCCGGTCTTCTCGAACTGCGCGCCCGAGCCCAGGAAGGTGATGAAGTCCTTGGCAATGGCCAGACGTTCCAGCGGATCGTCGCTGAGCTGACCGTTCTTGGCCGACAGCATGTAAATGGCGCCACCCAACGAGGTGAAGCCTGCCGCAGTGCCGAATACGCCGTTTTTGTTGAGCGTACCGATGGCTTTTTTGAAGCCCTCCTTGTCCTCGGCCCCCACGTATTTACCCGCGAGGTTTTCCTCGAACTGCGCCTGGGTGATCTCGCCTTTGTTGAGCTTGTCCATCTGGTCCGAGAAATCGCTGAGCTTGGTCTTGTTATCCAATAGCTCATTGATGAATTTCTCGATGGTGTCCTGAGTGCGGCGGGGGATGTCCGCCATACCTTTGATGCCTTGCTTGAGCGCCGAGAAAATGTCCTTGAGGGCCAGCTCCTTGTATTCATCGGGGATGCCGCCGGGGTCGGCCATCAGCTTGTCGACTTCGGCCATCACGCTGTTTTTCTTCAACTCGGCCTGGGCATCCTTGGCCAATTCCGGATCAAGCAACTCAAGGCTGGAGAGCAGGCGCGCCACATCTGACTGGCCTTCCGCGTTCTTGCCGGACTTCTCAAGATCGTTGAGGTATTCGACAAACTCCAGACTGGTGAGCTTGCTGTGCAGGTCCTTGGCCAGGGCTTCCTTGTCGCCACCGCTGACTTTCTCGATGGCCGCGTCCATCTCAGCCTGATATTCCTTGCCGATCTTGTCTTTCTCGCCATCGCCATTGGCGAACAGCTCGCTGAGAGCTTTGTCGATATTGTTGCCGTTGAGAATGTCCTGCATGTCGGCGTCGGTCAGGGTTTCCCCTTCGTCGTCGAACTTGCGCCAGGATTCTGCGCCGCGGGGGTCCTCCACGTACGGCGTGATTTCACGCCCGCTTTCCATGGCAGCCTTGGCCTCAATGGCCATGACCAGCTTGTAGATATCGCTGTCCTTGTCGACTTTCTTGTCGTCGACCAGCTTCTGGTACTTGTCCATCAGGTTTTTGGTGGCGAGCTCGACCACCGTCAGGTCTTCAGACTCTTTGTCCTTTTCGTCCGCCTTCACGCCGGTGGGCTTGCTCAGAATATCCAGATCGTCGAGATTGCCCAGCCCGTGCGCATCGCGGATCGTCTGGATGTCGCCTTGCACGCCGTCGCTGCTCTTGTCCGAGACCCGGTCGTACAATTCTTTGTTCTGGAATTCAGAAACCACGTACTTCTTGCCGTCACGGCTTTCAAACTCAATTACGCCGTTGCCCAGATCATCTTCTAGACCGGGCTTCATGATGTCGTGCTCGGCAACGTAGACATTCTCGTCGGCGACTTCACGGCCTTCGTTGTTGACGCGATTTTCAAGGGTGACCCTGGACAGGCCCATCTGCTGAATGCTCGCGAACAGCTCCGGGGTGAGCGCTTTGGAGACCGTGACCTTGTCCCCGTCCTGATTGACGTAAGTGACGACTTCAGCCGTTTCCAGTTCACCCTGCCATTCGAAGTTCTTGATGTCTGCCCACGCCGGGACTTCGGTATTGCGATCGGCAATGACGTTGCCGTTATCAATGGCGCTCTGCACCTGGCTTTTCTGCGCAGCGGACTGGTTCAACGAGTCAAGTTGCTTGAGGAATTTGAACAACTGCGGATTGGTCGAGGCGGCAACCACGACACCCTGCCCGTCACGCTCATAACGCATGTCGCCGTTGTCCGTCACCGACACACTGGTGCCGTCAATGGGCGGCCATGTCTCGTTATCCGTCGCGATGCGGTCAGGCTTTTTTTCTTCGTTGCCTTTAGTTGCAAGCAGAATGCTGCGCTTGAGCCTTGACTCGAAATCGACAAAACCTTCGCGTGGAGTGGTGTCGGTTTTGGGCGTGATGTTCATGAGCGCCTCGCAAGGTAAGGCTGACCTTGAAGGCAAGGCCGCAAGTAAAAAAGCGAAAAAAGGACTTCGCCAATTCTTACTGTGATCACCTGCAAAATGCTGTGAAAGGTTGTGATAAAGGCCGGAACGTGGTGGCTTTATAATGGCAAATCAGCAAAGCGGAACGCTATCAATTGTGGGAGCGGTGCTCGCCCGCGATGCAGACGCTGCGGTGTTTCAGGTGCATCGAGCCAGCCTCATCGCGGGCAAGCACCGCTCCCACAGAGGACCAGATTTGATCGCTACACCTCAAATCAGCCGCGCCGCTACCAACAGGTCCGCCACCGCCTGAAAGGTGTTATCCGGCACCGGATCGCCCGGCACAGCGCGGCGGGCGATTTCGCTGGCCAGTTTCGGGTCCATGGCGTGAGCGATGCTCAGTGTCGTGGCCTGGGCAAGCATGGCCTTGGAATCTTGTGGGTCCGCTCGGCAAACCACCACCGGCACCGGGGTTTCGCCGCGCACATAACGCACGCCTACTACCCAACCATTGGCGGTGCCAATCATCAGCGACGCACGATTCAGACCCAGCTTGGTCGCCAGCGCCTGCATCTCCCGACGCTGACGCTGACGTTCGCTCTTGATCAGCGGGTCGCCATCGACATCCTTGCGTTCGCGCTTCTGCTCACTGCGGGTCATTTTCATGTCGCGGCCGAACAGCCAGCGCTGCATCAATACATCCACTGCACCCACCAACAAAAACGCCGCCAGTACCGTGAACACCAACGGCTTGAGCACCAGATAAAACGTTGATTCGATGCACCCTGCCCCGCATCTTGAAGACTCCATCAACGCCTGCAAGGCCATACGCCCTACTACGTAAAACGCCAGCGCCAGCAGCACCAGCTTGACCAGCCCTTTGAGGAATTCGACAAAACTGCGCATGGAGAAAATGCGCTTGAAGCCCTCGGCCGGGTTGATGCGCTTGAAGTCAGGCTTGATCGGTTCGACTGAAAACACCACCCCGCGCATGCTGACGATATTCGTCAGGATCACCACCCCAACGGTGACGCCGACTACTGGAAAGGTCAGGCTCAGCAACAGTTGCTCGGCGGTATCCAGCACCCGGGGCCAGACACTATGAAAGGGCTCGATATAGATCAGTGCCACCAGATCAATCAGCGCGGTGATCTGCGCTTGAGCCCTGGGCACCATGATCGAAATGCACAGCGTGCAAAACAGAATGACCATACCGGACACCAGGTCCTGACTCTTGGCAACCTGCCCCTTATCCCGGGCGTCGCGCAGCTTCTTGTCCGTGGCCGGCTGGGATTTCTCTTCGCTGGTATCAGCCATGATTGCCTCGCGAGGTCATGATTACGCCACGCTGTCGTTCAGTACGAGGTCCCTGTAGGAGCGAGCTTGCTCGCGATAGCAGTTTCCCAGTCAAAAGAAATCTGCCTGATCCAACGCTATCGCGAGCAAGCTCGCTCCTACAGGGACCGCGTTTGCTAAGCGACAGCGTCATACCGAACCCGCCAGCGTCTTGAGGAATTCCACGGTGCCACGAAATTCCGCCAGTTGGTCGAGCATCACAGGGATCAGGAAGCTGATGTAGATCACCATCAGGACCGTGAAGAACAGGTTTTTCACCGGCAGCGACAAATCAAAAATGTGCAGGTTGGGTGCCATTCGCGACAGGTACGCCAGCATCAGGTCGGTGACCAGCATGCAGATGATCAGCGGCGCAACCATGACCACTCCGATGCGCATGACCTGATCGAGAATCTGCAGCACCGCGATCAGCGCCGAGCTGGCGAACAAAGGGGTGAATGCAGTGACGGGCCAGAGCTGGTAGCTGTGGTAATAGCCATCCACCATCAGAATGAAGCCACCGGACATGAAGAACAGGGTGATCAGCATCACCGTCAGTAAAGTGGCCATGACACTGGATTCCCCCGAAGACAAAGGGTCCACCAGTTGCGCCATGGTCGAGCCGCGCTGCAAGTCGATCAGTTCCCCCGCCACTTCAGCCGCCCAGAAGGGAATGCCAAACAGCAGGCCGATCAAGAGTCCTATCAGAAATTCCTTGATCATCAAAGCGGCGAGAAACACGCTGCCATGCTCCGGCAGCGCAGTAAATGCACCGAACACCGGTACGAACATCGGGATGGCAATGGCCACCGCCACACAACTGCGGATCATCCCGGTCAGCCCTAGACGATTGAACGCCGGCGTGATGACCACCACGCCCATGGCGCGGCTGGCAGACAAGGCCGCCGAGCTGATCACCGGATAGGCGACCTCAATGAACGTCGTGGCAAGGTTTGCATCCATGCCGGGTCAGCGCGTCCACAACGGAAAGTTGTCCAGCACCTGACTGCCCAGTTCAGCCACCTGGCTGGCCAGCAATGGCCCGACAAACACGATGACCAGCA
Organism: Pseudomonas syringae; assembly: GCF_000737245.1. GTDB lineage: Bacteria > Pseudomonadota > Gammaproteobacteria > Pseudomonadales > Pseudomonadaceae > Aquipseudomonas > Aquipseudomonas syringae_J. The sequence goes on along the minus strand of NZ_JPQU01000022.1, from coordinate 81,966 downwards.
GCACGGCCACCAGCTTCACCACTTGCGGCAGGGTCTGGTCCTGGATTTGCGTCAACGCCTGCAACAAGCCCACACCCAGCCCAACCAGGATCGCAGCAATCAGTGCTGGTGCAGACAACAGGAGCACGGTCATCAGTGCCTGGTTCATCAACGAAAGGAAAACGTCCTGCCCCATAAAATCACCCGTAGCTAAGAATCAGGCCATGCATCAAGCGCGACCAGCCGCTCAAAGCGACGAAAAGGAAAATCTTCAGCGGTATCGATATGAGCGTCGGTGAAACCATGGACATGCCCATGGCCATCAGCACGTTGGCCACCAGCAGATCCACCACCAGAAACGGGATGTACAGCAAAAAGCCAATCTCGAAGGCGCGGGTCAGTTCGGAGCTGACAAAGGCCGGAACCAGCACCACCAGGTCATCGTCACGCAAGTCAGCCCGGGCTTCGGGGGACCAGATGGTTTCCGTGGCCTGTACAAAAAAGCCCCGTTCGCTTTCGTTGGCGAAACGCTTCAAGTGCTCCTGCAACGGCGGCCTCAGGGCATCGCCCAGCTCCTTGAGCTGTTCAACGTTCTCCATGTTCAGGTTGCGCCCTTCCACTTGCCGGTACATGTCGCCAATCAACGGCGTCGTGACGTAAACCGAGAGGATCAGGGCGATGCCGTACAGCACCATGTTCGGCGGCGTCTGTTGCACGCCCAGAGCGTTACGAATCAGGAACAGCACCACGGAGATTTTCATGAAGCCGGTCAAGGTCACCACTGCCAGCGGGATCAACCCGATGCTGGCAACGACAACGATGATCTCGATCAGATTGGGCTGGTATCCATTCATGGAGTGGCAAAGCTCAGCAGACGTACACCCAGCCCGTCGCCGATCTTCACCAGTTGGCCCTGGCCGACCCGGCGACCATTGACCATCAGGTCCACGCCGTCATGCAGTTGCGGGCTCAGCTGCACCAGGCTGCCGGTGCCCAGCTCACGCAACTGCGCCAGAGACAACTCGACGCTGCCGACCTGACATACCAGCTTCAACGGCAGATCATCCAGGGGCGAGTCCAGGCTTTGCGAGGCAGCAGATTCGGCAGATCCAGTCATGTCGTCTTCCTTCAAGAGATTGAGCGCAATCGGTTGTTCAAGCAGCGTCAGGGTGTTGCCGTGCAGCTCGGCCCGAGCCTGCAAGCGGCGTCCTTGCAGCACCAGGCGCGCCTGCCTGTCAGGCCAGTGATCGAGCATCACCACATCACCGGGGTTCAGGCTGCGCAGTTCGGCAACGCTCAGCTCGGCTTCGCCGCTCTCCACCGTCAATGGGACCCTCAGCGCGGGCAGTGGGTGCGCAGCGGGCGTGGCGTGTCGCTCAAGCAGTTCGGCGAGCAAGGTGGCGGCTACGGCGCTCAGTTGCAGCGCCACGCTCAACGGCCCGCCCTGAGCCAGTTGAATCACCATGGTCAGGTTCAACACCAACGGCTGGGTATCCAGCACAGCGCTGTTATCCACAATCCGCAGCGGCACCCCGGCCAATAGCTCAACCGGTTCGATCACGCTGAGCAAAGCCAGCTCAAGCAGCATCGCACCAGGCAGCCCGGCGAGATCAACCGACCTGAGGCCTAGCAGTTCCAGCGCCGCAGCGGGCAAGGTCATCTTGATCGGCGCATCCCCCAAGATCAGCGCCACTTCGGTCCCGGTGTCGGCAGACTGCACAGCGCCAGACCACTGCACCGTCATCGCTAGCCCTGCGCATTGGCCTGTCCAGAGCTGGCGCTGGCGATGCAAACGGTTGTGCAGTGCCAGCCATTGCGGGTCGAGATGGCTCAACTCAGCGGCGAATGGCGTCCATGGCTGGTTTTCCAGACAGGTCATCCAAGGCCTCCGGGCATTGCACGGGGCATTTCATCGGCCTCATCGCGGTGCTCGCCCGCCCGTCGCTCGTGCCGTTCACGGCTGTCGAGCAACGAATCACAGGCCTCGGCCTGACGTTGCCGAGCCATACGGGCGATGCGGAATACCTCCCGCTCCTGCTCCTGGGTTTCCAGGGTCTGAGTGGCTTCGCTGACACTGACTTCAAGTTGCTGCTGGCTGTCGGACAAGTCCTGCAAATGTTCCTGCGCCGCGTGCCAGGCGTTGATCGACAGCCCTTCACTGAATGAGCCGTAGATTTTCTCCGCTTCGCGGGCAATGGATTCGCGATGCAGGCGCAGCTTTTCCTTGGCGTCATCGAGTGCGCTGTTGGTCTCGCGGCAGCGCTGTTGTTGCGCCGCCAGTTGGCTGGATGCGCGCTGTTCACGCAATTGACGCAGTGCTTGCAGACTACGCAGGTCGTTGGTTTTCATTGGGCCTTTCCTGACTTTTCAACGGCAGTCTTCATGCCAGTACCTTGCGCATATGTTTGAGGGTTTGCGCGGCGCTGCTCGGTTCACTGGAACCCTGACGCATGAACGCTTCGATCGCGTCATGTCGGGCAATGGCTTCATCTGCCAGGGGGTCGCTGCCGGCGGCGTATTCGCCGACGCGGATCAGCATTTCGATTTCGTTGCGCCGCGCCATCAGCTCACGAATGCGCATGGCCATGTGGCGCTGCTCTTCGCTGCACACCTGATCCATCAAGCGGCTGCGGCTGCGCAGGACATCCACGGCGGGGAAGTAGTTGCGCTGAGCCAGTTCAGCGCTGAGCACGATGTGGCCATCGAGAATCGAGCGGGTCTCTTCAGCCACGGGGTCCATGGACGCATCGCCCTCGGTCAGCACGGTATACAGCGCCGTAATACTGCCCGTCTGCCCTGGACCGGCGCGTTCCAGCAGACGTGGCAGCGCAGAAAAGAATGACGGCGGATAACCGCGACGGGTCGGCGGCTCGCCCACGGCCAGGCCAATTTCCCGTTGGGCGCGAGCAAAGCGGGTCAGGCTGTCCATCAGCAACAACACATTGCGCCCCTGATCGCGGTGGTATTCCGCCAGGGCCGTGGCAACGAACGCAGAGCGCACCCGCTCGGCAGCGGGTCGGTCTGACGTGGCGACCACGGCCACCGTGCGTGCGCGAGCCTGAGCATCGAGTTGCACATCCAGCAACTCCCGCACTTCCCGGCCGCGCTCGCCGATCAGGCCAATCACGATCACGTCGGCGTCGGTGTTGCGCACGATGCTCGCCAATAGCGAAGACTTACCCACACCAGGCTCACCGAAGATCCCCATGCGCTGGCCCTGAGCCAATGTCAGCAAGCCGTCGATGGAGCGCACGCCGAGGGACATCGGGTTGACGATCAACTGCCGGCTGAAGGGTGCAGGCGGCTCGGCGTGCAACGGATAGCGCTGCATCACACCCAGCGGCGGTATGCCGTCGCCATCCAGAAAATCACCCATGGGGCTGATCACGCGGCCTAACTGTCCGTCGCCAACACTGACCCCCAGGGTTTCTCCTGTGGCGGTAATTTCAGTGCGGGTCGACAAGCCTTCCATGGAACCGATGGGCGAGAGGATCGCTTCGTCCTCATCAAAGCCAATGACCTCGGCCGCCAGACTGCGACCACTGCTCGGGTCGCGCAATTGGCACAGTTCACCAATGCTGACCCCCGCCACGCTGGCCCGCAGCAGAACGCCCCGAATACTGCGAATGGTGCCTTTCATTGGCCGCAAACGGGCTTCGCTCAATCGCTCGGCCAGACGCGGCAGCATGTCCTGTAAGACGACGTTCAAGACTGCGTATCTTCAGCAAAAGGAATTAATGTGCGGCGCAGATTCTGCAGCTGCGCCTCAAGTCCCAATTCCACCGAACCCACCGGGCTGCTCAAACGCGCCTGCCCGGCGGACAACTGATCGTCGGACTCCACGGCAATGTTTGGCAGGCTGTCCTGTTCGGCCTTGATCCGCCGCCGCACCGCATCGACTTCCTGGCGGGGCACGAACAGGGTCAGGGCCTGATCCTGACGAAACGCGCTCAATGCCTTGCGGGTACAGCGCACCACGCGCTCGGCATCGTCCATTTCATCGAGCACTTCACGGACGATGCTCAGGGCCAGGTCAGCCAGAGACGTTTCCAGTCCAGCCAACCATCCGTCAACCTGTTGCGAGGTTTCTGCCAACAGCACGCTGATCTGTTCGGCACCTTGCTGGCGTGCCGATTCAAATCCTTGCGCGCGGGCTTGCTCCAGCCAGTCGGCGCTGTCCTTCCGGATGGCTTCGGCCTGGTCTTTTGCAGCCTGCAGAAAGGCATAGCCATCCACCCATTGCTGGGCCTGCGCGGCGCGAATGATGCGCAGCGCAGGACGACTTGGCAGTTGGTTAGCCAGCTCAGTCACTGGCTCGTCAGGTAACTGGCTCATCAGGCAACCTCCTCTGCTGGTCGGGTCCGGCTCGCCGCCACGCTGCGCACGATGCCGAGAGCGCCAGGTATTTGCAGGTCATGCACCTGTGGGTCGTCGAAACGCAGGCTCAACCACTGGCGCAACTCAGCAGGCTGCGCCCGCAGCCAGGCGGACACGCAAGCGGCACCGTCACGGTCAATCACTTCCAGCAACTCAGCCGGTTGGCGCAGCAGGTCGGCAGCTCCGCCCGCCCCACGATGAGCAAGGGCCAGCGCGAACACCTCATTACCCAACAAACGGCGCAGTTCGCTGACCACATCGCCACGAATCTCGCGACTCAGGGTCGACCCATGCCACACCGCGCCGCACAGGCGTGGCAGTTCCTGGAAGGTTTGCGCAGGCAGCAGCAACACCGGCAGGTCCAGTGGGTCGGGCTGCGCCGAAAGCTCCAGCGCCTGTAACCCGAAATGACTCATGAGCAGTTGCAGCAGGCGCTCTTGGAAACGCTCCTGTTGGCGCAGTGCAGCCAATTGTTGCGGGCTGACACTGGCCGGGAAGCATGCTTTTACGTGCTCCGCGCCGACAAAGCTCAGCGGCTGATCAAGCAGGCTTTGCCACGCTTGGTGCTGGCTGGACAGGGCGTTCATTTGAGGTCATCCAATACGTACAACGCCTGGGACCTGCTGCGCTGCCATTGTTGCCAGCCCAGCACACCCGCCAAGGCCAGTGCGCACAGCAGCAGGCCGCCAAACATCATGCGCGCCTGGGGCAGGTTGTCTTCAAGCATCCACAAGCCCAAGAAACTGACCAGCCGTGGTTGCGAACCGGCCTTGTCGGTCGTCACGGTGGCCTTGATCGCCGTCACCGAAACGCCTTCATAGCTGAGACCGGAAATGCCGTTGGCGACCAGCGTCTTGATCTGCGGGATCAATTGATTGATATCGGTGTTCGGCTCATAACGCACCAGCACCGACGCCGACGAGGGTGAGATGACCCGCTTGAGCAAATCGTTATCCGGCAATACCACATGCACACGGGCCGAGATAATGCCGTCGATCTGCGACACGCTGTGGGACAGTTCTTCGCTCAGGGCAAACACCATCTGTGCCCGCTCCTGAACCGGCGACGAGACCAAACCATTGCTCTTGAACACCGCGCCCATGTTGGAGAAGGTCTGCCCTGGCAAACCGGCTTTATCGAGCAGTTTCATGGCCTCGGCAAAGCGTTTTTCATCCACCACCACTTTGAGCTGACCGTCGTCCTGGACCTTGCGTGACGCCGGTACGCCTTCGCGCAACAACACCGCAACCATCGCGTTGGCTTCGCGCTCGCTAAGGTTGGTGTACAGGTCGATATCGCAGGCCTGCAACAGCCCGGCCAGGACGACGACGATCATCAAACGCAAAGCACGACAGCGGCTGGACATGGTTTTATTGACCTTTCAAGAGCGTGTTGGCGGAACCGGAAATCTGCGTGGCACCGCGCACCACCATCTGGGTTTCGATGGAGTAATCGAACATCTTGCCCAGTGAATGCACGACCTGATCGATCTGCTGATCACCCACTTTTTTCGGCGGCTCACCAGTGCTGGAGGCGTTCGCTACCGAGAAGCTTTTCTCTGTGCCGGGGGTCGCCGAACTGGCGGGCGTGGGGCCATTGGTCAGCACGTCGGCCCGCTCGGAGAACGTGCGCGAGCGATCGATAAAGCCATTCAGGCGCTCCATCAGACCGTCGCCGATCTGATGGGGGCTGGCGCCTGCAGGCATGCCCTTTGTGCTGTTGGCCATGTGTTCAAAGAGGTTCTGGGAGGCTTGTAAACCTCCCTGCCCTCCTGACGGGGGCAGGGCCGCCGTCGCTGTTCCTGCAAGACTAACGGTCATGATCGCGGCCTTTATTATTCGTCATCTTCCGAGGACTGGGCTTCGTTCAGCATTTCCTGCGCTTTGGGCATGATGATGAACTGCCCGCCAATGGTAACGGCCTGGGTGATGAGGGCCTCGGTGAGCTCCTCATCACTCATTTCCGCTTCTTTGGACTTGTCCACCGCCGCATTGAACTGCGCTTCCGGCGTCGCGGTGATGTTGCTGGTGCTGCTGTCTACTGGGCTGATTGACATGGTGTTTCTCCTTCGTCGTTGATGTATTAGCGGTTAAGGGATTGCCGTTGAGGTTCAGTTGCAGAGCTCAGTTGTTGAGCTCAGTTGCTTACTTCTGTAACCACACCCCCACGGAACACCCGCACGCCACGCTCACGCGCCACTTGCTGGACAGGCGCAGGGCGTTGCTGGTGATCGACGTGTTGCTGGATCATCGCCAGATACGCGGGCGGCCCTGAGACAAACAGCTCATTGCCATCGGGGCCGGGACGCACTGACATCTGCTTGCCATACACATCAAGGCTGGCCAGATAGTCCTGCAGTTGAACGAGGGCTTGCCCCTGGGCCTTGAACAACCGCGTGCCGGTCTCACTGTCGGCGGTGAGGTGCAAGATGTTGCCGTCGAAGTACCAGCTCAGGCCGTTGGAATCACACAGCAACGTCAGGAACTCGCCAGCAGACTCACCCCGCACATTGCTCCGCGACTTGCCGCGCACCTTGTCCGACATGACCACGATCAGGCCCAGGTTGTGGCCGAATTCTTCCAGTGCCGAGCGCACGTCCTGCTCTACCAGAACATAGGCGTAAGGCTTGGCGAACCAGTCCGGATTGGCGTCGGCCTGTTCGTCCTGCGCGCGTGCGATGGTGGTGATCATCAGCAGCATCAGCAGGCAGACAACCAAGTAGTTTTTACCCATGACACAGCCCTCGTGCCTGCGAGCTGGCAGCCCGGAACCGGGCCGAAAAACCGCACATATAACGGTCGCTATTCAGGCTCAAGTCGATAAAATGACCGCCTCGTCGAGCATCCGGATGCAGTTGAACCGCTGCGGTTTCCACAAGGTCTTGCGCCTCGCCACTCACGCCTGAAGAGTCCTGTTTATGCCCACTCGTTTTGCGTCCAGCCTGCTGTTGCTTGCCACCGTCACGCTTGCGTCCTGCGCCACTCAACCCGCTTCCGACGGCGGCTATCAACGCTTCATGCAACTGGCTGGCGACCTGCAGAAACGCGGCGACTCCAACAGTGCGGCGGCCCTCTATGAAAAGGCGACGCAGCAACCCGAAGCGCAGATCGAAGCCTGGCTCAAACTGGGTGAAACCCGGCTGGCCAGCGGCGATGCCCGAGGTGCCGAACGCGCCTACCAGCAAGCCCTTGAACTCAAGACTGACAGTGCCGACGCCCTGCTCGGGCTGGGTACCGCGCAGTTGCGCCAAGGCAAACTGGAACGGGCGGTCAGTGCCTTGACCCAGGCCGCCGCACTGTCTGGCCAGGCGGATGCGTTCAACCGTCTGGGCATCGCGCAAATCCTGCTCGGTCATGCCGACGCAGCCCAGACTGCCTTCGGCAAGAGTCTGGCATTGGCGCCCAACGACCTGGATACCCGCTGTAATCTGGCCCTGGCTTACGCCTTGGGCGACCAGTCGCAACTGGCTCTGGACAACATTCGTGCGGTCAGTGAATCGCCCCGTGCGCAGCCCCGTCACCAGCGCAATGAGTTGCTGATTACGGTGCTGGCCGGTCGTGAAAAGGACGTCCAGTCCATGCGCCTGGAAGACATTCCCGCCAGTGAACGCAAGAAGCTGGTGACCGAGGCGCGACGCATCAAGGCCATCAAGGACCCGGTCGTTCAGGCCCGTGAATTGGGGCTGGTCGATACCCACTGAGAAGACGCAGTTCATCGGCCCTCCTGGGTGTTGGCGTTTTTCTCTTGTTCAGCCTGGCGGCGACGCAGCTCTTCCCGGTCATAACCGTCGATATACACCTGCGCCGCTCGGCCCACGGGCGCGGCCATGGTGGGACCTGATTGGCGCCCTTGCAGCAAATCCGAGCGTTGCTCGACCATCTGCAGCAGGGTGAGGTTGTTGGCGCAACCCGGCGGCAGCAATGACACGTATTGTTCTTCGTCGGTACCGAACTGGTCCTCGGCGGAGGGCTTGAGGCACTCCACCGGGATCAACTCGACCCGGCCGTCTGCACGGGTCAGCGTCTGATAATCAGGGGAATAGGAAGCCGGATCCAGGTGGGTTTTGCAGCCGGTGAGTAAGGCTAGCAACACGCTACTTATGAACACACCGCTAAACCTGTGGGAGCGGTGCTTGCCCGCGATAAGGCTGGACGCGATAGACCTGAGATCCGCAGCGTCCTTATCGCGGGCAAGCACCGCTCCCACAGGTTCGGCGTTTCCTACAAGTTCTGTGTTCGCTGTGCGACAGCTTGCTCGGTTCATGGTCGCTCCTCGATCAGTTCATGTAGAAGCCGAACACGCCGTTGTTGCGCGGTCCGGTTGAGGCGGTGGTCGCGCCAGCGGGCCGGGCATCAAGTGGCGTGGCCAGCGTCCGAGCGCGCACCGGCTGGACCAGATACGGCGTGATCAGAATCACCAATTCAGTTTCATTGCGCTGAAAACGCTTGGAGCGGAACAGATTGCCGAGGATCGGCATATCGCCCAGCATCGGCACTTTCTCGACGTCCTGGCTGCTTTCACGCTGGAACAGACCGGCAATGGCGAACGTCTGCCCGCTGCCCACTTCCACCCGGGTATCGGCACGGCGCACGCGGAACGACGGCACTTGATAGCCATTGACGTTGACCGTGCTGCCGCCCATCAGGCTGCTGACTTCGGGACGTACTTGCAGGGCGATGCGATCGTTGGGCAAGACCGTAGGGCTGAACAACAACGACACGCCATAGGGCTTGTATTCGATACCCACCAGATCGCTGTTGACCGGCACCGGCACGGCCACTTCGCCGCCGGCCAGGAAGCTGGCGGTCTGGCCGGTCATGGCTGTGATGTTCGGCTCGGCAAGGACTTCCAGCACGCCATTGCTTTGAAGCGCCTCAAGCATCGCGTCGATGTTGACATTGCTTGAAGCAAGGCCTGCGCTGACCACGTTTGACGCACCACTGGCCACGTCACCCGCCAGCGCGCCACCTGTCAGCAGACCGAAGGAAAACGTGCCGTTATTGAACAGCGCGTTCCAGTTGACGCCATAACGCAGCAGCTCGGAGCGCGACACTTCAGCAAAGCGCACGCGGATGTTGACCTGTGCGGAGCCCGCATACGAAGCACCGTTCAAGGAGGTTTTGAAGTCCTGGCCTTCGCTGCTGAGCAAGGCGTTCAAGTCAGTCGCTTCGCCGACGCTTTTGACCACACCTTTGGCGACCACGCGATTGCCTGCCCCGGTAATCTGCGCCTCGCTACCGGGATGCAGATCTTTCAAAGGCCGGGCCACGGTTTGGGTGCCGCTGCTGACCGCAAGACTCAGGTTTGCCAGTTCTTCGCCTTCCGGCCCCAGCGCAATCAGGCTGGTCTGACCAGCAGCTTTGCCGAAGATATAGATCACACCTGGCGATACCACTTGCAGATCGGCGATACCAGGCTCGGCCACCAGCACCGAATCCACCGGCGCCTTGAAATGCAGAATGCGCCCTTCTCCTGGCGCCAGGTCGATAGTGCCGGTACTGCCTCTGGCAATGTTCTGGGCACTGGCCAGTCCTGGCAGCAGCATCGAGCAAGCGACCAGCAGAAAGCCAATACGCACAGGCAGTCGAAACAGGGAAAAACAGGTCATGAAGCGGTCGCCATGGGAGTGGTCGGAACGCCGCTGGCTGTGCGGCGATGAGTGATATCGGTCAGGCTGATGCTGCCCACCGCCTGCAAGTTGTATTCGCCGGCCAGCTCGCGGAACGACAGCACCGCCAACTCCAGTTCGCCTCGCACCGCCAGGCGGCGCAGGCCACGGCGCAACTCAGGGTGGACCAGCAGCACTGGGCAATCGTCCTCTTGCAGACGCTCACAGACCTGACGCAGTTGGGTCAGTAGCGCACGATTGGTTGCTTCCGGAATCGACTCACGGGCGTTGTCCTGACGGCGCAGGCCGGATCGCAGTTGTTCTTCCACCGCCGGGGCCAATACGAAGGCGCTGATCACCCGGTTACGGTCGGCGTACTGATGGCTGATCTGCCGCGCCAGTGACGCTCGCAGGTGCTCGGCCAGACGACTCGCGTCGGTTTCACGGCTGCCCCATTCCACCATGGCCTCCAGCAAAGCTCGTTGATTGCGGATCGACACGCCTTCAGCAATCAACAGACGCAAAGCCTCGGCTACCCGCTGCAAGGGCACGATGCGCAGTACTTCCTTGACCAGTTCGCCGTAGTGACCTTCAAGGCGCTCAAGAATCGTCCGGGTTTCCTGGATGCCCAAAAAGTCTGCGGCGTAGCGACGCAAGGTGCGATCCACCACGGCACGGAGCACTTCGTCGGTAAACAGGAAGCCAATCCCGGCGTCGCGCAGGCTGTCTTCGTGATGCCGTTCGATCCATTGCGCCGGACGACGACTCAAGGGCGAATCAGCTTCCAGCACTGGTATATCCAGCAACTGCGCGTGCACCGGATCGCCTTTGAGTAACAGGCAGTCGGCAGGTAATTCACCCTCGCTCACCGGGACGCCTTCCAGCTCGATAACGAAACGATTGGCGTCCATGGCGCGGTCCACATAGATATCCGGAACCGGAACTTCGAGGCCCAGGTCACCGCGAATTTCGTGGCACAGGGCTTCGATACGCTGGCGCAGTGGATGCTCGGGCGCGGCCTGGGCCAATGCTGAACCCATGGTCAACAGGATGCGGCTGTCCAGTGGTTTGGCAAAGGACTCGCTCTGTTCCTCGGCCAGGACCTCAGGCTCGACAGCCTCGACGAGTTCTTCAGTGGGGGCGTCATCGGCACGCTGTTCCCGGCGGTAGATGACGAAAGCCGACACACCAAAAATCATCGCCAGCCCGACAAAAACATACGCCGGGAACCCCGGCAGCAGGGCCACGCCCAGCAGGATCAGGGCGGTCAAAGTCAACGCCCGATGGCTGGCGCCCAGCTGCACGAGGATCTCGGTACCCAGGTTGCCCTTCACGCCATCACTGTTGACGCGGGTCACCACGGTACCGGCCGCGACCGAGATCAGCAGCGCCGGAATCTGGGCGATCAAGCCATCGCCCACGGTCAGCAGCGAATAGGTATGCACCGCAGCCCCAAATGCCATATCGCGCTCAAGCATGCCGATCATGATCCCGCCCAGCAGGTTGACCGAGAGGATCACCAGACCGGCAATGGCGTCACCTTTAACGAACTTCATGGCGCCGTCCATGGCCCCGAACATCTGACTTTCGCGCTCCAGACGGGAACGGCGGCGGCGTGCTTCCGGCTGATCGATATCGCCGTTGCGCAGGTCGTTATCGATGCTCATCTGCTTGCCGGGCATGGCGTCCAGAGTAAAGCGTGCCGCCACTTCCGCTACCCGCTCCGCACCCTTGGTGATCACCACGAACTGCGCCACGGTGATGATCAGAAACACCACCAGACCAACCACGACTTGCCCGGCGATCACAAAATCACCGAAGGCTTTGACGATGTGTCCGGCGTCCCCGTCCAGCAGGATCAGACGCGTCGTGGTGATCGACAGCGACAGACGAAACAGGGTGCTGAGCAGAATCAACGGCGGCAACGCCGAAAACTCCACCGAGTGAGAGATGTAGAACGCCACGATCAGGATCAGGATGCTCAGGGATATATTCAGGCCGATCAGCGCGTCCACCAGCCAGGTCGGCAGGGGAATAATCATCATCACGATGGCCATCAACATAAAGGCAACAATGATGATGTCACTGCGTTTGGAAGCCATCTGGGCCAGGCTGTTGAGGCGATTCAGGACCATCATTGCGCGGCTCTCCGGGCGATCAGGTAGCGTTTGAAGCATTGCCGCGCTTCTTCCTTGCGGGCGCCGCTCCACAGGGCGCGACTGCGCAGCAACAACAAACCAGGGGATTCCCCTTCGCATTCATGTAACCGGTCCAGCGCAGCAAGGGCTCGGTCTGCCTGACCGCTGTCGGTGAACGCCATCACCAGGTTGCGCAACAGTGAGCTGTCATCCGGCGCCAGTTGCACGGCAATCAGCAGCATCACCAGCGCTCGTTGCGACTGGCCGCTGCGTCGATATAGCTCACCGAGCCCCTTGAGCAGCTCGACGCTGTCTTGCTCTTCCTTGCTGATCACGCTTGCACCTCGGCACGTTGCTGCTCAAGGCTGCGGCGCAGATCAATTTCCTCGTTGATCAATTCATGGGCCAAGGCCCGGATCTCTGGCTCTGCATCCAGTTCCGGCAGCACGTTGTTGAGGACGTACTCAAGGATTTCCAGGGAGCGAGTGCAGCCGAACAATTCAGCATTGACTGCGCTGGTGTTGGCCGACTGCTCGACATCGCCACGCAGAGAACGACGCGCCAGGACTTCGCGCTTGTTCAGGACAGCTTCGAAGCGCGCGCCCTGACGCTGACTGGCAGGCTGAACGCTTTCGACCGCTGGGGTTTTCTCGGGGGTAGTGGGCAGCAGCGGGCGCGGGTCAATTCTCATAGCGTGAAGGTGAACCTCTCTTCACCGCGGGCGAGAATCACCTGATTGTTTTCGATGCTGTCCAGCGTCCAGTCATCGGCCAGCGCTGCGCCTGGGTACAGACGTTTGCCGCTGTCGTTGATCACGTAAGGATTGGGGCCGAACCAGACCGCCTGGAAACGCACGCGCGGCTTGGCGATCTCGCTTCGCGCTGTCACGTCAGGATGCAGCACCACCTGCTGGCCAAAACGGGCGTCGAACGCCTGTTGCACACTGCGCCATTGGCCTTTCTGTGCAGGGTCATAAGTGCCTGCGACGCCAAGCTGGCCCTCGACTTCGCTGACCTTGATCTGCTTCAGGTTGGCCGCAGCCAGTTGCTGTTGCAGCCATTTTCCTGCTTCAGCCGCAGTCGCTGATGGCTTGTGTGCCTGCGGCGCAGGCGAAACATCTTTGTCTGCCATGGCTAACGGCGAAACCGGCTCGCTACGAAAGGCAAACGCTCCCACGCACAGAAACATCAGCAGCAGCGCAATGACCCACTGTGGTTTGCGCAGCCAGGCAGGTGTCGTGCGGGCAGGAGAAGGTTTTGGCTGGGTGCCGCTTGCGTTGGTCAGCGTCAGACGCGCGTCACCGATCCGGATATCCAGGGGCAATCGGGCGCGGTGGCCATTGCCAGCGGGGATTTTGATTTCCCGGCCATGGCTGCCAAAGGCGAGCACATCACCACCGATTGCTTCGACGGCCACCTGACCGTTGGCGAAACGCAGCGCCATGTGCCGCTCGGCAATGCCTGCGTCGCTGAGCAAGAGATCAGCGTTGGCGGCACTGCCAATAATGTAGACGGACCTGTCGAGGGAAAGGCAAACCCCTTGATGCAGACCGTGGGTGATATTGAGCACTGGAGTGCTCTTGCCCGAAGCCGTGGAATCAGGCATCGAGGTCAAGGAAATCAGAGCAGTCATGATCGAATTACCCCAGTGGGATGCGTATTCAGGGGCGAATCAAGCGCCGGGCAAAACGGTTGGCATGCAGCGTTGGAGAGGAAATGAACGGCATGCGAGCAGCCTTGCAGCTGCCCGCATGACAACGTCAGTTCTGAGGACGTTGTTTGGTTGCGTCGAGCTCAGCTTTCTTGGCTGTGGTCAGCTCGGTGATCTTTGCTGACTTCTCGATTGCCATATTGAAAGTGGCTTCCATCTTGGCGATTGCCGAATCTGCGCCGCCGGAGCTTACTGGAGGGACGTCTGCCATTTTGTTTCTCCTTACAGGGATGGGGATGTCTTCAGCCGCTGAGCGGCGATCTGTTGTTGCATGCACTACAGTAGGACTTAAATATTACAAACTCACTTCAGTGCCTGAGCTGTTTTGCATGAATCAATAGTACGCAACTGAAATTAGGCCCTGCTGTGAAAACTTGTGAAAGCTTGAAAAGTTGACGACGCGAGGGTCGCAAAGAGTGCAATATCATTATGCCGCCATCTGAGTTTACTCAGCCAAACCGCTCTTTTAAATTTATTATTAGTTGCGGTTGAACTTTGTTTTTTTATGCTGTCTCCGAACCTCTCAGGACAGCACATCCACACAAAACATCTGAAAAAAACCAGTCAAATCATGCGTCTGCATTCACATAAAACCTCTTAACGGTTGTGAAAAGTTGTGAATTCCATCTTTCACCACCTTCCCCAGTCCCCGGCCGTGGTACTGTTTTCAGGCACTTTCATCGACACTTCCATCATTGACGGGTGAAAACCAACCGCCGAGGCTGACCCTCCCGATGATGCGCGCAATTGAGTGACGCGAGTTCTCCGGATGGTAGTGAGCACTGCATCACACTTTCTGCACTGGAAGTTCGCCGTATAAAGAACGAGCTACAAGTCACTTTAATAATGACGGGCAGTAAAGACGGGCGGGCGTGTAGCGCGCTGGTCGATAACTCATCGTCCTCATGACGTCGCTATTGTTATTAATGGTTGATGTCATTAACTGGAGTTCACCCTGATGTCGACGCTTCCTTTGAGCCGCACGGCCGACGCCAAACCGTTAACGCGTAATAACCCACTGCCGAAAACGCCCTTCACTGCGTTGCTCAAGAGCAGTGAAAAAAACGCCGAGCAGTATCGCCCTGCTACCGCTGACGAAAAGGCCCCGGCGCTCAAGGATTATGTCTCCATTGAAGAACCCGGAACGGTAGCGGCGGACACTGTCCGTTATGTCACGCAAAGTGGCGATCAGGTACTGGTCCTCAAATCCACCAGCCCAAAACTCTATAAGCAGGTGGTTGAAGATCGCCCTGCTCTGCAAGCCATCAAGCAGAGCGCCAGTGAAGGCTACAAGCTGGCCGCCGCCGACGCTAAAGCCCCAGAAACCCTGGACGGCTACAAGGCCATTGGCCCGCCTGACGAAATGGGCTCCGGGTTGATTCGTTACGTGACCAGCGACGGCCAGCAGCTCATTCTTGCCGAGCAGGACAACCCGGAGCTGTTCAAACAAGTCTCGGCAGACTTCAAGTCGTTGACCGGCGTGGTCGCCAGTCAGGCTGACGGTTATCAGTGGCTGGGCGCCGATCAGGCAGGGCCTGAGAAACTGGGTGACTATCTGGCGATCGGGCCTGCCGAAGAGATGGGCCCTGGTGTGATTCGCTATGTCTCGCAGGACGGCAACAAGTACGTGGTCACCAAACGCGATAACCCGGCGCTGTTCGACAAGGTCAACGACGCCTATGCCAGCCTTAGTGGCATCACCAGCAGTGAAGCGGACGGTTATCGTCGCGCCACCGATAACGAAGCCTGGCCGCCCTACAACGGCACAGCAGTCGGTGCAGTCGATGAAGTCGGTCCCGGCCTGATTCGCTATGACAACGGCAACGAGAAAGTCGTAGTGGCCCGCGATGACAACCCCAAGCTGTTCGACTATCTGGCCGCTCTTCACGAAGTCATCAATGACCCGGCCAAATCAGGCGATATCAATACGGCGATTTCCGGAGGTGCCACCCTCGCCGATCAGGGCACTGAATTACCCGGCCTTAACGACTACAAGAACTTCTTCTGGACGGTCGGCCAGGAAGGCGAAACCCTGACCTACGAAACCCACGACGGTCAGAATGTAGTGGTGTCCAAAGACCTCACCCCTGAACTGTTCAAAAGCGCCAGCACCGCCAACGAAACCTGGAGCAAAATTCACAGCAGCGAATCCGAAGGCTACAAGCTGGCCGGCCCTAACGACTTCCTCAAGAACACAGACATCACCTTCGGCTCCCCCGACGATCTGGGTAACGGTCTTATCCGCTATGAGACCAGCGAAGGCAAAGTGATTGTGTCTAAAGAGATAAGCCCGCAGCTGTACGACGATGTCGTCGCGAAGTGGGAAGCCTGGACTGCCGGCGATGTCGACAGCACCCGGGGCAATTTCAATCTGCCGTCCAACGACGAGCTGGATGTATTGAACCTCGGCACCGGCGTCAAAGCCGATCCCGATGATGATAAATCCCCCGAACTGACCGTCAGCGAACTCGCTACCAAAGAACTGCTCGACACTTATCGCGCAGGTGTAAAGGACGGTTCGATTCCAAAGGATGACCCGCGGGCGCAGCTGGTCCGCGCCCTTGAGGCTCAGGCGGCGTATCAAAACGGTCGCGGCCTGACCGGCTACGAGGAAGAACCCGGCGCGTTCGGTGGGACCTGGCGAGTGTTCGATGACAAGCAGACCGAGCTGTCTTCGGCCGATATGCACGACATCATCGACGGCCCCAAATTACAGGAACAGATCGGCAAGCTGTTCTCTGACCCCACGGTGCAGGCCGACTACAAGTCGAAGATGGATGGCGCCATCAACCGCATCCCCAACAAGGATGAGATCAAACAGAAACTCCTCGACCTGACCAATAACCCGGACTACATCGCCTACCTCAAGGACCTGCAGAAGCAAGGCAAGGCCCATGAAGCGCAACAGGACCTGAGCGACACCCTGACCTCTCTGTCGATGTTCGACCCGGATGCTGCGACCAAGGCGGCACAATCTATTCAGGCGGACGGGTTGACCAGCGACCTCAATGACTTGATCGCCGACCCGAGCAAGATCTCCGAAGAGAACAGCGAGCTGGCCACCAAGGATATGTTCGGCCTGCTGAAAAGTGTGCTCAAAGGCGAATTGCTCGACCTGCCGCGTCGTACTCAGGAGACCATCGAGAAATTTCTTGAAGAAGGCATGCAGGGTAAAGAGAAGTCGTCAGCGGTGACCAAGGCCTTGCAGGAGCTCGGTGAGGTCTACAAAAACGGCGGGACCATCTCCGAGGCGGATATCAAGACGGCGTTGTCCAAGCCGTATGTGCCGATAGCCGAACGCGGCAAGCTCGGCGAAGTGTTCAGCGCTCTGAACAGCAAAGGCATTTTGGGTTCGATGGGGGCTGGTGTTTCGTTGTTTTCCGGGATTTATCAGTTGGCAGGCAATGGCGGAAAGCTGGCGGAAACCCCGCTTCAGCGTCTGGCGATTGCCAAGGACTTCCTCAGTTTCGCCGGGGCTTCCAGCCACTTTGTCAGAGTCGGCGATGCAGTAGCCAACCTGATGGGCAAAGGCGGCATGGTCGACTTCCTTGGCCTGGACAAGACCGTTCCGGAGATCTGGGGCAAAGGCGGTGTTCAGGAAGGCAAGATGGAATATCGCCTGACCAAAATGCCCGGCGAGCTGACCACCAAAATTGAACAGACGCTGAAAAATGTGCCCGGTTTTGACCCTACAGACCTGTCGGACACTGCATCGCTGAACTCGGTCCAGGACGGCATCAGCCAGCACATCGACGATGCGGTTGCAGGCTCGGGCGCTGCCAAACTGGCCCCTGGCAAATCCGCGAAGATCGCAGGTTCGGTAATCAAAGTGCTCGGCCCGGCTACCGACGTGGTGGGTGGCTTCGCCGACATCGTGCTCGGCGCCTTCACCATCAAAAGCGGCATCGAAACCGGTGACCCATTGGCCAAGGCGGCGGGCGGCCTGCAAATCGCAGCCGGTGCCTTCGGCGCTTCGGCCGGGGTGTTGGGCGCAGCCGCTCTGGTCGGGGCAGGCTCGGCGGCCGCATTGACCGGCCCGTTCTTTCTGGTCGGGGTGGTGCTGGCGGTTATCGGCGGGATCATCGGCTACTTCGTTGACCACAACAAAAAACAGAAGGCCAGCGAGAAGGAAAACGACTGGTATCGCGACCTGGCGGCCGACGGTTTGCTGCAAGCGGACTGGGGCGACAAGGTCGAGTACCTGCATTACTCGATTCACGAGTATGGCGAACGCGAAGCACCGGAAGACGACAGCCTGTTCCGCTTCCAGCAAGCCGAATGGGAGCACTTCGACGAAACGCCCCAGAAAGGCGGCTCATCAAGCAATCGACTGGATTACGAACTCCACAAGGAATATGGGGAAGACAAGCGCTAGCAGGTAAGCCCTGACACAACGCTGTCCGCCAGCAAGCTCAGCCCTCTGTAGGAGCGAGCTTGCTCGCGATAGCGTCAGGTCAGACAACACTGCATCGATAGGAAAACCGCATCGCGAGCAAGCAAGCTCCTACAGAAGAGTGATTTCAAATTCAAATGCATGTGTTTGCAATTGCTTTCAATCAGGCCGCGTCTTTGACCTGTTTCAACGAGTGCGCCACCAGTTCGCCAAAGGAACTGACCGGCCCTTGCAGGTTACCGAGGAAGCGCGGGTAGATCAGCCACAGGTCCATCACCGGTTTGAAATCCTTGACTGGCAACACTGCCAGTTGCTCACGATGGACGCTACGCTCCAGCAATGGACGCGGCACCAGGCCAAGGCCCATGCCGTCGGCTACAAGTCCCAGCTGCAATTCAGTGCCGAAAGTTTCCAGATTGACCTTCAGGCTCAGGCCCTGATCCGACAAGGTTCGTTGCAGGCCCGCGCGGAAACCACAGCCATCAGGATTGAGCACCCAGCCCTGTTCATAACAGTCCGCCAGTTTCACCGAGCCTTTTGGCAAAGCGGAGCGTGCGCAGACCACCACCAGCTCCATCTTGCCGATGGACTCGCCAATGATGTTCTCCGGGAAGATCTTGCCCGCCGGGAACAGCGCTGCGGCGGCGTCCAGTTCGCCGTTCTCGATCTTGCTCACCAGTTGACTGCCCCAACCAGTGGACACCTGCGCGCGCAGATCCGGGAACTGGCTGCGCATCTGTTTGAGAGCATCGAGCAACACCACATCGCCAATGGTTTGCGGCACACCCAGGCGCAGCAAACCGCTGGGCGGCGTATCGCTGGCGACCAGCTCACGCAAGGCATCCATCTCGCGCAGGATCGACAGGCAGCGCTGGTAAACCTGATTGCCCATCTGCGTCGGCTTGAGCGGCTTGGTGTTGCGGTCGAACAACTCGACACCCAGCGCCTGCTCGAAATTCTGCACCCGTCGGGTGATCGCCGGTTGAGTCAGGTTCAGAGAATGCGCCGCATGGCTGATCGACTGGCAACGAATCACCGCCACGAAGGCATCGATATCATCAATTTTCATTCAGACCGCACATAAAGAAGCAGGGAAAAGATAGACGAAAAGCATAGTCGGGTTTGCCGTGGCTGGATAGCTGAGGGCGAAGAGTACGCGCTCACCAAGCCGTTGCTCGTTGCGCAGAAATCAGCAGCAATAGCGAGTCCACAACTCTCGCTCAGGGCGTGAGAATTTCCTGAAGAAACTCAATGAATACATTGATGCGACTGGAACCACGGTGATTGGGCAGGTACAGCGCATTGATGCAAGCGCTCGCGCTGCCGGGGTTGACTTCATATTGCTCCAGCAAGCGCGTCAAACGACCTGCGTTGACATCGTCGCGCACCAGCCAATCTGCCAATAGCGTCACCCCTGCGCCAGCCAGTGCCGACTCTCGCAAAATGTCGGCGTTGTTACTTTGCAGCCGGCCTTGCACATCCAGGCGAATGACTTCTTCAGCCCCCTGAAATGTCCAGTTCTGGTGGGCTGTGCGGTAATCAAAACGCAGGCATTGATGCTCTAACAGGTCGCGAGGGGTTCGGGGTAATCCAACGCGTGTCAGGTAGTCGGGACTGGCCACCACCCATCGCTCGAAACACCCCAGTCGCTTGCTGACAATATCCTCATTGATCACCGATGAACCCAGGCGCACTGATACATCTATTTGCTGGCTGAGAAGGTCACTGACCTCGTCGCTCAGTGAAAGGCTGATCTCAAGGCCAGGATGACGATCAAGCAGTCGTCCCAGATGCGGAGCGATAATGCGTCGACCGAACTCCACCGGGACACTGACCCGCAAGCGTCCCTGGGCTTCGCTGCCACGGTCGGTCACCACGGCATCGGCCTCGTCGATGGCCTCAAGGATTGCCAAGGCTTTATCGAAATAGTGCTGCCCCGCCATCGTGACGCTTGTGCTGCGCGTGGTGCGATTGAGCAAGCTTGCACCCAGTTCACTTTCCAGCCCTGCTACCTGCCGGGTCACGGACGAAGTGGAGATGCCAAGCTTGCGCGCCGCTGACGAATAACCCCCACAGCGTACGGTTTCGACAAACATTTTGAGCGCCAGCAACTTGTCCATAAACGGCATCCTGGAACGTACGGGGAAGGTAGCGACTGTGCATGCCCATGCATTGTGGGTCTTGCATGACTGTGCTTAATCAGGGATGGATTAAACCCGGCCCGAGCCGCCGGATCAGGATGACGTGATACCCATGATCCGATTGCCCATGCTCACTCCCCAGTCCGCCATGCGCTGACCTTCTGCAAGCTGCTGTCTTTGCCAGGTCTGCAGTGCCTTGTCGAGGTCGCCACTGTCGTCAATGGCCTGCGCCAGGAACAATGCATTGCGGGCCGCCTTGGCCGTGCTTCCAGCGGTATGGGGTCGCGGCACAAACGCGGCATCGCCGGTCAACAGCACGCGCCCGAAAACCATTTGTGGAACGTGCAGATCAACAATTGCCTGGACAAAAATATCGCTGGTCTGGCGAATCAGCTCGCGAAAGGCCGGATTTGCATGCCGCTCTGCAATCTCCCGCAGGTAAGCCTCCTGCTCCGCAGCCAGGCTCCCCGGTGGAATGGAGTGGCTACGCCGCTGGCCGAGGCGGTCAGTGAGCACGGCGTCCAGTTCCGGCCCTTGGGCGGCTTTCAAATACCACAGCCAGTTGAACCGACGCTCGCCTGGGACAACGGAGCCGTTCAAACCCGGCACCATGTATTCCAACATCAGCGATCCTGGGTCCTGTTGAAAGACAAAACTCTCGTAAAGTTGCGTCTTGGCGAAGTCTGGAAGTCGGTCTTCGTCAACCAGCCCACGCCAGACCACATAGCCCGAATAGTAGGGTTGGGCCCCGGACAGCACCCTGCTGCGCACTGAAGAACCTGCACCATCGGCCCCCACCAGCAGGTCTGCTTCGGCACGACTGCCATCGGCAAACAACGCCGTGACTCGTTGCTCGTTCTGAGTCAGATCCACCAACGTCTTGCCGCGGTGGTAATGCTTGGCAGGAAATGCGCCATACAACAGGTTGTACACGGTGTTCCACGACGTCTGGGTTTGTGGCAACGGTTCTTTATGCAAGACGGTACCGGCTTGATCCAGATACAGACGATCATGAGACCGGACACCCAGCGGATGAGTCTGTTGAATGCCTGCATAGCGAAAATGCTGCAGGACATCCGCTTGCAGAACGATGCCACCGCCACGGCTATCCATGGCTGCGGGGGAGCGCTCGAAAACATCGACTTGCCAGCCAATCGCGCGCAACGCTGTGGCGGCAAACAGGCCGCCCAGAGAACCGCCAATGACCATCGCCTTGGGACTATCCGGACTCTTCATTACCCTACTCCTTGCAGATGGGTGATTCCCGCACCAACCGGGTTGAGCTGCGTTATGCCAGCGCTGGATAGTCGATGTACCCCTTGGCGTCGCCGCCAAAAAAGCTGTTGCCGTCCGCCGGGTTGAGCTCGGTACGACCGCGCAGGCGAGCCGGCAAATCGGGGTTGGCAATGAACGGGCGACCGAACGCGATGAGGTCGGCGCGGCCCTGCGCGATGGCTCGTTCAGCGGTCTCTGCGGTGTAACCCCCCGCCAGCATCAGCACGCCGTGGAAGTCAGTCCGCAGCTGTTTGATGATGGCGTCCCAGCGTGGATCATTACTTTCATCGAGTACCGTGCCGACCATCATCGGTTCAACCAGGTGCAGGTAAGCGAGATTCCATTCATTGAGCCGAGAAGCAATGTAGCCAAACGTCTGCTCCGGGGTGTCATCGCCCATGCCCATGAAACGCCCCATTGGTGTCAGACGCACAGCCACGCGTTCGGCACCGACTTCTTCGGTCACCGCTTGAACCACTTCGAGCAACAGCCGTGCACGGTTTTCGATACTCCCACCATAGCGATCGCTGCGCTGATTGCTGGCGCTGTTGATGAATTGGTCCAGCAGGTAGCCATTGCCCGCGTGGATTTCCACCCCGTCCATACCGGCCAGAACCGCGTTGCGCGCGGCCTTGCGGAAGTCGGAGATGATCGCGTCGATCCCCGGGATGTCCAGTTCCTGAGGGACAGGTACATCACCCCACACCCCTTCCCCCTGCTCATTGAGGATGAAGGTCTTGCCGGGGACAGGCTGTGCGGTCGGTGCCACCGGCAAGCCGCCGTTCGGTTGAAACACCGGGTGTGACACCCGCCCCACATGCCAGAGTTGCAGGAACATGCGCCCGCCCTCCGCATGCACGGCTTCGCTGACCGCTTTCCAGCCGTGAATCTGCTCGTCGCTATGGATCCCCGGCGTCCAGGCGTAACCCTGACCCTGCTGCGAAATCTGAGTGGCCTCGGTGATGATCAACGCGGCACTGGCGCGCTGGCGGTAGTACTCGACGTTCATCGGTGTCGGCACGTTGCCGGGCTGGCCCGCGCGGGAGCGAGTCAGAGGGGCCATGGCGACACGGTGATCGAGGTTGAGTCGACCGATTGTGATTGGGCTGAACAAGTGCTGGGACATGATGCTTTCCTTCTAGGATTCGGGGTTGAACAAGCGCCTCAGGCGGCTTGTTTGCGTTCCAGTATCTGGATCATGATTTCGCTGGGTTGCGCGCCACTGATCACGTCACCGGCGATCTGAATGGTCGGCACTGAACGCACCCCGGACGCCTTGCTTTGCTCTTCGAGCCTCAAGACTTCGGCCGTGCCTTCGTCGGTGTGGAGAAAATCGACAATGGCCTGTCGGGCCAGGCCTGTTTCGCCAGCGATATCGGCTAACACATCGAGGTCGCCGATATCCCGGCCCTCGCCGAAATACGCCTTGAAAATGGCCTTGACCAGGAACGAAGCCCCTTTGCCTGCCCGTTGTTCACGCCATATCAAGCGATGCGCGGCCAGGGTGTTGGGGGTTTTTTCGACGCGCTCATAGTGGAATCCGAGGCCGACGGCTTTACCGGCATGGGTGACCTGCGCATCCATGGCCTGGCTGCGCGCCCAACTGCCAAATTTGCCAGAGCGATAGGCTTTGCGATCCATGCCCGGAACAGGCATGTCCGGGTTCAACTGGTAAGGCAGGAACTGAATGGGGTGGTCAGTTGAAAAACCCAGCGTGGCAAGCGCCCGCTCAAGGTTTTCTTCACCGATCCAGCACCATGGGCAGATGAAGTCGTAGGTCACCTGAATAGTGGTTGAGTTCGAACTCATGACGGTCTCCGTGGCTGAATGTTTTCACACCCCCAAGGTAAGCGTCCGGCGCTCTCCCGAAAATCCACCTGCCACGCAACGTTGCTTTTCGCAGAACGCAACGCTGAGGTGATCTACCCGCCGATTCACCGCCGTCGTTGCGCCCTGCGCAATGTAGCGTTGCGCCTTGATGGGCTACTCCCTGTTGAGCGCCCTGTCTAAGCTCGCCGAGTAGAAAGTCGCCGTACGCCAATCGCACGCGGCGGATTGAAAAATCTGTCGTTTACTCAGTTCGAGAGGTATGGCGATGAAGCGCAAGACGATTATCGGTGCCGTTCTGGCGCTGGGCGTGGTGGGGATAGGATTCGCGTTCTGGATGATGTGGAGGCCGGAAATCCCTGCTATCAGCCAGCCTCAAAACGCCGGACGCGAAACTCTGGACAGAGGCCGGCGCACCGTCGAAGCGGGAGACTGCGCGGTCTGCCATACACGACCAGGAGGCGATTACATGGCGGGCGGTTTGCCATTGAAAACGCCCTTCGGAACACTGTTTACCACCAACATCACTCCGGACCGGGAAACAGGTATTGGCAAGTGGTCGCTGCCGGCCTTTGAACGCGCCATGCGAGAAGGCATCGCCCGCGACGGCCACTTCCTCTATCCCGCCTTCCCTTACGTGCATTACCGAAAGTTGAGCGAGGCGGATATTGCGGATGCCTACGCCTTTCTGATGAGCGTGGATCCGGTCAACTACACCGCACCTGAAAACCACATGGTTTTCCCCATGAATTTCCGGCCGCTGGTGTCTTTCTGGAACTTGCTGTTCCTGCATGGAGGTCCGCTGGAACCACTGCCCGCCCGCTCAGAGCAATGGAACCGCGGACGCTATCTGGTCGAAGGCGCGGGGCATTGTTCGTCCTGCCATTCGCCCCTGAACCTGATTGGCGGCGAGAAGAGCAGCGAGCTGTTCAACGGCGCTATCGTCGACGGCTGGACGGCCCCTTCTCTGCGCGGCATGGCCGAAGCACAAAACCCCTGGAATGAAGCACAGTTGGTCGCTTATCTGACGGGCAAGGTCGCCGAAGATCACGGTGCAGCGGCAGGCCCGATGTTGCCGGTCAGTCTTAGCATCGCGCAATTGCCGGCGGAAGATGCCCAGGCCATCGCCCACTACATTCTCGATCTCAAAAAAAGCGCTTCGCACGCCCCGTCACTGCCCTGCCCCCCTGCCGCCAATCCCACAGTGAAGGCGCTGCCCGGTGCGGCGCTGTTCAAAGGTGCCTGCGCAAGTTGCCACGGCTCCGCTGCTCCCATGCGCACCATTGAATCGAGGCCCGCGCTGGTGAAGAGCAGTGCAGTCACGGCGGACTCCCCACGAAACCTGATCCAGACGATCTTGCAAGGTATTCCGATGTCCGGTGCCGCCTCCAGCCACTACATGCCTGCCTTCGCAGACAGTCTGGATGACACCCACCTGGCCGCCATTGCCGAGTACTTACGCAACGAGAGCTGCCCGACCAGACCCTGGACGGACCTGGACAAGACAATCAAAAGCATTCGGACTCAGGAGTAGCCACCGTGATCACACTCGACATCAACGGCAAGACGCATGAACTGGACATTGCTGACGACATGCCACTGCTGTATGCCCTGCGCAATCAGGTGGGGCTCAATGGCGCGAAATACGGCTGCGGTCTGGGTCAGTGCGGCGCTTGTACTGTCTTAGTCAACGACAAACCGGTCTTTTCGTGCCTGACACCCTGCGGCGCACTGGCCGGCAAATCCGTGCGCACCGTGGAGAGTCTGGGCAGTGCCGAAAATCCGGGCCCGTTGCAAAAAGCCTTTATCGACGAGCAGGCGGCCCAGTGTGGTTATTGCATCGCAGGGATGATCGTACGGGCGCAGGCTCTACTGGAGGCAAACCCTCATCCGGACGACGAAACGATCCGTCGCCACATGGCTCCTAACCTGTGCCGCTGCGGCACTCACATTCGGATTCTCGCCGCTATCAAGTCGGTCATCGCGCAGGGAGACAAGGCATGAAGCCCTCAACGCAATACGTCGATCTGAGCCGCCGCGCCTTCGTCATAAACGGTGCGTTGGTGATGGGGTTTGCAATGCTTCCGGGTATCCCGCGCGCCTTTGCTGACACCGAAGTGGACACCCTGGGTACGGCAATCCTGGCCCCTGATTTGCCAGGCAGCTTGCGGGCCACGCCCTATCTGGACGCCTGGATCCGCATTGACGCGAAAGACGGCATTACCGTCTACACCGGCAAAGTGGAGCTGGGTACTGGCGTCAAAACCGCGCTTCTGCAGATCGCCGCTGAACGCCTGGAAGTATCGCCTGGCCTGATCCGTTTTCTCACTGCCGACACAGCGCTGACCCCAAATGAGGGTTACACCGCTGGCAGCCATACGATCGTCGACAGCGGCACCGCGCTGTTCAACGCTGCGGCCCAGGTGCGTCAGTTGTTGCTCGAATCTGCGGCACGCCAATGGCGATGCAACATCGACACCCTGAGCACGCGGGACGCTGTGATCTCCGATGGCCAAGGCCGCAACATGACCTACATAGCAGCGGTGGTCGGTGTTCAAATGCATCGCTTTGCATCTGCCAGTTCGCCCTTCAAGCCAGCCAGCAGCTTCACCCTGATCGGCAAATCACTGCCGCGGCTGGACATCCCGGCCAAGGTCAGCGGTGGAGCGGCTTACGTGCAAGACATGCGCCTGCCCGATATGTTGCATGCCCGCGTGATACGCCCGCCCAGGCGCGGCAGTCAGCTTGTGGACATTGACGAGGCGGCCCTCTCCAGACTCCCCGGTGTGGTAAAGCTGGTCCGCAACGGCAGTTACCTCGCCGTGGTCGCCACCGATGAATGGCTGGCGGTCAAGGCCATGCGCGAGGGCTATGGCACTGCGCGCTGGACCGAAGGTAACCCGCTACCTGACTCGACACATATTCATCAACTGCTCACCGAGCTACCGGCGCGGCGCTACCCGGTGAGCGCCAAGGGTCTCCTCACGCAACCTGAGCCACATACGTACAAGGCGCGGGTGACCAAGCAATACCTGATGCACGGCTCCATCGGGCCGTCCTGTGCGGTGGCGCAGTTCAAGGATCGAATGCTGACCATCTGGACTCACACCCAGGGGGTTTATCCTCTGCGCACGGGCATCGCCGAGATGCTCGGGCTACCCGTGGAGCAGGTACGCTGCATCCATGCCGAAGGCTCCGGTTGCTATGGTCACAATGGTGCCGATGACGCCGCAGCCGATGCCGCATTGATCGCCATGGCCCTGCCTGGCAAGCCAATACGTGTGCAGTGGATGCGCGAACAGGAAAATCTCTGGGAGCCCTACAGCTCGGCAATGCTGGCCGAAGTGGAGGCGGGGCTGGACGACAGCGGGCGTTTACGTGACTGGAAATACGAGCTGTGGAGTACTCCGCACAATGAACGCATCGTCAATGCCGGGCGCCTGTTACCGGCATGGCTTTTGGCCAAACCCTTCACCCCGGCGCCTTCAGTCCCGATCGCCCAACCCGAGGGTGACGGCGACCGTAACGCGGTGCCGTTGTATGAGATACCCAACCTGCAGGTTGACCTGAACTTTGTGCTGACCATGCCGTTCAGGACCTCCGCCATGCGTTCGCTTGGCGCCCATGTCAACGTGTTTGCCATCGAAAGCACCATGGATGAGCTGGCGGCTCAGGCCGCTGTGGACCCGGTGCAATTTCGCATGAATCACTTGAGTGATCCGCGGGCACGAGCGGTGGTGGAGCGGGTGGCTAGAGAGTTCCACTGGCCGCAGAAAGCAACCGGCCCCGGCAGTGGAATCGGATTCGCCTTCGCACGCTATAAAAACATCATGGGTTACTGCGCCATTGCCGTGCAGTTGCATGTCCAGCGCCAGACCGGGCAAGTGACGATTGATCGCGTGGTTGCCGCTGTCGATGTGGGGCAAATTGTCAGCCCTGATGGGCTGCTCAATCAGATTCAGGGCGGCATCGTGCAGTCCGCCAGCTGGACGCTTTATGAGCGAGTGCTGTATGACGCCAAAGGCGTGCAAAGCTTCGATTGGAGTGGCTATCCGATCATGCGTTTTCTAGAGTTGCCGAAACAGGTTGACGTGCACATGATCGATCAGCCGAACCAGCCATTTCTCGGTGCTGCGGAAATTGTCCAGGGCCCCATGGCTGCGGCGCTGGGTAACGCCATCAATGATGCGACTGGCAAGCGCTTGCTCGATCTCCCACTGGCTCGACGTGGCTGGCAGGAAGCGTTGTGATCATGAGCGATCCAGACAGGCTGGAAAAATCGGTTGCCTGTCGCATACCTGGAATAAAAAAGGCGGTGGAGGATTACTCACACCGCCCTCCTCCAATCAAGGTCGCCCATGGGGAGAAGGGAAAGTATCTGGCGTCTTTTCATTTCCCTGAAATTACCAAGGTCAGCATCAGCACCTTTGGTTATAACCTGATAATAAAATAATCGCATATTAAACCAGTTCATTATGTTTATATTAAGTCACGCTTTAATCTCGCGCTGGTATAGACATGACGCAGACCCGACACCCGGAACGACTCAGAGCTTTTATTGGGGCACTCGCCGAGCTGATCGACAGCAACCCTCGCGAAGGCGATCTGCTGCAGCGCGGCGGCCAATTGCTGGGCCAACTGGTCAATCACGACGACTGGCTCCCCGACGAATACGCCATTCCCAGTCCGGAGCGTTATCAGCAATTTCTGCTGCACGCCGACTCCCGGCAGCGCTTTTCGATTGTCAGCTTTGTCTGGGGCCCGGGCCAAAGCACGCCGATTCACGACCATCGCGTGTGGGGTCTGATCGGGATGCTGCGCGGCGCGGAATATTCCCAGGGTTTCAGCCGCAGCGAGGACGGCACCCTTATACGGCAAGGCGAGGCCATTCGCCTGGAGCCCGGCCACGTCGAAGCGCTGTCGCCTCACAGCAATGACGTCCATCAGGTCAGCAATGCCTTCAGCGACCAGGTGTCGATCAGCATTCACGTCTACGGTGCAAATATCGGCGCCGTGCGGCGCGCGGTGTATCAACCCGACGGTACTGAAAAACTGTTTATCTCCGGCTATTCCAACGCCTTTCTGCCCAACATCTGGGACTTGTCCAAAGAGAGCCAAGCACAATGACTCAGCCCACTACCCGCTCCTTCGCCGATATTCGTCAGGCATTGCTGGCCCATGAGGAATTGGCCCTGGTGGATGTACGTGAAGAAGCACCTTTCGCTCAGGCTCACCCTTTGTTTGCAGCCAACATTCCGTTATCCAGGCTGGAGCTGGAGGTGTACTCGCGCATCCCCCGCCGCGACACTGCCGTCACGGTATACGACGATGGCGAAGGTCTGGCCCAGCGAGCGCTTGAGCGTTTGCAGACCCTGGGTTACAGCGACGTGAAACTGCTGGAAGGCGGGCTTCAGGGTTGGCGCGATGCTGGCGGCGAGCTGTTTATCGACGTCAACGTGCCCAGCAAAGCCTTCGGCGAACTGGTGGAGCACCATCGGCAGACGCCATCGCTGGCAGCCGAGGACGTTCTGCAACTGATCGAATCCAAGGCCGACGTCGTGATCCTCGACGCCCGCCGTTACGACGAATACCAGACCATGAGCATTCCGGGCGGCATCAGCGTCCCCGGCGCGGAACTGGTGCTGCGCGCCCGGGAACTGGCCCCGGACCCGAGCACGCGAATCATCGTCAACTGTGCCGGCCGCACCCGCAGCATCATCGGCACCCAGTCGCTGGTCAACGCCGGTATTCCCAATCAGGTGAACGCCCTGCGCAACGGCACCATTGGCTGGCTGCTGGCCGGGCAGACGCTGGATCACGGGCAGGCTCGACGCTTTGCCGCCGTTGGCGACGAGACCCGAGAAACCGCCAGCGCCGATGCCCGTCGCGTGGCCGATAAAGCCGGGGTCAAGCGCGCCACAGCAGCCGAGCTGCACAGCTGGCAGGCAGACAAATCGCGCACCACTTACCTGCTTGATGTCCGTACCCCGGAAGAGTTCGCCGCCGGCCATCTGCCAGATTCGCGATCTACCCCTGGCGGGCAACTGGTTCAGGAAACCGATCACTACGCCAGCGTGCGCGGTGCGCGGCTGGTGCTGGTGGACGACGACGGCGTACGCGCCAACATGTCGGCTTCCTGGCTGGCGCAACTGGGCTGGGACGTGGCTGTGGTCGATGATCTGCAGGCAGAGGATTTCAGTGAACAAGGCGACTGGAATGCGCCGATTCCGACGCCTGTTCAGGTGGAAGAAATCAGCCCGCAAACCCTCGCGCAATGGCAGCAACATGGCGACGTCGCCGTGCTGGATTTCACTGCCAGCGCCAATTACGTCAAACAGCACATTCCCGGCGCGTGGTGGACTTTGCGCGCTCAGCTGCAGGATGCGTTGCAAGTCATCCCCAGCGCAGAGCGCTACGTGTTGACTTGCGGCAGCAGCAAGCTGGCACGCTTTGCCGTGCCTGAAGTCGAAGCCCTGACCGGCAAGCAGGTGTTCCTGCTCAAGAACGGCACCGCCAGTTGGGTCAAGGTCGGCTTGCCGCTGGAAGCCGGGGAAAGTCATCTTGCCTCGCCGCGCATTGACCGCTATCGCCGCCCGTATGAAGGCACCGATGCACCCCGCAAAGCCATGCAAGCCTATCTCGACTGGGAGTTTGGCCTGGTGGAGCAGCTTGCCCGTGACGGGACGCATGGCTTTCACGTGATCTGACCCCAAACCTTACGAAAGCAGGACAGACCCCTCCAGGCGGATGTCCTGCCAGCCAACATCCTATCCGCCTGGAGATGCACCCATGTCGCTTTTTTCGTTCCAACGCCCCCCTCTGAAAACCCTGCTGCTAGGCGCATTGCTAAGCGCGACCCTCGGCCAGCAGGCCATGGCGGCCGACCTTGAACCTCTGCTGGTCGCCAATCAGAAATCCACTATCAAGGCGCTGCTGCAAGTCTCCGGCGAATTGAAAAATGTGCCTTACGAGATCCGCTTCTCTGAATTCCCTTCTGCCGCTCCACTGGGTGAAGCGCTGAATGCCGGGGCGGTTGACGTTGGCGCCCTCGGCGACGCGCCCTATGTGTTTGCTCTCGGTGCCGGCGCGCCGTTGAAAGTGGTCAGCATCACCCATGCCCAAGGGCGTTTCACCACTGCCTTGCTCGTGCCCAAGGACTCCCCGGTCAAGACCGTGGCTGACCTCAAGGGCAAGCGCATCGTCACTGGCCGTGGCTCCATCGGCCACTACCTGGCGATCAAGGCCTTGCGTCAGGCGGGCCTGCAAACCAGCGATGTGACGTTCATCAATCTGTTGCCCGGCGAGTCGCGGATTCTGCTGTCCAGTGGCGGTGCCGATGCCTGGGCCACCTGGGACCCGTACACCACCGTCGCCACCACTCAGAGCCACGACCGCGTCTTGATCAGCGGCAGCGAACTGTTGAGCAACCATCTGTACCTGACAGCGACCGGCAAGGCGATCAGCGACAAGCGTGTGCAGCTGGATGACTTCGTCGCCCGGGTCGAGCGCGCCTTCTTGTGGACCAACGCCCACCCCAACCAATACGCCATGGCCCAGGCCGCAATCACCGGCCTGCCCATCGAGGTGCATCAGGAAATCGCCAACGCCACCAAGATGCAGCGGGTTGAGATCGACGACAACGTGATCAAGGGCCTGCAAACCACGGCGGATATCTACCAGCAGGAAGGCATCCTGAGCAAATCGATCGACGTCTCAAAAGGCTTCGACAAAAGCTTCAATGCTTCGCGTGCTCAGGTTGTGCAGACAGCCGTTCAATAACCACAGACCAATCCATGTCGCAGATTCAGGCCTGCTAAGCGACGCCCCACTCAACCCACCTGAATCTTGAACCGCGCCACGGTCTGATGCAGCGCGCTGGCCATCTGCGCCAGTTCGTGGCCTGCGGTATGGGTGTGCTGCGCACCTTGCAGCACCTGTTCGGACAAACTGCGAATGCCTACCAGATTGCGATCCACTTCCCGAGCGACCAGCGCCTGCTCTTCGGTAGCACTGGCAATCAGCATATTGCGTTCATTGATCTGCGAGATCGAACGGGTGATTTCCTCAAGGGCATCACCGGAACGCATGGCGATCGCCAGCGTCGCCTGGACCAGTTCGCTGCTGCTGTGCATGGCCGATACCGCCTCACCGGTGTCGAGCCGTATGTTGCCAATCATTTGCTCGATTTCCTGAGTGGAGACCTGAGTACGATGCGCCAGCGCCCGGACCTCGTCGGCGACCACTGCGAAACCACGACCAGCGTCTCCGGCACGCGCCGCTTCGATGGCTGCGTTCAGTGCCAACAGGTTGGTCTGCTCGGCAATGCTGCGAATCACGTCCAGTACGCTGCTGATATCTTGCACCCGCCCGGCCAACTGCTGAATTCGACCGGAGGTGTCAGTCACTCCGTTCGCCAAGGCGTTGATAGAAGCCACTGTTTCCTGTACCTGCAGGCGACCGCGATGGGCCGTCTGCTCCGACTGGCGTGAGGCTTCACTGGTGCTGACAGCGTTACGTGCAACTTCGTCCACCGCTGCCGTCATCTGGTTGACCGCCGCCGCTGCCTGCTCTATTTCCAGGCCCTGAGCCTGCAGGCTGCCAGTGGTCTGGCTGCTGACCGCACTCAATTGCTCGGAGGAGCTGGCCACTCGATCCACCGAAGTCGCAATCCCACGGACCATTTCGTTAAGGTTTTCCTGCATTTCGTGCATGTTCATCATCAAGCTGCCGCTGTCCCCAGCACGCAAGGGCACGGCAATCGTCAGATCGCCCTGAGCAATGCGGCTCAAGACCCGCGCGGCGTCATCAGGCTCGCCACCCAGCGGGCGAATGACGCTGCGCGTGACGATCACTGCCGCGAGCACCATCAGGGCGATGCATGCCAGGAGTATGGCGAGCAGATTACGCTGGGCATCGCTGTAGAGTGTCTGCGCAGCCAGTTCGCGCTCGGCAAATATCCGTCCTTGCAGCGCCATCAGTTCATCCAGGCTTTTATAGACCTCCTGCTCGGCCGGGATAACCTTTTGCTGCAACTGAGTCATGGCTGCGTCGGGGGAGCCTTGCTTGATCAGAGCCTGCACCTGAACGAAAGCAGCCACATAGGCTTCGCGATTTTTCTTGAGGGCCAGGTAGCCGCTTTTGCTTTCGGGGGTGTAGAGCAGAGGTTCCAGCGTTTCGAACGCCTGAGTGATGCGTTTTTTGGTGGCATCGATGGCGTCATGGGTCTGCTGGCTATCCTTATTGAGCAGTAAGTCCCGAGTGTTTCGGCCGTTATCGCGAACCCCTGTGGCAATCGCCATCATCGGCGCAATTTTCGGCCAGTCTTCCTTGACGATCACCACTGACTGAGCCTTTAGCGTCGCCATGTCCTGCAAGGCATAGAGCACCATGCCGGCCAGCGCCAAAGGCGCAATCGCGAAGCCGATGAAAATCCGTTTTGCCGTGCTTAGTCGGGCCATTTTTACCGCTCCAGTGATCAACAAGTCTTCAGCAAAAAAAAAGCCTGAAACCTTGCGGTTCCAGGCGCCATTGCCTGTTCGTTTACCTGGTTGACCCGGCCTCTGCCCGATCTCCCCCAATGCTGCGCTGCTCTTGCTGACTGATTGATCTTCGTTGACCAATGAGACGGGCCTCTCGACGACCTGCGCCGAGGACCCGAAACGGGTTATGCAGCGTCTGTGCCAGTAAGCATTCAACCCGCCGATGCCCTTGTCATGAGCGTATCGGCGAGCAAGACGGCAAGGAGAACAGAACACAACGCCTCGTGATGAGGCATAGCTATGTGCTACTAGTTTTATAACAGTGCAAAAAAGGCTTTTTGCCAGCACGGGCATGGACCCAGATCAATAAAGGCTTATGGCAAGTCGGCTACCCTCGCCGATTTGCGACCGACGCCATCACATGCCAATTCCGACTGCTACTCCCTTCACACCCGAACTACTGGCTCCGGCCGGCAGCCTGAAAAACATGCGCTATGCCTTCGCCTACGGTGCCGATGCCGTTTATGCAGGCCAGCCGCGTTACAGCCTGCGGGTGCGCAACAATGAGTTCGATCACGCGAACCTCGCCGTCGGTATCAAAGAAGCCCAGGCCCAGGGCAAACGTTTCTACGTGGTCGTCAACATCGCGCCGCATAACGCCAAGCTCAAAACCTTCCTCAAGGATCTGGAACCGGTCATCGCCATGGCACCCGATGCTTTGATCATGTCCGATCCCGGCCTGATCATGCTGGTCCGTCGTCACTTTCCGCAGATGCCCATCCATTTGTCGGTACAAGCCAATACCGTGAACTGGGCCAGTGTCGAATTCTGGCAGTTGCAAGGCGTGAGCCGGATCATTCTGTCCCGTGAACTATCGCTGGAGGAAGTCGAGGAAATACGCCAGCAGGTACCGTCCATGGAGCTGGAGGTTTTTGTGCATGGCGCATTGTGCATGGCCTATTCCGGCCGCTGTCTGCTGTCGGGCTATATGAACAAGCGCGACGCGAACCAGGGCAGTTGCACCAACGCTTGTCGCTGGAAATACTCGGCGCAGGAGGCCACGCAAAACCAGCTCGGCGATATCGTGCAAACCTTCCAGCCTGAACCGACGCTAGGCGAAGGAACGCCGACCGATCAGGTGTTTTTGCTTCAGGAAGCCAATCGACCCGGCGAACTGATGCCCGCCTTCGAGGACGAACACGGCACTTACATCATGAACTCCAAGGATCTGCGCGCCGTGCAACATGTGGAGCGCCTGACCCGAATGGGCGTGCACTCGTTGAAAATCGAAGGCCGAACCAAATCGCACTTCTATTGCGCGCGCACGACCCAGGTGTACCGCCGTGCCATTGATGACGCTGTGGCGGGTCGTGAATTCGACCGCAGTCTGATGGGCGATCTTGAATCACTGGCTCAGCGCGGCTACACCGAAGGCTTCTTGCGCAGGCATGTGCATGACGAATATCAGAACTATCAAAACGGCAGCTCGGTCTCCGAGAAACAGCAGTTTGTCGGTGAACTGACCGGCGAACGACGCAACGGCCTGGCAGAAGTCCGGGTAAAAAACCGCTTCTACGTGGACGACAATTTGGAGCTGATGACCCCAGCCGGCAACCTGCATTTCGATCTGGCCTGCCTGCAGAATGCCAAGGGTGAAGCCATCGGCGTGGCGCCTGGTGACGGGCATACGGTGTATATACGGATTCCAGAAGCGGTTGATCTGCGTTTTGGGTTGCTGATGCGCGATGTGAGCGTGGTTTGAGCGAGGCCAAGACACGTCGCGAATATGCAATCTATATGGCTCAAAACTAGAGAAAGAGCCTTATAGAGCTCATACCGATTAAATGTAATCTATGTGACTCTCATTAGTTGACTAGAGCCACATAGATTACATAATGGCCACTCACTGTGAGATCACGCCATGAAGACCACCCTACTCGATCAGATTCGCAAACGTCGCCTGGCACTTGGGCTAAAAATCCAGGAAATGCCATTACGTGCGGGGCTTACCCGGCAGCAGTACGGAAAGATCGAAGCGGGCGGCAATCCGCGCCTCAACACCCTCGACCAGATCGCTGAAGGCCTTGACGCTGCGCTGCTTCTGGTCCCCAAGTCGCAACTTGCCGCCGTACAAAGAATCCTGAGCGGCGAACTGCAGACTGAGGGCTATCCTGAGCCTGCAGCGCAAGCCCTCAACGCGAGTGAAGAGGTCGAGAATCCTTGGGGTGACCTCTGATGATCAAGGAAACGGTCTCGGCTTTACGACTCACACTGCAAGGTGAAAACGTCGGATATGTCGCGGGATATTCCAATGGCAAGAATGTATTTACCCTTGCTCCGGAGTATCTGCACAACGAAGCCAGACAGCCGCTGACTCTGTCCCATGCCAATCCCGCATCCCTGGCCCGGCAACAGGCTCGCTACCACCCGTATGTCAGCAGCCACAAATTGCATCCGGTACTCAGCAATCTTCTACCTGAAGGCGCTTTGCGTGATTACCTTTCCCAGGCAATGAAGGTCCACCGGGACAATGAGTTTCCTCTCCTGGGCTGGCTGGGCCGCGATTTGCCCGGAGCCTTGATAGCCGACCCTATCGAGGCCTCACAGGTCCCGGCCCTGGCCTTGCAGCAACATGGAAAGATCGAGCCTGCCGTCATCGACATTCCCGATAGCCGAGCACACTTCTCCCTGGCAGGGGTCCAGATGAAGTTCTCCATGCGTGATCAGGAGGGTCGCTACATTACCGGCGACCGCAATGCCCCTGGTGACTGGATTATCAAGACGCCGTCGACCGTGCATCCCTTTGCGCCGCTCAACGAATACACGGCGATGACCCTCGCCGCCCTAGCCGGGGTCGACATACCCGAAATAAAGCTGATCCCCATGTCTAACATCGAAGCACTCCCGAACATAAATCTACCGAACGAGCGCTATGCCTATGGGATACGTCGATATGATCGACTGCCCGATAACAAACGCGTCCACTCGGAAGATTTCGCACAGATCCTATTCGCCTACGCGCATGACAAGTACACAGCTGGCAGCTATGACCAGATTGGCAAATTGCTTTACCAGAATTCCAGTCACGGCCAACGAGACGCGGTGCAGATGGCCATACGACTGCTGGTGAATATTCTGCTGGCAAACGGGGATGCACACCTGAAGAACTGGAGCATGATCTACCCGGATGGCCGCAACGCCGAGCTCTCCCCTGCCTACGATATCGTCGTGACCAAGGCCTACATCCCTGATGAGGTCCAGTTCGGTCTGAATATGGATAAAACAAAAAACTGGTATGAAGTCTCTTTCGAGCATTTCAAACGATGGGCGGAATATGGAGATATCCCGTGGCGGCCCGTTCTTTACAATTTGAGGGCAACCCTGGAAAAAGCTCGCGCTCTTTGGCCCGCCGCGCTGGAGGGGAGCGAAATGCCCGAAAACCAGAGAAATGTATTACGGGCTCACTGGAAGCAGCTGCATCCTGATTTCAGGATTGGGTGACACAAACCGAGACTTGAGCTCACGAGCACCGCTAGGCAGCGATAGCGGTCTGCCTGATGCACCGCCATCGCTGCCTAGCGGTGCTCGTGAGCTCCTACAGAAAGCTGTCCGCTCTGCTAAACGCACAAACAAAAACGCCGCTCTTATGAGCGGCGTTTTTGTTGAATATGGAGCGGGAAACGAGACTCGAACTCGCGACCCCGACCTTGGCAAGGTCGTGCTCTACCAACTGAGCTATTCCCGCAAATGGCGTCCCCTAGGGGACTCGAACCCCTGTTACCGCCGTGAAAGGGCGGTGTCCTAGGCCACTAGACGAAGGGGACACGCTAACTGAAACACATGGTGTGTATTTCAGTGCCCAAATCCGAGTCCGAAGACTTGGTTCTGGCTTCACTCAACCTCGCCCTAAAGCAAGGTTGCTTAAAAATGGAGCGGGAAACGAGACTCGAACTCGCGACCCCGACCTTGGCAAGGTCGTGCTCTACCAACTGAGCTATTCCCGCAATATGGCGTCCCCTAGGGGACTCGAACCCCTGTTACCGCCGTGAAAGGGCGGTGTCCTAGGCCACTAGACGAAGGGGACACACGTACAACTTCACTACTTATTTGCGTTTCGCTTGATGCTTTACGCTGTAAGTGGCGCGCATTCTATGGATGGATTGAGGGGTCGTCAACCCCATTGTTAAAATTTATCTAAATCAATGACTTCGCTCTGCTTTCCTTAATAGGCCGCGCCAGACCAAAGGTCACTCATTTGAGTTGGGAACGCACAAACTCCGACCGGTACATCTATGCGCAATAGTGCTTAGCCACTACACTCGGCTCAATTGACTACAGCTATATAGAGGTTCGCGCGGTGACCCCACTCATGATTACCCTAATGGTAGTAGCCGGTATCGCGCTCCTGATCGCGATCGGCTATCTCAACCATGTGGCAGAAAACTCCAAACTGGACAAAGCCAGAGCAAAGCTTGAGCTTGCCGACCGCCTGCGTCGCTGCTCGGAAATTTCCGACACCTTCCCCGGCCAGTTGGTTACCCCCGCGCTGAAACTTCTGATGACCCGTCTTGAGCTCAATGTCATGCAGCGCATGGCAGGCATGGACAAGCATGACGCTCAGATCAAAACCCGGGTTGCCGAACTGGAGACACTGGTTGCCCAGGGTGACGCCATCGCTGTCACTAACCCCGCAAGCCCGATCCTCACGGAAGCCAAGGCCAAGGACGTACGCTTTCTATTGGAAGCGCTGCACGGCCAGGTGACCCGCGCGGCTCATGATGGATTCCTGCAAACAAGCGAAGCCAAGCACTGGATCCGCGAGATCCGCAACATTCTGGTGATGCTACACATCGAGTTCTTCAATAACCTGGGTCAAGCGGCGCTTCAGCAGGATCAACCCGGTCAGGCCCGCCTGGCATTCGAACGCGGTGTGCAATACCTGAAAAACCAGCCTGATCCAGTGACCTATCAGCACGCGTTGCTGACCATGGAAAAACAACTGGCTCGAGCCAATTCCATGGTACTGACCAATACTGCACCGACCGAGGACGACGATAACGCCTTGACCGAAGGCCTGAAGGCTGACGACGTCGAATCGGAATGGAAGAAAAAGGTCATCTACGACTGATAACTTGCGGTTGGCGCACAGCGGGTGCGCCAACCGGTTGTTTTCTCAGCAGTCAGTCAACTTCAGAAAAATCGCCGCCAACTGCTCGATCCCTGCCTGATCCTGCTCCGAGAACCGCGACACACTCGGACTGTCCAGATCCAGAACACCAATCAAACGCCCTGCTTTGACCAACGGCACCACGAGTTCGCTGTTCGACGCACTGTCACAGGCGATATGCCCCGGGAATTCGTGCACGTCCTCAACCCGCTGGGTCAGCCTGCTCTGGGCAGCCGCACCGCATACGCCACGACCGAACGGAATACGCACGCAGGCGATCTGGCCCTGAAACGGTCCCAGAACCAGCTCCTCGTCACGATTCAGGTAAAAGCCGGCCCAGTTGAGGTCTTCAATCTGGGTGTATAGAAAAGCCGAGAACTGCGCGGCGTTGGCAATGAAGTCCCGCTCATCGGCCAGCAGTGACTCCAGTTGTGCCGCCAACAGGCCGTAGCCATCCAATCCGGCTCCGGCGTTTTGCAAATCGATCATGGTTGTTGCTCCAACAATTTAAGACCTACCCAGTAACGCGCGAATTGATACGCACAGCGACCGTTGCGGTTGCCGCGGCCAGTTGCCCAGCGAATCGCGTGCTTGTCCAGTTCGTCATCACGTTGCCAGCTCAGGCCAGCAGACGAGGCCAACTGGGTGATCCAGTGTTCAACGACATTCAGGAAGTGCTCCTGAGTGAATGGATAGAAGGACAACCACAAGCCAAACCGATCGGACAGAGCAATCTTGTCCTCGACCGCTTCGCTCGGATGTACCTCGCCATCGACCTGTTGCCAATGGAGGTTATCGCTCTCTTTTTCCGGCACCAGGTGGCGACGGTTGGAAGTCGCATACAACAGAACGTTGTCGGGGGCCTGCTCCAGCGAGCCGTCGAGGACACTTTTGAGCACGCGATAATCGCTCTCGCCCGCTTCAAAAGAGAGGTCATCGCAGAACAGCACAAAACGCTGCGGCAGCTTTTGCAGAAGCTCCACGACACGGGGCAGATCACCCAGGTGATCACGCTCGATTTCGATCAGGCGCAAGCCTGCCGGGGCATATTCGGCCAGCAGGGCACGGATCAGCGATGACTTGCCGGTCCCGCGCGAGCCCCACAGCAAAGCATGGTTGGCAGGCAGGCCGTCGATGAACTGACGGGTATTGCGCCCCAACTGGTCGCGCTGCTGGTCGACACCGATCAGATCGGACAGACGCATATCGAGGCTGACCGCCAGCGGCATAAGGTAGCCACTGCGACCCTCACGAACCCAGCGGGCCGCCAGCGCGCGCGACCAGTCGACCGGCTCTCTAGGAGCAGGCAACAACGGCTCCAGTCGCGCCAGCACAGCGTCGGCGCGTTCGAGAAAAGCATTCAAACGAGAATCCACGATGTCTCCTTGATTATCTGATGTAAGCGCAGCTCTCATCAATTTCTGTGGGAGCGCGCTTGCCCGCGATGCGGTATTTCAGCAAAAAAAGTATTGCCTGACCTGACGCCATCGCGGGCAAGCGCGCTCCTGCAGGACCTGAGTGCGCGCAAATAAATGCATCATTTACACAATCCCCGCCATCCCAACGCGATCAGCTATGCTTGCCCCCGCGAAGGCCACATGACATAGCAGTGCTCTTTATGGATATAGCGTTCACCAACCGGCTCTCCTATAAGCAGGCTCGCCTGACCGTTCTGCTCGGGTTCATTCTGGGAGCCTTGCTCAGCCTGCTGCAAATTGCCATCGATTATGCCAGTGAAGATGCTGCCATCAATCGTGAAATTCGCTCCCTCCTGGAAATCAGCCACAACCCGGCTTCGCGAATCGCCTACAACATTGATGCCGAGCTCGCGCAGGAATTGACCCTGGGGCTGCTGCAATCCCCTGCTGTGATCGGCGCGCGGCTGACCGATAACAACAACATGGTGCTCTCCAGTGTGGAGCGACCCTATGCCCAGAGCCGTTATCGCTCGGTCAGTGACTTTCTGTTCGGCGAAAGCCGGCAGTTCGAAGACACTCTCTATCTGGCGCATCTGCCCAAAGAAGCCATTGGTACACTGCGTCTGACCGTCGACACCTTCGCCTTCGGCAGCCAGTTCCTGCAGCGAGCAGGCATTACCCTGCTCAATGGCTTCGTCCGCAGCCTGGTGCTGGCGGGTATCCTGATGCTGTTGTTTTACATGACATTGACCAAACCACTGGTGGCCGTTATTCGCGAACTCGCCAAGCGCGACTCCAGGAATCCCGTGCAGCGACGCCTGGCATGCCCGCCCAATCATGAAAAGGACGAAATCGGCGTACTGGTCAAAGTTGCCAATAGCCAGCTCGACAGTGTCGTCTCCGAATTCGCCCGACGCAGGCAAGCAGAAGACCAGCTCACCCGGCACCTCAATGAGCTGGAAGACATCGTCGCTGCCCGCACCCAGGAACTGGAGGCGAGCAACGCGCGGCTGAGCCAGTCCAATGAAGAACTGCAGGCCGCCCGCAGCACTGCTATGGAAATGGCGCAAGCCAGAACCGCTTTCCTTGCCCACATGAGCCATGAAATCCGCACGCCGCTCAATGGCCTGCTGGGCATGCTGTCCCTGTCACTCGATAGCCCGCTGAACCCCGAGCAGCGTCAGCAGCTCTCCATTGCCCATGACTCGGGCAAGGTCCTGGTTGAGTTGCTCAATGACATCCTCGACATGTCTAAATTCAACGCCGGGCATTTACAGGTGGAGCGCATTCCGTTCGATCTCGGGCTGTTGATCGAAGACACCGCCAACCTGCTGTCCCAGAACGCCGCCCCCAGTGTAGAACTGACCTGCCTGATTGATCCGCACTTCCCGGCGTTGGTGCTGGGCGATCCGACCCGGGTGCGGCAAATCGTCAGCAATCTGCTTTCAAATGCACTGAAGTTCACTCGCTTTGGTCGGGTAGACGTCCGTCTGAGCCATTATCAGGACCCGCTAACCCAGGAAAACCGGGTACGCATCGACGTTCGCGATACCGGCATCGGCATTGCGCAGGAAGCCCAGGCGCGAATTTTTCAGCCGTTTACCCAGGCAGAAGCGGCCATTACCCGGCAATTCGGCGGAACCGGGCTGGGCCTGGCGCTCACCCATAACCTGTGTGAGGCGATGTCAGGGCGCTTGAGTATCCAGTCTCAATCAGGCTTTGGCAGCCAGTTCTGCGCTGACTTGCCCCTGCCCATCCATTTGCCTGCCATTGCCCCGCCCCAGCTCAAAGGCCGTGTGGTGGTGGTCAGCCAATCCGGTAGCGGTCTGGTGGAACTGCTGAGCAGTTATCTGCCCGGCTGGGGTATCGACTTCCAGCGTTGGGGGGTCGACGACAAGGCCATGCAGCTGGAAGGCCATGCCAACCCTGACCTGCTGATCACCGACTGCCCGGAATGCCTGTTCAGCATGCGTCCGACGACTCACGTGCCGATCCTGCTGGTCACCGCTTACGGTAATTTCATGCCCAGCGAACAGGTCAGCGCCCTGGCGCCGTTACTTCAACACGCTCGCCCCCTGGCTCGAAATGCGCTGTACCAAAGCCTGCGCCGGGCGCTGCAACCTGATCAAGGGCCGGAGCAGAGCCTCTCGGACAACGACAACAAAAGCCTGCGCCCGGCCAGAATCCTTCTGGTGGAGGACAATCCAGTCAACCAATTGGTCGCCAAAGGCATGCTGAGCAAACTGGGTTGCGAGGTGGTGGTCAGCGGCAATGGTGCAGAGGCGCTGGAGCAATTGAAGCTCGGCCCTTTCGACCTGGTATTGATGGACTGCAACATGCCGATCATGGATGGCTATGAAGCCAGCCGACAGATCCGCCAGAGCGGACGCTGGTCGCAACTGCCGATCATCGCGCTGACAGCCAACGCCATGCCCGAAGAGCGCGAACGCTGCCGGGCAGCGGGCATGAGTGACTATCTGGCAAAGCCATTCCGTCGCGCCGAACTGGTCAGCCTGCTGGAACAATGGCTGCCCGCCTCACAGCATGAGTCAAGCTCCAGGCTGACTACTTGAGCAATGCTTCGATCTCGCCAGTCAGCTCTTCAGGTTTGGTCAGCGGGGCAAAGCGTTTCACCAACTGGCCGTCCTTGCCAATCAGAAACTTGGTGAAATTCCATTTGATACGTTCCGAACCGAGCAGGCCCGGCGCTTGCTTTTTCAACTGCACGAACAACGGATGCGCGGCATTGCCGTTGACGTCGACCTTCTTGAACAACGGAAAACTGACTCCGTAATTCAATTCGCAGAACTCTGAAATAGCGCCCTCGTTGCCGGGTTCCTGTTTGCCAAACTGATTGCAGGGAAAACCCAGAACAACAAGCCCCTGATCCTTGTAATCCTGCCAGAGCTTCTCAAGGCCTTTGTATTGTGGGGTAAAGCCGCACTTACTGGCCGTATTGACCACCAGCACTGCCTTGCCAGCGAAATCCGCCAGGGTTTTCTGCTCGCCGTTGATGGTCGTGCAGGGAATGCTCAGCAGGTTGGCGCTCATGACGGTGATTCCTAGAGAAGCGGCAGCTGAAATTAGCGCGCCATTGACTGGCGCGCACGTTGATTTGCGGGCGTGATGGAGGCTTATAAGCCTGCGACACGGACCTGTTATAAATCTGAAGTGCTACGTGGGACCGGCGTTAGCCGGGAAAGCGGTATTTCTGACCACAAATCATCAGTGATCATGACGGCCTTTTCCCGGCTAAAGCCGGTCCCACGACATCGTCAATAATGAGATCACCTGCGGGCGAGCAGGTCATCACTCACGCCTCGCGCGGTACCAGATCCAGACATACCGAGTTGATGCAATAACGCAGCCCAGTAGGTGGCGGGCCATCCGGGAATACATGGCCCAGGTGCGCATCGCACTTGGCGCACACTACTTCAGTGCGGATCATGCCATGGCTGATGTCCCGCACTTCAACCACTGCACTGCCTTCCAGCGGCGCATAAAAGCTCGGCCAGCCGCAACCTGAGTCGAACTTGGTGGTGGAATCGAACAGCGCCTCGTTACAGCAAATGCAGTGATAGACGCCATCGGTCTTGGTGCTGTTGTACTTGCCGGAAAACGGCCGTTCGGTGCCCTTCAGGCGGCAGACGTTGTACTGCTCAGGATCGAGCATGGCCCGCCATTCCTCGAGGGTTTTGTCCAACTTTTCCACAGGTACACCTCCGCAGTCGAAAAAGGCCGATCTGTATCTTCTCCACAGAACGGGTGGCACGTATCATTGCGCCTTCGTTAGACGCCAGTCTGTCACTCACGTTTCGCCCATACAAATCCATTTTTACGGCGTCATACCCGGCGACCCAGGTATTCACTCAGCTACGGCTCGTCCATTTTCGGGATCAAACACCATGCAGGTCAGCAAATCGAACAAGCTCGCCAACGTCTGCTATGACATCCGCGGGCCAGTGCTCAAGCACGCCAAACGTCTGGAAGAGGAAGGCCATCGCATCCTCAAGCTGAATATCGGCAACCCTGCTCCGTTTGGTTTCGAAGCGCCGGACGAAATCCTGCAGGACGTAATCCGCAACCTGCCGACTGCACAGGGCTACAGCGACT
This sequence comes from Pseudomonas syringae, assembly GCF_000737245.1. Lineage (GTDB taxonomy): Bacteria > Pseudomonadota > Gammaproteobacteria > Pseudomonadales > Pseudomonadaceae > Aquipseudomonas > Aquipseudomonas syringae_J. The sequence goes on along the minus strand of NZ_JPQU01000022.1, from coordinate 38,341 downwards.
CCAAAGGCCTGTTCAGCGCGCGCAAGGCCGTGATGCAGTACTACCAGCAGAAGCAGGTCGAAGGTGTCGGCGTCGAGGACATCTACCTGGGCAACGGCGTGTCCGAACTGATCGTGATGTCGATGCAGGCGCTGCTCAATAATGGCGACGAAGTGCTGATCCCGGCCCCGGACTACCCGCTCTGGACGGCTGCGGTTGCCCTGTCTGGCGGCAACCCGGTGCATTACCTGTGCGACGAGCAGGCCAACTGGTGGCCTGACCTGGCTGACATCAAGGCCAAGATCACCCCCAACACTAAAGCCATGGTGATCATCAACCCGAATAATCCGACTGGCGCGGTGTACTCCAAAGAAGTATTGCAGGGCATGCTTGAACTGGCCCGTCAGCACAATCTGGTGGTGTTCTCCGACGAGATCTACGACAAGATCCTCTACGACGACGCCGTTCACATCTGCACCGCCTCTCTGGCTCCCGACCTGTTGTGCCTGACCTTCAACGGTCTGTCCAAGTCCTACCGCGTAGCAGGCTTCCGCTCCGGCTGGGTGGCGATTTCCGGCCCGAAACACAACGCACAGAGCTACATCGAAGGCATCGACATCCTGGCCAACATGCGTCTGTGCGCCAACGTGCCGAGCCAACATGCGATCCAGACTGCGCTGGGCGGCTATCAAAGCATCAACGACCTGCTGCTGCCGCCGGGTCGCCTGCTGGAACAACGCAACCGTACCTGGGAGCTGCTCAACGACATCCCCGGCGTCAGCTGCGTCAAGCCAATGGGCGCGCTCTATGCGTTCCCGCGCATCGACCCGAAGATCTGCCCGATCCACAACGACGAAAAGTTCGCTCTGGACCTGCTGCTCTCCGAAAAACTGCTGATTGTTCAGGGTACGGCCTTCAACTGGCCATTCCCGGATCACTTCCGCGTGGTCACGCTGCCGCGGGTGGATGATCTGGAACAGGCCATCGGTCGTATTGGCAATTTCCTCAAGACTTATCGTCAGTAACTGACCATTGCTACGCTGCCGCGCTGTTGTCATCCCGGATGACAGCGCGCAGCGCAATTGCGGCAGCACTTCGGTGGTCTACTTTCCAGCAGAGACCGCCCTGACGGCGATGCGCGCATGCCGCAACACAATAAATACCCCCCCCAACACGGCATCTGGGACCGGCCGCTCTGGCTCGGCACTCGTTCGACTAAAGAGAATGGTTAGCAGTTCGTAGAGGGCGACACAGTTTGAAATAGTCGCCCAGTTGAATAGGCGATGACATCACCTTATATACCCCGCAACGCGTTACATATTCGTCACGAGGAGAACATCCAAACCATGATGCGCATTTTGCTGTTTTTGGCCACTAACCTGGCGGTCGTGCTGATTGCCAGCATCACCCTGAGCCTTTTTGGCTTCAACGGGTTCATGGCGGCCAATGGGGTTGATCTAAACCTCAGTCAGCTGCTGATCTTCTGCGCTGTATTTGGTTTCGCTGGCTCGCTGTTCTCGCTGTTCATCTCCAAGTGGATGGCGAAAATGAGCACCGGTACCCAGATCATCACCCAGCCGCGCACTCGCCATGAACAATGGCTGGTGCAGACTGTTGAACAACTGTCCCGCGACGCTGGCATCAAAATGCCGGAAGTCGGGATCTTCCCTGCCTACGAAGCCAACGCCTTCGCCACGGGCTGGAACAAGAACGACGCACTGGTTGCCGTCAGCCAGGGCTTACTGGAGCGTTTCTCTCCGGATGAAGTCAAGGCGGTTCTGGCTCACGAGATAGGTCACGTAGCCAATGGCGACATGGTGACCCTGGCACTGGTGCAAGGCGTGGTGAACACTTTCGTCATGTTCTTCGCCCGCATCATCGGCAATTTCGTCGACAAGGTGATCTTCAAGACCGAAAACGGTCAGGGCATCGCTTATTACGTGACCACGATCTTTGCCGAGCTGGTACTGGGCTTTCTGGCCAGCGCCATCGTCATGTGGTTCTCGCGCAAACGCGAATACCGGGCAGACGAAGCTGGCGCTCAACTGGCTGGCACCAGCGCCATGATCGGTGCACTACAACGCCTGCGCTCCGAACAGGGCGTACCGGTACAAATGCCCGACAGCCTGACGGCCTTTGGCATCAACGGCGGCCTCAAGCACGGCCTGGCCGGTCTGTTTATGAGCCACCCGGCTCTGGAAGATCGTATCGAAGCACTGCGTCGCCGCGGTTGATCTTGCAGTGGTATTAAAAAACCCGGCCTTGGCCGGGTTTTTTGTGCCTGTCGCTCGGCTGAGAGAGGCTACCCCTGCCGGACCGGTGCCTGCCCCCGAAAAGGTTGGACGATTCACCTGAAATCTCCGTCGCCCTTATCGCGGGCAAGCCTCGCTCCAACCAAAGCCCACATACTGCGTAGGAGCGCGCTTGCCCGCGATAAGAACACCTCGGTAAGCCAGGCAGCCCGCGTCGCCTTCATCGCGGGCAAGCACCGCTCCAACCAAAGCCCACATACCGCGTAGGAGCGCGCTTGCCCGCGATAAGAACACCTCGGTAAGCCAGGCAGTCCGCGTCGCCTTCATCGCGGGCAAGCACCGCCCCAACCAAAGCCCACATACCGCGTAGGAGCGCGCTTGCCCGCGATAAGAACACCTCGGTAAGCCAGGCAGTCCGCGTCGCCTTCATCGCGGGCAAGCACCGCTCCCACAGGGGACCATAACGCCTGTTAGCTTCGCGCCAAACGATACACGCGCTCTTGCAGCCGCTCTACGCCACCCTTGAGGAACTTCGGGCTTTGCTCCAGCACGTCGCAGGACTCCAACACCTCCAGCTCCCAGGCCGGTGTCAGCAGGCGTTGCACTTCCTCATCCGGTACGGAAAAAGGCGGTCCGTCGATTTTTGCCTGGTCGTAATCCAGAGTAATTAGCAGCCCCTTGCACGCCATTGGCAGCACATTATTCAGGTGCTCAACGTATCGCTCGCGCATGGCCGGCGGCAAGGCGATCAATGCAGCACGATCATAAAACGCCGTGCAATCGGCGACGTCATCGGCACGCAGGCTGAAAAAGTCGCCACACCATAGCTCGACAGTTTCGGCGCTGTAGACCTTGAAGGCCCCGTGCTGGCTGACCACTGGCTCCAGAGCCTGCTCACTGAAGAACTCCTGCACCGCCTTCTCGGACAGCTCCACCCCCAGCACTTTATGCCCCTGCCCTGCCAGCCAACTCAGATCCAGGCTCTTGCCGCACAACGGCACCAGCACCTTGCCAGCAGGCTCTGGTTGCAGGCCAGGCCAGTACCGCTGCAGGTAGGGATTGGCCTCTGGCTGATGAAAACCTATCTGGTTGGCTGCCCAACGCTGATGCCAAAAATCCGCCTCCATGAAAGCTCCCGTTAATTCGATCAAATAGCCCTAAAACTTATATTAGATTTAGATCAATGATCTGGCTGAAGATGCTCCATCTTAATCTCTCAGGACTCCTTTATGTTTCCCAGCCTGTTTATCTCTCACGGCTCGCCGATGCTTGCGCTGGAACCCGGCGAAAGCGGTCCGGCCCTGGCACGTCTGGCAGCAGAGATGCCCAGGCCGCGGGCTATTGTGATCGTCTCTGCACACTGGGAAAGCACCGAATTGTTGGTCAATGCCAACCCTCAGCCAGAAACCTGGCATGACTTCGGAGGTTTTCCGGCGGCGCTTTTCGCTGTGCAATACCCGGCCGTGGGTTTGCCGGAACTGAGTACTGAGGTCGTGGAGCTGCTAAAGGCGGCCGGACTACCGGCAAACACCACGACTCAGCGACCTTTTGATCATGGGGTGTGGGTGCCGCTGTCGTTGATGTACCCAAGTGCAGACATTCCCATCGTGCAGGTTTCCCTGCCCACCCGCGCAGGCCCGGCGTTACAGACCCGGGTCGGCCAGGCCCTGGCCAGCCTGCGCGAACATGGTGTGTTGATCATCGGCTCGGGCAGCATCACCCATAACCTGCGTGAACTGGATTGGCACGCAGGCCCGGAAAGCGTTGAGCCCTGGGCCAAGGCTTTTCGTGACTGGATGATCGAGAAGCTCGCCAGCAATGACGAAGCGGCTCTGCATGACTATCGGACGCAGGCCCCGAACGCCGTGCGCAATCATCCGAGCGACGAACATTTGCTGCCGCTGTATTTTGCTCGGGGTGCGGGTGGGGAATTCAGCGTCGCACACAAAGGCTTCACAATGGGCGCGCTGGGGATGGATATTTACAGGTTCGGCTAACCGCAGCGCTCATCAAAAAATTGGTTCGTCAGTGACAGTCGCTATCGGCCGTTTTGACCAGGCGGTCGTCCTGAAATACTTCCAGACGTACCTGGCAGGTGGCATCGGCAGGCATGCTCAGGCTGATCAACGAGCCGTTGTTGCCACTTTGCAGGTCACCGCTCTGGTTGACGCTTGAAGTGCCGCTGGCGCTGCGCTGGCTTACCGTCATCCGGTATTGCAGGGTCAGCGGAGTCGGATTCTGGAGCTGGGGGCGGATCAGTACAACTTCGCCCTGACGCTGGGCGTCGATTGATACGATCAATTGAGAAAGGTCGATCATCAGATCACCACTGCTTTACTGTCGCAGTTGAGTTGTCGCCATGCTGAGTCACCGAAGCGGTGCCCTGCGAGCCGTATTGTTGAACGCTGGCCTGGTTGCCGTAGCCATACTGAGCGATGTAAGCCTGGTTATAAGCCCCCGTCTGACTAACCGTCGCCGAGTTGTTCGCCCCTTCCTGAAGGGCGGAAACTTGGTTGTAACTCCCTTCCTGAGCAATCGTCAGACTGTTGTCATTACCGTTCTGCCGGACGTAGGCCTGATTACCCGTACCTGCCTGACTGATCACTGCACGATTGCGAACGCCGTTCTGCACCTGCTGCAGTTGCTGAGCCGAGCCAGCCTGGTCAACGCGGGTTCTGTTCTCGCTGCCGATCTGACTGATGGTCGCCACATTGCCGCGACTGATGTTGGCGTAACGCGCTTCGGACTTGAGGTCTGAAGCCTGACAAATTCCGCTGGTGATCAACAACGTTGCAGCCAGCCATCGCAGGTATTTGGTGTTGAGTGCCATGATTGGCTCCATGTGATGAGGGTTATTTATCCGAACCAGTCAAAGGCACGGTCAACGTCTGTTCGTCATAACTTTTCAGATAGCTCTGCAGCAGTGGCTTGTTCAGGTCATCCGGATTCTTGAGTAACCAGCTGCCATCACGGGCCCCCTGAGCGACCATATGCACCAACGCGGTCTCGATGGCTTCACGCACACATTGCTGAACCGGCTCGTTACGGCTGATCCCGGTTTCAACTTCCAGCAAGTGCTTGAGAGACACGTACTTGAACACCCCGAAATCGACCTGGATTGAGAACACGGTCTTGGTCGTGGTTACGCTCTGAATAATCTCGCCGGTGCGGATATCCACTGCCCGCAAGTTGACGGTCACCTGATCCTGGCGGTAGAGCTCCGACGGGCCAATACCCAGGTAACGCACACCCAGACCGCCGGAGCGGACATTGCTCTCGTAGGCGACGATTGCGCCTTCGATGATCAGGTTGGCCGGACGCAGCGGCGGCAGCGTGACTTGGGCCGTGTCACTTGGCTGCTCGAGGGCGCGGATGATCTTGCGCTCGGTGAGCACGTCCTGAAGGTTTTCGCGTTCGACCGGCTTGAACCAGCGCGAATCACGTAACGCAGTCACCAGCAAGGACGCAGCACCCTGGGTCACAGCGGTAGAAAAAGAACTGTCTGGCGACGGTTTGTATTGTCCGGTCTGATCACGCAAACCATACACGGCCACAGCGATAGGGCCGGCCGGTGCTGGCAGGTTGACCAAGTCACGGGAAATCTGGGTAGGCGGCGCCAGCGAGGCGCGGTTAAACGTCGCCGCTGGACGTGAAGTAGCACAACCGCTGACAAGCATTACGACACTGACAAGCATCGACAACGAACGCAGGTACATCGTCATTCCCCTATAAAGATGAGCCCCGCCGAACATCGGCGGGGCTGCAACAATTAACGCTGGGTGATATTGGCGATGTTGCCAGCGGCGCCGGTCTGAACGACGTTGGCGACGTTGCTGTTGCTCAGCTGATTCACAGCCACGATGTTGGCCTGGCTCGACGTACCTACGCCGCTCTGGCTGATGTAGGCGTTGTTGTAGTCGCCTTTCTGCAGCAGAGTTTCTTCGTTGAAGGCACCAGTCTGAGCGCTGTTTGCCTTGTTACCGTTACCAGTCTGAGTAATGTCAGCCTCCAGCCTGTAACCGCGCTGAGTAGCGTAGGCAGAGTTACGGTCGCCTGTCTGCTGCACAGAAGCAGTCAACTCATTACTCCAGGTCTGGCTGACGTTGGCTTTGTTGTCCTTGCCATTCTGCGACACGCTAGCGGTCATGTCATTGCCAGCATACTGAACGGTCGATGCAGTGTTGAAGCTGCCAGTCTGAGCGATAGCAGCTTTCTGCTCATAGCCGTAGGTTTGAGAAGCATTGGCAACGTTATGATCACCGTAGGACTGGTTGATCGCTGCACTGCTGTTGCTGACCAGGTTCTGAGCGACGTTGCCTTCGTTGTGATTGCCGCGAGTCTGGGTCACAGAGCCCGAAGTACCGGCAACAGATTCCTGGTTAACGGAGCCAGCGTTGTTGTTGCCCCAGGATTGATCAACCGAGGCTTTGCTGTTCGAAGAGCTCACCTGAGCGACAGATGCCTTGCCATTGTATGCATCGCGCTGGGAAACCAGAGCCTGGGTACCGTTGCGGTTGAAGGACTGAACGATCGAGCCGTTGTTAGCAGCGCCATCACGTTGAGTGACGGTGGCGGCGGTGTTGCTGTTGCCAACTTGCTTGGTCGATGCGGTGTCGCCATTGCCCCACTGGGTGATGGAGGCGGTGGTACCCAGGTTGCCTTGTTGAACGGCGCTGGCGTTGTTGTAGCTACCCGAGTAGGTGTAACCCTGGTCGATCTTTGCACCGGTAGTGGTGTTCAGAGTCTGACTGATGCTGGCGTTGTTGCGCTGGCTACCCTGATTGATCAGAGCAGTCTGAGCGTCGCCCAACTGGGAGATACTGGAATTGTTGTAACCACCCTTCTGATTGGAAGTAGCGGAGTTAGCGTTGCCTTTCTGACCGATGTTCAGAACGCTGTCATTAGCAGTCTGGGTGGCTTTGGCATCGTTACGCTGGCCGACCTGCTCAATACCGACCGAAGAACGGGTAGCACTGACCTGCAAAGAGTCGGCTTTGTTGTTGGCGCCATTCTGGTTAACGTTGGCAGTGCTCTGATCAGCGAACGCTGAACCGGAGATGGCAACAAGAATAGCGATAGACAGAACTGATTTATGAGCGCGCATAAAAACCTTCCTTTGATAAAAAGTTGTGTATGTTATTTAAGTTAAGGTCGAGCAGGTTGCAGCCGGTACAGCGATTACGGTTGGTTCACTTGAAACTGAGTAGTTTGCCCAGTACTTTTATCCGTGGTCACTATCTGCAATAACCCGGCTTGCAAGTTAGTGATCGTAATTCTGAAATCTGTAGTTTCAACAGTCCCCGGGGATAGCCTGCCGTCAGTCCCGACAATACTGGACGTGACCGCCGACGAAACCCGACTGAGGATGGCGCTCTGCAGCATGCTGTTGAACTGAGTCAGTGCCGACTGTTCGCCTGACGAAGTGGACTCTTTGAATTTGTTCTGCGCCGCTGCCTGATTCAGCAGAACCGGGCCGTTGAGGGGGTTGCCGCCAAACGATGGGTTGTTGGGGGTATAAACCAGCTCACTGGCATTGGTGCTACCGCATACGGCGGTCAACAGGCTCAGGCCGACAGCTACCAGACATGAACGGTGCATAGAAAAAGAGTCCTTTAAAATTCATCACGCCCGAGATCGGGATCACCAAAAAACTGTGAGAGCTGATCGTCCAGGATTGCCTGGTAAACGATATTCGCCGCATCGGCACCGATCGCAGGTATCAACGCGCGATTGGGTGGCAGAAACGTCTGAAACATGCGGCGATTGCCATAATCAACAAACACCTGACTACCAAGACGCGCCGTGGGTCGTTCAGAGATGGCAACCGTAAAACGTCCGTTCTCATCCTTATCAGTCCAAGCACTAGCAAACGAATCATAAAAGGCTCGCCCTGCCATTGTCATGGTTTGCCCTATAACTAACCCGCCAACTTCCTTGCTATTAAGCGTCCGCCGTTCCGCCAGTGTCGCGGTCTCACTGACGCTTGTTTCGGCAAGGGTCGTTGTGATCACGCACAACTGCAAAACTGCAGCGCTAAATAACAGTGAGTAATTCATATGTCGCCGGTCGCTAGCAAGTTCTGATGCCTAATCTAGCCAAGAGAAAAGCAAAGCGCCATTAGTATTTTCAAAAATTTGACACTCTTTTTTTCTGGCGTCAAATAACAAACTCGAACTCAAACAAACACCCCTTAGTTGGTTTAGTTTGTCGTCGTTTACGGCGTCAATAATTCAAACTTTATATGAGACTGAGTCACGAACGACTTTATGACGTCAAATAACGCGCACGTAAATAGCTGCGTCAGCCTTTGACCATTAGCGGACAGGAGCTGATGAGGCGCTGTTTGTTACAGGAGGGTGAGCTTTATAGCGGGGAGGAAGGTGCAGTTTGAGTAACACAGCACACCTTGCTTACTCAAATAATCGGCTGCTCGCGGCGGGACATGAACGCAGGATAAAAAAAAATCCCCGAACCAGTCGGGGATTTTTTATTTCAGACGATCAACTCAGCGCTGATCAATCTTCGCGATAACGACGCAGCTTCAACTGCTTGCCTGCAACGCGAGTGTCCTTGAGTTTGGTAAGCAGACGCTCAAGGCCATCTTCCGGCAGCTCGACCAGGCTGAAGCTGTCGCGCACCTGGATGCGGCCGATTGCTTCGCGGGCCAGGCCGCCTTCGTTGAGGATTGCACCCAGCAGGTTCTTGGCAGCGATACCATCACGCGCACCCAGCGCGGTACGGCAACGAGCACGACCTTCAGCCAGTGGAACCGGAGCACGACGCTCACGATCACCGCTACGCTCTGGACGATCACCGGACGACGAACGATCGCTACGCTCACGCGGGGCGTTGTTCGGAACCAGTGGGCGCTCGCGCTCGATGGCGGCCAAAGTCAGAGCCTGACCGTTAGTCGCTTTACGCAGCAGAGCAGCGGCCAGGGCACGCGGGCTGCAACCGATATCGGCAGTCAGGCGATCAAGCAGTTCGCCGTGGGTCGATTCAGCATCACCAACCAGTGGCGACAGGCTGTTGGTCAATTTCTTGATGCGGGCATCCAGAACAGCCTGGGCATCCGGCAGGCGGACTTCCGCAACCTTCTGACCGGTTACACGCTCGATCACTTGCAGCATGCGGCGCTCACGTGGCGTCACCAGCAGCAATGCACGACCTTCGCGACCGGCACGGCCAGTACGGCCGATACGGTGAACGTAGGACTCTGGATCGTAAGGCATGTCAACGTTGAACACGTGAGTGATACGCGGAACGTCGAGACCACGAGCAGCAACGTCGGTCGCTACAACGATGTCCAGACGGCCATCCTTGAGGGACTCGATGACGCGCTCACGCTGGTTCTGGGCGATGTCGCCGTTCAGTGCAGCAGCCTTGTAGCCTTTGGCTTCCAGAGCGCTTGCCAGGTCCAGGGTCGCTTGCTTGGTGCGCACGAACATGATCAGCGCGTCGAAATCTTCAACTTCGAGCAGGCTCAGGACAGCAGAGGTCTTCTGGTCAGCGTGAACCAACAGGTGAGCCTGTTCGATCGCGGTAACAGTCTGGGTCTTGGTCTGAATCTTGACGTGCTTCGGATCGCGCAGATGGCGCTCAGCGATGGCACGGATCGACTGTGGCAAAGTAGCCGAGAACAGTACGGTCTGCTTGGTTTCAGGCATCGCCTTGAAGATGACTTCCAGGTCGTCCATGAAGCCGAGCTTCAGCATTTCGTCCGCTTCGTCGAGGACCAGGTGGTTCACGGTCGCCAGGACTTTCTCGTCACGACGCAGGTGGTCGCACAGACGGCCCGGGGTGGCGACAACGATCTGTGCGCCATTGCGGATGGCTTTCAGTTGCGGGCCCATCGGCGCACCGCCATAGACAGCCACAACGGTAACGCCCGGCATTTGCTTGGCGTAGGTTTCGAAAGCGGTGGCCACTTGCAGAGCCAGCTCGCGGGTCGGAGCCAGAATCAGCGCTTGCGGCTCGCGCTTGGCTGGATCGATGCGGTGCAGGATCGGTAGAGCGAACGCGGCAGTTTTGCCGGTACCGGTCTGTGCCTGACCAATCATGTCGTGACCGGCCATGATGATCGGGATCGACTGCTGCTGGATGGCCGAAGGTTCTTCGTAGCCAGTCGCGATGACGGCTGCAAGGATATTTGGATGAAGTTCAAAAGCGGCGAAGCCGCCGAATTCCTGGGTCATGGGTCTGCCTCTAGTGCATCCGCAAAGACCCATGCTCCAAAGCTGCGCGTGCCGTGTACGACCCTAGAGTCACCCTGGCTGCTTTGTCGGCGGGGATTTGCGAAAACGTTTTGATGAATGGATCGCCTAGGATAGTCCGCTGAGCGAACAAGCAGCCGAAGCTGACTTCGGGGAATTGCAATACCTTGACGAGGGTCCTGTTAAAGACCGGCGCGCACTATACCGGAATTACGTAAAAAAGTGAGGATTTTTTTCACGGCAAACAAAGGGAGATGTCCAATCCCTGCAGGCTTTGCGCAAACCTGAAGGAGTGTCTATTTTGCACAAGGCCCGGTATCACTGGCGGCGGTGCTTAAACGGTTCACCGATTCAGTCAGGCAGCTCACCTCCGATCCTACTCAAAGCGCAGGGACTTCCTACATGACCTCCTCAATCAAAGGCCGCGTCAGTCGTGAATTGCATGATCACGTCATGCTCATCGGACTGGATCGCGTCGCCAAGCGCAATGCTTTTGATCTTGATCTGCTCAACCAGTTGAGCCTGGCGTATGGCGAGTTCGAACGCGACGATCAGGCGCGGGTGGCGGTGGTTTTCGCCCATGGCGAGCACTTCACCGCAGGGCTGGACCTGGCCGAAGCAGGCCCGGCACTGATCAATGGCTGGCAAGTGCCTGAAGGCGGCTGCGACCCTTGGGGTGTATTCGCCGGGCCGCGGGTCAGCAAACCAGTGATCATCGCCGCCCAGGGCTATTGCCTGACCATGGGCATCGAGTTGATGCTCGCCTCCGATATCAATTTATGTGCGAGCAATACCCGTTTTGCCCAGCTTGAGGTCCACCGCGGGATCTTTGCATTTGGCGGCGCAACGCTGCGTCTGCATCAGATTGCCGGCTGGGGAAATGCCATGCGCTGGCTGCTGACCGGCGATGAATTCGACGCCCGGGAGGCCTGTCGCATGGGGCTGGTGCAGGAAGTCACCGCCACCGAGGACCTGATGCCCTACGCCCTGCTATTGGCCGCACGCATCGCCGATCAGGCCCCGTTGGCAATCCGCGCCACTATCTCCTCGGCCCGACAGGCGGTCCTGGAAGGTGAAAGCGCTGCCGCCCTGCAATTACCGGGCTTGATCAATAGCGTGATGAACACCCAGGACGCCAAAGAAGGCCTGCAGGCCATGCTCGAACGCAGACCTGCGGTATTTAAAGGCGCCTGAGCGGATCCCACAGGAGGTCAACCTCCGACGTGGGACCGGCTTTAGCCGGGAAGGCGGTATTTCTGCCGATAAATATGGAGTGGATCTACCGGCCTCTTCCCGGCTAAAGCCGGTCCCACGTCGGAGGTGCATTGCAGTCCAACGCAGAGTCTCCAGTCTCCGCCATCAGGTCGCAGGCCGGATGTCCTTGATCAGTTTCAACAGCGAATAACCCAGCTGTGGTGCCAGCGCTTCGGCACGCTCGATCAGTGCGTCATTGTCCAGGTTCTGTTCAAGGTCGGCAGGCACGATCAGAATCACGTTGCCCTCCTTCACCGGCAGCTCCCAGTAGTGGCGGTGATAAAGCCCGCGCAACAACGCCGCACCCAGTGGCTTGCCGTCATCCGCGGCCCATTGATTGATCACCAGCCAGCCGCCCGGATTCAGACGTCGCTGACAGTTCTCGAGGAATTTCCATGCCAGGTGCCCGACCCCCGGCCCCACATCGGTGTAGAGATCGACAAAGATCAGGTCAGCGGGCTCTGCGGTTCCCAGCAATTCGAGGGCGTCGCCGATCCGGATGAACAGACGAGGGTCATCATCCAGACCCATGTACTCAATCGCCAGACGAGGCACGTCAGGGCGCAGTTCGATGGCTTCAACGTCTTCCAGTGGCAGAAACTTCAGGCACGCCTGGGTCAGCGTCCCGGCGCCCAGGCCGAGGAATAAAGCGCTTTCCGGTGACTCGTGGCAAAGCGCGCCGATGAACATCGCCCGGGTATAGTCGTACTCTAGCCAACTGGGATCAGCCGTGAAGGTACAACTCTGCTCGATGGCATCGCCGAATTCCAGAAAGCGGTAATCATCCACTTCCAGCACGCGAATCATGCCGAAGTCGTCGTGCACTTCCGCCAGAATCCGCTCCACGCGCTCCTCAGTCATTGCTTCCTCGTCTCCCGTCGAACATAAAAAATTACGCCAGACAACCGCAGCTGTCTGATCGAGCGCGTGACCTGTAGGAGCCATCGGAGGTGACGACGGCCGCGCTGGCGGTGTGTCAGACGGTCCGCTATCGCTGCCTCGCGGTGCTCGTGAGCGCCTACATATGTCATTGGCCGCGCAAGCCTGCACTGTTCTGCACGCCTGCGCCAGTCGTAGCGGGAACTGCTAACATGCGAGTCCGATTGCACTGACCTCGAGTTCATGATGAGCCAACCCTGGAGCCCCGACAGCTGGCGGGCACTGCCGATTCAACAACAGCCTCAGTATCCCGACGCCGCGCACTTGTTGAAAGTCGAGCAGACGCTGGCGAGTTATCCGCCGTTGGTGTTCGCGGGCGAGGCTCGAGAGTTGCGACGCCAGCTCGCAGAGGTCACCGAAGGCCGTGCGTTTTTGCTGCAGGGCGGTGACTGTGCCGAGAGCTTCGTCGAGTTCTCGGCCGCCAAGATCCGCGACACCTTCAAAGTGCTGCTGCAAATGGCCATCGTCATGACCTTCGCCGCGGGCTGTCCGGTGGTCAAAGTGGGCCGCATGGCAGGCCAGTTCGCCAAGCCTCGCTCAGCCAATGATGAAACCATCGACGGCGTGACGTTCCCGGCGTACCGCGGTGACATCGTCAACGGCATCGGCTTCGACGAGAAAAGCCGGGTACCTGATCCGGACCGGCTGATCCAGGCCTATAACCAGTCCACCGCGACCCTGAACCTGCTGCGCGCCTTCGCCCAAGGCGGTTTTGCCGACTTGCATCAGGTGCATAAATGGAACCTGGATTTCATCGCCAACTCGGCACTGGCGGAAAAATACAGCCAGTTGGCCGACCGCATCGATGAAACCCTGGCGTTCATGCGTGCTTGCGGTATGGACAGCTCGCCGCAATTGCGCGAAACCAGTTTCTTTACCGCCCACGAAGCCTTATTGCTGAATTACGAAGAAGCCTTCGTGCGTCGCGACAGCCTGACCAACGACTTTTACGATTGCTCCGCGCACATGCTGTGGATCGGTGACCGCACCCGGCAGCTGGACGGCGCACATGTGGAGTTTTTGCGAGGCGTGAACAACCCGATTGGGGTCAAGGTCGGGCCGAGCATGAACACCGAGGAACTGATTCGCCTGATCGACATCCTCAACCCGGACAACGACCCCGGGCGATTGAACCTGATCGCCCGCATGGGCGCCAATAAGGTCGGCGACCACTTGCCACAGCTGATCCGCGCCGTGGAGCGCGAAGGCAAGAAGGTGCTGTGGAGTTCAGATCCGATGCACGGCAACACGATCAAGGCCAGCAGCGGCTACAAGACTCGCGACTTCGCGCAGATCCTCGGTGAAGTGAAACAGTTCTTCCAGGTGCATCAGGCCGAAGGGACTTATGCCGGCGGCATTCACATCGAGATGACCGGGCAGAACGTCACCGAATGCATCGGCGGCGCACGGCCGATCACTGAAGACGGCTTGTCGGATCGTTACCACACCCATTGTGATCCGCGCATGAATGCCGACCAGTCGCTGGAGCTGGCGTTTTTGATTGCCGAGACGCTGAAACAGGTGAAGCGCTGATTCTCTGAGCGCGCTTGCCCGCGATGACGTTTGCACAGGCGATAAATACGCTGGTTCCAAAATCGCATCGCGGGCAAGCGCGCTCCTACAGATCCTGTGCGAACGCTCCTTTCAGGCGCAACCCACTGGCCCGCTCACAATTAATCTGAATCTCCGGCAAACCCAGCCAACCTGCCAATTGCCGCAGGTTGCGCGCCAACGCTTGCATACCCTCTTCATCCAGCCCTGACTGTTCTTCATGCACAGCATGCACCGCCAACCGTCCCATAGCTCGCTCCGCGCGCAGGTCAACCCGGGCGGCGATGCGCTCGTTGTGCAGGAACGGCAACACGTAATAGCCATAAACCCTCTTGTGCGCTGGAGTGTAAATTTCCAGCCGGTAGCGAAAATCGAACAGTCGCTCGGTACGGGAGCGCTCCCAAACCATCGAATCAAAAGGCGATAACAGCGCGCTGGCCTCGACTTTGCGCGGCACTTTGCTGTCCGGCAGGCGGAATGCAGGTTGACGCCAGCCCTGGACCCGGACGATCTCCAATGCCCCCTCTTCCACCAGTTCCGCCAAGGCTTTTCTGCTGGGTAGAGGATCCTGGCGGAAATAATCACGCAGGTCTTTTTCGGTTCCGACGCCCAGCGCCGTCGCCGCATGCAGCAATAACCCGCGCTGCGCATGGTCTTCGTGAAGGTCAGGATGATTGAGCACAGCGTCCGGCAGCACTCGCTCGGGTAAATCGTAAAGCCGCTCGAACCCCCGGCGACCAGCCACCGTCAGTTCTCCGGCAGCGAACAACCACTCTAGCGCAAGCTTTTCCGCGCTCCAGTCCCACCAGGGTCCGGCGCGTTCCTCGCGAGTGCTCAAACTACCTGCGCCCAATGCGCCCTGCTCACGAACGGCCTGCAGTACTCGTGCGATCGTCGGCTGCTGTTCCCGGCCGAATTTCGCCAGTTGCTGGTAAATGCCTTCGCCTTGCGCTGCGCGACGCATCCGCCAACGCATTAATGGATAGAGACTGACCGGCAGCAAAGAGGCTTCATGGCCCCAGTATTCAAATAACTTGCGCTGTCGCCCCTGACTCCAGGCCGCTTGATCGAGCAACGTCTGGGAATAATCGCCCAATCGCGAAAACAGCGGCAGGTAATGGGAGCGGACCAGCGCATTGACCGAGTCGATTTGCACCACACCCAGACGCTCGATCAACTGCGTGACGTGGCTGGCCTTGATGTTGGCTGGCGGCGAACGCCCGTTGAATCCTTGCGCAGCCAACGCCAGCCGACGAGCGTGCTTGAGCGACATGTCTGAAATCATAGGGGGCTCCTGAAGAGCCCCCAACGCTAACCGAAACGGCACGCCGCTGTCAGCGGTTCATCGTGTCGTTCCAGAAATGCTGCTCGGCCTCCTGATACACGTCAGCCCGGCTCAGACCCAGATCCTTCAACGCCTCGTCGCTCAACTGAGCCAATTGCCGACGCTGGCGATGCAGCTCGTGCCAGCGCGATACGTAAGCCTTAACCGATCTGAATGCGCGTTCGACGAATGAGCGCTGAGGCTGGACCAGTACATAACCTTTTTGACCTTTCATCATCTTGCCCTCCGTGTGTGATGACTAAAGTCTCGCTTCGGGGCTAAGATCAATCCAACGAATGTTTCTTATGTACTGCATCTGGGAGATTGATGTATTGGCCAACTATCCGAGCATCGACACAGAATTGCTGCGCACCTTTGTCGCGATTGCCGATCAGGGTGGATTCACCCGTGCAGGCGAAGTGGTAAACCGCACTCAATCGGCGGTCAGCATGCAGATGAAGCGTCTGGAAGAAGATATCTTGCAGCGGGCGTTGTTTCAGCGTGACGGCCGCACCGTCAGTCTCACTGCCGAAGGTCAGGTTCTGCTCGGCTACGCCCGACGCATCCTGAAACTGCACAGTGAAGTGTTCAACACCCTGCGCGAGCCGCACATGGTCGGTGTGGTCAAGATCGGCACGCCGGATGACTACGTGATGCGTTTTCTGCCAGGCATTCTGTCGCGCTTCGCTCAGGCTTATCCGCTGATTCAGGTGGAAGTGCATTGCGAGTCTTCGGTGTCCCTGCTGCAGCGCAAGGATCTGGACCTGAGCATCGTCACCCGCCAACCCGGCACTGAGATCGGCCAGACCCTGCGCCAGGAGCGTTTCGTCTGGGCCGAAGCCGTGGGGTTCTGCCCCCATGAAACCAGTCCGATCCCCCTGGCGATGTTCAACACTGATTGCTTCTGCCGGGAGTGGGCCTGCAACGCGCTGGACGCAGCGCAACGTGATTTCCGGGTCGCTTACACCAGCGCCAGCCTGTCGGCGATCATGGCGGTGGTCAGCGCGGGTCTGGCAGTCACCGCGCAACTCGAAAGCCTGATTACCCCGGATCTGCGCATTCTGGGTGAGGCTGAAGGGCTTCCACAGTTGCCGTCTGCCAGCATCGTTCTGCTGCGCAACCCGCAGAGTGTTTCCCCTATCACCGAATGCCTGGCCGAGCACATCGCTGAGGGTTTCAGGCTTTAAGCCTGTTCAGACTTTGAACAGCAGAATCACTGCGCAGATCATCAGGAAGCCGCAGAACAATGCGCGCAGCAGGCGTTCTGGCAGCGAATGCGCGAGCTTTACCCCCCAACTGATGCTGGCGAGACCGCCCAGCGCCAGAGGGATGCCCATGCTCCAGTTGACGTGGTCGTGCAGCGCATACATGACCAGGGTGATGCCCGTGGTCGGCGCCGCCAACGCCAATGCCAGACCTTGGGCAACGACTTGGGTGGCGCCAAAAACTCCGGTCAGAATCGGCGTTGCAATGACCCCGCCGCCGACCCCGAACACTCCGCCGGTGACCCCAGAACCGATGCCCAGCAGCCAAAGCTGGTTGGTATGCCGCAGCTCGGTACCGGGCTGGCTTTTGCGCCAGTACATCTGGGCAAGATTGAACAGCGTCAACAAGATCAGAAAGCCGACAAAGCTGATGCGCATGTATTGTGGATCGAGCCGTACTGCCCACAGCGATGTCAGCCAGGCAAAGCAGAAACTGGGAATAATCAGCATCAGGGCATTGCGCAGCGAGACTCGATTGCGTTGGTTGTAGCGCCACAGCGCCAGCAGCACATTGGGCAGTACCATCAATAACGCGGTGCCCTGTGCCAGCTGTTGATCCAGCCCGAACAGCACACCTAACGCCGGAATGGCCACCAGCCCACCGCCAATGCCGAACAATCCACCGAGGGTGCCCATGGCAGCTCCCAGCAATACAAACATCACGATTTCAATCACGCCAGCGCCCTTATTCAACCCGTGCGCGCATGCTACGCAGTCTGACTGTGCAGGCAAATATCAGATTGCCGCTATCCAGCAGCTTTTACTTTTTTTGGCAGCCTTCGAACCGGTTGCCTGGCAAGTGATCGCAGAATTTATCTGGCGCATTAAAGGTCACACCACTAAATTGTGGCGATGACAAGTTTACGAGGTACTCCCATGACCGCAGCTGCCGGCTCCACCCACGACAGCAACTGCGATGCCCTGCTGCTGGACAATCAGCTCTGTTTCGCTCTTTATTCCACCTCGCTATTGATGACCAAGGTCTACAAGCCGCTGCTCCAGGCGCTGGGCCTGACCTATCCCCAGTACCTGGCGATGATGGTGCTATGGGAACAGGATGGCATCACCGTAGGCGAAATCAGCGCTCGCCTGCTGACCGACCCGGGCTCATTGACCCCGCTGCTCAAACGACTGGAAGGCGAAGGCTTCATCAGCCGCACCCGCAGCAAGGAAGATGAACGCGTGGTCCAGTTGTACCTCACCGAACAGGGCAAGGCCCTGCAACAAAAAGCCCTGACAGTACCGGGCTGCATCCTGTCTGCCAGTGGCCTTGAGCTGGAACAACTTAAAACCTTGCAAGGTGAACTGCTCAAGCTGCGGGGGAATTTGCAGGGTAGTGTTTGAGTCAGTGGGCTGCCTGATTCACCGAAGTTCGCAGCCTTCGACAGTTCCTACAGGTTTTGCATGGTTTCAGGCCGGTAGGAGCGCGCTTGCCCGCGATTCGATTTCAAAGCCGACATATTGGTCGCTGGTGCCGACGTAATCGCGGGCAAGCGCGCTCCTACAGATTCAGAGCTGCGACATTCTCAAAATATTATCTTGCGCGCAAACTAATTGCGCGCTACATTCCATCCCACTCAGTTAGCGCACAAGTATTTAGCGCAAACAGACAAGCTTTAAACCCATCCGATCACTACGATCTTGCACAACCAACATTGAGGAAAGGCCATGGACACTCTCTACACAGCAATCGCAACTGCAACCGGCGGCCGTGATGGTCGTGCTGTTTCCAGCGACAACATCCTTGACGTAAAACTGGCAACGCCAAAAGAACTCGGCGGTGCGGGTGGTGCAGCCACCAACCCTGAGCAACTGTTCGCTGCCGGCTACTCGGCCTGCTTCATCGGCGCATTGAAGTTCGTTGCCGGCCAGAGCAAACGCAGCATCCCGGCCGACGCGTCGATCACCGCCCATGTAGGTATCGGCCAGATTCCCGGCGGTTTCGGTCTGGACATCGACTTGAACATCAACCTGCCAGGTCTGGAACAGGCTGACGCAGAGCAACTGGTCGAAGCCGCCCACCAAGTGTGCCCGTACTCCAACGCCACCCGCGGCAACGTTGATGTGCGTTTGCATGTAACCGTGTAATCACGACGGCGTATCTGACCGTAGGAGCGCGCTTGCCCGCGATAGCGGTGGTTCAGTCACAAAGTTGCCGCCTGATCCAACGTTATCGCGGGCAAGCGCGCTCCTACGGGGCCGATATGTCATCAACACTGCGGAAAAACAAACGCCCACAAAAAAGCCGACTCGAAGTCGGCTTTTTTGTGGACGCGGTAAAAGCAGTGCTTATTTAGCACGGCCTTTGTAGGAACCGCCTTCACGGGTATCGATTTCGATGCGGTCACCGATTTCGATGAAATCAGCCACTTGCAGCTCGGTACCGTTGCTCAGCTTGGCAGGCTTCATCACCTTGCCGGATGTGTCGCCACGAGCCGAACCTTCGGTGTAGTCAACAACGCGCACGATGGTGGTCGGCAGCTCTACGGATACCAGACGCTCTTCAAAGAAAATCGCTTCGCAGACGTCGGTCATGCCTTCTTCAACGAATGGCAGAACGGCTTCGATGTCTTCAGCGTTCAGTTCGTACATGGTGTAGTCAGTGGTGTCCATGAACGTGTAAGTGTCGCCGCTGATGAAGGACAGGGTCGCTTCTTTGCGGTCGAGGATTACGTCGTCCAGCTTGTCGTCAGCGCTGTAAACGATCTCGGTCTTGTAACCGGTCAGCAGGTTTTTCAGCTTGGTCTTCATGATTGCGCTGTTACGACCAGACTTGGTGAATTCAGCCTTCTGAACCAACCAAGGGTCGTTTTCCAGACGAATTACGGTACCGGGTTTGAGTTCTTTACCAGTTTTCATTGCGTATATCCGAATTTGGATGGAATTGCCGAGGCTCTGTACGAGAAACACCTTTGACGGGCCTTTTTCGTACAGAGCCTAATATCAAGGCCGCGTATCATACGAAACTCCACAAAACAGTACCAGCGCCGCGGCAAGATCTACGTGCGAAGCCAGCCTGGCGCACCAGCTTTGGGCGTGGCGTTCGATTTCGGCAGCATTGGCCGCCAGCGCCTGCCAGCTTTGAGTACCGTCGCTGCCTGCGTTCCAGGTTCTCCAGAAACCCGTCAGAGCCTGCGCAGCGGCAGGCGAGAGCCCCGCAAGGTAGAGTTCAAGAAACGCATCGAGCTTGGCCCAGTGCGCATCATCGTCCTGCTCATAGATATGCCAAAGCAGCGGTCGCCCTGCCCATTGGGCGCGTACAAACGAGTCTTCGCCCCGCACCACGTTGAAATCGCAGCTCCATAACAGCCGGTCATAATCCTCCTGTCTGACGAACGGCAATACCTGAACCGTCAACGCGCCGCGCTTTTCCA
The DNA here is from genome assembly GCF_000737245.1 of Pseudomonas syringae. Classification (GTDB taxonomy): domain Bacteria; phylum Pseudomonadota; class Gammaproteobacteria; order Pseudomonadales; family Pseudomonadaceae; genus Aquipseudomonas; species Aquipseudomonas syringae_J. The sequence continues at coordinate 18,190 of NZ_JPQU01000022.1, read as the reverse complement.
CCGATCCCGCCTGCAATGCCCCAGCGCCGAGCCAGCGCTGAATATCTCCCAGAATGCGTCCTTCCGGAACCAGCAAGTGGGTAGGCCGATCATCATGGGCAAGGGCATCGAGCCATGAGCCAATTCCGGTATTCTCGTAGGCGAACACTGAGATCAGCCGCGCGCCTTCGTCGGGTGAAACCCCTAAGCCCTGCAGGAAAATTCGTTGCGCCGCTTGATCCTGCTGAAACGCCTGACGGTTCTCTAAGAGGTTTGTTTCGCGCAGCAATCCACCGGTTGAAGGCAGAAAACCCGGAAAGAAGAAGTATTTACGCAGACCATTGGATTGCACCGACGGCAACCCGTGACAGCCGCTGACCCACTCCTCGGCGCTGAGGTATTCCAGATTGATCCACATCGGCCTCGGCGAGCATTGGGCGATGGCCTCCACGTAAGCTGGCGGCAGACGACAGGCGAAGGCTTCGATGATCACATCGGCGACCTCGGTGGGCTGCCAGTGCTTAGGCCAGTCTCGGGGCCACTGATGGACGCTGACCCCTTCCTGCCATTGCTGTTGGACGCTGGCATCGGCGGTTGGACACAGACGCACGAAGGCGGCCAGGTCATCGACCCACAGGCGCACCGCCAGGTCGTGCTCGGCCACCAGTTGCCGGGCCAGACGCCAGGTCACGCCAATGTCGCCGTAGTTATCCACGACGCTGCAAAAGATGTCCCAAGAGGCTTTCATTCCCGGCTCCCTGAGGCCCAATGATAAAAAACGTCGATTGTCGTTCAGACAACCGGCATGCACCAGCCTTCGCTCATGTCACAATCGCCAGCATCTGCAGTCAACGTCGAGTAACTGTCATGCCTGATTCAAGCCGTCGCGCGCTGAACGTCTCTGTCCATCCACTGAAACTCGTCGCCTGCATCGCCATTGGCATCTGGCTTGGCTTCATTGCAGTCGCGTTGACCGGCCTCTTGATCTACAAAGCCCTGCCTGAATCCGACACCCAGGTTATCAGCAATGCCGCCGCGCAAGTGAGCGCACCACCTGCTGCAAAGGCTACGCCTGAGGCTGAGAAGACCATGTTCGAGAAATACGAACAGAGTCTGCGCGAAAGCGAAGCCCGCCAGGCCTGGGAACAGGCTCAGGAACAACAGCAGAAGAGTTTCAACGCACCGAAGTGCAACTTCTGGATTCAGCAAGACCGAACCGCGCCGAGCGAAAAAAGCCGCGCCAATGTCAGCCAGTTCTGCGGATAGACCATGAACAAGCAAGAAGTCCTACAGCTGATTGTCGAAAAGCTGACGATCGACCTGGACATCGCCCAGCGAGCCGCGCAAACGGCTTACGAGACGGCAACCCACGAAGAAAACATCGCCGAGAACAAATACGACACTCTGGGCCTGGAGGCGTCCTATCTGGCGGCGGGCCAGGCAAAGCGCGTGGAGGAAATCCGCCAGTCACTGGTGCTCTACCAAAAAATGAGTCTGACGCCTTTCAACGAAGACAAAGGCATTCAGCCGGGGGATCTGATCACCCTGGAAAATCATCAGGGGGTCGAGCAGCATCTGTTCCTCGGACCCGATGCCGCCGGTCTGAAGATTCAGTACGCAGAACTCATCGTCACGGTGATCACCTCCCGCGCGCCCTTGGGCCAGACCCTACTGGGCAAACTGGCAGGGGATGAGCTTGAGATCAGTGTCAACGGCAGTCGCCAATCCTTTGAGGTCACGCAGATACTGTGACCGGCTAGTCATTTGCAGGCTTGATCGCTCCAACTTTTTCTGGGTAAGGTGGCTTCGTCGCCACACAAAGTGACCGGGACTACATAACCGGAAGCAAGGACTCACTAAGTAGGAGATATTTCATGACTAACGTCATAGCTTTCCCTGACGCCCATGAACGTGATCGCCTCAAGTCAAGTGACCACCCTGGGCTGAGATACCTGAACAAGAAAGAGCGACTGCTGATCGACCAACTACGTTCGACCAGCCATGCCGGACGCCAGTACGTCTACGACTACGCGAGCATCATGCATCTATCCAAGCCTTTGCATCCGGATTGAGTCTGGATCGCCAGATTGGATATCGGCCCTTGTGGGAGCGAATTCATTCGCGAAAAGGCCGGTACAGTCGCTAGATACTTATCGCCTGTTAAACCGCTTTCGCGAATGAATTCGCTCCCACAGGGTTCAGCTCCAGTTCATGACTCTACAAGCGCCTATAGTGGCCGCATGTATTGGCCATCAGGAAACCGTCATGAACACCGCTGGATCTGAACCAGGCGAAAAGAAAAACGTCGACCACCTGCGCTTCCACAAGCACCACGCGCATCTGGCCAATACCTTTGGCAACGACAGTTTTGCCCTGAAGGCAGAGGCTTTTGCGCGGTTCTTTGGCACGCCAGCCTTCCTGGGTGCGCAGACCGTCATCGTCCTGCTGTGGATCGTGTGTAACGCCACCGGTCTGACTCAATTCGATCTCTACCCCTTCATCCTGCTCAATCTGGCGTTCAGCCTGCAATCGGCCTATGCCGCGCCACTGATCCTGCTGGCCCAGACGCGACAATCGGCCAGAGACAAGGCCAACGCCGATGCCGACGCCCAACACCGGGAAGATCTGGCAGCGCAGATGCTGACCTTGCTGGAGCAGAACACCCAACTGACCCAGTTGACCAAATCCCTGACCGAACGCATCGAGACCCTGACGTCGGATATGCACAAGCATTTCGTCAAGCGCGAACCGGTGGCTTCAAAGCCGGAGTAACAGGCAATCCCTGTAGGAGCGCGCTTGCCCGCGATAGCGTCAGGTAGGCAAGGAATTTTTCTCCGACACACCGCCTCCTCCGGATAGCGCGCTCCTACAGAAAAAAGCAGTTCAGTCCGGACAAATACACACCATCGGAACGATCTCCCCCCGCCGCTGCCCCAATAAACAAGCCTATTCGTGACGCGCAGGCAAATATCCCTTTCCCGTTCCACTGTTTTTCCCAAGGATCAGAGCCGGGATACTGCGTCCATATCTTGTTTATTCATTCCTCAAAGGAGCACCGCACATGACCGTTCCAGCATTCGGCCTCGGCACTTTTCGTCTCAAGGATCAGGTCGTCATTGATTCTGTGACCAACGGCCTTGAGGTCGGCTATCGAGTAATCGATACCGCGCAGATCTACGGCAACGAAGCAGAAGTGGGCAAAGCCATCGCCGACAGCAAAGTGCCCCGCGATGAACTGTTCATCACCACCAAAATCTGGACCGATAACTTCGCCGCCGACAAGCTGATCCCGAGCCTGAAGGAAAGCCTGGCCAAGTTGCAGACCGATCACGTGGACCTGACCCTGATCCACTGGCCATCCCCCAAGGGTGCGGTGCCGGTCAAGGAATTCATGACCGCGTTGCTGGAGGCCAAAAAGCAAGGGCTGACCAAGCAGATCGGCATTTCCAACTTCACCATTGCCTTGATGAAAGAAGCCATCGCAGCGGTAGGCGCGGAAAATATCGCCACCAATCAGATCGAGCTGCACCCGTACCTGCAAAACCGCAAGGTAGTGGAGTTCGCCCAACAGAACGGTATTCAGATCACCTCGTACATGACCCTGGCCTATGGCGAAGCGCTCAAGGATCCGGTCATCGAGCAGATTGCCAAGCGCCACAACGCTACCCCCGCACAGGTCACTCTGGCGTGGGCGATGCAACTGGGTTATGCGGTGATTCCGTCGTCCACCAAGCGCAGTAACCTGGAGAGCAACCTCAAGGCTTGCGACCTGAAGCTGAGCGATGAAGACATGTCACAGATTGCAGCCCTGGACCGCGGCCATCGCCTGACCAGCCCGGCGAGCCTTGCGCCGCAGTGGGATTGATCAAGCCCTGATTTGAAATGCTGCCTTTCTCTGTGGGACCGGCTTCAGCCGGGAATACGCCAGTACAGACGCTGCATATACGTCGACGAAACTGCCGCCTTCCCGGCTAAAGCCGGTCCCACAAGATTTTCAGCGCATCCTGATTTATCGGCCTTACCCCACCGCCAACAACCGCTCCAGCACCGCTTGATCCCGACTGCTCTGGGCAACGCTGGCGTACAGCGACTCAGCGATTTCATCAGCACGGATTGGCAGCACCGATAACAAGGTGTCGCTAAGACCGTGGCTGGATTCGCAAAAGCCCTGCATGTAAATCGATGCCTGACAGCGGGCGTCGGTCTTGATCCGGTAATCCCGGGCGACTTCGAAATCCCCCAGATACTCCTGCAGCGGCTCAAGCAAATGACGGTGCAATTGCCGTTCGTAGCCTGTGGCCAATACCACCGCGTCGTAGGTTTGCACGCTACTCGCGCCATTGGCGATATTGCCCAGTGCGAGCTCGATGCCGTTGGCGGTCGCCGTGGCGTTCTGCACCGAGGTCAGATTGCGAAAAGTGTGGCGCGCGATGCCGGAGACTTTCTGACGATAGAACACCCCGTAGATGCGCTCGATCAGGTCGATGTCCACCACCGAATAATTGGTGCTGTGGTATTCACGGATCATCTGTTCACGTTGCGCGCTGTTCTGGCTGAACATCAGGTCGGTGAATTCCGGCGAGAATACCTCGTTGACGAACGGGCTGTCGTCGGCGGGCTTGAGCGCCGAGCCGCGCAGGATCACATCCACCTGCACCGACGGATAGCTGTCATTGAGGTCGATGAATGCCTCGGCCGCACTCTGCCCACCGCCAATGATCGCGATGCGCATGGGTTTGCCATTGACGCAAGCCTGACGTGCCATGCACTGCAAATACTGAGAGTGATGAAACACCCGGCCATCACCTTTGAGGCCGACGAAGGCTTCTGGAATCCGCGGCGTCCCGCCAGGGCTGACTACCACCGAGCGCGTGGTACGCACATGGTTCTGCCCTTGGGTATCCCGGGAAATAACCCGCAGCGCCTCGACCTTTTGTTTGTGCAGAATCGGCTCGATAGCCGTGACTTCCTCGCCGTAGCGGCTTTGATCCTCGAACTGCGCCGCCACCCAGCGCAAGTAGTCGTTGTACTCCATGCGGCAGGGGTAAAACGTGCCCAGGTTGATGAAGTCCACCAGCCGGCCATGCTGCTTCAGGTAATTGACGAACGAGAATGGGCTGGTCGGGTTGCGCAGGGTGACCAGATCCTTGAGGAATGAAATCTGCAGCTCGCTTTGAGTGACCAGCGTGTTGCCATGCCAGCGGTAATCAGCCTGTTTGTCGAGGAACAACACATCCAGCGCGCCCTGTTGCTCGCCGCGTTCCTGCAAGGCAATCGCCAACGCCAGATTGGAAGGGCCGAAGCCGATACCGATCAGATCGTGAACCACGGCAGATACAAGAGCCTGTGTCATTCCAGTGTCCTCAGGAAGGTGTTGCTTACTCGTCAATCGGGATGGTCAGCAAGCTGGCCTGTTGCAGTAGGGAACGAGAGCAGAGAAACAAAATTTAACGATTGCCCCGCCCGGCTCAGAACCAGCGTTTGAGGGAAAGATGGCGGGCGTACCACGGGCGACGCGGGACTTTGCGGAACAGGCCGGTGATTTTGTTCTCGTCACCAAAGGTGATCTTCAGCGCGAGCTTCATGACCTCCGGATCCAGCTCCATGCTCTTGCCGACAGCCAGGCCGGGCGTCGTGCTGCAGCCGTGAGTATCCGGACCGAGCCAGGGATCATCGATTTCCACCCAGCGGCCTTTGGCAAACCACAACACGCCATTGATGTTCTGGCGCGTCACCTGTCCGGGATGAAACCGCTCGTGGGCACGAAACCAGTCTTCAATACGGTCATCGATCCAGCCATGAAAGCCCCAGAAAACAGGGTTCACATGGCTGGAGAACGGGTCGCCGAGAAAATCGTTTTCCGCCTCGAACCAGCGGGCGGCGAAGTCGGCCGGGTCCCGGGCCATGGGCACTGGCTGGCCGTTGGCTGGATCCCGAGGTACCGAAGCCCAGCGCATGTGCAGCCAGTCGTGCAGACCCAGCTCCACTTCGGAGCCGAACTGGCCGAGGGTGAGTTTCGACAGGTAGCGCGGGTCGCGGTATTGCGATTCCCAGACCTCGAAATTGCTGTGGTAGGTCTCAGCGCTTTTCACGTCGCTGACCCACTGCGTGTAGGCGTCGTCGCCCTCGGCACTCCAGGTCGGCGGCAGCGAGCAGCCGTCCGGGTTGTCGAAGTACCGAGCAAAACCTTGTCGATCACGCTGCAGCTCAGGCTGCGGCAGGGGAAACCTTTGCCAGGATGGCAGCGGCTGTAGCGCCCGTGCCGAGCCGAGCATGTGCCGATGCATGAAGAAAAAATCCACGCCGGACGCATTGCGATCCTTGCGCGGACCTCGGGCGTCGCGCTCTTTGTCCCGTGGGCCCGGCTGCCAACCCAACCCACGCAAAGCTTCGCGCTTGTTCTCGGGCAGCTTGTGCCACTTATCCCTTGAGGCATGCCAGAGCTGGTGGAACAGCCGATGTTCAGGGCTGATCAGACTGGCCAGCAACGCCGGACCAAGGCCGATACGCTGCCGAGCCTCGGGAAAGGTGCGCTTGAGGGCGACAAAACGGCTGTCCAGCATGGGCAGTGCCACGGCGCGATCGAGTCGGAAAATACGCCCGCTGAGGGTGGCCGGACCGGCATTGCCAAACGCTGCCCAGACTTCATCCAGCACCACACTGAATTCGTAGTCAGGATTGCCGGTGGTGGAATCCGAGCGGGTCAGGCGCCAGCTCAGTTCAGCCCCTTTGGCTTGAGCCAGATCACCAAGCAGCTGATAACGCGGCTCGGCATCGGCGCGCAGGTTTTTCTCGCTGTCGAGATAACCGCGAATGCCTCGGCCACGAGGGGCTATATCAAGCAGTAGTTGCAGGCCATCCAGAGGCAGGCCGTCGAGTTCTGCATCGACCCCTTCCAGACGCAAGTCCCATACACCGCGCAAGCTATCCGCCAACTGCCGGCCTGCGGCATCCGGCACGTCAAAGGACGCTTCACCCGGCGTGATCGGTTCATCGGGCCGGGTCAATTCACGGTGAGCGTAAAAAGCAGCCGGAACAGCGGCGCCTGTCAACGCCAGCCCCGCCATGAACCCTCGTCGAGAAATCTTCATCGCCCTACCTGTAAAAGCCCTGAAGCGGGCGTCATCCAAGCTAGAACGTTGGGTTGGGCGGGAAATTTACTGTCGAAGACTCAGCAGGATCCCAGGGACGGCAATATCGCGCGTCAACCACATTCCTGTAGGAGCGAGCTTGCTCGCGATGGCTTAGTTTCAGCGGAAATATCCAGCGAGTCATAAACCGAATCGCGGGCAAGCGCGCTCCCACGGTTGAAATGCGATCTATCTGTAGGAGCGCGCTTGCCCGCGATGACGTCAGAGCATCCACAGCAGAACTTACAGGCGAATAGATGAGTATTGGCAATGCATTAGCGCTGACAATCCGGGCTGTCCGCTAAATTTCCACGCCGATGACTCGTTCTTCCCAGATAGCAAATGCCGGCAATCGATGGCGAATTCCTGGGAATGCAATGAATAAGAAAGCGTTATACATCGGCCTGCCTCTGCTCCTGGCGCTTAGCGTCGGTGCGGGTTATCTGGCGTGGCAGCAGTGGTTCGACGGTTATCCCGACTATTCGCTCAAGGTGATGAAGCAGGCCGGGGAAATCCAGGAGCGCATCGTTTCATTCGACAGCCACGTCACGCTGCCGCTGGATTTCGGCACTGAAGGCAAGGAAGCCGACAAAGACGGCAAAGGCCAGTTCGACTTGGTCAAGGCCGGACGCGGGCGCTTGTCGGCAGCCGCCTTGACGGTATTTGGCTGGCCGGAAATCTGGAACGGGCCCAACGCCCCACACCGGCCGACCGCAGGCTTCGTCGAAGAAGCCCGCAATCAGCAAGAGGTGCGCTACAAAGCGATCTCCGCCATGGCCCGTGATTTCCCCAATCAGGTCGGCATCGCCTACACCCCCGCAGACATGCGCCGCTTGCAGGGCGAAGGCAAGTTCGCGATTTTCATCAGCATGCTCAACGCCTACCCGCTGGGTAATGACTTGAACCTGCTGGACAAGTGGGCGGCGCGAGGCATGCGCATGTTCGGTTTCAGTTACATCGGTAATAACGACTGGGCCGACTCCTCGCGGCCACTGCCTTTTTTCAATGACACCGCCGATGCCTTTGACGGCCTTTCCGATATCGGCCAACGCGCTGTCCAACGCCTCAATGATCTCGGGGTAATCATCGATGTGTCGCACATGTCGACAAAAGCACTGGAACAGATCAGCCATCTGAGCCGCACGCCCATGGTCGCCTCGCATTCAGTGCCCAGGGCTATGGTGGACATTCCGCGCAACCTCAGCGACAAGGAGTTGCTGCTGATCAAGAACAGCGGTGGCGTGGTGCAAATCGTCGGTTTCGGCGGTTATCTGAAACCGCTGAGTGCCAAGACCCAGGACAAGCTAAATGCCCTGCGCGCCGACTTCGATCTGCCTCCCCTGCCCAATCTGGCCATGGCCTTGATGCCCGGCGATCCAGTGATTGCCGCCTGGTCGGAGCAGAAGTTCGGCCAGTACGCCAGCCGCCTCTACGGCATCCTCGACCGGGAACCCAAGGCCACGCTCAAGGACCTGGGCGACGCCATTGATTACACGGTGCGCAAGATCGGTATTGATCACGTCGGCATCGCTTCGGACTTCAACGAAGGCGGCGGCCTCAAGGGCTGGGACAGCGTCGCCGACACTCGCAACGTCACCGCCGAGCTGCTGCAACGCGGCTACTCGGAAGCCGACATCGCCAAGCTGTGGGGCGGCAATTTCATGCGCGTCTGGCAGCAGGTTCAGGATTCCGCCAAACCGGTGGCCGTGCGTTGAGCTAACTGCCTCGTGCGGTCCCCTGTGGGAGCGAGTGGGCGGCATTCCGACTTGCCCGCGAAGAACGATAACTCGGTTTACCTGACTAGCCCGCGGCGTCTGGTTCGCGGGCAAGCCTCGCTCCAACAGACCGCGTAAGGCGACGTAAAACCTGCAGCTCCAATTTCCAACGCTTTCTTTCTGTTACGAGACGTCCATGAAAAAAACAGCTTTTCGCAAGATCATCGGTTTCGCTGGCGCGGCGTTGCTGGCTCTGCTGCTGCCGGTTGCCGCTCATGCCGATTCCGCTGAGCCCAAACCCGGCACGGTATTCAAAGACTGCAAGGATTGCCCGGAACTGGTGGTCTTGCCCGCCGGGACGTTCACCATGGGCACCCCCGACGATGAACTGGGTCGCCAGGACGACGAAGGGCCACTGCATGAAGTGACCTTCAAGAAACCCTTCGCCATCAGCCGCTTTCAGGTCCTGCAAGGCGAATGGAATGTCTGGCTGAAAGAAACCGGCTACGTGATGCCCGATGGCGACAAGCGCCCAGGCCGCGAGTGCATTGCCGGCAAGCCGCGCTACGCCATTACTGAGCGCCAGCCAGCGGTGTGCATGGACTACAAGGAGGCCCAGGCGTATGTGACCTGGCTGTCGAAGAAAACCGGCAAGGTTTATCACATGGTCAGTGAGTCGGAGCGTGAGTACGCGGCAAGGGCGGGCTCGTCCGGGCCGTTCCCGTTCCCCATGGACGAAGGCAAGGAATACAGCATTGCCGAGCATGCCAACACCTACGGCCCGCAGGATGGCTTCACCTACACATCACCGGCGGGCAGCTATCCGGCCAATGCGTTCGGCGTGTATGACATGCACGGCAACGTGTACGAATGGGTCGCTGATTGCCGCAATAACTCCTACGTCGGCGCCCCCACCGACGGCAGCGCCTGGCTGACCGGTAACTGCGACATCCAGCGCATCCGCGGCAACGACTGGACCGAAGCACCGATCTTCTCCCGCTCCGGCAACCGCAACACCATGTGGCCCACCAGCCGCGGCGACTGGCTGGGGTTCCGGGTGGCGCGGGAGCTTTGATGCCCGAATAGTCTGAAACGCGCGGGCTTTGCACATGAAATGCGATTTCCTGTGGGAGCGGTGCTTGCCCGCGATATGGCTGGACGCGGTTTGACTTAGGATTGAGTCCAGCCTTATCGCGGGCAAGCACCGCTCCCACAGGGATCGATTGAACCGTTAAATTCGCCGACATCCACGCTAAATCCCCTCCCCCATCACTCGTTCCTTGCACTGACAGCCCGTCTTTGTCTCGACCGAGGTAGCCCATGACCGCAGCACCGCGCAGCGCCCTTCGTGAACTCTTGAGCCTGCTCAAGCCCTACCGCCCCATCGTGATCACCTCGGTCCTCCTGGGGATTGTCGGGGGCTTGAGCGTGACGGCGCTGCTGGCGACGGTCAATCAGGGCCTGCACAGTGAAGGTGGCATGAGCCGTGGGGTAGTGATCGCCTTTGCGAGCCTTTGCCTGCTGGCGCTGTTGAGCACCATCGCCGCTGATATCGGCACCAACTACGTGGGGCAGAAAGTCATCGCCCGACTGCGCAAGGACTTGGGCGCCAAGGTGCTGTCAGCGCCCATCGAGCAGATCGAACGCTACCGCACCCATCGCCTGATTCCGGTACTGACCCGGGATGTCGACACCATCAGCGACCTGGCTTTCGCCTTCGCGCCGCTGGCAATTTCCATGACCATCATCATCGGCTGCCTTGGCTATCTGGCGACCCTGTCACTGCCGATATTCCTGATCACCCTGCTCGCCATCGGCATTGGCTGCGCCGTGCAGTTCTTCGCCCAGAGCAAAGGCATCAAGGGTTTTTTCGCAGCCCGTGAAGCCGAGGACGATCTGCAAAAGCATTACTCGGCGATTGCCGAAGGCGCCAAGGAACTGCGCATCCACCGCCAGCGCCGCTACGCCATGTTGAGCAAAAACATCCAGGGCACCGCCGACCATATCTGCGACACCCACGTGCGCTCGATCAATATCTTCGTGATCGCCAAAGCCCTGGGCTCGATGCTGTTTTTTGTGGTCATCGGCCTGACCCTGACCCTGCAAACCCTGTGGCCCAGCCCTGATCCGGCGGTCATGAGCGGCTTTGTGCTGGTGCTGCTGTACATGAAAGGCCCGCTGGAAACCCTGATCGGCAACTTGCCTATCGTCGGCCGGGCGCAGATTGCCTTCCGGCGCATCGCCGATCTGTCAGCGCGCTTCTCGTCGCCGGAACCCCACCTGCTGCTGGAGCCTTCTGATCAGCCAGTCCCGCAACTTGACCATCTGGAACTGCGTGATGTGCATTACGCCTTCCCGCCAGTGGAAGGCAGTGAGCCGTTCAAACTGGGGCCAGTCAATCTGAGCATCGAGCCGGGGGAGATTCTGTTTATCGTCGGCGAGAATGGCTGCGGCAAAACCACGCTGATCAAGCTGTTATTAGGGCTGTACACGCCGCAACAGGGTGAAGTACGCCTCAACGACAAGCCGGTGGATGCCCGGGGGCTGGATGACTATCGACAGATGTTCACCACGGTATTTGCCGACTATTACCTGTTTGATGACCTGATCCAGAACGATAAGGCACTGCCCAGCGATGCCACCCGCTATCTGGAACGCCTGGAAATCGCCCATAAAGTCAGCGTGAAAGACGGCGCGTTCACCACAACGGACTTGTCCACCGGGCAGCGTAAACGGCTGGCGCTGGTCAATGCCTGGCTCGACGAACGCCCGGTGCTGGTATTCGACGAGTGGGCTGCCGACCAGGACCCGACCTTCCGGCGGATTTTCTATACCGAACTGCTTCCGGATCTCAAGCGCCTGGGCAAGACCATCATCGTCATCTCCCACGACGACCGTTATTTCGATGTCGCCGATCAGTTGGTGCGCATGCACGCCGGGCAGGTGGTGAGCGAACGGGCGCTGGCACCGACGGGCTGAAGGACGCGAACACCTGTGTGACGACGTGGGACCGGCTTCAGCCGGGAAGAGGCCAGTACATCCACCCGGTATTTATCGTCTGAAATGCTGCCTTCCCGGCTAAAGCCGGTCCCACAAGAAATGTGTTTTGCAGGCAAACATAGAATCTCCCACAGAAGCCCACCATTACCCGATACACCGAGCCTCACCCCACACCCCGCTAAATCTCCCACGCCACCCTTCGTCTTTCTGACAAAGCCAATTCCTCTGCCGACGGCGACGAGAGCGATCATGAATCAAATCAATCAACAATCCGACCACGACCTGTTGGCGTTGCTTCTGGCTGATGAAGAAGGCACCGGCCACGGCATCAGTGCCGGTTCGGCCACAGGTCCCGGAGTGTTGTCTTTCGCCCAGCAGCGCTTGTGGTTGTTGCAGCAGTTCACCCCGGACAGCGCCGCCTACAACCTGCCTCGGGCGCTATCGATCAAGGGTCCGCTCGACGCTGCATGGCTGGAACGCGCCCTGCAAAAGGTCGTGGACCGCCATGACATCTTGCGCACGCGGTTTGCTGAAGTGGACGGCGTACCGCAGCAGATCGTCTATCACGGGGCACAGCTGACGCTCAACCACATCAGTTCGAGCAGCGCCGACGAGCTGGACACACTGCTAGCCGCCGAAGCCGCACACGCCTTTGATCTCAGCCAGGCGCCACTGATCCGCGCCACCTTGATCAAGGTCGACGAGCAAGACCACGTGCTGCTGCTCAACCTGCATCACATCGTATCGGACGCCTGGTCCAACCCGATCCTCACCAAGGACCTGACCCTGGCCTGCCAGCGCCTGGCGGTGGGCGACCCGACGCCACTGGAGCGGCCGAGTATTCAGTACCGCGACTACGCCCGCTGGCAGCGTGAAGAGTATGTCCTCAGCAAGGCCCATGATCAGGCCGCCGACTACTGGCAAGGCTATCTGGGCGATGAGTTGCCGACCCTGGCCCTGCCAACGGATTTTCCTGCCAGCGCAGTGCGCAGCAACAGACTCGGCACCCTGCAGCTCGCCTTGCCCACCAGCCTGAACAGCCCGTTGAGCACCCTGTGTCAGCGCTTGGGCGTGACACCTTTCGTGGTCCTGCTGGGCGCCTGGCAATTGCTGTTGAGCCGCTACAGCGGGCAGCGCGACTTTACCGTTGGCGTGCCCAATGCCACCCGCAACCAAAGCGCCACTCAGGAACTGGTCGGTTTTTTTGTCAGCAGCCAGATCTACCGCGCCCGCATCGACACAGATCAGCCGGGCAGCGCATTTCTGCAAGGCCTGCGCCAGGCTTCATTGGCGGCACTGGAACACGCGGACTACCCCATCGAACTGCTGCTGGATCGCCTGAATCTGCAACGCAGCAGCCAGGCCAATCCACTGTTTCAGACATTGTTCAACTGGCGCGTGGCAGCACCGGCTGAAACAGCACTTCATCTGGGCGAGCTGCAACTGACACCCCTGCCCATCGCCCTGGCCCAGGCCAAATTCGACCTGAGCCTGGACGTCAGTTATTCACGCACAGCCATTCACGCCGAGTTCGAGTATCGCGCCGAGCTGTTCGCCCCCGAGACCATCGCCCGTCTGGCCGGGCATTGGCAGAATCTGTTGCAGGCGCTGGTGGAGAATCCCTCCCAGCCAATCGGTGATCTGCCGATGCTCAGCCCCGGTGAATTGCAAACCCGGCAGCAATGGAACGCGACCCAGGTCGATTACCCCCTTGATCAGCCAGTCCATCGGCTCATCGAGCAACAAGTACAACGCTCGCCCCTGGCCTGCGCCCTCGCTTTCAACGACCGTCAGTTGAGCTACGAGCAGCTCAACAGCCAGGCCAATCAACTGGCCCACGCGCTCATCGAGCTGGGCGTGAAGCCGGAAACGCTGGTGGGCATCGCCGTCGAGCGCAGTGTGGAGATGGTTGTGGGTCTGCTGGCCATCCTCAAGGCCGGTGGCGCTTATGTGCCGCTGGACCCTGAATATCCGCAGGAACGACTGGCCTACATGATCGAGGACAGCGGGATTCAGTTGCTGCTGACCCAAACCAGCTTGCGCGATTTGTTCCCCGTCACAGCCACCCTGAACACCTTGTGCCTGGATGCACTGGACCTGTCGGCTTATTCAGTATCCGACCCCAGAATCGACATCGCGCCGGAAAACCTCGCCTACGTGATTTACACCTCAGGCTCAACCGGCCAGCCCAAAGGCGCTGGCAACCGCCATCGCGCGCTGAGCAACCGCCTGTGCTGGATGCAACAGGCCTACACCCTGGATAGCAGCGACACCGTGCTGCAAAAAACGCCGTTCAGCTTCGACGTTTCCGTATGGGAATTCTTCTGGCCGTTGCTCAGTGGGGCGAGGCTGGCCATGGCCGGACCGGGGGACCACCGTGATCCAGCCCGGCTCATCCAGTTGATTCAAACCCACCACGTCAGCACCCTGCATTTTGTGCCGTCGATGCTGCAAGCCTTCCTGCTGGACGCTGACGTGAGCAGTTGCACGGGCCTCAAACGCATCATCTGCAGCGGCGAAGCCTTGCCAGTCGACACCCAGCAACAGGTCTTCGAAAAACTGCCAAAGGCTGCGCTGTACAACCTGTACGGCCCCACCGAAGCAGCCATCGACGTAACCCACTGGACCTGTCGCGAGGAAGGCGCCGACAGCGTGCCCATCGGCGCGCCGATTGCCAATCTGGCAACTTACATACTCGATGCGCGTTTGCAGCCCGTGCCGCAGGGAGTGATTGGCGAGCTGTATCTCAGCGGCACGGGGCTGGCCCGTGGTTATCATCGCCGACCGGCATTGACCGCCGAGCGCTTCGTGACCAGCCCGTTCGGCAATGGCGAGCGCCTGTATCGCACCGGCGACCTGGCCAGTTTTCGCGCTGATGGGGTGATCGAGTATCGCGGTCGCATCGACCATCAAGTGAAGATTCGCGGCCTGCGCATTGAATTGGGGGAAATCGAAAACCAACTGCTGCAATTGCCCGATGTGCGTGAAGCGGTGGTCATAGCAGTCAACCAACAGCTAGTCGGTTATGTGGTTCCGGTGCAGCCGGCGGAAACCGTTCAGCACGCAGCCTTGCAGGACTCGATCAAGGCCCGGCTGGCGCAACATCTGCCGGACTACATGGTGCCCGGCCAATGGCTGTTTCTGGAGCGCATGCCTCTGAGCGCCAACGGCAAACTGGATCGCAATGCCCTGCCCGCTCCCGACAGTAGCCAACAACACAACGCCTGGGTCGCGCCGCAAAACCCGATCCAGCAGCAGTTGGTCAGCCTTTGGCAAGACGTACTCAAGCGCAAGTCCATCGGCATCACCGACAACTTCTTCGACCTGGGCGGCGACTCAATCATCTCCATTCAACTGGTCAGCCGCGCCCGGCAGGCGGGGATTGCCTTTACCCCCAAAGAACTGTTCGAACACCAGACCATCCAGCATCTGGCCAACGTCGCGCGGATCAATGATGACACCCCGCAGGTAGCACGCGGCCCGGCCCAAGGCTCGGTAACGCTATTGCCCATCCAACAGCTGTTCTTTGCCATGGACATCGAGCAGCGCCAGCACTGGAACCAGTCGGTACTGCTCAAGCCCGGCAAACCACTGGATGCCGGATTGCTGGAACAGGCACTGCACGCCCTGCTTGCGCACCATGACGGGCTGCGCTTGAACTTCACCGAGAGCGGGCAAGGCTGGACAGCCACTTATCAGGACATCGAGCAGAGCAGCTTCACACTATGGCAGGCGCAGCTCAACGACCCCGCAGAGCTGGAGCAGTTGGGCAACGAAGCCCAGCGCAGTCTGAATCTGCAAGAGGGTCCGCTGTTGCGCGCAGTGCTGGTCAGCCTCGCCGATGGCAGCCAACGCCTACTGCTGGTGATCCATCACCTGGTGGTTGATGGCGTTTCCTGGCGGGTGCTGTTCGACGACCTGCAACGTGTTTATGAACAACTGCAAAATGCTCAGCCAGTGTCTTTACCCGCCCGCAGCAGCTCGTTGCAAGACTGGAGCCAGCACTTGCAACAGCTTGCCCAGAGCGAACAATTGCGAGCCGAAACAGGTTATTGGCAGCAACAGCTGCAAGGCGAAACAGCGGATCTGCCTGGCGCGAAACCTGATGCCAGGCTGAGCAATGCCTTGGCGATCACAGTTCAGACGCGTCTGGATCAAAAGCTTACCCGGCGTCTGCTGCAAGAATCTCCGGCGGCTTATCGCACTCAAGTCAACGACCTGTTGCTGACGGCGCTGAGCCGCGTGCTGGTGCGTTGGAACCAACGCCAGAGCGTGGCTATTCAACTGGAAGGCCACGGCCGCGAGGATCTGTTCGATGACATCGACCTGACCCGCAGCGTCGGCTGGTTCACCACGCTGTACCCGGTCAGGCTGACACCCGAACTGGACATTGGTCAGTCGATCAAGACTGTGAAAGAACAACTGCGCGCTGTACCCAACAAAGGCATCGGTTTTGGTGTGCTGCGCTATCTGGGGCGTGATGCTGATCGCCAGTGCCTGAGCCAGCTACTGACTCCGCGGATTACCTTCAACTATCTGGGCCAGTTCGATAGCAGCTTCGAAACGGATGGCGAGTCGCTGTTCACCCCCGCCGCTGAAAACGCCGGTAACGAGCAAAGTCCGGACGCGCCGCTGAGCAACTGGCTGACGCTCAATGGTCGGGTCTACGGCGGTGAGTTGAAGGTCGGCTGGACTTTCAGTCGGGAGATGTTCGATGAGGCGCTGATTCAGCGTCTGGCAGATGAATACGCCGACGAACTGCGTTTGCTGATCGAGCATTGCGCGGATCATCAAGGCGTCACTCCAGCTGACTTCCCTTTGGCCCGCATCAGCCAGGCACAACTGGACGCTCTGCCTTTAGATCCTCGCCAGATCCAGGACATCTACCCTCTGGCGCCGATGCAGCAAGGCATGCTTTTCCACACCCTGCATGAACAGGCGGCGGGGCATTACCTGAACCAGATGCGCCTGGACGTCAGCGGCCTGGACCCGGAGCGCTTTCGTCAGGCCTGGCAGGCGGTGCTGGATCGCCATGACATTCTGCGCACCCACTTCATCTGGCAAGGCGACCTGCAACAGCCTCTGCAAGTGGTGCACGCCCATCTGAAGATGCCGTTTGCTTTGCTTGACTGGCAAGGTGTATCTGATCAGCTGGACGATCTGGCAGCCGCCGAGTTGCAGCGTGGTTTCGATCTGAATCATGCGCCGTTGCTGAATCTGATCGCGGTACGCACGGGATCCAGTAGTCATCACCTGATCCTGACCCATCACCACATTCTCATGGATGGCTGGAGCACCTCGCAGTTGCTGGGCGAGGTGTTGCAACGCTACAGCGGTCAGTTGATCGGCGCGCAGCAGGGTCGTTATCGCCACTACATCGACTGGCTGCAAAACCAGGATCAAGCCGAGAGCGAAGCGTTCTGGACCGAGCAATTCACAGCGCTGGATGAACCCACTCTGCTAGCCCGCAGCCTGTTGCCGGAACGCCAAGCTTTGCCAGGCCACGGCGATCACAGCGTGGCGCTGAGCCCGGCACAGACCCAGGCGCTCAATCACTTCGCCCGCCAGCAGAAAGTCACCCTCAACACCCTGCTGCAAGGGGCATGGTCGCTGATTCTGCAACGCTACACCGGGCAGCAGAGCGTCTGCTTCGGCGCGACGGTCGCAGGCCGCCCGACTGAAATTCGCGGCATCGAGCAAACGGTCGGCCTGTTCATCAACACCCTGCCGGTGGTCTGCAACCTGCCACCGGAGCTGCCCGTCAGCCAATGGCTGCAAAGCTTGCAGGCGCACAACCTCAACCTGCGCGAGCACGAACACAGCGCTTTGGCGGATGTGCAACGCTGGGCCGGGCATGCCGGGGAAGCGTTGTTCGACACCTTGCTGGTGTTCGAAAACTACCCGATTGCAGAGGCACTGGAGCAAGGCGCGCCCGAGGGTTTGCGATTCGACAACATCAGCAGCCGCGAACAGACCAACTACCCGCTGACCCTGGTCATCAATGCTGGCGACAGTCTGGCCCTGCGTTTCAACCATGACCGCCAGCAGTTCAGCGGGCCGGTGATTGAAGCCATTGCTGTGCAGACTTTGCAGCTGCTGATCGAACTGAGTGAGCAGCCGGAGCGCCCACTGGGCGAGCTGACTATCGGCGACCGGGTTGCAGCGCTGGCGGACTGGAATCCGACTCGTGACAGCTTCAGCATTGAGCACAGCCTCGCCCAACGGATCGAGGCGCAGGTAATGCGTTCGCCGGAGGCCATCGCCTTGACTTTCGAGGGTGAGCAACTGAGCTATGCCGAGCTTAATCAGCAGGCCAATCGCGTCGCTCATCAACTGATTGATCGCGGCGTTGGCCCTGAGGCGCGG
>NZ_JPQU01000021.1 GCF_000737245.1 Pseudomonas syringae | reverse complement strand
ATCGTCAAGATTAAATTCCAGAACCCCATTTGCGAAAGCAGATGGGGTTTTGTTTGTCTGCTCGAAAAACATCCCCCCCCTGTGGAGCTACCGCAGGCTGCGAATGAGGGTGTCAGCAACTACTGCTTTCGCAGCCTTCCGCAGCTTATACAGACTGGGTGTTTCAACACCTCATCCTCACACCCCCCACGCAAATCCAGCCCAACTACCATCCCGTTTTGCGTTAAGGTTCGGCCTTAGGTTTTCGTTCAGCCAAGGAAGCACCCATGCCCGTTACAACCTCTCTTAGCGCCGGTTTCATGGTCGTTCATGGCAATCGCCTGGATGATTTGCGCAGTCTGGTTGTGTCATGGATGCGCCGCTATCCATTGACCCCTTTGGAAAACGAAGTCGCCTTGGTGCAGAGCAACGGCATTGCCCAGTGGCTGAAGCTGGCGTTGGCTGAAGATTCGGCAGACGAAGATCAGGGTGGATGCGGTATTGCAGCGGCCGTGGATGTGCAGCTTCCTGGCAGTTTCATGTGGCAGCTTTACCGGTCAGTGTTGGGCAAAGAGGAGATCCCCGCAGCTTCCCTGCTGGACAAGGCCCCTCTGACGTGGCGATTGATGCGCCTGCTGCCCGCACTGATTGATCAGCCGCACTTCGAACCGTTGCGCCGATTTCTGACCAACGACACCGACCTGCGCAAGCGCTATCAATTATCCGAACGTCTTGCCGACCTGTTTGACCAATATCAGGTCTACCGAGCCGACTGGCTGGAAGATTGGGCCGCAGGTCGTCACCAATTACGCAACGTCAGAGGTGAAGCCAAACCGCTTACCCCTGCCAATTGCTGGCAAGCCGAACTATGGCGCGCTTTGTTGCTGGACGTCGGAGAGCAAGGCATGGCCCAAAGCCGGGCCGGTGTTCATCAGCGTTTTATCGAGCGCATCACCAGCCTCAACGAGGCGCCGATAGGGTTGCCGCCCCGCGTCATCGTATTTGGTATTTCTTCACTGCCTGCTCAGGCGCTGGAAGCGTTGGCCGGTCTGGCAAGATTCAGCCAGGTGCTGCTCTGCGTTCACAACCCTTGCCGTCACCATTGGGCCGACATCGTCGCCGATAAAGACCTGCTGCGGCACCAATACAAACGTCAGGCGCGCAAGACGGGTATGCCGGTGGTGCTTGATCCACAGGCGCTCCATCAACACGCTCACCCGCTATTAGCCGCATGGGGCAAGCAGGGCCGTGACTACATCAACCTGCTGGACAGCCACGATGATCCCGGCAGCTATCGCTCTGCATTCAAGGATGGCCGGATCGATCTGTTCAGCGAGAGCGACCCCAAGACCATCCTCAACCAGTTGCAAGACGACATCCTGGAACTACGGCCACTCGACGAAACCCGCGAGCTCTGGCCTGCCGTCGACAAAGCAACAGACCGCTCCATACGCTTTCATGTTGCTCATAGCGCCCAGCGCGAAGTCGAGATCCTCCACGACCAACTGCTTGCCCGGTTCAGCAAAGATCCGAACCTTCGCCCACGCGACGTCATTGTCATGGTCCCGGACATCGACAGCTATGCGCCGCACATTCGCGCCGTGTTCGGGCAGATCGAGCGCGATGACCGACGCTTCATCCCCTTCACCCTCGCTGACCAAGGCCAGCGCGGTCGGGAGCCGCTGCTGATTGCTGTCGAGCACCTGTTGAAGATTCCAGACAGCCGCTTCCCGGTCAGTGAAATCCTTGATCTGCTGGATGTTCCCGCATTGCGAGCCCGCTTCAAAATTCAGGAGCGCGACCTGCCGACCCTGCATCGCTGGATCGAAGGCGCCGGGGTGCGCTGGGGCCTCAACGCGACGCAACGTGAAAGCCTGGGTTTGCCGGCTGCACTGGAGCAGAACAGCTGGCATTTTGGTCTGCGCCGCATGCTGCTGGGCTATGCCGTTGGAGCCGGTGCTGCCTGTGACGGTATCGAACCTTACGATGAGATCGGCGGTCTGGACGCCGCATTGATCGGCCCACTGGTCTCGTTGATCGATGCATTGCAAGTGGCCCATAGCGAGCTGTCCTCTCCAGCTGTCGCCCAGGATTGGGGCCTGCGTCTGCAAGCACTGTTGCAGTTGTTCTTTCTCGCCGACAGCGAGCATGATGACTACCTGTTGGCTCAGTTGGAGCAGTTGCGCGAGACCTGGCTGGAAACCTGCGAAGCAGTGGGGCTTCAGGATGAGTTGCCGCTGACCGTCGTCCGTGAAGCCTGGTTGGCAGGGCTGGATCAAGGGCGACTGTCGCAGCGTTTCCTGGCCGGATCGGTCAACTTCTGCACCTTGATGCCCATGCGCGCCATCCCCTTCAAACTGGTGTGTCTGTTGGGCATGAACGACGGTGATTACCCGCGTGCCCAGCCACCGCTGGACTTCGATTTGATGGGCAGCGATTACCGTCCAGGGGATCGCTCTCGCCGTGAAGACGATCGCTACCTTCTGCTGGAAGCCGTGCTGTCGGCTCGGGACCAGCTGTACATCAGTTGGATCGGGCGCAGTATTCGCGACAACAGTGAGCGTCCGCCGTCGGTGTTGGTGGGGCAACTGCGTGATCATCTGTCTGCCGGGTGGAAACTGGCCAACGCCATTGAGCCCATGGACAGTAAAAAGCGTGACCCTGGCCAGCAGCTGTTACATGCACTGACCCTTGAGCACCCGCTCCAGCCGTTCAGTGCCCAGTACTTCCATCAAAACAGCGAAAACCTGTTCAGCTTTGCCCGCGAATGGCAGGTTCTGCACGAAGCCAACCCTGTGCCAGCCCTCACCATAGGCCTCGCCCCCCACGAGCAAGTCGAGCCGCTCAATCTTGCGCAGCTGCAAGACTTCCTCAGAAACCCGGTCAAACACTTCTTCAGTCAGCGTCTGAAAATTTACTTTGAGGTGGCCGAAGCTCCCTTGGCCGACGAAGAACCTTTCGTGCTCGATGCTCTTGAGCGATACAGCCTGAGCGACAGTTTGCTCAATGCTGCGCTGACCCACACTGAACACAGTGATCAAGCGTTGCAAGCCCAAGCGCTGAAACTTCAGGCGAGCGGTTTGCTGCCCATGGCAGGCTTCGGCGCCAGTCTGCAACAGGAACTGATCGAGCCACTGCCTGATTTGCTGCAGCGTTATCACAGCCTCCTGCACCGCTGGCCCGAGCCGCTGAGCAGTGCGTTGCCCGTAAGCCATGCTCATCAGGGTGTGAGCCTGGAAGGCTGGTTGGGTGGTCTGCATCGCAATGCCCAGGGCGACTACCTTCTGATCACCGCCATTCCCAATTCCATTGGCGGCAAAAAATCCCGCAAGTGGCATCGTCTGGTTCGCCCATGGGTCCTGCATCTGGTGGGCTGCGCCAGCGGACTGCCACTGAGCACTGCCTTGGTCGCCAGCGACGAAACATTATTGCTCGACCCTCTGGATAAAGACCTCGCCACGAATGCGCTGAACGACCTGCTTACCGCCTGGCTCACCGGCATGCAGCGGCCTTTGCCGGTGGCGGTCAAAACTGCGTTCGCCTGGCTGGGTCAGAGCGACGAAAGCAAAGCCCAGGCCGCGGCTCGCAAGGCTTATGAAGGCGATGGGCAAACCACGGACGGCGAACGTCGGGAAAGCACTGCGCTCGCCCGACAGTTCCCGGACTTCGATGCCTTGATGGAGAGTGAAGAATTCATCGGATGGTGCGAAGCACTGTACAAACCGATTTACGAGGCGCCTTGGCAGTCTCTGTCCAGCGAAGGGGCCAGCGCATGACTGACACTCAAGACGTGCAGCAACAAACCGCTTCCCTGGCTTTGCGCTTTCCGTTGCGCGGCAGCCAATTGATCGAAGCCAGCGCTGGTACCGGCAAGACCTTCACGATTTCGGCGCTGTATGTGCGCCTGGTGCTGGGCCATGGCGGTGATGCGGCGGGCTTCGGTCGTGAGCTGTTGCCGCCGCAAATCCTCGTGGTGACCTTCACCGATGCGGCGACCAAAGAGCTGCGCGACCGCATCCGCATACGTCTGGCTGAAGCCGCACGGTTCTTCCGCGAAGAGATCGGCGCACCTGATGAACTGATTAACGAGCTGCGCGATCAATTCGCCCCAGAGCAATGGCCAGCCTGCGCCAGCCGCCTGGACATCGCCGCCCAGTGGATGGACGAAGCCGCCGTATCGACCATCCACAGCTGGTGTCAGCGGATGTTGCGCGAGCATGCCTTCGACAGTGGAAGCCTGTTCACCCAGACCCTGGAAACCGACCACAGCAATTTGCTCGGTGAAGTGCTGCGCGATTACTGGCGGCTGTTCTGTTACCCCATGAGCGGCGATGCGCTGACTTGGGTGCGCGACAACTGGAGCGGCCCAGCGGCACTTTTACCGAAAGTACGTAGCCTGTTTGGCAGCGACCGGGCAGTCCCCACCCAGGAACCGGCCGAGCTGATCACCGCGTCGATGCAACAGCGTCGCGACGCCCTCAAAGCATTGAAGTCACCCTGGACTAACTGGGCCGCCGAGCTGCATGCCATCTGCATTGACGGGGTGGCCTGCAAAGTCGTCGATGGCCGCAAGATGCAGGAGCGCTACTTCCGCCCTTGGTTCGAGAAGCTCACCGCCTGGGCTGCCGATGATGAAATGGAAGAGCTGGATCTGGGCACTGGTTTCACTCGGTTGACCCCCGATGGAATCGCCGAAGCCTGGAAGAGCAACCCGCCGTCGCACCCGGCGTTCGAAGCCATGGTTGAACTCAAGGTCGCGCTGGACACCCTGCCGACGCCCGATGCCGCCGTACTGGAGCACGCCGCCCACTGGGTCGGAGTGCGCTTCGAAGCAGAAAAGCGCCGTCGCGCCGAGATGGGGTTCGACGACATGCTGCTCAGGCTTGATGCCGCACTGCAAAGCAACGGCGGCGAACGCCTGGCTACGCTGATCCGTGAACAGTTTCCCGTGGCCTTGATCGATGAATTTCAGGACACCGACCCGGTGCAATACCGAATCTTCGAGAGCATCTATCGTCTCGAGGAAAATGACAGCGACACCGGCCTGTTCCTGATCGGTGACCCCAAGCAGGCGATCTACGCCTTTCGCGGTGCCGACATCTATACCTACCTGCGGGCCCGTCAGGCCACCGCCGGGCGCTGGCATACGCTGGATACAAACTACCGTTCAACCCACAACATGGTGGAAGCGGTTAACCATGTGTTCCTGCGTGCCGAGCAACGCCCTGAAGGGCGGGGCGCCTTCCTGTTTCGCGAGGGCGGCGGCAACGACGTGCCATTCAGCGGCGCGCTTTCCCAAGGGAAGAAGGACGAATTGCAACTGGACGGTACGCCGCTGGCTGCGCTTAACGTCTGGCACATGGCGAGTGATCAGCCGGTTTCCGGTGCCAGCTATCGGCAGCAACTGGCGGCCAGCTGCGCCAGCGAAATCGTCCGCTTGCTCAACGCCGGACAGCAGGGCCGAGCTGGCTTTGCCGCGCCGGATAAAGAACTCAAAGGCTTGCGGCCGGCCGATATCGCCATTCTGGTTCGCGACGGGAAAGAAGCTCAAGCAGTGCGGGGCGAGTTGTCGGCACGCGGAGTGCGCAGCGTTTACCTGTCCGACAAGGATTCAGTGTTCGCCGCTCAGGAAGCCCACGACGTGCTGGCCTGGCTCAAAGCCTGTGCCGAGCCGGATTCGGAACGCACGCTGCGCGCAGCGCTGGCCTGTATCACCCTGGCATTGCCGCTGGCTGAACTGGAGCGCCTGAATCAGGATGAACTGGCCTGGGAAGCCCGGGTCATGCAGTTCCGTGGTTATCACCTGATCTGGCGCAATCAGGGGGTGCTGCCAATGCTGCGCCGCCTGTTGCACGATTTCCAGTTGCCGCAAACCTTGATCACTCGCACTGACGGCGAACGGATACTGACCAATTTGCTGCACCTGTCCGAGTTGCTGCAACAAGCCGCTGCTGAACTGGACGGCGAGCAGGCGCTGATTCGTCATCTGGGCGAGCACCTGGCGCTTTCTGGTCAGGCCGGTGAAGAACAGATCCTGCGTCTTGAAAGCGACGAGCAACTGGTCAAGGTAGTGACCATCCACAAGTCCAAAGGCTTGCAGTATCCGCTGGTGTTCCTGCCGTTCATTTGCTCAAGCAAGCCGGTGGATGGCAGCAGGCTGCCGCTGCATTTCCATGATGAGAATCGTAAGGCGCAAGTCAGCCTCAAACCGACTGCTGCGCTGATCGAACAGTCAGATAACGAGCGTCTGGCTGAAGACCTGCGCTTGCTCTATGTGGCCTTGACCCGGGCGGAGTACGCCTGCTGGATGGGTGTCGCTGACCTCAAGCGCGGCAATGCCAGCAGCTCAATGCTGCATCGCTCGGCGTTGGGTTATTTGCTGGGCGGCGGCATGCCGTTGACTGAATCGGCGGGCCTCAATTCCTGGCTGCGCGATCTGAGCGAAGGCTGCGATGCTGTGAGCGTAGAGGCTGTACCCGAGCCGACCGGCGAAACCTTCAGCCCGCCGCGCAACGAAGCAACCTTGCTCAAGGCGCTCAACCCCAAGCGCCGCGCCGCCGAGAACTGGTGGATTGCGTCCTACAGCGCCCTGCGCATTGGCGACACCATTACTACAAGCGGTGACGAATCCCCTGACAGCCCGCAAGCGCAAAAACTGTTCGATGACGAGCGTCTCGACCCGGAAGCTCCCCGTGAAGTGCTGGTCAGCGGCGGGGATATCCACCGCTTTCCGAGAGGCCCGAATCCCGGCACCTTCCTGCATGGTTTGCTGGAGTGGGCTGGCAACGAAGGTTTTGCGACGGCCGCCAGCAATCCTCAGCTGCTGAAAGACGCCGTAGCCCGCCGCTGCAATCGACGCGGCTGGGAGGGCTGGATTGACACACTGAGCGGCTGGCTTCAGCAGCTGTTGACCATGCCGCTGTCCCTGGCGGGTGACAGCGCGCCGATTGCCCTCGGCGCAATGGACCAACCCAATCAGTACCGCATCGAAATGGAATTCTGGTTCGCCTGTCACAAAGTCGATGTGGCACAGATGGACGCTCTGGTGCGCCGTTACACCCACAACGATGCCCCTCGCGCCGCGACAGAAACCGTCTCGCTCAATGGCATGTTCAAGGGTTTCATCGACCTCACCTTCGAGCATGAAGGCCGCTATTACGTGGCGGACTACAAATCCAACTGGCTCGGTCCCGATGATGAAAGCTACACAGAAGACGCCATGACCAGCGCAATTCTGGACAACCGCTACGACCTGCAATACGTGCTGTATCTGCTCGCCCTGCATCGCCAGCTCAAAGCGCGGCTGGCTGATTACGACTACGACCAACACATGGGCGGCGCGTTATACGTGTTCCTGCGCGGTGCGTATTCCAGCTCTCAGGGTGCCTATTTCACCCGGCCGCCACGGGAGTTGATCGAAGGTCTGGATCTGCTCTTCCAGGGTAAGTCAGTGACTGAAGAATTCGTCCTCACCGGAGAGCCCGCATGAGTCGTTCATTCGCCGAGCTGCTGCCCACGCCACTGGACGCCCAGAGCCTGGCCGAGCTGACGCCCCTCACCAAGCTCAGCGACCTGCTGCTGTTGCTCGAACGCTGGGTCGAGCGCGGCTGGTTGCGGGCGCTGGACAAAGCGTTCGTGGCGTTCCTCAGCGAGTTGGACCCGTCAGCGGATTCGCTGGTGCTGCTGGCTGCGGCATTGACCAGTCACCAACTCGGCCATGGCCATGTTTGCCTGGACCTGTACGAAACCCTCAAAGAGCCGGATTTCGCCCTGTCCTTGCCCCCAGAAGGCGATGTGCAAAGTGGCCCGATGTTACTGCCGTCGCAGTTGTTGGTGGCCCTGGATGGCGGCGCATGGTGTCAGGCATTGCTGGGCAGCACGCTGGTGGCCAGAGGTGATGACCTCAGCGACAGCGCCGCCAGCAAACCTTTGGTGTTGTCTGATCGGCGGCTGTACTTGCGCCGTTACTGGACTTACGAGCGGCGCATCGGCGCGATCTTGCGCCAGCGCCTGGCGCAACAGGAAGTGGTGCCGGACGACCTCGCCCAGCGTTTGAATGTGTTGTTTCCGCCCAGCACTACGCCGGATGCGCTGATCGATTGGCAAAAACTGGCCTGCGCCCTCGCAACTCGCGGCGCATTCAGCATCATCACCGGCGGCCCGGGCACCGGCAAAACCACCACCGTGGTGCGCTTGCTCGCGCTGCTTCAGGCGCCGGCGGTGCAAAATGGCCAGCCCCTGCGTATTCGTCTGGCGGCACCCACAGGTAAAGCAGCGGCGCGGCTGACCGAGTCCATCAGCCAGCAAGTGCGTACGCTGGATGTCAGCGAAGATGTGCGGCAGAAAATCCCCAGCGAGGTGACCACCGTGCACCGCCTGCTGGGCAGTCGTCCGGGCACCCGGCACTTCCGCCATCACGCTGGCAACCTGCTGCCGCTGGATGTGCTGGTGGTGGATGAAGCCTCGATGATTGACCTGGAGATGATGGCCAATCTGCTGGAAGCCTTGCCGCCTCACGCGCGCATGGTGCTGCTGGGTGACAAGGATCAGCTGGCCTCGGTGGAGGCGGGCGCGGTATTGGGTGACCTGTGTCGCGATGCCGAAGCCGGGCTGTACAGCCCGGCCACTCAAGCCTGGCTGGAAGCAATCAGCGGCGAAGACCTGGCCCGGGCGGCCCTGCAACAGGGCGATCAGCAGCAACATCCACTGGCTCAGCAAGTGGCGATGCTGCGTTACTCCCGGCGCTTCGGTGAGGGCAGCGGTATTGGCAAGCTGGCGCGGCTGGTCAATCAGCAGCAGTCTGACGAAGCCCGCGCGTTGTTGGTCGCCCGCAGTCATGACGACCTGTACGCACTGGCACTCAAGAATGAACAGGACCGATCCCTGGAGCGATTGCTGCTTGAAGGTCACGATCAAGGCAGCAGCGGCCCGCGAGGTTATCGGCATTATCTGGGCGTGATGGCTGCACAGCGTCCGCCACAAGATGCCGCGCTGGAAGACGAACGCTGGGGGCAATGGGCGCGTGAGGTGCTGGATGCGTTCGATGCGTTTCAGTTGCTGTGCGCGGTTCGTAAAGGACCGTGGGGCGTTGAAGGGCTGAATCGACGAATTACCAGCGCCTTGTTCGAGGCCCGGTTGATTGAGAGCGATCACCATTGGTACGAAGGCCGTCCGGTACTGATGACCCGCAACGACTATGGGCTGGGGTTGATGAACGGCGATATCGGCATCGCCCTGCGCTTGCCCGAACGCGACGGCCCGGAAGCTGGCAAGCAGGTATTGCGCGTTGCCTTCCCGCGCAATGATGGCAGCGGCGGGGTGCGCTTTGTGTTGCCGAGCCGGCTCAATGATGTGGAAACGGTTTACGCCATGACCGTGCACAAATCCCAGGGCTCGGAATTTGCCCATACCGCGTTGATCCTGCCCGAAGCTCTGAACCCGGTGCTCACCAAAGAACTGATCTACACCGGCATCACTCGGGCCAAACACTGGTTCAGCCTCATCGAACCCCGCAAAGGCGTATTCGAAGAAGCCCTGCGACGCAAAGTGAAGCGTTTGAGTGGGTTGATGCTGGAGCTTTGACCTACCCAGATCTCTGTGGGAGCGGTGCTTGCCCGCGATACAGACGCTGCGGTCTGCCAGACACCGCATCGTCATTCGTCGCGGGCAAGGTGGAGCGCCACCCCGGTCGCTCCTACAGTTGGGACTCGATCTCTGTGGGAGCGGTGCTTGCCCGCGATACAGGCGCTGCGGTCTGCCAGACACACCGCATCGTCATTCGTCGCGTGCAAGCGCCGCTCACTGGTGTGATCTCAAAATTGGCGATGTCGTGGGACCGGCTTTAGCCGGGAAGAGGCCGTCACGGTCACTGATAATGGGTCTTCAGAAATACCGCTTTCCCGGCTAAAGCCGGTCCCACGTCGCATTACAGACACACCGCGTCATCGTTCATCGCGGGCAACCGCGCTCCTACAGAAGACCGAGTACCTCGTTGGAGCGAGGCTTGCCAGCGAATCCAGGCGCTGCGGTCTGCCAGACACACCGCGTTATCGTTCATCGCGGGCAAGGTGGAGCGCCACCCCGGTCGCTCCTACAGAAGACCGAGTACCCGTTGGAGCGAGGCTTGCCCGCGAATCCAGGCGCTGCGGTCTTGCAGGACACACCGCGTTATCGTTCAATCGCGGGCAAGCCTCGCTCCTACAGCGCGCTATGCCAATCAGCGATCCAACCCCATAAACTGCATCACCCTCTCTCCAGCCTGGCCCGCACGAATCGTCTGCGGCCCGGCATCGGCTTGCACCACGCCGTTCTCCATGAAAATCACCCGATCCGAGATGGTCATCGCGAAGTCCATTTCGTGGGTCACGATCAGCATGGTCATGCCTTCTTTGGCCAGATCACTGATCACCTTGAGCACGTCGCCCACCAGTTCCGGATCCAGCGCTGAAGTGGGTTCATCAAACAGCATGATCTGCGGGTCCATCGCCAGGGCGCGGGCTATCGCTACCCGTTGCTGCTGACCACCGGACAGCTGATGCGGATACTTGTGCGCGTGGGCTAGCAGGCCGACCTTGTCGAGCAAGGCATATGCGCACTGTTCGCTGATCACCAGGTCGCGGTCGTGATAGCGCGGGGCGAGGGTGACGTTATCGAGGATGGTGCGGTGCGGGAACAGGTTGAAGTTCTGGAACACCATACCGATACGCTGCACGCCACGGCGAATCTGCGGGTTATTGGGTTTGTCGCCAGCGTGGATGAAGCTTTCGCCAAACAGAATGATCTCGCCGTCGTCGATGCTTTCCAGCCCGTTAACGGTGCGGATCAGCGAGGTCTTGCCAGAGCCTGAAGGTCCGATGATCGAAATCACCTGCCCGACTTGCACATCCAGATTGATGCCCTTGAGCACTTCGTGGTGGCCGTAACTTTTGTGAATCGTATGCAGCTGCAGTGCTGGCGCCGCGCCATTTTCGGCAGGTGCGCTGGTCTTCAGCACCGGCTTGGGCAGGCTGGCACGCAGTTGCAGGACGCTGGTGTCGTCAAGGGTCTGCGGCTTGCGGTTATTCAATTCCAGGTGCTGTTCGAGCCAGTGGAACAGCCAGCCGAATACGGTGACGATCATCACGTAATACACCGCGACGGCCGAAAGCGTCTCCATGACCAGGAAGTTTTGCGCGTACAAGCGTTGGCCCACGGTCAGCAACTCGGTCAGGGAAATCACTGAAATGATCGAGGTGAGCTTGACCACGGTGATGTATTCGTTGATCAGCGTCGGCAGGGAAATCCGGAACGCTTGCGGGATCACAATCAACCGCTGCATGCCCAGCACACCAATGCCCAACGCACGTCCGGCTTCCTTCTGACCCCTGGCCACGGAAATCAGGCCACCCCGGTGAATCTCGGCCATGTACGCCGCTTCCGTCACCACCAGGGCGAACAAGCCTGAATAGAACGGGTCGGACAGCACATCGCGGGTGAACGGCAGCATCTGCGGCAGGTTGTAGACAAACACCACCAGCACCAGCAGCGGAACGCTGCGGAAGAACCAGATATAAATCGACGCCGGCACGCGCAACCAGCGCGAAGTCGACAACTTGGCCGAGGCCAGCAGAAAGCCCAGCACCATGCCGATGAACCAACCCAGCGCACTGAGCTGAATCACCGTGATGCAAGACTTCCAGAAGTCCGCCATCGAGAACAGAGAAAAAAAGTAAGACCATTCGAATTGCATGTACACCTCAAATTCAGACACGCGACAACCCGTAGGAGCGCGCTTGCCCGCGATTGGATTTATCGGCCGACTCATTTATCGACTGACCTGACGCTATCGCGGGCAAGCGCGCTCCTACGGTCGGAGGCGTTTGATGCTGTGAATCAGTTACCCGGCGCTTCCAGGTTGTATTTCTTCAGCAGCGCGTCGTACTCACCAGACTTCTTGGTCTCGTCGAAAGCCTTGAGCAGTGCTTGATACAGCTCTTCGTTGCCCTTTTTCACGTAGATGCCCAGGGTTTGCTGGTAGATCGAGTGCTCGGTGCTGACCACTACACGACCTTTGGTGCGTTCGGCAATCATGCCCGCAGCGCCATCAATCTCGACCTGGGCCTGTACGTTGCCGGACAGCAGTGCTTGGGTTACTTCAGGGGCAGACGGGAATTCGCTGACCGAAATCGCACCCTTGTTGTTCGGTACGCAGTAATCAGTAGACAGCTTGTTGAACTGAGCGACCCAGGTAGTGCCCTTTTCCAGACCGACTTTCAGACCGCACAGGTCTTCCGGCACCTTGGGTTTTACCTTGCTGTCCTTGAGTACCATGATCGCCGCGCCGGTTTTGGCGTAAGCAATGGTCTGGGCCTGAGTCTGACGTTCAGGCGTGATGTACATGCCGGAAATGATCGCGTCGTAGTGGCCGGCATTAAGGCTAAGGATCAGGCTGGAGAACTTGGTGTCGACGAAGTCCGCCTTCAGGTTCATGTGCTTGGCGAGCAAGTGGGACAGTTCCGGATCTGAGCCGACGACATTTTTCTTCTCGTCGTAGGATTCGAACGGCGGGTAGGTAATCTCCATCCCCACTTTGAACACACCCGGTGTAACAGTGCTTGCGGCGTGAGCCAGAGTCGCGCCGAATACGGCGGCGGCAAGCACGGTCAAGCGGACAGCAATGTTCTTTTTATTGCGCATCGTCGAAGACTCCGAAGTAGAAAAGGTGCGGCACGGTCGGTTTTGGGAAATAGTGTTGGCTGTTCAGGACGGTTCTGAAGCCTGGTTTTTCAAGTGGCCAAAGCTCGAAGGCTTACGGGCTTTTTCGTACAGCTTCAACTCGCCGTTCTCCACTTTTTTGCGCAAATACTGGTAGGTCTGCAAGGCCTGGCCAAACATGTGTTCGCCAATGGTGATCTCCTCGTAATCCTGACCGCCCTCCTTGGCGAACTGCGGCAACGGCTTGATTTGCGTGTGGAAATCGCAGGCATAAAACAGCGGGAACGAGTAGCGTTCTTCGCTGACGGTCCTGACCCTGTGAGCGGTTGCAACGAACGTACCAGCGGTCATCACCTCCAGCATGTCGCCGATGTTGACCACAAACGCGTCTTCCACAGGCGGTGCATCAATCCATTGGCCCAGATCGTTCATCACTTCGAGGCCTGGTTTGTCGGCAAGCAATATCGTGAAGCACTCGTAATCGGTGTGCGCACCAATACCGGGCGCGTCCTGTGCGGCGCCATCAAACGGGTAGTGGATCAAACGCAGCTTGGAGGGCGGCCGTGTAACCATGGCGTCGAAGTAACCTTCCTCCAGACCCAGCGCCAACGCGAAGCCATCAAACAGCCGCCGACCCAGCGCGAACACGGCGGCGTAGTAGGCCTGCACCGCGGGCTTGAAACCGGGTAGATCCGGCCACTCATTGGCGCCGATCAGCGGCGTTTTCGCGATCACCAGCGGGTCTTCGTCACCGACTTCGAAGCCGATATCGAAAGCTTCCTTGTGGTCCGGCTTGCCTTTGGCATAGACCTCTTCGCCTTCCGGCACGAAGCCTTTGTGGCTGCGGGACGTGCCAATGTAGTGCTGCATCTTGTAGTCCAGCGACTGAGCGAACAGATCCTTCGCGGCCTGACGCAGGCCATCGATCAACTGCTGATCGATGCCGTGATTCTTGATGTACAGAAAACCGACTTCCCTCGCCGCTGCGCCCAACTCTTCAGCCACAGCCTGACGCTGGGCGATGTCGGCGCTGAACAATCCGGCGATGTCCACCACCGGAATGCTGCTGAAGTTGGCGATGGCTTGCGTTTGATCAGACATGGCAACAGGCTCCTTTTTTTAACGGCTGGTCGGGTGGGTGAATTGCTGGAAGTGCTCGCGTTCGGTCTGGCCCATCCAGATGTTCAATGACCACAAATCAGCCACCGGTACATTGGTGAAGGGCAGGTGATGCAGATAACCATCGGCGCCGAACTCGGGTGTCAGCGTGGTGACTTGATAGCCACGCGCCTGCTGGGAACGCCAGATCGCTTCCCAGTGTTGCTGGTGGAACGCCAATTCTTTTGCGTATTCGGGTGCCGCTGGATGGGGGACTTGCGGGCCTTGGTCGTAACCGACCCGGGCCTGAATATGATGAACGCGCTCGATGAAGGCGCTGAGGTCGTCTTCCGGATCGTTGAGCAAACGCTCACAAGTGACGATCCAGTGGCTGATGTCGCTGGTGAACAGCATGTCCGGCAGTTGCTTGATCAGTTCCAGCGTGACCCACGGATTGAACAGCGAGCGCGAGCGATGAGTTTCGAAAGTGCACAACTGACCGTGCTTGCGCCCCAGCTCCAACGCTTGGCCGAAGAAGTCCACTTGCTGCGGTAATTGCCAGCGGTCATTGCCGGCCAGCACGTTGACGAAGCGCGGCGACAGCTCGCTGGCCCAGCCAAGTTTCTTGTCCAGATCGGTGAGGTGCTCGGCGACCGTGGCGGACTGTTCTGGCAGCACGTCGTAGGCGGTGAACACAGTACTGATGTAACCCAACCGGTTGGCCCGCAAGAAGGCCGCAAACTCCGCCCGGTCGGCAGCGCCCAGCGGCAGCCGCGCTTCCATGCCGTCAAACCCGGCTTCAAGCAACTCTTCCAGCGCCTGGGTTTTACTGGCGGTATAACCCCACAGGGTGCGAAAAATTTCCAGCTTCATCGATCAACCTCAGAGAAGACGCAAGCGGCTTGATCTTAGGGGGCGGTGACAAGCGGAAAGAATAGGAAAGCTCAAATCGATAGTTCAGAGATTTCTGAAGTATTGGAGGCCAGCGCGAAGTCATTGTGGGAGCGAATTCATTCGCGAATGCGTTGGTTCAGACGATGAATCTGTATCGGATGTACCGGCTCTTTCGCGAATGAATTCGCTCCCACAGATGAATCCGGTGCATCCAGTTCGCAGCCTTCGTAACCTCGGTCAGCCCTACAGATTCCCCGTTTTGTCAGGCACACCGCAAAACCTGTAGGAGCGCACGAGCAGCGCGAGGCCGCGATGGCGGTGTGTCAGGCAGACCGCTATTCCCGCAATAAGGCATAAACCCCGGAGTTATAGGCATTTCGTCCAGGACCAGCACAAGCGTACTATTCGCGCACGACCGTACTGCTGACGATCAACGTCAGGGCATTGTGTGAAACACGCGCCGTAGAGCGTCTTTGCCACGCCACCCGTTACCTTTTTCTTATTGCTTCTGCCAATCGAGCTAACGCTCGGGATTGTTGTGGGTACGTTGCTGCTTTTTATCGAAAAAAAATCGACACCGCTGTGGACCAACGTCGCCAACTCGACGTATCGGCGGTCAACCGTGATTGATGCTTGAGGCCTTTAGATGCAAACACTACTGATCAATGGTCAGGAGCATGAGCTGGATGTCGCAGAAGACATGCCACTGCTCTGGGTCCTGCGCGATGTGCTGGGCCTGACCGGCACCAAATATGGCTGCGGCATTGCCCAGTGCGGCGTTTGCACCGTGCACCTGGACGGCCAGGCCGTGCGCTCCTGCGTGTTACCCGTCAGCGCAGTGGCCGGCCGCAAGGTCACCACCATTGAAGCGGTCGGCGAAATTCCCGTCGGCCAGCAAGTCCAGCAAGCCTGGCTCGCCCATGAAGTTGTGCAGTGCGGTTACTGCCAGCCGGGGCAGATCATGTCGGCGGTGGCTTTGCTGCAAGCCCACCCTGACGCCAATGACGAACAGATCACTGAGGCCATGTCCGGGAATCTGTGCCGTTGCGCGACCTACACGCGCATTCGCGCCGCCATTAAAAGCGTCAGCAAGGCCTGAGGGTAATCACCATGTCAGAAGTAGAAAAATCTGCCGCGATGGTTTCGCGACGCGGCCTGCTTAAGGGCAGCGCATTTTCACTGGGCGGTCTGGTCATCAGCACCTGGCTACCACCCCTGGCCACCCGCAGCATGGCCGCCGAGGCAGTGAGCACTGCGCGGCTGGGTGACAAAGCGTCCCCAGGCTTTGGCGCTTTCGTGCGCGTCGCCTTTGACGGCAAAGTCACCGTGATCTCGCCGAAGATCGAAATGGGTCAGGGCGTACAGACCGGTATTGCGATGATGGTGGCCGAAGAGCTGGAAGTGCCCCTGAGTCAGGTCGCTATCGAAGAATCCCCACCCAATGCGGCGCTCTATACCGACACCATCCTGCAATTTCAGGCCACCGGCGGTTCGTCTTCGACCCGTTATACCTGGGAGCCGCTGCGCAAGGCGGGCGCTACCGCTCGGGTCTTGCTGATTCAGGCCGCCGCGATCCGCTGGAACGTCGCGCCAAGCCTGTGCCACGCCGAAAACGGTCATGTGCTCGGCCCGAACGGCAAGACGCTGGCTTACGGCGAACTGGTTGAAGCCGCATCGCAGCTGCCTGTTCCGAAAGACGTGCCGCTCAAGGCCATGGCAGATTTCAAACTGCTGGGCACCTCGGCGCAACGTCTGGACACGCCGCACAAGGTCAACGGCTCGGCGGTGTTCACCATCGACGTGAAAATCCCCGACATGCTGATCGCCTCCTCCCTGACCTGCCCGGTGCATGGCGGCAAGCTGCGCAGCGTGAAAGATGACGCGGCGCGCAAGATTCCCGGTGTCCGTGACGTGATCCGTCTGGAGAACGCCGTTGCCGTAACCGCGACCAATTTCTGGTCCTGCCAGCAGGCGCTCAAGGCATTGGAAATCGAGTGGGACTTGGGCCCGCACGCCTCCATTGATTCCGCGCAACTGGACAAGGCCCTGCTGGATGCCAGTTCAAAAGACGGCGTGTTCGCCAAACAGACTGGCGACATCGGCGCAGCATTGAAAAACGCTTCCAGCAAGTTCGAAGCGGTTTACCAACAGCCGTTCCTGTCCCACTCGCCGCTGGAACCCATGACCTGCGTCGCCCACGTTCGCCCGGACATGTGTGAACTCTGGGTCGGCTGCCAGGCCCCCGGTTTCGCCCAAATGGGTGCCGCGAAAGTCTGCGGCATGCCTGTGGATAAAGTAGTTATCCACAACCAGCTCATCGGCGGCGGCTTCGGTCGCAGGCTGGAGTCGGACTTCATTTTCCAGGCCGTGGACATCGCCCGCCAGCTGAGCTACCCGATCAAACTGATCTGGTCCCGCGAAGAAGACATGACCCACGACCTCTATCGGCCGCACTACGTCGACCGCCTCAACGCAGCGCTGGACAAGGATCTCAAGCCGGTCGGCTGGGAACACCGCATCGCGGGCGCTTCAGTCATGGCGGCCTACATTGGCAAGTTGCCGGAGAACGGTGTGGATGGCGATGCCGTTGAAGTGGCCATCGACCCGGTCTACAAGCTCGACAGCCTGCAAGTGCGCTACATCCGCCAGGACCCGGACGTGATTCCAGTCTCCTGGTGGCGTGGCGTCGGCCCGTTGCGCAGCACCTACGCGGTCGAAAGCTTCATCGATGAGCTGGCCCACAATGCCAAGGCTGACCCGGTTGAATATCGCTTGAGCCTGATGCAGGCACAGCCCCGCGCTCAGGCGGTGCTGAAAAAAGCCGCCGAACTGGCGGACTGGAAAACCCCGCTACCGGCAGGCAGCGGACGTGGCGTGGCGGTCAGCGCCGTGTTTGGCAGCTTTGTCGCGACTATCGTCGAGCTGGAAATGCAGGGTGACAAAGGCCTGCGCATCAAGCGCCTGATCACAGTTGTCGACTGCGGCTTTGCCAACAACCCGACCTCGGTGGAATCGCAAATGGAAGGCGGCACGCTGTTCGGCCTGTCGGCGGCGTTGTTCAACGAAATCCTCGTCGAGAAAGGCCAGGTGGTGCAGACCAACTTCCACGCCTATCGCCAGATCCGCATGAGCGACGCGCCGCCGGTGCAGGTCCATGTGATCAAAAGCCAGGAAAGCCCGGGCGGTGTCGGCGAAACCGGTGCCGTGCCAGCCGCAGCTGCGCTGGTCAATGCCTTGTTCGCCGCGTCCAAAGTACGCGAGCGCCGTCTGCCACTGAGCCGTTCCGGCTATTTCACTGTTTAAGGAGCGCCGTTATGAAAACGTTGAATTATGCGCTCGCCGCCTTGGCCGCCAGCTTTGCACTGAATACTTACGCCACAGACCAGGCTGCTGATCCTGCTTTGATCGCAAAAGGCGAATACCTGACCCGCGCAGCTGACTGCGTCGCCTGCCACGTCACACCGGGTGGTAAACCGTTTGCGGGCGGTCTTTCGTTCAAGCTGCCATTTGGCACCCTGTACTCGCCGAACATCACCCCCGATAAAGAAACCGGCATCGGCAACTGGACTGACGACGACTTTGTCAGCGCCCTGCAAAAAGGCGTTGGCAAGGACGGCAAGCATTACTATCCGGCTTTCCCGTACACGTCCTACACCCTGATGCCTCGGGAAGACATCCTGGCAATCAAGGCTTATCTGTTCAGCCTTGAGCCGATCAGCCAGAAACCCAAAGAAAATGACATTGGCTTCCCGTTCAACCAACGCTGGGGCATGTTTTTCTGGAACGCGGTGTTCGCCGATAACGGGCGCTTCGTGCCGGACAGCAAACAGTCAGAAGAATGGAATCGCGGTGCCTATCTGGTGCAAGGCCCTGGCCACTGCGGCGAATGCCACACGCCACGTAACATCTTCCAGGCCATGAGCTCCGGCAAATCCCTGGCCGGTGGCGAGATTGGCAACTGGCAGGCCTACAACATCAGCTCCGACCCGAAACACGGGATCGGCGCCTGGCCGCAAGAAGCCTTGGTTAGCTACCTGTCCAAAGGCTACGCGCCAGGTTACGGCGGTGCTGGTGGGCCGATGGCAGATGCAGTCGAGCACAGCTTGCGCTTCTTGACGCCGGCGGATTTGAACGCGATTGCCGTGTATTTGAAATCCACCCCGGCTCGCAGCCAGGGCGTACCGCGGCCAATGGTTGCCATCAACAACCAGGTCGACAAAGGCTTGGGGCACAAGGTGTTTACCGATTCATGCGTGGCTTGCCACCGCCTGGACGGCACCGGTAATCAATCACCGATTGCCACCTTGAACGGCCTCAAAACCATCAACGACCCCACCGGTACCAACCTGATGGCGACATTGCTGGAAGGGCATACCCAAGGTGCGATGCGCGTCGACCAACGCATGCCCGACTTCGCCCGCAACTACAGCGACACCGAACTGGCCGCCGTCAGCACCTACGTTCTACGCCGATTCGGCCAGAGCAATGGTGAAGTCAAAGCCAAGGACGTCGCCAAGTCACGGGAAGCTTCGTTGCATTGATGGGGTCTTAATCCCGTGAGGGCAAGCTTGCTCGCGAAGGCTGTGTACCTGGCGAGCAGATGTGCCGAATGTACCGGCCTCTTCGCAAGCAAGCTTGCTCCCACGGTTTTAGTACTGAAACATTCCCTGAAAAATGCGTACTTGAGCGTTTCCCAATTGACACTAGATTAGTCCTTGAACTCAATCCGAGAGGGCAATGGAATTCCTGGGAAAGCTCACTCTCATTCTCTAAGGTCTGGGCGATTCTCCGCGCCAGGCCAGATCTATATGGTTACCACGCGACTTACAGACGACAGCCGGATATTTGGCAATTGGCGGCTGGGTAGACTTGTAGTGAATGAGTTGCGACTGGTGCATGACCAGAATATCGCCCACTCCCTGGCCTGGGTTGTCATGCCAGACCATCTGCACTGGTTGTTTGAATTACGCCAAGGCACCCTCGACAGGGTGCTGCAGCGTGTCAAATCCAGAAGTGCCATCGCGTTAAACAGAGTCACCGGCAATATCGGCCGCGTCTGGCAAACTGGCTATCAGGATATTGCCGTGCGTCATGACGAGAGCCTGAAAAACTTCGCTCGCTATATTGTCGCTAACCCGTTGCGGGCAGGGCTGGTCACAACTGTCAGGGATTATCCATTGTGGGACTGCAAATGGATTTGATGAGGGGCAGGGCAACTGCCGTCTTCGCAAGCAAGCTTGCTCCCACACATACAGCGGCGCACTCAAATCCGTGGGAGCGAGCTTGCTCGCGAAAGCGGTGTACCTGGCAAGGAGATGTGCCGAAGATACGGGCCTCTTCGCAATCAAGCTTGCTCCCACACATACAGCGGCGCACTCAAATCCGTGGGAGCGAGCTTGCTCGCGAAAGCGGTGTACCTGGCAAGGAGATGTGCCGAAGATACGGGCCTCTTCGCAATCAAGCTTGCTCCCACACATACAGCGGCGCACTCAAATCCGTGGGAGCGAGCTTGCTCGCGAAAGCGGTGTACCTGGCAAGGAGATGTGCCGAAGATACGGGCCTCTTCGCAATCAAGCTTGCTCCCACACATACAGCGGCCCACTCAAATCCGTGGGAGCGAGCTTGCTCGCGAAGGCGGTGTACCTGGCAAGGAGATGTGCCGAAGATACGGGCCTCTTCGCAATCAAGCTTGCTCCCACACATACAGCGGCCCACTCAAATCCGTGGGAGCGAGCTTGCTCGCGAAGGCGATCTCTCTGGTTGAATTTTCCGGCGAATGGGCTGGTCTATCGCTTCTGCGAAGAAAGCGCCGGGGCATAGTCGTTGCCGAGCACTTCGCGATACACCTGCGCCGTCGTCGCGCACATATGGTCTGCCGTAAACAGCTTCTGGAAGCGCGCCAGGGCATTGGCTCCGAAGCGCTCGGCCAACGCCGGGTCATCCCACAACCGGCGCATCGCTTCACGCAAAGCCAGTGGCGCGTTGGGTGGTACCGCCAGGCCCGTTTCTTCGTGAATATTGACGTAAGTCGTGCCCGTCCCAATCTCGCAGGAGATCATCGGCTTGCCATACATCGACGCCTCAAGCAGCGAAATACCGAACGCCTCCGAGCGAAGATGCGAAGGGAACACCAGCGCATAACACATCTGCAGCAGGCAGGCCTTGTCCTCGTCGTCCAGGCGACCGACAAACAACACATTACGCAATTGCAGCTTCTCGGCCTGAGCCTTCAACTCCAGTTCCTGCGGGCCGGCGCCAAGGATCACCACCGGATAATCCACACCTTCAAGCGCGCTGAGCAAACTGTCCAGGCCCTTGTAATAACGCAACACCCCTACGAACAGGAAAAACTTCTCCGGCACACGCTGGCGCCATTGCTCACGGGTCTGCGCTGATACGGTCGGGTATTCCGCCTGATTCAAGCCATACGGCACGACCACAGTCTTGTCGGCAAACGGCTTGAGGGTTTCGCTGCTGCGCTGATAGTTGGGTGACGCAACCAGAATGCGGTCCATGCTGCCCAAAAACTGATTCATCAACGGCGCGTAGAACTTCAACAGCGTGCGCTGCTTGATGATGTCCGAGTGGTAACTGAGCACCGTCGGCCGACCATGGCGGGTCGAGAAATGCACCAGATCCATCAATGGCCACGGAAAGTGGAAATGCACCAGATCCGCCTCGGCGGCCATTTCCTTGAACTGGCTGAACACCTTCAGCGAAAACCCCGTGGACGCCACATTGAAGTTTTCCTTCACCCGAGTGACCTGATGATCAGCCACCTGCAGGCGGGCAGGGGACGGATCCGGGCTCAACGTCAGCACCTCGCCTTCAATACCCAGCGCACGGCTGCCCTGGCACAACTGGAAAATCACCTGCTCGATGCCACCGGTCGTGTCGGGATAGTAGGTTTTGAAGAAATGCAAAATGCGCATGAGGTACCAGCTGTAACTTTCAGGGACAGTCATCCAGCGTCTAAAAAACAACGATGGGCAGCAGAAGAAATGGTGGACTATCCGAACAGATAGTCAGGCGCGGGACTTTACTCTCGTAAGGGCGCCATCTGCAAGCATGGCGCGACGATCCGTGACGTACGAAAAATGGACAGTCGGAGTGGGAACTTAACGCCTTTTTCATTTATGCATCGTTAGGTGAGTGATACACTCGCGCGCTTTTCCATACCACGTGGCAGTTCGGAAATTATGCGTAACGTAGATGAAAACAGCTTGCAGGCTGCGTTAAAGGCTTGTAAAGGCAGTTTCATATCAGTTGGTATTTTCAGTTTCTTTGTAAACGCCCTGATGCTCGTCCCCACCTTCTACATGCTTCAGGTCTACGGGCGGGTGCTCACTAGTGGCAGTTTGACCACTCTGGCGATGCTGACCATCATCATGGTCGTACTGACTATCACCACCGGTCTGCTGGAGTGGATCCGTTCGCGCATCATGGTCCGTGTCAGCACCAAGCTGGATGTGATCCTCAGTCGCGACGTCTACCGCGCCAGTTTCAAGCAGGCCTTGGCCACCGGCGGCATGAACTCTTCGGCCCAGCCGTTGAGTGACTTGACCAGCCTTCGTCAGTTCTTGACCGGCAACGGTGTGTTCGCGTTCTTCGATGCCCCGTGGTTACCGATCTACATTGCCGTGATGTTCATGTTCCACCACTGGTTTGGCTGGATGGCGATCGGCTGTGCGATCATTTTGATCTGTCTGGCCTACGCCAACGAAAAAGTCACCGGCAAGGCGATTGCCGAAGCCAACCGCGAAAACCTGGCGGCCACCCTGTACACCACCAAGAACCTGCGTAACGCCGAAGTGATTGAATCAATGGGGATGCTCAACTCCCTGATCAATCGCTGGTCGACGCGTCAGAAGAAGGTCCTGCTGCTGCAGTCGGTTGCCAGCGACAACGGCGGCGTCGTGACGTCCACCTCCAAGACATTTCGGGTCATGGTGCAGTCTCTGATTCTCGGCCTGGGCGCGTTGCTCGCGGTCAGCCATGAAATCAGCCCCGGGCTGGTGATTGCCGGTTCCGTGCTGCTGGGCCGCGCCCTGGCTCCAATCGATTTGATCATCGGCAGCTGGAAAGGCTTCATTGCCGCACGTGGTCAGTACGCGCGACTCAACGAAATTCTCAGCAAGCTGCAATCAGAGCCGCAGCGCATGCCGCTGCCAGCGCCTGAAGGCAACGTGACTGTGGAAAACATGATCGTCGGCGCGCCGGGTTCGCGCACTGCCATCATCAAAGGCATTACCTTTTCCGTTCAGGCGGGCACCGTGGTTGGGGTCATCGGCCCGAGCGCTTCCGGCAAATCGACGCTAGCACGTGCCTTGCTGGGCATCTGGCCGCCACAGCACGGCTCGGTTCGTCTCGACGGTGCTGACATCAGTAATTGGGATAAAGCCGAGCTGGGCCCGCACATCGGCTACCTGCCACAGGACATTGAGCTGTTCGAAGGCACTGTGAGCGAAAACATCGCTCGTTTTGGTGACGTCGATGCTGAGCTGGTGGTTCAGGCCGCCAAGGTGGCCGGTGTTCACGAGATGATCCTGTTGCTGCCCGAAGGCTACGACACGGTGATCGGCAGCGAAGGGGTCAACCTTTCCGGTGGTCAGCGTCAGCGGGTTGGCTTGGCGCGTGCGATTTACGGCACGCCAAAACTGATCATCCTCGACGAGCCGAACTCGAACCTCGACGAAGTGGGCGAACGTGCTCTGTCGTACGCTCTGACCTATTTGAAGGCGACCGGTGCGACCATTTTTGTCATCACTCACCGAACCAGCATCCTGTCGCAGCTTGATCGTCTGCTGGTCATGAAAGACGGCCTGCTCAGCATGTACGGACCTAGTGAGCAAGTGATTGCCGAACTCGCCGCAAAAGCTAAAACCCAACAAAAAGCAACCAACGTTGCTACATCAGGCGCAGCGCCTTCTAGCGTCTGACAGGAAGATGTCGATGAAAACTATGATTACTACCGCTGCCGACAACTTCCAGGATCTGCCGACCTCCGACGCCAAGACCCGGC
The DNA here is from genome assembly GCF_000737245.1 of Pseudomonas syringae. Taxonomy (GTDB): domain Bacteria; phylum Pseudomonadota; class Gammaproteobacteria; order Pseudomonadales; family Pseudomonadaceae; genus Aquipseudomonas; species Aquipseudomonas syringae_J. The sequence goes on along the minus strand of NZ_JPQU01000021.1, from coordinate 90,983 downwards.
GTCTTGGGTTTGGCATCATCTTTGTAGTGTTTGGCCTTTTTGGTGGCTGGGCTGCTTTCGCCCCACTGGACAGTGCTGCCAACGCTCCGGGTGTCGTGACTGTACAAACCTATCGTAAGACCATTCAACATCTGGAAGGCGGTATCGTCAAAGAGCTGCTTGTTCACGATGGCGATACGGTCAAGAAGGGCGATCCGCTGATTGTGCTCGATGATTCGCAGGTCGGCGCGGAATACGAAATGAACCGCAGCCAACTGGTTGCCGCCAAAGCTACCGAAGCGCGCCTGCGGGCTGAACGAGACGGCCTGTCCAGCATCGATTTTGGTGATGCGCTGGAGCCCAACACCCCGCGTGGTAAAGAAGCACAAAACAGCGAAACGCAGATTTTCAATGCGCGCCGCAACTCTCGCCTGGGCGAGATCGCCGTACTTCAAGAGCGCGTGGGCCAGCTCAATGAGCAGATTCGTGGTCTGGGCTCGATGATTTCGACCAAGAACAATCTGGGCAAGTCCTACACGGGCGAAATTGGCGAGCTTCGTGACCTGTTGGCTCAGGGGTTTGTCGACAAGCAGCGCATGCTCGAACAAGAGCGCAAGCTGGACGGTTTGAAGTCGGAAATCGCCGATCACAACTCGACTATCACCAAGACCCGCCTGCAAATCAATGAAACACAGTTGCAGATCGTGCAACTGACCAAAGATTTCAACTCCGATGTCGTTAAGCAATTGGCCGACATCCAGACCAAGGTGTATGACCTGCAGGAACGCACTGCAGCCTACAAGGACCGCCTGAGCCGCATCGTGATCCGCGCGCCGGAAGATGGCATGGTGATCGGCATGACGGTTCATACCGTGGGCGGCATTGTGCGCGCCGCCACTCCGTTGCTTGATATCGTGCCTTCGGTTTCCGACTTGATCGTGGAAGTCCACGTACAGCCGGTAGACATTGATCGTATCGGTATTGGCAAGAATGCCAAGATTCGCTTCAGTGCGTTCAATAGCGCAACGACGCCGGAAATTGAGGCAGTTGTCACCCAGATTTCGGCTGACCGCCTGACCGACGAGCGTACCGGCATGCCTTACTACTTGGCGCGTCTACAGGTGACTGAAGACGGTCAGCGCCGCCTTGGCGACCGCAAGCTGGTTCCGGGTATGCCAGCCGACGCCCTTATCAGCACCGGTGAGCGCACCATGCTGCAATACATCCTGCAGCCGGCACGGAACGCAATCTCTGAATCGATGATCGAGGAATGATAGTGCGCCTTCTGTTTCCATGCCTGATGTTGGGAATGTTGTCGCTTCAGGTGCAGGCCGCCCAGCCTAAGACTGCCGAGCCCTCGACGCCAAAGCCGCCTCCGAGCGGCGTCAGTGCCAAGGAATACTCTGCAGACCTGCAATCGTTGTATCGCGAGTCGCGTCTTGAAGACCCTCGAGTGCTGGCGTCCTATGCGCGTGCGCAGGCGAGCAAGGAGCGCTCTCGTGAAGCCTTCGGTTCATTGTTGCCGCAATTGACGGCTAATGCCGGGGCCAACCGTATCAAGCAGGTCAACGAGACGACCAACCAGATCTACAACAGTGAGAACTACAGCCTCAACTTGAGCCAGGCCCTTTATAACAAGGCGGCTTGGGAGAACTACCAGAAATACAAACTGACCATCAAACAGACTGAGGCGGAAACATCTGAGGCCCAGGCTGAGGCGACCGTTGACCTTGCACAGCGTTACTTTGCTGCGCTTGCCGCTGACGATGAGTTGGAGCTGATTCAGGCCGAGCGTCGGGCCACGCAGAAGAACCTGGACCGGATCAGTGCTCTGTATGACAAGAAGTACGCCATGATCACTGACCTGCTCGACTTGCGAGCCCGAGTGGACTCCCTGGCTGCCCAGGAAGTAGACGGGCGTAATCAGGTTCGCTTGACCCGCGCCGCCTTGTCCGAAATTGTTGGTCGGCCAGTGACCGAAAAGCTCAGTCGCATCCGTAATGATGTGGAGCTCAAGGTTTCGGACGAAAGTCTGGAGACCTGGGTCCGGCAGGCACTTCAAGATAACCCGTCGCTGAAGGCTTCGACCAGCGCTGTGGAAGTTGCTGGTGCCGCGGTGCGCGGTGGTAAGGGTGGGCATTATCCAACGCTGTCCTTGAATCTGAGTGCTCAAAATACCAACGAAGGCTATAACAACGCCTTGGCCCCGAAAACGGACAGCTATGTGGCTGGCGTCCAGTTGTCAGTGCCGCTCTACAGCGGTGGTTCCACCTCGGCACGAGTGCGTGGCTTGGTGCAGGATCAGATCTCTGCAGAGCAGCAAATGGAGGCCACTCGTCGTCAGGTAGTGAAAGAAACTACAAATGCTTATTTGACTGCGGACTCAAGTGTTGAAAAAATCCGCGCCAATCGTAATGCGCTGGCTTCGGCCGAGCAGTCGAGTATTGCTTCGGAGAAAGCTTTCTCTTATGGCGTCGTCAATGCTGTGGATGTCCTGACGGCCACTCAGAACGAGTTCAAGGCTCGTCGTGACTTGCTCAAGACCCAGTACGACTTTATTACCAACCTCTTTATCCTCAACCGTTGGGCTGGCAAGCTGTCTGATGAAAGCGTAGAAAGCGTTAACGTTTGGCTGAGCAACAACAGCAAGACCGACCCAGCCCCTGTTCGGAAAACACCATAATGACTGCAGCACCTAGCAAATCCGTAATCATCACTGGCGTAACCGGCCAGGACGGCGCCTACCTTACCCAACTTTTGTTGGAAAAAGGTTACAAGGTATACGGCACCTATCGTCGTACCAGTTCCGTGAATTTCTGGCGTCTTGAAGAAGTCGGCGTTGCTACCCACCCGAACCTGGAACTGGTCGAGCACGACTTGACCGACCTCAGCGCAAGCATTCGCCTGCTGCAGAAAGCCGAGCCAAGCGAGGTTTACAACCTGGCGGCTCAGAGCTTCGTAGGCGTTTCTTTTGATCAGCCGATCACCACCGCTGAAATCACTGGTTTGGGCGCAGTCAATCTGCTGGAAGCCATCCGCATCGTTAACCCGAAAATCCGCTTCTACCAGGCGTCGACTTCGGAAATGTTCGGCAAGGTGCAGCAGGTTCCACAAACTGAAGCCACTGACTTCTACCCGCGCAGCCCATACGGCGTGGCTAAGCTGTACGCTCACTGGATGACCATCAACTACCGCGAGTCCTACGGGATCTTCGGTTCCAGCGGCATCCTGTTCAACCACGAGTCGCCACTGCGCGGCAAAGAATTCGTGACCCGCAAGATCACCGACGCCGTAGCGCGCATTTCCCTGGGCATGCAAGACGTGCTGGAACTGGGCAATATGGACGCCAAGCGTGACTGGGGTTTCGCCAAGGAATACGTCGAAGGCATGTGGCGCATGCTGCAAGCTGACGAGCCGGATACCTTCGTTCTGGCCACCAACCGCACCGAAACCGTTCGTGATTTCGTATCCATGGCATTCAAGGCCGTCGATATCAATCTGGAATGGAAAGGCAGCGCCGACAACGAACACGGCATCGACACCAAGACCGGCAAGACCGTTATTCAGGTCAACCCGAAGTTCTACCGTCCTGCTGAAGTCGAACTGCTGATCGGCGACCCTGAAAAAGCCAAGCGCGTTCTGGGTTGGGAAGCCAAGACCAGCCTTGAACAGCTGTGCCAGTTGATGGTTGATGCTGATCTGACTCGTGTAAAGAGCGGTAAATCCTTTTAAGTGACCCATGTGTCGCCCGCCCCCGAAGCTTCGGTTTCGGCGGCGGGCGCGCCTGCTTCTGGTGAGTCGTATCTTTAGCCATTCATTGTCTTTAAGTCATCAAGTCCCTTCAGTGAAACTCTTGCCGTCTGCAATCCCAGCGAATTGCTGCGCGTTCAGCAGCTGCTTCGCGCGCTTCCGGCTCAAAACAAATGTGACTCAATGGTGGGTGACCCCATGAGTCGCCTCCTTTTTGATGTCACGCGTTTGCTCGAGTCTGGCCTGCATACCGGTATCCAGCGTGTTGTGCGCTGTCTGCTCGCAGCGAGTCGGCGGCGATACTCAGCGCGCGGCTATCAAGTGCTTGCGGTCAGCTTCAGTGGTGTTCACTGGCAGGCTTTCGATGAGTTGGCGCCTCATCCCTTTCAGGGACTAGGCCAACATGCTCAGGGGCAGGGCGCTGCAATTGAACCGGGCGATGGCGATGTGCTGCTGATGTTCGATGCCTCCTGGTATGCCGATCCTTGGCCGGCCGTTGATGCTGCACTGGCTCGAGGTGCCCGACTGGTCGGTATGGTTCATGACTTACTGCCACTGGAGCATCCTGAATGGTTTCGCGAAGGGCTTGAGCAGCGCTTTACTGACCATCTGAATCACATGATTGATCGCGCCGAGCAGATGTTCGTGCCGACCCAGGCAGTGCGTGAGCGCCTGATGGCACGTCTTTCAGCGCGCGGTACATTACTCACGGTCAATGTGCTGGCTCACGGCGGTGATTTCTGCTCCCTGACGTCCACCGCCGAACAAATCGAGAGTTATCAGACGGTGTTGCCTGCGCCTGCAACCCCGGACGATCCGCTCTATCTGGTACTGGGCACACTGGAACCGCGCAAGAATCACGGGCTGGTGCTCGACGCTTTCGAAGCATTGTGGTCTCAGGGCAAGAGTCCTCGGTTGCTGTTCGTAGGCAATGTTGGTTGGCAAGTTGACCGCCTGATCGAGCGCCTGCAAAATCACCCGCTGCTTGGCGACCGTCTTTTTCATGCGGCCAATCTGAGCGATCCAGCATTGCTCTGGCTGATCCGTAACTCTACCGCGCTGGTCTACGTGCCGTGGGATGAGGGCTTCGGGCTTCCCGTCCTTGAAGCCGCAATGCAGGGTTGTCCGGTCATCGCCAGCGATATTCCAGTTCTGCGCGAAGCCGGCCGACAATGGCCCACCTTCATTGAGCCGGGCAGTCTTAACGACCTTATTCAGGCTATCGATACTTTTCCCCAGCGTGAACCGGTGCAGGCCTTTCATCGCACCTGGGACGACGTGGCCCAACAACTTGTAGGAATATTCCTGAACATGCCGAGCCGAGCACAATGAAAGCGACCCTGTCAGTTTTCTCCCTACTCAAAGATGTCCTGCGCTTTCGCGGGCTGATCTACGCCATTACTCTGCGTGAAATCAAAAGCCGCTACGCCGGTTCCACCCTGGGTGCTTTGTGGCTGGTCGTGCCGCCGATTTTCATGGTGTTTATCTACACCGTGATCTTCTCGCGCTTGATGCAGGCGCGGATGCCCGGCATCGAACATCAATATGCCTACAGCATTTACTTGTGTGCGGGGTTGATCACCTGGAACCTGTTGCTGGAACTGGTGCAGCGTGGCAAGGGGGTCTTTCTTGAACACGCCAACCTGATCAAGAAATCCAGCTTTCCCAAGTTCATCCTGTTCATCCCGGTGATCGCCACGGCAGCGCTGAACAGCCTGATCCTGATGGTACTGGTGGTGGGCTTCATGCTGGTGTCGGGTTACCCGATCATGCCGACGATTCTGGTCCTGGTCCCGGTGCTGGCGATTACTGTATTGCTCGGTATTGCAGTAGGTGCGCTGCTGGCGACGCTGAACGTGTTCTTTCGCGATATCGGGCAACTCTCCGATGTGTTTTTCCAGGCGCTGTTCTGGGCCACGCCGATTGTCTACCCGCTGAGCATATTGTCCGAACGGGTTCAGGGACTGCTGTCCTGGAACCCGGTGTTCCCGCTGGTCCTCACTGCGCAACGCGCGTTGCTGGGTGAGGCGGTGGGCATGCGGCCATTGATCTATCCATTGATCTTTGGCCTCATCGTTTTCCTTCTGGCGGTGCTGTTGTACAAGCGCAGCTACAACGACCTACTCGATCAGATCTGACATGACTATTCTCGTTGACCAGATAGGGAAGGCCTATCCAAAACTCAAAGGTCGCTGGCATGCTCTGGGCACCTGGCTCGGGCTTTGCAAACGCGATCAGAACTGGATCATCCGCGACGTCAGCTTCAAGGTCGGTCAAGGCGAATCGGTCGGCATCATAGGCGTCAATGGCGCGGGTAAGAGCACGCTGCTTAAGCTCATCACCGGTACTGCCATGCCGACTGAAGGCTCAGTGACCACTACAGGACGTATCGCTGCGTTGCTGGAATTGGGTATGGGGTTCCACCCTGAGTTCACGGGGCGTCAGAACGTCGCTCTGGCGGGTCGTATGCAGGGCCTGGAGCGCGACCAAATCATCGAATTGATGCCCGCCATCGAAGCTTTTGCGGAAATCGGCCACTACTTTGATATGCCCGTGCGTACCTATTCTTCAGGGATGTTCGTGCGCCTGGCGTTTAGCGTGGCGACCGCCGTTCGCCCTGAAGTGCTGATCGTGGATGAAGCGCTGGCAGTGGGCGACGCCTATTTCCAGCACAAGTCATTTGCGCGGATCCGTGATTTTCGGGAGCAGGGCACCACCCTGTTGTTCGTGTCCCATGATCCGGGCGCGATCAAAAGCCTCTGCGACCGGGCAATTCTCCTGGGCGACAACAAGATGCTGATGGATGGCCGTCCTGACGACGTGCTCGACTTCTACAACTCGCTGATCGCTCGCAAGGAAGAAGGCTCGCTGCAGGCCCAGGCCGTCAATGCTCCATACGCTGGACGTTCCGGCAATGGCAAGGCGCGCATCGAAGAGCTGACCGTCAGCAGCAACGGCCGCGCCGCGCACATGCTGGACGTCGGGGCGCCACTGACCTTGACGTTGAAAATCAAAGCCAACGAGCCGATTTACGATCTGTCGCTGGGCTTCATGTTCAAGGACCGCACCGGTTACGACATCTTTGGCACCAACACCTGGCTGCGCGGTGAATTGCGTGATCTGGGTGTCAACGCAGGTGTCGAGCAAACGCTGACGGTCACCATCCCGGCTCTGAACGTGGGGCCAGGCAGCTACAGTCTGACACTCGCGTTACATGGCGGCGCGGATCACATCGAAGACAATTTCGACTGGTGGGACAAAGCTGCGGTGTTCAACGTCACCGGGCATAGCGGCTACAAGCACTTCGCCGGCGTATGCGCGCTTGAAGCTTCCTTCAAGCTCGATTGATCTGATAGTGCAATAACGCGTCTCCACCGCGTCATCGTTCATCGCGACCAAGCTCACTCCTGCAGGCGAACACCGAACCTGTAGGAGCGAGGCCTGCCCGCGAAGCTGCGCCGCGATGGTGCATGCCCACCGCGCGCGAGCAAGCTCGGCTCCTACAGACAAGTACCGAACCTGTTGGAGCGAGGCTTGCCCGCGAATCCGGACGCCACGGTCTGTCAGGAACATCGCGTTATCGTTCATCTCGGGCAGCGCGCTCCTGCGGACGAACACCGAACCTGTGGGAGCGGTGCTTGCCCGCGATGCAGACGCTGGGGATCACCGGGGAGTGCGCATTATCCTATTCGCGGGCAAGCTTGCTCCTACAGACGGTCACCGATACCAATCCCCATCGCGCTCAAGTCCTCTCCCGCCGCACCACATACCTGCGTAGAATAGCCCGCTTCTTATTCCAGTCATGGCGCATTCATCGCGGCGTGAACTCATCAGCTTGCACTGGCTATCTAACCGGTCCTGAATGTAAACAATGACTATCGATCTCAAAAAACTGCAAAAAGATATCGTGGCTGAAGTCAATCGCCGCGAATACGAGCGCGTTCTAGCCAATGGCGCAGACGCCTCCAAGCCATCGGCCAACCTACCCAACGATCTCGTCCGCGCCTTCGAGCCAATGGATGTTGAAGGTTATCTGCCGCCCGGGCCGGAGCGTCATATCCCGTCGATCTCCGACGAGGTCGCACCCGAAGCGCAACCTTCTCAGGCACATATCCCGCCACCGAGCCTTTACCGCAAACTGCGTGGCGTGCCGGTCATCGGCAAGTACGTCGGCCATCCTCGGGTCATGGGCTTCCTGACTCGTGCGCGGCAGCGGCCGGGCGGTGCGTCGGTCAAGAATCTGGTCATCATGCTGGTTCGTGCGGTGGTGTATCGCATCCCCGGCGTGCAGCGTGTCGTCTATATCGGCATGGCCCTGCGCCACATGCCCGAGCGCATGACCGCGCTTGAGTACCACCTTGCCGACGGCAACACCCGCCTGCGCAACCTCGGTTTGCAAATCCAGAACCAGACCAACCAGGGCCTCTACACCCACGCGCTGGCTATTGAGCAAAACGAGCAATACCTGATCACTCGTCTGCAACGAATGGAACAGCGTCAGCGTGAACTGTCGATGATGCTGGCTCAGGCTCAGCAGCCCGGCGCGGTCCCGACGTTCTCTGCTCGCGCTGAAGAAGAACCGGGCATGCCGCACGAGTTGTATCTGGAGTTCGAAGCCAACTTCCGTGGCTCCAAAGAGATGATCCGCGAGCGCCTCAAAGCCAACCTGCCTTACTTCAAGCCCAACGCCGAGCGCTTCTCCGAGCCGGTCATGGACCTGGGTTGCGGGCGCGGCGAATGGCTGCAGTTGCTCAAAGAAGCTGAAATCCCGGCCATTGGTGTCGACTCCAACACGGCGATGATCCAGTGCTGTACCGATGCGGGCCTCGAAGCCTACGTCGGCGATGCGTTGCAGTACCTCGCTTCGATGCCGGCTAACAGCCTTGGCGGTTTGACTGCCTTCCACATCATCGAGCACTTGCCTCTGGATGTGTTTATCAAACTGATCGACGAAGCCCGTCGCGTCGTGCGCCCAGGTGGGGTAGTGCTGTTCGAAACGCCGAACCCGGAAAACCTCATCGTCGGAGCGTGCAATTTCTATGTCGACCCGACGCACCGCAACCCGATGCCTCCAGCATTAGTGGCCTTCCTGCTTCAGGCGCGTGGCTTCGAGCGTGTCGAAATCGACCGCCGCCACCCTGGCGATCCAGCGTTGCACCTCAAGGGCAACGACGAAGCAATCACTGGCCCCCTGAATCGACTGCTGTTTGGCGCGCAAGATTATGCGGCCATCGGTTACGCGCCTGAATGAGACTGAACTGACCTCATGCATCTAATTATCTGCAACGAACGCCTGCTGTTCCGCTTCGGTGTCGACCGTGTCTTGCTGCTGCTGGCCCAAGGCCTCAAGGCGGCGGGCTGGCGTATTACGTTCATCGCCCAGCGTGCCAATCACGATGTGCTGCGTGGCATCACCGATGACATTCATACGCCGCCACTGCACAACGGCCCTTACACCGAGCTTGATCAGGTCACGGCTGAATGGCTGAGCCACAACCGCCACCTGCTTGCACCCATCGGTCAGGATCCGGCTGGCACGGTCGCGTTGATTGGCGGCTGGCCGTTTTATGCCTCCATCGCAGTATTCCGGCAGTGGGGCATTCCGACCGTAGCGCTCGATTGCGGCGGTGTGCCTTATGAAGACATGAAAGGTCCGGCGCGTCTGGTTCAGGAGCGTCTTCGCGCCCAGCGTCGTGAATACCTGCCCGAAGCCCGGGTGGTTACCCCGATCAGCCATTTTGTTTCGCGTACCCAGAGCTTGCCCGATGCAGGTTATGGGGTAGACATCGCCATGATCCATCTGGGTGCTGACCACCTGGCCGGCGGCGTCGATAAAAGCCTGTGGCAGATGAACAACCAGCCGCCCAGCGAAATTACCCATGCCGACGACAATGACGGCCCGACCATCATCAATCTCGGTCGCTGGGAAACCGGCAACTACAAGAACAGCGAAGGCCTCTACCCGATCGCCCGGCAAATCATCGCCGTGCATCCCAAGGCGCGCTTCAGTGTATTGGCCACCGCTGATGAACTGGACCTGCCCGACGACCTCAAAGCGCACATCCTGCCCTTAGGTCACCCCAGTGATGCGGAGCTGGCCAATCTGATGGCCAACGCCGAGCTGGGCATTAGCGTCTCCCGCTGGGAAGGTTTCAACCTCCCGTTGGCGGAAATGCAGCAGTTGCGCAAACCGGTATTGGTCCTGGACATCGGCGCCCACCCTGAAGTGGTGGCTGACAAGCAACAGCTGTGCTTCGATGAAGGTGACATTGCCGCCAAAGCCCTGCGGGTACTGGCCGGTGAATTGCTGACCGGTGCCGAGTGGGAAGCCAACCTCGACACTTTCCTGCAGACCTTTACCTGGCAGCGCACCATCAAGGCTTACGCCGACCTGCTCAGCGAACTGGCACCGATTCAGGATCTGCCGGTTCCGCAATTGGTGATCGACACCAGTGCCTGCCTGCGCGACACCGCCAATACCGGCGTGGCCCGTGTGGTGCGTAGCCTGACTCGCAAGTTGCAAAACTTCGGCCAGCCGTTGTTCGTGACCTGGAACGAAAGCCTGCGTGCCTACGTGTTGCCCACCGAAGGCGAGTACCACAACCTGGCCTTGTACGGCGGGCCGCTGCCTAACCCGGAGCACTACGTGCTGCCGCGTTCTCCGGCCAACGCCCCGCAAACACTGGCCAGCCTCGGCGGCCGTCACTTGCGCGGCGGCTGGCTGCTACAAAGTGAAATCGTCTTCGAGCGCCAAGGGCCGGACCGTCGTGCTGCGGCTCGGGAGTTGGGCCTGCAAGTGGCGGCAATTTTCTACGACGCCATCCCGGTGACCCACCCTGAATGGGTAGCCGACACCCTGATTCGTGACAACCACGCCGCCTACATGCGTGGCCTTGCTGAATGCGACCGCGTGCTGCCAATTTCACCGGACGCCGGCACCCAGCTGCAAGCGTTCTGGGAGCGGGAAAACATCACGCCCCGCGCTCAAGTGCGGACCTGCTGGATTCCCGGTGAACTGACCGCCTCGCCGCGCGCCACCATCCCCGCCGACGCCCCTGGCGAAGGGGAGCCGTTGCGTATCCTGTGCGTTTCGACCCTTGAACCGCGCAAGAACCACAAGACGCTGCTCGCCGCCGTCGCCCGTCTGGCGGCGGATTATCCGCAACTGGATTGGCAGCTGGACATGATTGGCAACCGCTACGCCGGCGCTGACTGGATTGTCGAAGCCGTGCGTGAAGCCAGTGCCGCTGATCCGCGTATCGTCTGGCATGGTGTGGTCGATGACGCCACCCTCAACGATTACTACGCCCGTGCCCACGTCAGCGTTTACTCGTCACTGGTTGAAGGCTATGGCATGCCCATTGTCGAAAGCCTGTGGCACGCCCGCCCGTGCATCTGCCATAACGGCGGCGTCATGGCCGAGCTAGCCGCCGAAGGCGGTTGCCGTACTGTGGACATGAGCGACCCGGCAGCGCTGGCGGCCATGATCCACGAACTGGCCACCCAGCCCCGGCAATACCTGAAGCTGGCCAGCGAAGCTGTGGCGCGGCCGATCCTCACCTGGCGCAGCTATGCCCGGGAACTGTTGCGCCAACTGGCCAGCCACAACCCGCGTCTGGCCCTTGAGCCATTGCCCCGTGAGTGGCAGCACTTCTTGATCGATTCACAGCTGCCGCTGGTGGAAGAGCCAGGTCAACTTGCCTTGGCAACCTTGCTCAGCCGCCGACCTGTGGCGTGCGCGTTGCTCATCGGTGAACAACCGCAATGGCTCACTGCCCTGGCGAGTGTGCAAATGGTTCGCGCGTGGCAAGTGGCCGAAGGCGATGCCAGCGGCTCCATCACCCGCGACGGCAACCTCAGCCGCATCAGTGCGCCGGTTCAGCACGCATTGCCGTTGCTGCTCGATGAGCTGAAAGACAACGAAATCGACATCGATCTGATCATCCTCAGCGCCGAGCACAGTGACAACGTCGAGCTGCAACATTTGCTCGGCAGTCGCATAACGGGGCAGGGCGCTCCTGGCCTTCTATTAATAGAAGAGGGTGACGCGGCGGCCACCGCTCTGGCACTGGGGCTGGCCAGCGAGGCTGACATCCGCTTGCCCGGCCTGCAGGGTTACCTCTTCCCCTACGCGGTGGCAGGGACCGAGCAATGAAAGTTCTGGTGATCTCCAACTTCTTCCCGCCCCATGTAATCGGCGGCGCAGAAATCATCGCCCACCACCATGCCATGGCCCTCGCGGCCAGAGGCCATGAGGTGCGGGTGCTGGCCGGCGACAACAGCCACGGCCTGCCGGGCTACCCGACGCAGACCGAAGTGTTCGACGGCTTGCCGATCACCCGGGTTGCCCTGACCCAGCGGGACTTCGCCCCTACCGGCAACAACGTCTGCCATCCGGAAGTCGAGCGCATCTTCCTGCGTCTCATCGCTGACTGGCACCCGGATGTGATCCACGCCCACCACATGGCGGGCCTGTCCCTGGGCATCTTGCAGCTGGCGCGTGCAAAAGGCATCCGCATTGCGCTGACCCTGCATGACCACTGGGGTTTCTGCATGAACAGCACGCGGATCACCACCCAGGACACACTCTGCCAGGACAGCACTCAGTGCCATACCTGCCATGAACACATCCACAACGACGACGTGCGCCTGCCGCAACGCATGCGCCAGGATTACCTGCGCTGGCAGCTGGACGCCGTGGACTACTTCATTTCCCCGAGTCGTTACCTGGCTGACCAATACATCGCCAACGGTATCCCTGCCGAACGCATGCACGTGATCGCCAACGGTATTGAGCTGAGCCGCTTCAGCGACACGGCGCCACCGCCGCCGGGCCAGCGTTTGAATGTTCTGTTCACCGGTTACATGGGTGGGCACAAAGGCGTGCCCACTCTACTCGAAGCCCTGGCGTTGCTGCCGCCAGACAAGGTCCACGTCGACTTGGTCGGCGATGGCCACATGCTCGCCAGCTACAAAGCCAAACTCGCCAGCATCGCGCCGAACGTCTCTGCCAAATTCTGGGGCCGTTTGCCCAATGCGCGGATTGCCGAGCGTTTCGCTCAGGCACATGTCTTTGTCTTGCCATCTGTATGCCCGGAAAACCAGCCGGTTACCATCACCGAAGCCATGGCCTGCGGCCTGCCGGTCGTGGCCTCGCGCATCGGCGGCATTGCCGAGCTGGTGGATGAAGGCAATACCGGCTGGCTGATCGAGCCAGGTAATGCCGTTGATCTGGCCGCGCGTCTGGCCTTCTATATAGAAGAGCCGCAACAGATTGCCGCCCATGGTGCCGCCAGTCGGGAAAGGATCCAGGGCTTCGCCTTCGAATTACAGGCCGACCGCCTCGAAGCTTTGCTTTCCACCCCGACCGCTGAGCGCAGCACCGCCTTCAAGCTGATTGCCTGCCACGGCTCGCCGTTGCCGGAAACCTTCGAGGCCGTCCTGGCCGAAGTCGCGCCCATCCCTGCCAACCGTCCACAACCGGCCAGCCAGCCGTGCTGGATCCCGGTGAATTGGATCACCCCTGAGACAGCCGACCTGCTCTGGGTGTCCGGCCCGCTGACAACTGACCCTGACACAGCTTTGCAACACATTGAGCGGTATCGTGCCCTCGGCAAACCCGTCGTGTTAGACGAGCGCAACATCGCGGTAGCGCGCAAGTCAGACACTTCCTTGCTGGTACGTGGGAAAAATCAGACAGCTTTAGGACTAAAGATTCTGAGCAGTCAGCCGAAACCTCCTGTGAACCCTAACGAAGCGCTGGCAGAAAAAGCATAAGGTATTCGTCAAAACGTCTATGTAAGCGGCTCTTTTGACTGATTTTTATCTTTACATTTTGTCGCATATATTGCCTATTAGGGCCTTGACGAGTGTCAAAACGACATGACTCTCATGAAGCAACAGCAGGCTATGGTTTTTGGGTTTTTGATAGCAAAAAGCTATTAGGAAAAAAATCCTACAAAACCATGCGTTTTTTCCTACTGTAACAGCTGAGATACGGGTTGACCTGTGCTATCGTGCCGCCAAGGCTGCACGGAGTGCTGGGCAGCTGATGGGTGAGACAAAGATGTCCGCCCGTGTTTCAGCTTCTATACATAATGAAACCTGGAGTTTACAAATGGCTGCTTCAACCTACTTTGCACAAGTTCAACAACTGTACATCGCTTACTTCGGCCGCCCAGCTGACACCATCGGCCAGGCCTACTGGGCTGCCCAGATCGACGCAGCCAACGGCAGCATCGCTGCAGTTCAAGCTGGCTTCTCGGCTTCCGCTGAATCCCAAGCTCTGTTCGGTAACAAGTCGACCATCGACAAAGTAACCGCTATCTACCAGAACGCTTTCGGCCGTTCGCCAGAGCCTGCTGGCCTGGCTTTCTGGGTTGCTCAACTGGATTCCGGTAAAGTTACTCAAGCTCAAGCTTCGTGGACCATCCAGCAATCCGCTGGTGCTGGTGACGCTGCTGTAGTTCAGAACAAACTGACTGCTGCTCAGGCTTTCACCGCTCAGATCGACACCACTGCTGAAATCACTGGCTACCAAGGTGCTGCAGCTGCTGACGTAGCTCGCGCTTTCCTGGCTGGCGTTAACACCACTGCTCAGACCACTGCTGCTGTAGCTAACGCCGGTTCGGCTCTGGCCAACGCTGTAGCTGTTGGCGGTACCGGTTCGACTTTCGTCCTGACTACTGGCGTTGACAACCTGACCGGCACTAGCAGCAACGACACCTTCACCGCTGACAACACCGGCACCAACAAGGTTATCAGCGCTGCTGATACCATCAACGGCGGTTCGGGTGTTGACACTCTGAAAGTGTTTTTGGCAGCAGGCGATGCCTCTTTCACCAACCCAACTCTGAACAGCGTTGAGAACGTGACCATCAACGGCGGCATCGTTACTGCTTACACAGCAGCAGCTGGCACCACTGGTCTGACCATCGAAGCACCAGTTGCACTGGGCGCAACCTACACTGTTGCTGGTCAAGCTGTAACACTGAAAGGCAACACCATCAACGGCACCACCACTATCACTTCTACTGCTGACACAGCAGCAAACGTGACTCTGAGCGGCTGGACTGTTGGTACTGTGGCACTGACTGGTGCAGCAGTTGCTACTGCTAACCTGACCACTACTGGCGCGAACAGCAGCATCACTCTGAACGGCACCACCGCTCTGAAAACCCTGAACCTGACAGGCGACAAAAACCTGACTGTTGCTACCGCTGTTGCGCTGAACGCGGTTAACGCTTCTGCTGCTACTGGCGCGGTATCGGTTGACGTATCTACCGCTACTAACGTTGCAGCTTTCGCTTTCACCGGCGGCGCTGGTAACGACACTCTGACTCTGGCTGACGGCAATCTGGCCACCCTTACCGCTGGTACCCAGCTGAACGGTGGCGCTGGTACTGACACTCTGGTCATCAAGAATACTGCTCTGACTACTGCTGAATACACCAAACTGAACGCCGTTACCGGCTTTGAAGTTCTGGGTCTGGGCGCTGCCGCTTCTACCGTTGACGCCTCTCAGCTGACTTCATTCAAGACTTTCTCTGTAGCTACAGCTGGTGACACCATCAGCAATCTGGGTGCAGGTACTTCGGTTAACATCACTGCTGGTGTTGCTGGCCTGACTCTGGGTGCAGCTCTGGGTAACACCGCTACTGAAGTCGTTCTGGGTACTGCTGGCGCAGCTGGCGTAACTGCCACTGGCGTCTCTGTAACTGGCCTGACTACTCTGGGTCTGACTTCGAACGGCACTTCGGCAAACTCGATCGGCCTGACTAACAGCGATAACTCCACTATCACTGTGAAAGGCGCTACTGACCTGACGATTACTGCTTTGGCTGGTACTACTACCGGTTCTAAAGTTGACGCTTCTGCCTTCACTGGCAAACTGAACGTTACTGGTTCGGGCGTTGCAGACATCATCATCGGTGGTTCGGGTGACGACACCATCTCCGGTGGTGCTGGCGCTGTTGGCGATACCTTGACCGGTGGCGCAGGTAAAGACAAGTTCGTTATCGTTTCTGGTATCACAGCTGCTTCTGCTGACACCATTACTGACTTCGTAACTAAAGTCGACACCATCGCGTTTAGCGGTTCTGTTGCTGCTGGTTCGGCAACCACTGTTAAAATCGCAACTGCTGCTGTTGCTACTTTTGACTTGGCTAAAGCTGCTGCTGACGCGATCTTTGCTGCTGACGCCACTACTGCCTACGCTGTGCAACAAGTTGGTAGCGACAGCTACGCGTTCTACGCAGCTGCTGCTGATAACACCACTGCTCAGGTAGTTAAACTGTCCGGCGTTAGCTTGACTGCTGTTGCTGCTGCAGACTTCGTTGCTGCTTAATCTCTTCTGAGATATGCCCCTTTCGTGAGATAGGGGTATTAGCAAACGAAAAAAACCCGGTGCCATAAGGCGCCGGGTTTTTTTATGGGTATCAGTCTAAGCGATGGAGCGGTATAGGCGATTACAGTCCAGCAAAGCTGAAAGTGTCATTTGCTGTCGCATCATTCGTTATAGATGGCCGATGTTCCGCAAATCGTCCCAAGATGCTTAGGTTTCGCATAGAGTAAAATTGGGCGTAAACCACTGGCAGCGCTTGGGCTTGGCGAACCAAAAGGAAAGTAACATCATCCAAGGCATTGAAAGCTTCTTCATCAACGCAATATAGGCCGGCGATTTCTTGTTTATCTGGACCATCAGTGAAAGTTATAGGCCAAGGTTTTATTAAGTTGTGTTCGGCGAGCACGGAGCATGCATGCTGCGTCAGTGCCTTGGTTTCGTTAATCCGCTGCACACGCTCAAAGAGATCTCTGACGTCCTCAGTGATTTCACCGTCCTCGGTGAATAAAGCTGCACCGTCATCACTAAGGCATGCATCATCAATTGCCAGAGCATAGCGCTCGCCAGCGGGTACAAGTTCAAAAGGGCTGCTGCGATAGAGGGCGGGCATGTATTCCGACAGCCATTCACCCTGCGGGGATACCAGCAGATTTTCTTCCGGACGAAGGCCCATCACAGTCACCAATACGAATTGACCCCCATGCTTAACGAAGGCAATTGGTAACGCTTGCACCGCAGCTCCTAGGTCACTGACTAACAGCGGAGATACGGTATCGGTCTTGGCGAATAGCATGGACGAATGACGAGTCCAGCATTTATCACCATGTAGTTCCTTGCTGAGGGGAACATAAGCCATCTAAATACTCCTTTAAGAGCGTCGCTTGTGCGACTAGCAAAAACGGACTCGACTCTAGCGGTCGAGATTGGTGGTGCCATTTCCTACACCATTAAGTGCTTCAGTCTGACGAAATGAAGGGAATAGGTCGAGGCGGTTTTCAGTCGATTCCGACTAAACCAAATTGAGCCAGGGAAAAGCCGATACCCGGCGCAATACTTGTCCGCAGAGGGTTGATAAAGCAGGCCGCAAGGGCCATCTATGGAACACGCGAATTTGACCTGGAGTATCGCCATGACCACGGACGTCCCGACCGCTGTGTCCCCACCGCTGGAACTCAAACGCATCACCACCGAAATGCACGATCTCGAAGACCGCATGCAGCTCACAGGCGAACTGACCTCTGGCGAGCCGGTTGTGCTGTGGATGACACAGCGTCTGGTCAAGCGCTTGGTGCCGCATCTGTTAACTTGGCTGCAACCGGCGGCCCCGACCGGTAAATCGGCAGTGGTGGCGGATTACCACACGGCGGCGGTGCAAAGCTTCGCGCAGCAGGCCGCGCTGGCTCAGTTGCCCGAACAGTCAGCGGTGCAAGCGACGCCACAGCACAGCGCCTGGCTGATCGAGACGATCGATGTGACGCGCACTGAGGAAATTATTGCCCTGACCTTCAAAAGCGGGGAGCAGCAGGCAACGTTGCTGATGGCGCCGCAGCCCTTGCGCCAGTGGTTGGCGATCCTGCACGACCAATGCGTCAAAGGCGAATGGGCGCTGGAAATCTGGCCTGAATGGATTTTGGATAGCATTCCGACTGGTGGCCCAAAGCTCAACGCGACGATGCACTGAGTTGAATTTTGACGAATATGAATGTGTAGTGTTTTTCACGCCTATGTGTACAAAAAGTGATCAATCCTTGCGCGAACCCACTTAATTCTTAAAAAAGTGATTTAGTTCACGCCGAACGCGTCAAGACGCTCGCTTTAGGCATCTTCATCGTTTAATCTGCGTGCGTAGGTTGTGAAGCAAATGCCAAAAATTAAACCCCGTCTTTCCAGGAAGATGGGGTTTTTTGCTTTCCGGGGTTTGTAAACCCTCGGTAGAAGGCCGGTTTAGAAGGGGGCAGGGCGTTTTCTGATCGTGGCGGATGCACAATCGGTTTAGACGCCGACGTCATCCGAGCGTTGAAAGACTGCAGGAAACCCCGCACCGCAATGGTGCGGTCGAGCCGAAATCCCCCACCGCGTCGGAGCGGATTCAGCCGCGAAGCTATCGGGCATCCACCACAACTTATATTGCCCGGCCCACGGTCTTTGCGGCTAAAGCCGCTCCCACGTATCTATCTGATCGTGGGTATCGATTTGCCATCATTTGCATTCGGGATGTGTGCTACGGTCAGGCTCCCCGAATGACGTTGATCTGGACGTTCGCGTCAAGGTCGGCCAGTTCTCAATAATGGATTATGGAAAACAACTAATGGCTGCCTCGACGTATTTTGATCAGGTCCAACAACTGTACATCGCTTATTTCGGTCGCCCTGCTGACACCGTAGGTCAGGCCTTTTGGGCGACTCAGATCGATGCCGCCAATGGCAGCATCGCGTCTGTTATCGCGGGCTTCTCAGCCTCTGCCGAATCCGTTGCCTTGTTCGGTAGCGCAACTTCTGCGCAGAAAGTTACTGCCATTTATCAGAATGCTTTCGGCCGTGCGCCTGAAGCAGCAGGCCTGGCGTTCTGGGTAGCTCAACTGGATTCCGGCAAAGTTTCCCAAGCCCAGGCTTCGTGGACCATCCAGCAAGCAGCCGGGCCTGGCGATGCCAGTGCCGTGAATAACAAACTGATTGCCGCCAAAGCTTTTACCGCGCAGATCGACACCAACGCCGAAATCACAGGCTACAACGGCGCCGCCGCCGCTGCCCTGGCGCGCGCTTACCTGAGCAAAGCCGATGCTACCTATGCGTCGATTGCCAACGTGGCGGTCGATTCGGTTGCTGCGGTGGGGACTGCTACGGGAACTGTGGTGGTTACGCCGCCGACGACCCCCGTCATCCCCGCTGCTTTTACTGCGACGGTTACCAACCACGTGACGACATTCGCCGGCACTGCTACGGGAGATATCTCTGTAGCCTGGGCGGGTGCCGTCAATGCATCGGACGCCACATTTACCCGCGGCGGTAATGTGTCGACGCCGGTCACGTTCAGCAATTTAGGTGCAACGTCGGTATCGCTGGCTTCGCCGGAGGTCTTGACTGGCTCAGTCGCCACGCTCGTTGGTTTGACAGTCAGCGGCACTGGTGGCGTCAAGTTGACGGACACCGCTGTGGCGTTGTCGGCCAAAGCCTTTGCTGCAAACACCTCGACGGATGTGCTGACGGTGTCTACCTCGGCAGCGACGGCTACCTCGCTTGCGAACCTTACAGGTTTCGAGGCCATTCATTTGGCAGGTAGTACCGCAGTAGTCACCGTCGCTAACGGCGCGGGTACGGTAGTCGACACCTCCGCCGCCGCTCGCGTGACCTTGGGTTCGGGTGGCCAAACATTCAATGGCAGCACCGGTGACGATACAGTTGTTGGCGGCACCGGCACTGATGTCATTTCAGCAGGAACGGGTAGCAACACGCTCACTGGCGGTAATGGCAATGACACTTTTAATATCGCTGGTAATGATACTGTCAGCGATCTCAACACTGGCGATGTGCTAAATATCTTGAATACGGGCGTTCTTAACATCGGTGATGTGAGTGCGTTTGTAGCGACAGCACTTACCGCTAACGCCGGGTCGGCGGTGATCAATGCCGCAATTGGTGGTGGGCTGATCGACCTGTCGTTGGCAACAGGTACTAATGGCTTTACGTTGTACGGCAGCATTGGTAACGACACTGTTATCGGTTCTGCCAAGGCAGACATCATCAGTGGTGGCTTGGGCGTTAATACGCTCACGGGTGGCTTGGGCAATGATACGTTCAGCTCCGCGGGTACCGACACCATTACCGATCTGACGACGGGCGACGTTTTAAATGTCGTCGCCAGCGGCATCACTACCGCCAATAACGTATCTGCTTTCGTAGCGACGGCATCCACCAGTAATGCTGGTACCGCCACGCTGAACGCTTCAGCTGCGGGCTCTACGATTGATATGGCACTGGCCACAGGCGCTAACGGTTTCAACATCGTAGGCGGCACAGGTAACGACATCATTACCGGCTCGGTAAGAGCGGATGTGTTGACTGGCGCCGGTGGCGCTAACCTTCTAACCGGTGGTTTAGGTACTGATACGTTCACCTTTATTACCTCCGGCTCTTCCACTGCGACTGTCTTCAGCAATATCACTGACTTCGCTTCAGGGACTGATTCCATCAAGACAGGCGCTGGTGTGACAAGCCTGAACCAGGACGGCACTTACACGGCAGTGGGCAACGGCGGCACTGTGGCAACAAACATTACGGCGGCTGTCACGGCTGGCAATACAGCTGCAAGTCATACAGCTGCTGCCAACGATGCCTACCGGGTCACGATCACAGGCACCGGCGCGGCCAACTATATTTTCCAGGATACGGATGGTGACGGTGTTGTCGGCGCCAATGAGCTGGTAATCCAGTTGACCGGCTCATCCAGCTCCATACTGGCAGCCGCTGACTTTGTTGTTTGATGGCGCCTGTGTAATAGCTCCTGTGTAAAAGCGGTAGTCATTGACTAAAAAGTACAGTTGAACAAAAAACCCACGCTCCGAAAGGGCCGTGGGTTTTTTGCATTAATGGGTCGCGACTTTCTCCAGAGACCGTTCCCCCTGGAATTGGTTACAGCATCAGCGTACTGCCACCGCTACCCTGCAGCCCCGACAAATCGGTGACGCCTGCCAGTTTGATCACCACATCGTCGGCGGTCAGGTTAGAGTTTGCGACTCTATTGACGACCAGATAGCTGTCGATGCCGGTGCCATTATCAAACTGGAACCAGGTCGCACGATTATTGACACTGCCTGCTGCGGCCAATTGCAGTGCAGCCAGCAGGTCCCCGCCAGCACCTGACACGTCGACGGCGGCCGACTGGAAGTTGACGCTGGTCGGGAGCTGCACGGAGTCACCCGCCTGGAAGTCGGTGATGGTGGTGAACTGCAGCTTCGCCAGGGCCGAAACATCTCGAAGGCTCGCGTTGGAAACGTTCACCGTGTCATTGCCAGCATTGGTGGTGACAGTGACGCCGGTGGAGTTGGCAACTGACGAGGTCTCGACGATAAAAGTGTCCGCGCCTGAACCGCCGAGCAGGTCCAGTTTCGATTGACCACCCGTTGTGGTGGCTGCTTCTACTTTGATCGACAAGGGGCCTGTGGCCTGTGAACCATCGACCTTGGTGAGCTGCGAGGCGACGGTGCCGCTTTGAGCGGTGACGTTGAGGGAATATTCACGGTTGCCGGTAATTTCGATGAGCTGTGCAGCGTTATCGATGATATTGACGGAGTTAACGGTGCCCACCAGGCTCCCGCCCGAGGCGATCTTGATTGTTTCAATACCCTCAATGTTCAAGCGACCCAACGCTGCTGCTGTGTTGGTGCTGTCGTGGGTCAGGTTGAGCGCATCACTGGTGCCGCTTACGTTGTCGAATTGCAATACCGTGTTGGCACCGGAAGAGCCCGACTTCAACGTGACGTTGAAACCGTCAGGCGTGTTGGTCAAGTGGTTGACTGTAAGCGTTCCCGATGTGGTGCCGTTCAACACAACACCCGTGAGGGTGGATCTGGTCAGCGTCAAAGCGTCCACGACACCGCCATTGACGGCGCCTGCGCCGCTCAGGTCCAAGACCTCGAAGCTCTTGAATGCTGCGCCGTTGGTGCCGCTTAGCAATGTGGCAGAGAAGGTGTCGGTGCCTGCGCCACCATCAATCACGGCTGTATCTGCAACCGGCGCAGTGCCTATGACCGTGTCATTGCCCTTACCGCCCGTGAACGTCTGAGTATTCCCGTCCACGGCGATGCTCAGCCCGCCGCTGTTGGCCGAAGCATCAACGGTCCTGCCGTCAAAGCCCACGGTCCGGCCCAGGTCAACCTTGCCTGCACCGGTCACGGTCAGCGTTGCGTTGGCGGCATAGTCAGTATTGACCAGGCTCGCTGCCAGATTGACGTTGGCTTTGATGGCGGCCGTGGTAATGCTGTCGGTACCAGAACCGGCGAGCCGGATCGCACCGAGGGTGTTGGCTGCACCCGAAGAGGTGATTGTGGCAGTAGAAGCTGCGCCGCCGAAGTTGGTGACGGTGGTCTGCCCGGTGACGGCGACAGTGTCCTGAAGGCCTCCATCCAATACAAGGTTGACGGTGTCAGTGGAGTTGGCCATGACGAATTGCACGTTGGCCACTTGTGTCGATTTGTCACCGAGCAAACTGACTGTTGCGCCGGTCGTCAGATTGACGAATTGCAGACCACCGCTGGCCGTGGATACGCTACTGGTGACATCGGTCATGCCTGTGCCAGAAACGTCATAGGTGGACAGCTTGCCGCTGCTGCTCTGGTCGCGTATCGACAGTTTTTCGACATTGCCGATGGTTAGACCGGGCAGCGCAGTGTTGCCTGTTCCCGTGACGGTAATCGACAGCGTATCGGTGCCCGCACCGCCGTCGATCCTGTCGGTTGCGACGAGCGTACTGTTGGCCGGGGTCGTGGTATTGATTAAGCCAACGAAGGTGTCGTTGCCCGCACCACCGGTAAAATTGTCGGTTGCCGTCGTGAAGGTAAAGACGGTATCGCCCGTTGGTATCGACGGGGTCGAGGGCGCAGTGGGAGCTGTCGGACGCACACCCGTCGCATCGGCCACTGAGTTATTCAACGCGGTCGTGGCTACGCTGACTGATCCCGGAGTCGCATCCACACCCGCCAGATACGCACGGCCATAGGCGGCAGGTTGGGCACCGCTGTAACCGGCGATTTCTGCTGTTGTATCGACTTGTGCGGTAAAGACATTGGCCATGGTCAGCTTGTTGGCGACCGAAGTTGCATCACCGGCACCCGCCTGATTCATGATCTCCCACGCCGCCTGCGCCTGGGTGATGGCACCGCTATCGAGCTGATTCATCCAGTAGCTCAGGCCTGCGCTTTCCGGCAGGCGGTTGAACAGATTCAGATAAATGGCACTGATTTTCTGCGCGCTGGGGAAACTACCGAACAGGTTGGAGGATTCGGTCGATGCAGCGAAACCGGCAATCGCAACGGCTATGTTACCGCCGGCTGCATTGACCTGGTTGGCCCAGTAGTTCAAGCCTGTCGGGTCGGCCGGGCGGCCGAAGTAGGCGATGTAAAGCTTTTGTACCTGATTCAGGTAGTCTGAGGTTGCCATCCAGGGCGCTCCTAGCTTGAGTGATAATTTTTGGGCAAAACGCTATCAGTAGTGACAATTGGTTGGCAAGTGTCGGATTAGTGCTTAGACAGGCAACTGCCAAGTCAGTGAATTTTCTCTAATACGTCGGCGAGCCGTTCTAACTAACTTGGGCGCTCCGCATTGGAGCTATTGCCGAGCCGCTAATAACAGGAGTGCATTCGAATGAAACTAGGGATAGCGATATGTGTCGCAGCGGTGCTTTCGGGCTGCGGTACGGTCAAGACTTTGAATGACGAGAAGGGTGCGGCGGATGATCTGGCTCGCTGGCAATCCAATTGTCATTCGATCCCCCGGGCTTACAGTGGCGCGTCTTATCAGTTCTGTAACTTGAACGCCCCCGCGCGCTCCGGTTCGCATTGGAGTGCGGGGACGATTGCGCTTGACCTTGCGCTGTCGGGAGTCGCAGACACGGTGATGCTGCCTTACACCGGTTACTTGCAGTACCAGCACGGTGATATCAAAGTCCGGCGCAAGCAATATTAGATCCTGCGCCGCTCATCGGCTCTTGCTGAGTAAATGTACTAGTACGCAACAAACCTGTAAGCGGATCGTTACAATGTGTCCGCGCCGGCTTGTGCGCACTTCTCATCATGCTCGGAAGCAGGACTTATCAGTGGCCAATATCACCTATCACCAACCCGCCGACTCCGCTTTTTTTCAGGGTTTCAGCGGTACTCCTACGCTGGTTAGCGCCAGCAACACGCTTATTGTTACGGCCGATGGCCCGTATAGCGCGGCGATCAGCGGAATTTTCAGCCCCACGGGCTCTGGCATCGCCAATAGCATCACGTACTCCTACGCTGGTACGCCGTATGTGACGTTCTCCGGGTTCAATATCAGCGCGACTAATACCTACGCGGTCAACAACCTGTTCCGGGGCGACGACCGGATTAGCGGCTCCTTGGGCAACGACACTTTTTACGCGTCGCTGGGCAACGATGACTACAACGGCGGCGCTGGGCGGGACACGATCGATTACGGCGTGACCAAAGGCAATGTCACCGTTGTTGCCAGCGGTACGGGTTATCTCGCCAAGGTTGCTGGCAAGACTGACGCGATGAACAGCGTCGAGCGTCTGGCATTCACCGATGGCACCCTGGCCCTGGACGTGAAGGCGGGCGAGGCCACAGGTTCGGTTTATCGCCTTTATCAGGCGGCCCTGGATCGCAAGCCGGACACCGCCGGGCTCAAGTATTGGGTCGATCAGGTGGATCAAGGCACCAGCGTTTCGGCCATCGCCCTGGGTTTTGTGCAGAGCAACGAGTTCCGTCAACTGAACCCTGCTGGCGATACGCCGTCCCTGCTCAAGAGTTATTACCAGAACGTCCTGCACCGCGCGCCTGATGCCACGGGCATGGCGTATTGGAGCAGCCAGGCTGCCGGTGGCCTGCCCGCCCACGAAATCCTCGTGGCGTTTGCCGAAAGCAACGAAAACCTGGGCAATACTGCAGCGGCGACCAAGGATGGGATCTGGTTGGGGTAACAACCCCGCTTGACCCGTCCTACGGGATACCCGATTGCACGCGTGCCAGTAGGAGCGGTTTGAGCCGCGAAGCGTTATTGCAGATGTTGCAGATATCCCGGCGTCTTCGCGGCTGAAGCCGCTCCTACGAGAACTGCGTCGTAATCAACCGGCAAACAACGCAACACCCTGATCCACCATGCCCGCCAGTTTGATCGCCATCTCCGACGAGTCGATAAAGTTGGCAACCACAGAGGCCTTTCCGATAGTGCCGGGATTAGCTGTCAGCTGGGACATCATGAAGGCAAGGCCTGTCGCATCCGGTGCGCGGTTGAAGGCGTTCTGGTACAGCTGGGTAACAAACGCCGTGTTATCGAGGGCGCCAGTAGTTTTGGCGAACTCAAGGCTGTTGACGAAGTTCAGCGCCAGTTGCGTGGTGCTCAAGCCTTGGCTGCTTGCGTCGACATACAGCGTCAGGCCGTTTTCTTCAGGGTTGCGGCCCAGAGCCAGCTTATAGAACTCGGCCACACGGCCGCTGGCGGTGGTGCTGTCCAGGACGAAAGTCTGGTTGTCGAATGTCAGGCGCTCGACGTTCTTCATCGTCACGACGTTGTTTGCATCGGTCAGCGAACGCACGGTGAAAGTGCCATCGGCCTGATGGGTGATGCCGTACTGGGCGCGCGTTCCGCTCAGCACTACGGTGTCGATGCCGCTGCCGCCGTCCACGCTGTCTGCGCCGCCTGCGGGGATAAAGATGTCTTTGGAGCCAGAGCCCACCAACGTATCGGCCAGAGAAGAGCCTTGCAATGTGCCGCCGTTTGCAGGCGCGGTCAGGGTCACGCCGACGCTGGGTGTCGACGGCGCAACCGGCACGACAACGGGCGGCGCAACGGTGTTATTGGTCACGGCTGCGGCGGTGAAGCTGGCGGCATCGGTGCCCGCCGCGTTTTGCAGGGCATTGAGGTCGTTGCCCACGGTTGGGTCGGTGTAGGCGACCGTCACTGTTTGGCCTGCGGTAACGGCGGTGGCCAGGGTCAGTGTGGCGGTCTTGGTCACGGCATTAATGGTGACGGCCGTAACTGTATCGACAACGCCGCCCACTTTGACCTCGAAGGTACCGTTGGCAGGCTTATTGACGGCGTCCAGGGTGGTGGCTTCTATGTAGCTAATCACCAGGCTATTGCCCGTGACGGCTGCGGAACCGAACACCGGCGCTACCGGCGCAGGTGCAGGCGCTGACACCAGAACACCGGTGAGGGCGGCCACTGAATTGAGCGTCAGCGTCGCATTGTTGCCTACGCTGTCTTTGAGGGTGCCACCATTGAGGTTCAGGCTGCCACCTATGCTGACGCCGTTGGCATCGGCGTTGCCTGTCGCGACGGTGTAGCGGAAGGTCAAAGCATTGGTGCCCGAGCCACTCACATAGTTGGCATACACCGTGCCGCCGGTATCCAGCGTAACGGCAAGACGAGGCGTGCCACCGCCGGTATCGACGGTCGTGGCTTCGTTGAAATTTACGGTGAAGTCGAGATTATCGCCCGCTGCATAGGTGGCATTGGCAGGGACTGAGACGCTGCCCACCGCGGGGCCGGTATGGTCGAGTGTGTAAGCAGAGCCCGCTGTGTAACCATCGGTTATCGCATTGTTGGAGCTGTCTTGTATCCCCGTGGCTGAGCTTTTCAAGTCCAGCCGCAGCGTGCCATCGCCTATAACACCGCTGACCCCGACGGTGTAAGTAGTTCCGCCGCCAGATATATATGAAACGGTGCCTGTGGCTGTGCCCGTGGGAGTCAGCGAGAAGTCGCTCGTGCCCACGCCGGTTACCGAGGCGCTGAACGTCACCGTGTATTGCAGCGCGCTGGCGTTAGTGGTTGCGGCGTTTACCCGGGTGATGGAAGTGACGCTTGGCCCAACTGCAATGACCATGGAAACACCTTTCGTAGAAATGACTTATCGGCCACCCGATGCCATCAATAAGGCTGAAAGAGGTGACATGTTATATGGCCAGTATTGCATGAGTGAAATGGGTTTTGGCGTTAAAGTGAGGGTGTTTTTTGGGACCTGATGGAACGGTATTGTCCTCAGCGCAGGGTATTGCGCCCCTGTCGTGCGGACGATGGCGTCAGGTCAGGCAACACAGTTTTCGCTGACACACCGCATCGTGGGCAAGCCTCGCTCCAACAGGTTTGGCGATCATCTTTAGGAGCCGAGCTTGCTCGCGATGCACGATGAAGCGATGTCCCAAGGGCGAGCCTCACCCCTACACGGTAGGACTATCACGCAATACGCAAAGCCTTCAGCACCACCAAAGATTTCTCAGCAAATGCCTCGGCCTGTCGAGTCAACTCCGCCAGGTTTTCTTCTGGGGTTTCCAGAATCTTGCCTTCAGTTACCAAGCGTTCACCCTGGCCTGCGAGCAGTTGCCAAACCTGTTGCGCCCATTCTGCGGGTTGTTTCTTGCCTTGTTTAATGGACAACAAAAACAGCTGCTCGAAACGACTGACCATCACCCCCCCTCCGGTGACCGGACTGGCGAGGAATTCCACTCGTTTTTCGAATTGGGCTTGCAGGCACAGATGTTGGTTGAGCGCGTTGCAGCGATTTTGCACCTGCTTTTCCGCCGCTTCGGACTGGCAAGGTGCGACGGCGCCCATGCCGATCAGAATGGCGATTGCCTGGCTCAAGACGGCGTAGTTCATGCCTGGCGCTGCGGTTGCGAGCTGACGCAATGTTTTGGGAGCGTTGGCCTTGGCGGACAGAGCTTCGAGCAGCGGGGCGTAGATTTCCTGTTGCAGTGTGGCTTCGCCCAAGGCTCCGGTAACTTTGGACGCTACGCTGTCCGACATTTGCAGCAGCACAACACGGGTATTGAGCATCCGGTCACGTTGTTCGGCCGCCGACAGCCGGGTTGCGCCCCTTACGTACAGATCCTTGCGAAATTGCTGGTTAACAAAGTAATCCCGTGCCTGCTCGCGCATGATTGGGTGGTCGATGCCTAGCAGAAAGGTTTGCGCTTCGGCACCCAGGTTGATCGCGTCCACGGTGTCGAAAGGCGTTGCGGTGGTGGCGAATTCGAGTTTGCCCGGTGCCAGTGCATCCACCACATCGGTGAAGTACATGCAGTTCCAGTCGCGGTTGAAGTACTCGTGAGCAACATATTGGCGGTTCTGGCCCTGAATCGTCTTGAGCTTGGCATCCAGATTTGGCACGGCCTGGGTGTACAGAGGATTGGCCGTCAACAGCGCTTCAGAGAACTGCAGCGCAGCATCCACCCGGGCCGTCCCGGTCTTGGCCGCCGACGCGAAGCGGTCATGCAAGGTGAACAGCTGGCGTAGCGGCGCGGAGGGTGACCAGCCGGGAAAGCAGTTGTAGCTGATATACAGAACGCCGCCGGGCTTGAGTTGGCGACGGGCGAACTCAGCGATCAGTTTATGGTTGTCGCGGCTGATCCATGTCCAAATGCCGTGCAGGCTAATGCTGTCGAACTGCGGCAGATCTTCGCGGGCCAGTAATTGTTCGAAGCTGTCGTCATAGAGTCGATTGTCGCCGCTGTAGCTAGCGGCTAGGCTGTTGGCGTGAGCGGCATGGGCCGGGTTGAAGTCAGTGCCCACATAATGGCTGGCGTTAGCGGCGGCGTGAATGTTGATTGAAACGCCTTGGCCAAAACCCAATTCGCAGTGGGATGCATTGGCGCTTTCGGCACTGGCCAGGCCGCGCAGCAGCAGGCAATAACGCTGAAACACCGGATTAATTTCCCGGTAATAGCCGTAGGTGTAGCCCACGTCCGTGAAATATCCTTCGTTCCAGGTATCACTCATATGCAGGTCCATTCGATATGTCGGAAAGTTACTTTCTTATAAATGTGAGGGCTGTTGCCTACAAGGAAAAAATTCCCATTTGCGTAATTTCCGTAGGACCGACTTTGCCGGGATAACGTCGGTACATCCGCCACATCTGGTTTGTCAGGACTACCGCTTTCCCGGCTGAAGCCGGTCCTACGTGTATTTCGTGGTTTCGCTCAACCCATGAATTTCACTGCCGACACAGTTGACATGCGCTAATGCAGTTCGCTCCGGACTAATAATCATGGTTTCGACAGTCACCCCCTACACCGATACACGCAACCGTGCCCTGGCAAACGAGGGCTACGATGGTGTGGTCATGGTTTCAGTTGCCGGTTATTACGGTACTGGCGTGTTGCTGTACAACGGCCAGGCGATTCTCACCGCTGCACATCTGTTCTCCAATGGCAGCACCTCTGCAACCGTGAAGTTCGAAACCTCCGCTGGGGCCCAGACGCTGACCTCCAGCAAGGTCATGGTCATGAGCAGCTATGACGCTGCCAACACTAATAATGATCTTGCAATTGTCTGGCTCAACGGCCACGCACCGCTTACCGCCAATCGCTATGAGCTTTATCGCAGCAGCGACGAGATCGGCAAGACATTCGCCCTCGTCGGCTACGGGCAGCCGGGGACCGGTAGCAGCGGCGAGTCGCTGGCCTATTCGGGCACGCCGATTCGCCAGAAAGCCAGCAATCAATTTGATGCTGATGCCTCAACGCTCAAAGCGACCCTGGGGCCCACTATGAACTGGACACCCTTGGCCGGGACGCAATTGATCGCCGACTTCGACAACGGCACCACGGCGCAAAATGCCCTGGGTCGTCTGATCAATGCCGGCAGCACCGGGCTGGGTTCGGCCGAAGGCTCTATCAGCGAGGGCGACAGCGGCGGCCCGGCATTCATCAATGGCAAGGTCGCGGGGATCGCCAGCTATATCACCAGCCTGAGTCAGGGTAGCGTCCACCCGGATATCGACAACAGCGTCAATGCCTCTTACGGTGAAATCGCTGCCTGGCAACGGGTCAGCGCCTATCAGCAAGCCATCGACCAGACCTTGCGCGCCAATTACGTGAGCGCCCCCACCAAGGCCTCCGAAGTGAAGCTGGCTGTCACCGAAGGCAACAGCGGCATCGTCGATGCCTACTTTTTGCTCGAATTCACCGGCGTGCGCAGTAACCCCACCCAGCTGTTGAGCGTTGATTACACCACTCGCGACGGTACGGCCAAAGCGGGGGAGGACTACATTGCGGTCAAGGGCACGCTGGTGCTGTACCCCAATGAAAATCAGGCCGTTATCCCGGTGGAGATCCTGGGTGATCGCATCCCCGAAGCGGACGAAACCTTCTTCCTCGACGTCAGCAACCCCGTGGGCGGCAGCTTCGGCAATGTGCTGGTGTTGACAGGCATGCGAACCATCGTCAATGACGATGTTTTTGTGTAGCCACCCTTGAACTGCCGTTGAAAATAAGGCACTAAAGCACCCCGTTGTCCGAAAGTGCAGCGGCGTTTTGAATTTAAATACACTTCAAAAGAAGGCAGTCTCCATGACCCAAGTCCCGACCCTCACCCTGAATGGCACAGATCACGCAATCAGCGATCTTTCCGAAGCCGCTCGTTTGCAGGTAGCGAACATTCAGATCGTGGATGCAGAATTGACCCGTCTGCAGCAGCAGGTTGCAATTGCCCAGACCGCGCGCAATGCCTACATGTCAGCGCTGGTGGCAGAAGTTGAAGCTGCACCCAAGACGGCACCGAAAGCCGCAGCCAAGAAAACCAACAGCAAGGCCAAAGTCAGCAAGGGTTGATCATTGGCAGTTGCGGGCGTCAGGTGCTGGGCCAGGTGAAGTGACCGGCAGTGCAAGATGGACTCGATAAAAACAAACCCCGCGGCTTTGAAGGCCGGCGGGGTTTTTTATGCTTTGACCGTTCCCGTAGGATCGACTTTAGTCGGGAAGACGTCGGTGCATCCGCAGCATCTGCTTTGACAGGGTTAATGGCTTTCGCGGCTGAGGCGGTCCTACGAACCGGTCTTACGGCGTGAAGCCTACCATCAGAGAAGACAGCCGATGATTGGCCAGACGCAGCTCGGCGATGATCTGTGTGCATTGTTCGGCGCTCAGGGTGGCGCGGTCGTTGCGGAACTCGCGACACTTTTGCAATGCGCGGGCTTTGCCTTGGACCTGGTCGGCGGCAAGGTCAAGCTCGCAACCGATCAAGCGTTGGCTGAGCAGGCGGAACATATCATCACTCATGGATGGGCTGTCTAACACCGCTTCGCTCGGGCGCAGGCCGTTGGTCTGGGTAAGGGCGAACATATAGTTGGAGGCGCCTTCCAGCCGCACGCTGCCCCCGGGAATCGCCACAATCAGCGGAAAATAAGGTGCCAGCGACGGCAGGATATGGTTGGGGAATACCTCGGCTTTCCAGTAACTGCGTACCACTTTGATGAAGTGCTGAAAGTCTCCCACAGGCACAAGCCTCGCCTCGTTGAACGGGAGGATCTCGACCTTGGGCTTGTGGCTGAACACCGTATCGTTGGACACATCCACGTAAAGCGTGCCGATCACGAAAGCATTCTGGAAATACTCGCCGCGCAAATCGCCCCACACCTGGCGTGCCGACCCACCCGCGAGCAGGAACGCCAGTAAGGCCGCCTGCCCTTGGGCAGCGGCGCCGTGCATCGTCAGATTATTGAGTTGTGTTAGGCAGTGCTCAGTGGCCCGGGAAATTTCCAGGCACTGACCCAATGGATACGGCTTACCCAATTTGACCGGTTGCGCCTGGCTCAAACGCCCGTCGAGCCCAGCCCGCAGGCTCTGGAATAACAGCTCCAGAGCCGCGAGGTGTGGCAACAGATGGTGCTCGGTCAGCATTTGCTCATGGGCCCAATCTAGAATGCGCGGCTCGTTGGGCAATAACGGGCCGCTGCGCGGGCAATCGGACATGACTATCCGAATACCAGGTTCATGCCCGAAGTCGTGGCATTTGACAGGTCCACGGTGGTGCCAGTCAATTTGATTACCACATCCGCAGCGCTGAAGCCTGCTGTGGCATCGGCGTTGTGGACAATGTAGGTGTCTGTTTCGTAGTTGAACCAGACCGCAATGTTGGTGGAGACCCCCGACAAAGCCTGCGTCAAAGCATCACTCAGGTTGGCCGGGGCTGCCGGGGAGAACTTTGCGGCGGTGAATGTCAGACCCGCGGCGTTTAATATGTTGCCAAAGAACAGCTGGTCCCCTGCACTAAAATCCGTGATGGTGGTGAACTGCACCGCGGTGGTGTCTTGGGCTCTCGCGCCGGATACCAGAATGGTGTCACTGCCAGTGCCGGAAGTAATCGTGCTGCCGACCGATCCAGTGGTCACTGTCGTCGTCGCCGTGATGGAGTCATTACCCGAACCCGTTTTGACAACCAATGCTGCCTGCCCACCGGCAGCATTGGTAGCCGCCGTGGTGATGGTCAAGGCCCCGGTAGCGGCGGACCCATCGATTTTGTTCAGATTCGATGCCCCGCCGCCCGTTTGTGAGGCTACGGTCAAATTTAATGCCTGGTCGCCAGTAATCACGATGGACTGCGCGCTGTTGTCGACGATCCGTAACACGTTGCCGGAGGTCACCCCGCCGGAATTGATAGTAATTGCTTCAATGCCCTGAGATGTGATCGAACCGGCGTCGGTGGCTTTTCCCGCCTGGTTGTTGAAGGTGTAATTGAGTACGTCACTGCTGCCCGCCACACTGGCGGTATCGAACCCCAGGGTCAGGAAAGAGCCCGGCGTCGAGCCCGTCACGTTGATGTCGAAGCCCGAGGCAGACTCCTTCAGGTTATCGAGCGTATAGGTGCCGTTGCTCGGGGCGGAAATCAACACCCCTGCGATCTTCGAGTTAACCAGCTGGGAAACATCCAGCGAGCCGCTGTTGGCCGTACCGGCCAGATCGAGCAGTTCAAAGCTCTTGAACGCGGCTGCATTGCCTGAATTGATCAAGGTCGCTAACACCGTATCGATGCCTGCGCCGCCGTCGATGCTGCTGGTGTTGGCTATTGTGGCCGTTCCCAGCAACCGGTCCGCGCCCGAGCTGCCGATATAACTCTTGATGTTATTGCTCAAGGCGATGGTGAGGCCGCCGCTGTTGACCGACGCATCGACGCTCGAGCCGTTGAAGCCAAGCGTTGTGCCCAGGTCAACCTTACCTTGCCCGGTCAGCGTGAGGGTTGCAGTCGATGCGTAATCGTTAGCGCTCAATACGGTGGTCAGGTCGGTGGAAGCGTTGACAACAAGCTTGGTAACAGAGCTGGTTTTTCCCAGGTCGATAAGTCCAACTTGGTTGGCTGCGCCTGTAGAGCTGATGGTAACCGTGGTGGCCTGTGCAGAGCCGCTATTAACCGAAGTCGTTTTTACTCCGCCATCAAACAGCAGGCTGATGGCGTCAGTGGTTTTAGACATAGTGAAATTCAAGGCGCCAAGTGTGCTGGTTTTATCGCCCAGCATCGCCACCATGGTGCCGGCTTGCACGTTGTTGAAGGCGACGGCAGCCGTTGACACATTACTCGCCACGCCTTTCAACCCACTGACCCCGGCAAGGTCAAAGGTCGACACGCTGCCGCCGGTGTGTTGATCGCGTATCTGCAACTGCTCAATGTTAGTCAAGGTCGCCGCAGGCCATGAGCTTGCCGTCGCTCCGGTCACCGTAAGCGACAAGGTGTCGGTACCCAAGCCGCCATCCAGGGAGTCGCCCTTGTTGAACGTTTCTGATGCGGGGATGCTCGCATCCAGGGTACCAATAAAGGTGTCGTTGCCGGCGCCGCCAGTCAGCGTTTCAGCGCTTTTATTAAGGGTGTACGCGGTATCAACCGGTGTGGGCGTTACCGGGGTAACGATTGTGGTGCCGGTGGCCGTGGCAACCGAGGCGCTCAGGCTGGCCGTGGCATTGCTCAATGAGGTCGGAGTCGCGTCCACTGAAGCCAGAAACGCGCGGCCGGAAGCGGCGGCAGTGGCACCGCTGTAGCCGCTGATTTCTGAAGGCGTATCAAGTTGCGCCGTGAACGACTTGGCAATGGCCAGCTTGTTGACCACTGCCAAGGCATCGCCAGGGCCGGCTGATGACTGCATCTGATACGCGGCTTGAGCTTGCGTGAGTGCTCCGCTTTCAATCTGCGCGACCCAGAATGCGAGGCCTGCAGGCTCTGGTTGACGGTTGAACAGGTTCACATAAATCGCGGTGATCTTTTGCTGCGTGGACACACCGGCGTACAACGCATTGGATTCCGAGGAGCTCGCAAATCCGGCAATCATTGCTCCCGGGCTGCCATTGGCCGTATCTATCTGGGTCGCCCAGAATACCAGCCCGACCGGATCAGCAGGGCGCCCGAAGTAGGCGATATAGAGTTGCTGTACCTGATCAAAATAAGTCGAAGCAGCCATTTCTTTTTCCTGAATCCGCCGGTAATGGACACAGCGAGGGAGGCAAAAAACCAATGAGCTGGCAATTTAGCACTACCTTCTTACGAAGAGAATAAATGTTGTAGCCGTGGCATGGCCTTCTGGCCCTTACGGCAGCATGTTATGTTTGCAGCCGCTTTTCACTTCACCTACCGGATTGCTATTACCGATATGTCTGATGCTCCCGTTCTGATCACTGGCGGTGCTGGTTTCATTGGCTCGCACCTCACTGACGCGCTGCTCGCCAAGGGCTATATGGTGCGCATCCTCGATGACCTTTCAACGGGCAAGCGCAGTAACCTGCCGCAGGATAACCCACGTGTCGAATTGATCGAAGGTGATGTTGCCGATGCTGCGCTGGTGTTGCGTGCGGCTGAGGGTTGTCAGGCGGTGGTGCATCTGGCTGCAGTAGCTTCGGTTCAGGCATCGGTGGACGATCCGGTAAAGACTCACCAGAGCAACTTCATCGGCACGCTGAATATCTGCGAAGCGATGCGTCTGGCGGGTATCAAGCGTGTAGTGTTCGCGTCCAGCGCGGCGGTCTACGGTAATAATGGCGAAGGTCAGGCCATCAGCGAAGACACGCCCAAGGCGCCGTTGACCCCGTATGCCTCGGACAAGCTTTCCAGCGAGCATTATCTGGACTTCTACCGCCGCCAGCACGGGCTGGAACCGGTGGTGTTCCGCTTCTTCAATATTTTCGGCCCGCGCCAGGACCCCTCGTCGCCTTACTCCGGGGTGATCAGCATTTTTGCTGAGCGTGCCGAGAAAGGCTTGCCGATTTCGGTGTTTGGCGACGGCGAGCAGACCCGTGACTTTTTCTATGTAGGAGATCTGGTCAAGCTGCTGACCCAGGCGGTGGAACTGGCGAAGGTCGAGGAGGGCGCGATCAACGTTGGCTTGAATCAAACCACCTCGCTCAATCAGCTATTGTCCGCGCTTGAGCAGGTGGTCGGTGGCTTGCCTGAAGTGTCCTACCAATCTGCTCGCTCGGGAGACATCAAGCATTCGCGCGCTAACAACCAGCGTTTGCTCGAGCGTTTCATGCTGGCTGAGCCAACGCCGCTTGGCATCGGGCTGGGCAGGTTGCTGGGGCGCTGAGCAAGGCTGAGTCAGATGGCCTCGTTAACGGGGTTGCCCACGACTGTCGCTCGCGTTGCCGAGCTGCGTTGCGCCAGGTAATTGCCCAGGCGCATCGCGGGTTGTTCTATGTAGCGGTAGGTCAGCGCTGAGACGAAAATCGTCCCGGCCAGTGAGGCCAGCATGTAGGCGCCAGTCGGCCATTGCTGCAGCCAGCTGACATTGCTGACTTGCACCAGCCACGACAGCGTGTAGAACACCACCGGGTGGAACAGGTACAGCGAATAACTGATTGTCCCAAGCCATACCAGCCACGCTGGCCGCACTTTTCCGTAGATGGCCAGACCTGCGAAGGTCGCGACCCCCAGTGCATAGGGCACGAAGAAGTGCAGCACTTTTATTTCCGGGGTGATCAGCAGGTAATGGCCGACCGCGACGGTCGCCATCAGCCACCACACGGCGATGTAGCCGAAAACCGAAAGCCGGGCAAACCAGTGCATGGGTGTCTTGTCATACCAAATGCGGAACAACGCCCCCCAAAACATGACCCCCAGATGCAGCGCAAGCATTGCCAGCGCTGGTGTTAGCGAAACGGGAAGGGGCCTGCCGATAAAT
Organism: Pseudomonas syringae; assembly: GCF_000737245.1. Lineage (GTDB taxonomy): Bacteria > Pseudomonadota > Gammaproteobacteria > Pseudomonadales > Pseudomonadaceae > Aquipseudomonas > Aquipseudomonas syringae_J. The sequence goes on along the minus strand of NZ_JPQU01000021.1, from coordinate 55,276 downwards.
GACAGGACAATTGGTAACAGGCACAGCGCGCTGAACAGCAGTACCAAAGTACTGAGCACCGCCGCCGAACGCAGCACCCCGCCGAAAAACAGCAAGACGCACAGCGCATAGAACGCCAGCTCAGTTTGTAGCGTCCAATACTGGCCTTGCACCGAGGGCATGCCCAAGGCTTCCTGGACCATGGTCAGGTTCAGGAGTATCGCGGTCACGGAAATTTCCTTGCCCCACAGGTACCAGAACGTGACCAGGCCAAAAGGGATGGAAAACCAATAAATGGGATACAGCCGAAACAGGCGTTTGATAAGGAATTCACGGCAAGATCCGGCGCGGTCGGCCCGTAGGCTCGATGGGATCACGAAGCCGCTAATGGCAAAGAATATCACCACGCCGATCCGGCCGAAGTCGGCAAACCAGGCGATGTCGTGCAGACGATCCTGGACGGAGGGTGCGGCGATCAGGACGAAGTGTTCGCTGGTGTGCATCCATACAACCAGCAGAGCTGCAATCGCCCGTAGACAGTCAATGTGCGCGAAACGGGTACCCGGTACATTCATTTGATGGCAATCCTTGCTCACCGAACTTTATTTGTGCCGGGATTGTATCTGCTCTGTACCAGTTTATTAACAAGTGTTTTCAGGCAAAAAAAACACCCCGCAGGGTGTTTAATGGGGTGGATGCCGAGTTACTCGGTGGCAACCTGAACCCGCCAGTAGGCGAGCAGTTGTTCCAGCGTCGAGCGCAGCTTGATCGACGGTTTCCAGCCCGTGGTATTGCGCATCGCTGAGGTATCGCCAGTTGCCGTGGCGATGTCTGAAGGGCGCATGCGTTCGGGATCTTGAGTAACGCTGATGTTGGCGTCGGTCATTGCCAGCATCTCATCGAGAATGCCGCGTATTTGGCGCGGCTCTCCAGAACAGATGTTGAAGCAGCGCGGGTATTGCGTGTCGAGCTCCGACAGCTGCAACAGCTTTACATAAGCGTCGCAGACATCAGCGACATCAAGGAAGTCGCGGCTGGCTTCCAGGTTGCCGACTTTCAGGGTTGGCTCCTGTTTTCCAGCTTCGATCAGCGCGATCTGGCGTGCAAATGAGGCGGTGACAAAGTCAGGCGATTGCTGCGCGCCGATGTGGTTGAACGGTCGCACAATCACACCCGGCTGGCCTTGGCGGAAGTATTCGTTGAACGCGGCTTCGGCAGCCAGTTTGCTGGCGGCATAGGGGTTGAGCGGTTGGCACAGGGTGTCTTCACGCAGCGCCACGCCTTTCTTGAAGCTGGCGCCGTAGACTTCCGACGAGCTTACAAACAATACGAAGGCATTCGGAGCGAGGTTACGCAGCGCTTGCAGCAAGTTGACGCTGCCAATCACGTTTGTTTGCCAGGTCAGCACAGGCTCCTTGAAACTCATGGGAACGCTGGTGATGGCGGCAAGGTGGATGACGTGCGTCGGTGCAGCGTCGGTGATCGCTTGCTCCAGGGCATCGGCGTCGCGAATGTCACATTGCAAGGTCTGGTCGGCGTGTTGCTGGGCCGGTGACGTCGAGCTGGTCAAGGCAATGACGTGTTGCCCGGCCTGCTGCAGGATCTTGCAGAGGATCTGCCCAACGAAACCGTTGGCGCCCGTAATAAGGATGCGTTGCATGGTCGGTATTTCCTTGATGGCCGTGGCGCAAGCGAGCGAGTTTAACAGGCCCGCGGATGAGACAGTCTTTGTCGGCATTGGTGCCCCTCGCTGTCACGTTTAGCATTGAGCACAACCGGTATCCTTTAGTCGACGAGGCGATAGATATCCAGCGTCTCTTTGGCGCAGCGTTTCCAGGAAAACTCCTGGGCGCGCAGCAGACCTGCCGCAGCGACCTCGTTGCGTAATGGCTCATCGCTTAGCAATTCGCTCAATTGCGCCGCCAACTGCTCGTCGTTGCCGCGATCCACCAGACGAGCGCTGCCCTGAGTGAATTCGGACATTGAGGTATCCGCTGTGCAGATTGATGCGACACCACATTGCATCGCTTCGAGCACCGGCAGCCCGAACCCCTCGTACAACGATGGATAAGCGAACACCGCCGCGCCTGCATACAGCGTCGGCAAATCCTGACCAGATACGAATGACAGCTGGCGCAGGCCATGGCTGGCTTCCAGAATCTTGATGCGATCATTGAGTTCCTGATTATGCCAACCTGGTGCACCGGCCAATACCAGCGGGAATTCCTCGCGCAGATTTTGCGGCAGGCGGCACCAGGCGTCTATCAGGGTATCTACGCCTTTGCGAGGCTCCAACGTGCCAACGAACAACACATAACGGCCATGCCGCAAACCATACTGATCTAGCGTTGTGCGGGTCTGCTCTGCGGTCTGCGGCCTATAGCTTTCGGCAGCACCCAGGTAGACCGTGCGGACCCGGTCGGCGCCTACGCCGAAATCGCTGATCAGCTCGTCGCGAATAATGTCCGAGTCGGTGATGAGGAAATCTGCACGCTCAAGGGTTTTGGGAAGTTGCGCACAAAGCCATTCCACTCTCTTTTGCGGGTGAAATTGCGGGTAGTGGATAAAGGAGAGATCGTGAATGGTGGCGACACTCTTGCCTGCATAGGCTTTGAGAATGAAGTTGGGCTCGTGATAAACATGGTTGCGAAACCGTCCCGCGCTCATTTTCAGCTGCGTACTACGCAGTATTTCTCTGGCGCGGTAAGCGAATGTCCAACTGCGCAGCAGATTGCGGAGCTGCGAAGAGGAGGTGGGCGCGCCGGGAGCATATTGCGCGCTGGAGCTGATGCAGTTGGCAATGGCTTGCTCAGCCGTGTAGTGGCGCGAGCCAATGAAGCAGTCGATATCCTCGATCTCATCGTCACGCAGCTGTTCAATCAGGTTGAACGTGTAGTTGCCTATGCCTGTGAGCGGAGGGATGAGGGATTCGATATTGAGCAATAGCTTCATGAAGTCGAGCTTACCTGTCTGCGCCGGCGCGGCGAGCAATCTATGAGTTGAAGGTGAGGCGGCTTACCCGGATCGGTAAGCTGACGCGAGTGGGCGAGTTTAACAGGGACCGCGCCGCTAGCGGCATTCAAGGTGCCGAAACTCTGCCCGCCTGGCTTAACCATTGGGAAGTGGGGGGGCTCATCCGGTGGGCGATGACGATGCTCGGGCAGGGGCAGGTAAAGCGCTTGTCAGAAACGGGTAGATGACCAAGGGTTGCTCGCTTACCAGGCAGAAACCGAGGGGAAATTATGCTCGCAACTCTATTCATCAACGGTTTGATATGAGGCGGGCATGCTGGCATCAGCTCCAGCATGCCCTCACGTTCATGAGACGATGGTTACATCCAAATGCCATTTTGCAGCTCAGCGGCGGTGTTGCTGACGTTCTCGTTGCTCTCGGAGAACGATGCCAATACATCATTGGCGCCAGCGCCGTTGGCCATTTGATTGCTCCAAAACGCCAAGCCCGTCGCGTCGGGTGCGCGATGTAATACGTGTTGGTAATAGCTGTTAATCAGGGAGGCAGAGTCAGTGTTCGGATTGACAGTTTTGAACTCGTTGCTGTTAACGAATTCCATGGCAACGTCAGCCAGGCTGACACCCGCATCGAGTTTCTGGGTCCAGAGCTTCATACCCGTGGTGTCGGCTTTGCGATCAAATGCTGCCTGATAAAGACGATAGGCCGAGCCTGCGTTTTGGCCCGCAAGGACGTCCAGCGCCAGCGTCGTACCGTCTTCCTGAAAATTGACGCGTTCGATGTTGAAGAGCGTATCAGTCTTGCCCAGACCTTTGACTGTGGCGACTGTGCTCACTGACGAGACGGTAAAATCGCTCTTTAGTGCTGAATAGTGCACGGTGTCGATACCCGCGTTGCCGCTGTAAGTGTCGTTGCCCGGCCATGCGTAGAAGTGATCATTGCCATTGGAGCCGATGTACTGGTCATTGCCGCTGAAGAGCGAAGTGGTGTTCGCTGCGTCGCTAACTTTGACGTTGAGCCCGCTAATGGTGACGTAAGGTGTGTCATTGAGTGAATAAGTGATACCGGTGAAAACGCCCGCTTGTGAATTACCTGACGGGAAGATGCCGCTCAAGTCCGCCTTGTAATTACCTTCACTGAAGACAATGTGGGTGCTCGAAGTCGATACCACTTGCCCGGTAGCGCCAGCTTGGGCCGCTTTGTTCAAATCGAAGTTGTCGAGAGGCTGGTTAAAGGTAATACGTGCCATTGGATTGGTCCTTATCTCTAGTAAAAAAATCGGGGGCAAAGGTGGTGCGGCCCGATCAGACCAGCCACAGCCCGTTATAAAGTGCGGCGGCGGTGTTGCTGATGTTTTCCTGACTTTCGGAGAACGACACCAGCATTTCGCTGGCCGACATGCCGTTGGCGGCCGCGTTACTCCAGTAATCCAAACCCGTTGCATCGGGTGCTCGATGCAATACGTGTTGGTAGTAGCTGTTGATCAGGGTGGTGGAGTCAGTGCCCGGATTGGCGGCCTTGAACTCGTTGCTCGTGACGAAACCGGTAGCGACTTCGGCCAGGCTGGTGCCGTTGTCCAGTTGCGTGGTCCAGAACTTAAGGCCAGCAGTGTCAGGTCTGCGATCAAATGCAGCTTGATACAAGCGATACGCCGATCCCGCGTTTTGGCCTGCCTCGACATCTATAGCCAAAGTAGAGCCATCACCAAAGCCAATGCGTTCTACGTTGGACACGACGTCGATCTTGCCGTCGACTTTGATCGCATACGCTCTGCCATTGGCATCCACAGTGCGAGTGACGATAAGGCCCGCTTTGCTGTTGTACTGGACAGTATCAATACCTGCGCCACCATTAATGGTGTCATTGCCTGCGCCGCTTTTGATCACGTCATTGCCTGCCGAGCCAATGACAGTGTCATTGCCTTTCAGAACTTCATTCAGCGCGCTTTTGAAATCGAAGCCGCCAATGTGCTCGGCCACAACCGCCGCATTGGCGTTCATGTCGGTCAATTCGTAATACAGGCCGTTCTGGTAGGCGACCGTGGAAGTCAGCGTGCCGCCTGATACTTCACCGTTCGTGAACTGAAAGCTGCCGAAGTAATCTTGGGTTCTGACGCCGTCGGTCGCGCGAATGTGGCCGGAGTCCACAATGGGGAATGTCCCGTCCCACGCCTGCAAGTTGTTCATGTTGATCGGTTGATGCAGCTTGAGGGTCGCCATTTATCTTCCTTAATCAATGCATCGACAGGCTACGGGTGGCGCTGAGTTGATCCTGGCCGGCGGCTTTGACGGCTTCATGCCGTGTAGTCGATGCGGATACAAACAGGATACAAATTGAAATGTGCAGTCGCTCTGACCCGGCCAATGAAGAATGGTTCCTATCTGTCTCAAATACTTAACAGTGGATCGCGTCAACTATCTATGTTGCATACCCCCTCCAGCCCCCGGATAATGCGCGCCTCACTACGCACGTAGTACAAGAATGGAGTTGCTATGTTCACCCCGGTAATCCTGGCTGGCGGTAATGGTTCCCGCCTGTGGCCGCTCTCGCGCCAGAGCTTCCCCAAGCAATTTCTGGCCCTGGATGGTCAGGATCAGGGCACGATGTTTCAGCGCACGTTGGCTCGGCTGCAAGGCCTTGAGCATTCGCCTGCCGTTGTCGTGAGTAACGAAAATCATCGTTTCATCGTTGCCGAGCAGCTGCGTGTGGCGAAGATGGGCAGCCGTCGCATCATTCTTGAGCCGCTGGCGCGCAACACTGCGCCGGCCATTGCTTTGGCGGCACTTGAAGCCAGCGCTGATGGCAGTGATCCAATCCTGCTGGTGCTGGCTGCCGATCACCATATCCATGATGAACAAGCGTTTCGCGCTGCCGTCCAGGTCGCCCAGGTCCACGCCGAAGCCGGCCGTCTGGTGACCTTCGGCATCACGCCGACCCACGCCGAAACCGGTTTTGGTTATATCCAGTGCGGCGCTGCCATCGAGCAGGGTGGTTTTGCGATTTCCGCTTTCAAGGAAAAGCCTTCGCCGGAAATGGCTGAAGAGTATCTCGCCTCAGGTGCGTACCTGTGGAACAGCGGCATGTTCATGTTCCGTGCCTCGGTGTTCCTCAATGAGCTGAACGAGCATCGCCCGGAAATGCTGGCAGCGTGCCGTGCCGCCTTGGCCGAGTCTGAAGCTGACCGCACTTTCCTGCATGTGCCCGCCGAGCAATTCGCACTGTGCGTCGATGAATCGGTGGATTACGCCGTCATGGAGCACACGGCTGCAGGTCTGGTTGTACCGCTGGACGCAGGCTGGAATGATCTGGGCAGCTGGTCGGCGATCTGGGATGTCGGCCCGCATGATGCCAACATGAATCGCCTTGAAGGCGACGTCATGGCCATTGATACCAAGAATTGCCTGGTGCAGTCCCATCATCGTCTGGTGGCGACCGTCGGTCTTGAAGACCTGATCGTGATCGAAACCAAGGATGCGGTGCTGGTTGCCAACAAGAATGACACCCAGCAGGTCAAGGACGTGGTCAAGCGCCTGCAGGCTGAAGAGCGTGCCGAGTTCGTGACCCATCCGCTGGTCAACCGCCCGTGGGGTCACTACGACACCGTGGATCGCGGCGAGCGTTATCAGGTCAAGCGCATCAGCGTGCTGCCGGGCGAATGCCTGTCGTTGCAGATGCATTACCACCGCGCCGAGCACTGGATCGTGGTATCCGGTACGGCCAAGGTGACCTGTGATGATCAGGAGCTGATCCTCTCGGAGAACCAGTCCACCTACATCCCGCTGGGCGTCAAACACTCCCTGGCCAACCCGGGCAAAGTGCCTCTTGAGTTGATCGAAGTGCAGTCCGGCTCGTACCTGGGCGAAGACGACATCGTGCGGTTTGAAGACCGTTACGGGCGTCTGGCCAAGTAAACCGAAACGCTGCATAAAAAAACCGCGTCGATTGACGCGGTTTTTTTTCGCGTGAGCTCAACCGAGTGTCTATAAATGAGAGAAGCATTCGGACGAAGGGTCGATTCAGCTCCCGTTTCCAGTGCCGATAACTCGTCTGAACTCATTAGGATCGGTGCCGCCCATGTTTAACACCCGCTTGAAGAAGGAATTACAGGCGCAAGAAGCCGAGCTTTCTATTTATCGGCAAATGGAGCGGGGCATGGACTCGCAGATGTTGTCGGTGACCCTGGACGCGAATTACCGCATCACCCAAGCCAACGCCAACTTCTCCAAGGCACTGGGTTATAGCGCTGAGCATTTGCAAGGCCGTGGCATGGATGAAATCGTTCCGGCTTACGTCAAGCAGCTCGACTGCTATCGCAATCTGCGCACCGGCATCGCGAACGGCGAGTCGGTGATCGACAATTATCGTTTCCTTAAAGCGGACGGCAGCCTGGCGTGGGTGAGGGCGATCTGGTATCCGATCATGGGCGACGACGGCAAGCTCTCGCATATCCGGTGTTTTGGCAGTGAGATTACCGACGCGATTGAGCTGGCGACGGAAAACGCCGCCTTTATTCAGGCTTTGCTGCGCTCGACGGCCGTTATCGAATTTGACCTGACTGGCCATGTACTCAAAGCCAACGACCAGTTCCTGAAGGGCATGGGGTACAACCTGGCGCAGATCGTGGGGAGGCACCACAGCATCTTTTGCGAGCCGGCCGAGGTTAATTCACCTCAGTACAAGGAGTTCTGGGCAACGCTGAACCGGGGAGAGTTTGTTGCTGACCGATTCAAGCGTGTCGACGCCAATGGCCGTGAAGTCTGGCTGGAGGCGACGTACAACCCGGTGCATGACGCTCAGGGCAATCTTTACAAAGTGGTCAAGTTCGCCACGGTGATTACTGATCAGGTGGAGCGTGAGGTCGAGGTCAGCGACGCGGCGGGTATCGCGTTCGAGATTTCCCAGCAGACCGATCTCACCGCTCAGCGTGGTGCCAGCGTGGTCAAGGATACGGTTGAGACCATGCGCAAGATCTCCGAAGAAATGCAGTCGGCTTCTCAGGGCATCGAAGCGTTGGGCAAACAGTCGTTGTTGATCAGCTCTATCGTGCAGACCATCGGCGGCATCGCCCAGCAAACAAACCTGCTGGCGCTCAACGCGGCCATCGAAGCCGCCCGTGCCGGCGAGCAGGGTAGGGGCTTTGCGGTGGTGGCCGATGAAGTCCGGCAGCTAGCGGGCCGAACCAGCGCCGCCACCGAAGAAATCGTCAACGTCGTGCAGCAGAACCAGAACTTGGTGGATGAAGCCGTACGCGGCATCGCCAACAGTCGAGGCCAGGCTGAGCAAGGATTGGGGCTGGCCAATGACGCCGGCGCGGTGATTGTGGAAATCCAGGAAGGCGCACGGCAAGTGGTTGGCGCGGTGAGCCGGTTTGCCAATCAGTTGAAGTAGAGGCAAGCCGATAGACACGTAACCCATGTGGGAGCGGTGCTTGCCCGCGATAAGGTCGACTCGATTCTAAGTTAAACCGCGTCCAGCCTTATCGCGGGCAAGCCTCGCTCCCACAATAAAACGTATTCCAGTTCAGCTCCGCGCTTTCGAACAGCCCACGCATTGCGTACCCTTGCGGACCAAAATGCCGCTTCAGGGGAACCGCTGCGCTCATGACTCTTTCTTTCAAACACTGGCGCAAGGGCCTGGCCCTGGCTGTGCCGTTTGCCGTTCTTCTTGTGGGTTGCGACAGTTCGGACAAGACGCCAGCGCCGCCACCTGCGCCGCCGCATACCACTTACACACCGGCGAACTGGGATGCATTGCCAGCGGTTGCCGATAGCGATCTGCAAGCCGGATTTGCTTCGTGGCGCAGTGCCTGCGTGCGGCTCAAGGCGGATGCGGTCTGGGGCGCGACCTGTGCAGCATCAGCTACTGTGCCGCAGGAGCCCAATGCAACGCAGATCCGCAGTTTCTTGCAGGACCGGTTGCAGGTCTACAGCATGCGCTCGGCCACTGGCAGCGCTGACGGATTGATTACCGGTTATTACGAGCCGGTCTACCCTGGCAGCCTGACCCAGACGCCTCAGGCCTCTGTGCCGATTTATGGCGTACCGGATGATTTGATCATCGTTAATCTTGAGAGCATCTACCCCGAGCTCAAGGGCAAGCGCTTGCGTGGGCGTCTTGAAGGGCGAGTGCTCAAACCGTATGACGATGCTGCGACCATCGGCGCTCAGGGTCTTAATGCGCCGGTGGTTGCCTGGCTGACCGACCCGATGGACCTGCAATTCCTGCAAATCCAGGGTTCGGGTCGGGTGCGTCTGGATAATGGCCAGCAGCTGCGCATCGGTTACGCCGATCAGAACGGCCGCCCTTATCGGGCGATTGGCCGCTGGCTGGTGGAGCAGGGTGAGCTGAAGAAAGAAGACGTCACCATGGGCAGCATCGCCGCCTGGGCCAAGGCACATCCCGAGCGCATCCCGGATCTCTTGGCGAGCAACCCCAGTTATGTATTTTTCGCCCGCAACCCGGACAGCAACGAAGGCCCTCGCGGCTCGCTGAATGTTCCATTGACGGCGGGTTACAGCGTGGCGATCGATCGTAAGGTGATCCCGCTGGGGAGTTTGCTCTGGCTGTCCACGACGCGTCCGGACGGAACCCCGCTGGTGCGCCCGGTAGCGGCGCAGGACACCGGCGGAGCGATTGCGGGTGAAGTGCGAGCTGATTTGTTCTGGGGCACCGGCGACGAAGCCGGGCATCTGGCGGGGGATATGAAGCAGAAAGGTAATGTGTGGTTGTTGTGGCCCAAGGACATGGCGTTGCCGGAGGCTGCACAATAAGGCGGTGATGACCTCGGCAATCATGAACCTGTGGGAGCGAGCTTGCTCGCGAAAAGCCCGGTACATCAAAGCCGTTTTCGCAGTCTGACAAAACGCCTTCGCGAGCAAGCTCGCTCCCGCAGGGGGGGGTGTCTGACACACCGCGTCATCGTTCTTCGCGGGCAAGCCCAGCTCCAACGGAAGTACGCGGTCAGTCTGTGGGAGCGTGGCTTGCCCGCGATAAGGTCCGTGCGATCTAAAGTGAATCGCCTCTGGCCCCATCGCCAGTTCAGCACCGCTCCCACAGAGATCACCTGACCCCGTTGGAGCGAGGCTTGCCCGCGAATCCAGACACCTCGTTCTCAAGGCTGGCACCTATTCAATGTGGGAGCGAGCTTGCTCGCGAAAGCTGCAGTCCAGGCGACAAATCACCGTCGGATGTAATGGCCTCTTCGCGAGCAAGCTCGCTTCCACAGAGGGGTGTGCCTGGAACTCCGCGTTGTCGTTCATCGCGAGCAAGCGCGCTCCTACGGGTCCTGTGTTTTTTCAGGCACATCTCTCTCAACATCACCTCGCCAACTGCTTCACCAACTCCGGCGTCACGTAGTGCGGGCCGTCGAACAGGTACAGGGGATAGCCGTCGTAGGCTGCCAGTTGCGGTTTTAGTTCAGCGGCGGTCGCTGAGCGGAAGCCTCCTCCGTAGTTGGGGCGGAAGGCTTCGGCGATGATTCGGACGCGGTCTTTGCCCAGGCTTTTGCGCAGGGCATCGGCGTAGGTTCGGGCGACGGGGGCGGTGCGGGCATAGACACCGACGCCGTCCTGGAAGAACACGCCAATGTCGTCCGGCAGCCACTGCTTGAGCCAGTCTGCCGTTGCCGCTGGGCCAATATTGGCGCCGTCGTAGACGCTGATCCACAACGGTCTCGGCAACTTGGCCAGCAGCGCAGGCAGCTCTTTGGCGCGGGTCCAGCTGGGGTCGACTTCTGCCGGGAAATACCAACCGGTGACATGCAGCGGCGTCGGCAGTTTGGTGATGCGTTCAGACACCGCCGCCAGTTGTTCGATATTGTCCCGTGAGCGATTTTCGCTGAAATACCCCGCCAGCCCGACAATCACATCCTGAGCCCAGGGCTCCTTGGCAATACGCGCCCAGTCAGGCAGCACCGGTACGCTGGGCAGGCCGGTGCCAGGCACGAACGCCTGATCATCCACCACCGTCCATTGCACCAGCAGTTCCCGTGCGCCCAGCTTTTGCCAGTCACCCTTGATGCCGACGGTCTTGTTGTCCGGCTGCCACACGATGCCGACGATGCCCGGATCCAGTGGTTTGGGTTGGGTGACGTACAACAAAGTGGTGCCTGACACGAGGGTCGCTGCCAGTAATGCAACCACTGACGTGGCACGGCTGATGGTTTTGCCGAGAATCTTCAAGGAAGCGCCTTATTGATGCGCTGATGCCACTGGTTCAGCGAAGTCACGCCCTTGGCGTTCCAGTTGGCAGCAGCGTCGGGGCCGAGATGAAACTGACCCTCGTTGAATTGCCAGACGATCACCTGCGGCTTGTGCTGGGCAAAATCAGGTGATTCCAGATATTGCAGCAGAGTCGCCCAAGGCCCGACGTCGCCGGGGTTCCAGGTCAGGGTGACGGGACGGTCCAGCGCATTGGACAACTTCTGGGTAAAGCCCAGATAAGGCTGCACAAAGCTGTTGCCGATCACCTGCACCGGTGCGGGTGCGTCATCAATCAGCAGATCTTCTTTCTCCACCTGATGGCGCACGGTGTAGATGTCGCGACCGATAGCCTTGCGCTTGATGGCAGGCAGGAAGTTGCTGGCCAGGTCGCCGAATGCGCGCTTGTCGAACCAATCACCGAGTACCGCGCCGCCGCCGGGTTCACCCTGCAATTGATAGCGGCCGGTGATCAGTTTGGCGGTGGCGTCGGCAGTGTTTTCCGCGCTCCAGGCCGTCCAGTGATAATCGGCACGGTAGAACGCGGTCTGTTTGCCTTGTTCGGTCCGTAGCAGGATCGGCTTGATGTTCAGCGTGGTCAGGCCGGCTTTGGACAGGTTGGCTTGCAACTGGTCGTAGCGCTGCACAACCGCTGGGCTCAGGGGATTACCGGCTGGCAGACGCTGGGCGTAGAACGGCGCTTTCATCGGCACCACCAGCACAATCAGCCCGATGTTTTCCCGTGCCAATTGCTGTTGGACGTCCTTGAGCAGCGCGATACTGCGCGAGTTACCGGCGGTATCCACCTTGCTCAGGCTTTCCCAGGCGGGAAACAGCCAGCCGTCCTTACCGGTAATGACTGCTGATGCAGCCTGCACACCAGTACCAGCGAGGCAGAGCAGCAAGCCCGCCAACACAGGCAAGCGACGGGTGAAGCGTTGAGCTTTGACGAAATGGGTCATGGGGCAGTCTGGTCTACGAGGCCGATCAGGCGGGGCGACTGGCTTGAGCCAATCAGGAACAAGCTGTAACGGTCACTGGCCTTGAACGGCTCAAGTTTGAACGGCAGGCTGGTGGTCTTCCCGCAATTGGCGATGAGGGTCGCCTGCACCGGGTTGATGGTGCGTTGCGCCTGGCCGTTGAACGGCAACTGGTTAAACACGCTGGCGCCATTGGCGAGCTGGATATTGGCCGTTTCACAGCCAGCGCTGAGGTTGTAGATGTTGAGCTCGGCGCGCAGATCCTTGCCGCGTACCGGCGGATCCACCACCAACCGTGGCGGGTTGGCCGGATTGCTGTCGAGAATCAGCGTGACCCAGGCGTTCTTCGGCACGTTCAGGCCTTTGATCTCGCGACCGTTGACGGTGACGTGCAAAGGCTGCCGGGAATCCACGACCTGAAACGGGCTGGCAACCACCGACTGAGCCGACAAGGCAAAGTCGGTGCTCTGATCCACACGGACCTGCACGGCGTTATCGGATGGATTGACCACCCGCACCCAAGCCGAACCCTCCGGCAGTTTCGACGCATAGAGTTGCGCAATTTCAGGCGCGGCCTGGGCTGTGCAAGCCAGGCCGAAGCTGACCCCCAGCGCTAGGTAAAGCCCGGCCCACTTGCAGATACGAGGGTACATAATCAGTCCTCAGTAGGAGTAAGTCAGGCGAGCGAAAACGCCTTTGGCGCGGTCGTCGCCAGACACTTTCACTCGGTATTGCAGTGAGAAATCCACGTAGGAGCGCGGCGCGTTGTAAGCGTCTTCTCGGAACCAGTAGCGCACGTTATTACCGATACCAACGCCAGAGGCATGGCCTGACGAATAGTCGGCGCGGCCGTCTGCTCCGGTCTTGCTGTTCATCTTCGAATCGTAATCGTAGGCGGCGACCACATGGGGGAACGTGACCCAGCGCGAGCCAGTTCCACCGATGGCGTAGCTGCGGCCGCCTTGCCATTCGCTGTTGATGTAATTGCGCGAATCGTTGATGTAGTGGCCGGCTTCAGCGAACAACTGCGAGGTCCACCAACTGGGCGTATCGACCCGCAGGTCGGTGCCGATGCTTGAGCCGTAGCCCAAGCGCAGCAGCCAGTCGCCGTCGACATCAGACGAACCCAGCGGGAAAGTGCGTTCCACTGCCGCCATCACGTTCAGGGATGAGAACGGCTTGATCCGGGCGCCCAAAGCGCCTTGCAAAGCGTCCAGACCGGTATCGGAATCGCCGTTCTTGCTCCACAGGGTGTCAGTGATGCGGCCGTAAAGCTCAACGAAACGGGCATTGCGATAACCCAGCGGACGATAAGAAAGCTCGGTGCTGTTTTGCAGGCTGTCATTGCTGCCACCACTGCTGCTGCCGCTGTTGCCGTTGCTGGTGGACGGCGCCGAGCTCAAGCCGCTGCTGGAACTGTTGCCGCGATAACTGGTGGTGCTAGTCAAGCCCCAAGTGCGGGAGACATCGGCCACTGCACGACGGGTGTCGAACAGCTGCTGGGCTGGCATATCCAGTTCACCCGCATTTTTCGCGTCGATCACGCGCTTGAAATAACCCACCGCGTGCTCGTCGTCATTGACTCGCATGGCCGTGTAGGCAGCGTCCTGACTGGCGGTTGGCGACAGGCGTGTAGCGGCATCGGACTTGCGGAATGACTCGTGGGCGGCCTCATCGTCACCAGCCTGCACTGACAGATAAGCGATTTGCAGATCACTCATGGATTCCAGCTCGCCAGTGTCCCGGGCCTGCTGCAAACGTTCGCGAGCTGTGCGGCGCTGACCCAGTGCGGCGTAGAGGCTGGCTTCTTCATAGGCCGGCAGGGTGCCGAGTGCCAGCGCCTGGGTGAAGTCCTTGCGGGCGGCGGAATCTTCATTCATCTGCTGATGCAGGCGACCGCGCTGGGCCAGAAGGCGCGCGTCGTCGCCATTGGCTGCAAGGCCACTGTTGGCGGCATCGAGAGCTTCGGGTAGGCGCTTCTGATCGGTGAGCGCACTGACCAGCAGACTGCGATAAGCCGGGTTTTCCGGGGCGCGGCGGATGGCTTCGCTGGCCAGCGTCGCAGCAGACGCCGAGTCCTTGCGAGCCAGTGCGGCGTAAGCCTGAACCGCCATGTCAGTTCCACCATCGCGCTGGTTGCCCGGCCAGATATCGCAGATCAGGCCGAAGGCGCTTTCCTGACAATTCAGCGCCGGGGCCGGGAAGCGCAACGCGGTTTTCAAGCCGTTGGATTTTTGCCTGGCAGCCGCTTGGGCAGCAGCGCGGCGGCGGGCGAGTTCACCGCTTTCGTCTGGCGGCAATTGTTGTAGCTGAGCCAGTGCCAGCTCCGGTTCGTTGTTGGACAGCGCCAGGTCGGCGGCGAAGAAACGGATCTCTCGCACTTCCGAGTCCAGCAAGCCATCGATGGCCAGCGCCTGCTTTAAATCATTTTGCGCGGCCTGGGTTTTGCCCTGACGATCCAGTGCGTAGCTGCGCAGGATCCACGGCGCGATTTCGCCATCGTCCTGAGCCAGCGCGCCAGTGGCGGCCAGTTCGGCTGCGCGGTAATCCTTGGCTTCAATCAGCGTGCTGATCAGCAGTTGCTGATGGGCGCCGATTTCCGGTGCCCAGTTCACGGCTTTGCGTGCCTGATCCACGGCCAGCGGCAGGTTGTCGGCTTGCAGAGCACGATACCCGGCGATGGCCAGTGGGGCAGCCAGTTGGCGGCGGATGGCTTCGCGGCGCATCAGCAACGTATCGTCATCCGGGAACACCCGAAGCGCATCGCTGGTGGCCAGATCAGCTTCCTGAAGATGCTGCTGGCGCTGCAGGGACTCGATCAGCAGAAGGCGATAATCCATGCGCTTCGGCGCCTGGCTGATGGCTTTGCGTGCGGACTGGGCAGCGGCAGCGAAGTCGTCGCGGTCGTAAGCCTTGAACGCCTGCGCCGCTGCGCCAAAGCCTGGTGCCTGGCGCGACTGTGGGTAGCGTTTGGGATTGTCGCGCATGTCCTTGTCGCGTTCGGCCAGCGCAATCAGCCGGTTCAAACGGGTGACATCCGCCCGCTGGCGCAAGGCTTCGCGAGCCTTGGCGATGGCCAGGTCGTAGTCCTTGCGCTCGTAGGCGCTGTACGCCTCGTTCGCGGTTTGGTAGGCCGGGCCGGTGAGCGGCAGCGGCAATGTTTCAGCAAAACTCACGACGGGCATCAGACTCAGGCCGGTGACCATCAGGCTCAGTAGAGAGCGCTTCATAAGGCAGGTTCCGTCTGGTATTGGCTGTGTTGGCGAGCCACTGCCTGTTCGATGGTGGCACGCGGCAGAACGCCGATATCCACCAGGTAATCGCCGATGCGGCCGTGATGTTGTGGTCGGTAACTGAGCATGGCGCTGTCGAAGATGGCACGATCCAGCAGGCCCGATTCGATCAGCAGATCCCCCAGCAACGGCGCACTGGCGTTGGGTACCGACTGGCCGTCAATGGCGTTGACCCGACGCAGTTGCGCGACGATTTCACTCTCTCGGGCAATCAGCTGTTGCGGTTCGCTGCCCAGTTGCGCGCTGACCTGTTGCAGCCCTTCGGCGGACAACGGGCTGGCGACAGCGATCTGCGCTTGTCCGTCAGCGTTCACACCCAATGGCACGACACGCCAGCGCAAGGCGAACTCATCTGCCAATGTCAGCGCCGATGTATCAGCCTTGGCCGCCACGTCGAAAACCCGCGGCAATTCGTTCTGGAAGGCAATCGCTTCGGCCAGGGTTTCGTCGTCCAGCCAGCCATGGTTGAGCAAGATGCGTCCTAACGGTATGTGCCGGGTTTGCTGCTCGGCGAGGGCGCTTTGCAGGGCGTTTTCGGTGATCGCTTGCCACGACAGCAACACGCTGCCCAGCTTGCGCGGGGCAATGGCGACCAGGTCGGTGGACGGGAAGTCGTGCATGGTTTTGTCCCAGACCAGCTTGCGGTTCAGTACCTTGCCAACGATAAACATCCGCCAGGCCCGGGACGCGGCCATGAAGTTGACGAAGTTGCCGACCACCATGCGCGGGATCGACAGCAAACCGTGCTGCCAGCCATACAACACGCCGGTGAAGTAACAGCGATGCACGATGCGCCAGGCCAGGGCGATGCCGTTGGCCAGCAGCAGGTATTTGATGAAGCCGTTGGATTCGAACGGGGTCGGGAAACTGACGTTCCACAGCCCGCTATGACGCAGGATGATCAAGGCCAGCAGTTGCACCAGAATCACGTAAGCGATGATGCTGACGAACGCCGTCACCACGCCTTTGCGATCACGGAACAGCAGATAACGGTTGGCCAACGAACCGGTCCAGCCCATCTGTTCCCAGCCTTGCAGACCGATGCCCAGTGTCCAGCGCGCTTTCTGACGGAACGCCGTGCGAAAGGTGTCCGGGAAGAATTCACGCACGCACAGCGGCATGCTCAACGTCGACTCATACGGTTTGCGGAACCAGGATTTGCGCAGCACTCGGTACTGCACCGGGAAACGCACGAAAATCGCGTTCATGCCGACTTTTGCCAGGCGGTTACCGACGTCGTAGTCCTCGGTCAGGCTGTCGGTGTTGAACGGTTGGTTCTGAGTTTCGTCAGCCAGCACACGCAGCGCACGGTGCGAGAAACAGGTGCCAACGCCCGCCGATGGCACGGTATCGGTCATGCTTTCGCGCACCACCAGATCCTTGCCATGCCATTCGGCGAACTCGTCCATGTACGTCCCCGCAACCCACTCGTACCAGTTGCGTTCAAGGGAAACCACCGGCAGCTGGATCATGTCCTTGCGCGGCAGCAAATAGTTGAACAGGCGCAGTTCCAGCGGGTGCAGCACATCTTCACTGTCATGCAGCACGACGCCGGCGAAGGTCATGTCGTGGGTTTTCTCATGCAGGAAAATCGCTTGGATGACCCAGTTCAGGCAGTCTGCCTTGCAGGTCGGCCCGGCATGCGGGACTTCCACTCGATGCAGTTGCTTGTAGCGCCGACGCATGCGCTCCACCTCATCGATGGTGCGCTGATCGTTGATGTAGGTGCCGACGAAAACCACGTAGTTCTGGTAATCCAGGGTCGACACCATGTTCTCGATCATCGGCGCGATGACGTCGTACTCCAGCCAGGCCGGAACCATGATCGCCAGCGGCTGTTCATCCCGCGCCATCAGCTGTTCAACGGTCAGGGGCCGATATTTGCGCCCCGCCGTGAACTTGCGGAACACCCGGCGCGACCAGTACCAGAGGTCGATGAACAGGTCATCCAGACTCGAGATCAGGATCAGCACGGCGACCACAATCGTCGCGACTTCCAGGATGCTGTAGTAGTGGGCCAGCCAGTACGGCCAATAGAGCGACGTCATCGGAGCTTCCCGTTACTGGCGATTGCGGCGGGCGTTACGGCCAGCCAGCAACAGCACGAGGAACAGCACGATAGCGCCCGGAATCAACCACAACATGGACGGTTGACGCCATGCATCGAGGCCTTTTGGCTCTTCGCTTTCGATCATCTGGCTGCCACTTGGATCCTTGCTGTCCAGTGTGGTCAGCGCGCCTTTGTCACCCAGAATGCTCACGTCACCACGGGTCAGCAGGATCGGTTTGGCAAACACCGGCGCCTGATTGCCCAGTGCGTGGTAGACCAGACCGTGTTGACCGCCAGCTTCAACCACTTGCAGCGACGCCAGGTTGTTCAGCGGTTGCAGGTCCAGCAGCAGCTCGTCCTTGTGGTTGATGCGCAGGCGGCCCTGATCATCGACTTGCACCGAGGCCTTGCTGTCCTTGATTGGCAGCTCGAAGGCGAGGAAGGATTTATCCGGCGTTACCGAAGCTTTCGGGTCAGCACTGACGGTCAATTGCGCGCGCAACGGTGACACGCCGCTGGCGTTGGCCACGGCAATCACTTGCGGCAGGCTGCTTACCGGTTGATCCAGCCACGTTTGCGGCACCAGCACTTGAGTCTCGCCAGCGAAGCGCGCGGCCATGCCGGAGAAGTCGTCATTGAGTGTGGCTTTGTCCAGCACGATATGGCTGGTCGGCAACACTGAAACCGGGAAGGCTTGCGGGGTTTCAAGGCAGCGGTCGCTGACCGGCTGACGCTGGAAGGACACTCGCAGGACGTTGGTCGAGCCCAGGGCATAGCCCGGAATGCGCGCTTCGATGCGTTGTTTTTCGCCATCGGTGACCAGCTGCTGCGCGCCGATCAGGTAATCGTTGAGAAACAGCGAGGCGACGGGCGCGGTGTCCGAAGCACCCGGCGCGGCGGCCACATCGATCACTGCCTTGACCGGCACGCGGCCGTCATAGGCGACGCTGCCCAGCGGGAACGATGCGCTCCAGTCGGACTTGGCCAGCACGTCGATGGTGCCGGGGTTGCCGCCCAGTCGGGACAGGGCCACACGGCCATCGGCTTGCAGCGGGGTGTGTGCTTCGCTGATGGTCAGTTGACGGCTGCGCGCCAGTTTGTTCCAGGCCGAGCCGAACAGAGTCAATGCCTTGCCGGTCGCTTCTGGCGCGATCATCAGCATCGGACGGGCACCGAGCAAGGCCAGGCGAACATTGTCGGTGCCAGCTTTCAGACCGACGTTGATATGCCGTTCACGCCACTGGTTCAAGGCGTTGGCGGCGCTGGCATCGAGGCCTTGAATCTGGGTGTGCAAGGCATCGAGAGATTCGTTGATGGCCTTGAGCAGCTGCGGATCGTTGATCGCCAGATCGGCCTGCATATTGGCGGTCTGACCCAGCACCAGCAGCGCACCGATCTGCGCCGGATCGCTGAGGGTTTGCGTGCCTTTGCCGTTGAGGCTGGCGAAGGCCGGGATATTCAGCAGTTCGGCCGGGACCCGCAGGCCACTCAGGTCAACACTGTCTTGCAGAGCAGGGAAGGGCAGAATGCGCGCATGTTTGCCGATCCGCTCCAGCGCCACACCGATGCGCCACGCCGCATCGTAGCTGGTGGCAGACAAGCTGCCGGGCGCGACCATGATCCCCGGTTTGCCGGGCAGGGCATTCCAGGCGGCGCCGACGTCCTGCAACTGACTGGCGTCGTAGCTGTAAGTCAGGCGTGTGGCGGGATCGATACGCAGCACGTTGCCGATCACCCGTTCGTCTTCACAGAGCATGCGGTCAACAATCGACGACCAGGCAATGCCCAGCCGTACCGAACCGTTATCGCGGGCGGCCTTGTCGACCCCCAGTGTCACGCTGGCATTGCCTTGCGCTTCGTTCAGGCCTTCAGCCCGCACCGGATAGCCGTCCAGCGACAGCAACATGGTGTTGCGCCCGCCTTCACCATTGAGATAACTGGCATCAAACTGCAAGGTCGCATCGGTCAATGGCACGCCCGCTGGCACCGGCAGATACAGCTCGCGCCGGGCATCGGTCGAGCCGAGGATGATCGGCGTGTCGATGCCCAGGTCGCTCAAGCGAATCTCGCGTTGCTGGCGGGTGTCGCTGTTGATCTGGTTGATTGCCTGGGTGAGCGGGCTGTCCGCAGCCAGGGCGAAAGTCGGCATGAGCGCGAGCAGGCTCACGCCACAGGCAAGGGCGCTGAGCGCGCCCGATTGAGTGGCAACGGAAAACTTCATTCAGGCAAATCTCGGACTGATAGGGGGAAGAACGTTTATTGGAAAGATGAAACCGGTCGGGCTTGCCCCATGTTCGGCATCAGCATTGGGTGTTCGAGCTCCAATGGCGGTTTGCCCACCACAAACTCATGCATCGGGCGGCCGAGCAGGATGTCGACAATCCGCGAGCTGGCCTTGCCATCGCCATAGGGGTTGGCTGCCTGGGATGAGCGACGCCACAGCAGGTCGTCGTCGTAAAGCGCAGCAACGCCGCTGACGATGGATTCCACAGAAGTACCCACCAGCCGCACAGTGCCAGCGGTCACGGCTTCCGGACGTTCGGTGACTTCACGCATGACCAGTACTGGCTTGCCGAGCGAAGGCGCTTCTTCCTGTACACCACCGGAGTCGGTGAGGATCACGTGAGCGCGCTGCATCAGGCGCACAAACGCCAGATAATCCAGTGGCTCGATCAGGTGCACGTTATCCAGCCCTGCCAGGTGCTCCTTGACCGGGCCTTGAACATTGGGGTTCAGGTGCACTGGATAGACGATCTGGATATCTTTGCGGCTGGCCAGTTGGCGCAGGGCTTTGCAGATATCGAGGAAGCCGTCGCCGAAGTTTTCCCGACGATGGCCCGTCACCAGCAGCACTTTGCGGCCAGGCTTGATGAACGAGAACTGGCTGTCCAGACGAGCGCGCAGCTCACTGTCCTCATCAATGCGTTTTGCGGTCAATTGCAATGCATCGATCACGGTATTGCCGGTTACGAAGGAGCGCCCCTGCAGGCGTTCGCCCAGCAGGTTGGTGCGCGATTCGAAGGTCGGGGCAAACAACAGGTCGGCACCCAGATCGATACAGCGGCGGTTCATTTCTTCCGGCCACGGCGAGCGAATATCACCGGTCCTCAGGCCTGCTTCCACATGACCGACCGGGATGCGGCGATGGAACGCGGCCATCGATGCAACCATCGCTGAAGTGGTATCACCGTGTACCAGAACGCGATCAGGCTGAGTCATCTCCAGCACCGGATCGATGGCGTCATACAACGCCGCGGTCAGGGTGTTGAGATTCTGGCGCGGGGTCATGACGTCAAGTGTGAAGTCGGGCTTGAGTTCGAACAGATCCAGCACTTGCTTGAGCATGCTTTGATGCTGGCCAGTGACACAAATCATCGAGTGAACACCCGATTCTGCTGCCAGGGCTTTAACGAGCGGCGCCATTTTGATGGCCTCCGGACGTGTGCCGAAAATGGACAGAACTTTAATTCTTGATTGACTGCGAGCGATGATGCCCTCCTCGCGCAATTACGCGCCGCACAGTAACTCACTCAAGGCTGGAAGTGTCTTGAGCAGGCAGGTGTGCTGAGTTTTATGGGGCCGGATTTAAATCAGAATAGAGGCTTGATTATTCACTTCGTGTGATATGGCGCATTGCCTTGCTTCCGGATCGGCGACGATTATTAGCAGTATTCGCGATGGCTGCAAAGTTTTATATGCAGTTATTTTTAATCCGGGGGGAGAATGAAACTTTAACTTTTAGGGTCGGTCAGTAAGGGGTTTTGCCAAGTTTGAAGCGAGGAGGTCTTGCGAAGAGTAAGAGTCTTTTACTTGTTGATTTATAAGGTTTTTCTAAAAAACTACATGTTGTTCGTCGGATGCGTTGAATCTTTTCTAATTCCGTTGTCGCGCCCGGGGCGTGCCTTGCGGATATTGAGCATGCTGTAGCGAGAAGTCACTTGAATGACGCCTGTATATTGTCACGACGCAGTTGGAGTGTGGTTCAGGAGTGTGCTTTGTGCAAGTTTACTTTCGAAAAAGTTCCCGAGTGGTGATTCAAATCAATTGATGGCAATTTGCCGGCAGTGCGGAGTATACACATTAAAGCGTAGTGCACTCTATTGAATCAGTGTTGATTTGTAACGCACTCGGGAACGGCCAAACAGCGGTCATGAAATCGCGGGAAAGTCTCGGATTAGACAGCGCGCGACGCCGTTGGTCGGCCTTTATACGTGGGTATGATTTCTACCCGGCCCAGGGTTGGTTAATGTAGGCAGCAGTTGTGCGTGGCACAGTGTTTCATTCACCGATGTGGAAGGTAATACAGCTTGATCAAATCCCCGGTGATAGCGGTCGTCGACGACGATATGGCAGTGCGCACTGGACTGGACAGCCTGGTTCGCTCCCTGGGCTTTGCGGTCTGTCTGTTTGCGTCGGCAGAAGAATTCCTTGGCTCGACCTGCCTTGATAAAGCCCGCTGCCTGATCACCGACGTGCAAATGCCCGGCATGAGTGGCGTTGAGTTGCACGAGCACCTGAGCAGTCGAGGTTTTTCGATCCCAACCATCTTTATCACGGCGTTTCCCGAGGCATCAGTGCGCAAGCGCGCCATGACCGGCAGCGCGGTGGGCTTCCTGAGCAAACCCTTTAACGCCGGTTTACTGATCGAGTGTATTGAGTCGACGTTTGGGGTGGTTTGAAGACGGGCGCGGTGATTTCCAGGTGGGAGCGAGCTTGCTCGCGAAGAGGCCGGGACATCCGCCTATATTTCTGGGGACGGGAACGTCGTCTTCGCGAGCAAGCTCGCTCCCACAGGTATCTATTTCCGCAGAAAAATAATTAGCTCCTCAGCTCCAGCGCCTCAGCCATGCGCACCAGTTCGGCGAAGGACCTGGCGCACATTTTCTTCATGGCGTGGCCGCGGTGGATCTTGACGGTGATCTCACTCAGGCCGATTTCTCCGGCGATCTGTTTGTTCATCAGGCCCGAGGCGGCCAAGGCCATGATTTCCTTTTCCCTTGGGGTCAGGGTCTCAAAGCGGCTGCGGATTTCGTTGAAGTTCTTGTGGGCCTGTCGTCCGCTTTTGTCTTTTTCCAGGGCGGTGTTCACCGCATCCAGCAGGTCCTCCTCGCGAAACGGTTTTGCCAGAAAGTCCACGGCGCCGGCTTTCATGGCGCGCACGGTCATGGCGATATCGCCGTGGCCGGTCATGAACACGATAGGCAGGTTGGCGTTGGAACGCGCCAGCTCGTTCTGGAAATCCAGGCCGCTGGTGCCTTGCAAGCGAACGTCGAGCACCAGGCAGCTGGGGGCTTCAGGGCGCTGGAACTCAACGAAAGCGGCAACCGAGGGAAAGGTTTCGACTCGCAGACCCACCGAGCGCAGCAAGCTGCTCAGAGCGTCGCGCAGGGCTGCATCGTCGTCGACGATAAAGACAATTGGGTCGCTGCTGATCTTGAGCGGGATTCGGTTCATGGGGTGATCGTCATTCATCATGCGGCCTCGGCAGGGCGGGCAGGGCGAAAAGCAGGCTGGCGCCTATACCCGACTGGCTGTCTACGTGTGCGCCTTCTATGCAGGAGCCAAGTGCCCAGATGCTTCCGCCATGGGCTTCGATGATTGAGCGGCAGATCGACAGGCCCATACCCATCCCTTCAGGTTTGGTGGTGAAAAACGCATTGAACAGCTGACCCATGTCGCCCGGACGAATACCCGGCCCGCTGTCTCTGACTTCCACCACCACTTCATTCGCGGTATCACTGCGCAGATGCAGGCTCAACTGCCTCGGGCCGCCTTGATTATTGGCCATGGCCTGAATGCCGTTGATCAATAGATTGATCAGCACTTGCTGCAACTGAATGCGATCGCCCATGACGAGAGGCATGTCGCTGGCGATGTCCTGCACCAGCTCGACCCGGCTGCGATGAATCTCCCTGGCGACCAGGCCCACTGATTCCTCGATGACTTCCTGCATATCCACCGGGATACGTTGCGGGTCGGACTTGCGCGACAGAGCCCGGATGCGCCGGATAACCTCGCTGGCCCTGAAGGTTTCACTGAGGATGCGCTTCAGCGCCTGAGCCGCCTCACCGATATCCGGCTCCTTGCGGTTGAGCCAGCGCAGCGAGGCTTCAGCGTTGGTGGTAACGGCGGCCAGCGGCTGATTGACTTCGTGGGCAATGGACGCCGCCAGCTCGCCAAGTGTGGTGACGCGAGTGACGTGGGCCAGTTCGGTCTGTGAGCGATGCAAGGCCTCTTCAGCCTGCTTGGCGGCGGTGATGTCCATCAGTGCCCCGACGTACTCGCAATTGCCATCCTGATCGCGGGTCAGGTGCGCAAGCATGTGCAAATACTTGACCCTGCCATCGGGCATTAACAGACGGTGCTCGACGCTGAGGTCCGTTACCAGTTGCCGGGCCTTTGCCACGCTGTTGAGCACGCAAGGCAAGTCGTCGGGATGGATCCGTTGCAGGATGCTGTCCATCGACGGCGGTTGGCCGTCGTCCACCTCGTAAATGCGGCGGGTTTCCTCGGACCAGTGCATTTGCATGTCCGGCAGGCGAAAACCGATGCTGCCGGTGCGGCTCAACCGTTGCGCATCACTGAGGAAAGCCTCGCTGCGCCGCAATGCGTCATGGGCCTTGGCCAGCAAGCGCACCTGTTCCTGTAATCGATCATTGACCGCTTTGTTTTTCAGGGCCAGCACCGTGGTGATGCCAATCGCCGCCATGCTCACCAGCCCACGGGCAATGGCAGGCATCTCTGCATCTTCACCGTGGGACAGCAGGAACGAGAGGATGGTCAGGGTAAAGCAGCCGAGTGAAACCAGGATCATCCCGGTGCGGCTGTAGAAATTCACCGACAACAGAATGACCGCCACGTAAAGCACCGCTACCGCGATGTCCAGGGAGGTCACTGTATCGACGATGAACACCGCGCCGGCAATGAGCGCTGCACCCAGCCGTTGCATTCGGGCCGAAGGTACGGCATTGAGAAGCGTGTCGTGTTGCTCTGCGGGTAACGTAGCTCGTGTATTCATATTGAAAGCATGCTGCTCCATGAATACTGCCCGACAACCGCGATGGACAGTTCTAATCCTTGAATGGGCGCGGCAGCCCACATTCCGGGCCACCTGCCCGTGTGCGGGGGATTTTAAAGCGCAGAGAAGGATTGGCCTATGATCTCTGGGGATAACAGGGTTTTGATCGGGCGAGAAGGTTTTCCGGGTGCACCGCCAGTTACCCCGTCAGTTTTCCACCACGTTGCGCACAGCTGTGCAGCGGCGCGCGACAGTCGCGGAGGATGGAGAGATTTAACTCATGCGAATATCCATGCTTATCCAAACACTCGCTAATGTGACCAAACACATTGATACTCAACCACAAACTCTTTTGCAGTGAGAAAGAATGCAATGCCCATGATTCCCCTGCTGATCTGCGATGACTCGAACATGGCGCGCAAGCAGCTGTTGAGGGCTTTACCCCCTGAATGGGGTGTATCGGTCACGATGGCGACCAACGGTCAGGAAGGCCTGGACGCCGTTCGTCTCGGTCTGGGCAAAGTCATGCTGCTGGACCTGACCATGCCGGTTATGGACGGCTATGAGACCCTCGCGGCGATTCGTGCTGAAAATCTCGACGCGAAGATCATCGTCGTATCGGGAGACGTCCAGGATGAAGCGGTGCGCCGGGTGATGGAGCTGGGCGCGCTGGCGTTTCTGAAAAAACCGGCTGAGCCGGACGAGCTCAAGGCCACCCTGACCCGTCTGGGGTTGCTGGGTGAGGCGGTGTCCGTGCCAGTCGTGGTCCCGCCAGCCATCAACGGCGGGGTGATCAGCTTTCAGGACGCGTTCCGCGAGACCATCAACGTCGCCATGGGCCGGGCGGCAGCGCTGCTGGCGAAAGTGCTTGGGGTCTTCGTGCAGTTACCAGTGCCCACGGTGAACATGTTTGAAGTGGGCGAGTTGCACATGGCGCTGGCCGATGCCCACAGCAGTGAGCGGCTGACGGCGGTGTGTCAGGGCTACATCGGCGGCGGGATTGCTGGCGAGGCGCTGCTGATTTTCCATGACTCGGACATCGCCGACATGGGCACGCTGATGCATCGCGATTCCGAAGATTACTCGGATCAGGAGATGCTCCTGGACCTGTCCACGATCCTGATTGGCGCCTGCCTGAGCGGGATCGCCGAGCAGATCGATATCGAGTTTTCCCAAGGGCATCCTCAGGTGCTGGGTACCCAAAGTGGTATTGATGACCTGATTCGTATCAATCAGACCCGCTGGCAGAAAACCCTGGCGGTTGAGATCAGCTACAGCCTGGAGGGCCATAGCATCAACTTCGACCTGCTGATGTTGTTCACCGAAGATTCGGTTGAGCGTCTGACCAAAAAACTCGCTTACCTGATGAGCTGACCCATGAGCAATCAAATCGATATCAAAGAATTACATTGGTTGCTGGCGGTTACCCAGAATATCGACGTCGGCATTGTCGTGCTCGACCGCGAATACCGCGTGCAGGTCTGGAACACCTTCATGGAGAACCGCTCCGGGGTGGTGCCGTACGAAGCCTCCAACCAGTCGATCTTCACACTGTTTCCGGACCTCAACCGCAAGTGGTTCAGCAAGAAAGTCGACAATGTCATCGCCCTGGGTACACCTGCTTTCACCATTTGGGAGCAACGGCCGTATCTGGTCCGGTTCAAGAACTACCAGCCGATTACCGGCCGGGAAGATTTCATGTACCAGAACACCACTATGTTCCCGCTGCGCTCGACCACTAGCGAAATCACTCATATCTGCCTGGTCATATACGACGTTACAGACGTGGCGACCAACCGGCATTTGCTGCAAACCGCCAATGCTGAGCTGCATAAGCTCTCCAGTACCGGCCCATGAATACATAACGCTCATCGAGTGGGCCGACCAGGCGCTTTATGCGGGAAGAAAAACGTTCGCAATCAGGTCTCGGTGCACGAATAACTGCTGGATTACTGGTAGCATCGGGATTTTTCCGGCGGCGATCACGGACATCATGCGACCTCAATCCACACTCACGGTAACCCCTGTCGATCATCCACTGGTCGGGCGCGTCAGCCCGCCAGGCTCGAAATCCATCACCAATCGCGCGCTGTTGCTGGCTGGCCTGGCGAAAGGCACCAGCCGCCTGAGTGGCGCGCTCAAGAGTGATGACACCCGAGTGATGTCCGAAGCCCTGCGCTTGATGGGCGTGCAGGTCGATGAGCCGGATGACAGCACGTTTGTGGTCACCAGCAGCGGCCAGTGGCAGGTACCTTCGCAGCCTTTGTTCCTCGGGAACGCCGGCACGGCGACACGTTTTCTGACGGCGGCGCTGGCCAATTTCAAAGGTGATTTCGTCGTCGATGGCGACGAGTACATGCGCAAGCGCCCGATTGGTCCGCTGGTGGATGCGTTGCAACGCATGGGTGTTGAAGCCAGCGCCCCCACGGGTTGCCCTCCGGTAGCGATCAAGGGCCAGGGTGGTCTGGCCGCCGGGCGTATCGAGATCGACGGCAACCTGTCCAGCCAGTATGTGTCGGCACTGTTGATGGCCGGCGCCTGCGGCAAAGGCCCGCTTGAAGTGGCGCTTACCGGCAGCGACATCGGTGCTCGCGGTTACGTCGACCTGACGCTGGCCGCCATGCAGGCCTTTGGTGCCCAGGTCGAGGAACTCGGCGACACAGCCTGGAAAGTCTCTGCCACCGGCTATCACGCCACCGACTTCCACATTGAGCCCGATGCATCGGCCGCAACTTACTTGTGGGCCGCGCAGGCGCTGACCGCAGGCAGCATCGATCTGGGTGTCGCGACCCAGGATTTCACCCAGCCGGACGCACTGGCCAGCCATGTGATCGACAGCTTCCCGAATATGCCCGCTGTGATCGACGGCTCGCAGATGCAGGACGCCATTCCGACCCTGGCCGTGCTGGCTGCGTTCAACAACCAGCCGGTTCGCTTTGTGGGTATCGCGAACCTGCGGGTCAAGGAATGCGACCGGATTTCAGCATTGTCCCAGGGCCTGTGCGCCATCGCCCCAGGGCTGGCAGTGGAAGAAGGTGATGACCTGATCGTTCACGCCGATCCGCAATTGGCGGGCCGCACCGTGGATGCGCTGATCGACACCCACGCCGATCATCGCATTGCCATGTGCTTCGCGTTGGCTGGGCTGAAAGTCGCAGGCATAAAAATCCAGGACCCTGACTGCGTCGGCAAAACCTATCCCGGCTACTGGGATGCGTTGCAGTCGTTGGGGGTGAAGGTTCAGCGTCAGGATTGATATTGCTCACCTAACACGGAATCTGTAGGAGCGAGCTTGCTCGCGATGCGTTGTGTCAGGAAAAAACCAATAACCTGACCTGACGCCATCGCGGGCAAGCGCGCTCCTACAGAGGATGTTCCAGTCTTCAAATCGCCCGGTAACTCATCCTGTACCCCAACTCCGCACTTTCCCCCTTTTGCAACAACCGCAACCCCGGATGCCCTGGCAGGTGGTGGGCGTTGACCGGGTGGCTGACGGGTTCGAAGCAGAAGAAATCCAGCCCCGGCGGGCAGAACACTAGAAAGAACTGACTGCCGCTGGCCTGGCATTCAAGCTCATATCCCAGATCCGGCTGGCTGATCAGCGCTTTGCCATCCCATTCAGTGAAGCCATTGTCCAGGCGGGTTTGCGGCAGGTTGTTCAGTGCGTTGAAATTCCACTCGGCCGGCAGCGCCTGCAGCTCTGTCGGCAGGCCTGCGTCATCGGTCAGCCAGACCTGTGCAGCCTTGGCCTGCAAGCGGGTATTGGCGGTGCGGGGCAGGTAAGGGTGCAGACCCAGGCCATGCCAGGCAGCGTGTTCGGCCAGATGCGTGACGCTCAAGGTGATGCTGAGAGTGCCGTCCTCCAAGCTGAAACGCAGCTGCGCGCGATAGGCAAAAGGGATGGCGCTCTCCAGTTGCAACACGGCATGGCTCGCGCTGTGTTCAATCACCTCCCACGGCTGCTGCCAGGCACTGCCATGGATCGGCAAGGCGTCGTTGGCGCTATTGGGTTGCAGCGCCAGCCAGCCATGCGGAGTGTCGAAGCCGCCGTTGCCGATCCGGTTTGACCAGGGCACCAGCGGATAACAGCTCAGCCGCCGAGGCGTGCCGGCGCTCAAGGCCTCGGCGTCGCTGGGACGCAGCAGCGGTTGACCGCTGGCCAGCGCGATCCAGTTGACGATGCTGCCGCCGGTTTGCGGCGCCAGAGTGAGGCGGGTCACGCCATCTTCAAGGGTCAGGATTGCCTGTTGCATGTGATCTGCCTCATGAGTGGTGGATAGTCAGGCCGCGCGCCGCCAGGTCAGCAGCACAATGCCGGTGACCACGATCAGCCCGCCAATGATCTGACCGCTGCTGAGTAATTGATCAAGAATTAACCAGCCAAACAGCAGGCTCGCTACCGGTTCGATGTTCATCACCGGAGCGTTGCGGGCCATGTCCAGGCGGGTCAGGCAGATGAACAGCAAGGAAAAGCCCAGCCCATAGAGCGAGACCAGGCAGGCCAGGGCGGCCCAGCCGGTGGAGGACGACGGCAGCGACACGCCGCCCGGCAGTACGCCGCTGAAGCCGGCCAATGCTGCGGCGCTGAATACGATGAGCATGGTCAACATACTGCGCACCGTGCCGCGCATGGACGACAGCTTGTGATCGGTGATCCACAGCGCACAGGCGAACACCCCGGCGGCAGCGAAACCGAAAGCGATGCCTTCGAGCCATTGGGCTTCAGTGCTGTGCTGGCTGGACAAGCGCTCCGGCACGTCCAGTGCGAACACCAGCCCGATCAGGATCAAGCCCATCAGCACAGCGGCGCGACGAGTCGGTGCCGGACCGCCCAGCGCCCAGGTCAGCAGCGCCAGCAGGATCGGCGCAACGTTGGCAATCAGTAACGCCAGGGCAACCGGAATACGGGCCACGGCTGAATAGATACAAAAGCTCTGTGCCGCGATGAGCACGCCCAGCAACAGTTGCCAGCGCCAGGTGCGCGCCGTCAATTGCGGCCGCTCGCGTTGCCACAGCACCAGCCCGGTGAGTACCAGCAGGGTCACGCCCGAGCGACAGAGGATCGCCAGCAGCAGGCCGGTGTCATGGTCGAAGGCGATCCGCGCAGCAATGTGATTACCCGCGAAAGCGCAGGCCAGCAGAGCGAGGATGAGTACGGCGATGTGGCGGGGGAATAAAGCAGAAGCGGACATGAGCAACCAGCCTCCTTGGCTGGGGGGATGACACAGATCTTCAAGCAACTGTGGGAGCGGTGCTTGCCCGCGATAAGGTCAACGCGATCTAAAGTGAATCGCGTCCAGCCTTATCGCGGGCAAGCACCGCTCCCACAGGGTATCGCGGTGCGCATTGTGTTTCTTACAACACCACACTCGGCAGCCACAGGGAGATTGCCGGAACGTAGGTCACCAGCATCAACACCATAAACAGCGCAGCGTAGAACGGCAGCAGGGCTTTTACCGTTGCTTCGATGGTGACTTTACCCACCGCAGCGCCGACGAACAGCACCGCGCCAACCGGCGGTGTTATGAGTCCGATCCCCAGGTTCACCAGCATGATCATGCCAAAGTGCACCGGATCAACACCGACACTCGCCACTACCGGCAGAAGGATCGGGGTCAGGATCAGGATCAGAGGTGCCATGTCCATGATGGTGCCGAGCAGCAACAGCATGACGTTGATGCACATCAGGATCACATAGCGGTTGTCCGAGATGGTCAGGAACGCGGTGGTGATCTTCATCGGGATCTCCATCAGCGTCAGGATGTACCCGAAGCTGGCGGCAAAACCGATCAGGATCATCACGATGGAAATGGTCCGCGCCGCCCGGTGCATCAGCTTGGGCAGGTCGCGCCATTTGTAATCGCGATAGATAAACATGGTGACGAAGAACGACCAGAGCACAGCAATGGCGGCCGACTCGGTAGCGGTGAACACACCTGACAGAATGCCGCCCAGGATGATCACCAGCGCCATCATGCCCCACAGCGCTTCACCGGCGATTTTCAACGCCTTGCGCAGCGGGATCACTTCGCCTTTCGGGTAGTTGCGCTTGCGGGCGAAGATCATGCACAGGCCCATCATCACCGCGCTGAGCAGCAGGCCCGGCATGATCCCGGCCATGAACAGCGAAGCGATGGACACTGTGCCGCCAGCGGCCAGCGAGTAGAGCACCGAGTTGTGGCTCGGCGGTGTCAGCAAGGCCTGTACCGAACCGCTGACGGTCACCGCCGTGGAGAAATCACGTGGGTAACCGGCACGCTCCATTTCCGGGATCAGTACCGAACCCACCGATGCAGTGTCGGCGACGGACGAACCGGAGATGGCGCCGAAGAAGGTCGATGCAACGATGTTGACCAGAGACAGACCGCCGCGCACAAAGCCGACCAGGACACCGGCAAACGCGACGAGCCGTCGTGACATGCCGCCCTCGGCCATGATCGCGCCAGCCAGAACGAAGAACGGGATTGCCAGCAGCGAGAATTTGTTCACGCCACCTGCAATCTGAATCATCAATGCGTCGGCAGGGATATCAATCCACCACGCGCCGATAAGTGCCGATAGACCTAGCGCGTAAGCGACCGGCATACCGATCAGGATCAGCGCAATGAAGCTGCCCAGTAATATGAGTGCGTCCATTTATGCAGCACCTTCACTTTCTTCTACGACATCAAAATGCATGACAGGACGGTGGCTTTGATCACCCAGGAAGATTCGCTCAAGGATGAAAATCAGCGTAACGATCCCACCAATCGGAATTGGCAAATAAGAGATTCCCACTCGTAGCGCCGGAATTTCGCCCAGAAACTGGTTCCAGGTCGTGGCGCAGAGTTTGAAGCCTTTGACTACCATGAACCCCGCGACGATTGCCATCAGGACTTGCACCAGCAGTGCCGCAGATTTGCGCAGGTGAAGCGGCAGACGATCCACAGCCATGGAGACGGCCATGTGCGCGCCAGCGCGGTAGCTCGCGGCGGCACCGAAGAAGGTGAACACCACCATCAACAGGATCGCAACGGGTTCTGGCCAGCTAGAGCCGGTCCCGAGGACATAACGAGTAAAAATACCCCACGGGATAATCAGGGTCATGATCAGGACCGCAAAACCGGCGATCCCGATACACACCCGATAAATAATGTCGTTAATGCTCAACAGCGTATTTTTCATGAGGCTCACCACAGCGGCGGCGAACGAACTGGCGTTCGCCCCCGCGGCGTTATCGGACAGGCTTGGATAGGCTGCTTAGTTTTTAGCGGTCAGGGCCGGATTGGTCGGTGTGTCCTTGATGCGTTTGATCAGGTCTGCGTACGGCGCGCCGTATTTGTCACGTACTGGCTGGGTAGCGTCGTAGAAGGCTTTCTTCTGCTCAGGTGTCAGGGTGATGAATTCCACGCCTGCTGCCTTGAGCTTGGTTTCTGCATCAGCAGTCGACTTGTCCCACAGCACGCGCTCTTCAGCCTGGGCTTCTTTCGCCAGTTTTTTCACCAGCGTCTGTTGCTCAGGGGTGAGCTTGGTCCAGGTGGTTTTCGCCATCACGATCGGCTCGGGCAGGATCAGGTGCTCGGTGAGGGTGAAGAACTTGGCGTTCTGGTAGTGGTTATGCTGGAAGTAAGTCGGCGGGTTGTTTTCCGCGCCGTCGATAACGCCCGTTTGCAAAGCGCTAAAGATCTCTCCCGTAGACATGGAAATACCGCTGCCGCCCATGTCATTGATGGTGTCCACGAATACCGGGTTGCCCATGACACGAACTTTCATGCCTTTGAGGTCTTCGATACTGCGCACGGGTTTCTTGGTGTAAAGGTTGCGGGTGCCGCCATCCATCCAGGCCAGCGCGACCATGTTGAATTGCGAATTGGTGATCTTGTCGAGAATTTCGTCGCCGATCTTGCCGTCGATAATCGTGCGCATGTGCGCCTGATCACGGAACACAAATGGCAGGTTGAAGACGTTCACGTCAGGCACTACCGGGCCCACGATGCCGAGGCTGACGCGGGTCATCTGGATGGCGCCGCTCTGCACTTGTTCAACCACTTCTTTCTCGGAACCGAGCACGCCACCGGCGTACATTTTGAAGCTGATCTCGCCCTTGGACTGCTCTTCGAGCTTCTTGCCCATGTTTTGTTCAGCCACTACCGGGGCATAACCGGCGGGGTGAACTTCAGCGAATTTGATTTTGACTTCTGCCTGGGCCAGGCCCGACATGCAGAAAGCCAGCGGAAGTGCAGCGATGAGAAGCTTGCGTTTGAAATCCATGAATAACTCCAGTGTTGTTGTTTTTAGGTGCTGGCGAAACGGTGTTGCTCATACCTGATGGAACAATGCAGCCTGAACCGGTTTTCACCCCCTGAAAGCCGGTTCGGGTAAACCTTTTACACCCGGTCGCAAGGCAAAAACGCCACCGGCCAGGGGTTGATCGCTGATATCGCCACCTGGACGGATCGAGGTGACGTACAAGGTGTCGAGATTCGGGCCACCAAAAGCACACATGGTCGGCTTCTTCACGGGCACGACCAGTGATTGGTCAAGTTTGCCCTCCGGTGTAAAGCGGTGGATCAGCCCAGCATCGTTGCCGCAGATCCAGTAGCAGCCGTCGGCATCCACTGCTGCGCCATCCGGCCGGCCGAGAAAACTGTTCATGTCCACGAACAGGCGGCGGTTGTGAGGTGTGCCACTGTCGATGTCGTAGTCGAACGCCCAGATTTTCTGCACGCTGGGGTGCGAGTCAGACAGGTACATGACGGTGCCGTCCGGGCTGAACGCCAGACCGTTGGGCACGATAAAGTCTGAGAGCTGCGCGATCAGAGGCTCGCTTTGCCCCGCGTCGTAGCGATACATCGCACCCACTGGCGCGCCTGCGGCCATGTCCAGCAACATGGTGCCAGCCCAGAATCGGCCTTGGCGGTCGCAACGACCATCGTTGAAACGCATGCCGGGTTGCGCGTGTTCGACGCTGATCAACGGCGTACTACTCAAGGTGCCATCAGCCTGGGTCGCCAGTCGGTACAGGCCATCTTCCATGCCCGCGATCCAGTCGTCGCTGCCACTCTCATAGCGAGCGATGCAGGCGAGCATTTGTGCTGCTTTCCAGCTTTGCGTCTTGTCGTCAGACGCACTCCAGCGGTGTAGACGGCCGGCCGGAATGTCCACCCAGTAAAGGGCCTGTTCCTGGGCGCTCCACACCGGGCTTTCGCCTGTGGCGTTTTGTGCGTCGAGAATCAATTCAGCATCCATGTCGGCCAGCTCTCTTCTTTTTATGTGCTGTTTGGGTGGTGCGCTTTACTCGTCGCCGAACGGTCCTGCGGCAGCAAACGCACCGCCCTGATAGACCGCTGCCGGATCATCGGCTGCTGGCATCGGTTGTTGTTCGACCTTGTCACGGAACACTTCCGAGCTGTCCTTGGCGGTATAGCCCAGATGCGCGGCGAAGCGGTTATCCCACCACACGTCGCGGTTGGCGGACATGCCGTAGACCACGGTGTGGCCGACGTTTGGCGTGAACAGCGAGCGCTCGATCAACTGCGTGAGGTCGTCGAAGCTCAGCCAGGTGCTCATCATCCGGCGGTTCTGCGGCTCCGGAAACGACGAGCCGATACGGATGCTCACGGTCTCGATGCCGTAACGATCAAAGTAAAACGTCGCCATGTCTTCGCCGTAGGATTTGGACAGGCCGTAGTAGCTGTCCGGGCGGCGAGGGGAGTGGGCGTCGATGGTTTCGTCTTGCTTATAGAAGCCGATCACATGGTTGGAACTGGCGAAAATAATGCGTTTGACGCCATGTCGGCGTGCTGCTTCGTAAATGTGGAATACGCCGCTGATGTTGGCGCCGAGGATTTCCTCGAACGGGCGCTCGACCGAAACACCCCCGAAATGCAGGATCGCATCCACACCTTCGACCAATTGGTGAACGGCTTGTTTGTCGGAGAGATCACAGATCTGGACTTCTTCACTGGCATCGGCGGCCGGGGCCATTTCGCTGATGTCGGAGAGCCGCAGGGTCTTGGCGTAAGGGCGCAGGCTCTTGCGCAGAACTTTGCCCAGACCGCCTGCCGCGCCAGTCAATAGCACGCGGTTGAAGGGAGTTGGGGCGGTATGAGTGGTTGTCATGAGGGTCCCTTGCGTCTTTTTATTAGGCGTCATCTGTTGTCGTATGACTTGAGTCGGATATTTGCAATCGCCGAGCACTTTGTCAACGCGACTTAGGTCGAAAATGTTGCTTGGATCAGGATCGCCATTCAGGCCGATCACCGACCCGTGGGAGCGAATTCATTCGCGAATGCGGTGTGTCAGGTACTGATGTCCGTTCTGACAGGACCCCTTCGCGAATGAATTCGCTCCCACAGGAGGTTTCGCGCTCCTGTGGGTGCTGGGTTGGTCTTACAACAATGAAAGCGGATAGCTGATGAAGATCCGGTTTTCGTCAAACTCGTTGGTGCTGTAGTCGCGACGGATGCTCGCGTTACGCCACCGAACGTTCAGGCTTTTGAATGTGCCGCTTTGTACGGTGTAGGCCAGTTCCGACTCGCGGCCCCATTCCTTGCCGTCGGTGATCGCGCCGGTGTGAACGTTGTCACCGCTGATGTAGCGGTTCATCAGGGTCATACCTGGCACGCCGAAGACCGCGAAGTCCAGGTCGTGACGCAGTTGCCAGGATTTCTCTTTGGCGTTGTCATAGCTGGAGTTGTAGCTATCATTGGCGAGCGTGCCGCCACTGGTGCCGTTGACCCGGAACCAGCCGTCATCGCCGCTGACTTTCTGCAGGCCCACGTACAAGGTGTTGCCCTTGTATTTGGCGGACAGCAAGGCGTAAGCGGTTTTGTTATCCAGATCGCCAGCCAGTGCGCTGCCGTCTTCTGTACCCCAGAAGTAACCGAGGTTTGCGCCCAGAGTTACGTCGCCAAGCGGTTGGCTGTGCAGGACGTTGACGAACTTCTGGTTGTAGATGTCTTGCAGCTCGGCATACCAGACGCCGATCTGGGTGCGTTTGTCATTGAAGGCGTATTCGCCACCGCCGAAGTTGAAGCGGTCGGACGTGAACGCGCCCCGGCCGTTGAGTGTCATGTCTTCCATGCTGGCATCGTTACGTGGGCTGTTGCCACGGAACTGACCGCCGTAAAGGGTAAGGCCGGACAGTTCTTTGGAGGTGATCTGCGCACCTTGGAACGTTTGTGGCAGAGAGCGACCATCGTCAGAGCGCAGAATTGGCAGCACGGCCATCCACTCGCCGACTTTCAATTCAGTCTTGGAAATCTTGGCTTTGGCCGCAACACCCAGGCGCCCGAAATCATCGGCCGGACTGCCATCGCTGTGGACTGGCAGCAACTGGGTACCGGTTGTGCCCTTGCCGCCGTCGAGTTTCACCGAGTACATGCCCAACACGTCAACGCCGAAGCCCACCACCCCTTGGGTATACCCGGACTTGGCATCCAGAATGAAGCTTTGCGTCCACTCTTCCGCTTTGCCTTGTGGGGCTCTGCTGTTGGGATAGGCCGGGTTGGTGAAATTACGGTTGAAGTAGGCGTTTCGCAGGTTAAGCGTCGCCTTGGTGTCATCGACGAAGCCTTCCGCCGAAGCGAGCAGGGGGAACGTCAGGCTCATGCTGCCTAGCCCCAGAAGAATCAGCGAACGGGTGTGTTGAGATCTCATTATTGTTGTGCTCCCATTTTTTCGACAAAGCACTTCCCCGGCGGCGTTTAAACAACCTGTACTGTGGAGAAGTGCGTAATACCCTGTTTAAGGGCGTCAGACTCTCCCGCACATGCGGACGAGCCTTTACTTCACAGCGGTTGAACCGTCAGCGAATTCGGATAAGACTCGACCCTGAGTAAGTCTGGATCGAAGAAGTGCAAAAGATGGGGTGGTGCATGGAATTGAGCCCGTCGCGGCCTGCTGGCACGAGGGGGTGGAGCGCGAGGACGTGAGTCGTCATACGTAGCTTCCCTGAATTATTGTTATTTTTGTTATCTGTTGTCGTACAACTTTGCGGGCGATTATTTGCAGGCTCGAAGAGGTTTGTCAATTAGGGGGTAGACGAAAGTCTAGGTGTTCGCCGGTGCAGGGGATCATCATATGTGACGTTGGATTTTGGCGGATGCCGAACCTGTGGGAGCGAGCTTGCTCGCGAAGGCGGTGTTCATCCATCAAAGGAGTTATCGAACGCACCGACCTCTTCGCCAGCAAGCTCGCTCCCACGTAAACGGATTTAGTCAGCACCATGCGGGGTAACAACTATCAACTGAACGCCCCGTCTCTTTAAATAGTCCACCGAAAACACCTTTTCAAATGCAGCAACCGATTCAGTGAATGTCGTCGTGGTCGATCGGTCCTCAGCCACCCAACCTGACGGGGTTTTTTGAGATGAGAAAGTTCGCCCATTTTGATATCAATGCCAAGGGCCGCGATTTTGCGGTGGGGGATATTCATGGGCATTTCACCCGCCTGCAAAGCGTGCTCGATGAAGCAGATTTTGATCCGGCGGTGGACCGGCTGTTCAGTGTCGGTGATCTGGTGGATCGCGGCCCGGAAAGCCTTCAGGCCCTTGAATGGCTGGCTCAGCCCTGGTTTTTTGCGGTGCAGGGCAATCATGAGGCGCTGGCGATTGCCCATGTGCAACGCAAGCCATTGGACTACCGCATGTACATATCCAGCGGTGGCGCCTGGTTTCTGGAGCTGGCGCCTGAGGCGCAACAACACTGCGCTGCTTACTTCGCGCAGATGCCCATTGCGCTTGAAGTCGAGACCGCTGAAGGCCTGATCGGGCTGGTGCATGCCGATTGCCCATTACCGACCTGGGACATGCTGCGCGCGACCCTCAAGGGCCATATGCCGGAGCAGGGCCGCTTACAGGAAAGCTGCCAGTGGTCGCGAGAACGTCTGCAATTGCGTGATTACAGCGGTATTCCCGATTTACGGGCGCTGATCGTGGGGCATACGCCGCTGCCCGATCCTGAAATTCTCGGCAACGTCTTTCATATTGATACAGGCGGCTGGCGATCAGACGACAACGGCTATTTCACTCTGATGGAGCTCAGTTCTCTGGGCGTATTGCGCGATGAGCGGCGTTAATAAGTGTTCATAACGCTATGCTCGGGCTTCGTATCAACGGAACCTTCACTGAAAACATGAAAATCGGCCTGATTTCCGACACCCACGGCCTGTTGCGACCCCAGGCCCTGGCGGCCTTGCAAGGCTGCGAACAGCTGGTCCACGCGGGGGATATCGGCAAGCCCGAGATCCTTGAAGCGCTTCGGGCCATTGCGCCGCTGACCGTGGTCCGAGGCAATAACGACCAGGACGACAGCTGGGCCAGCGATGTGCCGTTTTCTGCCCGCTTAGACGTTGAAGGCGTGAGTATTTTCGTCACCCACATCCTTGCCGACGTCCCGAAACCCTTGCCCGATGGCATCCAGGTCGTAGTCATTGGCCATTCCCACAAGCCGTTGATTCAGCAGATTGACGGGGTGTTGTACATAAACCCTGGCAGTGCGGGCCCTCGGCGCTTCAAATTGCCAATCAGCGTTGCGTTGCTGCACGTTGATGACTTGGGCGTGCGGGCCGAACTGGTTGAGCTGGAGGTTTGATAAGTAGGTACAACACATCATCATTTACCGCAGCGAGATCTGCAGGAGGTTCCGCCGCGCTGTCGTGCAGCCAACACGG
Organism: Pseudomonas syringae; assembly: GCF_000737245.1. Lineage (GTDB taxonomy): Bacteria > Pseudomonadota > Gammaproteobacteria > Pseudomonadales > Pseudomonadaceae > Aquipseudomonas > Aquipseudomonas syringae_J. Next base: position 17,135 of record NZ_JPQU01000021.1, on the reverse strand, counting down.
TTCTGTAGGAGCGCACGAGCACCGTGAGGCCGCGATGGCAGTGGGTCAGGCAGACCAACATCGCTGCCTCGCGGTGCTCGTGAGCTCTTACAGTGTGTGGCGTTTTACGCTGATCAACCGCCAACCTTGTAGGGTCGATGGCTGCGAACGATGACTCAGATCACCTCGCCACCGGGTCCAGCCCGCTGTTCTTGATCGCGCCAGCGGCAGCTTGTGAGCCGAGGTATTGCAGCAGTTCTCGGGCCTGTTCCGGGTGGGCGCTTCGAGTAGACACGCCACCGGAATACAGCGTCATTTGCTGAGCCTGCTCCGGGATCAGGCCGATGATGTCGATCCCCTGCACGGGCTTGAGCTCGCTCAACTGCTGGAAGCCCAGCTGCGCTTCGCCCCGGGCGACCACTTCGCCGACCGGCTCGGCAGGAATCATGCGACTTTTGCTCTGGAGACGATCGGCGATGTGCATCTGATTGAACAGCACACGGGACAGATAAACGCCGCTGGCGCTGTCGGAATAGGCAATGGATTTAGCGTCGATCAGCGTCTGCTTGAACGCTTCCATGGTTCTGATATCAGGCTTCGGGTCGCCATGACGGATGGCCATTGCGATGTAGGATTTGCCCAGGTCGACCCGACTTTTGGGATCGACCTGACCATTCTTGATCAACTTATCCAGCGCGGAGCTGACCATCAACACGACGTCGGCAGGCTCGTTGCGGTCCAGTCTGTTAGGAATCGCCTGGGGCGTTGCGCCCATCGATGGCGCCGCCTCAATCACCAGACGTACACCAGTGCGTTGTTCGTAGTCGGCGCTGATTGCATTGAACGCGCCCATGATGCCGCCGGAGCTGAGGATGACCAGGGACACGGGTTTGGCGGCTGTCGCGGCACTGACAAGGGCCACCGGAGAGAAGGACAGGGCAGCGCCAAGCAGGTAAGGAAGAAATTTTTTCATTGAAGATGAACCTTGCAGTGAACAGAACCTGGGGATTATGTGGCAAAGCCATCGACATTGCGCGCCTATCGAACCCGCGCAGATGCATGAGTTGCGACAATAGCCCTCGCGTGATTTGCATGGCTTGCGATATGAAAGTTAACCTGACTTTACAGTTAGTTGTAAAAAGAACAATACACTGGTCAGTTATTTAACGCGTCAGGCTGATTTTTTTTACACCTGTTTTAAATAATGTCAGGAGTAACATACCATCCATCGCCCAAGCACTCGTCGTGCTGTTTTGGATGCCACACTGCTCTACACAAGGATGAACGATACTTTGCTCAGGTAATCCGCCGATGATCAATGATCATTTGACCGGAACCTCTAGCAGTATTCATGGTAGTTCGCGTGTAACTGCGTCGGTAAGTGAAAGTCACGAGCGTTCCATAAAGCCAGATTTCACCGAGTCGCCATTGGAAGCGGTAGCTATCTCGCCTGCTGCTGTGGCGAGTGAGTGCTGCGATAAACCAGCTTCTGCAAAACCCAATGTACTCGTACTGATGTGTACGTATAACGGTCAGAACTTTCTCGAACAGCAGCTGGAGTCGATCAAATCGCAGACGTTTGATGATTGGCATGTGGCTATTTCAGACGACGGTTCGGAAGATGCAACCTGCACGATCGCCAATCGCTATCGCGCCCTGTGGGGCGAGGACAAAGTCAGTGTGTGGCGAGGGCCCGGGCGAGGGTTTGCCAGAAATTTTATTTCCAACGTGTGCAACACGGCATTGGACGCTGATTTTTATGCCTGGTGTGATCAGGATGATGTTTGGGAATCGGGAAAATTACGGGCAGCTCTGGATTGGCTCGAGAGGTGTCCCCAGGATGTGCCGGCGTTGTATTTCGGACGTACCCGGCTGGTCAGTGAAAGTGACGAATTTCTGGGCTACTCCCCTCTGTTTCGCAGGCCGCCCACATTCGCCAATGCATTAGTGCAGAGCATCGGCGGTGGCAACACCATGGTCTTTAATCATGCTGCCCGGTTGTTACTCCAGGAGACGGGGGAAGGGCTGGACATCGTTTCTCATGACTGGTGGGCTTATTTACTGGTCAGTGGTGCGGGCGGACGCCTGTTTTATGATGCCCGGCCTTATGTGCATTACCGTCAGCACATCAACAATCTGGTTGGCTCCAATGCCGGTTGGCGTGCGCGTTACATCAGGCTTCGGATGATGTTTGAAGGCCGTTTCAAACATTGGAACAGCACAAATATAGCGGGCCTTGAGACCGTCAAATATCGACTGACCGACGAGAATCTTCAAGTATTCGAGCACTTCAAGGCGCTACGCTCTGAAGGGTTTTTCGGCCGGCTAAAACGCTTGAAGCGCTCGGGTGTTTATCGCCAAACCTTGCTGGGAAATCTCGGACTGATGATGGCGACGGTGATCAGGAAAGTTTGACGAGATATAGGACCGCGCGTTTGACGCAGCCAGACCTGCAGGATGAGGAGGAGCTTCAGGTGCCATTTTTATCAGTGGTTTTTGTGCTTAAAAATCAGTCCGCAATTATCCAGCAGATACTCGAAAGAACCTCGCTGATGATTGCTGGCAAGGTCAGCGATTACGAGCTGATCGTCGTCGACAATGCTTCTGAAGACAGCAGTGTTTCGGTATTGAAGCACTTGACCGGTGAGGCCGGGCTCGCAAACTTGCAGGTTTATGCCCTGACCAAAGAAGTCGATTTGGATACCGCTTCATGGGTGGGAGTCGAAAATGCCCTGGGTGATTTTGTTGCCGTCATCGACCCACTGTCCGACGACATCGATTTCCTTCCCAGAATGCTGGACCGGGCCATGCAGGACGCCGATGTGGTGTTTGCCAACAATGACAAAAAGCCTGTTCAAACCCTGGCTTATCGCTGGGCATTTGCCGTGTTTAATCGACTGTATCGTTGGTTCAATGGTATTCACCTTGCCACGGAAGCGCCGCAATACCGGATGCTGAGCCGACGGGTAATCAACTTCATTCTTCAGCACCCGCAGCCCGCCATGTCTTATCGACATCTCCCCGCCACCGGCGGTTTTATACGCGCTTACTTGCATTACAGCGCCACGCCCAGTGCCTGCCGCAAAAAGCATCTGGGTGAAAGCATCGACCGTGGGATGCGCTTACTGGTATCCACCACCCGGGCTCCGATGCGACTGGTCACAACACTGTCCCTGTTCGGTGCAGTGGCCAATCTGCTCTATTGTATCTATGTGGTGGTGATCGCCATTTTCAAAACCGAAGTTGCCCCGGGATGGGTCAGTGTTTCCCTGCTGCAATCGAGCATGTTCTTCCTGATCTCCCTGGTTCTGCTAGTCCTGGGTGAATACATCATCAATATGGCCAGCCTGTCTAACGAAGGGCCGAGTTACCACGTGGGTCAAGAGTTCACGAGTGCACGGATGACACGGCGTGAAAAGCTCAACGTGGTGACGTGAAATATCTCCTCTTCATCTCGCCGCTCTTTTGCTGAGGGGCGCAACAATCGGGGAATCAAATGACGAGTGCGCCATGCTGAGAACATTATTTTCAAAAGGAATGGAGTGGCTGGTATCGGAGCGTGAGGCGGCAGCAAATGTTCGTGGTGCGCTGTTATGTTTGTCAGTAGTAATTGTGCTGTTATGCGTTGTGGGTGTGTTTTTTTCGGATCGATACCTTCCATTTATAAAGCTGTTCCCTGTGGCCGTTACGCTATTTGCCGCGATTCTTTCACTGCGGTTTTTGGGGCGATTAGTCAGCTGGAACAAGCTAATTAATATTTTTTGCATGCTAATAATTGTGGGTTACGTATCATTCGGCTTACTCAATGTCTATGTGGGCGCAAGAATTTACGACGGGTCTCAGTATGACGGTGCTTTTCAGCTTTTCTTTCCGCTAAAGAGAATGGAGGCTGGAGAGTGGCCGGGGCGCGATTTCTTCTACTTTCATGGCCAATTGATTCCCTTGATAATTTATCCCGTTTTCAAGTTGTTTGGCGGTGATTTCTTTGCCTCTCAGTTCTCCGCAAAACTGTTTGATCTTCTACTTCCCGCTGGCTATTTTGCCATGTTTTATTGGCTCGGTCTTCGACGCGACAGACTGGTTATTTCTTGGTTACTGCTCATTGGGCTCTTGGTGACGAATCGCTTTGCGTTCGGCACGCAAAATCCCATTGAAGGCGTCCATGTTTATGCGATTCGATCAATTATTCCTTTTTTATATATTGCGTTCTTATCCTCTCGCCTGGCCAATATGAGCTATTGCCGGGATTTCCCCAAGCGCTTTTTTCGCTCGACACTATTTGTTCAAGTGGCAGTATTTGTCATTTCATTTTATCTGGGTAGCGAGCAGGCCTTTTATTTACTGCTGACGATGCTGTTCGCGAACGCCATGGTCATGCGCTCGCGGCCACTGTGGGTAGTGATTTCTTCAGCTGCGCTGGTGGTGATGTCCATCATTTTTTTGATGGCCGTCAATGAGTTGTTCTTTGGCTCGCAAAAGCCTTTGACCTACCTATTGGATATTTCCAGGAACCAGACCTGGTTCTACGGCAGCTACCCAAACGAGTTTCTTCATTCACCGCTTGATTTTTCCCGGCCAAACAGCTCGACCTTTAAAGTGTCAGCAAAGCTTGTGGTCAGTCTGTTGGGAATCCCTTTTTTATGGTTCGTGACATGGCTCTGCAGTAGGGGAGCGGACCGAAGGCTGTTCTTTTTTACCCTGATAGGCGGCCTTTATGGGCTGCTAGGATTAACTTCCCTGTTCGCGAGTTACTCGGGCGAACAATACGCCGATGGTGCAATAAAGGTCATTCTAGTCAGTGGCATCATTTTTTTGGTTGATGCGGGCTTCAGGCGCATCGATATTTCTAGTTTGAGAGAGGGGAGACACACGGGTGTACTATACGATGTTCTATCAGTGGCACCCTGGATGCTTGTAGTTGCAGTAGTGGGATGTGTGTACTCGATATTCTTTGTCCTGAATATTCCCAATAATGTTCGAATGTTGAGAATCATGAACAGTGCAATTTTTATGAGTCAGCCCGACTTGGGTGTAAAGATCCCATTTTATCCGTTGAGCATCGAACCGGATGACCGGTATCACTCGTCCCAGTTTCTGGCGCTTGATTATGCCAATGGGAATGCAGCGGCTAGGGTGATTTATCCAGAATTTACTTTTGTCAGTGGCTACGACGAGGGCGTCAAGAACCTGTACCGTATTAAGCTGAATGAAAAAATTCCTGCATCACTGGCGCCGGGGGATTATTGTCTGTTTGGCAGCGTCCAACGCATTATTGCTGAGGTCGATAGGTCCTCAGGTTTTATTTATTTTAATCAGTCAACCGTGTCTGAAAAAAATGGGCAGTATTTGAAAGCTATAGACTGCTATAGAAAAGGCGCAGAGAGTTATCTAAATTTTGATAGTCATCGGCTGGTGATCGAGCAGAATACCTATGATGGATATTTTTACGACGGGATTTATCGAGGGAGTAACTTACAGCTACGAGTCCGTGACGGGGAGCAAGAGAAATTACGAGTCGGTGATCATCTCTCCCTGAACGGGCACACCTACGCCATTACAGCAATCTACGCAGGCGGCGTCGTCACACTTGACTCCAGTCAGCATCCGTTTCCATTTGATTTTGATCACGGTGCTTCTTATAGCGTCGTATTACATGTCAATCCAGACGGGGCGTTCAGTTATAACCTGGACATTGCCGACGGTGAGACACTGATCACACGAGTCACCTTCAATGATAGGGTTGTGCTGGCAGAAATGAAGAGCCGGCGACAGCTGTGGTTAGTCAGCAATGGTCAATCCGCCAGCGTGGTCAATGTAGATGCCCAGCAGGGAGTTGTTGATCTGCGTGGTCGAATTGAAGCTAAGCAACTTTCATATGGCATGCATTTTGGTGATCTGGATAAATCTGCGTTCAATACGGTTGGGACCATCACACCTGTTTTTCAGCTGATGAAAGGTATTTTGAGTGCCAAAACGGTTAATCAGGTACCGTCCGCTTCGAATATCGACTTCTTTTTTCATGCGTTTGATACCGCATTATTCAACGCTTATCTCAAGGGTGTTCAGGATTTGGACCCCGAGTTTATATCCGTGCCATCAGGTCGTTATGTCAATAATTTCATCTGGTACGATAATTGGCTGGTACGTTCTCGGTGGCCAGTCTTTGAATATATTGCCTCCTCTTACGACTTCGCAGCTCACTCCAAATTTGAGTCGTTCTGGAGGAAGGGCGAGCATTATTCGACAGTCACTGACTGGATGAGTTGGCCACGTAACGCAGACACTGCAGAGCAAGATATCGTCATACCGGTAGAGACATCACGCGCAAGCGATGCCGGGTGTGAGACTACTGCTTACGTCGTTGAGTTCGACTACTCCATTTCCGGCTGGCAGGGGTCAATCCCGCTGATAGGAAGTAGCAATCGGCACATAGCGTTGATCGATGACTTCCTGGGTGTTCCACTTACCTTGAATCCAAACGAGCACAGGGTGAGATTCCCGGTCTTTCCTCGGGATGATCAGATACGCATCAAAATCAAATCGATAGCTCCTTTTGGAGTTCGAACGGCTCTGGACATTACAGCGATTCGCTACCGGAAACTCAGCCTTCCCGTTGCACGCCTAGCGGCAGTCATAGGCCGTTCAACGTCGAGTGTCTGTCCTTGAGAAGCGGGCGGTGTTTCACCTGGGTGATTTCCTTGGCGGTCTACTTATTAGGCATTTCATTCATTGCGCTGAGCCCACCCTGGGAAGGCTACGACGAACTCGCTCATTACTCTTATGCTCAGCAAATAGCTGATACGGCCAAGGTCCCATCTTTCGAGTCGGGCAAGCTATCGATGGACATTGAGCACTACAAAACCACTGCGCCAATGCCCTATCTGACTGCGCCGCCATTCGATGAAAACGGCGGTTTTACCTATCGCCAGTGGTTTTCAGATCCTCTTTCCCGGGCAAACTCTGCTCACGATTCGCCTGCACACGCGCGGGTATTCACTGCAGGGGAAATACCGAATTGGCAGGCTCAGCACCCGCCGTTGTATTACCGGTTGATAGCGCCGCTAATCACAGCCACAGCTGACCAGTCCTGGGCTGCGCAACTGTTCTGGCTGCGTCTGATTTCGTGGTCGGTAGCCTTTGCCGGATTGGCAATAGGCGTGGCAGCTACGGCTGAGGCGATACGGGTTCTTTATCCACGGATCACTGGTGATTATTGCCAGGTGGTGTCGTTCTGGGTACTTCTGTTTCCTGGGCTGCTGCCTGAGTTCGCACGCCTTGGTAATGACGCGCTGGTCATGCTCTTTTTTGGGATGGTGTGGGCGTGGGCGGCCAAGCGAGCGATGAGCCCCTTGTCGTGGTGGTGGTATGTGGGGCTGGGTGTGCTGCTGGGCCTCGGCGGGTTGACCAAAGTGACTTTCCTGCCAATTACCTTGGTGATGGTGGGTTGGCTGCTGTGGATCGGTACTGCCACGGATGATGCTCGTGAGCGCGCCAGGACCTGGTTTGGCACGCTTATCGTCACGGGCCTGTTTCTGACGATTGCCAGCCGAGGTTATCTGGCCAACGTTGCTGACCGAGGCAGTTTGACCGGGCTGGTGGAATTAACCCATAGCGATGACTTTGCGTCCTGGGTCTGGCTCGCAGGGTTTAAACACCCGCAGCAGCTACTTAAAGGCCTGTTGAATATCGGCCTGACTTTCATATGGGGCGGGACCGCATCCAGCGCCTATCCGCCGGTCATCCTCGTTCTGCCTCTGCTGCTCATGACTACTGTTCTGACGCTGGCTTCCTTCTGCAGAGTTCGTTTGCGCGAACCGTTATCAGTCCTGGCAATCTGGGTGACCAGCGTGATGTTCGCCAGCCTTGTGTATTACCTGCTGGTCAGGATTGCCGATGACAAAGTCGGCTCGGGTACGCCTGGCTGGTACCTGCATATCCTCATGCCTCCGCTGAGCCTGCTTTTTGCTTTGGGAGCAAATGAACTCAGGTCCAGCTTCTCTAGCGCAGCATTGGCATGGCGCATTTGGCTGGGTTATTCATTTTGTTTGTTTGCCGGGGTCACCTGGCTGCAGCTTTCACTCTTCGCTGGCTGCACCTTCAAGACTGCGACCGGCCGTATTTACCACTCGGCCGACTGGAGCTGCCTGATGGAATTCGCTGCGATCTATCGCCATCTTGAGCGGCTGACGTTTCCGGTGGCGGGCTTTGCGGCGTTTGCAATTGCTATGCTACTGGCCTGCTTCGCGGTGTTGCCGTGGGGGTTTATTCGCAGCCGGTCTGTCGCCTGATGCTTGTCCGCAACGGTTTTTTGAGTCTGCTTTCTCTGGTTGTCCCGCTGCTTGTGGGTGTAGTTACGGTCCCCGGAATAATCGCTGGGCTCGGGCTGGAGCGCTTCGGGGTATTGACGCTGGTCTGGGCGGTGATCGGTTATGCCAGCCTCTTTGATCTCGGCGTATCGCGAGCCCTGACCAAGCGCGTTGCCCAGCTTCATGGGCAGCCTCGACGTCTTGGGCCGGTGGTGCGCGCCGGCCTGCTGCTGCTTGGGCTTCTCGGCCTGATCATGGGTGTGCTGGCTCTGCTGGTGCTGAGGTTTTTCGACTACTCACGTTTTGCGATCGGGGAGCGGGAGTTCTTCAACAGCGCGCTGCTGGTCGCTGCAAACATCCCGTTCGTAATCGCCAGCGGCGGCTACCGTGGTGTGCTGGAGGGGCTGAGGCGTTTCTATGTCGTTGCACTTGTCAGGCTTGGCTTTGGATTGGTGACGTTTCTTGTGCCGGTTCTGACCCTGCAGTTTGCACCCAGGCTCGACTTCATCATTGCCATCATGCTGCTGGCACGTATCCTGGGTTGTCTGACCATGGCATGGGCCAGCAGGTCCGCGTTTGTGGTACATCAGCCTTTGCCTACCCGCCCTACGAGTCGTGCCCGGCGTCTCATAGAAATCAAACATTTGCTCAATTTTGGGGGCTGGATAACCGTTTCGAATCTGACCAGCGCGGTCATGCTTTACGCTGATCGCTTTGTGCTTGCCTACAGCCCTCATGCGCCTTTTCTCGCGTTTTACACCACGCCTTACGAGTTCGTGACTCGCTTGTTCATCGTCCCTTCAGCGCTGGGGGGCGTGCTGTTCCCTTACATGGCCAGAGGCAAATCGTTCAATAGCGTCAACAATCAGCTTCTGGTCATCACCAGTGTCATGACACTGGCCGCCGTAGCCCCGGTGATTACGGCACTGATACTGTTTGCTCCACAAATCCTTGAGCAATGGATTTCTCTGCAGTTCGCGAACAGTGCCTCTCTGCCCTTGATGATTCTATCGATCGGAGTATTGGTGAACTGTCTCGCGCAGCTCTATCAGACCTATCTGCTGGGCTATGGTAAAGCGCGCTCGATAGCCCGGCTGCACATGGTCGAAATGTTAGTATTCGTGCCCTGTGTGTACGTTGCCGTCAGCCGATTTGGCATCGAAGGCGTCGCGTGGGTCTGGACGCTGCGGGTTGTGATAGATGCCGCCGCCATGCTGGTGATGCTGATCCAGACCGATGCCCGACTTTTCCGTTCTGCCTGGGTGCTGATCATCGGGCTGCTTGTGGCGCTGCTCATGTTTGCCTGTGCCGATGCCCCCTGGCAGATGAAAGTGCTGCTGCTCAGTGGCCTGACCGGAATCTGCGCCGTGATGGGTCTACGTGCGATTTATCACCCACTGCTGCGAGGTGGGGCCGCAGAACTGCCTCAGCCTTGAACGCCACACTTGCCCGGCAAGTAGTGATGCGCTGGGCAACAGGCGAAAAAAAGCCCGGCAAAAGCCAGGCTCGCGTCTCATCCCGGAATCCGCCCTAAATCACCCCCCAGCCCCCAAATACCGCACACAATACCCATTAGCACACTCTTCCCGCGGATAACGAGCCGTCAGGTAGCTATCCAGCGCCTTGAAACGCTCACGCATGGTTTTGCCGTCGATGCTGTATGAAGGGAATGTCGAGGAGTAGACGATGGCCGACGGGGCGGTGTTGGTGAGGGCGCTGATCAGTTCTGCTTCGTGTTGCGCAGCGGCGTAGACCGGGTAGGTGAAGCGCGTGCAGCTCGGCAGACTCAGCAGGCCGTTGATCACACCGTTGTTGGACAGGTCGAACACGCAGCTGGCCTGACTTTGCAGCAGCCGTTGCGACGCCCATTTCACGCCTTGGGTAACCGCCTCGGTGTTGCCGGGCGGTGAAATCAGGTGCGTCACCCACTGATACTGACCCTCGCGAAAATGCTTGAGCCCGCTGTAGAGAACCGCCAATGCGCAGACCCCGATGAGTGTCACGGGCAGCAGATGGCTCGGACGGAAATCGCCCAACTCGCGGTGGGGGACGCAGATGTAAACCAGGAGGCAGGCGATCAGGAAAAAACCGACGTGATGAAACTTGAACGACAGCGCCGCCCCGATCGTGATGATCAGCGGCGCAAGCAGGATCAATCTGCTGATCGTGAAAGTGGAGCGGGCCAGGCTCAGGGTTAGGAGCAAGGGTGCCCACAGTCCGTAAAAGACGTGTTCGACATCGGCACGGTTAACGCCGATTTTCAACATGATGGCCGAGAGTAGAAGCAGCGCCAGGGTGCGTGCCAGATCCTGACCCCCAATGCTTGAAAGCAAGTACGCACGGATCGCGAGAATGATTGCCCACAGATTAATCAGCACGACGAATGCCGTCAGGATCGCAGTGTCCAGCCTCCACCCGTAGCTCCATTGCCCGGATGTCTGCAGCAGCACGCTGAGGTTTTCCAGATAGCCACTGATGGAGAAACCTTGGAAAAACAACCCGAGCACCAGTACGGTCACGCCAAAAGCAGCCGCAGCCACCAGGTTGATCCGGTTGTACCAGGCCATCAACAGCATTGCCGGACCAACGCATACGACAGTGGCGATGCCGCGATCAAACGACCAGAACATACCAAAGCCGATCAGGGCGCCGAGCACGACCAGCAAGCCGATATGGCCGGTGTTTCTGGGCTTGTCACTCAAGACCAGAAAGCAGTAGAGCGAGGCCAGTAACAGAAGGTCGCGATAGCCCACGAAAAACGGCGCGGCCACGGCCATGCCCAATAGCAGAATCCATTGGTACGGGCGGGTTTTGCACAGTGTATGGGTGATCAACAGCAGCAGTGCAGCGGCGGCGATATTGAGTGCGGCATAGATCGCCGCCGTCGGCAGGAAATAACGATCATCGCCCCACCAATGCCGGGCAATCAGGGCTGGAATGAAGTCCAGCGCGCCATGGATGCTCAGGGGTTGGAACGACTGGGGTTTGAGGGAGAAATAATTGACCGCTATCGCAAAGTATTCACCCTCGTGAAAGGGGTCTGTCAGGACCGTACTGCCCTTCAGGTTAGGAATCAGAATAAAAAAGGTGCAGACCAGCAACAGTAAACCGACAGCCTTCCAGTCTCGGCGCAGCAGGCTCAGGTAAGGCATTTTGGGTTTTCCCGTAGACAGTGTTGCAGCGGTGGATCAGGGGTTGTATTGACCCAGGCAGGATTTGAACAGCACCTGCATGATCGACAGGTTGCCTTTGACGCTGCTGATCTTGGTGGGCACTTCGCCTTTGGGGTAACGCCGTTCGGTGGGCAGCTCGACGCAGCGATAGCCCAGCCGCGGGGCGCGATAGGACAGATAGGCGAGCAGTTCGTAGGTGCTGAACACATCGCGAAAGATCGCCAGCCGTGGGTCTATCAATAACTTGCGGCTGTAGGCGCGAAAGCCCTGGGTGGTGTCGGTCCACTTGAAACCGGACGCCAGGCTCAGCAGCGGCGCATGGATCAGACGGATGGCCAGATCACGGGATTTTGGCGTGTTCTCGGCTTTGCCGCCGGCGACGAAGCGCGAGGCCTGGACGAAGTCGACGCCTTGCTCCAGCGCCTGGATGAAGCGCCCGATGGCTTGCGGGTCGTCCTTGTCGTTGCCGTCGATGGTGACGATGCCTTCATAACCCTGATCCAGTGCGAAGGCGTAGGCGCAGCGCAGTTGCGCGCTCAGTTTGCCCGCGCCGGTCTTGAGCAGCAGCCCGCGTACCCCCAGGGTTTGCAGGGCTGCAGGCTCCAGTGAACCGTCCGTGCTGCCACCGTCGATGATGATGATGTCGGCGATATCGGCAATCTTCAGCGTGGCCATGCGGGTCAGCAGGCTTTTGATCCGCGCGCCCTCGTTGATCACCGGGATCACCACGCACCAGCGATGCTGGCGCTGCAGCCAGAACAAAGTGTCAAAAGCCGGTACTTGCCAGCTGGCACGCTGGGCTGGGGGAGTGTCAGCAGCTGTCATGGGGGCCTCTCGTTAAACAGTTCATCAGCTTCAACGGGGAAAATGCGATCTCAATGTGGGAGCGGTGCTTGCCCGCGATAAGGCTGGACTCGATTCACTTTAGATCGCGTCGCCCTTATCGCGGGCAAGCACCGCTCCCACAGATTCACCGAATTCGTCTTCCATACTCACGCCACATGCACCGTAATCAACGCCACGCCGACCATGACCAACACGATCCCGGCAATGGTGGTCCAGTAGAACGGCTCACGAAAAATCATTGCCGAGGACAAGGCCACGGCAGCAATCGCCCCGGCCGTGAGTACTGGGTGAGCGACGTTCAGTGGCAATTTGGCGAGGGCGGCTGCGTACAGCAGGAATGCCGCGCCATACAGGCTCAATCCGAGCCAGAACGGCCAGTTACTCAAGGCGCTGGCGGGGTCCTTGAAGGACGGAAATTGACGCGGCGGCATCATCGCCATCTTCACCAGCACACTGGCCGACGCGTTGGAAAGAATGCCGATCAGCAGGATGAGCCACTTCATTGTTCACGACTCCGGCGCGGTTTTCGGTAATGCCAGGATGCAACGCGCAAGGCCCGCTCGATGGCCACCATGGGCGCTTCGTTTGGCGGCGCAAGCATCTCGATGGACGCCACGTGATTGGGCAGATATTGCTCAATGGCCTGACCCATATTGGCGTGCTCGGTCGCACCGTCGCCCAGTGGCACCAGTTGCGGCTCACTGATGTGCACATGGCCGATCAGGTCTGACCGGGCTTTGAGCAGTGCGTGAGGGTCTTCAGCATTGATGGTCAGCGCGCCGGTATCGAGCTGCATTCGGATCGCAGGATGGGACGCCAGCCGCACGACCCGTGCAGTTTCCCCGCTGTCGGTCATGAAGTTGGCGCCGTAGCAGGCCGGGTTGGGCTCCAGGCAGATCGTCACTCCGGCTTGCAGCGCGATGTCCCCCAGCTGTCGAAAAAATTGCGTGGCCTGATAAGCAGTCTGCTGGTCATTCAAACCGCTGCGATCGCGGTTCTTCGGTGAGCCAAACACCAGTCGGGTCGCGCCCAGGCCCGCGCCTATCCGGCAAACCGCTGCCAGGTGTTGCAGCATGGCCTGCTGGCTTTCCAGCGGGCCGAACATGTTCAGCCCATGGGTGCCGAACAACAGCGCCTGCATGCCGGTGATCTCTATGCCTCGCTCCGCCCACCAGCGCTTGACCCGCACGATGTCCTGGGTGCTGGTGTTGAGCGGGTCAGGGAAGTATTTGCCGGGAGCGAGGTCGATGGCATCAATCGAATTGCGCTCAAGAAGGGCCGCGACCTGCTCGTCATACGCCACGTCCCAGGCGATGTTGGAAATGGCCAGCCTCATGCACCTGCTCCTTCGTCCTTGATGGTCAGCGGTTCGGATTGCGCGTAGGCACGGATCGCCATCAGGGTTTCCCGAGCCTGATACTGATAACGCCCCTGCGCGCCGAACAGCTCGGCATACCGGGTCTGCAGGTCGTAGCGCGCGGGTGTGCCGGGCAGCACGTTGTCGAACGGCTGGCCAAAGCCTCTGTGCGAAACGTCAGCGACACTGATCGGTTCCGCTGTCAGATGCACCAGCGGCAGGCCCGCATCCAGAGCAGTCTGGATGTCGGTGCTAAGGTTGACCATCGGATAAAACTGAAAGATCGCGCGGCTATCAATGGCCTGCAACTGGTTGCCGTTACGAAGATCGAAAATCACATTTTTACGCAGGCCAGGCCCTACCAGACCCGGCAAACGGACGATCAAGGACTCGGGGAATTGCGCCTCCACGAATCGCTCAAGCCAGCGCCGATGCAGGCCGTACGCATGCAGTCCGGCCTCATCGACCTCGCTGTCTTCGTCTACACCTTGAGGGTTCTTGAAGACGTCGACCGTGCTGATCAGCACGAACTGTTTACAGGTCAGCCGTTGCAAATGCTCGATGAGGACTTCGATATTGCGCAGGTCCGCCAGTGGGTCCTGGTTGGCCAACCATTTCTGCGCCGGAGCTGCCGCGCAGATGACCCGGTCAAAGGTGCCGCCCTGGATTTCTCCCAGGTTGCTGGAGCGATACAGGTGCTGGAAAGGTCGCTGGGCGAGCAGGGTGCTGCCCACAAATCCGGAGTAGCCGATCAGTGCATGGGTCATGAAAGCTCCTGCTTAATCAAGTCGGGTAAATGGCTCTGCATCGAGCTTCTCCAGCACGTCGTAGATGTTGTCGATCTTGCCGCCCAGTACCGAATAGGTGCCCGGCAGCGTTGAATGCCTTTCAAAAAAAATGGGCCGTGAGTCGTTGCCCTCGCTCATCTGCAGAACGGTTTTGACCTCGAACAGCGACTCGACGTATTCAGCCTTGCGGATCGCCGGGATGTAGCGCTCTACGTCGCGAAGCATGTGATCCACCCGGGTCTCCTGGTGATACTGCGCAAGCTTTTCGTAGGGGTTGATCCCGTGTTGGTCAGGCCAGTGCAGATGCGGTGTGTAGCGCACGTGGGAGAGGGTGTGCAGGCCGCGGGCCGGAAACGGCATGATGGAAAAAAACGGTCCGTCCATCACCGTGATGCCCAGTTCATCCAGCTCCGGAGGAAGCTTGAGCAGCGGCATCTCGGTGATTTCTTGTTTGAGCTCGGCGCTGGTTCCGCTGAAATCCCCCGCGAACTGATTCAGCCCGCTGTAGGTGCAGTTGATGACATAACGGCAGGTGAGCTGCTGCTCCACACCATCAGCCTGGCGGGTTGCGACCTCCAAGGTGCCGGTAGCATTTCTGGATAGGCCGGTGACTTCGCTCTGATAGCGGATCTGCACGCCGCACTCGGCGAGCGAGCGTTTGGCCCAGTTCGCCAGTTTCTCGCTGTCGAAGGCGAACTCCTGGACCAGGAATACCTCTTCGATCAAGTGCGGTTCGAATAATTTGCGCAGGGTTGGTTCGGCGCGCTGAATCGGCGCTTCGATGTCCCGGCAGAAACGTTCGAACTGTTTGGCTGTGACCTTCGAATTGCGCCGGGCAATGGCGTAGAGCTTGGTGAAGTCTTGTTTGATGATCTCCGGCCAATCACCAATGAAACGCGGCAGGTTGATTCGGCTGCGATAAGCCGTCGTGAAACTGCGCGGATAGTGGTAGCCGTTATGCACTCGGGCTTGATTGTTGAACGACGCGCGCTGCATGAGCGCCGACTCGCGTTCGATCAGGACAATTTTTTGCAGGCCTCTTTCCCGGGCCAGGTAGATGGCAATGGCCGAGCCGTAAAAGCCTGCCCCGATGATGACGGCGTCCACGGGGGCTTCTTCGCCAGCCATGATCAGGACCGTTTATCGCTAAGGGTTACCACCACGTCAGGACGCATGGCGCTGTCCACGATGTTGAGCTTTTCCCGGCGGGTCATGCGGGCGCTGGTGAACTCCTGACCCACGTGATAAGCCGGCCCCTCATTGGAGAGCGTGGCCATGTTCAGGATGTATTCACCCAACACCAGCAACACCAGCGAGATCAGGAAAAACATACCTGATTGCAGCAGCGAGACGCTGATCCAGCCGGGCGCGACTTCAGTCTTGAAGATTGCGATGGCCACTACGTAGGCGCAAAACAGCAGGTTGCCAACTGCGCCGAATAGCGACAGCGCAGTCACCAAACGCATCGGCGCCCGGGTCGTGGAGACCAGCAAGCGCACGCCCCGGTCGATACTGTCGCCCAATTGCTTGGGTCGCGATGCCTTGGGGGGGGTGCTGTATTGCAGATAAGCGCGGGTAAAGCCGCCGGTGGCTGGCAAGTGTCGATAAGACATCGAGGGATGGGGGTGTTGCAGAATAAAGTTGATGACCCGCTTGCCGAGCATCCGGTATTGCGGCGCTTCATTGGCGAGGTTGATGCCGTTGAAGCGGTTGTACAACCAGTGGAATACCGAAAACGCACTGCGATAGGCCAAGCTCTGCGCAGGTTTCTTGGCGTTGTTGGCAAACACCACATCAGAACCCTTGATGGCACGGTTGAGCATTTGCGGAATGAAGTTGAGGTCGTCGGTGAGCGGATCGATAACCACGACAAAGTCACCCAGCGCGTTCTCAAGTCCGACCCATGAAGCGGTATCCGCATCGACTTCTTTGGTGAGCGCATATACCTGAAGATTGGCCAGTCCTTCCTCACTGCTCAGGCGTTTCAATACCGAAATACTGTCATCGTCGGATGCGTTATCCACTAGGATCAGCTCGTAGTCCCTAACCAGAGACGTGACCACGGCAGTGGCTTCGCGGAGAGTCTGTTCGAGGGTGTCTGCCTGATTGCGCACCAGAAGCACCACCGACAAAAAGCCAGGAAAAAAATCCATATTAATCCTCTCGGAAAATGGATCCGACACTCAAACCGGCAAAACTCAAACTGCGAAACATCGTGAGTGAAGCAAGTGTCCGGAAACACAAGGAATAGCTACCGCCTGCCGAATACTCGCCAGAGTCATTCAACGGGGCCTCATAGCTTGAAGGAGGTATTAAGTTGCCACTGCTATATCAGCGCTAGATTGGAGGGCTGTCAAATTCATTCGTCAGTTTTTTAGCGTGGCTGGAAATAGGTCTTTAACTATTTGTTTTTATTGGAAAATAAAAATTGACGATCTTTGGGTAACGGTTTTTTGTCGCGCTATCAGGCTAGACACTTTTGGGTAAGTGCTAATTCCAGAAAAAACTAAGCCCGGCAAAAGCCGGGCTGGTGTAGTGAAGCAGAACAAGTATCAGCTCAGACGATTTGCTCCAACGCGGTCGGCACCATCTGCAGCGAGGCGATTTGCACCAACGCGGTCGGCACCATCTGCAGCGAGGCGATTTGCACCAACGCGGTCGGCACCATCTGCAGCGAGGCGATTTG